>NZ_STFG01000015.1 GCF_004833285.1 Lampropedia puyangensis
AAAGCCGCCATACAAGGCCACGCCATTGCGCAGTTCGAACGTGGCGTTGCGCTCATCGTCCGTGACGTTGGTTAGATTGCTCGGCACCACAGGTTTGTACACCCCTTGGGCCACCCAAATCTCCACCGTCGGTTGTTCTGCCGTGCTGCGCAATGCTGCGGCTTGTGCCAACGCGTCTTGCAAGTTGCGGTAGGCATTGTCCCAACTGCTGCCATCGTCATTACCGCCTGCATGGGTGTTGGCGTTGACATACAAGCGCTGGGCTTCGGTTTGGGTTTAGGTTTGAGCGTTGCCCAGCACGGCGCACAGGCTGGTAGCCAGCAACACCGCAGACCATGGGCGCCCCAGTGGGGCAAGGAGCAATGAATGGGGTATAGGCATGGTGGTGAGCAGTAAAGCATGCAGAAATGCACGCTGATTAACATTTATACATACTCATTGCGCCGCAGCATTGGGGGTTTGTCTATCCCTGAAATCAGGTAATTTGCGCTGTTTTGGGGTGAAAACCATAAAAAAAAGCCTGCATGGGGTATGCAGGCTGGGCAGGGAAGGCACAAAGCTTCAGAAAACAGGCGGTGTTCATAAGCGCGACGCAAGCGCAAGGGCGCTAAAAGCGCATTGCAGCAAGAGCTGTCTTGGATATGCTCTTTTTGTGCTCCGTGTGACTGTGTGGAGATCGCCAACACGTTTTTGCCATATCAGTATGGGCACTGCCCGGCATTGACGAGTGGGCAATTCAGGCATCATTCCACGGTGACGCTTTTTGCCAAGTTTCGGGGTTTGTCAACGTCGGTGCCTTTTCCCAAGGCGGTGTGGTAGGCCAATAGTTGCAGTGGGATGACGTGCAAGATGGGGCTCAAGGCGCCGTAGTGCTCAGGCATGCGAATGACGTGGATGCCTTCGCTATTTTCAATACTGGTGTGGGCATCAGCCAGCACATACAGCACACCGCCACGGGCACGCACTTCTTGCATATTGCTTTTGAGTTTTTCAAGCAAAGCATCGTTGGGCGCCACCACTACTACCGGCATAGCGCTGGTCACAAGTGCCAGCGGGCCGTGTTTAAGCTCCCCTGCAGGGTAGGCTTCGGCGTGGATATAGCTGATTTCCTTGAGTTTGAGTGCGCCTTCCAAGGCGATCGGATAGTGTGCGCCGCGGCCAAGGAAGAGGGCGTTGTCCATGCGGATGAAAGAGCGTGCCCAACTGATGATCTGCGGTTCGAGTGCCAGTACGGCTTGTACTGCGGCAGGAATATGGCGCAGGCTGTGCAGGTGTTGCGCGATAGATTCGTCGCTTTGAGTGTGTTTGTTTTGTGCCAGGGCCAAGGTAAGCAGGTATAGGCCTGCAAGTTGGGTGGTAAAGGCTTTGGTGGAGGCCACGCCAATTTCAACGCCCGCACGGGTGATGTAGGCCAGTGCGCATTCACGCACCATGGTGCTGGTGGCCACATTGCATACGGTCAAGGTGTGCACGTGGCCTAGCGATTTGGCGTGGCGTAAGGCGGCCAATGTATCGGCAGTTTCGCCCGATTGGCTGATGACGACGACCAGAGCCTTAGTGGTAGGGACAGATTCGCGGTAGCGGTATTCGCTTGCAATCTCCACTTGGGTTGGGATTTTTGCAATCGCTTCGAGCCAGTATTTCGCCACCAGTCCACTGTAATAGCTAGTGCCGCAGGCCAAGATCAGAACGGAGTCGATGTCGTTGAAATGGCGGTGCGCAGCATCGCCAAACAGCTCGGGGCTGATTTCCAGTACATCGGTCAAGGTGTCGGCCAGTGCGCGCGGTTGCTCAAAAATCTCCTTTTGCATGTAGTGCTGGTAAGGTTCGAGCTCGGCGGCGGCAGCAAAGGCTTGCACGGTTTGTACAGGGCGCTGTTCGGTGTTGAGGGGGCGACCTTGTGCGTCGGTGATCCAGTATTTCCCCGCTTGCAGGTCGACAAGATCGCCTTCTTCCAGATAGATGATTTGATCGGTCACACCAGACAGGGCCATTGCGTCGCTGGCCAAGTAATGCGCGGGCGCATCACCAGTCACAACGCCTAAAACCAGGGGCGAGCCTGCGCGAGCACCGACGAGACGGTGTGGTTCATCACGGTGCATAACAGCCAAGGCGTAGGCGCCATGCAGGCGAGTGGTGGCTTCTTTCAAGGCGTCGAACAGGTCACCGTTGTAGACGCTGTCGATCAAGTGTGCGACGACTTCGGTATCGGTGTCGCTGGTGAAGATATAGTTTTTGGCCTCCAGCTCACGGCGCAGAACTTCGTAGTTCTCGATGATGCCGTTGTGCACCAAGGCAATGTGTGCGGCCGATTCAGGCATTTTCTGCTCTTTAGGATGCGGGCCAAAGCTGAAATGCGGATGGGCATTGTCGACCGATGGCGCGCCATGCGTAGCCCAACGTGTGTGGGCAATGCCGGTGGCCGCTTGCAGGTTTTCGGCGTCAATCTGCGTTTGCAGTTGTGCCACACGGGCGGTGCTGCGGGTGCGGTGCAGACCCTGGTCGGAAGTGGGGTTGAGGCTGGCTGTATGCACGGCCAGGCCGCAGGAGTCATAACCACGGTATTCCAAACGCTGCAAGCCTTGCAGTAATACGGGGACAACGTCTTGATGGGCGACACCGCCAACAATTCCACACATGGCAAACCTTTCATCGTGAGGGGGCACGACAGCATGGCCGTGCAGAGGTGTGCGTATCGTATGGGTTTGAATGAAAATGTGCTTTCATATTTTTTATTTATTTGAAATAAAATTTCTTAATATTTGTTTTTTGAAATATTAATCCAAATTTATTGTTTTTATGATTGAAAATTTTGATGAAATAGATCGTAAGTTGCTCAAACTGGTCCAGCACGATGCATCCTTGAGCAACCAAGCTTTGGCAGCCTTGGTGCATGTCTCGCCAGCTACGTGCTTGCGGCGCATGCAGCGCCTGCGTGAGGCGGGGGTGATTGAGCGGCAGGTGGCATTGCTCAACCCGTGGAAGCTGGCGCAGGCGACCGGGCAGCCCGCCGCCTTGGTGTGCATTGTGGAAGTGAGCTTGGACCGGCAGGATGCTGAGTCCCTGCAAGCGTTTGAAGAGGAAGTGGCTCAGCATGAAGAGGTGCAGCAATGCTGGCGCGTGGCTTCTGGGCCGGACTTTGTCTTGGTCGTGCAGACCTTGAATATGGCGCATTACCAGCAATTGACGCAGCGCGTCTTGAATCAGTCACGCCACGTGCGCAACGTGAAGGCGTACTTTGCGACTAAACGGGCGAAATTTGCGACACAAGTGCCTTTGCCTGAAGTGACCAACTTACGCTGAATGGCATGAAAACTGATGACATAAAAAAGCCGTGAGAAATCGGGCAGCATGCCCAATTTCTCACGGCTATCGTGGCCCTTGACCCACTGCTGCATGAATGCGGCAGTGGGCTGGACGTTTACCTATCAGCGGTTTTGTTTTCGACGTTTGATGTCGTCCTCAGTCATTTCATACCACATTGCGTTCAACACCGCAAAGAACGCGGCAACTGGAAGGCCTAGAAGCCAGGCGAAATACCACATAGTTGTAATCCTTTCGTATTGGTTGCAGGCTGCTTAGTAAGCGTGGCCGCGACCTTCTTTGATTTCATCGGTTGTGACTTTGCCGCGCATGACGGAGTACACCCAGCTGGTGTAGGCCAAGATGATGGGCAGGAAGATGATGACGCACACCAGCATGATGAACAAAATCATATGGCTTGATGATGCATCCCATACGGTCAAGCTGGCGTTAGGCAAGATTGACGAAGGCAGGATGAATGGGAACATCGAGACACCGACGCTCAAGATGATGCCTGCAATGGCAACACCGTTGGCCAGCAAGGTCAGGATTTCTTTGCGGTTCGCAAAGCCCCATGCGGCCGCCAGCGAGCCCAGCACACCGATGGCAGGAACCAGCCACAGCACCGGTGCTGCAGCATAGTTGGCAAACCACATTTGTGCGATGCCGCCTTCTGCCGTTTTCATCATGGGGTTGGATGGACCTGTGGTGATGATTTCGCTGGTGAAGCGGTAGCCGTCAACAAACAAATACATCAACACGCCAGCTAGGATGTACAGCACAGGCGTTGCCAGTGCTGCGACCAAGCCAGCTTTGCGGCTGCGGGCTTGTACTGCATCGGTGGTTTTGAGCTGCAACCATGCGGCACCGTGGGTAACGAGCATGGCAACCGACACCAAACCGCACAGCACTGCAAACGGATTGAGCAGGCCGAAGAAGGTGCCGTCGTAGTAGATTTGCATGTCAGGAGCAAGACGGAATGGCACGCCTTGTAATACGTTGCCGATAGCAACACCGAAAATCAGTGATGGCACAAAACCGCCGATGAACAGGCACCAGTCCCAAGTGCTGCGCCATGTGGGGTTTTCAATCTTGCTGCGGTATTTGAAACCCACGGGGCGCAAGATTAAGGCGAACAGAATCGCAAACATGGCCAGGTAAAAACCTGAAAAAGAGACCGCGTACAGTTGAGGCCAGGCAGCGAAAATGGCGCCGCCACCCAGAATCAACCAGACTTGGTTGCCTTCCCAGATTGGGCCAGTGGTGTTAAGAACGACGCGGCGTTCGGCATCGTTTTTGGCTACAAAAGTGCCTAAGGTGCCCACGCCCAAGTCAAAACCGTCGGTGCAGGCAAAGCCGATGAGCAAAATGCCCAGCAGCAGCCACCAGATGACGCGTAGCACGTCGTAGCTTATGAGTTCATGAAGAATCATGGTGTGTTACTCCGTTTCAATAGGGATGTTCAGGCAGTCACTGGTTGTTGGGGCAGGGCGTATGGAGAGGTTTTGTTCTCTTCAATGTCCTGTGCGTCCAGCTGAGGACCCTTGCGGATAGCCTTGAGCATCAGCTTCATTTCAACGATCAGCAGTACGGTGTAGATCACCACAAAGCCCAGCAGTGTGGTCAGCACGGTGGATGCGCTGAGGTTGGAGACGGCAACGGCCACAGGCAGTACGCCTTCAATGGCCCAAGGTTGGCGACCAAACTCGGCCACGAACCAGCCGCATTCAGCTGCAATCCATGGCAGTGGAATGCTCCACACCGCGACTTTGAGTAACCAAGGGTGGGCGTCAAGGCGGTGTTTAGCGGACAGCCAGAAGAAGGTTGCAGTCAGCAAGATGAAGAAGAAGCCCAAGCCAACCATGATGCGGAAAGTCCAGAACAACGGTGCAACTTGTGGCACGGTGTCCCAAGCGGCTTTGCCGATTTGTTCAGCAGTTGCTTGGCGAGGATCGTCTACGTAGCGCTTGAGCAAGAGGGCGTAGCCCAAATCACCGCTATGGGCTTCAAATCGGGCCTTCAATTCTGCGGGAATGGCGTTGTGGCCATAGGTGCGAATTTCTTCCAAGGCATCGTAAGCCAGCATGCCGTTGCGAATGCGGCCTTCAGCTTGTACCACCAGATCATTGATGCCGGGGATTTGAGTATCCAGGCTGCGAGTGCCAATCAAGCCCATTACCCATGGGATATGGACCGCGTAGTGGGTCTCACGTGCTTCTTGGTCTGGGAAACCAATGGCAGTGAATGAGGCGGGAGCCGGTTGTGTTTCCCACATCGCTTCGACGGCTGCGAGCTTCATGCTTTGGTGTTCACCAGAGAGGTAACCAGACTCATCGCCTAGCACCACGACCGACAGCGACGCAGCCAAACCGAAGGAGGCTGCCACTGTCATCGAACGTTTGGCTAAGTCGGTATGGCGCCCTTTGAGCAGGTACCATGCAGAAACACCCAGCACAAAAATGGCTGCCACGGTGTAGCCGGCCGAGACAGTGTGCACAAACTTCGCTTGTGCCACGCTGTTGAACAACACTTCTGCAAAGCTGGTCACTTCCATGCGCATGGTTTGTGGATTCAATGCTGCGCCGGTGGGGTTTTGCATCCAGCCGTTGGCAATCAAAATCCACAAAGCCGAGAAGTTGGTGCCCAGTGCCATGAACCAAGTCACCAACAAGTGCTTGACTTTAGACAGGCGCTCCCAACCAAAGAAAAACAGGCCAACCAAGGTCGCTTCCAGGAAGAAAGCCATCAAGCCCTCAATCGCCAAAGGCGCGCCGAAGATGTCACCGACATAGTGGCTGTAGTAGCTCCAGTTCATGCCGAACTGGAATTCCATCACGATCCCGGTGGAAACGCCCAATGCGAAGTTAATACCGAAAAGCGTTCCCCAGAATTTGGTCATTTGCCGCCAGATGGGGCGCTTTGTCATGACGTAAACCGTCTCCATGATGGCCAGCATGATCGACAAGCCAAGGGTGAGAGGGACGAATAAAAAATGGTAGAGCGCTGTCGCTGCAAACTGCAGCCGCGATAAACCAACAATGTCTAGATCCATGGGGGAGACCTTTCAATACTAAAGAACGAAACGAAAGCAAAAACAAACAATACAAAGTGAGAAACAATGTGAGGCACTAGGTTTACCCATCCCGCAGGCGCGCCAGAATGGCGTTGAATTGCGGCGTGCCACGCACGACTTGTTGAGTAACGCGGCCAGCCTCAACCACCAATAAGCGCGAGGCCAGAGCGGCTTCGCGTTGCATATGGGTAGCAATGACCGCGGTTTTTCCTTGCAGGGTGTAAGCCAGCCGCTCCAGCACATCGCCTGCGGTATCGGCATCCAGCCCATCAGTGGGTTCGTCGAGCAACCAAAAATGGCTCTCGGTTAAGAAAAGACGAGCCAAGGCCAAGCGGCGACCCTGACCTTTGGAGAGTCCAAGGCCTGCTTCACCGAGTGTTTCATCCAAGCCTTGGGCGCGTGCAGCAATGACGTCACGCAGGCCTGCAGCCTCTAGTGCGGACCATATGGCGTCATCGCTGACATCGCGTTGCTGCAAGTTCACGTTAGCCCGCACACTGTCGTTAAACAGTGCTGTTTGCTGTGGCAAGGCTACGCAGGACAGGGCGCGCACTTGACCTTCAGTTGCGGCCAGTTCGCCAGAAATGAGTGCCAGCAGACTGGATTTGCCACTACCACTTGGCCCAACAATGGCGACGATCTCGCCGCGCGCAATGTCTAGTGAACAATCGTGCACGCGCGCTGCACCGCGCTGGCTCGCCACATGCACGTTGCGAAGTTGCGCTGCCAAGCCTGGGGCAGGCTCCGGCAAATGGGCCAAGGCGTAATTGGCTTGCTGCGTTAGTGGCTTGTGCAAGCGTTTGGCTGCCAAAAAAGTGTGTGCCCATTCCATTGCGCCACGCCGTAAGGATGCAAAAGGCTCCATTCCAGCCATGGCCATCAAGATGAAAAAGGCTGCGTTGGCTACGCCCATCATGCCTTGCAGAACCAGCCACGCAGCAACCAGAACAGCTGCGGCCATGGTGAGGGAGTGCAGGCCTTGCCAAGCGGCAGCGGCCATGGCATCAGTGCGTTGCAGTTGGGTGTCCAATTGCGCAACTTGGGCTTGTTTGGTGTTCAAGCGTTGTTGCCATGCATCCAACTGGCCAGCCATGACCAACTCAGCTTGGCCGCCAGCAATATCCAATGCTTGTTGGCGCATGTGTTCAGCTTGGCGAGATTGGGTCAGAGCTGCGGCTGTGGTGTTGCGCACTAGCCACCAAGTGATGCTAATACCAGACACCATGAACCAGGCAAATACCGCGATACCCAACCAGAGGTGATGGAAGGCGAGCCAGATGCTGATCAGCAGGGTGCTGACAAAAGCAGTGCAGCACGGCACTATCAATCGCAAGTACAGCGATTCGGCAGCGTTGAGGTCACGGGTTAAACGAAGCAGCATGCGGGCCGGTTGCAGGCGCCATTGCGAGTTGGGTGCGTCTTGCGGCGCAGCTGCAAAAGCACGGAAAACGCGTTCACGCACATCTACCAATGCGTTTAAAGCTGCTGAATGGGTGGTCACACGCTCTCCGTAGCGTGAGGCAGTCCGGCCCAGAGCCAGTAAGCGAATACTGGCAGAAGGGGTGAATACATCAAAAGCGATAGCACTGGTTGCGGCCAAACCTGCAATGGCAGTTGACGTGATGAACCAGCCAGAGATACCAAGCAGCAGGGCGCCCATCAAAACGGTAGCGCAAGCCAAACCGATACCCAGTAGCATGCTTTGCAGGCGGTTGGCACTGAGGGCCTGAAACAACACGGCCAATGCTTGCCAGTGCGCTTGGTTGGAATTGCTGTGGTGCGTTTGCGTATGGTTCATGCGTGGGCCTCCACCGCGTGGTTTTGCCATGTGGCTCCGCCTTGACCGTCTAGTGTGATGGTGTGCTCAAGGGCTGCAATCAGGGCAGGGTCGTGGGTGACCACCAACAAAGTTTTGCCTTTGGCTAAGTCTTTAATCGTGCGAATGATCTGTTGCGCAGTCTGCGAATCCAGATGTGCCGTGGGTTCATCCAGGAGCAAAAGCCCGGCTCGTTCGGCTACGGCTAATCTAGCTAGGGCGAGGCGGAGCGCTTCTCCGCCGGAAATGCCGCTGCCACCTTCGCCTAAGCGTTGCGCGTGCTGTTGCGAAAACACGTCACTTAGACCCACTTGGCCCAGCAATTGCGCCTCGTCAGTGGGCAAATACGTGCGATGCCTGCCTAAGTAGAGGTTGCGTTGAAGACTGCCCGTGAAAAAGTGGGGGGTCTGTCCCATCCATGCCATACGCTGGCGCAATTGCGCAGCGTTCTCTGGTGTCATCGCCTCTTCGTCAAGCAGAACTTGGCCTGAGCGCAAAGCCACTAAGCCAGCAACCATGGCCAACAACATGCTTTTGCCGCTGCCGCTGGGGCCGGTAATAGCAACATGCGCACCCGCTGGAATCTGGATGTTCAGTGCATGGGCTGCGGGCGTGGAAAGGGTGTTGGGTGCACTCTCAAGTTGTGGGGTCGCGTTGACAATACGGACGCTTGGCGGAGTTGACTCAGCTTCTGAGAGTTCTTGCTGGGCAATGGGATATTCCCCAGTGGCGTGGGCATGTACCATCGGGGCCAAGTCTTCCAACATGTCTGTTAAGCGCTGCATGGCTGCTTGCCCATTGGCGCGATCGTGCCAGACTGCTGACAACTCGCGCAGTGGTTCAAAGAAGCTAGGGGCAAGCATCAAAATAAACAAGCCGCTGTGCAGGCTCAGTTGCGAGCCCCATGCGCCAAAGGGCAGCTCTCCTAATAGATGAAAGCCAATATAGACAGCAACAAGCGCAACCCCCAGCGCGGAAAATAACTCCAGCACGGCAGAAGAGAGCATGGCTACACGCAGCACCTTCATAGTTTTCTGGGCAACGTGCCTTCCTTGGGCGCTTAGGCGTTGTGCGGTGGCATCGACGGCATGCATGGCGCGCAAGGTTGGTAAGCCACGCAGGCGCTCCAGCAAATGCCCGTGCATGCTCCCGAGGGATTGCATCTGCTCTTCGCTGATTGCCTGTGCACGCCAACCGATGATGGCCATGAATAATGGGATTAAAGGGGCAGCCATCAGCAATAACAAAGCAGCTATCCATGAGTGCCACGCCACCACGATGGCAATAATGGGTGCGGCAATCATGACGCGCCATTGCGCTGCTTGGTAGCGAGCCAGCCAAGGGACGACAGCTTCAGCCTGTTCCATCCAAGCGCTGGTGATCTCGCCTGAGGGTGGGCGTCGCGCATCCAGTGGAGACGCCATGCGTAAGCGATCCCCCAATGCTTGGCGCAACGAGGTCAGAACCTGGCGCGCGTACCCGTAAGTGGTTTTGGTGCCCCAATACTCCAACGCGGCGCGAATCAAACCGAGTATTGCAACCATGGCAACAGCCAGGAGGACAGAATGCATCAGTGATTGGGATTGAAGAGCGTTTCTTCCCTCGGTTTGCCAAAGCATCAGCGAGGAAACAACCGAGGCAATGCACCACGCTTGGCCGATCCATACCAATGAGGCTATGCCTTGTAAGGCATAGCTCCAGTGGCGGCCAGCGCGCGGTTTGCGAGGGTTGTGGGATTTCATGTATTTAATGTAATTTCAGTAATTTCTGAAATTGTATCAATCCATGAAGAGATTTCACGCTTTTATTGCTTCGAACGTGTAGTGGTTGACTAAATTAGGATGGCAAGGATTGACCTTTGGTTTTGAGTTTGTGTCAAAAAGTATGTTTTTGTGGTTTGAGTGTGGCTACAAGTCGTAGGGTTTGAGTTGTGTGGCAAACCGTGCGTGTTGTGTTCAAGCAGTTGTGCTGTGTAAGAGCGCTCGTGGCACGTTGATGGTTTTTAAGTGTTTTGTGAAAAGGGGTATTGCGGTGGTGCCGAACGTGCGCAATGACAAAACAGGTCCGCGCGATATTGAGCGATATGGATATGGGCTAGCCAATTTGTTTTTGTATGGCTATAATGCGCGGTTTGCAGCGATTTTGTCCCGCGGCAAATAGTGCATGCAAACAGCTTTCTAGGTGTTTACATGCGCGCAGTACCACCTAAGAGGCTCCCGTACCAAGAAGAGCACCGACCGTGGCAGTAGGGCAAGTATTTTGTATTTAGGAACCCGCATGTCTACATTCAGCGCAAAACCCGCTGAGGTGCAACATGAGTGGTTTGTGATTGACGCCACCGATAAGGTGCTCGGTCGGGTAGCCAGCGAAGTTGCCCTCCGTCTGCGCGGCAAACATAAAGCCATTTATACACCTCACGTCGATACAGGCGATTTCATCGTGATCGTCAATGCATCGAAGCTCCGTGTCACAGGGAATAAAAACCTGGACAAGGTGTACTACCGTCACACTGGTCACCCAGGTGGCATTCGCTCCATCAATTTCCGTGATCTGCAAGCCAAACACCCTGGCCGCGCACTGGAGAAGGCTGTTAAAGGCATGCTGCCTAAAGGCCCACTCGGTTACGCCATGATCAAGAAGCTGAAGGTTTACGGCGGTGCAGAGCATCCGCACACTGCCCAACAGCCTAAAGTGCTGGAAATCTAAGGAGCGACGAGATGGCAATTGGTGATTGGAACAATGGCACAGGCCGCCGCAAATCCAGCGTGGCTCGTGTTTTCCTGAAAAAAGGCTCCGGCAAGATCGTCGTGAATGGCAAGGAAATTGAGGCTTATTTTGGCCGTCAAACCTCCATCATGATCTCTAAGCAACCTCTGGTGTTGACCAACCATGTCGAAACTTTCGACATTCAAGTTAATGTCCATGGTGGCGGTGAGTCTGGCCAAGCTGGTGCAGTGCGTCACGGCATCACACGTGCTCTGATCGACTACGACGAGACACTCAAGCCAGCGCTCAGCGCAGCAGGCTACGTGACTCGCGATGCTCGTGAAGTGGAACGTAAGAAAGTCGGTTTGCACTCTGCTCGCCGTCGCAAGCAGTTCTCCAAGCGTTAATCGCCTGCAGACTGTTTGTCAAAAAGCTCCCCGTACCTTCAAGGTACGGGGAGCTTTTTTTATGTGCCATCAATGGGGTGATTGGACGCTGGTTCGAAGTTTATTTTGGCGCTTTGAGTGGTACGGCTGCTTCCGCGGTGAGCATGCGAAACGTGAGGGTTTCTTTGAGGTAAAGCTGCACCTTGTGTTGGTCGTGGCTGGTGTAGCCAATACTCAAATCACAGCCTAAATGCAAAGCATAGTCACCGCCACGCATGCTGACAATACAGCCTCCTTCAATCGCAGAAGACCAAAATATCTCACCATTGATGAGCTTTTGAAGGTGTGAAATCACGGGGTAGCCTTGGTCGCTACCTTCGCTCAGTGCGGTGTAGGCATCTGAACCAAGTACAACAGCGTAAGGTCCATCAACGCCTTCAAGGCGCAACTGCTTAAGCGCTGCTGCTACAGCATCGGGATACAGACTGATATCTTTGCTCAATTGCAGGCTTTTGTTGGATGAGCCGTTGCGAATGCCGGTGATACCTGCGGCCGCGTAGCCATCAAAAATGGCAGTATCTTCTGCAAATGCCAATTGAGTGGCGGCATCTTTAGCGGGTTGCCAATCGGAATCTTCAGAGCCGCGCTGCACATCGTCAATTTGTTCTCGTGATAGTTCAAAGGGCACGCGCAACTCGACTAACGGCATGACCTCACGTTGCTTTGCAATGACCCCTTTGATGGGGCTTGCTATGGAAATTTGATGACCGGTACCAATGCTGGCGCACTGGCTGCCTTCAGGCCCGCGCACATCGACCACACGCCGTCCTGCCACAGAGCGTTTGAAGGTGCGGGCTACTTCTTCTTCAATATCTTTCCAGGCCGCATCTGAGATGGGTGCAAGTTCTCGGTGCAGGTTATTCATGTTGCGATTCTCCTTTGAGTGATCCGATGCTCAGTGATCCATCGTGACTCACGGTTAGTGCTGGCTTGAAGGCGTTGATATTTTCAGCTTCATCCAGACTGGGGCGTTGTGCCAATGTCTCTAGAAGTGGCAGCGAGGGGATGAAAAACAAGCCACCTGTAACCGCTGTACTGAAGTCCAGCAGACGGTCGTAGTTGCCAGGTGGATTGCCGACAAACATATTCTCCATCATGCGCTCAATTGGCGTGGGGCTGCTGGCATACCCAATGAAATAGGTGCCAAACTCGCCGTGCCCCGGTCTGCCAAAAGGCATGTTTCCGCGCATGATGTCGATTTCTTCGCCAGTATCATCTTCTATGACTGTCAGTGCATTGTGCGCCCAGCTTGGTTTGGTGTCTTCATCGAGTTCAATATCCGAGAGCTTGGTGCGACCAATAATGCGCTCTTGCATCTCGGTGGAGAGGGCATTCCAACCGATCATGTCATGCAGGTATTTTTGAATGATGGCATAGCTGCCGCCGGCAAAAACTGTTTGCGTGTCTGGGATGACCGTGGCCTCCAGCGCATCTTGCCCGCTGGGGTTTTCGGTTCCATCCACAAATCCGATAATCGAACGCATATCGAAATGGCGAAAACCATGCACCTCGTCAGCAATTTCAAAGGCGTTCCCAAATGCCGCAACCAGGTGGGTTGCGAGCTCTATGCAAAGATCCATGCGTTGGGCGCTAATATGGAGCAGTACGTCGCCAGGGGTTGCAATCGCTCTGCGTTCAGCGGGGCCGTATTCGATGAATGGATGGAGCAAGTCTGGCCGTGGATGCCCGAAAATGCGGTCCCAAGCCGAGGAGCCAAAGCCTACGACACAGCGTAATTGGCCTTCTGGAGCCCTATGCCCGACAGCACGAATTAATCCAGAATAAGCCGCGCACCATTGGCGGACATTCGCATGACTTTCTGGGGTGTTCTTGAATGTGCCTACTATGAAAATAGCGGCAGCTTGGGGGGCTTGGTCTACTGGTTGAGGCTTGAGGCCGAGGGAGCAGGTGTTGCGCATAAGACTAGGGTCAATGGGTGTGGCAGCTTCCGCTGGGCTGCTGATGCTTGCCAGATGGGGCAAAGTGTAGTCTCTGATGAATGCCGCATCAAATGCCTGTAATGTGTTTTGCTTTTCTTCAAAAGAAAGAAAAATGTCCAGCACTTCTAATCTGAGAGGATTTTTTTGTAAGAATAGTTCGTTGAAACTCTAAAAGCCTGCGCTTAGGCTGGGGAGTGAGAGACCGTATTGCTTGCAGTGACAGAATCACTGTAGGCAGTCGTTTTGATGGGGGAGCATCAACACCAATAAGTTGGTTTTGATCTGCTCAAGCGTATAACTGACATTGATTGGCGTGTACCAAGAAGGGCTTAAACATATGACTATCCGAACAACTGCAATGTGCAATAAATGGACCATGCTGGCCGCAGCTATCGTCCCTTTTTTAGTGGCGTGTCAGACTGTTGAGCCGCAATCTGGGGTGGCTGAGCAGCAAGTTTCTGTAATTGCAGTCAAAGACATCCCTGTGGACGTGTTGGGCAAAGATGCCAAGGGGCAGGCCATCATTGCTTATTTCGGTGCGCCAGATACGGAGCAGGAGGGCGAATCGTTTGCACAAGCCCAGCAAGATGGGTTTTATCGCATTTATGCAGGAAAAAACAGTGCTGGTCAGCACGTGATTCAAGATTTTTATCAAGCCAATGGTGCGGCACAAACGTCCCCATTCTTTGTTGATCCTGTCGGTAATGTTCTGGATTGGGCAGTGCTTCCGCAAGATGGAAAAATCACCTTCTACCGCCCCAATGGAGCCGTCCGAGGTGTTACCGCATACCGTGATGGCATGCTTGATGGTCAAGACATCTACTACAACGATGATGGTTCAGAGCGCTCGGTTTATACATGGAAGAATGACTTACTGGATGGTCCTTTCTTTGCGAAAGATCCAGATTCCAAGAGTCAAGTCGAGGGGGTGGCTAAAGAGGATGCCGTTGTAAGCATTAAGGCCAATGATGACAGTGGCCAGGTGCTGACCAAAGACGAAGCAGAGCGCTTGCTGGAGGCATCCATGCTCTATTGGTATCAAGACATTTTCAAGTAATTGAACATACTGCACGCTGCGGCAATGCAGTTCGGTATGCAGTTGATGGCTGTGCTTTGCGAGCGAATGCTTGTGAGCACAGCTTTTCTGTTTTAAAGCGCTGCACACCAGGGTCGCCCATGGTTGTGCAGCGGAGGGGTTTTCATTTGTGATCACCGTTGCTCGCAGTCGGTAGGTTATACGGGGTTGCCGTTGTGGTGTTGATCGGCGTGCTACCCTAGCGCCCTTTGCAACGTATCGAGGGTTTGTTATATGCGCCAGATTATTCTGGATACTGAAACGACTGGTTTGTCTGTCACTGAAGGCGACCGCGTGATTGAATTGGGCTGTGTTGAGTTGCTCAATCGCCAGTTGACGGGCAATAACCTGCACTTCTATTTCAAGGTTGATCGCGATAGTCACCCTGATGCGCTGCGTGTGCACGGCATCACCAAAGAGTTTTTGAGCGATAAACCTCGATTTGAGGAATTGGCTCAAACCTTTATCGATTTCGTGCAGGATGCTGAAATCATTATTCACAATGCCGCCTTCGACGTTGGCTTTCTCGACAACGAGTTGGCATTGGTGGGGAAGGGGCGGTTGCAAGACTATGCCTCCACCATTACCGATAGCCTGCTGTTGGCACGGGAAGCATTTCCGGGGAAGCGCAATTCTTTGGACGCGTTGTGTGACCGCTTCGCCATAGACAAAACCAATCGAACACTGCATGGCGCCTTGCTCGACTCGGAGTTACTGGCGCAGGTGTATATCCACCTCACTCGTGGCCAGAACGCGTTGCTCAGCGATGATGAGCAAACCGAGTCAAATGATGAACAGGGCAATGTGCAACGCGCTGATCTCAGTGGCCTGAAGCTGATTGTGTTGCCAGCCAGTGATGCTGAGCTGGAGCAACATGAGGCTATTTTGAGCAGTATCGATAAAGATTCTGGTGGGAAAACCGTGTGGCGGCCATCACCTGAATCGGCTTGATCACAAGCTTTCGTTGTCTTGCAGTTTGGGGCGACGTAGTGATTGAGCCGCAGCGGAAAAACGATTGCAGATATCGTCAGCAGAGGCACTGGGAGGTTGCTAGAATTCTCACAATGAATTGCACCAACGCCTCCAACTCTCCCGCGCAGCCGCCTCATCCCCCTGTTGTGCTTCCCCTTCAAGAGGAGGGGGCTGTTGTGGTCGAGCGCCAAACACAAAAGCCCAAGCCGCCACCGATGTGCCAAGTGTTGATGCTCAACGATGATTTCACCCCCATGGAGTTTGTGGTGGCTGTTTTGCAAGAGTTTTTTGGAAAAACACTAGATATGGCGACTCAAATCATGTTGTCCATTCATAACGAGGGGCGCGGAGTGTGTGGCGTCTATCCCCGTGAAATTGCGGAAACCAAAGTGGCACTGGTGATGGATGCTGCAGCCCAAGCGGGCCATCCACTGCAATGCGTATGTGAGCCGCTGTCCGATTGACGGCAAGGTGTAAATCGTTCAATATGAATTCAATGGTGCTATGCAGCATGGCGGTGTATTTGGAATATTGATGGTTTCCAGAAAAACTATTGATTTTTTCTAAGAGCCCCCCAACTGCAAGGCATTCATTCAATTCGCAAGCACAAGGAGTCCGTATCAATGATTGCTCAAGAACTTGAAGTCAGCTTGCACATGGCTTTCGTCGAGGCGAGACAACAGCGCCATGAATTCATCACAGTGGAGCATTTGTTGTTAGCCCTGTTGGACAACCCCAGTGCTTCAGAGGTGTTGCGTGCATGCAATGCCAATATGGATGAGTTACGTGCTGCGCTGACAGGATTCATCAAAGACAACATGCCCCAAGTGGCAGGCGAAGATGAGGTTGATACCCAGCCCACACTTGGTTTTCAGCGTGTGGTTCAGCGCGCCATCATGCATGTGCAGTCCACAGGCAATGGTAAGAAAGAAGTGGTGGGAGCCAATGTGCTGGTCGCCATCTTCGGTGAGAAAGACTCACACGCCGTTTACTTTTTGCACCAACAGGGTATTACCCGCCTGGATGTGGTCAACTTCATTGCACATGGCATTCGCAAAGGCGACGCAGGGGCAGAGAAGTCTTCTGGGCAGGAGGCTACTGCAGAACAGGAAGAGGGGCAGCAAGCAGGTGAACAACGCAGCGAAAAGGCCACGCCTTTAGAGCAGTTCACCGTCAACTTGAATCAGGCCGCGGCTGAAGGTCGTATCGACCCCTTGATTGGACGCCAGCTTGAAGTGGAACGCACGATTCAAGTGCTGTGCCGCCGTCGCAAAAACAACCCACTGTTGGTGGGGGAGGCTGGCGTGGGTAAGACAGCCATTGCTGAAGGTTTGGCATGGCGCATTACCCAAAATGACGTGCCGGAAGTGTTGGCTAATGCCGTTGTGTACTCACTGGATATGGGCGCTTTGCTTGCGGGCACGAAATACCGCGGTGATTTTGAACAGCGCCTCAAAGGCGTGCTGAAAAATTTGCGGGAAAAGCCTGAAGCGGTTCTTTTTATTGACGAAATTCATACCTTGATTGGCGCAGGTGCTGCATCAGGCGGAACCTTGGATGCGTCCAATCTGCTCAAACCAGCTCTTTCGAGTGGGCAGTTGCGCTGCATTGGCGCGACGACATTCACTGAATACCGAGGCATCTTCGATAAAGACGCCGCGTTGTCTCGTCGATTTCAGAAGATTGATGTGGTCGAGCCCAGCGTTGCGGAAACAGTCGATATTCTGAAAGGCTTGAAGTCACGCTTTGAGGAGCACCACAGCGTGAAATACGCACAAGCAGCTTTACAGGCTGCGGCTGAGTTGTCGGCTCGTTATATCAATGACCGTCAGTTGCCTGATAAGGCGATTGACGTGATTGATGAGGCTGGTGCTGCACAGCGTATTTTGGCGCCATCCAAGCGCAAGAAGACCATCAGCAAAAGCGATATCGAAGATATCGTGGCCAAAATTGCCCGCATTCCGCCTGCCGCTGTTTCTCAAGACGACCGCAGCAAACTCAAAACACTTGAGCGTGATTTGAAAAGCGTGGTGTTCGGTCAGGATGGAGCATTGGAGGCGTTGGCCAGTGCCATCAAAATGGCGCGTTCTGGTTTAGGCAAACCTGATAAGCCGATTGGTTCGTTCCTGTTCTCCGGCCCTACTGGGGTGGGTAAGACAGAGGCTGCACGCCAGTTGGCCTATATCATGGGCATTGATCTGATCCGCTTTGATATGTCTGAGTACATGGAACCACATGCGGTTAGCCGCTTGATTGGCGCGCCTCCTGGCTATGTGGGCTTTGACCAAGGTGGATTGTTGACTGAAGCGATCACCAAGAAGCCACATGCGGTGCTACTGCTCGATGAGATTGAGAAAGCCCATCCGGCGATCTACAACATCTTGCTGCAGGTGATGGACCATGGCACGCTGACAGACAACAATGGCCGCAAAGCTGATTTCCGCAATGTCATCATCGTCATGACCACCAATGCTGGTGCTGACACGATGAATAAAGCCTCGATTGGTTTTACCAATCCGCGTCAGGCTGGGGACGAAATGGGCGACATCAAACGGATGTTTACGCCAGAATTTCGTAACCGTTTGGATGCGATTGTCAGCTTCAGACCGTTGGATGAACAAATCATCTTGCGTGTGGTGGACAAATTCTTGCTGCAGCTTGAAAGCCAGTTGGCTGAGAAGAAAGTGGAGGCAAGCTTCACAGACCAGTTGCGCGCATACCTTGCCAAAAAGGGCTTTGATCCGCTCATGGGTGCCCGCCCGATGCAGCGTTTGATTCAAGACTTGATCCGCAAGGCCTTGGCTGATGAGTTGCTGTTTGGTCGTCTGGTGGATGGTGGCCGTGTTGTGATTGGCTTGAAATCAGTCGATGATGGCAAGGGTGGCCAGAAAGAGGAGATTGATTTGGATATCTCCTCTTTGAAGAAAGAGTCCAAAAGCAGTAAACCTGAAGAAGAGGAAACGGCTGCAGAGTAAGTGCAAAGGCACTGAGCAGCTAAACCTCAATGCGAGGTTCGACTCTAAAACTGCGAAAGTTGAAGTGCCTGCCACAAAGCGGGCACTTTTTTTATGATTGGAGCGCAGCTTTTGGGCGGCGATAGCAATGAATACCAAATACAAAGCCTTTTGTGACGATCCCGACTGCACGCATGCGCACCATTCCTGGTTGGCTGCGGACAATGCGTTGCACGAAGGTGGCCACGAAATCAGGCAGCGACGCGTTTATGTCTACTCACCTTCTGGTGCTGTGCAAGACAAAGTGGCTATTCGGCGTGGTGCACGCTACCTGACTAAAGCCGGTTACGACATGGTGTTGGATGAGGCCGTATTTGCTCGTCAGACCCGCTTTGCGGGCGACCATGCGACGCGTTTGGCGGCGATAAAGCGTGCTGCAGACAGTGGCGCAGATGTGGCACTTATTAGCCGTGGTGGCTATGGGTTGAACCATTTGCTTCCACTGATTGACTATGCCCATGTGGCGCAATCCATTGATGCTGGTGTGCAATGGATGGGGTTCAGTGACTTCACCGCATTGCAACTGGCTGTTTTGGCGAAAACAGGGCGTGTGACTTGGGCGGGGGCCAGCTTAGGGGTTGACCTGGGCCATGCAGATGGACCCGACGAGATCACCTTAGCTTGTTTTGAAGATGTGGCATTTCGTGTAGGTGAGGGTGCTGGGTGGCGTATCGGCAAAGACAACGCCGAGTACGCAGGGCTTGACCTGCAAGGCGCTACGCTTTGGGGAGGCAATTTGGCTGTATTGAGCGCCATGGTCGGAACGCCGTATTTCCCACAGGTTGATGGAGGTGTTCTTTTCTTGGAGGATGTCGCTGAGTCGCCCTATAGGATTGAGCGGATGCTGATTCAACTCGAACAGGCCGGTGTTTTAGGCGCACAGAAGGCGCTTGTATTAGGGCACTTTACCCATGCTAACGTGACCGCACATGACCGTGGTTTTAACCTGAAAACCGTGGTGCAAGCGTTGCGCGATCGACTTCAAATCCCCGTGCTAACCCAGCTGCCATTCGGCCATATTCGTACCAAAGTGTGCCTGCCTGTCGGAGCCAAAGTGGACTTGCAAGTAGGCGCGCGCGAGGCTTTGCTGGTATGGGGGCATGTCTGAGGTTTTCTGCGCGGCCGATCTCCGCCGCTGTACGCAGAATAAGCCCTTTGCTTTTTTAAGTGGGCTGTTTGTTTGATGTTTCGCTTCTGCGCAGCATGTACTGCGCAGAAGTGTTGGGCTCAGAGCGTGTTGACGATCTCTAGGCATACCGCGTTGGAGATCGTCAAAACACGTTCTCAGAATCCACCAAGTAGGCAATGTGCGGTTGCTAATGAATTTTGGTCCTCATTTCTCGATATAAAGAGAATCATGTCGCCATGTTGAGCACGATACGGCCGTCGATTTGACCTTTGTGCATGCGGTCGAAAATATCATTGATATTTTCAATTTTTTCCGCTTTAACGGTAGCCTTGACTTTGCCTTGCTCAGCAAATTCGAGCGACTCTTGCAAATCCAGGCGGGTACCCACAATAGAGCCCTTGATGGTGATGCCTTTGAGCACAGTTGAGAAAATGGGCAGGGGGAAGTCACCAGGGGGTAGACCGTTGAGCGATACGGTGCCACCTCGACGCACGGCTCCTAAGGCCTGTTCAAAGGCTTTTTCCGAAACTGCAGTGACGAGAATGCCATGCACGCCATCGACTTCTTTTTGAAGATATTCGGCAGGGTTGGTATTACGCGCATTGACGACCACGCTGGCACCCAAGCTGCGTGCCAACTCAAGTTTGCGGTCATCCACATCAATGGCAGCCACATTGAACCCCATGGCTTTGGCGTATTGCACGGCTAAATGCCCAAGCCCCCCAATACCTGAAATGGCCACCCAATTGCCAGGCTTGGCATTGAGCACTTTCAAGCCTTTGTAGACTGTGACCCCAGCACACAGAATCGGGGCGACTTCAATAAAGTTGAGGTTCTTGGGCAGGTGGCCTACAAAGTCTGGGTCGGCCAGGGCATAGTCGGCAAAACCGCCGTTGACCGAGTAGCCTGTGTTTTCTTGTTTCTCGCACAAGGTTTCCCAGCCTCCAAGGCAGTGCACGCAGTAACCACAAGCTGTGTGTAGCCAAGGTACGCCCACGCGGTCACCTTCTTTGATGTGTTTGACGTTTTTGCCAACAGCCGCAACAAACCCGACACCTTCATGGCCAGGAATAAACGGAGGATTGGGTTTGACTGGCCAATCTCCCTGCGCAGCGTGCAAGTCGGTATGGCAAACGCCAGATGCGGCAATTTTTACCAGTACTTGGTCATCATTCGGTACAGGAATAGGGACTTCTTCAATTTGTAGTGGTTTGCCAAATTCACGAACTACTGCGGCTTTCATGGTTTTGCTCATGCGTTGACTCCTTGACCGATTGAAAAAAGCACGGAGAGGTGATTGCCGACTCCGCTCCAAAGGAGCGCAACCCAAATGTGCAAATTCACTGCCTGTTTGAGTTGGTGCGTGAGTTGCGAAACCAGTCTTGAGTTGATCCCCAGCAAATACCAGTTTCGTCAGTGTTTGGTGCGGCATAAGGGGCCGCACTGAGGGGGCTTAGCCCCCGCGTGCAGCCGTTGTCCGCTTAGAAGAAGCCCAGCTTGTTGGCGTTATAGCTCACCAGCAAGCACTTGGTTTGCTGGTAGTTCGCCAATGCCATTTTGTGGGTTTCACGTCCAATGCCAGACTTTTTGTAGCCACCAAAAGTGGCGTGTGCTGGGTAAGCGTGGTAGCAGTTGGTCCACACGCGACCTGCTTGCAATGCGCGTCCAACTTGGTAAGCGGTGGTGCCATTGCGGCTCCAGACGCCTGCGCCCAGGCCGTACTCGGTATCGTTGGCAATTGCGACCGCTTCATCCAAATCTTTGAAGGTGGTCAAGGCTGCGACAGGGCCAAAAATTTCTTCTTGGAAAATGCGCATCTTGTTGTTGCCCTGCAAGATGGTGGGCTTGATGTAGAAACCGCCATCGAGCTCTTGGCCCAAGCTATTGCGTTCGCCACCAATCAGGGCTTTGGCGCCTTCTTGTTTGCCAATATCGATGTAGTTGAGGATTTTGTCCATCTGCACTTTGGAGACTTGGGCGCCCACCATGGTGCTGGTGTCCAGTGGGTGGCCAGCTTTAATTTGTGCTACGCGTGCTTTAGCGCGTTCAATGAAAGCCTCTGCAATCGACTCTTGCACCAAGATGCGTGAAGGACAGGTGCAAATTTCACCTTGGTTCAGCGCAAACATAGCCAAACCTTCTAACGCTTTGTCAAAGAAGGCATCGTCTTTGTCCATCACATCGGCAAAGAAAATGTTGGGGCTTTTGCCTCCCAGCTCAACGGTGGATGGGATCAGGTTGTCTGCTGCGGCATGCAAAATGCGCTGGCCCACGGGGGTCGAACCTGTGAAGGCAATTTTGGCAATACGTTTGCTGGTCGCCAGCGCTTCACCTGCTTCTTTGCCGAAACCATTGACGATGTTGACTACGCCAGGTGGAATCAGGTCACCAATGATTTCCATCAACACCAGAATCGACGCAGGCGTTTGCTCTGCAGGTTTCATCACCACGGAGCAGCCTGCAGCTAATGCAGGCGCTAATTTCCAAGTCGCCATCAGCAGCGGGAAGTTCCAGGGGATGATCTGGCCGACCACACCGATTGGCTCTTGAAAATGGTAGGCCACGGTGTATTCGTCGATTTCTGAAATGGCCCCTTCTTCTGCACGCAAGCACCCCGCGAAGTAGCGGAAATGGTCTACGGCCAAAGGCAGGTCAGCGGCCATGGTTTCACGCAGCGGTTTGCCGTTGTCAATGGTTTCAGCAACCGCCAAGGTTTGCAGGTTTTGCTCAATGCGGTCAGCGATTTTGAGCAGCAGGTTGGAGCGCTCAGTGGCCGAGGTTTTCCCCCATTTCACTTGGGCTGTGTGGGCAGCATCCAGGGCACGATTGACGTCTTCCTCATCTGATTGGGCCACTTGTGTGAAGGGCTTGCCCGTGATAGGAGAGAGATTGTCGAAGTAGCGTCCGGCTGAGGGGGCTACCCATTGCCCTCCAATGTAGTTCCCATATTGCTTCTTGAATGGAAAGGCCAAATCAAGGTTGAAGCGTTTGAGTTCAAAAGGGTCTGCCATGTCTGTCTCCTGTCTATGAATCGGGTTTAAGGGACGCCGTTGGTGTCAACCTGTACCAGCGTATGGATGACGTATTCAAATCCCGTGCCAGGTGTTGTGATTTCCCAATGTCTTTGATTTTAAATACTTATTTTTCATTGCGCTGCAACATGCGAACGAGGTTTTCTCAAGCTGGAACAGTTAATGTGTTCCATTAAGTGACACTGTTTGCTATGGTGTTTTTGCCAAGCATGCGATGAGAAATCCCTTCCTATAATGCATTCAATACACAGGAAGTGCGCTTGCACTTTTAAGGTTAGGCAAGGAGACGTGCATGACTCAAGCAACACCAAACCTGCAACAAGCCCGTCGGCAATGGTTGGAAAATGGTCAATCCATTGCTGGCGTGCTTGATGAGCGGCTGGCGCAGTCTTGGCGCCGCAGCGCACAAGCAGGTGTGCAGCCCCATGACACAAGAGATGTGCCCGACCCGATTCAGGGGGCGCATTTGAATGATGTGCTCGACTCCAATGCGCAGTTGCTCGCGCATGCCAAGCCTGTGATGGACTTTATTTACCAGCAAATTCGCGGCAGCCACAGCATGGTGGTGCTGGCAGATGCCCATAGCACTTTGTTGCATACACAAGGTGACCGTGGCTTCCTCAATAAAGCCCAGCGCGTGGCCTTGAGCCAGGGGGCGTGTTGGAAAGAAGATAGCCGCGGCACTAATGCTATTGGCACGGCGCTGTTCGAGCGGATTCCTGTGCGGGTGCGCGGTGGTGAGCATTTTTTGGAGCAAAACGCATTTTTACACTGCGCAGCAGCGCCTGTGTTCACAGCGCAGGGTGATATTGCAGGGGTCATTGATATCTCTGGCGAACCCATGGTGTCGCAAAGTCACACCCTCGGAATGGCCAGCATGGCTGCGCGCATGATTGAAAACAGCTGGCTTAAAGCTGCCTACCCGCAATACCCGCGCGTTCATGTGCACCCGCGTCCTGAAGGGCTGGGCACTGCAGCCGAAGGCATACTCATCATGACCCATGATGGTGTGCTGGTGGGGGCAAACCATGCGGCCATGCAAATGCTGCGTTTGTCATCAACCGATTTCTTCTCAAGCAGCTTGGAGCAACGTTTGCAGCAGCGTATGCAGCAATTTTTGCTGCGTGCTGATTCGGCAGCGGTGGCTGCTTTGCGTTTACCTTCTGGACAGCGCCTTTATGTGCGTGCCCATGCGTCAACACCGACGGTGTTAGCCGCGAGTGTCGGCAGTGCTTCAAGCTCGGTATCGGTTGATGATGGCATGGAGTTGCCTGTGGCTAATTCTCCAGTCACAAGAGCGGATGCAAGCGATGATGCTTTGGCGCGCTTGGATGTGGGCGATGCGCAATGGCATTCGGCTATTGCCAAAGTACGTCGCATTATTAATAGCCCCGTCCCTTTGTTGATTCAAGGAGAGTCCGGTGTGGGCAAGGAGGTGTTTGCACGTGCGGCGCATGACAGCGGCCCGCGCAGCGGCAAGCCCTTTGTGGCCATTAATTGCGCGGCGATTCCCGAGTCATTGATTGAGGCTGAGCTGTTTGGTTATGCGCCTGGTGCCTACACCGGCGCTTTGCGCAGTGGGAGTTTAGGACGCATACGTGAAGCGCATGGCGGCACCTTGTTTCTTGACGAGATTGGAGACATGCCATTAGGGCTGCAAACCCGGCTGTTGCGGGTTTTACAGGAACGCACGGTCACGCCGTTGGGTGGCGATAGTGTAGAGGTTGATTTCGCCTTGATCAGTGCAACGCATTGCCCCTTGCAGGATGCCATAGCACAAGGACGTTTTCGTACAGATTTGTACTACCGTATCAATGGATTCAGCGTCAAGCTGCCCGCCCTGCGTGAGCGCAGCGATATGGCTGCCTTGGTCGTGCAAATGCTGAAGCTTCATGGCGCTGGCCAGCAGGTGGTGATTGCGCCAGCGTTGTGGGAGGCTATGCGCCGCTATGTTTGGCCGGGCAATTTACGGCAATTGGCTAATACGGTGCAAACGGCCTGTTCACTATTGCAGGCGGGGGAGACGGAAGTTTCTTGGCACCATTTAGCGGATGATGTTCAGCAGGCATTGCTGGCCGTGGCAGAGTCGCAGAATCAGGCTGGCCATGGTGCTGCGGCCGGTTTGCAGTCTCAAACCAGTGGCTTAATGGAAGACCGTGGTGCCGTTGAGGAGGTTGCTGCCCGCTCGCTCAAGCAACAAACACTGCAGGCCATTGTCAACGCAATGGCCGATTGTGGCGGTAATGTCTCGCATGTGGCCAAGCATTTGGGGATTAGCCGCCAGACTATTTACCGGTATTTGCGCAAGGCGCAACTGCAGTAAGGAAGCTGGCTCTACGGTGTTTGGCTTGTACCCAGTACAAGCATATTGGGTCAAAGCAAAGCCCTCAACCCTTGATAAGGGAGGAGGGCTTTTTCTTGTGCCAAGCAATGGCTATTGCGAGCAAGCGCTTAGAGCCAGCGGACGTTCTTACATGTGGCTAGGCAACCAAGTCACGATACCCGGTGCAAACCACAGCAACACCAAGGCCAGCACCATCAGGAAGAAATATGGCGCGCACACTTTTGCGATGTAGGTGATTTCTTTGCCAGTCATGCTTTGCAGCACAAAGAGGTTAAAGCCCACCGGGGGGGTGATTTGTGCAGTTTCAACAGTGATGACCAGGAAAATACCGAACCAGAGTGGATCAATGCCCGCTGTTTTTATGATGGGAAGCACTACGGCCATGGTCAGCACAATCGTGGAAATACCATCGAGAAAGCAGCCGATCAGGATGTAGAAAATGCCCAAGACAACAATCAGCATGGCCGGTGAGAGGTTCAGACTGCCCACATAGGTTGCCAATTGGCGTGGCAGGCCGATATAGCCCATCGACAACGTCATGAACGCAGCCCCTGCCAAGATGAGTGCGATCATGCAATACAACCGTGTGGCACCTAGCAAAGAGTCACGGAATGATTTCCATGTCAGGGCTTTCTGAGATGCAGACAGCACCAGCGCACCGGCTACGCCTACCGCAGCAGCTTCCGTTGCTGTAGCAATACCGCTGTAAATACTTGCAACCACACTGGCAATGAGTAATACAACAGGGATTAAGTGCCGAGTTTCATACACTTTTTGCTTGAAGCTGATGTTGGCATCGGCTTTGGGGACTTTGTTGGGGTTCAGCAAGGCCCATGCCATGATCCAGCCTGAGAACAGCACAGCTAGCATCAGCCCTGGCAGTACGCCGGCCATGAACAGTTTGGAGATGGAGACTTCAGCTGCAACGCCATACACTATCAAAATGATAGAGGGCGGGATCAACAGGCCTAAGGTGGCGGGGCCTCCTAAGGAGCCAATGATTTGTGCGTCGGGATAGCCACGCTTGCGCAACTCTGGGATATTCATCTTGCCTACAGTCGCGCAGGTGGCGGCCGATGAGCCGGAGACGGACGCAAAAATCGTGCAACCAATCACGTTGGTGTGCAGTAAACGCCCCGGCAGGGCGTTGACCCATGGCGCCAGGCCTCGAAACATGTTTTCCGAGAGGTTGGTGCGGTAGAGAATTTCACCCATCCATACGAACAGGGGCAGGGCCGTCAAGGTCCAACTACTGGCAGAACCCCAGATGGTCATGGCCATGGCGTCCCCTGCAGGGCGACCAGTAAGCACTTCCATACCAAACCAAGCTACGCCTGCTAACGTCAAGCCGACCCAGACGCCACCGCCTAGCAGGGCAAACAGCACGACCAGCAAGGTGATACTGATGGCAATTTCACTCATGTGGAGGCTCCTTGATGCTGACGGTCTCGGTATCTTGTGCTCGGCGCTTATTCATCAGTTCCAGCACCCATTCATCTATAAACGCGATGAAAAAAATGAATGTGCCAACGGCCATGACGATTTGGGGAATCCACATGGGCGTGGCGTCAATACCGGTGGAAATATCCTTGAATTGGTAGGACTCCCAGACCAGCCGAGCTGAGTAGAAGGCCAGAAATCCAGATAGAAAAACAGCAATGCTCAATGCGGCCATTTCCAGGCTTTTACGCGCACTGCCTTTGAGCATACCGAGCACCAAGGTCACGCGAATGTGCTCTCCTTTTTTCAGTGTGCTGGCGAGCGCTAAAAATCCTGCGCCTGCCATGGCATAGCCCGCATAGGCATCAGTACCAGGGGCTGAAAAGCCAAACATACGGCTGACGATGGTGAGCAAGACCATCGCCAACACTCCCACCATCGCAAGACCAGCTAACCACCCACTAGTGGTGTACAGGCCGTTGAGCAATTTCCGCACGATGCAGTTCTCCTTTGCATGCATTCATATCGAGGCAAAGCCTGCTATGGGCGAGATACAGGTAGCGCAGAAGCGTTGGCCAGTTGTTGTCATGAGCCGCTTACTGTTCTGCGCTACCGTGCTGTGCCCACAGTAGCGACCATCGCCCCTGGTTATTTGCTGGCCTTGTACGCATCCAGCATTTGTTGGCCTTCTGCGCCTGCGGCTTTGGTCCACTCTTCGAGCACGGTCTCGCCGATCTTGGCCAGATCTGCTTTGAGCTGGGCACTTGGTGCCTCAACCTTGAGGCCGTTTTCTTTCAAAATGGCAATCGATTGGGCATCCACTTCTTGCGACCGTTTCCAGCCACGCTCTTCGGCTGTGGCAGCTGCTTTCATGACGGCTTCTTGTGTGGCGGCATCCAAGCGGCTGAAGGCGCGTTTGTTGGCGACCACGGCATTTTTAGGAATCCAGGCTTGTACGTTGTAGTAGTAGCTCAGGTTCTCATACAGTTTGTTGTCTGCACCAGTTGAGCTGGAGGTGATCAAACCCTCTACCACGCCAGTGGCTAGGGCTTGTGAGAGTTCGGCTTCTTGAATGGTGACGGGTTGTGCGCCAACCAGCTCGCCGATACGCGCAGTAGTGGGGCTATAGACACGCCATTTCAAACCTTTGAGATCAGCCGCAGATTCGATGGGTTTTTTGGTGTAAATGCCTTGTGGAGGCCATGCCACCGCGTAGAGCAGCACCATGCCTTGTTCATCCAGCTTTTTTTGCAGCAGCGGCTTTTGCGCTTGGTAAAGCTTGAATGCGTCGTCATAGCTCCCTACGAGGAATGGAAGTCCATCGGCGCCGAACAATGGCCACTCGTTTTGGAAGCTGACCATGAAAAATTCACCAGCTTGGGCTTGCCCGCCTTGAACAGCACGTTTGATTTCAGGTGCTTTGAACAAGGATGCGCCAGGATGGGCTGTGATTTGCAGCTGGTTGTTGGTTGCTGCAGCCACCTCTTTGGTGAATTGAACCAAGTTTTCCGTGTGGAAATTGAACGTGGCATAGGCCGATGCCAAATCCCACTTGGTTTGTGCTTGTGCAGTGAGGCTGGCGCCCATAGCTGCAACCAAGGTGGCTGTAGCAAGGAGGGTACGTCGTTTCATGGTGATTCCTTCTCAGTTTCAATAGCAAAAAGAATGGCAACGAGACAAATACTGGACTTGGCGGGGTTTGGTGCCTACGCATTAAGTCCTCTTTGCGTTCAACAGCACTGCGTTCGCGCTTGGCTTGATATCACTACAAGATTCATGGGGCTATTGCAGGCTTGCACTTCACTGTAGCAATTTGAATGCCATGCAAAATTAACACTTTGTTGTGGCAATGTCGATTGGGGTAATCAACAATGCAATAAATATCGTAGAGAGTATATTTTCACTATGTTCATTGATTGAATGAAGATTGTTCAACCAAATAAGGTGCATGGGTGATTCAATTTAGCGCAGCGAGGATTCAGTTTGGTGCATTTCGGCAAAACGATGCTGAGCGCGAAGGCGCGCCCAGCGCGTGTTTGTTGCGCAGAGGTTGGCACGGTGCCATTAGTTAAGCTGGCGCCAACGGCGTGTCTGGTCATGCGTTTGCGCTATGGCCCTGACACAGGCACAACTGCGCGCGTGTCCAAGGGTAAAACCGTCTGGCGAGCAGGAGTGTGGTTAACCCGTATTACAAAGTGGGCCGATGGCTATAAGGGTGTAGCCAGGCGCGGCAGGAACTGTTTATTCAACCCTGCGCGCATAAACGGCCAGCACCATCCGCTCGGATTGGATCAGGTATTCTTCCAGCGCTTTGGCCGCAATGGCTGGGGAGTCGGTTTCAAACAGCGCAAGGAGTTTGCTGTTTTGTTCAACATAGGGGGCGTGCAGGTATTCTGCATCGTTGAGCAAGCCGAACGCCAACCGCAGTTCTGCAGCAATATCAGAGAACATGGCCGAGAGACGCTCACTATCAGCCAAAGCCACAATGCCCGCATGAAAAGCCATGTTGGCCGAGCCCACCGCGATCCAGTCTCCTGTTTGTCTGGCTGCGAGGGCTTGCGCAATGGCTTCTTTCATCAGCCGATGCGCGGGGTGGCGCGGCCAGGCTTGCGCCAATGCCTGGCATTCAATCAGTCGCCGGACGCGATAGATATCAATGATGTCGGCCATGCTGGGCACCACCACGGAAACCCCCCGGTTAGGCTCGTGGTGCAGCAGGCCCTCTTTAATCAAAACGCGGAATACCTCGCGCAAGGTGTTGCGGGAGATATTCAGTTGCTCGCTCAAGGCTGCTTCCGAGAGGTGCTGCCCCGCGCGCAACTTGCCCAAAATCAATTGCTGGCGAATTTGCTCCGCGACCGTTTCGGTGAGGCTGGTAACGGGCGTGGGAGCGGTGAAGTGGCGAGGGCTCATACGGTAAAACGTGAAATGGGTGAGCAAAATTTCTTGTGGTGCTCAAACTGGGCACGGAGATTGCTCAACAATCGTAGTTGTGTTTGTTTGAAAAAACGTCATCTTAGGGAATCGGTATGGATTTGAACAGTGATTTAGGTGAGAGTTTTGGGGCTTGGCGTATGGGCGATGACGCCACCATGCTCGATGTGGTCACCAGTGCCAACGTGGCTTGTGGGTTTCATGCCGGGGATCCTGCTGGAATTTTGACGACTTTGCGCGCCGCAGCGGCGCGTGGTGTTGTGGTGGGCGCGCATGTGGGCTACCCAGATCTGGTGGGATTTGGCCGCCGCAACATGGATCCTAGCAGCGCAGAACTGGTGGCTGATGTCGTCTATCAGATTGGCGCTTTGCAAGGTTTGGCCGCAGCCGCGGGAACGCGTGTGCGTTACGTAAAGCCGCACGGCGCCTTGTACAACACCATTGCACATGACAAACGCCAAGCGGATGACGTGATATCTGCAATGCTGTCCATTGACTCTTCATTGGTGTTGATGGGGTTGGCAGGTACTCCGGTTTTGCAGTGGGCGCAGGATCGAGGCCTGGCGACAGTGGCTGAAGCCTTTGCCGACCGGGCGTACACCCCGCAAGGAACACTGGTGTCGCGCCGCGAAAAGGGCGCTGTGCTGCATGATCCTCAGTTGGTGGCGCAACGCATGCTGCGCTTGGTGGAGAGTGGCCAGATCGAGGCAATCGATGGTTCTTTGGTCGCGTTGAAGGCCGACTCTATCTGTGTGCATGGCGATAGTCCAGGCGCAGTCGCCATGGCCCAGCAAGTGCGCGTAACGCTGGAGGTCGCAGGCGTGGCACTGCAATCCTTTGTGCCTGGTGGACAGCGATGAATGTCCGTTGCTTTCCCGCCAGTGATCGGGCTATTTTGGTCGAGCTTGATGATTTGAGTCAGACCTTGGCGCTGTTTGATGCCTTGCAGGCAGAGCGCCCGGTTGGTGTACAGGATATGGTGCCTGCTGCGCGTACCATTCTGTTGGAATTTGCAGCTTACCAAACCACTGCAGAGCGGGTATGGCAGCAGGTTAAGCAACAGGTATTGCGACTGCAAGCCAATGTCGCAGGCCAGAATAGTCCAACGGTGTCTGAACGTTTGGTGGAGATTCCTGTCGTGTACGACGGGGCAGACTTGCATGCCTTGGCGGAATTGTTGCAACTCACACCTGCTGAATTGATCGCTCGCCATACGGGGTGCGACTATCAAGCTGCGTTTGCTGGTTTCGCTCCAGGTTTTGTCTATTTGGCAGGAGGGCACCCAAGTTTTGACCATATTCCACGCCTGCCGTCGCCACGCACCAAAGTGCCTGCGGGTTCGGTCGCGTTAGCGGGGCATTTCAGTGCGGTCTACCCGAAAGACAGCCCAGGCGGATGGCAATTGATTGGTACCACAACGCAGGCAATGTGGGACTTGAGCAGACCCGAGCCAGCGCTGGTGCAACCGGGCTTTCGCGTACGGTTTGTGGATGCTACTGCCACGGCGAACGTGGTGGTTTCTTTCCCCGCAGTGGTGCCTGAAAAAAAATCGAGTCACGGCGCCAAGGCATGCGACGGTGGCACGTCCGCATCGCCTTTGTCGGGCGGCAGTACATGGCAGATGCAGTCTGTTGGCTTGCAAACACTCTTTCAGGATCTGGGCCGAACTGGCAAGACTGGCATGGGTGTTTCTGCTTCTGGCGCGTTGGACCGTTTGGCCATGCGCGAAGCCAACCGTTTGGTTGGCAATCCGGTTGATACGCCCGTACTTGAAAACGTGATGGGCGGTGTGCAATGGCGCTGCCATGGTCCGGCCTTGGTGGCCATCACAGGGGCACGTGCAAGCGTACAAGTGACTACAGCCAATGGTGCTGTGCTGGAGATGGCGCAAGACCAAGCGTTGGCGCTTGACGCAGGCGATTGCTTCAGGCTGGGTCCAACGACGGCAGGCTTGCGCTGCTATATCGCTGTGCGTGGTGGGTTTGATGTAGCCCCAGTGCTTGACAGTTGCGCAACAGATACGTTGGCCGGGGTAGGGCCTGCGCCCTTGCTGGCGGGGGATCTGCTTTCAGTGGGGCAGAGCGTTGCTGTTTCGGCGTTGCAGGCAGTGCAACTGCCCTGTGGCACAGAGCGGCCAGCCCTTCACAACACAGCTGAGCCACTTAGCCAGTGGCCCAAAGTGGGCGATGAAGTGGCACTCGATATTGTGCTGGGCCCTCGCACCAATTGGTTTACTGCGGCATCACTGGCATTGCTGACAGAGCAGGTGTGGGAGGTGACGGCGCAGTCCAATCGCGTGGGCATTCGTTTGGCTGGGGAGATTCCCCTGACACGCCAAGCAGATTTTCTTGGCGCGGAATTGCCCAGTGAAGGAACGGTGGTTGGGGCCTTGCAAGTGCCTGCCAATGGCCAGCCAGTGCTGTTTTTGGCCGATCACCCTTTAACAGGGGGCTACCCCGTTGTGGGGGCGGTGGCTTCGCACCATTTGGATTTGGCGGCACAGATACCACCTGGTGCAAGAGTACGTTTCAGGCTGATGCAGCCATTTGTCGTGCGCGGTATGGATGGTTTTGAAGGAGTTTGACGATGATTCGTAAAGTATTGATTGCCAATCGAGGCGAGATTGCCGTGCGTATTGCGCGTGCCTGTGCAGATTACGGCGTGCAGTCGGTGGCTGTCTATGCCGATGCTGATGCCGACGCGCTGCATGTGCGAAATGCTGACGAGGCCTATGCCCTGCAAGGCCAGCGCCCGGCAGAGACATATTTGAGCATTGAGAAGCTGCTCGAGATTGCCAAGCGCAGTGGAGCCGATGCGGTGCACCCTGGTTATGGCTTCTTGTCTGAGCGGGCAGAGTTTGCGCGCGCTGTGCTGCAAGCCGGGCTGGTTTGGATTGGCCCTAACCCAGAAACCATTGAAGCATTGGGCGACAAGGTGGCCGCGCGCAAAATTGCGCAACAGGTTGGCGCGCCGCTGGTAGCGGGTACGCCTGAGCCTGTGCAAGATGCCCGCGAAGTTGTTGCCTTTGCGGCAGAGCATGGGCTTCCTATTGCCATCAAAGCTGCTTTTGGAGGAGGTGGTCGTGGTTTGAAAGTCGCTTGGCGCATGGATGAAGTCGCGGAGCTGTATGAGTCTGCTGTGCGTGAAGCCGTGACCGCGTTTGGGCGCGGGGAGTGCTTTATCGAGCAGTTTCTTGACCAGCCTCGCCATATTGAGGCACAGGTGCTGGCTGATACGCACGGGCATGTGGTAGTGGTGGGGACACGCGATTGCTCTTTGCAACGGCGCAACCAAAAGCTGGTGGAAGAAGCTCCCGCCCCCTTTTTGAGCGATGCGCAACGCCACCGCATTCACGAGGCGGCACAAGCGATTTGCGCGCAGGCGGGTTATGTCAGTGCGGGGACAGTGGAATTTTTGCTCAGCAAAGAGGGGCAAATCTCGTTTCTTGAAGTCAATACGCGTTTGCAGGTTGAGCACCCTGTAACGGAAGAAACGGCAGGAATTGATCTGGTGGTAGAGCAACTGCGCATTGCAGATGGCTTGCCTTTGTCATTTACCTGTGCCCCCATGCCGCGCGGGCACAGCATTGAATTCCGTATCAATGCTGAAGATGCTGGACGCGGCTATTTGCCAACGCCTGGCACGATCACTGTATTCAAAGCACCTTCAGGTCCGGGTATTCGGTTGGATACAGGCGTAGAGCAGGGCAGCACGATTCCCGGCACATTCGATTCGATGATGGCCAAATTGATTGTCACGGGCGCCACGCGTGAGCAGGCCATTTGCCGAGCCCGCAGGGCGCTGCGTGAATTCCAGATTGAAGGGGTTGCCAGTGTGCTGCCCTTCCACCGTGCAGTCTTGGAAGAGCCAGACTTTACTGCGCAAGAAGGATTCAAGGTGCACACGCGCTGGATTGAAACTGTGTTTGCGCAGCGCGTGGCGATTGCGCCAAGGGCAGACAGCCCAAGTGAGCAAAGCCTGCAGCGCACCTTTATTGAAATTGACGGCAAACGGGTCACGCTTGGATTGCCATCTCAATTGCTGGCGGGTCTGGCTGCTGCTAATACAGCAGGCGCTGGTGCAGGCTTGGTGGCCAGTGCGCCGCAGGCTAGTGCAGCGGCATTGCCTGAGGGCAGTGTGGTCGCACCAGTTAGTGGCACCTTACTGGCATGGAACTGCGATGATGGGCAGAGCGTGGAAGCTGGTGATGTGATTGCTGTGATGGAGGCCATGAAAATGGAAACCGCCATTACCGCGCACCATGCAGGAACGCTGCACCACAAACAAGAGCAAGGGCAATTGCTCACTGCCGGCACGGTAGTGGCAGAAATTCGTTGAGAAATATCCAATAGGGCTTAGCTCTCTTCTTTGGGTTTTTCCTGTTTATAAGAAGCAACGCATCGCTAACAAGTGGTGCGTTTTTTTGTCTGTTTTAAGCATCATTGCCTTTTTATTGAATGGTAATGATTCTTGTATTTACTATGTTTTGACATAATTCGCGCTTTATTTTTATCCATAAGGATGCGCGTATGAGCGTCAATTGCAAAGATGTCAAACCATTCGCAACAGCATTAACTTTGATTGCGATGGCATGTGCAAGCTATGCACAGACTCAGACGCCTGCTGCGCAAGAAGAGGGCGGGCAGGCATTGAATGAGGTCACCGTGACCGCCGATGCGCTGGATCTTGATGACAGCAGGCCCAAAACCGTATCGACAGCCACTAAGACCCAGTTGGACACCAAGGATGTTCCTCAAACAGTGACAACGCTGGAGGTCAGCAAGTACAAGGTCTATGGCATCAATGACTTGAGCGTCTTACTCGATGGTGTACCTGGAGTAGATACCACTTACGACATGCGTGGCGAAGGCGTATTGATTCGTGGCTTCAGTGCCGATTCAGGCGACATGTACCGTGATGGCATTCGCACCAGTGGCCAGATTCGCCGCAGCACTGCCAATATCGAACGTATTGAAATTCTCAAGGGGCCTGCCGCCGTGTTGTATGGGCGCGGCGCTGGTGGTGGTGTGGTCAATATGATCAGCAAGCAGGCCAACTTCGATGCGGTCAGCAGCCTGGGATTGCGTCTGGGGTCTTACGGCAACCGGGGGGGGACTTTGGATGTGAATCGGGTCGTGAGCGACAACGTGGCTGTGCGTTTGACGGCTGACTATGAACAGGCAGATAGTTTTCGTCGCGGCATCAAGAGCCGCAACAAAATGGTCTCGCCCAGTATCGCGTATGACAACCATCAAGGCTTGACATGGTTGGGGCAATACACTTGGGATAGCGTTTGGCGTCGGCCTGATCGTGCGCCCTCATACAACAACTTGCCGCCAGATGTGTCGTACCGCACGGCGTATGCCCATCCCGATGATTACGTTGAAGATCAAATGGAGATGTTCCGTTCTGTCTTGGGGTACGACTTTGGCAATGGCTGGTCGGCCAAATGGACGCTGGGTTTACATGAGGCCAACCAGGATTTTGACCATCTATACGGAGGCAATTATTGCAAACCCGATGGCACTCGCTACAGCAATGGCGCACGTTGCAATACCCCTGGCTTGATGACTTTTACGCGCGCTTGGCAAGTGACCAGCAACCGCACGTTGAGTAACGCCATTGATGTGACGGGCAAGGCTCAAACGTTTGGGATTGAGCACGAGCTGCTGGTGGGGGTAGAGTCGACACAGGAAAAACGCAATCCTGATTTGTCCACGTCGGCCACCAATTCAGATCCTGCCATGGCCTACACCGCAGGGGTTGACCCTTATAACCCGGTGTGGACGGACAGTAAACTCCCTTATGGTCCAGCCAAGACCTCTAACCGCCATCGTGCCAAAGCCCATGCACTTTATGTGCAAGACTTGATGAGTCTGACTACACAGTGGAAGGTGATGGCAGGTTTGCGCTGGGACAGCTACAGCTTTAGATCCCACAACCTCATCACCAATGGCATGCGCTCCTATAGTGGGAGCACCGTCAGTCCTCGCGTGGGCTTGATTTGGCAGCCCGTCGAGCAGCACAGTCTTTATGCCTCCTACAGCAAAAATTTCTCGCCTTACGGAGGCCGTGGCACATTGGGCGTTTCAGTGAACGAAGACGCGGTTTTTGATACAGAACCACAGTACTCTCGCCAATATGAAGTGGGGGTTAAAAGCGATTGGCTTGGCAACCGTTTCTCGACCCAAGTGGCGGTTTACAACCTAGAGAAGTACAACGTTCGCTACCAGCCGGATGCAGAAAATGACCCCTACACTTGGGCAGTTCGAGGCAATGAGCGCTCACGCGGTATTGAAGCCAGCTTGACCGGACAAGTGGCGCCCCATTGGTACGTACGCAGTGGTGTGGGGGTACAAAAAGCCATTGTGGTGAGCGATGCCGCAACGCCTGCCAACGAAGGTAAGCAGCTGGCCAATACGGCGCGCAAGACCGGTAATGCCTTTGTGCGTTTCGTTCCGCGCAACGATTGGTATGGTGAATTGGGGGTCACGTATCGTGGCGAGTCCTACACGAGTTTGGCCAACACCAGCCAGCGCGCAGGGTATGCCCGCTGGGATGCGTCGATCGGCTGGAGGCCATTGCCTTGGACGGTGACTCTGGCAGTAACCAACCTGGCCGACAAACGCTATTGGCGTGACAGTTCCATGCCAGGAGCTCCGCGTACATTCCTGCTAAGTGCAAATTACCTGTTTTAACCGCTTGGGCAGGCATTTACGCATGTAAATGCAGATCGAGGATGTAGAAGGCGCTTGGGCCAGTCAACTGGCGCGAGTGCCTTTTACTATTTGGGGCGTTACAAGAATGTTTTTGCACCCCAAGAGCTGACAGCATGACCGGTGTGCTTAATATTTGAGCAAGGCATCTGGCTACATAGGGCCATCCCAAAGGGGGGAACACGTTATCCACAACGTTTTCCACTGCGCGTGTGGAGAACGGCCGTTGCTCTACCACGGATATGGCAGGTAACGTAGGGCGGGTCAAGACCCGCCTTCTGATTTTCGCTGCAGCATAGTTGATCAACCAACGGTGGGTTATGTTTTGCTCCAACCCGCTCTACAGCCCTTAAGGCTGAGCTTGCTCAGTGTTAGGCGGCTGCTGTTGGGGCCTGCAAAATCCACTGGATCAATGCACTTAATGTGGCTATTGAGAGGAGCGTTGAATACAAAACAGTGCGCGCCGTTATTGCACCAGCGCGTTGGTACATGTCCGCGAGCATGTAGGGGCCTGTACCGGTGGGCAAAGCAGACAGCAGAACGGCTATGTGGACTTGTGTGGCAGAAAGCTGAAACACCCATGTGGACACCGCCCATGTGATGGCAGGCAAAGCCAGTAGTTTGAGTGCAGTCAGCATCCATGCCGTGGATGTCTCTTGAGTGGCTTCTGGAGGGGGGGCATGTGAAGGGGCTTGGGCCGTGTGTTTGACATGGTAGCTGGCCAAAAACAACCCCAGACTGACCAAGGCACAAGGGCTTGCAGCGGCCGCCAACATAGACAAAAAGGTATCGATGCTTGCAGGCAGTGGCCCGTCCAGTGTGCCTACTGCAATGCCTAGCAGTGGTGATGCAATGAGCGGGTTTTTCAAAAGTGACCACAGGATGTGAAGCAGTCGCAGGTGTAGCTTTGTACCGGGGTGTTGGGCTGCCTGCGCTGACTCCATCAATGCTATAGCCAGGCCGAACATGACGCACACCACCAGCATGGTGGCAATGGTGGTAGGGACCATGGAATCTGCACCAAAGAGCATCAAGGTCAATGGAAAACCCATATAGCCGGTGTTGGGGTACGCAGCAGACAACGCGTCCACGCTGGCGTCTGTCAGTGGCTTGCCACGCCAGCATTGCACGCAGGCCACTAAGGCGAAAAGCCCCAAGCCTGCACAGGCGAAAGCGGCAGTGAATGCGGGTTGATACAGCGCGCTCCACTGGGCTTTGACCATGATCTGGAAGAGCATGGCAGGCAATGCCAACCACACAACGAAGCGGTTCAGTTCAGCCGCAGCTGCAGGGCCGAGCAAGCCGATTCGCCGACAGGCATAGCCTGCAAAAATCAATCCAAATACCGGAAAGATGATGGAAAAAACCAATGACACAGGGTTCCTTTTGCAAAATACAGTGCCTGTATAAAACGGCATGCGTGGAGTGCATAAAGGCATGCCGGGTCTGCAGTCAGTGCTGGTGTGTGATGACGGCCCGATAATATCGGGCTTTGGTCTCTTTGCATTCAACGGGTGGATGCATTTGTCTCATACGTCACAACCGTGATGGGGCTGCGTGTTGGATATGCATGCATGAAGGGGTGTGTATGGGTGTGTATTTCTCGATTGAGGTATAGGTTTTCGTGTCTTTCTCTCAACAAGCGCTGCAGATTTTGCAGCAGGTATTTGGCTATCCACGTTTTCGCGGCTTACAGGCAGATATCGTGGCAGGAGCCATCGCCGGGGACGACGCGCTGGTGCTGATGCCCACGGGTGGTGGCAAATCCTTGTGCTACCAGATTCCGGCGATTGCACGGCGCAGCAATGGGCAGGGATTGACGATTGTGGTTTCTCCCTTGATCGCGTTGATGCACGACCAAGTACGAGCCTTGCAGGAGGTGGGGGTTGCGGCCGATTGTCTGCATTCAGCGCTGGACTATGCTCAGGTTCAGGCCGTGCAGTCACGCGCATGGCGTGGCGAGACTACCTTGCTGTACGCTGCGCCCGAACGGATCACTACTGCTCACTTTCTGGATTTTCTGGACCATTTGGCACAAAAAGGGCAACTGGCTTTGTTTGCCATTGATGAAGCCCATTGTGTTAGCCAGTGGGGGCATGACTTCAGGCCAGAGTACCGCCAACTGGCTTTGCTGCACCAGCGTTATCCGCAGGTGCCCAGAATGGCGTTGACCGCGACGGCAGATGCCATCACGCGCGAAGACATCATTGAGCGCCTGCAACTGCAGCAGGCGCAGGTGTATGTTAGTAGTTTTGACCGCCCCAATATTTGCTACCAAGTGGTGGAGAAGGCGGATCCGCGCAAACAACTGCTGCGGTTTATTGAGGACGAGCACCCTGACGAGGCTGGCATTGTGTACTGCCAAAGCCGTAAAAAAGTTGAAGAAACGGCTGAATGGTTGTTGCAACAGGGCATTAACGCGTTGCCATACCACGCTGGCCTGCCGGCTGATGTGCGCCAGCGCCACCAAGACCGTTTTTTGCGTGAAGAAGGTTTGGTGATGACCGCCACCATTGCTTTTGGCATGGGGATCGACAAGCCGGACGTGCGATTTGTGGCCCATCTGGATATGCCAAAAAACATCGAAGGCTATTACCAGGAAACAGGCCGTGCCGGGCGCGACGGACAAGCCGCAGATGCTTGGATGACCTATGGTTTGGCCGATGTGGTGAACCAGCGCCGCATGATTGATGATCCCCAAAGCCAAGCCAGCGAAGCTTACCGGCAGGTGATGCGGGCCAAACTTGATGCATTGTTGGCCATGGCCGAGACCACTGACTGCAGGCGTGTGCGCTTGCTGGCGTATTTTGGAGAAGACTCATCGCCATGCGGCAATTGTGATAATTGCTTGAACCCCCCTCAGACATGGGACGCCACGCAAGCATCGTTGATGTTTCTCAGTTGCATCTATCGTGTGCAGCAAAAAAGTGACATGCATTTCGGTGCAGGCCATTTGATTGATATTTTGCGCGGCAAACCCACTGACAAAGTGCTGCAGTATGACCACCAGAACCTCAGTACGTTTGGGATTGGGGAGAAGTGGACGCAACAGGAATGGGGGGCTGTGGTGCGGCAGTTGGTTGCCCGTGACGCCATTGTTGCGGATGCCCAGGCTTTTAATACCTTGCGGCTAGGACCCGCAGCCAAAAACTTGTTGGCAGGGCAGGAGCATATTCATCTGCGCCTATCCGAGCGCGCTGAACGTAAAGGGTCTGGCCGCATGCGTCGGATAGCCAAAACTACACCTGCAAACCGCATGCACGTTGATGCACTGGATATGTCGGCGCGCAACCGTTTGGATGCACTCAAGGCCTGGCGGCGAGAGGTTGCCCAGCAAAATCAGTTGCCTGCATATGTCGTCTTTAACGATGCCACGCTGATTGCCATTGCTGCCCAAAACCCGTCTGGACTGGGCGCTTTAAGCCAAATCTCTGGCGTTGGGCAAAAAAAACTGGATGCTTATGGCTCGGAATTGCTCAAAGTCTGTGGCAGTGTCTCGTGATCTGGAGCAAGCCTGATGGTGTCGGTGCTATGCTTGCGACCCATTTCATGGTGAACTGCGCACCGGCTCCCTTGGCTCCCATGCATTTAGCGCATGCAGGCTTTTGTGGCATCGACCGTTTCGGGTATCTCAGAATGCTTTGTCCGTGCAGGCTTTGCCGAGCGAATGTCCCCCGTCTTGCCCAGACGATGTGTTGAACCCCTGTGGGTATTCATGGCTGTTTTCTTGAACAAAAAAAACTCCTGTTTGAGCCTCGCTGCAGGTGGGCGCTCTGAGTTCCCATCGTTTTCCTCTACTGTTGCTTTTTATGTCCCAACACAAAGTTCTTTTTGGTTTCCATGCGGTGTCCGTGCGACTCAAGACAGCTCCTGATTCTGTTATTGAGGTGCTGTTTGATGCTAGCCGCCGCGATGCGCGTATGAAGCAGTTTCTGGCACGAGCCCAAGAGGCACAAGTGCGATTGATTGAAGCCGATGGCATGCGCATTGCCAAGCTGGCTGGTAGCCATGGGCACCAGGGCGTGGCTGCGCGCGTGAAGGAAGTTGCACTGGCCCGCAGTCTCGATGACTTGTTGGATACCTTGAGTGTGCCGCCGTTGTTGTTGGTGTTGGATGGGGTGACCGATCCACATAATTTGGGGGCGTGTTTGCGGGTCGCAGATGGTGCGGGCGCGCATGCGGTGATCGCCCCGAAAGACCATGCAGCAGGGATCAACGCGACCGTTGCGAAGGTGGCCAGCGGTGCTGCAGAAACAGTACCTTATTTCATGGTGACCAATCTGGCCCGCACGCTTGGCGAATTGAAAGAGCGCAATATTTGGGTTATTGGCACTAGCGAAGATGCGCCTAAAACCGTCTACCAAGTTGATATGACGACCCCAACGGCTCTGGTGCTGGGTGCCGAAGGACCAGGCATGCGCCAATTGACCAAAAAAACTTGTGATGAGCTGGTCAACATTCCGATGCAAGGCGCAGTGGAAAGTCTGAACGTATCGGTCGCCAGCGGCGTCTGTTTGTATGAAGCCTTGCGTCAGCGTATTGGCTCTGTCCGGTGAGATAGAGGACATTGATTTCGATACATGAACACAAGTGATATAACAAATATTTGCATTTGTTCTGTGCTTGCACTATGCTTCGCCACTTTCGCGATTTAGCTTAAAAAACAAGCACAACGCCTATCCAAATGGATGCAGCGGCCTTTTTGGGTAATGGGACTTTTCAATTGTCTTTTTATCCAGGTATCTTGCCCCGTGGTTTGTTTTGTGGCGGTTTGGCCGTTCAGCCCGCTTGCAGCTAGGCGCTATTTTTAAACCTACATCGTGCATCCGATCTGCATTATTTCTGCTGACCTGGCCCTGGCTTGGTTGAAAAGTCAGGTGTAAAAAGACTTGGGCGCAGATTTCTGATGATCGACTTTCCTCCTGGTGTTGCGATGGATACAGGTGCTTCGCTTCCTTTGAAGTTCTTGCTGCCCCATTTGGAGCAGGTGATGCAGGCCATGCCCATCGGGGTGTTGTGGACGCAGTTGCCGCAAGGCCAAGTGCTGTTTGCCAACGCAGCATTTGATCAATTGTTCGGATACCCAAAAGGCTATTTTTCCAGCATGGATCAATTGCTGGAGGACACAGTTCGATACGAAAAGCAGCGTGATTTGCTCCGAGACCTTTTGGTGCAAGCGATGGCCGCCAAAGGGGTTAAAGCCACGACCTTGCTTTCCAAGGAAATGGATATCTGGGCGGGCAATGATGAGTTCAAGACTATTTTGCAAAACGGGCAAATTCTGCACGATGAACAGTTGCTCGTGACAACCTATATGGACATCACGTCCATTCGGCAAAATCATCTTCAATTGCGCGAGTATGCTTACAAAGATCCGCTGACGGGGTTGGCCAATCGCCGGGCCTTGAAGGAGTGGTGGGACCGGGAGATTTGGCCTGAGAAACATTCAGTGGCGCTGGTGCTGATTGATTTGGACGGTTTTAAACCTATCAACGATCGTTTGGGGCATACCGCAGGAGATGCGCTGTTGCGCAGGCTTGGCGACCGGTTGCACAAGTCTGTGCGTGAACGTGATCTGGTTTGCCGTTTGGGCGGGGATGAGTTTGTTGTCATGCTGCGCCGACCTGGCAACGCTGACACGGTCGCGGCAGTGTGTGCCCGTATCGCGCAGAACCTGCACAGGGCCATTTTGATTGAGCAAGAAGAACTGCACATTAAAGCCTGCATGGGGGTTTGCCAATTTCCTGAGCAGGCCTTGGATTGGGACTCACTCTTTCAGCGTGCCGATCAGGCCTTGTATGCCGCCAAGGCCAGTGGCAGCGGGACTTTATTGTGGGCGCCAGATCGGCTCGCTCCTGCAATGCCATCTGAGACTGTGGTGGTAAATGCCACGAGTGATGTGGTTGCCGCTAAGGCGCTTTAGAACATGTTAGCCGCGCAGTGCAGCAACGCTCGGGCATCTATGTTGTAAATATTTGGTAAACGACCTGTGTTTTGGTTGCTGCCTGGGTGATTGCCACTATGGTGTTGGCTGTACCTGCTATTGCCGTACTAGAAATCTGCCTTTCGGTACCATTTTTGCATCGTATGCGGTATCGATTCGGTGCACTGACCAGGTCATAGGCGCCGTGGCGCGCATACATGCACTGTACTCAAGGCCTGTTTCAACCCTCGTTTTTCCTCATTTTTGTTGAATGGATAAAGGTCTTCGCCATGCGATCAGTGACCAAGGTGTTTTTGCTGGGGGCCATCGCGCTTGCCGTGTTTGCCGCTTGGTGGCTTCAGCAGCCGCATGGCCAGTTGGCGCTTGCAAAAGCTACAGGTGTCAAAAATTCTGCTGCTCCAGCATCTGTAGCTCCGGTTGCTGCAGCGCCTGCACCTGCCTTAGTGGAGGTGACTCGCGCACGCACGCATGCTGTTCGCGACAGTGTCCAAGCGGTCGGAAACTTGCTTTCTCGACAAAGCACGACTTTACGCCCAGAGGCCAGTGGTCGTGTGGCAGCGTTGCATTTCAAAGATGGGCAACGGGTGCGTAAAGGCCAATTGCTCTTGCAGCTCGATGACCAGCTGGAGCGTGCGCAATTACAGCAGGTTGATGCGGAGCTGGCGCTGGCCAAGGCGCAATTTGAGCGCAACAAAGAGTTGGTTGGCAAAGGGTTCATCAGCCAAGCCGCATTGGATGAGAGTGCCGCGAACCTGAAGGTGACACAAGCACGTCGGGCACTGGCACAGACGCAAGTCAATCGCTTACGCATTACTGCACCTTTTGATGCGGTCGCAGGCATTGGCAATGTCCATGTTGGCGACTACTTGCGTGAGGGCGATACCTTGGTGCAGTTGCAGGACATGGATGTGCTGTATGTAGATTTTCGCTTGCCTGAGCGTCTGAGTGCCTCGTTGCGTTCAGGGCAAACGGTGGCGTTGGAATTTGATGCTTGGCCTACCGAGCGATTCGCGGCTACGGTGATTGCCATTGACCCCTTGATCGACGCCCAAGGTCGCTCCGTGGCATTACGTGCCAGTTTGCCTAATCAGGAGCTGCGCTTGCGTCCGGGCATGTTTGCCCGTGTCAGCCTAACGTTGCAAGAGCGCAACCAAGCTGTGCTGGTGCCTGAACAGGCGATCTTGCCCGATGCGCAAGGCGCGGCCGTTATTCGCCTCAGCCCTTGGGAGGAGGGTGATCAAGCCGGCGGCGATCTGCAACAATTGCCTTCTGACACCGTTTTTCGCAGTGAGCGTGTTGCGGTGGAACTGGGCTTGCGTTTGCCCGGTTGGGTGGAAGTGCTTTCGGGTATTCACGATGGGGATGTGGTAATGGTTGCGGGGCAGCATCGTATCAATCGGTCAGGTCAGCGTGCCAGACTTGCATGGGTGCAAGACAGTGACTTGGTTCCCTTGGCGCCGCCAGGCGCCACGCAGCCTGTCGCACAGGCGTCTGCCGAAGGCCGTCAGGCTGAGGTCGTGCAAGCCTCCGTTACGCAATAACCAGGGGCGTTTGCGATGCAAATCACAGAAGTCTCCATTCGCCGCCCAGTTTTTGCGACTGTCTTATCTCTATTGATTGTGCTGATCGGTTTGGTCAGTTTTTTCAGTTTGACGGTTCGCGAGTATCCGCAAATTGATGAGCCAGTTGTGACGGTGCGTGTGAATTACGCAGGAGCCTCGGCAGAGGTGATTGAAACCCAGGTAGCCAAGCCTTTGGAAGATTCGATCGCAGGCATTGACAGTGTGGATGTGTTGACTTCAATCAGTCGTGCCGAGCAAGCCCAGATATCGGTGCGTTTTCTCATTGAGAAAGACCCAGATACCGCTGCAGCGGAAGTGCGCGACCGCGTTTCACGCGTGCGCAATCGCCTGCCTGATGAAATTGATGAACCTGTGATTGCCAAAGTCGAGGCCGATGCATTCCCAGTTTTGTGGCTGGCTTTCAGCTCCAACCAGCGCAGCCAACTTGAGATCAATGACCTGATGACGCGTATTGCCAAGCCACGCTTGCAAACCGTACCCGGCGTGGCCGATACGCCCATTTATGGTGAACGTCGCTATGCCATGCGTGTATGGCTGGAGCCTCAGCGCCTGGCCGCTTACGGCTTGACGGTCGATGAGGTTGAAAGTGCCATTCGCGCAAACAATTTGGAGTTGCCAGCCGGGCGCATTGAATCTGCCCAGCGCGAGTTCAATGTCGTTTCGCAGACCGATTTGGCCACGGTGGAGCAGTTCTCGAACATCATCGTCAAAACGGTGCAGGGCTATGCTGTACGTCTGCGCGATATTGCGCGTGTGGAGGAAGGGCCAGCCAATCTGCGCAGTCGCGTGCGTTTCAATGGGCAGGACGCGGTGTCTATGGGCATCGTGCGGCAGGCTACAGCCAACCCGCTTGAGGTGGCAGATGGAATCCGTAAACAGTTGGATGTGCTACGCCAAGAGCTGCCAGATGATGTCAGTGTGGATATTGCTAACGACAATTCGGTATTCATTGAGCGCTCTATTGCCAGTGTCTACACAACCATCATGGAAGCCGTGGTGTTGGTGGTATTGGTGATTTTTGTGTTTTTACGCACAGTGCGTGCCTCCATCATTCCAATCATCACCATTCCGGTCAGTTTGATTGGGGCGTTTGCTTTGATGGCCTTGGCTGGTTTTTCAATCAACACCTTGACGCTGCTGGCGATGGTGTTGGCCATCGGCTTGGTGGTGGATGATGCCATTGTGATGTTGGAGAATATTTACAGGCATATCGAAGAAGGCATGGATCCATTTGCCGCAGCCATCACGGGGGCTAAAGAAATTGGCTTTGCCATTGTGGCTATGACCTTGACCTTGGTGGCCGTCTATGCACCATTGGCATTCACACCTGGCCGCACCGGGCGCTTGTTTGCTGAGTTCGCACTGGCTTTGGCTGGCGCTGTTCTGGTGTCAGGCTTTGTCGCTTTGACTTTGTCGCCCATGTTGTGTTCCGTCTTGCTCAAACACAATCCCAAACCAAATCGGTTTGATCGGATGATGGAGCGCGCCCTGACGGGGCTATCTACAGGATATGGACGGCTACTTGAATGGGTGTTGACTGCCAAAGCACCTGGCGCACTGGGGCGCGTGGTGCAAGCGCGGGCCTTGGTGGTGGCTGTGATGTTAGTTTGCGGGGCAATGTTGCTGTGGTTGTATCCGCGCTTGCCTTCTGAATTGGCACCAATGGAAGACCGAGGGACGTTGCAAATCCGCATGACATCGCCCGATGGCGCATCACTGGATTACACCGACCATTACGCCCAGGAGGCGGAGACTTTGGCGAAAAAGTACCCCGAGTTTGATCGCGTGTTTGCCAATATCGGTAACCCATCGGTAGTCAGTGGCAATGTGATTTTGCGTACTGTTGATTGGAGTGAGCGCAGCCGCAGCATTGATGATTTGGCAGGAGAGATTGGCCGCGAGGTTCGCAATATTCCCGGTGTATTCACGATTCTCAACACGCCACCACCGCTTGGCATGAGTTTTAGCTCTAGGCCTTTGCAATACGTCATTCAAACCACGGACAGCTACGAAAACCTCTATGCGGTGGTACAAGAATTCATGCAGGAGATGGATAAACACCCCGCTATAGATAGCGCTGATGTGGATTTGCGCATGAACACACCCGAGTTGCGGATTGAGGTTGACCGCGATCGTGCTGCCGACTTGGGGGTAAGTGCTGCAACGGTGGCGCGGACTTTGGAAACTATGCTTGGCAGCCGTGTGGTGACACGCTACAAAAAAGGTTCTGAGCAATACGATGTGCTGGTGCAACTTGCATCAGGCGATCGCATGACACCTCAGAGTGTGGAGCAGATTTACCTGCGCTCCACTTCAGGAGCCATGGTGCCGTTGTCTGCCGTTGTGACGATGACTGAGACGGCAAGCCCGCGTGAGCTCAACCACTTTGGGCAGCGCCGCTCAGCTACGTTAACCGCACGCATTAACCCTGGCTATTCGTTAGGCGAGGGCTTGGACTATATGGACGAGGTGGCCGCCCGCATTTTGCCTGCAGGCTATTCGACAGATCTGAACGGTACATCGCGTGAATACCGCAGCTCGCAAGGCGCGCTCACCATGGTGTTTGCTTTGGCGCTGGTATTTATCTATCTGGTGCTGGCCGCGCAGTTTGAAAGTTTTGTCGACCCGTTGATCATTATGGTGTCCGTTCCTTTGTCGATGGTTGGGGCCTTATTGGCATTGCGGTTGACGGGCGGTACTTTGAACGTGTATTCACAGATTGGCTTGATCACGTTAGTGGGCTTGATTACCAAGCATGGCATTTTGATTGTTGAGTTTGCCAACCACATGCGCCAGCAAGGTACAGCGAGAGTGCTGGCTGTCATCCAGGCGGCAGAGCAACGCCTGCGCCCTATCTTGATGACAACCGGCGCCATGGTGTTGGGGGCGGTGCCCTTAGCGCTGGCCGAAGGCGCAGGTGCAGAAAGCCGTATTCAAATTGGTTGGGTGATTGTCGGAGGCATGACGGTGGGAACACTGTTGACACTGTTTGTTGTGCCCACGGTTTATCTGTTTTTTGCACGTGAACGTGTTCCAGGGCCGCGCACCGAAAGTGTGCAAGATGTATCGGAACTGTAAATTTTTTCTGTATATTGCTTTACAATTGCAAATAATCGAATGCACGGGTAATCCCCGAAAAAGCCATCCAATAACAAGTGCCACTTTCAGTCCACTTGTTTCGAGCTGCTAGCACAACGTTTGATACGTCGCTGTGAAACCTTATCGTGCTACCCACACGGCCTGCAGTTTTGCACTTTGTGTCAGCCCAAATTTTTGATTTGTTTGGTTGTGTCTAAGCCGCTCTTAATAGCCAAGCATCATTGGCGTATATACGTCTTCCCCACGATGAACCTGGCCTGCTATCTCTACAAGCGGGCTTTCCATTCATTCGAATATAGGGGAAATACGTGCAAAAACACTCTCAATACCGACAGCCATTCATCAACAGCAATAGGGCTGCGCTTGCAAAACTGTCTACGTTGACTTTATTGCTATGCAGTTGTGCTGGGTTGACTGTTGTGGCGCAAACGGTTTCCGAAGAGCCCAAAGCAAGCCAGCCAATGCAGCGTGTGCTGCAGATTCAAAGCGGACCGTTGGAGCCGGCTTTAATCGAGTTTCAGCGATGGAGCGGGCAGCCGATTCAGGCTCCTGCTGAATTACTGCGAGGTCGTCAAACACAAGGTGTCAGTAATGGGCACTCGTTTGAGGCTGCATTGAAGGCGTTGCTGACAGGGACAGGATTGCATGCTCAGCGTGATGAAAAAGGTCAATTGGTTTTACAGCCTGCTGCTTCGCTGGATGTCGCCGCTGATACGGCATTGCCAGAAGTCACGGTGATGGGGTCTAGCCTAGAGACAGACTTGCAAAAATACCCGGGCTCAGTCACGGTGTTGAGCCAAGACGACTTGAGCCGCACCAGCAGTGTGATTGAAGCCATGGCCGCAGTGCCAGGCGTGACAACAGGCGGTGATAGTGGCCGCAGCACAGGTCAGCAGTTCAATATTCGTGGTTTTGGCTACCAATCGGAAGATCGGGTCATCGTTTTGCAAGATGGCGTGCGGCGCTCCACCGCCTTATTTTCCAACCATATATCGACCTTCCGATCAGACAATGATTTGCTCAAACGCGTAGAAATCGTTAAAGGTGCCTCGTCGGTGCAGCACGGCGGTGGTGCCATTGGTGGAGTCGTGGCCATGACCAATAAAGAGGCTAGCGATTTCCTACCCCAAGGCAAAGAGGCGGGCGTGGCAACAAAGCTGCGCTACGAGCACAATAATTATCGCGAGGCATATGCAGCGGCAGCTTATGCGCCAGCAGACAAACCTGTGGAGTTGTTGGCCTATGTCAAGCGTGGTACGACAGGAGATTTGACTATGTCCAGGAACTACGGTCGCAGCGCTTCAGGCGAGGATATTGACAAGGTGGATAACGATGAGGATTTACAGGTCTTGTTTTTGCAAGGGGCGGTTAAGCCTACGCCAGATCAGCGTATCGCACTGTCGTATTACGACTACCAATTGGACAATGAGACCACTTGGCAGACCTTGTACCACTCCAACTACAGCAGCGTAACAGGGCCAGTCAAAGGCAAATTGCGCCAGCGTGATGTGGTAGCTAAATACCACTACAGCGCACCTGATGTGACTTGGTTGAATGTGAATGCTTCAGCCTACCACTCCAAAGCCAATTACGACCGTGGCTATGCATATACCAATACCAATAATGGTGTGTTGACAGACTTGTCTTACGACAACATTGATAAGCGCACTGGACTGCGATTGTCGAATGAGGCATTTTTTCAGAGCGGCGCGCTCAAACACCGCTTGATTGCTGGCATGGATTATGAAAAACGTCGTGAAGATGCGGTGTACCTCCTTAATGGGGAGCTCTCTGATTTTGGATCTATGCCAAATACTTACAAGGATTTAGGGGTGTATGGACACTTGGAATCAACCTTGCTGAATGATCGTCTGGTTGTGCAATTGGGCGGGCGCTATGACCGTTTTGATCGCAGCGTTGACCGCCATGAGGGCGGTTACCGTGGTTCGCATTTTTCTCCGCGCATTGGAGCGAGTCTGGAAGTGGCCTCTGGCTTAAATCTATTGGCCAATTGGTCAGAAGCTTTCCGCGCACCAACTCCGCATGAGACCTCTTCTGAGGGGCCGCTCAATCCGCACTACTGGTATGTCCCCAATCCCGACTTAGACCCAGAGACGATTCGTGAAACCGAGTTCGGTGTCTCTTATACCAAGTACGCATTGCTGACTCCGGGAGATGTGCTTCGCACCAAGCTGATGCTGTTCAATGGCCGCATTCGTGACATGATTGCTTTGAAGGAAACGCGCACTGAAGAGTTGTCCCCTCAAGACTCTCCTTATGCCAGTTATGTAAATATTGATCGGGTCAAACGCCGAGGATTCGAATGGCAAGGCGCTTACGAGCGCAGTCTTTTTGGTTTTGGCGCAAGCTATGCACATTTGAAACAAACCAATCAGGCCACTGGTTTGAATACGCCGCAATCATTTGCTGATAAGTTGGCGCTCAACGGATATGTGCGTCCTGCACACGGATTAAAGTTGGGCGCAGAGGTTACCCATTGGCGCAAACCCAAACAAAATCCGCAAACTATTCGCAGTGGGGGGACGACCTATTGGTATGTCCGTGATGATTTCACTATCACCAATGTATTTGCAGACTGGACTCCCAATCCTGCGGGGCAGGGGGCATTTGGACGTGATTTCAGTATTCGCTTTGGGGTGAATAATCTGTTTGACGCCACTTATATCAATGCCCGTGATGTCGAGACGACTGGACGCATTGGTAAAGGCCGAAATGTGTATTTGAGTATGCAAACCCGCTTCTGATAGCGCAATAACTGTTTTTCTTGAGCAGGCGGCTTGCTCAGGAGTGCATGAAAAATCCCCGGTCAGAGTGATCTATGCCGGGGATGCTGCGTTTGGTTAATCGCTTTTACGATTCAAGGCGTAACCGTTTATGGTGCCTTTGGTGGCAGAGGCTTGAGTACGATGGTTTGCGGGAATTCCAAACCGCGTTCGGTGGCCAGCCACTGCATGTCGGTGTAGGCGATTTCTTTGTACAGTTCCACAGAGCCTGCACTCAGTGGCCATGTTACGTAGTTGTACCATTGCTCCCATTCGCTTGATGCGGAGTCCATGATGTCTTCTTCTGTGATTTGATCCATGAATTGCACGAGTGCTTCGCCAGCAAATCCAAAATACATCAATGGTGCAACCGCAGGGGCAGTGGCTTTGATGATGTGCTCCAACTCGGTTTTGGATTCTTCGCCAACACCAATGGCCACGGCCTTGTCGCCCATGATGGCCCAAATCGATTTGTCATCACCTGTCATGGATGCGGTGGTTTCACCTTCGAGTTGTTTAGCTGGGCCACCTGGGACGAGCCCGAGCTTGGCCAACTCAGGGACAAAGCCTTGCACCATGCCAATTAAGCCCGACGGGTTGGGGGATGCGACCAGCAAGGTTCCTGCAAAGTCCTGACCATTGATGTCGAGTTTGGAGAAGTTCAGACGAATGCCTTGAACCCAGTTGGCTACGCTGTAGAGGCCTGCAACCCCTTTGTGGGCTTCTGCTGCCAGATCATTCAGCGGGGTTAGTCCTTCGCATTGGTAGGGCTGGGTTACGATCGAAGCGGCTTGCTTTTGCAAAAAGGCTGCCGCGGCATTGAGATTCAAACTGGCACCCATTACCATTTGGCCGCGTTGCGAGGCATCAAGCCCTTGAACAGGCGCTGGCAAGGCGGTCAACTCTTTGGCTAGAGTGGGCTCGAGTTCCCAGATGGCATTGAATTTCAGGTCTGGTTTGACCAGTTCGGTACCCCCCGCAACGATGCGGGGCGCCTTTGCCACGATGCTTTGCAGCTCCGCAGTGCAAGTTGCATCCAGTGTGATGTCATTTTCTTCGAGCGCATTGGTAATCCAGGGCAGCGTGTGTTCTTTATCTGTGATGCGCTGGAGTACGCGCTGCAAATCGATATAGCCAGAGGCCATACCCGATTGGAAGCCATATTGTTTGTTGATGGTGTCAAGCGCGCCAGAATCCAAGGCCGATTGCTTTGGCTTGTCTACGCCCAATTGCGCAATCAGCGGGGTGTCCGCACGTTGTGCATCAGCAGTCAAAACCAAGTGGTTGCCGACCACTGCGGCTACAAAGCGAGGTGAGAGGATTTGCTCTGCGTTTACTGGCGTGATCGCGTGCCAGAACGCTTGACCGTTGATTTCGGATTTACCAAACGGTACACCGGCTTTTTGCTCAGCTTCCGCCATGAAAGCTTCAAAGCGTTGTTTATCACCAAGTTCCAGCCGCAAAACGGGCAATGCATTGACTTCATACAACGCCATGCGTGCATTGATGTTGATGCCGATAGCGGACCAACCTTCTGGTTGGCTGAGCTTTTCTTCCAACACGCTGAGCAAGGCATCTGTACGCTTTTGTGTATCGCTATCTTCTATCGCCTCGTCGCTGATTTCTTGTGCACGTTTGAGGCTTTGCACGAAGCCGTCGCGCAGTTGGTTGAACCAGCGTGTATTGAGTTCAGCGTATTCTTTTGGAGGCGCACTCAAGTTGCCAAAAACAAACGCACTGTCGGCTGGTGCATAAGCCAGTGGTGATTGGGTCTTTCCACCTTGCCCGTTCAAATTGGCGCAGCCAGCAAGGGCCAGTGCCAGGACGAGAGCCGTCGGTTTTGCAATGTGTCGCATAGGTGTTCCTCCAAGATTTAATGTCTATCTATTGATGTGAAATGAGTCAACGCAAGTGTTGCTTAACCTGCCAATATAACAAAAGGCTTGGCAGCGGGCTGCTTTTGCGCCGCAGTCGTAAATCCTTGCGCGACAAAGAAAAAAACCATTTGAACGTCGCAGTAGCAGGGCTGCCGCTTCAACGTTCAAATGGTCTGGTACTGATGATTATTTCAGCGTCATCACTTGGTTCATTTCCAAACCACGATCAGTCAATGTGTAGTTCATGCTGACAAAGTCCACGGACTTGTAAAAGTCCAGCGCACTCTTGATGAGCGGCCAAACCACATAATTGGCACGGGCTTCTTCATCACTGTTGGCGGCATTGCTGAGCGTTTCTTCATCCACGTTGCCAGCCAGTTTGAGATAGCTTTCTCCGCTGAAGCCGTAGTAGAGCAAGGGTTCAGGAGTAGCTGGGCTGGCTTTGATGGCGGACTCTACTGCTGCAGGGGTGTCAGAACCAATGCCAAGTCCAATGGTTTTGTCGTTCATGGCGACCCACAACTTGTTCTCAGCACCGACAACGCTGCTGGCCATGGCAGATTGCAATTCTTTGGCTTTGCCATCAGGTGTTAGGCCCAGTTGCGCCAATTCAGGCAGGAAGCCTTGTGCCATGCCAATCAAGCCCATCGGATTAGGTGAGGCCAAGACGATAGTGCCTTTGAATTTCTGGTTTTCGATATCGAGTTCGCTCAGGCTGGCACGCAAGCCGGTCAACCAACCCGACGCAGCATACAGACCGGCCAGGTTTTGGGTGACTTCGGCCATTTGCTCGTTGAGTGGTTGGAGCAATTCGCATTGGAAAGGGGCCGCTTGCACTGCTGTGGCTTGGGCTTGCACAAAGCCTGCAAGCTGGTCAATTTTCAAGCTCATGCCAAACTCAATGCCGCTCTTGTCACTGCCCAGACCGGGTACAGGCGCAGTGATTTTTTGCAACTCACCAGCAAGCTTGCTTTCTACTTCTAAAACACCGCCCATGGCCACTTTTTTGCCAGTCATTTCTTTGGCGCCTAGAACGAAGCGTGGTGTTTTGGCAGCCAAGCTGTCGAACTCCGAGCGGCAAACTTCGCTGAGCGTTTGGTTGTCTGCTTGCAGTTGTTTGCTCAACCAGGTTGATTTACCCGCCGCAGGTGCCAGCAAAGCCAGAGTACGGCGCAGATCCAGAACACCTGTGCCTGCATAGTTTTGATAGCCGTATTGCTTGTTAATGGCTTGCAACTCACCAGAGGAAACAATGGATTGCGCAGGACGCTCAATACCAAGCAGTTGTGCCAGAGGCAGTTCAGCCACTTGGGGGTCAAAGGCAAGCACCAAGTGTTTGCCAGCGATGGCAGCCACTAGTCGTGGATTCAGTGGTGTGGCACTGTCAACTTCTTTGGCTTGCTTGTCCAATGGCAAGAACCAGTAGGCTTGGCCATTGAGATCGCCCACAGGCAGTTTTTCGCCGGCACGTGTTTCAACTTCGCTGACAAAGGTTTTAAAGAGCTCAGGATCTGCCAGTTCGAGGCGGATGACCGGTGCGCCAGCCACTTCGTATGCTGCTTGCAGGCCATTCAAGTTAATGCCCATGCTGGCTAAGGTATCAGGCTTTTGCAGGCGCTCTTTGAAGAGGTCAATGAGTGCATTGACTTTGGCTTGTTCTTCTGGGCCGATTTCGTTGGCTGCGACTTCTTTGGCGCGATCCAGAGACTGGATGAAGCCCAGTTTCATATTGTCCAGAGCAGGAGCTAGCGCGTCGATATAGGCTTTGGGCGCTGGTTCAAAATTGCCCAGAGCAAAAGCAGTTTCGGCTGGTGCAAATGCAAGCGGCAAGTCGGCTTTGGGGGCTGCTTCTTTCGTGGATGGTGCCGGTTCATCTTTGTTGGAGCAGGCTCCTAAGGCAAGCGCGACGGCCAAGAAGAGAGCGGTTTTTTTCATGGTTTCTCCAGATTAAATAGCAAGAATCAAATGGTGAGATTTGGCAAGGGGCCCTTTGTTGGGAGGGCTCGATATTCATGGTCAATCCAATTACAACGGCACTGACGATAGGGCAGTTGACATGCCCTTAACTAAACCCGGCAGTGCACCGCGCAGAACAGGCCTGGAAGAATTCTCATCTAGGGCTCGATCAGTCAGTGGAGTGGCTTGGTGCATTTGAATGGAAAATTTATGTTGTCAACCTGAGTTGGTGTATCCATACAGCACTTGCTATTGCCAGTGTTCAGTAGCTATGACGGGGCACTATTGCTCGTGCCTTTGAGACGAAGAGATAAGGCAAAGTGTTTGTTCCGTTAATCGGAGGCTGGTGGTTAAACACAAAGCCGCAATTTCCTCCTCAAATGCACTCTTATTGCCGCGCTTTAATTGTCCATGCCATTGGGACTGACCCAAAGCGGTGCATATCATACTGGAGCAATGCGCGATGCCCTTGTGTTTATGCATGCGGATGTCTCCAATGGTCTGCTACTTTAGTAGGGGGGCGGTTGACTGTGGTGTGAGCGTGATGACCAGAGGGTTTGCCATGAATTTGCGTTCATGATGACACCAGAGCCAACATCCCCCCCTTACAATAAGCGGCATTGGCATCTAGTCTGTTGTGCCTACAACGAAATTTGGAATGACTTCTTCAGCCTTAGTCCCCACGCAGGGAACCGATAAAGCCGACCGCATTGCCGAGGTGAACCGACATACCGCAGAGACGCGTATCCATGTCCGGGTGAACCTTGATGGCAGTGGTGTAGCCAATTTACATACAGGTATCGGTTTTTTTGACCATATGCTGGATCAGATAGCCCGCCATGGCCTGATTGATCTGGATGTGCATTGTGAGGGCGACTTGCATATTGACGGCCACCATACCGTCGAGGATGTTGGCATCACCATCGGACAAGCCATTGCACAAGCCGTTGGGGATAAGAAGGGCCTTCGCCGCTACGGCCATGCTTATGTGCCATTGGATGAAGCGCTCAGTCGTGCGGTGATTGACTTGTCTGGCCGCCCAGGACTGTCTTTCGATATTGCCTTCACCAGTGGCATGGTGGGGCAGTTCGATACGCAATTGACCTACGAGTTTTTCCAAGGTTTTGCCAACCATGCATTGGCTACGGTCCACATTGATAACCTCAAAGGCATCAATGCACACCACCAGGCCGAAACCGCTTTTAAGGCCTTCGGCAGGGCGCTGCGCATGGCTATTGAGCGTGATCCGCGGATGGTGGGAATTATCCCCTCCACCAAAGGTGTGCTTTGATCCCCAACGCAATGCGTGATGATGCCGGATTGTTTGGCACGATGCATGCGTTGTGATGCCTAGCTCTCACGGTTTTTTGATGCTGTCGTAGGCGGTGTCTCTTACTGCTTTTTTTCATTTTTGAATGTGCCCATGACTGCTCGCCATACCCTTGCTGTTGTTGACTATGGCTCAGGCAACTTGCGCTCTGTCTGGCAGGCTGCGTGTCATGCTGCTTTGGACTCCGATTGGAACGTGGTGTTGACCCACGATGCGCAGGTGATCGAGCAAGCCAGTCGCGTGATATTGCCGGGGCAAGGGGCCATGGCCGATTGCATGCGCGAGTTACGCGAATCGGGCATGTTGGAGCCAGTGCTTCGTGCGGCTGCTTCCAAGCCTTTATTTGGCGTGTGCGTGGGCATGCAAATGCTGTTAGAGCACAGCGAAGAAGGGGATACCCCATCGCTTGGGCTCATTGGAGGGCAGGTTAAACGCTTTCAACTTGAAGGTCGCTTGCAGGCCGATGGCAGCCGCTACAAAATCCCGCAAATGGGCTGGAACCGTGTCACACGTCCTGATAGCCGCCCAGAGCATGCTATGTGGCGCGGCATTCCTGATGGCAGTTGGTATTACTTTGTGCACAGCTACTATGCCGAACTGACCGATCAGAGTCACTGTGTTGGCGAGACTGAGTATGGCGCGCCGTTTGCTTGCGCAATTGCGCGAGATAATCTTTTTGCGACGCAATTTCACCCTGAGAAAAGTGCAGATCAGGGCATTGCGCTCTACCGTAATTTTTTGAGCTGGAATCCGTAGCACACGCCTGTGTGTTAATGGATATTTTCTTTAACCCCCATGCGTACCTGTTGTACGCTGCAAATATTTTTGACCGACCATGCTGTTGATCCCTGCCATTGACCTTAAAGACGGGCATTGCGTGCGCCTTGTGCAAGGCGATATGGACCAATCCACGACCTTTGGTGAAGAGCCCGCGCTGGTGGCCCAACGTTGGCTTGACGAGGGCGCACGGCGTCTGCATTTGGTTGATCTCAATGGCGCCTTTGCGGGAAAGCCCAAGAATCTGACTGCCATTAAGTCGATTTTGAAAGAAGTCGATGGTGAAATTCCTGTGCAGTTGGGGGGCGGGATTCGTGATCTGGATACCATTGAACAATACATTGATGCCGGTATCCGCTATGTGATTATTGGTACAGCCGCAGTCAAGAACCCTGGTTTCCTGCGTGATGCATGCAGTGCATTTGGCGGTCACATCATTGTGGGGATTGATGCCAAGGATGGCAAAGTAGCCACCGATGGTTGGGCTAAGGTCTCCAATGTCGAGGCGATTGATTTGGCTAAGAAATTTGAGGACTACGGTGTGGAGTCGATCATTTATACCGATATTGGGCGTGATGGCATGCTCAGCGGTATCAATGTCGATGCAACAGTGCGCTTGGCGCAAGCCGTTGAGATCCCGATCATTGCCAGCGGCGGCCTCAAAGATATTCACGACATTGAGCAACTGGTTGCCGTTGCCGATGAAGGCATTGAAGGCGTGATTTGCGGTAAAGCCATTTACACGGGCGGTTTGGATTTTGCCAGTGCGCAAGACCGCGCAGATGAATTGACCGACGCAGCCTGATGGCATTGAAGCCCACCTCCTCAGCGAGCACTGTGGTCCCTTGGTGTGATTTTCATGGCCAGCCAGCGGTACGTTTGGTTGCGTCTTGGGGTGATTGTGTCACTGTCTTGCAGCAAGGCGGGCAGGTGGTGTCTTGGATGACTGCAGACGGGCGAGAGCAGTTGTATTTGAGCCCGCAGGCGCGCTGGAATGGGCAAGATGCCATTCGTGGCGGGGTGCCGATTTGCTTTCCGCAATTCAACCAGCGTGGCCCGTTGATAAAGCATGGTTTTGCGCGCCATCTGCCTTGGCAATGTGTCTCTGTCAATGAAAGCCAGATCAGCTTTGTGCTCGCTGATGGTGCATTGACACGGCGTTTATGGCCGCATGCTTTTCGTGTGGAACTGGCCGTCGAACTCAGCCCTGGTGCATTGCGTTTGCAGTTGCAGGTGCAGAACACCGATACACAGCCATGGGCTTTTACCGCAGCGTTGCATACCTATGTGCAGGTGCCGGACGTCGTGCAAGTGCATCTGATGGGCTTGCATGGGGCGCAGCGTTGGGATGCCGTACGCGATGTGCATGGCATTCAAGAGGGGGCTGCGCGATTCGGGCAAGAGTTCGACTGCGTGTTTCAATCCCAACCTGAGCAGGTGCTGCGGTTGCTTATGGATGGCGCGCCGTCTGATGCTCCTCGTTCGTTATTGGACATCACCCAAAGCGTCAGTTGTCCACAAACCGTTGTGTGGAATCCTGGTCCGCGTTTGGGGGCGCGCTTGAATGATATGCCCGATGATGGTTGGCGCCATATGCTGTGTATTGAGGCTGCTTGCATTGATGCACCCGTGACGCTAGCCCCCACGCAGCGCTGGCAGGCATGGCAAACTTTGCGCTGTCGTGCATGACATGTGTCACATGCCCGTGTTTGCCCTTTTTAGCGGGCAGAGCAATACGGGCTGGCGCTTCTCCTTTATTTGAATTGAACAGGAAATACTATGCTGGCAAAACGCATCATTCCATGCCTTGATGTGACGGGCGGGCGGGTGGTCAAAGGTGTCAATTTTGTGGAGCTGCGCGATGCCGGCGATCCGGTGGAAATTGCAGCCCGTTACAACGAGCAAGGCGCTGATGAGTTGACTTTTTTGGACATCACGGCCACCAGTGATGGTCGTGATTTGATCTTGCCGATCATTGAGTCGGTAGCATCCCAGGTCTTCATCCCCCTGACCGTGGGGGGCGGGGTACGTACAGTAGCCGATGTGCGGCGCTTGCTCAATGCGGGGGCGGACAAGACCAGTTTCAACTCCGCTGCCATTGCCAATCCTGACGTCATCAGCGAAGCCTCTGGCAAGTATGGTTCGCAATGTATTGTCGTGGCGATTGATGCCAAGCGTCGCAGTGTCGAGGCAGAGCAGGTGTTGGATGCGCAAGGCCAGCCCGTTGGGCCAGGCTGGAATGTATTTAGCCATGGCGGGCGTAAAGATACTGGTTTGGATGTATTGCAATGGGCCAAGGATATGGCGCAGCGTGGGGCTGGTGAGTTGTTACTCACGAGCATGGATAAAGATGGCACGAAGAGCGGTTTTGATTTGGAACTCACACGAGCTGTTAGTGATTCGGTCTCCGTGCCGGTGATCGCGTCCGGTGGTGTGGGCACTTTGGAGCATATGGCTGACGGCATTACCAAAGGTGGCGCAGATGCGGTGTTGGCGGCAAGCATTTTCCATTTTGGTACGTTCACTGTTGCGCAGACCAAGCAATACATGGCCGAGCGTGGTATTGCTGTGCGGCTGTAAGCGGGCTTGCAATGTATTCGCACGCATGGTGAATGTTTCGTTCATGAGACTGACGTTGAACTTTTGATCAAACGGGGGTGACAGAGATGGCAAATGATGAAGTGCAATGGCTGGAGGCCGTTCGCTGGGACGATAGAGGCTTGGTGCCCGTTATTGCGCAAGAGAAAGACACTGGCGATGTATTGATGTTCGCTTGGATGAACCGCGAGGCGCTAGCGCAAACGGCAGCCAAAGGGCAGGCTGTGTATTTCAGCCGTTCGCGCGGCAAGCTTTGGCACAAAGGCGAAGAGTCTGGGCACTTTCAGACCGTGCATGAAATTCGGCTCGATTGCGATAACGATGTGGTGTTGCTCAGCATCACCCAGCACGGACATAACCCGTCGATTGCTTGCCACACTGGACGCCACAGCTGTTTTTACCAACGCTTAGAGGGGCAGCAGTGGCAGGCCGTGACGCCGGTGCTGAAAGACCCTCAGTCCATTTATGAAAAATAAGAAAGCGAGCGCATGCGATGAGTGAAGCTACCCCGTCGTCTTCTACTTCCCCGTCGATCTCTGCAGATGCGCTGCTGGCGCATTTGACCCAAGTGTTGGAGTCCCGCAAGCCTGAGCGAGGAGGAGATCCTGCCAGTAGCTATGCCGCCAAACTGTTGGCTGCAGGCAAAGCGCCAGATTCCTTTTTGAAAAAAATTGGTGAAGAAGCCGCAGAAGTGGTGATGGCCGCTAAGGATGTGCAGTTTGGCCATAAAGAGCGTGATGCGCTGGTCTACGAAATCGCTGATTTATGGTTTCACTCGCTCGTGGCCTTGGCGCATTTTGATTTGAGTGCGGAGGATGTCATTCGCGAATTGGCGCGCCGTGAAGGCGTCAGCGGCTTACAGGAGAAGGCTGCGAGACCGCAGAATTGACGTGTGCTGTGTGCACGCATGAAAAAGCCTCTACAGTACGAAACGGGCAGAGGCTTTTTTATATGCAAATTTTTTGGCGCTGTCGCCAATGGTTGTTTGAAGGCGCCATGGCGACATGGCAGTCTATCTTGTCAGAACGTGCGCGCGATTTCAACACGGCCTGCGTCGAAATCAGGCACACGTTCCTCAAGCATCAGTTGGCGCCTGGTACCTTGCCTTCTACACCTTTAACGTAGAACTTGATGCCCAGTAAGAAACCGTCATCGGCCACTTGGTCTGCCGTCAGCACTTCCTTGCCTTCTTGGTCAACGATGGGGCCCTTCCAGATACTGAATGTACCGTCTTTGAGGCCTTGCTTGGCTTGTGCCACTTTGTCTTTGATCTCCTGAGGAATATCGTCAGCCAGTGACACGATGTCGATAGCGCCTTCTTTCACGCCCCACCAGTGTTGACCGCTGCTCCAATTGCCATTGACCGCATCTTGCGCGGTTTTGATGTAGTAAGGCCCCCAGTTGATCACTGCCGATCCCAAATGCGCTTTAGGGCCGTAGGCAGTCATATCAGAGTCCCAGCCAAATGCACGCTTGCCTTGGTCTTGTGCGGTTTTGAGCACTGCAGCCGAGTCGGTGTTTTGGAACAAAATGTCTGCGCCACTGTTGATCAATGAGGTTGCGGCTTCGGTTTCTTTTGGTGGGTTGAACCATTCATTCACCCACACGACTTTGGTTGTGATCTTGGGATTCACCGATTGCGCGCCGAGCGTGAAACTGTTGATGTTGCGAATGACCTCAGGGATGGGGACTGAGCCAACGACGCCAACAACGTTCGATTGCGTCATCCCGCCTGCAATAATCCCTGCCAGATAGGCGCCTTCATAGGTGCGGCTGTCGTAGGTGGCCAAATTGCCTGCGGTTTTGTAGCCCGTGGCGTGCTCAAACTTGACGTTCGGGAAGTCTTGGGCCAGGCGCACCATGTAGTCCATGTAGCCGAATGTGGTGCCAAAAATGATGTCGTTGCCTTCTGCTGCAAAACCGCGCAGGATGCGCTCGGCATCTGCCGACTCAGGCACGCTTTCGACATACTTGGTTTGCACTTTATCGCCAAGCGCGGCTTCCAGTGCTTTACGGCCATTGTCGTGTGCGTAAGTCCAGCCACCATCACCTACAGGGCCAATATAGGCAAAGGCGATTTTCAATGGCTTGGATTCTTGCGCTGTAGTGGCGCTGGCTTCATTCGCGGCCGCTGGCGCTGGTGCAGGGGTAGGAGTTGGAGCGCTTGAAGCTGCTGCAGGTGCTGGCGCAGGGGCTGGGCTTGGAGCAGGTGTTTCTTGCTTGCCGCAGGCAGTCAATGTCGCGGCAAAGAGTGCTGCGACCGCAAAAGGTCTTACCAGAGAGTGAGTCGATAGGCTCATGTTGATACTCCAATGAGTCAAAGAAAAAAAGCAAGAAATGAGGCGAGCACTGGGGCTGTTGTGCCCCCCATTCAACTGCCGGGCGAAAAAGCTTTGCCAAGGGACGCTGGCATGTTGGTGCGAATCCAGGCTGGGTTGCGCGAAATCAGCACCAATACCACGATGGTGGCCAAATAAGGCAGCATGCTCAGCAACTGACTGGGAATTTGCACACCACTGGCCTGCATACTGAATTGCAGCATGGTCATGCCGCCAAACAGATAAGCACCTAACAGAACGCGGGCAGGGCGCCATGTTGCAAATGCGGTCAGTGCCAGAGCAATCCAACCTCGGCCAGCAACCATGCCTTCAGCCCACAGCGAACTGTATACAGTGGCCAGATAGGCGCCCGCCAAGCCGCAAAGACCGCCTCCAATCGTGATGCAGGCCAAACGAATGGCGCGCACGGGATACCCTAATGCATGTGCAGATTCGGGCGATTCACCAATGGAGCGCAACAGCAGACCTGTACGTGTGCGGCCATAGAACCAAGTCAAGAAAATGGCCAATGCGATGGTGAGATAAACCATCCAATGTTGGCGAAACAGGGCTGTGCCGATAAAGGGAAGATCGGCCAATCCGGGAATGCTGAATTTGGGCGTTGCCGGGATGCTGGCTTGCACGTAATCCACCCCCATAAAGGCTGAGAACCCCACGCCAAAAATACTCAATGCCAAGCCGCTGGCATATTGGTTGGTATGCAAAAACACCACTAGCAAACCAAACAGCAGTGCCAGTAAAGCGCCGGCACCAATGCCAGCTAGTAAGCCCAGGGTAAAGCTACCTGTATGCACTACAGTGGCATAACCTGCAATGGCGGCGCACAGCATCATGCCTTCTGCGCCAAGGTTAACAACCCCAATTTTTTCATTGATCAACAGACCAAGACCTGCCAGGGCGATGACGGTGCCGGCACTGAGCGTGGATGCGATGAGTAAATCCATTACGCAACCCCTTTGGTTGTTGTTGATGCTGAGCTTGGTTGCGTATGCGGCACGGCCGTGCGTTTGATGCGGATGCGGTAATTCACCAAGGCATCACAGGCCAGCAGGTTGAACAACAGCAGCCCTTGGAAGACGCTGGAGATGGATTTTGGCAAACCGAGTTGCGATTGCGAGAGTTCGCCGCCGATGACAAACATCGATAGTAAGACGGTTGAGAACACCATGCCGACAGGATGGAGTCGCCCCACAAAGGCCACAATGATGGCCGTAAAGCCGTAGCCCACTGGGACATGGGGGTTGAGCTGGCCTACGGGCCCAATGACCTCCAGTGCACCGGCCAAACCAGCTAAGCCACCGGAAGTTAGTAGCGCCATCCACAAGGTGCGCCGTGCAGAAAAGCCTGCGTAGCGTGCTGCCATGGGGGCTAAGCCTCCAACTTGCTGGGCAAAGCCTGCTTTGGTGCGAAACATGAAAAACCACATGGCTAATGCCGCACACAAGGCCAATGCCACACTGATATTGGCTCGCGAGCCTGCCATTAAGCGCGGAAGTTGTGTGGCGACATCGAATGTGGCAGTACGTGGGAAGTTGTAGCCTGCAGGGTCCTTCCATGGCCCATAGACCAAGTAAGCCAATAACTGAATGGCTACATAGACCAGCATGAGGCTGACGAGAATTTCATTGGTGTTGAAACGGTCACGCAGGATCGCCACAATGCTTGCCCATACCATGCCGCCAAGGCAACCAGCCAACAGAATCAGAGGAATGATCCATGCGCCTGTTGCGGGACCTGCTTGCAGGGCCACCCAGCCACCAGTGATGGCGCCCAGTACAAATTGCCCTTCAGCACCGATATTCCAGATGTTGGAGCGAAAACACAGCCCTAAGCCTAGTGCTATCAATAGTAACGGTGTGGCCTTGGTGGCAATTTCCCCCCAAGCGTAAGCATTTTTGATGGGCTCCCAGAAAAAGACAGAAATGCCTTGAATGGGGGATTTGCCGGAGAGGGAGAAAATGACGGCGCCCAGCAGCACCGTCACCAACAACGCCAATAGAGGTGAGCAGTACGACCATGCGCGTGAGGGCTGTGGTCTGGCTTCTAAAATGATTTTCATCGGATTAGCAAAACAAGGGCAAAGCGTTCAAATTGGCAGTGGTGGATAGATGGGGCGCATGCCTGGTTAAACCATCGTGGCCACTTCAGGATGAGTTTGTGATTGAGATACGGCGGGTTGCTCCCAAAGGCCGCTCATCCATAAGCCGACTTTTTCGATAGAGGCCTGTGCCCTTGGTAAGGATGGGGATAGTTGACCGTTGGAGATGACATACAACCTGTCGCACAGTTCAAACAGTTCTTCAATCTCTTCGCTGACGATCAGCACTGCGCAACCTTTTTCAGCCAGTTGCAGCAAGTGCGTACGGATTTGCGCTGCTGCGCCAACGTCCACACCCCAAGTGGGTTGGGCAACGATCAACACCTTCGGGTTGGCATCAATTTCGCGGCCCATGATGAATTTCTGCAAGTTGCCTCCTGAGAGTGAGCGTGCTGCAGCGTGGCTACCGGCCGCTTTGACGTTGAAGGTGCGAATGAGGTGCAGGGCTTTGTCGCGTAACTGGCGCGGGCTAATCCAGCCTAACGGGCCACGGGATAAGGGGCGTGTCAGCAGCAGGTTTTGCGCTAACGACATACTGGGTACCGTGGCGCGACCTAGCCGCTCTTCTGGCACAAAATGCAAGTCAAATTCTGCGCGACGTTGTTGTGTGTTCTTTTTGCCCGCAGCTTGTGAAAACAACACCACCTGTTCGTGAGCTGCCCGAGTATCCTCACCCGATAAGGCTTGCAGCAACTCATTTTGTCCGTTGCCAGAGATGCCTGCGATACCAACGACCTCGCCCGCACGTACATGCAGGTTGATATTGTGCAAATCCATGCCGTAGGTGTGCGATTTGGGCAGATGTAGCGCGTTTACTTCAAGCGCCACTTCCTTTGGGCTGCTATGCCGTTGAGGCGTTGCTGGCGGTTCCGCGCCAATCATTAAACGGGCTAATGAAGCATCACTTTCTTGTCTTGGATTGACCACGCCACGCACTTGTCCTTGGCTGATGACGGTGCAGGTATCGCACAGCTGTCGTATTTCGTGCAGCTTGTGGCTGATGTACAAAATGCTGCAGCCTGACTGCGCTAAGCGTTTGAGTACTTGGAAAAGGCTTTGCACTGCCTGCGGTGTGAGCACGGAAGTCGGTTCATCCAGAATCAGTAGTTTGGGGTGGGTGACAAGGCTGCGCAGAATTTCTACTTTTTGGCGCTCGCCCACGCTCAGGGTGTGCATAGGGCGATCGGGCTCAATATTCAGACCAAACACGGCAGCTGCTTCGTCCAAGTGCACGCCGAGCATTTCTCGGTCCATGCTCTTGTCCTGGCCAAGCCAGATGTTCTCAGCAACGGTCAGTGAATCAAAGAGATTGAAATGCTGAAACACCATGGCAATACCCAACTGCCGTGCTTGCTGTGGCGAGCGTATGGCAATGGGTGCGCCATCGAATGCAATGCTGCCCTCATCTGGTGCCACTGCACCATAGATGATTTTCATCAGGGTAGATTTGCCTGCGCCGTTTTCACCCAAAATGGCATGAATTTGCCCGCGCTCAACGCGTAAATCAATGCCGTCATTGGCAACCACGCCAGGGTATTTTTTTGTGATCCCTTGCAATAGCAGACGGGCAGGGGTTGGTTCTTCCAGCTGCGAAAGCTCGAAGGATTCATGGTCCGGTTGTGGCAAAGTGCTCATGCGATGAATCAGAAAGTAGGGCGCAGGGCAGGAAACTCTAATGGAGGTAACAGCACAAAACAGGCCAGAAATTTTCAGCCTCGAAGTAGCGGTATGCGCTTTGCAGCCTTGAGTGCCAATGGGCTACTCGGAAACCTTAATCGTGCAACACCCCATGTTGCGCTACTCATTATGGTTGCCACTGTGCTGTTTCTCTCGCTGGGTGAGGGTGGTCTTTTTCAGTAGTGCACCCAAGGCTAGTGAAAAGCCTCAGGCCAATTGTTGGCAAGCTCTGTATTATCCCGTTGAAACGCATGAGAGATAACAAAACTTGATGGAGACAAGCATGAGTAAACGCTACCCGCTGATGGAATTGCAAGATGTACCTGCAGATATCAAAGATCGGATTGTGCTGATTCAGGAGAAAAGCGGCTTTATTCCGAATGTGTTTTTGGCCCTCGCAAGGCGCCCAGCAGAGTGGCGTGCTTTCTTTGCTTACCACGATGCTTTGATGGAGCGTCAAGACAGTTCGTTGACTAAAGGGGAGCGGGAGATGATCGTTACCGCTACCAGTGCTGCCAATCAATGCCTGTATTGCGTGGTCGCCCATGGGGCGCTGCTGCGTGTTTATGAGAAAAAACCACGCATTGCAGACCAAATCGCTATCAATTACCGCAAAGCCAGTATTGAGCCAAGGCAACGTGCCATGCTCGATTTTGCGATGAAGGTGTGCCTTCAGTCCCACGCGATTGAAGAGGCAGATTTTCAAGCGCTGCATCCGCATGGCTTTGACGATGAAGACATTTGGGACATTATTGCCATTACTGCGTTTTTTGGCATGTCCAATCGTTTGGCTAATGCCGCAGGCTTCATGCCCAACCCTGAGTTTTATCTGATGGGGCGAATGCCGAGGCCACCAAAATTGGCGTGATAAGCAAAATGGCCACAGATCTGTGGCCGTTCTCAACGTAACTGCTTGGTGAGCGTGCGCACCTAACTAATTAATACATAGGCACATAGCGTGTTGGTCAATGCAGTGGGGCAGCGTACCCGCAGGGTTTTAGGTTGAAGCAACTGGGCCACGACCTGGCAAGTGCCGGAAAATAATGCGGCCTTTGCTCAAGTCATAAGGAGACATTTCCAGTGTGACCTTGTCACCTGCCAAAATGCGGATGTGGTGCTTACGCATTTTTCCGCCAGTATAGGCGATCAATTCGTGGCCGTTTTCCAGTGTCACGCGAAAACGCGAGTCAGGCAAAACTTCCGTTACGGAGCCTTGCATTTCAATCAATTCTTCTTTTGCCATGGTGCTTAGAATTTCCCAAAAAGGTGCGCACAGCTTGCAGAGTGTGCGGCATTTGATAATCTGATTTCTTGCAAAGCCTGCAGCCTGCGCCCACGCTTTAATCACAGAAAGCGAGGTTCGCGGCGCTTTAGCACACAATTTGCAGAAACCAGCGAAAACGGCTGTGTGCGTTAGGCTTTGCTGTCCGATGGCGATCAGAGGCAGGCACTTATTGGCAGGCGTCTGATCGCGAGACTCCTCGCTGGCGGCAGAGAGGAGAGCATCAATTGGTTCTTTCGAACGCTGGAGACAACTAGACAGAATTGCGCTTAACACGAAGTATTTATGCGTGCATGCCAAGCGCACATCTCACACAAACACAGCCAAAACAAATTCAAGTAAACCCGCAATTGTAGCCATGCTTTGGCAAAAGTACAAAGGGCGAAGGGTATTGGTCTGGTTCTTGGCTATTTAGTTTGTACTTGATTTGTTTAACACTTGCGCGTTAGTGGCATGTGTGTGCTAATTTTCATAAAAATTTATATACCAAAAATGTTATTTAATAAAAATATTATATTCTTATGTGGAATGATGATGTCGCCACTACAATTTGATCCGGTTGTTAGCCGCAGTCTATTGATCGCCAGATGATTGGGGATCAACGCTTGCTTTGTTTGCGCTTGGTCTGGACAGATGGTGAAAAAAGATTTTTGGCAACGCTTTTCGAATCAACGAGGATATTCATGATCAAAAAATTACTTCCTTTGGTTGCTGCCTTGGCTGTGTCGTTTGGTGCCCATGCGCAAACTAAATTGGTGGTGGGGGCCTCTCCTGTGCCGCATGCTGAACTGCTGGAGTTCGTCAAGCCTGACTTGAAGGCGCAAGGCATTGACTTGGAGGTCAAGGAATTCACCGATTACGTGCTGCCCAATACTGCGGTGGAAGAAAAACAATTGGATGCGAACTTTTTTCAGCACCAGCCGTATTTGACCAATTTCAATAAAGACCGCAAGACTAATATTGTGGCGGTGCCCAATGGCGGTATTCATGTGGAGCCCTTTGGCGCTTATTCCAAAAAAATCAAGGCCATTGTGGACTTGAAAGATGGTGCGGTCGTGGCCATTCCCAATGATCCTTCCAACTCTGGCCGTGCTTTGTTGTTGCTCGACAAGCACGGGGTGATCAAACTCAAAAACAGCAGCAATATCACTTCCACAGCCTCTGATATCGCAGAGAACCCCAAGAAACTCCAGTTCCGTGAGTTAGAGGCAGCCATCTTGCCGAGAGCATTGGATGACGTGGATTTAGCCTTGATCAACACCAACTATGCACTTGAAGCGGGCTTGGTTCCTACCAGCGATGCACTGCTGTTGGAGGGGAGTGAGTCGCCGTACGTGAACATCATTGCTGCGCGGGCTGATCATGCGAATGACGCTGCGATTCAAAAGCTGACAGAGGCATTGCGCACGGACAAAGTGCGTGAGTTCATTAACACGAAGTACAAGGGTGCTATCGTTCCTGCGTTTTAATGCTTTTGCATTAACTGCGGCGCAAAAAACTGCTGGTTTTTTGCCCTATGAAAAAAGCCAAGCTGCATAGAGCTTGGCTTTTTTGTTTTATAGCGGATTGCGCAGAGTGTATTTTGCCTAGATTTTTTCGACCGGCTGCTGGCCCAAACGCTCCAGCAGGATGGTACTAGTGGTGGTGTAGAGCGTCAGTGGGCTTTTGCCATGCAAGCGTTCTGCAATTGCGTAGGAGGCCATTAACGCTTCATGAAAGGCGCTGGCAATCAATTTGCGCTTTCCGGGATAGCTTGCGATATCGCCGATGGCAAAGATCCCTTCGCGACTGCTTTCCTGTGTCGCTGGATTGACGGCAATATGCTTGGAGTCGAGTTCCAGCCCCCAATCCAACATGGCACCTAACTTGGGTGAGATGCCTTGGTAGATGAGCAAGATGCCTGCTTCAAGCGTTTGTGTTTGCCCATCATTGTCGGTAATTTGCAGTGAGTCGAGTTGCTGCTGCGTATTGCGCGGGCTGGTGTGGAGTTCCTGCAGCTGCCCAACGGCCACTTGTACAACACCTTGGTCGCGAAGTGCATCTAGCTGAGCAAGTGCAGCTGCATCGGCTTTGAATACGTCCCTGCGGTGCAGCAGTGTGATGCGATGGGGGCGTTCATTGGTGGGGAGCGCTGCTAAGGTCAAAGCTTTTTGTACTGCCGCTTCGTCCCCGCCAAACACGATCACGTGTTGACCTGCCACGGGTGCTGCGCGGTCATGTGATTGCAAGAAGACTTGTTTGGACTGTGCAATCAATGCATCCAATTGCTCCAGTTTGGGCTTGCGCGGCACAAACGCACCAACGCCAAGTGCCAGAACCACCGCTTTGCACTCAATGGCATGTCCCCGGTCAGTCCGTACGGTATAGCCACCCGCATTGGTTTGATCAATGGCAATGACGGTATGCCCACAGTGCCAACCAACCGTGAATGGATTGAGTTGTTCGTGCAGTTGCTTGGCCAGTTGCGCGCCGGTAACGCAGCCAATAGCGGGGATGTCGTAGATGGGTTTGTGTGGGTACAACTCTGCGCATTGCCCGCCCGGGTGGGGGAGCGCATCAATGGCATGGCAGGCAATGCCTTGAAGACCGAGTTGAAAAAGCTGAAAGAGGCCCGCGGGTCCGGCGCCGACCACGACTACCTCGGTAGTGAAGCTGTCGCTGCTTTGCGTCGGGCTGGATGTCATAGAGGGTTGAACGCGCAGGAGGGCACAATAGAATCAGCGCTCTAAAAATTGCAGCTTGTCGGTTTTACCATTCCACTCATCAGCATCTTCCATGGCTGGCTTGCGCTTGGTGATGGTTTTGTAGTTGCCGCTTTCATTCAAATCGGCATTGATTTGAATGAATTCTTGCTGATCAGCAGGCACATCCTCTTCGGCAAAGATGGCTTCTGCCGGGCATTCCGGTACGCAAACGGCGCAGTCGATGCATTCGTCTGGGTCGATGATCAGAAAGTTAGGCCCTTCCTTGAAACAATCGACGGGACACACATCGACGCAATCGGTATATTTGCACTTGATACAGTTTTCGGTGACGACGTGTGTCATGACAGGCTCAGAAAAAGAATGTAGTAATGGTTATGAAACGCGGGGAAACCCCATATTTTAACGCGGCTGCGCTGAGGATGGGGCGTCCTTAATCGTTGACCAGTACAGCAGCAGCGGTTTTATGGCTGGCGGTATCTACCAAAATCATGGCGCCCAGTGCGCGACTTTGGCTGTAAGGAGCAGCAGGAATGGCTTCTTGCAAGACGAGTTCTACGGTGCCAATGGCATTGGGTGCCAAATGATCGGCAGCTTCGCGTTGCAGGGTTTGGATGTTGAGTTGCTGCACGATCCGGCGAATTTTGGCTTTTACCCAGCGATGGCCGTGCAGCGCCCAGTACACACGTCCAACGGCAGCGGGCTCATCGTCCATCCAAGCGATGGTGGCCGTGATTTCACGTTGAGCGGGCCATGCGTGAGTGGCTGTAGTTGGGGTGTCGAAATCATCGAATGCTGAAATTGACTCGCTGGTGGTCACAGTCTCGGTTGTTGGCGTTGTGGCCAACAGCCAGTCACCACGCGAGATATCCACTTCTTGATCCAGCAAAACGCCAGCGCTGTTGCCTGCAGAAACGGACTCGGCATGGCGAACGTGGTTCAGTACTTCGACAATACGCGCGGGGCGATTGGCTGGGAAAATGCGTACATCTTGTCCTGCGTGCAGTGCGCCTGTAGCAACGCGGCCCCAAAATACACGGCGGCTTTTGCTGGTGTCGGCCGAGGATGAGAATTTCTCAACCCATTGCACAGGGAAAGCCAAAGGCAATTGAGTATCAGCAGCGGTAGCTGGCAGACCTTCAAGCAGTGGCAGCAGCGCCGGGCCGTTGTAGCCTGCAAAGTCAGCTTCGGCTTGAACAACGTTGTAACCTTTGAGGGCGGATATGGGCACGATGGCTGTTGCGATCAGATGCTCTGCTTGGGCAAAGCGTTGTAGTGCGCCTTTGATATGTTGAAATGCCTGTGTTGGGTCTTGCACAGCATCGAGTTTGTTGATGGCAAAAATCAGCGAAGGCACGCGCAGAAGATGCACCAGCAGGCTGTGGCGCTTGGTTTGGGGCAACAATTGCAGCTCAGGATTTTGCCAATCCAGTTTGGTAGCGTCCACCAGCACGACAGCCGCATCGGCGTTGCTGGCGGCTGTGACCATATTGCGGGTGTATTGTTCATGGCCTGGCGCATCGCCAATAATGAATTTGCGACTGGCAGTAGAGAAATAACGCCATGCAACATCGATGGTGATGCCTTGCTCACGTTCGGCGGCCAAACCATCGGTGAGTTGGGCCAAGTCGATTTCCTCTTTGCTGGAGGCGTTATGGCGTGTCACACCAGCGAGTTGGTCTTGCAATACGCTTTTGCTGTCAACCAATAAGCGGCCAATCAAGGTCGATTTGCCGTCGTCGACGCTACCGCAGGTAATAAAGCGCAGGGCGTTGTGGTGGGTGGTACTCATAGCTTAGAACTCAAGGGCGGCACAGTGGGTGACTGTCGCTGCCGCAAATGCAATGGGATCAAAAAATGCAGCTTGCGCTGCTGTGGCTGGCCTCTCGCAGGCGGTTAGAAATAGCCGTCGCGCTTGCGTTTTTCCATGGATGCGTCAGAGGTTTTGTCATCCATGCGTGTGGCGCCGCGTTCGCTGACGGTGACTGATAAAGTCTCCGCCACGATATCTGCTGCCGATGCAGCCGAGCTGGCGACGGGGCAGGTGCATGTGATGTCGCCCACGGTGCGAAAGCGCACTTCACGCTGTACGACTTCTTCACCATCTTTTGCAGGGGTGAGTTCCGTGACTGGCACCAGCAGGCCCTTGCGTTCTACGACTGGACGTTGGTGTGCGTAGTAGAGGCTTGGCAATTCGATGTTTTCGCGGTCGATGTATTGCCACACGTCCAGCTCAGTCCAGTTGCTGATGGGAAATACGCGGAAGTGCTCGCCCGGTGCGAGTCGGGTATTAAAGAGTGTCCACAATTCAGGCCGTTGGGCTTTGGGTTGCCACTGACCGAAACTGTCGCGGTGGCTGAAGATGCGTTCTTTGGCGCGGGCTTTTTCTTCGTCGCGTCGCGCGCCGCCGATCAGTGCGTCAAAGCGAAACTCCTCAATAGCTTCCAGTAACGTGACAGATTGATGGGCATTGCGACTCTCCCCCGGGTGAGACAGGCGCACAGTTCCGCGCGCCATCGAATCTTCGACACTGCGAACGATCAACTCGGCCCCGAGTTCTTTGGCGCGGCGGTCACGAAATTCAGTGACCTCCGGGAAATTGTGACCGGTATCAATCATCAACAGGGGGTATGGAATTCGCCCGGCGCCAAAGGCTTTTTCTGCACACTTGAGCATGACCAGCGAGTCTTTACCGCCAGAAAACAATAGCGTAGGGCGTTCAAAACTGGCCGCCACTTCGCGCAGAATGAAGATGGTTTCTTCTTCTAATGCATCGAGATGGCTGTTGCTCAGTTGGTGTGTGACCGGGTGCGATAAGGCCGACTGGATCACATCGGATTCGATTCGTGCGTTCATGGGATTATCCAAAGCAAGGGGTGTGGTCCATGGGCCTTCAATGGGCCAGATGTAAGCCGCATTCGCGCCGGTCTTCACCTTTGGTGGGATCCACGTAGTCAAAGTTATTGGGTAAGCCGTGTTGCTGGCAGTATTCGTGCAGGTCTTTTGCGCTCCAGTGCAGCAGCGGCGCTACCTTGATCAGCCCATCAGGGTTGATGCTCACCGGCTCCATTTGTGCTCGTACGGCTGAGTCGCTTGCGCGCAAGGCGGTAAACCACACTTGTGGGGCTGTTTCGCGCAGGGCGCGTGTGAACGGTTCGAGCTTTACCTCTTGGGTGAAGGCGGCGTGGCGGGGATCGTCCAGTGCGGGGGTGGCGCCATCAACAGCCTCTCGGTGCGCGCGTGAACGCAGGGGCAGATAAATGCGCAGATTCAGACCCAATTGCTTGGTCACTTGGTCGGCAAACTGGTACGTTGCTTCGGTGTTGTAGCCGTTGTCCATCCACACCACGGGCACGTCAGGTTGTATGCGCGAAACCATGTGCAAAATCACCGCTTCAAAAGGGCGGAAATTGGTGGTGACGATGGCGCGCTTACCCAAGCCTAATGCCCATGTGACCAAAGCGGGCGCATCGTGGCCAAGTGTTTGGTTGATTAGCGTCAGATCCAGTGTGTCGGCAGTGCTCATGCGGCCTCCGATGTGCCTTCGCGCAGAAAATGCGGCTTGTTGTTGAGGGCATCAGCCTGATAAAAGCCTTGCGAGAAACGCTCTAACTGGCGCTGGGCATCGGTAGGGTCAACGCCTTCTTTCAGAACGGCGGTGGAGAAGCCGCTGCGCTCCATTTGCAGCAGTTGGTCAATCAGCACATCACCTGTCGCGCGGATATCGCCCGAGAATTGGCGGCGACGGCGAAGCAGGTAGGCTTGGCTGAACGCACGGCCATCAGTGAATGCTGGGAAATCGAGGTCGATGCGGGTGACGCCTTCAAGTGGGGCGGCAAGGGCATCGGCATCGTTGGCCAGCACCAGAATTTTTGTGTCGCCTTCATTTGGGGCCTGGTGCTGGTCGTGGGTGAGTACCTGTAAACGCATGTTCGGGTTTTCTTTCAGACGCGCGGTGTTGGTTTAAGGCCAGTTCTTGCGCTAGCCGCCAATTCAGCGCGTGGTAGGTGTTTTACTCGGCAGTTGCCACTTCAGTTGATTCTGCTGCGGGGTGACGTGCTGCGGCTCCGGCTTCTTTGAAAGGTGCTACACCAACGCGGCGGGCGGTATCAATGAAATGTTCGCCGTTTTCGCGCAAGTCGCGGTAAGTTCTCAGTACGGCCTCAATCACGTCTGGCACTTCTGCTGCAGAAAAGGAGGGACCAATCACTTTGCCTGCTTGTGCCGGACCGGAGAGGTCTGCGCCGTCGGCGCCACCGACGGTGATTTGGTACCACTCCTTGCCATCCTTGTCGACACCCAAAATGCCAATATGCCCACTGTGGTGGTGGCCGCAGGAGTTGATGCAGCCGCTGATGTGCAGATCGATATCGCCAATGTCATCGAGCTCGTCCAGATCTTGGTAGCGCTCAGTGATTACGGCTGCAATAGGCAGTGAACGGGCATTGGCCAAAGCACACAAATCGCCGCCTGGGCAGGCAATCATGTCGGTGAGCAAGTCCACGTTTGTACTGGCCAAGCCCAATTCTTGCGCACGCAGCCACAGGGCATGCAATTGTGAAGCATGCACCCAAGGCAGCACGACGTTTTGATCGTGTGTGACGCGGGCTTCGCCTGCGGAGAATTGATCTACCAAATCGGCCAGTGCAAACATTTGCTCTGCCGATGCGTCGCCAGGGGCTTGCCCCACGCGCTTGAATGACAGGGTGACTGCCCGCAAAGCTGCTGTGCGGTGTGGGCGTACGTTGCGTTTGAGCCAGCGGGAAAATTTGGCGTCGCTGGCAGCTTGCTCTGCTAACAGTGCTGTGGCTGCTTCGCCGGTCAGTGTGGGGTAATGGCTCAGGTCAGGGTCTACAAAACAGGCCTTCACGCGTGCGAGTTCGGCATCAGGCACGGTGTGTGGACCGCCATCGACTTCTACAATCTGGCGGAACTCTTCTTCGACATCGTCGATGTATTGCTGGCCCTCTGATTTGACCAAAATCTTGATGCGGGCTTTGTATTTGTTGTCACGGCGGCCATGCTCGTTGTACACACGCACGATGGCCTCAATGTAGTTCATGATCTGATTCCAGGGCAGGAAGTCCCGGATCGGTGTGCCGATAATGGGGGTGCGGCCCATGCCGCCGCCCACAAATACTTTGAAACCAACTTCTCCAGCCTCGTTTTTGACGAGGTGCAAGCCCACATCGTGCCAGCCAGTTGCTGCGCGGTCTTCCTTGGCGCCGCTGATGGCGATTTTGAATTTGCGTGGCAAGAAGGCGAATTCAGGGTGCAGGGTGGTCCATTGGCGCAAAATTTCTGCGTAGGGGCGAGGATCGACGATTTCATCCACAGCAACACCGGCTAGTGCATCCGTCGTGGTGTTACGAATGCAGTTTCCACTGGTTTGAATGCCGTGCAGGTTGACGCTGGCAAGCAAATCCATCACGTCCGCAGACTTGGACAGTGGAATCCAGTTGAACTGGACATTCGTGCGTGTAGTGAAGTGGGCATAGTGCGTGGGCAAATACGTAGTGCCCATGGCTCCTTGCGTCTTCAAAGCCTCTTGGTATACCTGTGCTTCGGGGTCGTCGTATTCTTTGGCAATTTGTGCCAGTACACGCAATTGAGGCGCTGAAATCTCGCCATACGGCACAGCTACGCGCAGCATCGGGGCATAGCGCTGTACATACCAACCATTTTGCAAACGCAGCGGACGAAACTCTTCTTCGCTGATTTTGCCGTTTTGCCAGCGTTCGAGCTGGTCGCGGAACTGCTCTGAACGCTTGCGGACGAAGTCTTTATCGAAATCGGTGTATTGGTACATGGGGAGTCGCTGGCTATCGTTTTGTATACGTAAGGATCAGGTGGCGTTGGCAGGCATGTAAGGCAGATGTTCCATGCGCCACCAGTTGATCAGGGCGCTACTGTAGCAACGCTGCCTTCTATTTCAAAAGAATGATTTGTCTGATATGTATATTTAAAAAAGAATATAAGAGGGCATGTCTAGATGCGATTTTGAGGAACTAGATGGACGTGCTGCAGTAAAAGCAAAGCCCGAACTGGGCAAAGCCAATTCGGGCTTGTAAGTACGCCTACTGCTTGAATACACAAGGATTTTTGTGTTCAAGCAGAGGGGGTTACGAATGGTTTATGGGTTTTTGACGGGCGTGATGCGTGCGCCTTGCAGGGACACGCCTGCTTCCAGACCGACATTGGTCAACACAAAGCTGGTCACCGGTGTCGTTGCGGTGGTTGAATCCAAGCTTCCGTTGGCCCCGACACGACCTAATGCGACAGAAGCATCGCCACCAACTGACCAGCCGTCGCCCTTGAGAAATTCGTTGAGCGCGCCTTTGGTGTTGAAGACATAGATCACTGCTTTGGACTGCCCGCCTGCTTGCCAGCCAATTGAGGCGGCCGTAGTGGCGTAATAGCCCTTGTTAGTGGTGCCCACGCGCAAAACTCCGCGGCCATGTTCTGCGCCGATGACGAAGCTGCCACCAATGACGGAAGGGAACACCAGTACGCCGGCAGAGCGTGCTACCAGCTCTTTACTGCCTGGTACTGATTCATAGAGGCGTTCAAGTGCCGCATTGGCGCGGGTGTTGATGGAGGTGCTGTCCATACGCGGGGCATCATTCAGGCCTGGCTGCGTTGTGGTACAGGCTACCATGGTCAGGCTGCTGATCGCAATGGTTGCTGCAACGGTCATCGTACGGATATTCAATGGACGCATAACATTCTCCCTTGTTGTGGATCGTTGGAGCGGCTGTTCCAACGTTTTAAATTTACGCGGTTTAAAGTCACTTGTCATATGGAATGTGAATCTTGTGTAATCCGGGACATGCGTTCGAGTAGCCATGGTGGCGCTGCTACGTAGGCTGCAAATAAGGTTGTATTCTGGCTTTGAGGCTAGGGATGCACAGCATCTCCATAAAATGGAGTTGCGGATTGTTGCGCATTTCGCTTTTTGTTGAGCAAAGAAAAAGCCATGCGTTGGCAATCAAGCATGGCTTTGAGAATGGCCGGTGTATTCCTAGTGGGACACACCTTGGGCGCAACGGCTTATCTGGGCAGCTCGCTGGCGCCCATCAGAAACTCGTCGACAGCACGAGCGGCTTGGCGGCCCTCGCGAATGGCCCAAACAACCAGCGATTGACCGCGACGAATATCGCCTGCGGCAAACAGTTTGGGCACATTGGTGGAATAACCTCCAATGAAGTCAGTGCTGGCGCGGGCATTGCCACGTGGGTCGGTATCTACGCCAAAGGCCTTGAGCACACTTTGCACAGGGCTGACAAAGCCCATGGCCAAAAATACCATATCGGCTTTGAGTACTTGCTCGCTGCCTGGCACTTCAGTCATTTTGCCGTCTTGCCACTCCAAACGCACTGTTTTGACCGCGGTTAGTTTTCCTTTTTCACCAATAAACTCTTTGGTGCCGATGGCAAATTCACGCACTGCGCCTTCTTCATGGCTAGAGCTGGTGCGCAGCTTGATCGGCCAGTAGGGCCACACCAAGGGCTTGTTTTCCTGTTCTGGTGGCATGGGCATGAGTTCAAACTGGGTCACGCTGGCAGCGCCGTGGCGGTTGCTGGTGCCTACGCAGTCACTGCCGGTATCGCCCCCGCCAATGACAATCACATGCTTGCCATCGGCGCGCAGTTGGTCTTTCAGCTTGTCGCCAGCATTGACCTTGTTTTGCTGCGGCAGGAACTCCATGGCGAAGTGCACGCCTTCAAGATCACGCCCCGGCACGGGCAGGTCGCGGCTTTGTTCTGCGCCGCCGGTGAGCAGCACGGCATCGAATTCAGCCATCAGGGTTTCTGGGGCAATGGTTTCTTTGGCCCAGTTGGTGACTTTGCTGTCCTTGCCCAAACCGTCTTTGCCGGCAATCAGTACGCTGGTACGAATTTTTACGCCTTCGGCTTCGAGCTGTTTGACGCGGCGGTCGATATGGCTTTTCTCAAGCTTGAAGTCGGGGATGCCATAGCGCAGCAGGCCGCCTACACGGTCATTTTTCTCAAAGAGGGTGACATCATGGCCTGCACGCGCCAGTTGCTGTGCCGCCGCTAAGCCAGCAGGGCCTGCACCCACAACGGCCACGCTCTTGCCCGTTTTGAATTTGGCTGGTTGAGGCTTGACCCAACCTTCCTCGTAGGCGCGATCAATGATGGCGTGCTCAATGCTTTTGATGCCGATTGGATCATTATTGATATTCAACACGCAAGCTGCTTCACAGGGGGCAGGGCAAATACGGCCCGTGAATTCTGGGAAGTTATTGGTGCTGTGCAGCACTTCAATGGCGGCGCGCCAATCCTGGTGGTATACCAAGTCATTGAAGTCGGGGATGATGTTATTGACCGGGCAGCCGTTGTTGCAAAACGGTGTGCCGCAGTCCATGCAACGAGCGCCTTGAATTTTGGCTTGTGAGTCGTTGAGCGCAATCACGAACTCTTTGTAGTCCTTCAGGCGCTTTTCAACCGGGAGATAGCCTTCATCAATCCGGTCGTATTCCAGAAAACCAGTGGTTTTTCCCATTTTACGAATCCTTGTTCATCGTGGCACATGCGGTCAGCGCGCGATGCGCTGCTGACCGTTTTTGCCGTGTGGTTCTTTTATTTGGCAGAAGCTTCTGTTTTGCCTGACTTGCGCTTGGCGGTAGCAGGCTTGTCGGCTTTTTCTGTGGTTTCTTGCACGCCACTGTTGATGGCTACTGCAGCACCTTCTTCACGCAGTTGGCGACGCTCGTACAACTCGGCCAAGGCACGTTTGTATTCGCTTGGGAATACCTTGACGAATTTGGTGCGGGCTGTTTGCCAGTTGTCGAGCAAGTCGCGCGCACGGCGGCTGCCAGTCCACTTGTTGTGGGCTTCCAGCAAAGCGCGCAACTGTTTGTCGTCTGTTTGGTCTTTGTGCCAGATATTGCGGTTGATTTGTGTGATGTGTTCTTCGTGCGGAAGCACGCGCTCTAAGGCTACAGAAGCGGTATTGCAGCGATTGGCGAATTGGCCGTCTTCGTCATAGACGTAAGCGACGCCGCCGCTCATGCCTGCTGCAAAGTTGCGACCAGTCTTGCCCAGAACAACGACGGTACCACCGGTCATGTATTCGCAGCCGTGGTCCCCCACGCCTTCGACCACCGCTGTGGCGCCAGACAGGCGCACCGCAAAGCGCTCGCCTCCTACACCAGAAAAGTAGGCCTCACCACTGGTTGCACCGAAAAGAACGGTGTTGCCGATGATGGTGTTTTTCGCTGCTTCGCCGCGGAACTCCAGATTTGGGCGCACCACGATGCGACCGCCTGAGAGGCCTTTGCCGGTGTAGTCGTTGGCCTCGCCAATCAAATACAGTGTGATCCCGTTGGTGAGGAATGCGCCAAAAGATTGACCGCCTACGCCCTCAAGCTGGATGCGGATGGTGTCGTCGGGCAGACCTTCTGGGTGCGCGCGCGTCACCGCTCCAGAGAGCATGGCCCCCACGGTGCGATTGACGTTGTGGGCCACTTCAATGAAGCGCACACGCTCGCCTTTTTCAATCGCAGGTAGGCTGCGCTCAATCAGTTTATTGTCCAGCGCTTTGTCCAGACCGTGGTCTTGCGTGTCAACATGGTAGCGGGGCACTTCTGCCGGCACATTGGGTTGCGCGAACAGGCGAGAGAAGTCCAAGCCTTGGGCTTTCCAGTGGTCCACCCCCTTGCGGGTGTCGAGCAGGTCAGAGCGGCCAATCAGCTCGTCGAACTTGCGAATGCCCAACTGGGCCATGATTTGGCGCACTTCTTCAGCTACAAAGAAGAAGTAGTTCACCACATGCTCAGGCTTGCCTGAGAATTTGCGGCGCAAAACGGGGTCTTGTGTAGCCACACCAACTGGGCAGGTGTTGAGATGGCATTTGCGCATCATGATGCAGCCTTCAACCACCAGCGGTGCGGTGGCGAAACCGAATTCATCGGCACCCAATAAGGCGCCAATCACGACGTCACGGCCCGTTTTCATCTGTCCGTCAGCCTGTACGCGAATGCGGCCGCGCAGGCGGTTGAGTACCAGCGTTTGCTGGGTTTCAGCCAGACCAATCTCCCATGGGCCGCCTGCGTGCTTGATCGAAGACCAAGGCGATGCGCCGGTACCACCGTCGTGGCCAGCGATCACCAGGTGGTCGCTCTTGCACTTGGTCACCCCAGCAGCCACGGTGCCCACGCCGACTTCAGCGACCAGTTTGGTTGAGATGGATGCGTGTGGGGCGACGTTTTTCAAGTCGTGGATCAGCTGGGCCAAGTCCTCGATCGAGTAAATGTCGTGGTGCGGAGGTGGCGAGATCAAACCCACGCCTGGTACGGAGTGGCGCAATTTGCCGATGTAGTCGGATACTTTTCCGCCTGGCAACTGGCCGCCTTCGCCAGGCTTGGCGCCTTGTGCCATTTTGATCTGGATCTGATCGGCGCTGCTGAGGTATTCAGCGGTTACGCCGAAACGGCCAGAAGCCACTTGCTTGATGCGGCTGCGCAGTGAGTCGCCATCTTGCAGAGGCAAGTCGATTTCGACGTTCGCATCGCCAATGACGCTCTTGAGCGATTCGCCAGCCTTGATTGGAATGCCTTTGAGTTCGTTGCGGTAACGGTGTTCATCTTCGCCGCCTTCACCCGTATTGCTCTTGCCGCCAATGCGGTTCATGGCAATGGCCAGGGTGGCGTGGGCTTCGGTGGAGATCGAACCCATGGACATTGCGCCAGTGGCGAAACGCTTGACGATTTCGCTGGCCGCTTCTACTTCTTCCACGGCAATGGCTTTGGACTGGTCGATTTTGAATTCGAACAGGCCACGCAAAGTCATCAGGCGACGGCTTTGGTCGTTGACCAGTTGCGCGTATTCTTTGTAGGTGTTGAAGCTGTTGGCACGGGTGGAGTGCTGCAGCTTGGCAATCATGTCGGGGGTCCACATGTGCTCTTCACCACGGGCGCGCCATGCGTATTCGCCACCTGCATCCAGCATGTGTTCCAGTACCGGGTTGTTGCTGTATGCGGCTTGGTGTTGGCGAATGGTTTCTTCGGCAATCTGGAACACGCCAATACCTTCTACACGGCTTTGGGTGCCTGTGAAGTATTTGGCCACGGTTTCGCTGTTGATCCCAACGGCCTCAAACAGCTGTGCGCCGCAATAGCTCATGTAGGTGGATACGCCCATCTTCGACATGATCTTCGAGAGGCCTTTGCCAATCGCTTTGATGTAGTGGTAGATGGCGTTGTCTGCAGAGAGGTCGCCCGGCAAGTCTTTGTGCATGGACTGCAGGGTTTCCATCGCCAAGTATGGGTGAACCGCTTCAGCACCATAGCCAGCCAACACGGCAAAGTGATGCACTTCGCGGGCGGTGCCGGTTTCCACCACCAAGCCTGTGGTCGTGCGCAGACCTTCCCGAATCAAATGCTGGTGAATGGCCGACAGTGCCAGTAGGGCAGGGATGGCCACTTGGTCTTCTGAGGCGTTGCGGTCACTCAAGATCAGGATGTTGGCGCCATCTTTGAGTGCATCAACGGCACGGGCGCACAGCGACGCGAGTTTGGCTTCCACGCCATCTTTGCCCCAAGCCAGCGGGTAGATGATGTCCAGCACCGCACTTTTGAATTTGCCATTGGTGAGCGCCTCAATGTTGCGCAGCTTGGCAATGCCCTCAAAGTCGAGGATAGGCTGGGTCACCTCCAAACGCATCGGCGGATTGACCTGGTTGATATCGAGCAGGTTGGGTTTTGGCCCAATAAAGGACACCAGAGACATCACAATCGCTTCGCGAATGGGATCAATCGGTGGATTGGTTACCTGCGCGAACAACTGGCGGAAATAGTTGTACAGCGGCTTGCTGCGGCCAGACAGGACAGCCAGTGGGCTGTCATTGCCCATGGAGCCAATTCCTTCTTCGCCATTGGTGGCCATGGGGGCCAACACGAATTTGATGTCTTCCTGTGTGAAGCCGAACTGTTGCTGGCGTTTGAGTAAAGACGCAGCGTCGGCGGCAGGGGCCTGTGCGGGTGTTTGCGAAGGCGCATCTACGCTATCGAGTTTGATGCGTAGATTGTCGTTCCACTGCTTATAAGGTTTGGTGTTGACGATGTTGGCTTTGAGCTCGTCGTCATCAATCATGCGGCCTTGTTCGAGGTCAATGAGCAGCATTTTTCCTGGTTGCAGGCGCCATTTGCGCACGACCTTGTTATCAGGAATAGGCAGTACGCCTGCTTCAGAGCCCAAAATCACTAAGTCATCGTCCGTGACCCAATAGCGGGCGGGGCGCAGGCCGTTGCGATCCAAGGTGGCGCCAATTTGGCGGCCATCGGTGAACACGACGGATGCGGGGCCATCCCAAGGCTCCAGCATGGCTGCATGGTATTCATAGAACGCGCGGCGGCGCTCGTCCATGGTTTCGTGCTGTTCCCAAGGCTCAGGGATCATCATCATCATGGCTTGGCTGATGGAGTAGCCAGCCATCGTCAGCAATTCCAGGCAGTTGTCGAACGTTGCGGTGTCAGACTGATCGGCAAAGCTGATTGGGTAGAGCTTTTTCAGGTCGTCGCCCAGCACTGGCGATGCCATCACGCCTTCGCGGGCGCGCATCCAGTTGTAGTTGCCCTTGACTGTGTTGATCTCGCCGTTGTGGGCGACATAACGGTAAGGGTGTGCCAATGGCCATTCAGGGAAGGTGTTGGTGGAGAAGCGCTGGTGTACCAGACCGATGGCGGAGATGCAGCGAGCATCTTGCAGGTCGAGGTAGTACTGGCCCACTTGGTCGGCCAGCAGTAAGCCTTTGTAGACCACGGTGCGGGTGCTCATGCTGGGCACATAATATTCTTTGCTGTGCTTGAGCTTGAGTGCCTGAATATTGGCGCTGGCGGTTTTGCGGATGACGTAGAGTTTGCGCTCCAGTGCATCTTGTACGATGACATCGCCACCACGGCCAATGAACACTTGGCGCAAGATAGGTTCTTTTTCGCGCACCGCTGGTGACATCGGCATATCGCGGTTGACTGGCACATCGCGCCAGCCCAGCAATACTTGACCTTCAGCCTTGATGGCACGTTCCATCTCTTGCTCGCAGGCGCGGCGTGAAGCATGCTCTTTTGGCAAGAAAATCATGCCCACACCGTATTCACCGGCTGGTGGCAATGTCACGCCTTGCTCGGCCATCTCTTCTCGGTAGAGCTGATCAGGAATCTGAATCAGAATGCCTGCGCCATCGCCCATCAGCGGGTCTGCCCCGACGGCGCCGCGGTGGTCGATATTGATCAGAATCTGCAACGCCTGCGTGACGATGTCATGGCGTTTTTCGCCCTTAATATGGGCAACGAAGCCGACGCCGCAGGCGTCGTGTTCATTCGACGGGGAATACAGCCCCTGATCTTGCAGGTGCTGCAATTCTGACGCCTTGGTCATGGCGTACTCCTTACTTCTTGATGTTCATTCGTGGGGTGATCATGTGCAATCAACCGAATGCGGTTTTATTGCACGATGTCGGAGTCGGAGAATACGCTTGGTTTTTCTGCTTTGCAAGAAAATAAAACGGGGTCGGATATGTTTGAATTTTTGTTGTTGTGAAATTTCTATAAATGGGGACATGTATGTGTTTGATGGATATTTGTGATTGATTTTTATTGTTATTTAGAAAGCGTATGGCAATAAAAAAAGCCCCGTACGGGGCTTGTTGGGAAAAGGGGCGATGGATGCAACCAAACATTGTTAGTGCTATGTGTGGGTGTTCATCCAATCGGTTTCGAAAAAGCAGCGTGTGCAGATTTTTTAAAGTGCATCGCTGGCAAAGTCTGCCAGGCGAGAGCGCTCACCGCGTGCCAGTGTGATGTGCCCACTGTGCCCCCATCCTTTGAAGCGGTCAACAGCGTAAGTCAGGCCTGATGAGCCTTCGGTCAGGTATGGCGTGTCGATCTGGGCCAGGTTGCCCATGCAGATGATCTTGGTGCCAGGACCTGCACGAGTGATCAGTGTCTTCATTTGCTTGGGTGTGAGGTTCTGTGCTTCATCAATGATGACGTACTTGTTGAGGAAGGTGCGCCCTCGCATGAAGTTCATGCTCTTGATTTTGATGCGGCTTTTGATCAGATCATTGCTGGCAGCGCGCCCCCACTCACCACCTGAGCCGCTGCCTTTGCTGAGAAACTCGAGATTGTCATCAAGAGCCCCCATCCAAGGGCCCATTTTCTCTTCTTCTGTGCCGGGCAGAAATCCGATGTCTTCGCCTACGCTAACGGTGGCGCGTGTCATGATGATTTCGCTGTATCGGCGTTCATCCAGCACTTGCGTTAAACCTGCGGCGAGAGCCATCAAGGTCTTGCCCGTGCCCGCTGTGCCTGTGAGGGTGACAAAGTCAATCTCAGGGTTCATCAGCAGATTGAGTGCGAAATTTTGCTCGCGGTTGCGCGCATTGACGCCCCAGACATTATTTTTGGGGCTGGTATAGTCGCGCAGCGTGCGCAAAACGGCGGTATGGCCTTGCAGCTCTTCAACAATCGTGTAGAGACCCGCTTCACCAGGAGATTCGTAGTACACGAACTGGTTGATCAACAGCGATTGCACTGCTGGTCCATGAATCCGATAGAACGTGTCGCCATGGGCTTGCCAGCTTTCGAGTTTTTTACTTTGCTTGACCCAGAAATTGTCAGGCAAAGCTAGGGCACCGCTGTAAAGCAGCTCGTCATCGTCAAGCGCCTTGTCGTTCTGGTAGTCCTCCGCGGCCATGCCCAGCGCACGGGCTTTCACGCGCATATTGATATCTTTGGAAACCAAAATGACTTCACGGTTGGGAAACTGCTTTTGTAAGGCGTGAACGACACCCAGAATCTGGTTATCGGCTTTGCCTTGTGGCAATGCCTTAGGCAGACCATCGTCGAGTAGCGTGGTCTGGAACAGCAATTTGCCGCTGGCTTGTTTTTGCCCTGTGGCATCAAGGCGCAAGCCGGTACTGAGGTCTGTGTTGTTCAGCGAGACCAGTGCATCAAGGCTGCGACTGACCTGGCGACCATTGCGTGCGACTTCGGTCGTCCCTTTCTTGTGGGCATCGAGCTCTTCGAGGACGATCAATGGCAGATAGATGTCATGCTCTTCAAAGCGAAAGAGGGAGGTTGGGTCATGCAGCAAAACATTGGTGTCCAAGACAAACAAACGTGTAGCTTTACCAGGTTTTGTGCGGCCTAAGGCCGGCTGTTTGTGCGCTGCAGGGCGCTGTGCACTTGGTGCATGTGTTGACGCAGCAGGGGCTGCAGAGACTGGAGCTGCAACTGGTGCCGGCGCGGCCGTTTGCGGCGTACGGGCAGATGTTTCGACCGCTTTTTTGGGCGGGACTGCAGCGGTTGGCTTCGCCGAAGTAGGGGGTGTCAGCAAGGCTGCTTTTGTCGATGCTGAGGGCGTATTTTTCACGCCTAGGGCTTCAGCACTGGCGCTGGTCGCGATCAGTTTTTTGGTGTTGGGCTTTGCGTTGCGGGCTGTATCGCTGCTCGCTTGAACCTTATCACCGCGAGTTTTAGGGGCTGGGGGTAATGGCATGAGAGATCCAATTCAATCGCAAGTCATCAAAGAAGAAAGCCGCCAGCCATCAGTGATGGAGCAGGCGGCTATCAATAAAACGGCGGACCCAAAGCATGGTGCACTTGGACTGCCGTGTACATAAGTACTGGCAGTCTGTCTTAACGGCAGTCGCGAAAAGCTAATGGGGCGCATCGCACCCATTATGCACATGAAACACAAGCTGAAAGGTTTCGCTGAGCCAGTGCTGTTGGCACGAAGATTCTTCAGATTTAGTCTTTAGAACGTGTTCGATCTCTACACAGTCGCGCAAGACTCAAAAAAAAGAGGCAGTGCAAGGCTCTTGCTGCCGCGCATACGTCGGTATGGGCAAAATGGGCTACGCCGCAATGTGTTTATTTGGGGTCTTGCCCTTCAGGTTGGGGCCCAAAAGGCGCGCTGCTGTGTTAAAAATCCTCGTTTGGCAGATAGCACGGCTGCGGTTTTTTCCGCGCATCGCATCCTTTTGGACTCGAGCGGTCTGCTTGGAGATCCTAAACACGCTCTTAGCCCATAGGGGGTGCCTTGGCTTGTTGTCCTAAAGTGTCTTGCGGATTGCGAAGAGAGCATTCTTCCGGGGACAGGCAATCACAGCCTATGCATTGATTAATGCGCCAGCCCTTTGTTGCAGCGTTGTTTGATATGGCCTTTATGGAGTGCATTCATGCTCAGAATTCTCGGTAAATCTTCATCCATCAATGTCAGGAAGGTATTGTGGGCCTGTACGGAGTTGGGCCTTGCATTTGAACAGGAAGATTGGGGGAGCGGCTATGCTGATGTTCAATCCACGTATTTCAAAGCGCTCAACCCTAATGCGATGGTGCCCGTGCTTTTGGATGGTGATTTTGTTTTGTGGGAGTCCAACAGCATTCTTCGCTATTTGGCCAACTGCTATGGTGGGCAGGCGTTGTACCCGCTCGAGGCACAAGCACGGGCTCGTGTCGATCAGTGGTTGGATTGGCAAGCCGCTGATCTCAATCGCGCATGGGGATATGCTTTTATGGGCTTGGTGCGCCAGTCGCCATACCATCAAGATACAGCCCAAATAGCGGCTTCACTGGCTGCTTGGAATGGCTTCATGCGCGTGTTGGAAGGACAGCTCATCCAAACACAGGCTTATGTTGCAGGAGCATCGCTCAGCTTGGCGGATGTGGCCGTCGGGTTGTCGGTGAACCGCTGGCTGGAGACGCCATTTGATCGCCCACAGTTGCCTGCAGTGACAGCTTATTGCGATCGGCTTTCAGACAGAATTGGATTTCAGCGCTATGGCCGTAACGGCTTGCCCTAGAAGCTTCGATCGTGAGCACGTTCCTGGTCGGAGCTCAATAGCACACTGAACTGAAGCGGCGGCTTATGCCGCCGGATGGGTGTCGTTTAGGTCGTTTGTGTAGGACGCTTACAGATCGATGATGACTTTCATGGCCTTTTCATCTGCAGCATGCTTGAACACGTCGTAAGCCTTAGGCAGTTCGCTAAATGGGAAATGGTGCGTGGCCATTTTTTCCATAGGCAACTTGCCTGAACAGCAGGTTTTCATCAGCATGCCGGTGGTGTTGGCATTGACCAAGCCTGTGGTGATCGTTAAGTTCTTGATCCAGAGTTTTTCAAGCGCGAATTCGACGGGTTTTCCGTGCACACCCACATTGGCGAGGTGCCCCCCTTCTTTGACCACGTGCTGGCAGATATTCCAAGTGGCTTCCACCCCGACAGCCTCCATCGCGCAGTCGACGCCACGCCCACCTGTAATCTCCAGAATGCGTTTGACGGCATCTTCCTTGGCGGAGTTAATGGTGTGTGTAGCCCCCAACTCTTTGGCCATAGCAAGGCGATTTTCATCCATGTCGACCACAATGATCTCGCTGGGAGAATAAAGCTGTGCCGTGAGCACGCAGCCCATTCCGACTGGCCCAGCTCCAACAATGGCAATGCTGTCGCCGGGTTTAACATTGCCATATTGCACGCCAATTTCGTGTGCGGTAGGCAGGGCGTCTGACAGCAGCACTGCGACGTCTTCGTTTAACTCTTGCGGCAGCAGATACAGGGATGTATCTGCAAATGGTGTGCGCACGTACTCTGCTTGGGTACCATCAATCATGTAGCCCAGAATCCAGCCGCCTTGGTTGCGGCAGTGTGCATACAGTTGTTTTTGGCAGTTTTCGCATGTGCCACAACGGCTCACGCAAGAGACGATGACTTTGTCACCTTTTTTGAAGTGGCTCACTCCTGAGCCGACTTCTTCCACAATTCCGATGCCTTCATGGCCAAGGATGCGCCCATTGAACGCACCTGTTTTTGCTTGAGTTGTGGCGGCGATTTCCGGATTTTTGCCTTTCCAGATGCCCAAGTCTGTTCCGCAGATGGTGGTTTTGGTCATGCGGATGATGGCATCCGTAGGTTGCTCAATAACAGGCTTATCACGCTCTTCAAAGCGGATGTCGTTTTCGCCGTAATAGACCATGGCTTTCATGCAATCTCCTTGTATAGCCTATGAGAAGTGGTGTCTCTTCAGTGCATGAGAATTGCTCATAAATTGTCAATAACATGCAAGATGAGGCTCAATTCATTCTAGGGTTGCCCCCTTGTTTTAGGGGGTAACAGGAGCAATTTAGTACGGCTTTCAGGAGAGCAAAGCCAGATAGCCATTGGGAGCGTTTTGCGTTATAGAACGAATAGGCTCACCAACCAAATACAGGCGAAACTGGTCAACCCCATCACGATGGTTGCAGAAGTGAAGACGCGCAATGATTCTTTCATCTCAATGTTGGAGAGTTTTGTGACCACCCAGAAATAGGAGTCGTTAGCGTGCGAGGCCACCATGGAGCCTGCGCACATGGCCAGAACCGCAAACATGCGGCCTGCGTCTGAATCCAAACCAAAAGTGGATAAGCTGGGGGCGATGATGGCAGCAGAAGTCAATGCAGCTACGGTGGAGGAGCCTTGTGCTGTTTTGAGCAAGGCGGCAATGATGAAGGGCACCAGCAGGCCAACTGACGCACTACCCAGCGCCTGACCGAGCGCGCTGCCTACACCGGTTTCTTTGATGATGGCACCAAACATACCGCCTGCACCTGTGATGATCAAAATAGGGCCTGCCTTGAGAATGGCTTCCTCAAGAACATGGCTGAAATCGCCTTTCTTACCTCCGTTTTTCGCCAATAGCCACATGGCACACAACATACCTGCTAACAGGGCGATCACAGGGTTCCCCAGAAAATGCAACGGCGCTGCAAAGCCTGTTTTGTAGCCTAAGGTGGTCAGTAAGGTCGATATGGAAATCAAAACCAGCGGCAATACCACTGGGAGCAGTGAAAAGCCAAATGAAGGCAATTGGGCGGTGGAGATAGCCTCTTCTTGTTCCAGTTGTGCTGGTGCATAGTTCTGCCCCTTACACATCCATGCCGACCAAAAGTAAGCAGCCAAAAGTCCAGGAACGGAAAAAGCCACCCCGGCGAGAACCAACCAACCAATGTTGGCGTTCAGAGTGGCCGCTGCGGCCAATGCCCCTGGGTGGGTGGGGACCAAGCAGTGAACCGCAAACAGTGCAGAGCCTAAAATAGATGCAATCAACGGCATCGGCACTTTTGCGTTGGCGCTGATGCTGCGGGCAATACCGCTCAAAATAATGTAGCCCGTATCGCAAAAAATCGTCAGGCCTGGGATAAAGCCTGTCCAGGCCATGGCTGGTTTCGCATTGTGTTTACCAGCCAAATTCAAGATATTGGTTGCAATACTGAGTGCGCCACCGCTTTTTTGCATGCAAACGGCAATCGCGGCACCAAAAATGATAATGAACGAAATATTGCCCAATGTGCTGCCGAAGCCTATTTTCAGTGTATCAATGACTTTGGCTAGCGGCAGATCTGTACCCAACAGGGCCAAGGCAAGTGAGACTGCAAACAGAGATCCAAACACATTGGCCTTGAGTTTGGCGGTGAGGTAAATGATGGCCACAATGCTGAGGACCACCAGCGTGGAGGTAAAGGCAATATTGCTCATGATGAGGGACTTGGTATGAACGGGCAGCATCGGCTGCTGGCGCAAGCGCGGTGCAGTCGCTTGCGTAATATGGCAGCCTTGTTGGACTGCAAGAGGGTGCGAAGAAAGCGTGCGAATTATAGGACTGCGACCTGATGTGTGCAGTCAGCCGGCTGTCGCAGCGTGCGCAGAGTTCCATATAAAAAAAAGGCACCGCCATTTGGTGCCTTTTTTTTAATCAGTGCAGGTGCCCTCATAGGGCCATCCCAACCTGCACTACAGTTTATCCACAGCTTTGTCCACTTGCCGTGTGGAAAGTTCAAGAAGCGACGGGCGAATTGCGGTTGCACCTGTTTGCTCGCCTGATTTCGCTTTGCTGTACAGGGTATTTTCCGCAAGTTGGCGCCACTATTAGCGAATATTGTCTAGGAAGTGGATGTGGCGCTGGTATTGGTCCAGCACATCGTGAATCAGGTCTTCCTCGCTCCAACCCATTACGTCATAGTCTTGGCCGCCTTCGCGAAGAAATACTTCCGCACGGTAGAAGTTGTCATCGTCATTGCGACGGCGACGCGGGTCATCGAGCATAAAGCTTGGCGGGACATAGGGTTGTGGGCGCACAGCATAGAAGAAATCGATTTCTTCACCGTGCCCGACTTGCAGAGTCACTCGGCCATCTTCGCCTTGTTGAACTTGCACTTCCAGGCCGCGCTTATTCAACTCACCGGCTACTTGCGCTAATGCCCCATCTGCCTTGCGGCGCAGGTATAGCAGCACTTCGCGTTTGCGCGGTTGGTGCGTTAGGGAGCGCAGGCGGTTTTTCCAATCTCCACTGGCATTGGGGGCAACGCGTGCATAGCGGATGCTGGTTTGTTTGGCCAAATCCGTACTCATGGCTTTGGCTAAGCCCCAACACATCATGATCATCACAATGGTAAAGGGCAAGGCTGCCGCAATGGTGCCTGCTTGCAGTGCCGTGAGTCCGCCAGCGACCAGCAATGCAATGGCCAGCAAACCAACTAACAGAGCCCAAAAAACACGCTGCCATACGGGCGACTCGTCCTCACCTTTGGATGAGAGCATATCAATGACCAACGCCCCAGAGTCGGCCGAAGTCACAAAGAAAATCACCACCAGCAGCGTAGCAACCAAACAGGTAATGGATGACAGTGGCAGTTGTTGCAGAAATTCAAATAATGCCAAAGAGCTATCGGCAGCCACGGTATCAACCAAGTGGGTGTAGCCTTCGGCAATGACCAGATGCAATGCAGAATTTCCGTAGATCGTCATCCATAGAAAAGTGAAGCCGGTAGGGACCATCAGCACCCCAACGACGAATTCGCGGATAGTGCGCCCACGCGAAATGCGTGCAATAAACATTCCCACAAAAGGGGACCATGCGATCCACCAGCCCCAGTAGAACAAGGTCCATCCGCCAATCCAACCCGGTTTGGGGTCGTATGCGTAGAGGTTGAAGGTCATCGACAAAATACTGGAGATGTACATCCCTGTGTTTTGTACGAAGGTTTGCAGCAGGTACACCGTAGGGCCAGCGATCATCACAAAGGCCAGCAAAGCCACTGCCAACAGCATGTTGATTTCAGACAAGATGCGCACGCCACGGTCTAACCCGGAAACTACAGAGCCAGTTGCGACCAAGGTGATGATGACAATCAAAATTACCTGAACGCTCACCGATGGGGCAATGTCAAACAGGTAACTCAGGCCAGAGTTGATCTGAATCACACCTAATCCCAGCGATGTCGCCAAACCGAAGATTGTGCCTAGCACTGCAAACGTATCGACTGTGTGGCCGATGGGGCCATAAATTCGGTTGCCAATCAACGGGTAAAGTGCTGAACGAATGCGCAGCGGCAAACCGTGCCGATAGGAAAAGTAAGCCAAAGACAACGCCACGACGGCGTAAATGGCCCAGGCATGAATGCCCCAATGGAAGAAGGTGATGCGCATGGCTTGGCGCGCAGCATCCAAAGTCATGCCCTCGTTCACCGGTGGATTGGTGTAGTGCATGATGGGTTCAGCCACACCAAAGAACATCAGACCAATGCCCATGCCTGCAGCAAACAGCATGGCAAACCAGGTTGGGTAGGTGTAATCGGGCTTACTGTGATCAGGCCCCAGTTTGAGCTTGCCAAAACCAGAAAACGCAATGCCGACCACAAAAACCAGAAAGCCCGCGACAGCCAATACAGTGAACCAGCCTGCGTCTAGCGCAACCCAGTTTTTTGCGGCTTGGAAGACGCGCTCACTGGCTGTGGGAAACAAAATGGAACAGGCCACCAACAGCAGTGCTAACCCGGCTGAGGGGTAGAACACCGGCGCAAGAATGAGCGCCTTTGGGGGCTTGGACGAGGTGACTTCTTCTGTCATGCAAACACTCCTTCGTCTTATTTAGAAAAGGCAATTTGCTTGCTTGGACGATTAGGCCAAACACCGCAAAACCCACTGCATGGCTGCTGATGTGGGTTGGCGAGATTGTGAATCTACAGGCTACAGCTTGTGCGTGTGCTGGCAAGCGAGGCGGGAAAACAGTCAGATGATGCTGCTCAATACGCTTGCAGATGAAGGATCCATGCTGGATTCAATACCTTCATTCCTTGGCATGCTGGCTGCGAAACGCATTAGAGAATTGCTTAGTGCCTTCAGAGTAAGGGCGCCAAGCAAAATAATGATTCACACTCTAACAAATCGTATGAAGCGCAAGATTCTAAAAAATGATGGCTTCTGTAAGCATCTGTTGACAAGTATCGCAGTAGTGTATGTGTGTTTGCTGCAGGCAGCTTGCGCCAGGTAGGCGGGATGTGCTAGTTGATGCTGGCAAAAAGCAATTGATGAATGGCCAAGGTATTTTTTCTGCTCAACACTTTGCCCTCATTGCAAGCCAAACTGCGAAAATGCATTGAAATAAAAAGGCAAGCCTTATGGGCTTGCCTGTGGGATGAGTATGGGCGTGCCTTTATTCGGCGTGCTTCTTGCCTTCACGGTGTGGGCCGGGTTTTGGTGCTTCAGCATCAAAAATTTTCTGCTGTGTAGGCGTCAGTTGTGCGTAGAATGCTTGCGTGGCAGCTTCTCTGGTTTGGTGTTCAGCTTGCATTCTTTGATGCATCTGGGTTTTTTGCTTTTCAGTCAGGGCAGGCTTGACCTCTCGTGGCCCATTTGGCCGCTCGGCTGGTTTCATGGCCGATTGGTATTGTTCCCATGCGCCTTGTTGATTGGGCGAGAGGTTCAATTTTTCTTTGAGTTGCGCAATACGTTCTGCATGTGCGGCAGCAGGGTGAGGCGCCGCCGCATTTGCGTCAGATGTTTGTGCTTGCGCTGCCAACGCGCTTAATGCCAATGCAGAAGCAGCAAACCAGGTACGAAGCGATGTAGTCATGATGGATTTCTCCTTAGAAGGTGCAAACAACACACCATGCGTTGTTTGCACGCCAACTACTGTGCACTTGACTTGTTTCTGTCGCGTATGGCGATAAAGGGCTTATCGTAAAGTTGTATGTCGTGCGTATGAGCAGTGTCACCAACCAGTAACAATGCGGAGGGGCACGCAAAAACAAAACCCCATGGCTGCAACAGCGATGGGGCTTTCGAGCTATGGGTGGCTTGGCATAACCAAACGCACCATAGAGAAGGGAGTTATTGATTGGCGATGTGCAAGTGTGCAGCACGGGCTTCTTGAATGAAATCGATCAACGCTTGAATCATGGTGGTTCTCACAAGAGATGCCGTTTTGAAGCAAGTTTTGGTGCGCATCTCGTACACCGTACTTACTAGGGTTTATTGCTAGGTGTTAACCCTATGATGCGAGTATATCGCATAAATTGATTGTTTGCCTATTGCGACTTATGCGGAACGTAAATAAGGGTTTGCCCTTGATGTTTAGGTGGCCGATGTTTTCGTTGCGCGAACTTGTTCCGGGGTGATGCAGAATCGGCACATTGCTGGCGATACATGCATGGGATACATGTGGAAAAACATCCATTCAGGCGATTTATTTGCCGACAACGTATTGGATACGCTTGCTATGGTGGCCTTTGAAGAATGTGTTTAGGAGATCAATCGGATGAAAAAATGGACAGCGATGGCTGCCTTGGCTTTAGGCGCAAGTTTGGGTACCAGCACAGTGATGGCTGCAAATGAGGAGCAGGCAGAGATGGCGGCTGGTTTGATCCAGATGGCAGCGAGCATGAATGAAATCGCCATTGAATGTAAACACCTCAGCGCGGCAGAAGTGGGCGAGGCCAAGACTCAACAAAAACTAGCCGCTGTGCGTGATATGCAGCTCTCAGCTGAGCAGTACGACAAAATGTATTTTGCAGCGCAGGCAGATTTCAAGAAGCAGTGGTCGGCGATGCCTGCAGCCAACAAAAAGCAGACCTGCGATCAGATGAAATCTATCCCCAAGTCCCCACAGTTCAACTGACCGATAGTGGGCAGACCTCAAGAGCAGCCAGCCTGAAGCCTGTTCGGACTAGGGCGCCGCCTCCGGCGAGGGGACCGTTGAGTCCGATTGCGTTGCAGGCTTTTTTTGAATGCAACGGCATTGAAGCAATTGAGCCCGGAGTCAGTCCTTACCATTGTTTTCAAGACCACATCAATAATCTAGCCTGTTTGCGCGGGCCCGGAGAGGTGATTTTATAAACGGCCTCTTAAGCGGCTACGCAACAGGCGACTGCGCGCATCCAGACCTACGAATTGCACCGTGCTTTGCTGTGCGCGGTAGTTGCGGCTCACGGTTTCCAATGCAGCGACGGTTGTGGCATCCCAGATCTGCGCTGCAGATAAATCAATACGCACGGCTTGACCGTGGTCTGCGGCATAGTCAAACTGTTCTGCCAGTGCATGGCTACTGGCAAAAAACAGTGGTCCAGAGATGGTGTAGCGAACGGTCGTATGCGGTGCCTCTGGTGCATGCCGGTGCACGTGCGTGGCGTTGGCCACGCGCCGTGCAAACAGCATCAATGCGATGACGGTGCCAACACCTACGCCCAGCGCGAGATTTTCTGTCCAGACTGTGATCACAATCGTGACGAGCATCACCAAGGTTTCTGGTATCGGCATGCGTTGCCATGTGCGTGGCGCGAGGCTGCGCCAGTGCACAGTTTTGATAGCCACCACGACCATAACAGCTGCCAAACTGGCCATGGGAATCAAGGCCAGCAAGCCGCTGAGCACTGACACCAACAGCAGCATCGTCAATGCCGCAGCCAAAGTGGATAAGCGCGTGCGCGCACCACCAATGTCGATGTTTACCACCGTTTGCCCAATCATTGCGCAGCCAGCCACGCCACCGTAAGCGCCTGCCGCCATATTCGAGACGCCCAGCGCCCAGGATTCGCGATTTTTGTTCGAGTCAGTGGCCGTTTTTTCATCAACCAGCTGAGCAGTCAATAGCGTTTCGAGCAACCCCACAAAAGCAATGCTGAGCGCAGTAGGCAAGATGATGGAGAGCGTTTGCCAATTGAAAGGCACATTCCATTGGGTAAAGCCCAGTAAGCCGGGCGCCATATTGCCGCTATCAGCTACTGTAGGGACTTGCCAGCCCAATAACCACACCAAGGCCATCGCAGTGGCAATGGCCACCAAAGGCGAAGGGACAGCCGTTGTCCATTTTGGAAGTAGCCATGTGAGCAGTATGGCGGCAGCAAACACGATGATGACGGTATTGCTTTGGTGCAATACATGCGGCACTTGAGCCATGAAAATCAAAATGCCCAAGGCATTCACAAAGCCCAGCATGACAGAGCGCGGTACGTAACGCACCAAACTGGTTAAACGCGACAAGCCAAACAATACCTGAATGACACCGGCCAGAAGCACGGCAGGGAAAATGTAATCAACCCCGTGTGCGCGCGTCATTGGCCCAATGACCAGTGCGACTGAGCCTGCTGCCGCTGTCACCATCGCCGGGCGGCCGCCCAAGACAGACATCAGAATCCCCAATGTGATGGAAGCATACAAAGCCGCCTTCGGATCTACGCCGGAAATCACGGAAAAGGAAATTACCTCTGGTACCAAAGCCAAAGCTGTGACCACGCCGGCCAGTAGCTCTCGCCAATACAACCGCCACGAAGCCTGTTGGGTTACTGCTGCAGTGCGGTTGTTGCCAGTCGCGCTCATTTCAAACCAATCTTTTCAATCCAAAGAGGGCGGCATTGTCACCGATTTGGCGACTCGCAATGGCGCTGGTGTGCGCATCGCACTATGGCACTGGCGTCATCAACGTTTGTGTGCTTTGTTGCGAGAGGTGATTCTCAGCCGCCTGAATCCGCTTTAGAAACATCAGGCTGTGTCACAGCTATGGGCTAATCGCGAGTGCAATGTTGAGGTGCATGGTCAGCCCTGAAGACGGGAAGCGCGGTGTGGTCTAAGTTCCCTGTTGCTGCGCAGCAGCAGCGCGCAACTTGTCTTTTTTGCTCATACGCTTGCCTTTGATACCGCCATTGTTGCCATCCTCATATGCGGTGCGCTCTGGCGCTTGTTCGGTGATGGGGTACGTCGCTAGCGTTTCCAGTGTGATATCCAGCTGATTGCGTTTGACAATCAAATTCCAATGCGCCTGCGTGCTGGGGGTTACCAGACTGATGGCCATCCCACTCAAGCCCGCACGACCGGTGCGCCCCACGCGGTGGGTGTAGTCGTCAGGTGAGCGTGGCAGGTCGTAATTCACGACTAGGGGCAACTCGTCAATATGAATGCCGCGGGAGGCCAAATCGGTGGCCACCAATACTTGGCACTGCTTGGCCTTGAATGCTTGTAGCACTGATTGGCGGGCACCTTGGCTCAGCTCACCATGCAGTGCTGCAGCTTTTATTTGTTTTGCACCTAATTTGTGGGCGATGTGCTCGGCGCTGTAGCGGCTGGCCACAAAGACCAGAATGCGCTGACCGGGGTGCTGCTGAATCAGCTCACGCAACACGCTGGTGCGTTTGGCTGTATCTACGTATATGGCGCGCTGGGCAATCGTCGCATCTTGCTGGTGGGTGTTTGCTACTTCAATCGTCTGGTGTGGCTCATGCAGCAAAGCGGGTGCCAGCGCTTGCACAGCGGGCGCAAACGTGGCCGACAGTAGCAGGGTTTGGCGCTGTTCTTTGTGCGGCAGCAAGGCCAGCACCTGCTCCAGCTCATCGGCAAAGCCCAAATCCATTAGGCGGTCGGCTTCGTCCATGACCAGAGTTTGAATCGTGTTCAGCTTGAGCTGGCTGTGGGCCACTACATCCAATAAACGCCCTGGCGTGGCAATTACCCAATCGACGCCACCGCGCAAAGCCATCAATTGCGGGTTGATCGATACACCACCCGTTAACACCGCCACCTTGGGCCTGCGGCCCATGGCTTCACCGACCAAGTAAACCAACTCGGCTACCTGAGCCGCCAGCTCACGCGTGGGCACCAGAATCAGCGCATGGGTTTTCCGCGTGCCTTCAGCCGAATGGCTTTGGGCCCAGTTGTGCAGCAACGGCAAGACATACGATGCCGTTTTGCCCGAGCCCGTTGGCGCGCAGATGCGTATATCTAGCCCCTCCACAATGGCCGCAATAGCCTGTGATTGAACGGGAGTAGGGGCAAACAAACCTTGGGAGGCCGCTGCATGAACCAGCGCCGGGGCTAGGCCAAGGGAAGAAAAAGACATGGATGAACGATTCGGTGAGAAGGGGCAGGTATTGTCGTGTGTATGGCGAAGTGTTGCACCCATAAATGCCATATCTTTGGAAAAGTGTAAGGCGGCATCTCTCTTGCAGTGTTGGAGAGGGCAAGTTCAGAGCCTTTTGCTCGCCAATAATTTAAGGACGGATCCGCAAAGAGGCACTGAGCTGGCTGATCGCGCATTCTCTTTTTTTTGGGGCTGAGGTTAATGGGCTGGGTGTCTCATATCAAAAACAACATCTGCGCAAAAAATATGCAGTTGTTTGTATAAAGTGAATCGTCTTAATGTAATTTTTTGATACTATTTAATACTAATATTTGTTTTTTGCAATAAAAAGACAATTGTATGGGGCTGCATTCAATCTGACATCCCGACCCACTTACTGCTCAAGGAGGAAAAATTGTGACTATCGGACCATTTGCTTCTATTAATCATCAGCTTGCCGGCGTTCGCGCTGCTGGTGCTTTGTTGCTTGCTTCATGCAGCTTTGCTACGCCATCGGCTTTTGCGCAGGACGCATTTGATTGCACAGCTTCCACCAATCAACTACTTGTCTATTGCAATGATTTCGAAGCGCGTGTAGGCGGTTACACCCCAAGTCCTGTTTACCGTGATATGTCACCTGATCCGATTGCTACGGCATACGGCGGAACAGAAGATAAAGATGCTGCTGCAACTGTCAATGGTGTAACAGGCCCAGCGTTTATTGCACAAAGCTGGACGGTGGAAACATTGTTGCTAAACGAAGACAACTACAGCACCAGTAACGCCAGTAATAAGTACAGCATTGGCATTCAGCAAAATGAAGGCTCTCCTGCAGGCGCAGATTCCACTGGGGGGGATCTGGTTGCCTTCACTTTTGATGCCATTAACCCGGATACAGGGGACATTGCTCCCTTTGTTGAGTTACAGGTAGATTTTGCACCTGCGTTCCTGACAAATTTTGACGGCACAGATTTTCGGACTGCGTGGCCTTGGGGAGAGGCGCCGCGCATGAAAATCAGTCTATTTGATGGGCAACTGACTACAGATCCGGGCGGTGCGGCTGTTGCACATCCCGATCTCGATCCTGCTGCAGTTTCTGGTACACCTGCGCCTTTGAGCAGTCAAATAATCACAGGCGGCACACCGGTGGCTGCAGTTGCTCCAATCACCAGCCCGGTAATGGTTGACTTCCGTAGAAGCACTGTTCGCTTAAGTACCGCAGGCATTACCGACCCGAATGGCACGGTGACCCTGCTGATGGATGTGCTGGCAGACAGCACCGCGCCTGTTGACCCTAACATGGCGGGTGTTAATTTTCCTAGAAAATACGCTACTTTTGATAACCTGAAGATCTCTGTTGTGAAGGCTATCGCACCTCCCGCATCATCTCCTGTGGCGGTGCCCACCATGGACATTGGCGGGTTGGGCCTATTGAGCACACTTGCTGCGGTTGTTGGCGCGGCATGTTTGCGACGTCGCTCGAAGAACATGGGCTAATGCTCCTAAATCAAAAAGGTCCACGCTTGGACCCTTTTGATTAGGCGCGATACAGTTGTTGCTAGGTGTCAATTCCCTGACGATTATTAGGTTTGAATTTG
>NZ_STFG01000016.1 GCF_004833285.1 Lampropedia puyangensis
AGATTCAGCCTCCACGGATACCGGTGCGATTCAAAGGTGGCATCACCGTTTTGTTCGTAGCCAAACACTTGCATGATCAATGTATTGCCCTGCACATCAATAGCCAAGCCTCGACCTGGTTTGCCGTCTACTTCTTCGCTGATGACCCAAGTACCAGCCTGGGGTGTGAAATCCCTTGCTGCTCAATTCCCAAGGCAAGTTAAGACAAGCAGCGAGGCCAAAACTGTTGGACGTAGGGTTTGTGAGGTTTCGGTATTTTTCATGTCATCTCCTCTTTTTACTAATTCTCAGACAGTATAAATGCAGGTTTTTTTGTTTCAATATTGATTGATTTGATAGAAGTTTGACACTGCAGTGTCATGGCTTCATGTGGTGGACGATTGCTTGTCCGATATGCTGTAGTGGCAAGATGCTGCAGGTAGCACCCAATGCTGCGGCTTCGCGAGGCATGCCGTAGACGATGCTGGTTGAGGCATCCTGCGCAATGGTGTAGGCGCCGCCGATTTTTAGTTCGAGTAGTGCGGCGGCGCCATCTGTTCCCATGCCGGTTAGAAGTGCAGCGATGCAGTGTTGTGCTCCGATGGCGCGGGTGATGGAGCGAAACAGCGCATCGACAGATGGGCGATGGCGGAGCACGGGGCTGTCTTCGCTGATTTGTGCGTAGAGGTTGCCTGCGACGTGTGTGACGCGAAGGTGCTTTCCTCCTGGGGCGATGTAGGCATGGCCGCGTTGTAGTAGTTGGCCTTCCTCTGCTTCACAGACATGCATTGAGCACACGGAATCGAGTCGCTCTGCAAAATTGCGTGTGAACCCCGCTGGCATGTGTTGCACGATTGTGATTGGAGGGCAATCAAGCGGTAGCGCTTGCAAGATAGTGCGAATCGCATCGGTTCCGCCTGTAGATGCACCGATTGCAATAAGCTTGATAGGGGCAGGCTGCGTATTGTGGCGTTGAGTTTTATACGGTGTCGGCCTGCTTGGTTGGCGGGGCTCCAGTCGCTCTGGTTGTGTGATGACTGCTTGCCAAGAAATGAGCTCGGTTTCTGGAGTTGAACGCGAGGCGCTATTGCAATTGTTGTCGTAATTCGTAGTGTGGTGCGTAGGCAGTTGCGCGTGCGCTGCAGCTCGAATTTTTTCAACGACCTCTTGAGCAAGTTGTATAAGTCCATCGGCGACACCGATACTGGGTTTTGCAACAAAATCAATAGCACCCAGTTCGAGGGCTGTGAGGGTGGTTTGTGCTCCGTCATGTGTTTGTGAGGAGATCATGACCACAGGCAGGGGTTGGGATTGCATGACCTGTTGGAGTAATTGCAAACCGCTGATGCCAGGCATTTCGACGTCCAATGTCATGACGTCAGGTCGCAGCTCACTGGCCATGCGTATGGCCATTTCTGCGTGCTTTGCGATGGCAATACAGGTCATATCTGCCTGTGCATCAATAATGGTTTTGAGGAGTTGGCGCACTAGCGCTGAATCATCTACGACCAATACTCTGATTAAGTTTGATGATGGGGTGTTTGTCTGTTGTGATGCAGGGATCATGGCATGTGCACGCAATGCTTAGAGCGTGTTTAGTATTTCCACGCAGACCACGTTGGAGTCCGAAAAAACGCCCCTTGCACAGCCTCTTTTTTTTTTTGAGTCTTGCGCGACTGTGTAGAGATCGTGAACATGTTCTTAGGTCTCAAGAGACGTTGACTGACTGGTCAAAGAGTTCGACCGAGCCTCCTGCATTGCGCGCAGCCAATTGCAGAGCACTGTTGCGTTGTTGCGCGATGTCTTGAGGGGATAGCGTGGATTCGCCAAGGCGTTTGATGAGGGCTTGACCTGTTTGAGGAAAAAAAACCAAACGCCTCGGTTGCCTGCCCAGCAGGTCTTTCGCGACAATGGGGATGCGCTCGGTCATCAGGTAATTCTCTACAAATGTGGCATTGCGCTCTCCCACGTTGCCTGTGCCATTGGGCTGTATCAGTTGTGCCCCGCCGAATATTTTGGCCTGCAGTTGTGTGCGAGGTACGCCCAGTTTCATCAATGCGTTGATGAGCAACTCCATGGCCATGATGCCGTACAGACCTTGTGAGAGCGGATCCGAGGTTTCGGATTCAGGCAGCATGAAATGGTTTATGCCGCCAATGCCTTGTTGAGGTGACCAGATGCATGCCGAGATGCAGGAGCCCAATACCGTGGAGATTAAAACAGGCTCGGCAGTGGCGGCATAGCCACCGGGATAAATCTTGATAGCTGGCCTGCCAAATTCACGATCAAAGTAGCGTTGGGTGGAGCCTTGGCAAAATGTGCGTCTGGGGTGCTCAGCGTTTGACATACACGGTCTTGCCTATAGGTGTAAAGAGGTCTTCATGCTTGCCTAAATGTTCGGCGTGCCCCATGAATAGATGCCCTGCTGGTGTGAGTGCTTGGTGCAGTTTTTCAAGCACTAGCCGTTGTGTGCTTTCCTGAAAGTAAATCAAGACATTGCGACAAAAGATCGCATCGACCTGAGCTACTTGGCTGGGCCAGCGTGGCTCTTGAAGGTTGATCTGGGCAAACGTGACCCAGTCGACTAGCCAAGGCTGGATACGGACTTGGCCAGTATGCACACCGGTGCCTTTTTGGAAATAATTCTTCAAAAATTCCGGCTCCAGACTTTGAACCTTGCTTGCTGGGTAAATGCCTTCTCGCGCCCGGGCAAGCGTTTGTGTATTGATGTCACTGGCCACAATGCGGATCCGTTGCGTCGCGTTGGGCAGTGCGCTGTCGGCAGTCATTGCAATGGAATAAGCTTCTTCGCCGCTTGCTGCTGCGCAACTCCAGATGGTGCAGTTTGTCTGTGGCGATAGTGCTTGTAACCATTGGGCTAAAACGTCGAAATGGTGTGCTTCTCGAAAAAATCCGCTGAGGTTGGTGGTGAGTGCATTGGTGAAAAACTCCCACTCCGGCGCGGTGGCTGCGCGATCGAGTTGATCTAAGTAGTCGCAAAAACGGCGATGTCCCGTCAGTCGTAATCGCTTGGATAGGCGGTTGAATACCATGGCACGCTTACCATCGTGCAGGTGAATACCAGCACGCGCAAAAATCATGGCGCGTATGCGTTGAAAGTCGTGCTCTTGATAGTCGAGCTCACCACCGATCACCGTGGCCTCTGACTGCGGCATAGGACCGGTTGTGCGTTGAGTAAAGCTGCGAGAGTCAGGCACGGCAACAGGGGGTAGGAAGAAGGGAGTCAGGTCGTGAGAGCTGTCGTCTCTGAAGCCGCCTCATGGGCTTGCAGCCAGTCATCTACTTCTTGGATGAGGCGATCTGCATCCAGCAAAATCAGCATGTGCGTTTCACGTTGTACCAAACCGGTAAAGCAACTGCTGTGGATCACGCTGCGCATGGCGGGAACGGGTTCGATTGCGGAGGGCAAGACGTCTGATACATCGGTCACGCTATCGACGACTACAGCCACCATACGGGCGCCTAGTTGCAGCACTACCATCACGGTAAAAGGGCCATACTCAGCCTCGGCGCATTGGAAGCGGATACGCAGGTCCATCACAGGCACGATGGCGCCGTGTAAATGGAGTACCCCTTTGACGAAGTCTGGCGTATTGGCGATGCGTGTAGGGATTTGATAGTGGCGAATCTCGCGTACAAAAGCCACATCAACGCCATACGTTTCCTGCGCCAAGGTGAAGCTGAGGTACGCACTTGTGCCATCAGCGGGCTGGGCGAGAGGGATGGAGAAGCTGGTGGTTGGGCTCATGGCTTCAAACTCCTGCGGCTGTTGTGGGGCGCAACGTACTGGGCTGCGGTGTGGCTGTGTGATTGGGCGCTTGATCGGTGGTGCGCATGTTTTCAGGCCGAATCCAGCCATGGGGGTGGCGAATAGTGGCCAGTTGTGCGACATCCAAAATCAGGGCGACCTGGCCATCACCCAATACCGTGGCTGCCGCAACGTAGGGGATTTTGCGGTAATGGGTTTCCACGCTCTTGACGACGACCTGTTGTTGACCAATCAGGGCGTCGACCAATAGCCCTACTTGATGAGTACCCGCTTGCAGTAGCAGCAATGTGGCGTTGCGTTCTGGCGCGGGCGGCGATTGGCGTGTTACGGCAAAAAGCTGGTCAAGTGCCACTACCGGGTAATACGTTTGGTTGATGTGCAACACGCTGGCGCTATGGCCAATCGTTTCTATCCGTAGGGGTTTGGCAGGCATGGATTCTTGCACTGCGGCTAAAGGGAGGATGTATTGCTCTGAAGCAACCTGTACGACGAGCCCATCGGTGATGGCAAGCGTTAAAGGAAGGCGCAGCGTGATGGTCGTGCCTTGCTGGGGGATGGAGTCAATATCAACGCGCCCCCCCAGATTCTCGATATTGCGTTTGACCACATCCATGCCGACACCACGGCCTGAGAGATCGGAGATGGCCTCAGACGTGCTAACGCCGGGCAGGAAGGCCAGATGCCAAATGTGGCTATCGGGAGCATGGTCAGCCACAACCATTCCGTGCTGTGCCGCACTGGCAAGCAATTTGTCTCGCGACAGGCCCCTGCCATCATCTTGAACCTGGATGACGATTTGGTTGCCATCGGTCTGCGCACGAATCCATAAAGAGCCTTCTGCAGGCTTGCCTATGCGCAGGCGTTCTTGTGGTGTTTCAATGCCATGGTCCATGCAGTTGCGCAGCAAATGCATTAAAGGATCAGTGATGTGCTCGATGATGGCTTTGTCCAGTTCAGTGGCGTCGCCTTCGGTAATAAGGCGCACTTGTTTGTGCAGCCGTTCGGACAAATCGTGCACCAGTCTAGGAAAGCGTTTGAAGAGCTGCGAAACGGGCACCATACGAATGTGCATGACCGTCTCGCGCATGTTGCGAATCAATTCCTGCTGGATATCCAATTGAAGTTGTAGGGCATCGCGTTGATTTTTTTCTAGTTGCAGCACCATTTGTTGCAATGCAGTTTGTGACACGATCAGATCACCCAGAAGGTTGACCATCGCATCTACTCGCTCCATCGGGACGCGCACACTGTGCAGTCCGCTCTCTGCATTGGAGGTTCCTGCCGCTGTGCGCAGGGATGGTGGTGCATCAGCATGGAGATCGGAAATTGGTGGCGCAGCCGAAGCGGGGTCTCCATTGCCGAAGGTTATGGTTTGTGCGTTGGTACTTGCCGCACTTGAAGCCGTTGCTCTAGGTGTTGTGGCGATGGGTTTGGGCGCGCCCGGTGCGCCAGCAAAAAAACCAAAATCATCGTCCTCTATGGGAGAGGGCGTTGGATAAGGTGTGGTTTCGGTTGGCCCAGCTGCAAGCTCTTGTATTGGCGTAGGGGTGAGGGCTGGCGTTTGTGCATTACTCACCTGCGGCTGTGGTGTGCTGGCTTGCCCATCGTGCAGCTGCAATGCCGCAACGGCATGTTCCACCTGCGTAAGCAGCGGGGTTTCAAGTGGCCGGTCTTGGGCATGGTTGGCGACCATCGTACGGATCAGATCCGCGGCGGCCAACATGTGGTTAATGGCTGTGGGCTCAGGGGCGATTAGCCGTTTGCGCCACAAGTCCAGCAAGGATTCCATGTGGTGCGAAAGTTGGGCAATCGCATCGAAGCCGAATGTCGCGGCACTGCCTTTGATGGAGTGCGCGCAGCGAAAGAGCGCGTGAAAGTCCTCATCTGCTGCATGGCCCCAATTGGTCGCCAGCAGCATGCGCTCGAGTTGATCGAGGTTGTCTTGTGTTTCTTCAAAGAACAGCCGGTAGAACTGCCGAAGATCAATCTGCGGCGGTGTGAAGTCCGGTGCATTGAACCGATCAGGCATGCGTGTGCGCGGTTGTTATGTTGCTGAAGGCTCAGCCGGGGTGGTGACTCTGCGAATCACATCCACCAGTCGAACCGGATCAAAAGGTTTGACCAACCAACCGGTGGCGCCTGCGGCCCGTCCAGCTTGCTTCATCTCGTCGCTGGACTCTGTGGTCAAAATCAAAATGGGTGTTTGGCTGTAGCTGGGCAAGTTGCGTAATTGGCGCGTCAGGCCTAAACCGTCCAGGCGGGGCATGTTCTGATCGGCCAATACCAGTGCAATGCTACTGTGCTGCTGTGCTTTTTCCAAGGCATCCTCACCATCCACAGCCTCAATGACATGAAAGCCAGCTTCTTGCAGCGTGAAGGCCACCATTTTTCGCATGGACGGTGAATCATCTACGGCCAATATCTGTATCGGCTCGACACTCATGGGGTTTCTCCTTGAATTCGGGAATGGGTGGGCCAATCGAACAAATCAATACTGCCTGCATCCATGCTGGCTTGTGTGACTGGCCCATGGGCAGGTGGCAATACGCTGGCTTCGTGCGTCTGTAAACCATGTGGCTGCGGTTGCTCCATTAAATCAGTACACGCTTGCAGCCGCGATTGGCAATGGCTAAGCATTTGCGATGCAATGTCTTGGAACTGCATATTCAGCACCGCTTGCGAGAGCAATTGTTTGGCCTCTTGAATATGCCCATCTGCACAGCCTTGGTCTGTGGCTGCTGCGTGGTTGAGGGCGCTGATTGTTCCTTCAAACGCCGCAATCAAGCCCTCGCAGTGGTGGTTGAGCATCACATCGAGTTGGTGCAGGTCTTGATGGGTTGCTTGCAGTGCATCCTGAATCGCTTTCAGGGCAGGCGAGCTGGGCACATGGGCTTGGGTGTAGGGCACAAAAGATTCCGCTCAATCGAGAAGATGCAGGCGTGATCGGTGTCAGCGTACGTTGCAAGCATCATAAGGGCAACGGTAACGGAATGATAACAATCAATGGGCTTTGTGCGTACCCTGCTGATACAGGGCACTCTGCAATGCTCACCTTTTGCTAGGTGGTCATGCGATGGATTTTGCCCTTTGCTGGGTGCATTGAGTAATGCAGCGCCGGATCAAGCAGGGGCGCATTTAATTTTTTGGTTCAGCAGGTAGTTTTTACCAAGTCCAGGTACTCTGCGATGCTGCGGCACTGACTTGCTGATTGTGTGCTGATATTGATGTTGAGTGCCAAGCATGTCTCATCATTGATGGTGGTTTTGTGGCCCCAGTCACGTAGCGGAGCGTCTAATTCCAGCTCTTGCGGGCCCACGCCCATCACTTCTGCTGCAATTTGAATGACTTGCTGATCAATACTCATAGGCGGCTATTGTGCACTCTTTTTGGCAGCGCTGCGTGGCCTCGTGATGCCCCGTTCAAAGATGGTGACAATGCGCGAGTGCTGTGACTGCGCACAAGAATTAGGATCACGTCACAGTATGTGATCATTTATTAATAGGAATCAGACAAAAAAACGCTTGCCTGGATGTGTCCAGGCAAGCGTTCAATACGGAGTTGGTTGTCGTTAGCCGCTGAATTGTGCGATGACAATACTTTTTATTAGCCGCGTTTTTCAACCACCGAGTCGACTAAGCCGTAGTCTTTGGCCTCTTGGGCTGTCATGAAGTAGTCGCGTTCGGTATCGTGCACGATTTTTTCATAAGGCTGGCCTGTGCGGTCAGCCAGAATCCGGTTCATTTGCTCTTTAGTGCGCAAAATATCGCGTGCGTGGATTTCAATGTCTGTAGCCTGACCGCGTGCACCGCCCAAAACCTGATGGATCATGATTTTGGAGTTGGGCAGGGAATAGCGTTTGCCCTTGGCGCCTGCAGCCAGCAAGAAAGCCCCCATGCTGGCTGCAAAGCCCAGGCACATGGTGGAAACATCGGGTTTGATGAACTGCATGGTGTCGAAAATCGACATGCCAGCTGTAACGCTGCCGCCAGGCGAATTAATGTAGAGCGAAATGTCCTTGTCTGGGTTCTCGCTTTCCAGAAACAGGAGCTGGGCCACGACCAGATTGGCGGTTTGGTCATTGACCTCGCCCACCAAGAAGACGACACGCTCTTTCAAAAGGCGGGAGTAGATATCAAAAGCTCGCTCGCCACGGCCAGATTGTTCAATGACGGTGGGGATCAGCCCCAGATTTTGGGTTTCCAGCATGTTCACTTTGGAATCTCCTGTAGATGGAATGACGTCGGTGTTCTGATCAAACAAGGTACAACCCAAAGGCTGCAACAGATGCGTGCATGGTACATGAATAGCGCGCACCTCAGTGGTCAGCGCTAGTCGAACAGGTGTGGCCAACTATGTGGCGTTACATGCCCTTTGGTTTGCCGCAATGCCCAATAAATAAGGGCTTGTGCATTAAACACAAGCCCTTGCTTTTGAATCAAAACGTGGCAGCAGTTCGCTGCCCGTTTATGCAGCCATTAAGCTTCTTCTGTCGCTGGCGCTTGTGGGTTCATCAGCTCTTCAAAACCAATGGTCTTGTCTACAGCTTTGGCTTTTTGCAGCACAAATTCGGTCACGTTGTTTTCAATCACAACGGCTTCTGCATCGGCCAAACGGTTGCGGTCGCTGTAGTACCACTGCACCACTTCTTCAGGCTTCTCGTAGCTGGCTGCCAGTTCTTCAACATGGGCACGCAACTGTTCAGGCGTAGCTTGCAGCTCATTGGAGCGAACCAGTTCAGCCACAACCAAACCCAAACGCACGCGGCGTTCAGCTTGTGGGCGGAAAATTTCAGCAGGGATAGGAGACTGGTCCACATCCTTGATGCCGCGCTGACGCAGTTCTTCGCGGGCGCCTTGCTCCAAACGGGCAATTTCGCTTTGAATGCTGGCGTTTGGCAGGTCCAGCTCGGCCTTGGTCAGCAATGCATCGAGAACGGCTTGCTTGTTGCGAGCTTGCACGCGGAATTTGACTTCACGCTCGAGGTTTTTGCGAATGTCGTCACGCAGACCGGCGACAGTACCAGCTTCAACTCCTAGGGATTTCGCCAACTCGTCGGTCACTTCGGGCAGATTGGCTGCTTCAACCTTGTTCACAGTCACCAAGAAGTCGGCTGTTTTGCCTGCCACTTCAGCACCATGGTAGTCGGCTGGGAATGCCAGTGGGAAAGTTTTGCTTTCGCCCACTTTCATGCCGCGCACGGCATCTTCAAATTCCTTGAGCATTTGGCCTTCGCCGACCAGGAATGCAAAGCCTTCGGCTTTGCCGCCAGCGAATGCATCGCCATCAATCTTGCCTTCGAAGTCCACAGTCACGCGGTCGCCATCTTGAACCGCATCTTCTTTACCGCGTTGGGCAAATGTACGGCGTTGCTTGCGCAGGATGTCGATGGTGCGGTCAATGGCGGCATCGTCCACGTTCACGTTCACGCGGTCGATTTCCAAATCGCTCAGGTCGGCAATCTTGACTTCAGGGAATACTTCGAAAATGGCTTCAAAGTCAACAAAGCCTTCAGCAGAGCCTTCTTTTTCGCTGATGCGAGGCTGGCCTGCCACGCGCAGTTGTGCTTCATTGGCAGCTTGGTTGAAAGCGGCGCTGACTTGGTCGTTGAGCACTTCGTACTGCACTGAGTGACCGTAGCGCTGGGCGACAACGGACATCGGTACTTTGCCTGGACGGAAGCCGTCCATTTTGACTGTGCGGGCCAGACGTTTGAGGCGCGACTCCACTTCGCTTTGAATGGCGTTGACAGGCACATTCAGCGTAATTTTGCGCTCGAGTTTTTCCAGTACTTCAACATTCACTGCCATGAGATGGGTCCTATAAGGCAGAGCGGTGAGGGCCCATGAGATCACCGCTGCTGCAATGGCCCCTATGTTGTCTTCACGCACTCAAAATATGTGAGCGCACCTGCAAAAGCAGTGGGTGCGCTTTCTTGTAAAAGGTGGTGCGCGGGGGGGGACTCGAACCCCCACACCATTGCTGGCGTCAGGACCTAAACCTGGTGCGTCTACCAATTTCGCCACCCGCGCACTTATTTTCGCTAAGCCACCCTTACTTGACGCAACAAAACGCCAGTAAGGAAAATCTGACCCAGTAAAACCGGGCAATTCTACAGAGGTTTGTGCATCTCGTCGCGTAATTTCCCTATTAAATCTGTAAATTGCTTTCTTTTGCTTGTCTTGCTTGGGCGCTTTACGGCTGGATTGGTGCGGTTTGTTCTTTCCTGCCAGCACGCCAGGCACCAAAAATGGCCAGCAAACCGGGGACCAGGATCAAGCCCCAAATAATTTTTTCAAGGTGCTGCTTTACCCAGGGCAAATTGCCGAAAAAGTAACCTGCCGTGCAAATGCCTACAACCCACAGGAATGCGCCCAGTACGTTAAAGGCGGTGAAGGTTGGGCGATGCATGCGGGCAACGCCGGCAACAAACGGGGCAAAGGTACGCATGAAAGGCATGAAACGCGCCAGTACCACGGTGATGCCGCCGTAGCGTTGGTAGAAGGCATGGGCGCGTTCAAATGCTTTGCGGTTGAACCAGCGTGAATTTTCCCACTGGAAGACCTTGGGGCCGAGGTGGTGACCGATTTGGAAGTTGCATTGATCACCCAGGATGGCTGCTACGAGCAAGACTGGGATAGCGATGGAATAGTGCATCAGGCCTGCGCCACACAGCGCGCCAACGATGAACAATAGCGAGTCGCCTGGTAGAAAAGGCATGACGACCACACCTGTTTCTACAAACACGATTAAAAAAAGAATCAGATATACCCACGCACCATAGTTGGCAACGAATGCCTCCAAATATTGGTCAACATGGAGAATGAAGTCGATCAGAAGTGAGACGATTTCCACAATAACTGTCCTGGTTGGCAGCGCCGCACTAGCGGGCTACCGTATTTGCATAAATGGCGGGGAGGGCACGATTGTGCACGTGAATCGGTGGCTAGGACCCACTCCCGTCGTGTTTCAGCCGTGAGCTGCTTCTGGTACTACGCCGGGTGTGTCGCGGCGAATTTTGAACCATGCCGCGTACATTGCAGGTAAGGCCAGCAAGGTCAAGATGGTGGCGATGATCAACCCCCCCATGATGGAGATTGCCATAGGTCCCCAGAACACACTGCGCGAGAGAGGGATCATCGCCAGCACTGCGGCCGCAGCGGTCAGCACAATCGGGCGCAGGCGGTGCATGGCTGCGTCGAGAATGGCTTGCCAAGGGGCAATGCCTTCGGCGCGTTCGAGTTCAATCTGGTCAATCAGAATGACGGCATTACGCTGGATCATGCCCATCAAGGCGATGACACCGAGCAGCGCGACAAAGCCAAAGGGCTTGCCTGAGAGCAGCAGCGCCACCGCAATGCCTGCAATGCCCAGCGGACCAGTTAAAAAGACCAGCATGGCACGCGAGAAACTGTGCAATTGAATCACCAGCAATGTAAAGACAATGAACAGCATCAGCGGGATACCGGCTGCAATTGAGGCGGAGCCTTTGGAGCTTTCAGCAATGGCACCTGCAACTTCGATGCGGTAGCTTTGGTCGCCTTTAGCGTGCCACTGGGCCTCAAGCGCTCGCAGTTGCGGCAGCACTTCGTTGGTAACGGTAGCGCCTTGCATGCCATCAATCACATCGCCTTGCACGGTAATGGCGTACTCTTTGCCGCTGCGCCACATTACGCCCCATTCCCATTCCAGTGCAGGTTCTGCAATTTGAGACAGCGGAATTGCACCGCCTGTGTTGGTGCTGATGTAAGCGTTGCTCAGGGCCGAGAGTGACTCGCGTTCATTCAGAGGTGGGCGTAGAACGATGCTGATGAGCTTGTCGCCTTCACGGTATTGGCCGATGGTTTCGCCCTCCAAAATCATTTGCGTGCCGCGCGCGATGGACTGGCTGTTCACGCCCAGTGCCAATGCCTTGTCTTGATCGACATTCAAACGCCAGGTTTTGATACGTTCATTCCAGTTGTCGTTTACCCCTCGCAGATGGGCGTTGTTGGTCATGGTGGTTTTGACTTCATCTGCGTATTGGCGCAGCGTTTGAGGGTCTGGGCCAATCACTTTGAACTGCACCGGATAAGGCACTGGCGGTCCCATGGGCAGCAGTTTGATGCGGGCGCGTACTTCAGGAAAGTGCGCGGCCATGAATTGCGGCAATTGCGCCATCAGGGCATTGCGCTCTTTTAGCGAGGTGGGTTTGACAATGAACTGCGCCACATTGGTTTGCGGAAAGATTTGATCGAGTGGCAGGTAAAATCGTGGCACGCCAGAGCCGATCCAGGTCGCGACATTCTCCACCCCGTCCATGGCCATCAATTGCGCCTCAGCGCGGGTCGCTACTTGCTCAATTCCGGTGAAAGAGGCGCCTTCGGGCAACCAAATGTCCAGCATGATTTCGGGGCGACTGGAATCCGGGAAGAACTGTTGCTGCACCTTGGTCATGCCCAATAGTCCGGCGGCAAACAGTGCCAGCGTTGCCACAATCGTGGTCCAGCGGTGTTCCACACACCAATCGACCATGTTTCGGAAGGTCTGGTAAAAGCGCGTGTTGTACACATCGTGCTCATGCGTAGAAGTCTCTTGCGCTCCTTCTGCCGCAGTTGCAACCGCTTGGTTTTTGCCATTGGCCGGGTGGTTGGCGTATTCATCGTCTTCGCGGGGCGCAACGTGTGCCGGGGGCTTGAGCAGCCAGACCCCGAGATACGGCACAAAGTACACCGACACAATCCACGACAGCAGCAACGCCACCACCGTCACGCCAAAAATTGCAAAGGTGTATTCCCCGGTCATCGACTTGGCAATGCCAATAGGCAAAAAGCCTGCTGCCGTGATCAAGGTGCCAGTCAGCATGGGCTTGGCTGTAATGTCATAAGCAAACAGCGCAGATCGGAACTTGCTGTAGCCTTCTTCCATTTTGCGCACCATCATTTCTACGGCGATGATGGCGTCATCCACCAGTAAGCCCAGCGCAATGATGAGTGAGCCCAACGAAATCTTGTGCAGGCCAATACCCCAATACAGCATGGCTAAAAAGGTCAGCGCCAAAACCAAGGGAATGGTGATGGCTACGACCAAACCTGGGCGCACATCCAAGACGTAACGGCGCCAGAGTGGGTGTTGCCCTGGACGTTTGTGCAACCCAAGACTGAGAAAACTCACCGCCAGCACAATGGCCACGGCTTCAATCAGCACCTTCACGAACTCATCGACCGCAGTAGTCACGGCGTCGGGTTGGTCTTGCACATTCTGCAATTGCATCCCTGCTGGCAAGTTGCGGCCAATGGTATCGGCCAAGCCATGCAGTGCTTTGCCCAAGGCCACAATGTCGCCGCCTTTGGCCATGGAAATGCCCAGCGCAATCACCGGTTGGCCTTGAAAGCGTACTTTGACAGATGCCGGGTCTTCATAGCCACGCCATACCTGGGCAATATCTCCCAAGCGCAATTGTTGCCCAGAAGCGGCGCGAATGGGCATGGCGCGCAGGTCCTCCAGCGCATCGAACTGGCCTTCCACGCGAATGCGCACTTGTTCGCCCACGGTGTAAACGCTGCCCGCCGGTGAGACGGCATTTTGCCGCCCCAGTTGTGCAAGCACTTCAGGCATGTTCAAACCCAGCTGCGAGAGCCGCTGCTGAGGGGCCTCAATGAACAGGCGCTCCTCTTGTTCGCCAAACAACTCGACTTTGGCCACATCGGGCACGCGCAGCAATTGCTGGCGCACGTCATCGGCTTGGGCTTTGAGCTCTGCATAGCTGTACCCTTGGCCTGAGAGCGCGTAAATCACGCCATACACATCGCCAAAGTCGTCTATGAAGAATGGCCCCTGCACCCCTTGTGGCAATTGGTAGGCCATATCACCGATTTTTTTGCGCACCGTGTACCAGATGTGCTGCACCTCAGAAGGTGGGCTGTTTTCTGCCAACTGGAAGATGATTTGCGAGACACCTGGTTTGGAATAACTGTCGATCTTGTCTGCGTAAGGCACTTCTTGCAGGGTGCGTTCCAAGCGGCTGGTGACTTGCTCGGCCACTTGCTCTGCTGTGGCGCCTGGCCACTGGGTTTGCACCACCATGGCGCGGAATGTGAAGGGAGGGTCTTCATCCTGCCCTAGTTGGAAATAGGCAAAGCAGCCCAGCACCATCAGCACGATCAGTAAATATCGCGTCAGTGCCGGATGGTCCAGCGCCCATTTCGAGACGTTGTGACGGGAAACTGCAGGGCTGGTGCTCATGGCTGGCCCCTTGCAGTGTTTGCTGCATTTGCGCCTGCGTTTGTGTCTGTCTTATTCATTGCTGCTGGGGTATCTGGAATATCGCCTTTGAACACACTGACTTTTTCCCCCGCTTGCAGCACATGCACGCCTGCCGCTACCACACGTTCGCCCACTTGTAGCCCGCTTTGCACCACCCATTCATTGCCATCGGCGCGGGCAATGTCGATGGTGCGCGCTTGCACGGTTTGATCGTTGCTATCAAATACCCATACCGCGCTTTGCCCTTTAGGATCTTGCCAGATCGCAGTGCCCGGAAGACGAATACTGTTGGCGGTGGTGTTGGCCACCGGCCAATCAACAGTAACGGTTGCCCCCAATGGGGGCTGGGATTCACCCAGAATCTCCACCTTCACCGCAAATGTGCGCGTCGCTGGGTCGGCACTGGCGGCGATTTCGCGCACGCGCGCAGCTTGTGGCGCTTGGTTAGCCGCCCACGCGCGTACGGTCACTTGCTGGCCCGCCTGCACTTGCGCCACCCGTTGCTCAGGCACGGCGAAGCTCACATCGCGCGCGCCGTCCAGCGCCAAACGCACCACGGGTGTGCCAGCTGCCACTACTTGGCCAGGCTCTGCCAAAGTGGCAATCACAATCGCGTCGGCATCAGCCTCAAGCTTGGTGTACTGCGTTTGGTTGCCTTGCGCGGCCATTTGGGCCTGGGCTTCTGCTACCCGCGACTCGGCAGCTTTCAGGCCTGCTGTGCGACGGTCCAGTTCGGCGGCGCTGATGAAGTTTTGCGCGCGCAATTCTTGGAAGCGTTTCAAGTCTGCTTGCTGCAAGTCACGCTCCGTGGTGGCTGCACGCAGTTGCGCTTGCGCCGCTGCCGCCGAGAGCTGGTAGTCCGTCGCATCCAGTTGGGCCAGCAGTTGGCCTTTGTGTACAGATTGGCCTTGCTCTACCGGGCGAGAGAGCAATTTTCCAGCAACGCGAAAGCCCAATGCGGTTTCCGTACGCGCGGTGACGGCACCTGCATATTGAATGGCACTTTGCTGGCTGCTGGGCCCTACCGTTACCAGCTTGACTGCCCGCACCGGTGGCGCGACTGCTTCTGGTTTAGAGCAGGCCATTAATGCAATGCCAACCAGTGCAAAACAACTCAAACGCAAAGAGAAGCGGCGAACAAGGTGCAGAGGCATATGGCGCATGTCTGTGGTTTCTGAATGAAAAGGCGTGTACCAAAAAGGAGGCACAAGGCTGGAGAGGAAGCCGTGAATAGGTTGCGAGATTTTGGCTGATTTCATGCCGATAAACAGGTTCCGTAAAACCCGAAGGGGTTTGTCGCGCATGTCTGCGGCCAGGCAATTCGCAAAGGGGGCAACGCTACACGCAGTGGTGTGGCCCGTCAATACATGGGCAGATGTCTGCGTAGGCCTGCTTTGTCTCGCACGCCAAGCGTGTTGCTCTGTATGCCGAACATGCGCCACCAGTGTTTGGCCATTGTTGGGCGCTCTCGCGCTCTAATTGGGCTTGCTTGGATGTGTGTGGACGCCATGGCACGTTGGCTATGGGCTCGCCGCATGCTTGGATTGCCTCGCTGCGCAAGGGCGTCCCGTGTAGACGAGACTTGCACTATTTTCATTCGAGGATACGTTTTAATGACAAATTACGTTTAAAGTATCTAATTGTTAAAAATCGCGACGGCGAACCATGTGCAACGCGGTAAATACACACCACTGGCAGCAGTGTTGGTACTTGTTTTGCTTTCGTATACACAGTGCGGCACAACCAGCCCCAACGCCGCAGCAATCCATTGAAAAGACAATCTTCATGCCATCAACTGCCATTCATGCCAGAACTTTCGCAGTAAAAGCCGTAAGAATGCTTTTACTTTTATGTTGGATGGCGTTATTTACTGGCCACGCATTGTTTGCCAATGCCGCGGTCGCAGCCCCAGTCGTTACCACATCTGGCGGCACCACTGCCTATACCGAAGGCTTTCCTGCAGTGGCGATTGACCCCGGCCTGGTACTGACCGACGCCGACACGCTCTACATGGCTTTTGCCACGGTTTCCATAATCGGCAATTTCCAGAGCGGGCAGGATGTATTGGCTTTTATTGCCCAGAACGGCATTAGCGGCTCCTACAATTCTGGAACCGGTGTACTGACTCTCACGGGGAATGCCACCATCGCCCAGTATCAGGCGGCGCTAAATTCTGTGACTTACCACAACAGTTCCAACAACCCAAACACCAGCAACCGAACCATCAGCTTTGTGGTAAATGACGGCACAAGCAACAGTGCGCCTGTCACCAAAACCCTTAGCATAACCGCGGTAAACAGTGCGCCAACATTGACAGCTACACCAGCTAACCCCTCCTTTACTGAAGGTAGTGGTGCGGTCACCTTGTTTAGCGCCGCTTCAGCCAGCACCATCGAGTCTGGCCAGAGCTTTCAATCCGTCACGCTCACGGTCACTAACCTGAGTGATGGCGTCTCTGAACAGCTCGAGGTGGATGGAACGTCCATTGCCCTTGTTAGCACAATGAATCCAGGAACAACAGTAACGAATGGCCTGACCTACAACGTGAGTCTGGCAGCGGGTACGGCAACGGTCACGTTGAGCAACGGTACGTTAAATTCCACCCAGTTACAGACTCTGGTCAATTTCATAACTTACCGTAACATCTCGCCGGATTTCAACAGCTTGGCGCCTAGGGTGGTGACCATTACCAGCCTGCAGGACAACGGCGGCACAGCCAATGGTGGGGTGGACACCATCAGCCTGTCGCTGGCAGCAATCGTGTCGATGGACGCCGTGCCTCCCGCAGTGCTAGGGATTACCATCGCTTCTCCTCCCGGGAACGGAGCATCGCAGGTGACCTTCCATGTTGATTTCAGCAAGAGAGTCTCGAATGTCGATGTAACGGATTTTGAGCTAAGCTCGACTGGCTCAGCATCGGGGACGATTAGCTCAGTCATCCATTCAGCTAATCAAGCGGATGTGACCGTTACTGATTTGAGAGGGGTGGGTTCTCTCAGGCTGGATTTGCGGGCGACCCATAATATTGTGGACCGTTGGAATAGTTTTATTTACGGGGGTTATACCGCGGGTGCTATCCATAATGTCCTGGTTTCTATGGCCCCGCCTGCGCCAACCATAGGCACTGCCACTGCAAGCAATGGACAGGTTTCGGTTTCTTTTACTCCCCCGGGTAACAATGGCGGCTCGCCGATTACTGGGTACACCGTCACGGCCAACCCCGATGGCATCACAGCGAGCGGTCCGGGGACACCGCTCACTGTGACAGGCCTGACCAATGGTACTACCTATACCTTCACGGTAACGGCGACTAATGCGGTTGGAACCAGTACGGCATCGGGAGCTTCCAATGCTGCCACGCCAAAAGGTAACCAGACGATTACCTTTGCCAATCCCGGGGCTCAAAACTTTGGTACTCGACCAACACTGACTGCTACATCAAACTCCGGTTTGCAGGTTTCCTTCAGTTCAGCAACGACTGGCGTGTGTACGATTACCTCGGATGGAATCCTCACCTTTGTGGGCACAGGTTCTTGTACTATTGAGGCACATCAGTCAGGCAATAGTGCCTGGAATTCGGCAACAGTGAGTCAGACCTTTACGGTAAATACGGTGGCACCTGGCGCACCCACCATAGGTACTGCGATAGCGGGTAATCGCCAAGCAGACGTAACCTTTACTGCTCCCGCCAGTAATGGTGGGGTGAATATCACAGGGTATACCGTGACCTCTAACCCTGGTGGTTTTACTGGAACAGGTGCAAGCTCGCCGATTACGGTGACGGGGTTGATCAACGGTACGGAATATACCTTCACGGTCACTGCCATTAACGAGGCCTCATTGACGGGGAGTGCGTCAGCAGCTTCCAATGCAATTACCCCAGCGTCTCCGCAAACCATTACGTTTGCCAACCCTGGAGCGCAGAACTTTGGCACATCGCCAACGTTGACCGCAAGCTCCACCTCTGGTTTAACCGTTAGCTTCATTTCCTCTACCACCAACGTTTGTACTATCACGAGCGGTGGTGCATTGACCTTTTTACGTGCCAGTACTTGTACCATTTATGCTAATCAGGCAGGGGATTCATCCTGGTTTCCAGCCCAGGTGTCCCAGACCTTCACGGTCAACCCGGTAACTCCAGGCGCTCCCACCAACGTGGCGGCCACTGCGGGTAATGGTCAGGTGAGTGTGGCCTTTACCGCACCAACCAATACGGGGGGTGTGGCGATTACCGGTTATACCGTTACTACCAGTCCGGCAGATGTACCGCCTGTTATGGGAGACGACTCACCGATAGTGATCACTGGTTTAACCAATGGCACGTCTTATACCTTCACGGCCCAGGCCACTAATGAGGTTGGGACAAGCGCCAGTTCTGCGCCCAGTGAACCTGTTGCGCCGGTGTTGTTGGAGGTTGAATCAGCCGATGGAAGCGTTCCTGGGATGGCGGGTGTAGCAAGTGCAACGCTGTCAGGAGGTGGTGCCACTTGCACCTTGACTTCTGAGAGTGGCTTTGGTGAAGTGACAAACGTACCGCCCAATACCACCTCCACCCCCCATGGGCAGTTTTACTTTACCGCCACATCGTGTGTGGGGGCTGTCACTGTCAGCCTGAACTACCCAGAGCCATTGCCTGAAGGCGTGCGTTTCCGTAAGGCAGATCCCCAAAGGGGTTGGTTTGATCCGCAAGATGCGGCGACCTCGTTGGACCTGACGCTCAGTGCAGACCGCCGAACGGTGACTTACAGCGTGACGGACAATGGACTGGGCGACAGTGCGCCTGACCAACTTGGTGTGATCGTCGATCCATTGGTCCCGGTATTGGTGGCCGCACCAGGTGCGCCTAATCCTGTTGCGGTACCCGTGTTGGATGTCTGGAAACTGGCGCTGTTGTCTGCACTTGCTGCTTTGATGGGGGTGCGACTGGGGCGACGCCGTCAAGCTGCATAAACTCGCCTCAAACAAAAAAGGTGACTGAAAGCGGTGGAGGGGCCATCAAGGCCTTGCATTCACCGCTTTTGTCTGTGCGGTAGCCACATCAAAACAGCTTGAACGGGAACTCGGCCTGTAACTTGATTTGGTCGATGTTGGCTTCGCCTTGCGCAGCGTTGGTGCGATGCATGCTGTAGCGCAGTTGCAGGTTCAGGCCCTTGGCCCTGCCGCTAGGCACGGCATAACGCAGCACTGCATCGCGTTCCCAGTGCTTGCCGTTGTGGCCGCTGTAACCCAAGTAGTTGGCATACACACTGTTGAGGTGGTTGTTGTCAATGCCAGAGCCTCGGGTGTAGGCGATGCCTGCGCTCCAGCCGGGGCTGAGGAGGGTTGCCAAATCCAGTTCGTACTTGATTTGCCATGAGGCCTCTTGTGGCCCGTTGAAGTCGGAGAGTTGCATGGCGTTATCCAGCCAGATGGAGCCGCGGTTGACGTAGTCAAAAGGGCTGTTTCCGTGCACTTTTTGGTAACCCACGCCGATCTTGTGTGGCCCGGTTGCGTAGGTGCCAAGCAAGCTCCAGGTGGTGTTGTTCACTTCGCCCGATTGGGCCTGGCCCGTGTCGGTGTTGCGATACAGATTCAGGTTGACGGAGAGGGCACGATTGTTCTCCAGTGGCCGTTTGTAAAAGCCTCCTAGGTACCACGTGTTCCAGTTGTCTTCGTATTGGCCAAAGTAGCTGCTCAATGAGAACGTTTGCCCTGCGGGACTCCAAGCGCCGCCCATGAAACGGAACGCATCACCTTGGGCGCCGGAGTAGTTGGCCTGCAATGGGTTATTGCTTTTGCGGGCGTTGCGGTCGGCCCAGCCTGTGAAACGCCCGGCTTGCAGGGCCAACGTAGGAATGTCGCTGCTGCTGATTAGCCACCCACGGTTCGATTCGGGTAGCAAGCGCGAGTCAGAGCTGCTGAAGATCGGGTTTTTCGTGCGGATTTCACCAAGCTTCAACTCTGTGGAGGACAGGCGAATTTTCAGTGCGGCGCCTGCCCTGCCAAAGCGATTGGGAATGCCTTGCCCATCTTTGGCTACATAGCGCGGCGTGGCGCGGGCGCTGTTTGCATCGGTGCCGAGATTGATGGCGCCATAGGCTTGTGCATCCAGGCCAAGCCCTATGGGGCCACGTGTGTAGCCCGATTGGTACTGCAGCATCAACCCATAGGCCGATTCGGTCGCTTGCGTTTTGCTGCGCTCACCATTGGTCGCACGGAATGTGCTGCCATGCTGGTAGTCCAGTTGCTCGTACACGTAGCGGTTGAGCATGTTCAGGCTGCTGCCTGCAATGAAGCCTTGGGCATCATCTTGCGTGCCAGCATGGGCAGTTGCCAGGGTGGCCAGTGTTGCTGCGGCGATGCAGAGATGGCGCATGGGGGCTGCAGGCGCAAAGGGGCGGTGGTTCATAGCTTTAATGGAGTGGGTTTGCTGGGTGCGCTGGCCGTTATGGGATTGTGCGGGCGGCAATGTTCTCAAAGCGTTGCTTGGCGCGTGCGGGCGCGTCGGCAGGTACGTTCAGTGCAGACAGCGGCGCATCGCCCACTTGCACCAGCATCACCATGCCCATGGCGTAATGGGGCAGGCACTTGATGCCATACAGCCCTTCTTGGGTGAAGGTGACTTCGATCTCTTCGTTGATCTTGCCCTTGAAGGGGCTGGCGCCTTCGGGCAGCATGCCTGCAATGGAGGCCGCATCGTGGCCGTTACTGCTGGCCAAAAACTTGATTTTGTCGCCCGGTGTGAGTTTCACAAAGTCAGGTTCGTAGACCATGGCACCTTGGGCGCCGCGGTTGAGCATTTTGACTTCATAGGTTTCGGCATGCGAGGCCAATGCAAACGAGAGGCCCAGCAACAAGGGCAGGGTACGGGTGAAGGGGCGCAAGGTCATGGTTTAAGAAGAAGACAGAGATTGGAAACGCAGCACGCGCGTGCCATCGAGTGGGTCGATCAGTGTGCGCATGTGGACTTTGAAAATGTCCTGCAGCAAGGCGGGGGTGAGCACTTCATCTGGGGTGCCCACGCGCACCAGTTGCCCCTGGTGCATGACGGCCAGCCGATCGCAGAGCAGGGCTTGGTTGAGGTCATGCAGGGCCACAACCTTGGCAATGGGCAGCGATTGCACCAACTGCATCAGCGAGAGCTGTTGGTGGATATCAAGGTGGTTGGTGGGCTCATCAAGCAGCAGCACACGCGGTTGCTGGGCCAGCGCGCGGGCAATGTGCACGCGCTGGCGCTCGCCCCCCGACAAAGTGTTCCAGGCGCTGCGTGCTTTGTCTTGCAGTCCTACCGCGGCAATGGCTTCCCGGACTGTGTTGTGGTCATCAGGGGATAGTGGTTGCAAGGCGGAAAGCCAGGGTGTGCGCCCAAGCTCGACGGCATCCCAGACTTGGATGGCGTCGAGTGTTTCTGCCATCTGCGACACCAGAGCCAATTGCTGTGCAATGGCGCGTCTGGAGAGATGGCGCAGGGGGCTGCCATGCAGCAAAACCTCGCCTTGGTCGGGTGCGAGTATGCCTGTGAGCAAGCGCAGCAAGGTGGATTTGCCTGAACCATTGGGCCCAATCAGCCCCAAGGTTTCACCTGTATGCAGCGCAATGGATACATCGCGCACGATTGGCACGCCTTTGGCGCGCCAACCGATGTGCTGGGCTTGTAGCAGCAAGGGGGCGTGTGCGTGCGTCATGGGCGGGCCCCTTGCCCTTTGAGCAATATGCCGGCAAACACAGGGGCACCCACCAAAGCGGTAATCACGCCAATGGGGAGCACCTGGCCTGGGATCAGGATGCGAGAGACGACGTCGGCTGCGATCAAGAACACGGCGCCTATCAGTGCGCTGGCGGGAATTAATCGGCTGTGGCGAACGCCAACCAACATGCGTGCGGCATGGGGAATGACCAAGCCTACGAAACCAATGGCCCCCACGATGGAGACCATCACTGCAGTGATCAAGGCGGCCACCAGCAACAAGGTCAATTGCACGCGCCGCACAGGCACGCCCAGCGAAGCGGCCGACTCACTACCAAAGGTGAAGGCGTCCAAGGCACGGCAATGCCACAGGCACACCACAATACCCACCAAGGCCACGGTCGTGGAGAGCACCGTGTCTGCCCAACGCACGCCACTGAGGTTGCCTAGCAGCCAGAACATGATGCCGCGCGCTTGTTCGGCACTACCCGATTGGGTGATGATCAGCGAGGTGAGGGCGTTGAACAGTTGTGAGCCTGCAATACCAGCCAGCACAATCTGGCCACTGTTGCGCAAGCCGCCGCTGCCTGCTGCATGGGCCAATAGTGCCACCATCGTGAAGGCGCACACGGCGCCAAAAAAAGCGCCCGTCGTCATCGAGATAGCGCCCGCGCCCAGGCCCACCACCGACACCAGCACCGCTCCGGTTGAGGCGCCCGCTGAAATGCCCAATAAATAGGGCTCTGCCAGCGCATTGCGCAGCAATGACTGCAGCATCACGCCAGAGATGGCCAGCCCTGCACCACAGCCTGCCGCGACCAAGGCGCGGGTAAGCCGGTAATTCCACACGATGCCCTGGTCGATGGGATCGACCACATACTGGGTGCCTACCAGCTTGTTGCTGAGTACCTCATACACCACGCGCACGGGGATGACGGTTTCTCCAATCGCTATGCCCAGCAGCACGGCTGCGAACAGGATCGCCGCGGCAATGGCGCCGCGCACCAAAAGGCGTGGCAGATGCGGTGTGATCATGCGGCGTAGAACCCTGGCGCTCTTGTGTACTTGGGTGCCAATTTAGGGGGCCTTGGCTTGTAGTTGGAGTACGGCATCGGCAATTTGCTCCATGCCATCGACTAGGCGGATAGAGCCTTGCAGGGCATCGGCATCGACAACCACGATGCGGTTGTTCTTCACGGCATCCATGTGTTGGGTGACGGGGTCACTTTTGAGGAATTCCAGTTTTTTCTCGTAGTCGTCAGCAGGAAAGCGGCGGCGATCCATGCGCGCGATGATCAAGATAGATGGGTTGGCCTTGGCGATGGTTTCCCAGCCCACGGTGGGCCATTCTTCGGCGGAGCTGACGATATTGCGCAGACCCAGCGTTTGCATCATGTAGCCTGCCACGCCTTTTTGTCCCGCCATATAGGGGTCAATGGCCAAATCGGCACTGGAGAACCAAAGTGCTGCGGTCAGGTCTTTGTGTGGGGACGCTTGGACTTTAGCCACGGCTTGGGTTTGGCGTTGGGTAAGCGCTTGTACCAGCGCTTGGCCACGGGGTTCAACATCAAAAATTTGGGCCAACTGGTGGATGCTTTTGTACAAGGCCTGCACATCGTAGGCGGCTGTTCGGGTGCCGTCTGCGCCGGTTAAGTTGTTCTTGCCTTCGCAGTCTGAGGGCATGGCGTAGGTAGCAATGCTCAGGTCGTGAAACTGTTCGCGGGTGCCGACCACGCCGTCTTTGCCCACCATCCATTCAAATTGTGACACTATCAGCGCGGGGCGCTTGCCGATCACCGATTCAAAGCTGGGATCGTTGTCAGCCAAGCGCTCGACCTTGTCGTTGATGCTCTTGAACTGGGGCAGCACAGGGTTGAACCACAGGGAGGTGCCTACGAGCTTGTCGCCCAAGTCCAATGCGTAGAGCATTTCCGTGCCTGCTTGCCCGATTGTGACGACTGAGGCGGGCGCTTTGTCATAGGCCACGGTGTAGCCGCAGTTCTCGACGTTCAGCGGGTAAGTGGTGGCTCCAGCCACAAAGGGCAGTAGGCTCAAGGCGCTGGCTAGCAGGGTGCGCGGAGTCAGTAGGGGCATCGGCATCGAATGGGTCCTTCCAAAGTGGTGCGGGACCCCATGGAAGCAACAGCCAGCACGTGTGACAAGCGCCCGCACAAGCGCAGGGCCGGTGTGCAGGAAAACCTCATATGCTGAACGCTGTTCACTTCCCGGACACCCCGCCGGCAATGACTATGTTGCGCTCTGGCAGGTCTCCTGACTGGCCATTCATCGCCTGCTCTGCGCCTTCCCGGATTGGACATCCAGTGACTTGTTTGAGAGCCAGCTCATGACCTACAGTTGCGGGGGCAGTTCCATTTCATGGGCGTTGGCAGTTGAGCCAACACCACTGGATTCCCTGTTGTGCAGCACGCGACTGAACAACTTCTTACGAAACCAAAGCGGGGCGATTCTAACCCGTGTTGGTACCGTTTTGGGTGCATCCCTGCTTGAGGCGCGCGCAGGCAAGAAAATACCAATGTGTCTATTGATGTGGTTGGCTTGCGTCTTGCCGGTCTGCCGGGTGGTGGACGCCGTCATACGTTGGAACGTGTTCAAGGGTCAACGGATTCACGCCTTCAAGGCAAGCGACGTTGTACCCGTATTCGTGGGGGGTGGAGCGGCGTTGATGGTGTGTATAAATGCCGCAGTGCGAGCAGAAGTAGTGTTTGGCCGTGAATGTGTTGAATTGGTAGAGCTTCAAATATTCTTGGCCTTTAAGGATGCGAATGCCATCCAAGGGGACAGAAGCCACAATGGCACCTCGGCGTCGGCACAGGGAGCAATCGCAGCGGCGCGGATTGACGACTCCGTCAGGAAGACTCAATTCCAGCACCACCGATCCGCAATGGCAGGAGGCTCTGTGTTTCGCTTGGATTTCTACGCCGCCGATTGTTTTGAGCATGTTGTTGATACTCCCATGTGGTGTGCTTGGATACGGCCGGGCGCTTCACTGCACGGCCTTGCAATGCCTGTTGGCAATTCTGTAGATTAAACCCTTTGAATGGTTCGTGGCGTTAATCTACGCTGCTGTTGGAATGCGATGTTACCCATAAGGCCATAGCCATGTACCCCACCGCTATCTTTGAATTTCTCGATGTGATACCGATTCCGGCATTGGCCGCTGAAATGACGGGGGATGACAATTCCTTTAACCACCCACGCTTTCTGAATGCAGCTTTTCTCGCGCAGATTGGCTACACCCTGGATGAAATTCCGGATATTGAACGTTGGTTTGAAGTGGCTTACCCCGATCCTGTGATGAGAGCACAAGTGCGGCAAGAGTGGTACCAAGCCATCCATGAAAGCTTGGCGCAAGGCCGCCAGATTGCAGAGACCAGCGCACTGATTCAATGCAAGAGTGGGCAGCAGCGTTGGTTTGTGGTCACTGCGCAGGTGCGGCCAGAGAGCATGCCCAATATGCATATCGTGACGTTTCGCGACATCCACGATTTGAAAATGCTGTCAGATGAAAACCATTTCCTCTCTCATACCGACCAGTTGACCCATGTATCCAATCGCCGTGCAGGCCAGCAACGGCTTGAGGCTGAACATGCGCGCTTCACGCAAGCAGCGGTGCCATTTGCCTTGATCATGTGCGATGTGGACCATTTCAAATCCATCAATGATCAAATGGGGCATGTTTGCGGAGATTACGTGTTGCGCAAAATTGCTGAAACACTGCACATGCACGCAGGCAATTTGGATGAGGTCGTGCGCTGGGGCGGCGATGAGTTTTTGCTTGTTGTGCCCGCTACAGGCGTAGAAGAAGCGGCGGCGCTGGCTGAACAGTTACGCATGGCGGTGCAGTCTTTGAATTGTTCCTGGGAGGGGCAAACATTCAGTCCCACATTGAGTGTTGGCTGTGCTGTCAGTGCGCCAGGGCAATCGGTGGTTGCATTACTCAAAACAGTAGACGCTGCCTTGTACGCCGCGAAGCAGCAAGGCCGAAACGCCGTTTGTTTTTAGCCTGAGCAGCAGGCCTTTCGCCCGTACAACCTATGTTTGAACAATTGTCTTTTTCCATTCGGCGTGTGCACGACGTGCAGCGTGTGCTGGATTTTCAATTGCACGCAAGGTCGAGCATGTTTGGGGCGCGTATGGCGGCACAGGGTATGCCACACGATTTGCAGTTTTTTGATGCGGTATACGGCACTGATAGCGGGTGCATGCTCGCTGCAGTGGATGTGCACGGCGCTGTGCTGGGAACGATCGGTTACCGTGCGTATGACCACCGGTTTGCGCATCTGAATCTACCCAAAGAAGTGCTTGTAGCCGAGGTGGTCCGTTTATTTGTACAGCCAGCCTATCGCCAGCATGGGCTTGGTTCCGCGCTGTGGCTTGCGTTGCAGTGCCATGCCCAAGGGCAGGGGTGCGAGATGCTGTATCTCCACACGCATCCATTTCTGCCAGGAGCGCAGGCGTTTTGGTCTAAGCAGGGGTTTGTGGTTATTCACCGAGACCAAGACCCGGTGTGGCAGAGCATCCACATGCAGATGGCCATTCCTGCTGTACGACGCTGACAACAGCGCCGATCATCGGTGCAAGACTCAAAAGAAAACGGGCAATGCCGCAATGCGTTTTTTTTAGGCCTTGCGCTTCCGGTTGGAGCCCAAAAGCGCGCTGCTGTGTTAAAAACCATCGCCGGGCAGATAGTCCGACTGCGGTTTTTGCCGCGCATCGCATCTTTTGGGACTCCAACGCGGTCTGCGTGGAGGTCGTAAACACGTTCTAATATGGGCTATGCCTCAAGACACCGCTGCATACAAGCCCATTGGGCACTATGAAAATTTTCCCGTGGCCACGTGGTTGTGCCCGGCGCATCTGCGTGCGCCCGTGGCTGCCATTTACCACTATGCGCGCACGGCTGACGATATTGCCGATGAGGACGATGTGGCCGTAGCCGAACGGCTGAGGCAATTGCGTGAATATCGTTTGTGCCTATGGCAGGAGATGGAGCCGCCTGCGCATTGGGCGCCGTTGTTTGCGGCCTTGCACCAGCAAGTTGTGGCGTTTGGCCTGCCGCTGCCCTTATTGGATGCCTTGCTCAGCGCCTTTGAGCAAGACGTGAAAAAAACCGCGACCGGCCAAGGCTATAGCGACCAGACTGAATTGCTGGATTACTGCGACCGTTCTGCTAACCCGATTGGACGCTTGCTGCTGCATTTGCATGGTGTGGATGATGCCATGGCCTTGCAACAAAGCGATGCCGTGTGTACCGCGTTGCAGCTGATCAATTTCTGGCAAGACCTGCAGCACGACATTCCACGAGGGCGTTGGTATGTACCAGAACGCGATGCCAGTGCCTTTGGGGTGTCACGCCCCATGCAGCAGCAGGCCATTTCGCAGGGGCAGCAGCCACGCGCCTTGACGGACATGATGGCCCATTTGGTCGGCTGGACGCGTGAGTGCATGCACCAAGGCATGCCTTTGGTGCAACGTTTATCAGGTCGTGCGGGTTGGGAAATTCGTGTGGTGATCCAGGCGGGCTTGCGTGTGCTGGAGAAGATGGAGCAAGGCGGCTACCGCTGTTATGTGGACAGGCCCACCATCCACAAGGCAGACGCCATGACTTTGCTGTGGCGTGCCTGGCGCATGCCTTCTACGCGTGTGCGGCCACACACCACTGGCTAAAACGCGTAGAAGGGCTGGTGCGCAGACTGCTTTTAGGCTTGCAAAAGCGCTTGGAGCAACGCCCCCTCAGAAGCGGCCAGCGCATTCAGGATGCTGAAGTGGTCAGCCCCTTCTATAGCCAATGCACGGGTGTTGGTGTAGTGCGCATAGGTGGTGCTTTGCGCTTGCAGGGCAGGCAATTCAGCCGTGCCGTAGGCCGTTATGAATGGTTTGTTGGGCACTTGGGCGCGCAGCGGGCTGAGCGTCAAGGCGTCAGCTTCATGCAATTGCAGCGCAGCATTTAAATACGTGTGGCAGATGGGGGCGAGATCGTAAATGCCACTGATGCCAAGGCCTGCAATGACTTCGGGCCTGTCCATGGCCATGGCGGTCAAATGCCCTCCGGCGGACCAGCCGCACAAACGGATGCGGCCACTGTGCCCTGCGGCCAGCGCTTGTGTGCTCACTGCTGCAATGCCTTGGTGCACTTGGTCGATGATGGTGTGCAAGGCTGCTTCAGGCGCCAAGGTGTAGCCAATGAGGGCCGCACTTGCACCTTGCGTCAAGGCCCCTTCGACCACGAAGCGGAAGGTGTCTTTGTGCCGCATTTGCCAGTAGCCACCGTGGATGAACAGTACGGTGTCTGACCCGGTGGGGCCACTGAAAAAGTCGAATTGCTCGCGAGGTGTGGGGCCATACCTTTGATTGAGCAAGGCTTGTGGCAGCTTGGCCACCAGCGCGCTGCGGGCTTCAAAAGCTTGCAGTTGTGCGGCGCTGTTGGCGACAGCGGCAGTGTTGTCGTAGGCCGCGTCACGCGCGGATTGTGGCAAGGCCAGAAAAGTATCCAGTGTCATGCGGCTTTTGCGTGCGAGACGTGGCTGGTGAGCATCTCGGTGAGCTCTTGGCGCACATGGTTGAATTCTGGCGCGGTGATGTGGCGAGGCCGATCCAGCGGAATGCGGTAATCGCGCTCAATGCGGCCCGGCCCTGCGGTCATCACGACGACACGGTCGGCCAGCAGCACCGCTTCTTCGACCGCGTGGGTCACAAAGATCACGGTCAGCTTGGTGCGCTCCCAGATGTTGAGCAGCTCTTGCTGCAGCACTTCGCGGGTCAGCGCATCCAGCGCGCCAAACGGCTCGTCCATCAGCAGCACGTCGCAATCGTTGGCCAGCACGCGGGCAATCGAGACGCGTTGCTTCATGCCGCCTGACAACTGGCCGGGGAAGTGGTCAGCGAACTTGGAGAGGCCCACCATGTCCAGATAGTAGTCCGACAGCTCTTTGAGCTTGGCTGCGGGCAGGCCGCGTTGTTTGGGGCCAAAGGCAATGTTTTGGCGCACCGTCAGCCAGGGAAACAGGCCGTAGTCCTGAAACACCATGCCGCGCTCCGGGCCGGGGCCTTCAATCGGCGTGTGGTAGAGCCGCGCAACGCCAGAGCTCGCATCTTCAAAGCCACCAATGATGCGCAACAAGGTCGATTTGCCGCAGCCAGAGGCCCCAATCAGGCAAATGAATTCGCCTTTTTGGATCTCCAGGTTGACATCCTTCAACGCATGGATGGGCTTGCCATTGAGGTTGAATACTTTGCTCAGGCCGTGGATGTTCAGAATCGGCGCGGAGCGGTCGGTCATCGTTGGTTTAGACATTGTGCTGCGGGCTCCATTTGAGGAAGTGGTTGTTGAGGCTCACCAAAATGCGGTCGGTGATAAAGCCTGTCAGGCCAATTACGATCATGCCGGCCATCACCACATCGGTGCGCGACAGCATGCGGCCGTCCATGATGGCTGCGCCCAGACCCTGGGGTACGCCGGTCATCTCACCGACGACGATCAGGAACCAAGCAATGCCGTGGCCCAAACGCAGGCCGTTGAAGATCGAGGGCATGGCCGCAGGCAGGACGACTTGGCGGAACATTTGCGCGCCACCACAGCCCAGCATCGCAGCGGCTTCAAACAGGCGCGGCTCGACCGAGCGCACGCCAAAGGTGGTGTTGATGACAATCGGGAATACCGCACCGAGGAACACCAGAAACACCGCAGCATTGGGGCCAACGCCAAAGAAAATCATCGACAGCGGCAGCCAGGCGGTGACCGGAATCGGGCGCAGCATCTGCAAGGTCGGGTCAATAAAGCGGCGCGCCGTGGTGTTCTTGCCAATGACCAAGCCCAGTGGAATACCAATTAAAACGGCGAGGCCAAAACCGAGGTAGACGCGTTCGACCGATTTAATCCAGTGAACCCATAAGGTTTGGCTGAATGCATCGTCGTAAATGCCGCCGAACATGAAGTCCCACAGCATCAGCGCAACTTCCTTGGGCGAGGGCACCAGCATCGTGCCTGAGAAGCGCACAGCCAGATCCCAGGCGATCAGCAAAGCGATTGGCAAGATGATGGGCAAGAGCCACTTATGGAGCCAGAGCTTGAGGCGGCTGGGCGCGGGCGGCATCAGCAGCTCTTCTTGGGGAGACACAGTTTTGGGGGGATTGGTGCCTGCGCTCGCTTGAGGCGCCAGTCCAGCGTCTGGGCTGAGCGTGACTTTGGCGTCAATGGTGGCCATCGTATTCATCCTGCTTTTATCATTCGGGGGAGGTGCAGGCACACTGCCTAGACACAGGCAGTGGCCGCACACCTCAAGCTCAAATCAAGGAATATGAGAACTTATTTCGGTGCGAGATCGGTATTGATGAAGGTCTCGTAGTTGGGCAAGCGGCGAATTTGCTTGCGCTCGAGCATCAGCGAACCGTAGAACTTGGCGCGATCCACGTAGGCGTCGTCAATCTTCCAGGCCAGCTCGACGTTGTTGGCCGCCAGATCGGCCAGCTCAGGCGAGAGGCCCAACACAGCGCCGGCTTTCTCGATCAAGGCAGGGCGGTTGCTGTTGGCAAACTCGGTGGCTTTTTTGTGGATCTCCAAAAACACTTTGACGGTTTCTGGATCGCCCTTGATCTTGTCGGAGTGGGTGGCCATCACCATATTGATCGAGCCTGCGGGCGTGCTGTAGGGCAGCTCCAAAATTTCACCCACGCCGCGTGAGACACTGATCGACGGGCCGGGTTCGGCGCCCACATACGCGTCCACATCGCCGCGCTCCAGCGCACTGGCCATTTCACTGAACGAGACACGAACCGATTGCACGTCTTTGATCGTCATGCCCTCTGCTTTGAGGCGCTCCAGAAACACGGCTTCTTGTGTGGTGCCCGGCAGAACGCCCACGCGCTTGCCTTTGAGTTCCTTGAAGCTGCTGATGCCAGCGCCTTTTTTGGCCACGATGGCCATGCCGCCATTGGACTGCGGGGCAATGATGGTGACCGGTTCACCAGCGGCTGCGCCCAGAGTGGCAGCGGCCAGGCCAAAGGTGCCGAAATCGACCGACTTGGTCACGATGGCGTTCTTGCCGTCGGTCGGGGTTTCAAAGGTCAGCACTTCGATCTTGTAGCCAGGGGGCGTGAACTGGTCGTAGAAGTAAGGGGTAATGCCGTGAATCAACTTGAGTGTGCCTACTTTGATCACTTTGTCTTGGGCTTGCGCAGGAGTCGCAATCGACAAAGCCAGTACGCAAGAGGACAGGGTGGCGAGTAAGAGTCGGCGAGAGAGCATGGTGTTTCCTTAGCAGTCTTGGGTTGAGGTCAACGATGAGGGGGATCGGTTGTTTGGAATACCTTCTTGTACACAAGATCGTGTACAAAACGTTAAGCAAGGGGCGTGCCACTTGTGTCGGGGAGCAATGCTGGCGCTGCCGCAGGCGTTTGCATCACGCTGACGTGGGCAGACACCACGCGCCAGCCTTCGGGCATACGTGCCCACACTTGGCTTTGCCTGCCAATGCGGTCAGAGCCTGTGCGTTGGAATTCGATGTTGGTGGTGGCCAAATCCAGCCCGTATGTCGTGATGGCTGTGCGCAAAACAGTGCGCGCTAAACCTGCTGGCGAGCGTGCATGGCGAAACTGCGCAATCGCGTCGTAGCCATAGAGGTTCTCGCTGGCGCCGTAGCGAATGGTGTGCGGGCTGTTCCAGAACAGTGCATCAAGCGTTTGCACATCGTTGCTGACCAAGGCTTGTTCGTAACGTGCAAATACAGCGCTGACTTCTTCGACGATGAAGGGAATATTGATGTCCATAAGGGGCTTTCGAAGGAGGGAAAACGTGCGACCAAGCGGTGCACGGTTCAGGGCGTTTGCACCAAACTTGGGCGCAACCCGGCGACACCCTGGCTTTGCAATTGGTAGGCTGCGCGCAGGCACAGGGCTTCATTCCACGGAGCAGCGATCAACTGCACTCCAATGGGTAAACCTTGGGTGGTTGAGGGCCACATCGGCGCTACGGCAACGGGGCAACCCGCAAATGAAATAGGCTGTGTCAGCAGCCCAATGGCGGCGCGGCAAGGGTGGCGCTTGCCTGCCAGTTCCAGCCATTGCGTCCCAATTGAGGTGGCGGCAACCGGGGTGGCTGGTGCAATCAGCACATCCCAGTGCTGAAACAGGGCGGTTACCTGATCGCGATACCACCGGCGAAAGCGCTGGGCTTGCACATACCACGCTGCTGGCTGCAGTGCGCCGGAGAAAAACCGATCGACTGACAGCGGTTCAATCTCGTCAGCGCGGGTACGCAAATCATCCAGATGGAGGTTGCTGCCCTCACTGGCGGTCATGATGAAGGCGGCTGCGCGGGCGGCTTCAGCGGCAGGCCAGGTCACGGTTTCTTGTGCCCCGAGGGTGCGAGCAGCCAGTGCAGTGACTTCGCGAGCGGGATCGCTGGCCAAGTCATGGAAATAACCGTCCAATATGCCAATGCGCAGTCCGCTCAGAGGCTGCTGCAAGAGCGAGGCTGTGGGCTGAATGCGGGTGGCGTGGCACGCAGGGTCTAGCGCATCAGGGCCTTGCATCGTGTCGTACGAGAGGGCCAGGCCCTCCACGCTGTCAGCCAATGGGCCGAGGTGGTCGAGGTTGTGCACAAAAGGGAATGTGCCGCGCCGGGTGAGGCGTCCGAAGGTGGGTTTGAGCCCCCAAGTGCCGCACAGCGAGGCGGGAACCCGAATCGAGCCATTGGTATCTGAGCCCAGCGCCAGCGGCACACAGCCAGCAGCCACTGCAGCGCCACTGCCGCCCGAGGAGCCGCCAGCGATGCGATCGAGTGCATGGGGGTTGTGCGTAGGGCCAAAGAACGAGTTCTCGGTGGTGAAACCGTAGGCATATGCATCCATGTTCAGCGCCCCAACCAAAATGGCGCCTGCTGCGCTGAGCCGCTGCACCAATTGGGCGTCGGCCGTTGCTGGTGCTGCATTGGTATGGATTTGTGCGCCCGCTAGGGTAGGCAAGCCCTCAATGTCAAAAAGATTTTTGACGGCAAAGGGCAAGCCAGCCAAAGGCGGCAAGGTGTGGCCTTGGCGGCGGCGTTGGTCCAGTGCATCGGCTTGAGCCAACGCACGTTCTGCTGTGGTGGCGGTGAAGGCATTGAGCTGGCCGTCTACGCGGGCGATGTGCGCCAGTGTGGTTTGCACCACTTCGCGCGCGCTGCGCTGGCCACTGGCAACAGCAGCCAGTATCTCGGTTGTGTGCATGGTTGTGGGCATCAGCAGTCCTTCGCAGGAAATGGGGCAGGGCAGTAAATGGCGGCTGGCTCATCGTGGGCACCCAGTGCGGCCGCTTGCTCCAGCAAGCGCGCCATTGCGGCAGTGCGTTCGAAATGCTCCGCGACGGCGTGGGCGCGTTCCTCTGATAAGGGCAGCGCCAGCAAGGCTGCAGCCGCTTGCACGTAGGCCAATGTGGCTGGGGAAGTCATGCGGCATCTCCTTCGGATGTGAGCCTTGCCACCACGGCCACTGGCCCACCGCCTGCAGGGCCTTGGTGTTCGGCACCGCCTGAGACATACACCATGCCGTGGCCAGCGATAGAGGCCACCACCGCACCGGTGACGGCGCGGGCATGGCGGGTGGAGTGGATATCGGAATCGACCAGCATGGTGTGGCGTTGGCCCCTGACCAAACCGTCCGGGCTGGCTTCGGTTTTGGCAAACACGTTGACGATACAGTCCAACTGGCCAGCAGTGCTTGGCAGGGCCGCAATCGCGCTTTGTATGGCTTTGGCATCGATGGCATCGACCATGACAGCATGCGCAATGGCCAAGTTGCTGCTGGCCCGCTCACTCATGCCCAACACGATGACCACGTTGTGGTCGATCTCAATGCCAGAAGAGGCAGAGGCGACGGCGGAAAACAAGTCCCAGCGCTGCAAAATCGCTTCGTCATCCACGGCAGTGACGGGTACTTCCTGAGTGGCCAGCGCCACCCCTAAAGACGATGCTCCGCGTGAATACGCCATGGATTCATACGTGTCGTGTGTAACCACGCTGGCGCCACGCGCTTGCGCATCGGCGATTTTTGCCGAGGTCAGCAACGGACATTTGATCTGTACAAAGTGCACATCCTCCAGCGCGGTAATGCCGCCGTCGTGCATCGCTTGTGCAACAGCCTCCTGGGTGGCGAGCACTTGGGCCATGCGGCCAATTTCTTCAGGGAAGAAGTCGCGGGTAAAGGCAATACCGATGCTCATGCGCTTGCCCATGCCGGGCGCGCGTGGTTGTGCCGGTTTGCGGGTGAAGACCGTCCAGTGCGGGGACAGTACCCCTTCGGTGCCGCCGGACATCACAAAAGCCACACGTTGCTCGACATCGGCGGGTGTGCAGCGCAGCCATGTGGCGAGGCATTGGGCCAAGGCGCGGGTGGCGTACTCGCGGGTGAAGTCGTTGACGCAGCCATTGCCTTCGGTCTTGCCCATGACGGCCACAATGTCCTCGGCCACGATGGCGCCAGAGCGCAGGAGGTTTTCTAAGCCCGAGGTGTCACCCGGGCCACTGCAAGCAATTCGAAAAGCATCAATGTGGTGCATGGTCATTCCAGTCTTCAAAACAGATGCTGCAAACGCAGCAATGCCTGTGCCAGATTGGTGCCATTCGAATACTTTTTGATGCACAACGTGTTGCCGTTTTGGCAACGAGATGGCATGGCGATTGCTTGCTCATTTGCCATGCAACATCTTCGTTTTTTACAGTATGTCGATGCCGTGGCGCGTTGCGGTTCATTTCGTGGTGCCGCGGAGCGGCTGCATGTGGCCGCCTCAGCGGTGAACCGTCGGATTCAGGATATCGAGGATGAATTAGGCGTTTGCCTGTTCGAGCGCCTGCCTCGTGGTGTGCGTTTGACCACTGAGGGTGAGCTGTTTGTGGCCTATGCGCGGCGCAGGCAGGCAGATTTGGAGGGGGTGCTGGCACAGATGCAGGCACTCAAAGGCTTGCAACGCGGAACCGTCAAGCTGGCCATCAGCCAAGCCTTGGCGCCTTCCTTTTTGCCCCGGCTGATGGGGCAGTTCCAACGCAGCCACCCCAAGGTAGATTTTGAGGTCAAGGTGCTCGATCATGCGCTGGCCATCGAAGCCTTGCAGGGGTTCGAGGCGGATGTCGGCATGGTCTTTAACCCGCCGGTGCGCCACGGCTTGGATGTGTTGGCCAAAATGCCAGCACGCACCTGCGCCGTGATGGCGCAAGGGCACCCGCTGGCACAACGCGCATCGGTGGGGTTGAAAGAGTGTTTTGCCTATCCCGTGGTGATGCCCGACGCTTCCTTGGCTGGCCGCGCCATTTTGGATCGCGTGGTTTCTGCTACAGGTTTGCATCCCAATGTGGTGCTGCAGGCCAATGCCTTTGAGTTGATGTTCGGTTATTTGCGCCACTCGCAGGCAATAGGATTTCAAACGCGGGTAGGTGATGAGGCGCCACCGGGTTTGCAGTGGGTGCCTATTCAGGAGCGCCGCTTGCATGCAGGCACTGTCGCGCTGTTGGCGCTGCCGCAGCGGGTATTGCCTGCCTGTACTGCCGCCTTTGCACAGCATGTGGCGCACTGCATGGCAGAGGCCTAGGGTTTGTGCGGATCTATTCCATCTCGGAATGGGTGATGTTCAATTTATTGTTTGCTAGGTCTGGGCGTGGCTCCTAGTATCGGCGCTCTGTTCATGCATGGCGGTGGCTTGACGCACAACGTATGCATGGCGCTGTTTGCTTGTCTTTCTCCAATGAACACCCCCACTATGGCCGCTACCCACGCCCACGATGTTTCAGGCTCTTTTGTCTCGCCCGATGAGGTGCGCACGCGCTTCTCACGCGCTATGTCGGATATGTACCGCGACGAAGTACCGCAATACGGCACCTTGCTGGATTTGGTGGGCGAGGTGAATGCACAGGTTTTGCAGGCGCAACCTGCTGTGCAGCAAGACATGGAGCGTACAGGTGAGTTGGCGCGCTTGAATTTGGAGCGTCACGGTGCCATTCGACTGGGCACTGCGCAAGAACTTGGCACGATGCGCCGTTTGTTTGCCGTGATGGGCATGCACGCTGTGGGTTATTACGACTTGTCTGTGGCCGGGGTGCCGGTGCACGCCACGGCCTTTCGCCCGGTGACCGATGAGGCCTTGCACAAGAACCCTTTTCGGGTCTTCACCTCGTTGCTGCGTTTGGAGTTGATTGCTGACGAGGCCCTGCGTGCCAAGGCCGCAGATATTGTGGCCCAGCGTCAGATTTTCACGCCCAAGGCGCTGGCCTTGATCGAACAGTGTGAAGCTGCAGGTGGTTTGACGCACGCACAAGCCGATGCTTTTGTGCAGGAGGCGCTGGAGACATTCCGCTGGCACAGCGATGCCACGGTAGATTTTTCGACGTATGAAAGTCTGCAGCAGTCACACCGCTTGGTGGCTGATGTAGTGTGCTTCAAAGGGCCGCACATCAACCATTTGACGCCGCGAACCTTGGACATTGATGCCATACAAGCGGCCATGCCTGCGCGAGGCATTAATGCCAAAGACGTGGTGGAAGGCCCGCCACGTCGCCAATGCCCGATTTTGCTGCGCCAAACCAGTTTCAAAGCACTGGAGGAAACCGTGCGTTTTACCGACCATACCGGTTCGCACACAGCCCGTTTTGGTGAGATTGAGCAACGTGGCGTGGCGCTCACGCCCAAAGGCCGTGCGCTGTACGACCAACTGTTGGCTCAGGTGCGCAGCATGGAGAACGCAGGCAGCGCTGCACCCGATTATGTGCAGCGTCTGGCGCGCACGTTTGAGCAATTTCCCGACGACCATACTGCCATGCGCGAACAAGGTCTGGCCTACTACCGCTACGCATTGACGGCGGCTGGCCAGGCACAGGCTGCAGAAGCCTTGGCGCTGCTGCAAGCGCCAGAGCCTGCACTGAATGTGCTGGTCGCGCGGGGTTGGGTGCAGGCCCACCCGATTACGTATGAAGACTTCTTGCCGGTGAGTGCCGCCGGTATTTTTCAGTCCAACTTGGGCGGACAAGAACAGCGCCAGTACCAAGCCAATGCGGCCCGGCAAGTGTTTGAGCGCGACTTGGGCGGCACAACGTTGGATGAATTGGCCTTGTATGCCCAGGCGCAGGAGCGCTCTGTCGACGCCGTGCTCCAGGCATTGATGGCGCTGGTGGTAGCGCCGGCGCATTAATGCAAGCCAACAGCAGCAAGAACATCGGCAAGCTGGGCAGGCCACGTGCCAGCACAAGCTTTTTATAGCGCAAGACCCATACCAATAGACCCCACCCGTGTGTAACCCCAAAAAGGAGACAACCATGTCCAAGTTCCAGCTCACCCGCAAAGCTTTTCTTCATTCCATTGCCGCGCTTGGCGTGGCCGCCAGTGTGGCGCCCTTGTCCGCTTGGGCTGCGGACACGTACCCGAACAAAGCGATCCGTTTGGTGGTGCCTTTTGCACCAGGCGGTAACACCGATTTGATTGCACGCATCTTGGGTCAATCCCTGTCTGAAGAACTGGGGCAGCCTGTGGTGGTGGAAAACATCTCCGGTGCCAATGGCTCAATTGGTGCCAGCCGTGTGGCCTCTGCAGCCAAAGATGGCTACACCCTGTTGTTTGGTACGGCGGGGACTCAGGCCATCAACCAAAGCCTCTACAAAAGCCTGAGCGAGAAGAACCTTGACGATTACGAGTACCTGGGTTTGGTGGCCTACATTCCGAATATTTTGGTGGTCAACGAAGAGCGCGTACCTGCCAAAACGGTGCAAGAGTTTGTGCAGTTTGGCAAGAACCATAAAGACGGCCTCAGTTACGGCACACCCGGCAGTGGCTCAACCATCCATTTGTCTGCAGAAATGTTTGGCACGGCTGCAGGCCTGAATTTGCTGCATGTACCCTATCGTGGCAGCGCCCCCGCATTGGCCGATTTGATGGGTGGGCAGTTGGACTTCATTTTTGAGAACATCACCCCTGCCTTGCCTTTTGTGACTTCTGGAAAGCTCAAGGCATTGGCGGTGGCTTCTGAAGAACGTGTTCCTCTGCTGCCCGATGTTCCAACCATGATTGAAAGTGGTTACGACCAGTTCGTGACCGGAACCTGGAATGGAGTGCTGGCGCCTAAAGGTACACCTGCAGAGATTACTGCCCTACTGAGTGCAGCGGTTCTCAAGTGCGCACAAGACCCCGGCTTTAAGAGCAAGGTCGCTGAAATGGGCGGCCAACCTCGTGCCATGGGGCCAGAAGAATTCAAACGCTACACGCAAGAAGAATACAAGCGCTGGAACACGGTCATTGAACGCGCAGGCGTAGAAAAGATGTAAGAACGTTTTACGATCTTTTTGGGGATCGCGTTACATCCCAAAAAGATGCACCGGAGCTTGAGAAACCGCAGGCGGGCTTGTTGCCCGGCGAAGCTTTTCAAGCTTCAGGGCGCCTTTTGGGCTGTAACCCGAAGGGCAAGGTGCAAAAAAGTGCATTGCTGCATTGCTCGTCTTGCTAGACCAACAGTCTGAGCTGCGCCGCACGCCTTGTGCTGCCTCTTTTTTGCGTCTTGCGCGACCCCAAAAAAATCGTAAACACGTTCTAAGCATGGTGCTAACGCACTGTGGTTGCGTGAGGGCACATGTTTGTGCCAACACGCTCTTATACCAACCTATAGACCTTCATAAGCATTGAGATTGTGATGCAAACGCCATTGATTGCTGCTCTGCAGCGCATCGTCGGGGAGGCCCACGTATTGCTGGGTGATGCCACCGCGCAATACGTGACCGATTGGCGCCAACGCACCCATGGCCAAGCCTTGTGTGTGGTGCGCCCAGGCAGCACTGAAGAAGTGTCGCAGGTCGTCAAAGTCTGCGCGCAAGCGGGAGTTTCCATTGTTCCGCAAGGCGGCAATACGGGCTTAGTTGAGGGCTCCATCCCGCAGGACACAGGCCAGCAAGTGCTGCTGAGTTTGCGCCGCATGCAGGCAGTGCGTGCAATCGATGCGCACAATATGACCATCACCGTCGATGCGGGCGTGGTGCTGCAAAGCCTGCAAAAACAAGTCGATGAGGCTGGTTTTTTGTTTCCCCTGAGTCTCGGGGCAGAAGGCAGTTGCACCATTGGCGGCAACCTGGCAACCAATGCGGGCGGCACGCAGGTTGTGCGCTATGGCAATACGCGGGACTTGTGCTTGGGGTTGGAGGTGGTGACTGCTGATGGCCAAGTGTGGGAAGGCTTGCAGGGCCTGCGCAAGGACAACACCGGTTACGACTTGCGCAACCTGTTCATTGGCAGCGAGGGCACCTTGGGCATCATTACGGCAGCGACCATGCGCATGTACCCCAAGCCTGCAGCGCAATTGACTGCATGGACGGCGGTGCCCACGCTGGAAGCAGCCAGTGCCTTGTTGGCCTTGGCACACCAGCATCTGGCATCAGCCCTGACGGGGTTTGAGGTGATGAACCAGCAAGCTTTGGCGTTGGTGGATTCGCATTACCCGCACCTGCGGGTGCCGATGTGGCAAGACAGTCCATTCTGTGTGTTGCTCGAAGCCTCGGACAGTGAATCAGAATCCCATGCGCGAACGCTGTTTGAGCGGTTGCTGGAAGAGGCCATGGAACAGGAGATGGTGGCCGATGCCATCATTGCGGAGAACCTCAAGCAGGCACATGACCTTTGGCATATCCGTGAGAGCATTACGCTGGCCCAAGCGGCTGAGGGCGTGAACGTCAAACACGATATTTCCTTGCCCGTCTCACGCATCCCCGCGTTTGTAGAGGAAACCGATGAGGCCTTGCGCGCGCTGGTGCCTGGTATCCGCTTGGTGAATTTTGGCCATTTGGGCGATGGCAACTTGCATTACAACACCCAGGCGCCTGAGGGGGGCGATGCCGCGGCTTTTGTGGCGCAGTTTGAAGGCGCCATTGGAGATGTGGTTTACCAAGCGGTGCTGCGCCATGGCGGGTCGATCTCGGCTGAGCACGGCATCGGCACGCTCAAACGTGACAAACTGCCGCATTACAAATCACCCGTGGCTTTGCAGCTGATGCATCGCATCAAGGCAGCGCTGGACCCCGATAACCTGCTCAACCCGGGGCGGGTACTGTAAGCGGCAGTTCGCGATTGCGATGTGCGCTTGCAAAGCAATTGTGAAAAATGCTCGTGAAAAACGCCAGTGCGGTTGCATGGCAACGGGATTGGAATTGCATGTGGATTGGCGTTGCTGCAATCGACCAATCCATTGCGCGCAACCGCTGTTGGCCATTGCGGCGCTGGAATTGGCGCTTTTGACAATGCATGTTGTATCTGATCCGTACTGCCTTTGAGTCAAGGTTATGTGGACTATGCCGCACACAGAAGACAGCGTTCGCGCACAATGCGGACCTATGTTCGCCCGCAGAGACCTTCCCCCCACTTCCTTGCTGATCGCTTTTGAAGCGGTGGCTCGGCTGTTGAGTTTTACGGCTGCCGCTGCCGAGTTGCATCTGACGCAAAGTGCGGTCAGCAGGCAAGTGCGTGCACTGGAAGATTTTGTGGGGACGGCTCTCTTTATTCGTGAGCGCCAGACCGTCAAACTCAGCGGGATAGGGCAGGTTTATGCGCAAGAGGTGCGCGAGGCGCTGGCACGCATTACCAGTGCAACGCTGGCTTGCAAGACCAATCCGCAAGGGGGCGCGCTGAATTTGGCGATTTTGCCGACTTTTGGCACACGTTGGCTTGCGCCACGGTTGCCTGATTTTTTTCAGAAGCACCCAGGAATCACCTTGAACTTGAGCACCCGCTTGGCCAAGTTTGATTTCCAACTGGATATGCAAGATGCCGCAATTCATTTTGGGCAGGCCGACTGGCCGAATGCCGAAAGTGCTTTTTTAATGCACGAAACCGTGGTGCCCGCATGCAGCCCGGCATTTCTGCAACGCCATGCCATTGGTCGCGTGCCTGACCTTGTGGAGGTGCCTTTGCTGCACTTGGCTTCGCGGGCCCATGCTTGGCAGCGTTGGTTCGCAAGCAAAGGCATGGAGCTGCCTGCTATTGCTGGGGCGCACTTTGACCAGTTTGCCACCTTGGCGCAAGCCGCAGTGGCTGGTGTGGGCGTGGCGCTGTTGCCGCAATTTCTGATTGAGCGGGAATTGCAGCAGGGCGAACTGGTGTGCGCAGTCCCGAACTTGCCTGCGCTGCAAAGTGTGGGCGCTTATTACTTGGTATGGCCTGCACGGCGTGCGCATTTCCCACCGCTGCAAACCTTCAGGGCGTGGCTGCAAGAGCAGGCACTGCAGTTCACGGCGGTGTGAAGCCTCAGGCGTGGCACTTTCGTGCCGGTGCGCCGATCAAAGATCCGATGTAGACAAGCGCATGTCTGGTGTGATCTGCATTGGATCTGTCATCAGTTCCAACACGGCAATGCCGCCGTGTTGCTGTGCCCGTGCCAATGCGGCTGGAAAATCTTCTGTTCGGGTGACTTGTTCGGCGTAGGCACCAAATGAGCGTGCAAGAGCGCAGTAATCTGGCCCTTTGAGGCGCGTGGCACTGACACGACCGGGATAACGTTTGGCCTGGTGCATGCGGATGGTGCCGTACATACCATTGTTGACCAACAGCACAATCAGCTTGGCACCAAACTCGGCTGCTGTGGCCAATTCTTGTGGGTACATCATGAAGCAGCCGTCACCCGCTGCACACACCACCGTGCGTTGCGGGTGGCGCAAAGAAGCCGCAATCGCTGCAGGCAGGCCATAGCCCATGGCTCCGCAAATGGGGGCCAATTCGGTTTTGGCTTGGCGGTAACGGTAGTAGCGGTGCAGCCACACGGCGTAGTTGCCTGCACCATTGGTCATGATGGTGTTGGCGGGTAAGGCTTGGCTGGCATGCAGCATAACTTCGCGCAAGTCCACTCCGTTGACGGGCAAAGCAACGGCCGGGCGACTGGTGAATACGTCAAAACCTGCGCGGCCATGTGCGGTCCATTCGCTCCAGTGTTGCGATGCCGCAGCGATACTGCTGCTGGTCACTGGCGCGTCCAACAAGGCTTGCAGCAGGGGCAATGGTGGCGCGGCAATGGCCAGATCGGACTGGAATACGCGGCCGAGTTCGTGCACATCGACGTGGCAGTGCACCAGCTTTTGCGCTGGACGTGGCACCTGCAGCATGTCGTAATCGGCCGTGGCGGTATCGGTCAGTCGTGCGCCCAGGACCAAGATTAAATCTGCTTCTTCCACCATATTGCGCACACTGGCGCTCATGCCCAGACTCAGGTGCCCCACATAGTTGGGGTGGTTGTTATCCAGCGCATCCTGGCGCCTGAATGAACTGGCCACGGGCACATTCCAGGTTTGTGCAAAACGCTGCAGTTGCGCGCTGGCCGCGGCATCCCACTGGCTTCCGCCTGCAATGACCAGTGGCTTGCGGGCTTGCAGTAGCAGTTGGCAGACTGCCTCAGCAGTGGGGGCTGCAACTGCCGTCGGCTCAATGGCTGTTGCCTTGCAGGCTGCCACGTGGGTAGTCACCTCCAGCATGTCTTCGGGCAGGGCCACCACGACAGGGCCGGGTCTGCCCGATACCGCTGTATGAAAGGCCCGGGCTATCAATTCGGCCATGCGGTCGGCATGGTCTACTTCAATCACCAGTTTGGCAAACGGGCCAAAGACGGCTTGGTAATCCATTTCCTGGAAGACATCACGGCCTTTGTGTTCGCGTGCTATTTGCCCGATGAATAAGATCATCGGCGTGGAGTCTTGCTGGGCGATGTGTACACCAATGCTGGCATGGGTTGCGCCTGGGCCGCGTGTGACCATGCAGATACCTGGCTTGCCGGTGAGCTTGCCATCGGCTTCGGCCATGTTGGCTGCTGCTCCTTCGTGCTTGGTCACCACTACCTCAATGCCTTTTTCGTCATACAGCGCGTCCAGCACTTCCAGATAGCTTTCGCCGGGAATGCAGAACACACGGTCAACACCGTGTAGCGCCAGTGCATCGACGAGCACGCGGCCAGCGCTTTGAGAATGGGCAGATGTAGTGAAGTGCGTCATGGCAAACAAGCGCACACACCATCGTGCATGCGCAAACTGGTTGAATTACCGGCCAGATGCTAGGGCGCAGGAAGGCGCTTGGCAAACAATCATTGCGTGTGCACCTATTCCGCAAGGGAATGGCTCGATTGCTGCGTGCACACCTACTGTATTCAACATGTGCTTAGAGCGACTGCAGGTGGCTGGGGGTGTTTCCCAGAAAAAAGCCCACGGCATCGTTGATGGACGGTTGCATCATCGAGGGGTGTGATTCATCTTCAAATTGGTGGTAGAACACCTGCATGCCTTGAATGCGTGCCAGTGCTTTACCAGTGTCTAGTGCTTGGCTGGCGGGCACGCTGGCGCGGCCACTTGCGTTGGTGCTGTTGACGTTTGCGTTATTCAAGCGCGTATTGGCTGTGTGGGCAGAGCCATTGCTGGCATTGATTGGTGCTGCGGTGTTCGGTGTGGTGTTGCTGGTTTGGGTTTGCGCATCGCGTGCGCGGGGTTTGCTGGAAGAGCGCTCAATGAGCACTTTCATGGGATCAGTGAGCTTGTTGCCTGCAAGTTGCAAGGTTGAGAGAAAGGCAGCTTCGTGGCGCAGCAATGAACCCGCATTCCACCAGATAGAAGGATCGGCAGCAATCCAGGTTCGGAACAAAGCCGGGCGTGTGTACAAAGCATACAAGCACAGCAAGCCACCTAAAGAATGGCCGTACAAGCCTTGCTGCAGCTGGTCCAGCGGCAATTGCTTGGCAATAGCACTGCGTACATCGTGCGCAACAAAATCCAGAAACACGTCTTGCCCACCTGTGCGGGTGCTGCCTCTTCCGCCCATGGTGGCGGGGTCCGTTTGCGGTGTGTAATCGTAGAAACGGCGCTGCACATCAAAACGCACATCTGCAGGGTAACCCAGGCCGACCAATACCGTTTGGGCTGCGCGTTCTGCGGCGGGGCCTTGGCCTTGCCGTAAACGCTCTAGTGCATGCCATGCCATGGGAAAAGTCGCATTGCCATCGAGCAGAAACAGCGCGCGGTAGCCCGATTGGGGTGCTGGCGCAGCAGGTTTGGCCAGGTAGATGCGCCATGCGGGCTCATCAGCTTGGCTACTGCGCAAGTCAAAGTGGCTCACGCGTGGGTCGTCGATCTGCTCGGGAGCGCCCCCTGCATAGTTGCGGCGTGGTGATGGTGGTGTGCTGGATGTGGGCGCAGCCGCTGTTTGTGCGCTTGCCGACGTGGTTTGCGCTTGTGCTGCTGTTGCCAAAGGCAAGGTCCCTAAGGCAGCAAGACTGCACAGCACCTCACGCCGACGCAAGCCGTTCAGTGGGAAAGGGGTGGACTGTTGGTTCATGGTTTGCAATAGACGTGCATGGTGTTCTACACCGTTGCAGGGCTGGTTTGGCGCTGTTGGGCTGTTGCAGGCAAGCGGCCCAAGGCGAATAGCACACCATCCTCAACGAGGGGACCGAGCATTGAGCCGTGTGAGGCTTGTGCTTGTTGGCGATGCCAAATGGACAGTCCCTCCAGCTTCGCCAAGGCGATGGTTGGGTTTGGGCGATTGGGCGATGGTGTTCCTGAATTTTCAGTCAGCAAGCGCTTGCCAGGGGACAGACGACCTCCTGCTGCGCAGACGCCTGCAATGAACGCCGCTTGTTCTTCCAATAGTGATCCACCGTTCCACCAGAATGAGGGGTCGCCGGCAATGAAATTCTGGAACCGTTGAGGTTCCCGGTAGAGCATGTGCATAGCAAATTGGCCGCCCATAGAATGGCCCAGCAAGCTCTGTGCTTGCGGATTCAATGGTGTTTTTTGCCCTACGGCATGGCGTAGCTCTTGACCGATGAATGTGCGAAATTGATCGCGGCCGCCGGTTTCCAATTCTGCGCCGCGTGCGCGGCGAAATTCTTCGGCAGTGTAGCTGGTGAAGTCTTGGTAGCGGCGTGGTGTGTCAATGCGCAGGCCAGAGGGATATCCAATTCCAACCAGTACCAAGGCATCCAGTTCGGCAGCGAGCTCGGGCTGAGCCTGCTTGAGGCGTTCTATCGCGTGCCATGCAAGCGGGAAGGTGGCATTGCCATCGAGTAGGTATAAGGCTGCTGCCCCTTCTTTGGGGACCGGGCCACGCGGCAGCGCCAAATGTATTTGCCATGGCTCCCCTTTACCAGAGCTTCCCAGCGGGAAGGATTGCACTTGCGCATGGCTAATGGTTTCTGCCGGTTGTTGGTTGCCGCGAGGCCCACCACCGGCATTGCTTGTGGTGTTTTTTTCTGGGGCATCCGCGCCGCGCCCGCCAGAGCGGGGTTGCTCGCCGTCCTGGCTTGTTCGCGGTGCTACTGAGGTTTGGGATGTGGCGACACCTGCAAGGCTGAGTGAGGCCAAGCCCAGCAACGCTGCGCGACGCTTTATCAGTGAATGTGCAGTCATTGTTGGTTTACCAATCGTATGTGAGGTTGGCAGATACAGTCCGGCGAGCACCATAGAAGCATGATGATGCGCCAGTACAGGCCACAGTGACTTTGTCAAACAGATTGGCCGCATTGAGGCTGAACTTCATACCTTTCCATTGGGCATCCAGTTGACCTAAGTCGTAACGCAGCGATGCATCCCAGATGGTTTTCGAATCGTTTTTCCACGTGTTGGTGGTGTTGCCATAGCTTGAACCGGTGTAGCGCGCGCCCAAACCAAGGCTTAAGCCAGGTGCAGCGCGCCAGTCACCACGCAAGGTGATGATCTGGTCAGGCACTCGGGCCAAACGCTTGCCAAGGTCGGTGCTGTTGCTTTCGGTCACCTTGGTGTTTTGGTAGGTGAACGAGCCAGACGTTGTCACGGTTGGTGTTACTGCGTACACACCCTCAAGTTCCAGCCCGCGAACGCGGCCTTCCCCTGTTTGCACATAGCACTGACCACCATTGCACAGGTGTTCTGGATCAGGGTCAGGGGTAGAGATGTTGCTCTGCGTGATTTCATACACCGAAGCCGTAATCAGGTTGGATGACCCCGCTGGCTGGTATTTCACGCCCATTTCGGCTTGTTTGCCCAAGACCGGGTCAAAACGCTTGCCAAAGTAATCCTCGCCAGATGAAGGCTGGAACGAGGTGGAGTAGTTGGCAAATGGCGCGACGCCATTGTCAAACAGGTAGGTGACCCCAACGCGTCCAGTCGTGGCTTCGTTGCGGTTGTCTGTGCGGGTGTTGCGAGTGAGGTTGACTACTTTGTCTTTCGCCCAGTCGTGGCGCAAACCGGCTGTCAATGTCCATTTTTCCCAGAACAGTTGGTCCTGCAAGTAGAGGCCGTGTTGGTAGCGCCCTGTTTCCTGACTAGGCTTGCGCTCTCCAATCACAACAGGCTGCCCATAGACAGGTTCAAACAAGTCAATCGGGCCTACTGTGCCGCTGGCAGAATCAAGATGGATATCGGTTTTTTGGTAGTCGAACCCGGCGAGCAAAGATTGCACGAAAGGTCCTGTCTCAATGGTGTAGGCAACGTTAGTGTCAATGCTGATGCCATCGCTTTTATTTTTGTTGGAGCTGGCCGTGCCGGTCATAGTTCGCCCATCGGCGCCCAACGTGCGACGGCCAGCGCCATCGCTGATCATGTCCACTTTGATGTAGCGCACGTTCTGTCGCAATACGCCAGCGTCACCAAAAAACTGCTCAAACGAATACCCCAGCGCAGTCTGGTTACGGTCGTAGCGGTTGTAGTCCGGTTCACCCAAGAATCGGCTCGTGGGCACTGTTCCATAAGGTGAGGCAGTGGCAATACCGGCCGATGGCAGGAACTGGTAAGTGGCGCCGCCACGGTCTTGCTGGTAATTGCCCAGCACCGTTAAAGAGGTGCGTGCAGAGGGCTGCCAAGTCAAACTGGGGTTGACGAAGATGCGATTGAGATCGACATGGTCAACCTGTGTGCCTGTATGCGAGGCCGAGCTGACCAAGCGGTACAACAAGGTTTTGTCCTCGTTCAGCGGCCCACCAAAATCCATATTGGCGCGAATCAAACCCCAGTTGTCTGTCTGCAAGCCAACTTGGCGTTGGGTGGTTTCAGGAGGGCGTTTACTGCGCATATTGACCACCCCACCGGGGGCCACTTGCCCGTACAAGGTTGAGATAGGGCCGCGTACGACTTCGACACGTTCGACGCCGTAGCTGTCAAAACGGGTTGATAGGGCCGATGCGCCGCTGCTGCTTCCTGGTGGGCGCAGGCCATCCAAGTACAAATTGTTGGCGAAGCTGCCTGTGCGGAAGCCGCGCACCCAGATTTCGTCTACACGTGAGTCCGTTCCGTTCGTGCCAATATCCACGCCTGCCAGATAACTCAGTGAATCCTGCACGGATTGGGCACCCATCTGGTCCATTTGCTCACGCGTGACCACTGAGATGGAGACGGGGGTTTCAACGAGTGCGGTATCTGTTTTCGTTGCACCAACTGCGCGGGTGGCTACAAGGCCTTGTTCATTGGCACCGCCTAGACCTTGCGCAGTGACCACAACTTCCGGTAGGGCTCCTGCCTCGGCTTGGGATTGTGGCGCGCGTGGTTTGGCTTGAATCACGATGCTGCCGTTGTGTTCAATGGCTTCTAGATTTGAACCTGCCAGTGCTGCACGCACCGCCTCCAGCGCGCTTAATGTCCCATTGATTGCAGGTGCTTGGTGCGTGGACTCCAAGGGGGTTGCAAGCTGCATGGGTACGTGGGATTGCGTGGTGATGGCATCCAATGTGCGCTCAATGTGTTGCGCTGGCAGGTTGTAGTGGGCATCGCTTGCCTGCGCAAGGGCATTTGTGAATGCACCCATTAAAAATAAAGAGGCAAGTGAGACTGATGTGTATTTAAGTTTTGTGTTGTGATGAACCATGGTGCTTAGGCAATCGGCCTGAACGTTGTCCTGCTGCAGTGTCAGGTGTAGCGTACAGACGGCAAGATGTTGTGATGGACAGAAAAAAGGAATGCAGATAGGCGTGGTCAACACTTTCTCTGATTCGTCACTGCATGGCGACTCTTTTGGCTCGCTTGTAAGAACGTAAACACGTTCTAAGAATGATGCATTCATAAAGACGAACGAATCCTTTGAAATGCGGTGCTGTTTACGTTTTGTTTCTCTGTAAAGAGAGTCCGTAACATCGGTATATCTCTGTAATGGAAATTATTCTGATTTAGAATTGTTAAGTATTAGTAAAAATACCGAGGCGCGAGCATGTCCTCAAGTCCTATTTTTGTTTTGTCTTTTCTCAGATGACCCCCCATGCAATGAAAGGCTTTGCATGCTTGTACCTAGGCACAGCTGAAGTGCAAGAGGGTTGCGAGCAATGAATCCCTAGCGGAGCAGTGGGCTTGTGAATGAGCAGAAACACGACGGTGCGGTCGCAACCGAACTCGAGGCGATTTCAGTATGTTTTGAGCAGATGTACCCCAAGTTGAGGCGGTTTTTCGAAGCCAAGACAGGCAACATCGATGATGCGGTGGATCTGACGCAGCAACTCTGGCTGCATATGTACGAAAAAGCCAAACAAGGGAATATGCTGAAAAACCAAGAGGCCTATATTTTTGGCTCAGCACACAACTTGCTGAAGGACTTTTGGCGCAGTGAACAGCGTCGTATGCAGTTAGATGGCGCCTTGTTTGATGTGCAGCGCGTACCTGAACTGGCGCCAGATGCTGCAGACTGTGCCAGCAGTCGTGAGTTGCTTGGCCGCGTTCAAGCGGTTCTGCAAACATTTCCGCAGCGCACACGCGAGGTTTACATTGCCCATACGGTGTTAGGCGCCACCAAGCAAGAACTGGCACAGCAGTATGGTGTGGACCGCAGCACAATCGACCGTTGCTTATGCCGAGTTGCGGACGTCGTAGAGCAACTGCGGGTGCGCCATCGCGATCGTTTTCATGACAGTGCTTTGCCCCCTGCAACCACCTTTCTTCCACAAGCAATGAATTCGTATCTGAACAAGATGGGGCTTGAAAGAAAAACGACCCTGTAAAGGGCCGTTCTGGTGCGGATAAGACGCTTGCGCGCTGGGCGGGAATTTATGCCTCATTGCCTGCCACGATGGACATGGCAGCCATACGCACTGCAATCCCGAATGTCACTTGCGGCAGGATCACGCTTTGCTTGCCGTCTGCGACGTCAGAGTCAATTTCCACACCGCGGTTGATGGGACCTGGATGCATGACGATGGCATCAGGCTTGGCCCAGCGCAATTTCTCCTGGGTCAGGCCAAAGTTGTGGAAATACTCTTGGCTGGAGGGCAGCAGGGCGCCACTCATGCGCTCATTCTGCAAGCGCAGCATGATGATGACGTCGGCATCTTTAATGCCTTCTTCCAGGTTGTGGAATACACGAGCGCCCATCGCAGAGAAACTCTCTGGCGCCAAGGTACGAGGACCCACCACGCGCACGTCAGGGCAACCCAGCGTGGTCAGCGCATGGATGTCAGAGCGCGCTACGCGTGAGTGCAGGACATCGCCCACAATCGCCACTGACAGATTGGTGAAATCCTTTTTGTAGTGGCGGATGGTGTACATATCCAGCAAGCCCTGTGTAGGGTGGGCGTGGCGGCCGTCGCCTGCGTTGACCACGTGCACGTGAGGAGCCACATGCTGGGCAATCAGGTATGGGGCGCCTGACTCACTGTGGCGCACAACGAAGATGTCTGCTGCCATGGCGGACAGGTTGGCCACGGTATCCAGCAGGGTTTCACCTTTTGCGGTGGATGAGCGTGTGATGTCTAGCGTAAATACGTCGGCAGACAAGCGCTTGGCTGCAATATCAAACGTCGTGCGTGTGCGTGTGCTGTTTTCAAAGAACAGGTTGAAAACACTTTTGCCCCGCAATAGGGGGACTTTTTTCACTTCACGGTCACTGACCGACACAAACGTGCTGGCGGTGTCAAGGATGTGGGTGAGGATCTCGCGCGAGAGGCCTTCGGTGGAGAGCAGGTGAATCAATTCACCGTGTTTGTTGAGCTGAGGGTTGTGGCGGGCCAGCATGGTGGTGTTTTACGCTTGTTCAATGGCAAAGTGCAAACCGCTGTTGTCTTGGCGGGCCAGGGCCAATTTCTGGCTGGCGGGCAGGGACAGGCGAGCGGCTGCGTAGGTCGCTTCGATAGGAAGCTGGCGTCCGGCACGGTCAACCAGCACAGCCAGTCGAACGCGGGCAGGGCGTCCGTAATCAAAAAGTTCGTTGAGCACAGCACGGATGGTACGGCCGGTGTGCAGCACATCGTCAAGCACCAGAATGTCGGCGCCATTGACGTCGAAGTCCAGCGTGGTTTGCGCGCTGGCAGTAAGGCCCCGCTGCGCAAAATCATCGCGGTGCATTGAAGACGACAGCGTATTCACGCTTTGGGGCAGGTTGAGGTCTTGGATGAGTCGCTCAACCAGCCACACGCCACCAGAGGTGATGCCTGCAAGCTTGGTGTCTTTATCCAGCAAGCGCGAAACACCGGTGCGCAGGTCGTTGTAGAGGCTTTCGGCATCGAGCGCTAAAACGCCGGAGGAAGAGATGTCCGTCATGGCAGGCTCCTTAAAAACTGAGTGAGGATGATAGCGGCAGATTGCGCATCGACTTGGCTCTCGTTGGCACCATCGGCCAACGCCTCGGTGGTGCTGTAGCGCTCATCGACCCCAAAAATGGGCAGATTGAAACGACCATGCAGGCTGCGCATGAATTTTCGTGCGCGAAGCGTGTTCTCGTGTTCGGCCCCATCGGGATGGAAGGGGATGCCTACTACCAGTGCGTCGGGTTGCCACTGCGCAATGTACTGCTGCGCCAGTGGGAACTGCGCTTTGCCTTGTGCGGCAATCAGGCCGACGCCATTGGCAGAGGCCAGCATGCGCGTGCCAAAGGCGACGCCAGTGCGTTTGGTGCCGTAATCAAATGCGAGAAAAGTTCCCATATGGGCCGGTACGCTGGTGCATGGCATTGGCAGGCCGATGGTTTCTGCAAAAGAAGTATTGCTGGTCATGGCATTGCCTTAGGGCAGCAGCAAGGCAGTGCAGCACGGAAATTGGTGGAGTCGGCTTTATGCATGGCCAGCCGTGGCAACCAAGCGCAGTGGGTCAACACCCAGTAGTTCGAACGCTTTGGCATAGCGTTGGTTGGGGTGGAGGTTGAACAGCCAATCTGCATCGGCTTGTACAGTCAGCCATGCGTTGGCAGCCAATTCACTTTCGAGCTGGCCTTCGTCCCAAGAGGAACAGCCAAGCGCCATCAACGCTTTACGCGGGCCAGCGCCGTGGCTGAGATCGTCAATGACATCTTTGGAGGAAGTCATGGCCAAGCCTTGGATGATGGGCAGAGTCGATGCATAGCGCTTGCCTTCTTCGTGCAATGGCGCCTCGTGCAACACAAAGCCGCGATCTTGGTGCACTGGGCCGCCCATCAACACGGGCAAGTCGGCCAGATCATTGCGGGCCAGGCTCAGCTCCAATCTTGAGAACAGGTGCCGGACATTCAAGTCGGTGGTTTTGTTGACAATCAACCCCAACGCACCTTTGTCGTTGTGCTCACACAAGTACACCACACTGCCACCAAACAAATCGTCTTCAAGGCCTGGTGTTGCAATGAGCAGATGGCCTGTGAGGTTGGTAGGGGGCATTGGCGTGGAAGGCATGCCGTGATTTTAAGACAACACTGGAGGGCAAATCTGGAATGGAACCCACATTCGATCGACGCGCTGTGCACCATGGTGGGTTCAGCCGCGCACGCCAAAGGCACCTGTGGTATCGAAAAATGCGACTTCAGCGAAGGCGTGGCGCGCCACTATGATGCGCAGTTATGGTGCAGCCATTCACGGTTGCAGGAGGAGGGACTGACTATGGTGATATGGGGAGCAATTTGGGGCGCGTTCATCGGGTGGCTGATAGGGTATGGCTGGGAGCTTTCCAGTCCGCTGATTGGCAGTGTTGTCGGCATGCTGGCAGGGTTGACGTTACGTCGCAGTGTTCGCAAGGAGTTTGCGCGCCTGCAGAAAGACCTGCAAACGAGTACGCGTGCGCAAGCACAGGTTGTGTTGGATGCAGCCCGAGATCCCGTTGAGGAAGAAGCCTCGCGCAGAGATCGGCGAAGCGAAGATAGAAGTGTTGGTGGTGCAGCAGACTCTGCAGCTATTACTGCTGGCGTGTTGTCTGTTTCCACAGTGGCTTCCACACCAGTGAGGCAAGAGCAAGATCCTGCTTCTTGGCATCAAGCGGCTGCGGCAGCTCCCCTTGCCCGCTCGGCACAGCCAGTAGCCGCCAATCCTTTCGCTCCTGTAGCGAAACCAGACGCCATTGCAGGGCAAAGCACAGCAAGCCCACATTCTGCAGATTCCACTGCCGAATTTGCCCCCTCTCTTTATAGCTCGCCTTCGTGGGTAGAGCGCGCCTTCAGCAAGGTGCGTGATTGGCTTACCGGTGGCAATACCGTGGCCAAGGTGGGAGGGCTGATGTTGTTTATTGGTCTGGCCTTTTTGGCGAAATGGGCCGCAGACAACAGTATGTTTCCGCCGGAGGCACGTCTGGCAGGCATTGCCATAGTGGGGATTGGCTTGTTGGTGCAGGGCGCACGGATGGCTAAGGAGAGATTCGCCAATGCAGGCGTTTTGGATGGCGATTCAGGTGACACGAGTTACCGTTTCCACTATGGCATCTTGCTGCAGGGCTTGGGTGTTGCCATCCTCTATTTGGCCATTTTTGCGGCTTTCAAGCTGTATGGTTTGTTGCCATCATCAGCGGCATTGGCGTTGATGGTTGCTGTGTGTGTGCTTTCCAATGTGATTGCATTGCAACGCCATGCACAGGCCATGGCTTTTGTCGGCTTTGCCGGTGCTTTTGCAGCTCCGGTATTGCTGTCGGATGGCTCTGGTAACCATGTGGCGCTGTTTTCGTACTACCTGCTGTTGAATATGGCGATAGCGGGCTTGGCATATTTGCGCCCATGGCGAGCCGTTCATCTGCTGGGCTTTTTGGCGACTTTTGGTGTGGCATCGGCCTGGGGCGTGCTGCGGTACACGCCGCAGTTGTATGCGAGTACACAACCTTTTTTGCTGGCTTTTTTTGTGATTTATTTGGTTGTTGGCTTGCTATATGCCTTGCGCCATAGCGCTGCGCGTGCGCACAAAGTCGATGCGTCGCTCGTCTTTGGCTTGCCTGTGGCGGCGCTGGCTTTGCAAATTGAGCTGGTGCGCGATACCGCGTATGGGGCCGCTTGGTCCTCGATCATTGCGGGGGCTTTGTATATCGGGCTGGCATGGGGGCTGCACAAACGTGCGTCTGAGGCTGCGCATTGGTTGGGTCGCAGTTACGCAGCCATTGGGCTGCTGCTGGTGACCTTGGCTGTCCCTCTGGCCGTTGAGCCGCAGGTGACCGCGGCAGTCTGGGCGTTAGAAGGGGCAGGCATTTATTGGTTGTCACGCCAGCAAAACAGCCGTTGGGGGTGTGCATTTGGTGTCCTCATGCAGGCGGTAGCAGGGGCCATGATGCTCCATGTCTTGGATAGGCGTTATTACGGGCTGACTTATGGGCTGTTGGACCAGCCTGTGTCGTGGCCATTTGCTAATGCAGATTTTCTCTCATCCCTTTTACTCGCTGGTGGTGCATTGGCTATTTCGTGGTGGACACGCAGCGACCCTTGGCGCTTTGGTTCAGGCAAGGCACAAGCCTCAAGGGAGCAACACGCCAACGCTGTTGTCAGTGTGGTGCTGTTTGTGGTCGGCTTTGGATGGGCTTGGCAGGGACTTTGGGCTCAATTGCAGTATGGCAGTCGACCTTTGTTCGGTCTAGGCATGCTGCATGCCGTACGCATATTGGGGTTTGTGGCGCTGGTGTTGCTGGCGCAATGGGCTGCACAGCGCTTCGCATGGCGCGGAGCCCGTTTGCCTGCGTATGCTGCGTTCCCCGTAGTCGGCTTTGGTATTTTGCTGGCCGTGGTTGAGGCTTCCTGGGGATGGCGGGAGGTGCTCTTGTGGAGTGTGGTTGCTATGGGCTATTTGGTTGTGCTGTACCGCGCAGATCGCAGCGCGCCACTGTTGTACTGGCGCGTGGTGCATACCGCGAATGTCGGTTTGGCGCTTCTCTTAGCGGGGCGCACTCTGGCTGCGTTGGTCGATTGGGCGCGATTGTGGCGCTCGGATTGGTACGCAGTGGTGGGAGTGGTCAGCGCCATTGCCGTGCTGTTGCTGCTCAGTCGCGCAGTGTGGTGGAGGGCGCAGCGTTCTCAGAATGCCAAGTCAGCGGGTTGGCCATTGAATCGCTTTCGACGTGATTATCTGCTGCATGCAGGCGCAGGCGTGGCTGCGCTGGTGGGCTTGAGTACGCTGGCACTGGCCTGTTTGGTGCGTGGCGATGTGCAACCTTTGCCTTATGTGCCGCTGCTCAATCCGATTGATTTGGCAGCACTTCTGGGTTTGGGTGCATTGGTGCTGTGGCGGTTGCGCGTAGAGCAGGCTGATTGGATTGACGCTGAGTCGGCATGGAAGTCACGCATGGGTTGGGCTGTCATTGCTGTGCTGGGGTTTGTGGTGGTCAATACCGTTTGGTTGCGCGTGGCCCACCATTTCTTTGCGGTACCTTGGCGGGCCGATACGTTAGCCCAATCGTTTGTGGTGCAAGCTGGTTATTCTGTTTTGTGGACGGTATTGGCTTTAATGACCATGGTTTTGGCGCGGCGTCGGGCGCAGCGTGTGCTGTGGCAAGTAGGTGCTGGGCTGTTGGGGTTGACGGTGGTCAAAATGCTATTGGTTGATTTAGCCAACAGCGGCGGGGGTGAACGCATTGTGGCGTTCATTGCAGTGGGAGCGTTGATGGTGGCGATTGGTTACTTCGCCCCCATGCCTGCTGCCCGCACAGCGGTTGTGGCTCAGGGTAAGGAGTCATCATGAGCGGTATGGGGATAACTAGATGGGATGCCCGAACATGGGGGCGCGGCGCTGTTATTTGCGTAGGGCTGGCGTGCAGCAGCGTGCTGAGCGTGTCGCTGCCTGCGCAGGCACAACCCGCAAGCCGGTTCGCATGGTCTGCAGAATTGGTGATGCCCGCACACGCTTCCATGGTGCGCGCTAGCGTGCCAGTGGCTGTGTTGGCAGGGTTGCACTCCGATCAGGGCGATGATTTGCGTGTGGTCAATGGCAGCGGAGCGATGCTGCCGTTTGCGTTTGTGGAGGAGAAAACGGGCCAAGTTCCAACACCGGCTCCTGCGAAAGTGTTCAAAGGTTATCCCTTGTACGCCCCTGCGGCATTGGCCCAGCAAACGCCTGCTTTACGCATTATTGAACGTGATGGTGAGCGCATGGTGGAGCTTGCAGGGGCTTCTTCTCCTGCTTCGGCACAGGCGCAAGAAGCGCAAGCTTTGCGTGGTTTGCTCTACGACACGCGGGAGGTCAGTGGTGCGGTGCGCAGCCTTTCCATCCGCGGCGACTTCCCCCGCAATACCTTGCTGCAAGTGAGCGTTATGAGCAGCCATGATCTGAAAAATTGGCACCTTGTTGCGCAGGCGCAGCCCCTGTTCCAGTTTGACGAGAACGGGCCGGTCAATTCGCGCATTCGCTTGGAGACGCCTTTGCAACTGCAAGGGCAATATCTGCGGCTGAGTTGGGACAATGGCGCTAGCCTTGCTGAGGCCTTGATCGAGCTGGAGTTTGAGCCTGCCGTGGCGCCATTGCCGCCTCAAACATGGCCATTGGGTACACCCAGCAAACAAGCCGAGGATTTCATGCAGTGGAGCTTGCCTTCGCGCCATGCAGTTCAGGCTCTCCGTTTGCAAGCGGTAGGGGCCAACACACTCTTGCCCGTGCGCATACTCACCCGCAATAGCGAAAACACGCCTTGGCGCTGGGTGGCAGACACGGTGGTGTACCAGCTCGCCGATACGAATGTTGACCCTACCGGGCCTGCTTTTGCCAGTATGGCAAGCCAAAGCAACCCTTCATTGCCGTTGCATGCAGCCTTGGGGTCACAGCTGCGTATTGAACCTGCCAATGGCTACACGCTTGCAAACAATCCAATCCAAGTAGCGCTGGACTATAGCCCCATGCAAGTGGTTTTTGTGGCAACTGGCGAAGCACCGTTTCAGCTGCTTGGCGGTGCTGATGGCGTGCAACCGATGCGTTTGCCGTTGAGTACCGTGATGCCGGGTTACCAAGCGGGCATGGAAAACCGCTTGCCCGAGGCACAAGTGCTGGCAGTTCAGGGGTCTGCACAAACATTGCAAGGCCCAGGTCTGCGACAAAAGTGGTGGAATCAGCGCATCTTGCTGTGGGTGATTTTGGGTGCTGCGGTGCTGGTTTTAGGGGCCATTGCTTTGAATGTGTTGCGGGCTACTGCCGCCCCCCCGCCCGATGTGCGTTAGTGTGGATGTGCGCCAGTGGCACCTGCTCTTGCCATGCTTTGCATGGTTTGGGTTCTGAATGGTCTCTGCTTGCGCTCTTAATCCCTATGCATGTCCTTATGTATCTACATATAGGCTATAGGCACGTTCTGATGTGAGAGGGGAATTCTCAGCATGGTATGCGTATTAGGTATTAAAAAATGATGCCTTTCTTCTCAAAAAAATCGATAAGGGCCAAATAACGCATCATTTAGGTCTTGTTGCCATGACGATATCGCCATGTTTGATCACCTCTTGGAAAGGACATGGTTATGGCATCACCCCTTTTGGGCGTTCAACGTGACACAGCCCAATGGCACTGGCAAACATGGATTTCTTTTGGTCTTGCTATCGGGCTCAGTGCCATTGGTTTGTTGTATTTACCTGGGCAGGCGATTGAGAAAGCCTTTATGGCCATGGGCTATGTCTTTTGCTTGAGTACGGCGTTTGTGCTGTCCAAATTTGTCCGCGATGCCCAGTCCCCATGGGCGCAACAGCAAGACACCCCACTGTGGCGGCTGGTCGTATGGGGCAGTTTTGCTTTTGCAATGGGAATTACCGCCTGGGGTTTGCTGAATTTGACAATCAACCCGACCTACAAGGCCTACCTGGCGGTAAGCTGGCTTTTCATGATGAGTAGCGGTTTCACGTTGGCCAAGATGCTGCGCGACCGCCATGAAGCGGACTGCCAATTTGCCGCACAACCTACCGTGCCCATGTCATGAGCGGCTTTCATTGCAGGTGGACTAGGGGAGTGTTCTTAGTGCGACCACAACACCTGGCTGATCAGCTTTTGAATATGTTTGTTTTTCGTTTTCTCGATTTTTGCTTTAGGTCTTTATTAAGGAGATTTCCATGCATTCTTTTCTATCGCCTGTTGTAACCATGAACCGGCTTAACGCCCGTGGCCAGCGCTGCGAACCATACGTGCGCAGTCGATGGTTGGCCCCCCTCTTGCTGGCGCTGAGTTTGCACGGAATGGCGCTGCCATCGGCTTGGGCGCAAAGTGAGGCCTCTGGGGATCTTTCGGTATTGCCGCTTGCCTCCATCGTTGTGACCGGTTCTGTGGCTTCGTCAGCTGCTTCCGAGGTCGCTGATGCCTCTGCAGAATTGGCGGTGAGTGGGGCCCAATGGACGGTCACGGCTATTGAAACGTCAGCAAAAGGCACGGTATTGGTGTTGCAGCGCACCTCTGATGGCGTCCGTATCTCTATTGCGCTGGCGGCTGACGCGGTGCAAGGTGTTGCTTATAGCGTTGGCAGCGTATTGACCACGGCGGTCATCAGCACAGGCGTGGTGCTATCCGTCTCCGGGGAGGTGTTGGCGTTCATCCCCAACGCGGTTGGCAATGCTTTGATCTACAACGAGCGTTTGTGAATAGGCGCAAAAAAAGGAGTCAGGATGTTATTGAACCCATTCTTTCTACCAGCATGGAGTGCCAAAGCTGCATTGTGTTTACTGGTCGGCTCGATGACCACTGCTGCCTATGCGGGGCGCTCCTGTGAAGATCAGCGTCCCAATGTGCAGACTGTTGTGCAGGGGCTGAACTTGGCCGAGCAAACAGCGAAAGCGTTGGATGCCAGTGGTGCCAACGTCGTCTTACTGGCCAGAGCTGGGCAAGACTTATCCCGGTGGAATTTGCAGTACTCGCATGCGGGCTGGGCATACCGTGATGGACAAGGGCATTGGCGTGTAGTGCACAAGCTCAATACGTGCGGCACTGACTCCGCCTATTTATATCGCCAAGGTTTGGCGGAATTTTTCCTAGATGACTTGTGGCGTTATGAGGCCGCATGGATCGTGCCGCAACCGGATGTACAAAGAAAATTGCTGGCAAAGTTGCCAGACAATGCGGCAGCGCTTCTCTTGAATGAGCGCAATTACAACCTAGTGAGCTACGCTTGGGGTACCAAGTACCAGCAATCTAACCAATGGGCGTTCGAATTTTTGGCGCAAAGTATGGAGCCATCGCTTGTGCAAACGCGCGCGCAAGCCCAAGCATGGCTGCAGTTGCGCAACTATGTGCCACAGCGGTTGCAAATTCGCGCACTATCGCGTTTAGGCGGGCGTATCAGTGCGGCCAACATTGCGTTTGATGACCACCCCAGTAGCCAGCGTTTCCAGGATCAGATCGACACCATCACGGTGGACTCGTTGTTTCGCTGGATGGCCGCCGTGCAATTGGCGCAAGCCGATGTGCAGACCGTTGAGTTGCGTTGATGCTAATAGCGCTATGGCGTAGTGTGTTCAGTCTGACCTGAACGCAATCGCATAGATACAACAGCCCTCGGCGTATTGTTATTGGCCTTGCTATCTTCGCACGCGCTCTTTTTGCCTCAGCGGCCAGCCATACTTGCCTTGACTTGGAGGTGAATGGTGCGCATATGTGTGAAGATTCCTTTGCTCACCGACTTTGGCAAAAAAGCCTCGTCAAGTTGATGTTTTTCGATCACGCAGCCAAAGCGAAGCAGTGTGGTGCCATCTGGCATACGCTCTCGGCCCAAATCAATGCCAACGAAACGGCGTAGTGCGGAGCCTTCAAGAAATGCATTTTTTCAGGCCTCATTGGCGAAATTGAACCCGTACTGCACAAAATACATTTTGAGCATGCGCTCAAGGCCAATGGGCGGACGGCCATTACTGACTCAGGGAGAGAAGGCTAGATGACAGAGCAAAGCGCTTGCCACGGCACAAGCTTGTCCAGCGTTGCCAAAAAGATGTCGTGCCTTGTGGGCTTGCAATACTGTTCAAAGGCTTCGTGCTGAACGACGCATACGGCTAAGGTTTACTGCTTCATTTGCCCCTCCTGACTGGGCAATGGCTTGCCAAGCAAATTGTGCGCGTGCGAGGGGATTTATTCAGCGTTGCCTTAATGCTCGAACGTGATCTTTTGTTCAGCAGCTACTTTTTTCATTTTCTCTAATTCTGCTTTGATTTCTTGTGTGAATATCTCGGGCGAACTGTTGGCTGGAACAGCGCCACTTGACGCCAAGCGCTTGATGACATCCTCGTCAGCCAGAACTGCGGCAAATGCTTTGTCAAGGCGTTGGACGACTTCCTTAGGTGTGTTCATTGGTGCAACCACTCCATACCATGCGGGATCGTTGACTTCCGGCAAGCCCAGTTCTGCAAAAGTGGGAACGTCAGGTAAGTACGCTAAGCGTTCAGGTGAAGCTACAGCCAGAGCACGGATGTGTCCTGATTTGATATGGCCGATAGAGGAGGGCAAGTTGTCAAACATGACAGGCACTTGTCCACTAGCGACATCATTCAGAGCGGGGCCAGAACCGCGATAGGGGATGTGCAGTAACGATACATTTGCCGCTGCTTTAAACAACTCGCCCATCATATGCATGCCACCACAATGCCCTGAGCTTGCATAGCTATATTGATTAGGGGATGCTTTGACTACGTCTAGAAATTCAGAATAGTTTTTGGCAGGAAAATCTCGGTTGATCGTTAGAACATTCGCTGTTCGTACCAAGTTCGTGATTGGGGTGAAGTCGGTGAGAGGGTTGTAGCTAAGTTTGGGATTGCATGCAGCGCTGACAGCGTGGGTGCTAACCGTAGCCATAGCAATGGTGTAGCCATCCGGACGCGCCCGGACTAACTGTTGTGTTCCGATAATGCCTCCCGCCCCTGCTTTGTTTTCAACTGCTACTGGCTGACCTAGTTCTTGGCTTAAACCATTGGCGATGATGCGCGCAACCACATCAGTAGTACCACCGGGTGGGAATGGGATGATCCACGTGATTGCACGGTCAGGGTAAGTCTGAGCCTTTGATGCAATAGGCATGAAAAAGCATAGTGCCAATATAAGGCTGTGGATTGAGATGTGATTAACGGGTTTCATGCGAAGCTCTCCTAGTCGATAGTGATGAGGTTTGGCTGTAAATCCACTCCTAATAGATGCAGCATTCTTGATAAATCATCCAATGGAGAGGCCTGACTGGCTGTTGCTAAGCATTTCGTGACACCACAGCCCTGACTGGTAAAGGGACCTAGCTGTGGGAGCAATTCCAGAGCGGGATCAAGGAACTGCACGCTTGGAGCTGCACGTTTGAAGTATTCAAGAAGCCATGGCAAGTGAGTAGACGAAAGGGTGCACACATCAATATGAGGTTTTTCTTCGAGTAGTCGAGCCATGAACTCGCTCACTTTGTTTTGTGTCTCTTCTTTTCTCCATAAGAAGCTACCGTCTTCAACCAAGGAAACTAAAGACGATGCATTTCTTAGGGTGACAGGGGCTCCAGCAGCTTGGGTGTTTACATAGGAAAGGATTTCGCGGCTTTGCACCAACGATTGCACTCCCAATACTGCAATCTGACCGCTACAGCTGCGCTGCAAAGCTTGCGCTACCGGGGGGTAAACACCAAATACAGGAACGCTTTGTTGTGATGAAATTTCGTCCAATACCATCACAGAGGGCGCATTGGAGGCGAGAACGACAACCTGTGCACCATGGTTTACAAGTGCGTTGATCGCTTTGTTTACTGCCAATGCGAGCGAGGGTTTTGTTTTACTCCCATAGGGAAAGCTGGCGCGATCTGCCAAATACAAGATGTCTTGTTGTGGAAAATGCTGGCGAATGACTTGCACTATTCCATAGCTTCCAATACCAGCGTCAAATACGCCAATGGGGGCTTGAAGAGAGTGTTGTTGGGTTGATTGCATAGCCGACTGGGAATGGAGTCTCAATGGGCTTAATTTATAAGGTCCACCTTGAATCGTCCAAGGGCCAGTTGTGGCTTGTTGCGTTGGGCCACTTGCTTTTTGGGGCCATCTAAGCTTCTATATGTTTTGCCTGCATGAGTGCAATGTCTACGGAAAAAATATCACGTAAAAATAGAGGGATGTTTGACTTCCCTATGCTGCCAACTCTTTCTGGGGAGACTAAGCAGGAGTGGGCCTACCGGCAAGTGGCTCATGCAATTGCTGCGCGTTTGTTGCCTGCAGGGCACTCTGTACCTTCGACGCGCGTCTTGGCTGCGCGTTGGGGTGTCTCTCGAGGTGTTTTGGAATTAGCTTTTGAGAGGCTGATACATGAGGGCTACCTGAAGGCCGAAGTAGGGAGGGGGACGTGGGTGAATGAGGTGCTCCCAGAGCAGTTTTTGTATGCTACGGCGGATACGTTGATGGCCCCACACTTGCCGTTAGTGGTTGAGCCAATTTCCACAAAGGTGCAGGCGGGGCAGCCATTTGTTGCCCGAGTGCCTGATACAACCACCTTTGATCTGAAAGCTTGGCGAGAGAGCCTGATTCGTTCCGCAAAGACTTTGCAAAATAGTGATTTAAGCAATCAAGATCCGCGTGGCCTGCTTTCTCTACGTGAGGAAATTTGCAAGCATCTAGCACTATCGCGAGCAGTATTCTGTGTGCCAGATCAGGTGCTCATCGTCGGGGGCATCCGCCATGCCATTGACTTATGCGCGCAAGTGGTGGCCGACAGTGGAGCTGCCGTGGCGATCGAAGAGCCTGGTTATCGCAGTGCTGCGGAGTTGTTTGCCGCACGGGGAAATACAGTGTTGCCGGTGGTTGTGGATGAGAACGGTATTTGTGTGAGTGACCTGCATCATTTGAGTGCTCGTGCCGTATATGTGACGCCCGCACATCAAGCACCGACAGGTGTCATGCTTTCTCCTGAACGCCGTATTGAACTATTGCACTGGGCAAATACGCGTGGCGCAACGGTCATTGAGGACGATTACGACAGTGATTTCAGCTACGATGCAGCGCCATTGCCCGCACTTAAAAGCCAAGATCAAGCCGGCAGTGTTATTTTTTGTGGCAGCTTTAACAAGTCGCTGTTTCCTGCATTGCGGGTCGGCTATATCGTTGCCAATTCAACTCGATTAAACGCATTAATTCGTGCCCATGCTGCTATGGGGCGCACTGCCTCTGTGCTTGACCAATTGACGCTTGCAGATTTTATGCGCACGAATGCTTTTGCAAGCCATTTGAAAAAAGTGCGTTTGTCCTATCAAAAAAAGCGAGATTTGATTCTTCATGAATTGTGTATGGCAGGGGTACCTAAAGAATCGTTTCGTGGACTACATGCAGGGTTTCATTTCGTACTGCGACTACCGCATGGTGTGTCGGAAGATAGGCTGATTGCCTGTGCAGCTGAGCGTGGTTTAGTGTTGCAGGGGGTGAGTTCTTTCTATTATGCGAATCAACCACCTCTTACGCCTGCGATCGTCATTGGTTATGCAGCACTGACTGAAGCGCAGACACGTTGGAATTCAAGGCAGCTTGCAAGCGTACTTAAGCAGTTTTTGTGATGTACACGCAGCATTTCAATTGGCAGCAGTGCTTTGCATGGTGGCATTCCATGCCTCGTTGTTTTTTGCACACTGCGCTTGTGAAAAAATGCGTGAAGTGTCTTTAGGCACTGGAGTTTTTGATTTCAGCCACCTAGACTTGCGGCTCCTTATTACCTTCTCCTCTTTTTGACGAGGTTCATCATGCACCGCACTCCACGTTCTATCTGAACGACTGAGCATCCTCTGCCACCTTTGCTGCGTACCCATGGCGCACGCTGAGTGGTTTTCTCCTTTGGGTGCTGATGCGGTGTGAAGGAAGGTTGGGCTTGTCCTGCACAGGCGCGCAAGGCGTCTTGGCTGATTCCGTCAGTTGCTGTTTCAAGCGCAAAAGACTTCTTGCGTACTCCTTTTCTAATGCTTGTATGACTGCCATGTACTGAGTTTGCATGTTGCGCGTACATAGAAATAAAAAGCATTTGATGCACTGCATGGTCGTTCGTTTTCGATTCATTTTTGATATTGACCGTATGACGAAAGAACTCCATGACTATTTACTCTGTGTTGAGCAGCCCTTTGCATGCTCTTAATGACGGGCAAGACCTGTTGAAATACCCTCGCACGCCGCATCTTGAAGGCTCACGCCTGCAGCTTGGCGATAGTGATGCTGACCAAACGCCTTGGACTGCACTGGTTGGGCACTTTGTGGTGGTGGAGGAGAAGCTTGATGGGGCCAATTGTGCCGTGCGCTTTAGTGCCGCAGGTGAACTGCAACTGCAATCGCGAGGCCACTGGCTGGATGTTGCTAGCAATGGCGGGCGTGAGCGCCAGTTCAACGGTTTCAAACAATGGGCTAGGGCGCATGAAAAGGCACTGCTGAATGTGCTGGAAGATCGCTTTGTGATGTATGGCGAATGGCTGTATGCCAAACATTCGGTTTTCTACGATGCGCTGCCGCACTGGTTTTGCGAATTTGATGTGTTTGACCTGCAGCGCCAATGCTTTTTAGATACGCATGCTCGCCATGCTTTGCTGCAAGCATTGCCGGTGGTTTCTGTGCCTGTGCTGTTTGCTGGTGTTGCCCCCAATTGATTCAAAATGGTGAAAGGCTTGGTCGCGCCTTCATTGGCGCGCAGCCCGCAGTGGCCGCTTGCATTTGAAGCTGCGGTTGCCCGTGAAGCACTTGACTTGGCGCTGTGTTGGCAGCAAACAGACAAGGACGATGCGAGCGAAGGGCTGTACTTGAAAGTAGAGGCGCAAGGTCAAGTCGTGGCAAGGTACAAATGGGTGCGTCCTAGCTTTGTGCAGACGATTTTGGATTCCGGATCACACCATAGTGTGCGTCCTATTGTGCCCAATGGTTTGCGTGCCGGTGTAGACCTGTTTGCCTCTTGCGTCGATAAACATTGGCCACTACCTGCGTTGATGCATGTTCCAAGCAGCAGCGGTATATGCGACGCAGAATAAGGAGAGCAACATGTGGAACTGGAAAACCTTGGTGCAGTACGTTCCTGAGCCTGGAGGCACGTTTGATGCAAAGGCCTGGTTAGATGCATTTCCTCAATTGGAGCGGGCCAAAACAACGCCCCAAGATCCGATCCATCATGCAGAAGGTGATGTGTGGACGCATACCGTGATGGTGGCACTGGCGCTGTTGGCGCATCCTGCATTTGCTGCATTGAATGAGACCGAGCGCCAAACGATTTTTACTGCTGCTGTGCTGCATGACATTGCCAAATGCGACACCACGCAAGTCGATGTGCAAACGGGGCGAATCAGCCAGCCCGGGCATTCACGCCGGGGTGCCGTTGATGCACGGCTGGCTTTATGGGCCATGGATACGCCAATGCCGCAACGCGAGGCCATTTGCCGGATGATAGGCGTGCATCAAGAGCCTTTTTTTGCCATTAATGGCTCACGCAGCGGGAAGTCGCCTGAATTTTTGGTGCGGCGATTGTCTTGGTTAGCTGATCTGCATGTACTGGCGTTGCTGGCTGAAGCTGATATCCGGGGTCGCCTCTGTTCCGATCCGCAGCGTGTTTTGGACGATATTGAATTGTTCCGAGAATTGGCTAAAGACGAACACTGTTATCGAACACCGCGCTCCTTTGTCGATGCGCACACTGCATTGGCTTATTTCCGTGGTGCAGAACTGCACCCAGACTACCCCTTGCACAGCGAACCGGGCGCGCAGGTCACGATCATGTGTGGCTTGCCTGCTTCAGGAAAAAATACTTGGGTACAGGCCCACAGACCAGATCAAGCCGTGGTGTCGTTTGATGATGCCCGCACTGAGCTGGGTTTGCGCCATGGAAAAAATGAAGGAGCTGTGGCGCACCGAGCGCACGATAAAGCCAAAGCGCTGCTACGCCGCAAGCAAGATTTTGTGTGGAATGCCACACATCTGAGTGAGCAGATGCGGCGAAAATCCTTGGACCTTTGTTTGGCTTATGGCGCAACGGTAGAAATTGTGCATCTCGAAGCGCCACGAGATGCACTTTTCAAACGTAACAACCAACGAGCCACCAGTCTTAGTAATGCAGCATTGCTGGGCATGGTCAGCAAATGGGAGGCGCCTTTGCCTGTTGAGGCACATGCATTGCAATGGTGGCAAGCTGCACGAGCCAATGCAGATGCTGATCAGTTGATTGGTATTTAAATATGCATATAAATCATTAAAATGGCATTTTTAGTATCAATTTTTGATGCTTTATTGCTTTTTAGATGGAAAGGAAAGGGATCTCCCCTACGATGCACCCATTCCAACATTGAACCGACTAGAGAGCGCTATGAACACACAGGCATCAGGGCATTTGGCCGCAAAGCACGGCGGTACCGATTCCAAACAGCAAGCCGCACGACCATGGCTGGCGCAGTATCCGAAGGATGTGCCTGCCGATATCGACACCAGCGCTTATGGCTCGCTTGCGCAGCTGCTTGATGATGCTTTTTCGCGTTACGCCCAGCGCTGCGCATTCAGCTTCATGGGGCGTGATTTCAGCTACGCGGATATTGACCGCTTCAGTGCGCAGTTTGCAGCGTATTTGCAGTCTTTAGGTTTGCAAAAGGGCGAACGGGTGGCGGTGATGCTGCCCAACATCATTCAATACCCGATTGTGGCCGCCGCAGTGATGCGTGCTGGCTTGGTACTGGTGAATGTGAATCCGCTCTACACCGTGCGCGAACTGGAGCATCAGCTTGCGGATTCAGGTGCCAAAGTCATGGTGGTGTTGGAGAATTTTGCAAGCACTCTCCAGCAGTGTTTGCCCCATACGCAGTTGGAGCATATCGTTCTGACTTCGGTGGGCGACATGATGGGGATGGTGAAGGGGGCTGTGATCAATTGGGTGCTGCGCCACCGCCAAAAAGCGGTGCCCGCATTTGCACTGCCACAGGCTGTACCTTTTAAGCGCGCATTGCGCAGCGGCAGCCGCGCTACTTTGCGCACCCCCCTCTTAACGCACGATGACCTGGCGTTATTGCAATACACCGGTGGTACTACAGGGGTGAGCAAGGGCGCCATGCTGACCCATGGCAACGTGATCGCCAATGCCCTGCAGTCTGAAGCCTGGAATCGCCCTGCGATTGCTGACATTGCGCAGACGCAACAAGTCACCAGTGTGTGCGCGTTGCCGCTCTACCATATCTTCGGTTTTACCGTGGGCATGATGATGTCCATGCGCAATGGTGGCAAGGCGGTGTTGATCCCCAATCCACGCGATTTGGATGCCACGCTTAAAGAGTTGCGCCGCCATCAGATTCATATCTTTCCGGCAGTGAACACGCTCTTCAATGCACTGGTGCACCACCCCGCGTTTGACTCAGTCGATTGGAGCCATCTGCGCATCTCCGGCGGCGGCGGCACAGCTGTGCAACAGGTCGTAGCCAAAGAATGGTTGGCTCGCACAGGCTGCGCTATTTGCGAGGGCTATGGTTTGTCTGAAGCTAGCCCTTCGGTGGCCTGCAACCCTGTCACATCGAAAGAGTTCACTGGCACGATTGGTTTGCCAATGTCGGGCACGTGGCTTAAATGCATTGACGATGATGGCCAAGAAGTGGCGCTGGGTGAACCTGGAGAGATCGCCATCAAGGGCCCGCAATTGATGGCTGGTTACTGGAAGCGGCCTGAGGAGACCGCAGCAGCCATGACGGCAGATGGATATTTTCGCACTGGTGATATTGGCGTGATGAATGCGCATGGTTACGTCAAAATCGTTGACCGCAAGAAAGACATGGTGCTGGTCAGCGGTTTTAACGTCTATCCCAACGAAGTGGAGGATGTGATCGCCATGATGCCCGGTGTGCGTGAATGCGCTGTGGTGGGGGTACCTGATGACAAGACGGGTGAGGCCATTAAGTTGGTGGTTGTTAAAAAGGATGAAGCCTTGACGGAACAAGCCGTGCGCACTTTTGCCAAGGAGCAGTTGACGGGCTACAAACGGCCAAAGCATATTGTGTTTCGTGACGAGCTACCTAAGAACACGGTGGGCAAGATTTTGCGGCGTGAATTGCGCGACTGATGCGCAAGCGGGGTTGGATTCGATTGCGCGGCAGTGGTGACACGGCCGCGCACTTTCATTTGCATTGCTGATGGCCAGCAAACTGGTGTTACAGCCCAAGCACCAAGCGAGGCGAGTGGCTGCGCGAGCAGCACAAGGCCACGTGTTGTGATGTGCCGCATTTTTCCGCTTCAGTCTGCACGGTGTCGCGGTGGTCTGGCTTGCCTGCGTGCACGGGCGTGAGGCAGGCGCCGCAAATGCCCATTTCGCATGACAGAGATACCTCCACCCCTTGGTCTTGCAAGACTGCTGCAATGCTTTGCCCAACTGGAATGACAAAGATGCTGCCTGTGGAGGCCAGTTCCACTTCGAAGGCAGCATCGGTTTGTGCGGAGGTAGTAGGCGCCGCCTGCGCGGAGGCTGGGGGCGCAAATGCTTCTTGGTGCAGCTGCGCTGAAGGCCAGCCCAATGCGGTCGCTTGAGCGGTGATGTGTTGCATGAACCCATGGGGCCCGCATATGTACAGATGGGTGGTGGTGTCAACTGCATGCAAGCGCGCAGGCAATTGGGTGCGGATGGATTGGCCTTCTTCACTGCAATGCACCTGGACTGTGCCATGCACAAAGCCCTTTAGCCATTGCCGCGCAAATGCGACTTGGCGCCGCTCGCGTGCGTAGTAGTGCAATTCAAAGGACTGCGCATGTCGCTCCAGTGTGTGCGCCATGGCCAGCAAGGGTGTAATGCCAATACCTCCAGCCATTAACACGCTGTGCGGCGCAGGCTGCAGCGCAAATAGATTGCGGGGAGTGCCAATGCGTAGCGTATCGCCCACGCGCAAGCGTTCATGGATATAGCGCGAGCCACCGCGCGAGGCGCTTTCATGGCGCACGCACAAGGTGTAGAACGCCGTTTCGTGTGGTGCGCTGGCGATGGAGTATTGCCGCACCAGCCCTGTGGGTAGGTGCACATCCACATGGGAACCCGCTTCAAAGGCCGGTAAGGTCGCTTGTGCATCGCTGGGGACAAGCCGCACGGCAAGGTTGCCCTGGCCTTGGGCCATCAGGGCGTCTACCTGCACATTCATCAGGGTTCGATTTGCAGTCATGGTTAACCCCTTCACGCCAAGAAAAAGTCACCAAAGCCCATGCGTTTGAGCCCGCGGCGGTAGGCAATGGAGCTGCGATCGGCTGGAATATGGGCCTCAAGTGTTAAGTCCAGTGGCAGGCGTTCAGGTCTTTGCGCTTCGACCATGACTCGGTCCTCTTCAAACACGCGCAGGTTGAACGCTTGGATTTCTTCGGCCGTCAGGTCTTTGTTGACGTTGCGCACAATGGGCACGAACAGGCGGGTTTGGCGTGCAGATACGGGCGACGCTGCATTCATGATGTGCTGTAATTTGCCATCTGGGAAGTGGATGGTGAGCACAGCTGTGAAAGGCAGATGCACAGCAAAGTGACGCAGCCAGACGAAATCTTCAGGTTCATGAAAACCTGAGCCCTTGGCATAGTTGGACATGCTGCTGTAGTAGTGCGCCTCAAACCCGTTGGGAGTCTCTTGGGTTTGGTAATCGGGCACGGTTTGGTTGTTCGAATCGGCAAACGTGGCGGTGTGAATCCAGGCGAAATGCGCCACGTCAATGAAGCCTTCGATTTGCCGCCCGGCAAAGCCTGCAATATCAAATGCAGGGCAGACCACTTGAACAAAATCGGGGTCGTCCCAATGGGGTAACTCGGGGATGGCCGGTGTTGCCATGGGGTCGGTTGGAGCCAGGCAGGTCCACACAAGGCCATAGCGTTCTACGCTAGGGTAAGTCAACAGGTTTAACTTCGCAGGCACAGTTTGTTGTGGGCTGGCTGGAATGCGGTTGCACTGCCCTTGCTGGCCAAAGCGCAGGCCGTGGTAGGGGCAGACCAAGCCTTGCCCGTCGTGCGAACCCATGGACAGCGGCACGCCACGGTGTGGGCATACATCGCGTGCCACGACCACTTCGCCATGTACGCGATACAGCACCAGTTGTTCATCCAGTAGTGTGGCTTTGGTCGGCGCTTGGGTGATTTCTTGCGACAGGGCCACCGGGTACCAATGCTGGGCCAGCAAAAGCCAATCGGGTGCTTCAAAGGTGCAGTGCGGAGGCAAGGCTTGGTGTTGCTTGCGGATGGCGACAACGGAGGCGGTGGCAGGCATGATCGTGGACTCCTAAGTGGGATTTTGTCTTCACTTTAGGAGCCTGATATGTTCTAGTCCATCACAGATAAATACATAGTCTGTTCTAAAAAATAGAACACCATAGAACCGCTAATGGCAACCAGGCAAATACCAATGCGGCGGTTGCCTATGTTGTGCGTGTTTTGAACGCGCTGGTGATTTCCGTGATGGCCAGTTGTGCCGCGCGTGAGTGTTGCCGGTAGGGTGCAGTACACAAGGCCAACTGAAAGGGGCGCGCCTGGCGAGTGCTCAATGGCACAAACGCCAGCCGGTTTTGGCGCACGTCTTCGGCCACATCCCAATGGCTTAGAACGGCAATACCAGCGCCTTCCATGATGAGTGAACGGATCATGCGCACATCGTTGCACTCAATCGCTTGCTGCACAGGCAATTGGTGGCGTGTGTACAGCGCAGCAATTTGCGGGTGAATCATCAGCGGCGCAGCAGCGACAATGTGGCGGTAGCCCATGGTTTTGCCAAATGCCAGCTGGCCGTTGGCTGCTAAGGGGTGCTCCAGCGGCATGGCAATGCCTAGAGGGCAGGGCGCCAGTGCCTGCATGTTTGCACTGTGCGCAGTGGATTCGGTCAGTAGCAAGCCAAAATCTACTTCAGCGGCATTGACGATTTCGACTATGTGCTGGTTATCGTGTACCCGAATTGAGAAGGTCAGACCGGGGTAGCTGTCCACAAGTTGGGCAATCGTTTGCGCGACTTGGCCGCTGCTCAGGGCATTGATGATGGCAATGCTCACATGTCCGCGCCGCAACCCTTGCATTTCGTCAAAACGCTCGCGCGTGCGGCTGTAGTCTTTGCGCCAGCGGCGGATATCGGCCAGCAGCATCTCGCCTGCAGCGGTCAAGCGCATGCCGCTGGGCAGTCGCTCAAACAGTGGCAAACCCAGCTCTTGCTCTGCCAACAGCAGTTGCCGGTCAATGGCGGAGGCGGAGACGTGCAGCGCTTCTGCCGCACGGCGCAAACTGCCTTGTTGTGCTACCTCCATAAAGTAGCGGGAAAAGCGGGTGAATGGCAACATGGCAATGGTTGGTGGGGGTGAATGGACTGCAGCGTTTAAGCTGTCTTGGCTAGCGTGGCGTGGATCCTGCATTGAGGCAGTAGCTGCGCCAGGATTCGGATGCCGTTTTCAATTTGTGCTTCCGATACCGCGCCATAAGACAGACGCAAAAAATGCGCCATTCTGGGTTTAGACGAGAACATCGGGCCCGGTGCGGTCAGTACGCCTTGCTCCAGTGCCCGCTTGCTCAACTCCAGCGCTGATGCGTCATCAGGCAGTCGCAACCACAGCATCATGCCGCCGCTGGGATAAATCACCTGCACTTGTGTGCCGAAGCTGCGTTCAATGGCTTGGGCTGCACAGTGGCGCAATTGCTGCAAGTGCGCCTGGAACCGCAGCAGGTAGCGGTCATAGGCTTGGCTTTCCATGAAGGAAGCGGCTGTTAACTGGTTCAGCTCATCAATGTAGCGGCTTTGGCTGTATTTGAGCATCTCGACCCGTGCCTGCCATTTGCCTGCAGCCATCCAACCCAAGCGCATGCCAGGCGCCAGTACTTTGTTGAGCGAGGAGCAGTAAATGACCGAGCCATCGCTGTCCCAGGCTTTGGCGGGTTTGCCTAGGGCTTGCTCTGGCCCTGTCTGGGCATAGATATCATCTTCAATCAACGGCACTTGGTAGCGTTTGCACAATGCCACTAAGGCTTGCTTGTTGGCATCGCTCATGGAGCAGCCCAGTGGGTTGTGCAAAGTGGGCATGCAAATGACGGCACGTACAGGCGGCTGCTGTGTGTCGAGCGCCATCTCCAGCGCATCAAGGGAGATGCCATGCTCTGCACTGGTGGGGATTTCAAGAGGCTGAAGGCCTTGTGCTTCGAGTGCTTGGAGCACACCGTAAAACGTGGGCGATTCGACTGCCACCACATCGCCTTTGCTGCACACGGCACGCAAGGCCAAATTCAGTGCCTCAATACAGCCGTGGGTGATGGTGATGGCCTTGCCTTCTAAAGGCATGCCGCGCTCAGCACAGCGGCGTGCCAATACGGCCCGCAGTTTAGGGTGGCCGTACCGGCGCGCAAACGTGGTCAAGATTTCTGGATGGCGCCGCAACACGCTGGTGGCCGCACGATTGAGTTGGGCTGTTGGATAAAGGCTGGGGGATGCCACGGCAGTCATGAAGTCAATATGCACAGGCTTTTGCTCTGCCTCGGCCAGCCATTGAGAGATCAGTTGGTGCAAACCGTCGTAACGTTTGGCCCAATCTTCTGGCAGCTCTGTGGGGTGCGTAGTCGCGGTGCTGGCTGCGCTGGGGGATGTTGTCTGCTTGTGTGCCTGCACATCTTCCACAAAATAGCCCGCCCGTGCTTTGGCGCGCAGCAAACCCCAGTCTTCTAATACATGGCATGCCTGCACAGCAGTGCTCATGCTGACTTGCTGGGTTTGCATGATGTGCCGAATAGAAGGAAACCGGTCACCGCGTTTAAGCGCACCTGAATGGATGATGCGCTGGTATTCGTCGGCAATTTGTTGGTAAAGCGGCTGTGTCATGGCATGGCTGGAAGCAGTTAGGCCACCAGTTTGCCACTAAGTAGGACGACTGTACCGATACAGATTGTGCCGATTGCTTTCGATACAGATGCTTTCTGCCCGCGCTGTGTACGGCAATTGATGGTGTTGCTGTGGCTGTTGCAATGGCCTTGCGTTACCTACAGTCATGGCATGCCTTGGGCCATGTCGGTCGGGGCTATTTTGAGACTGAAAGTTGCTTGATCATGTTGCACAAAACATTGCCTTCCACCCCAAATATTGGCGCCTTGAGTCATGAGGTGGCATTGCATGCACGCAGGCCTTGGTGGCTTTGGGTGTGGCATCGCTTACTGGCTATGGGTGTTTCGCGCCCCAGCGAGCCTGTTGAGATGGACGTCTTTCCAAACCAAGCTCACTATGTGTCTTTACAGCGCAACGCATTGGTGATTACGCAGCAAGGCCGCTGCAGAGTCATACTGCCCATGCAATGGCATGGCGCACATGTATTGCAACCCCATGTGTTGCTGTGCGAAGGGGATGTGTGGGAAGTGCCTGCCAGTGGTGAGTACCAAGTGCAAGCCTGTATGGGGCCGGGTTCAGCGCAACAAGACCTGATTGCCGCCAAGCTTGTGCTGTGCCCTGTTCGCTAATACCCGGTGAGCCGCTTGCCAGGCATGTAGGCAGACGGCATTTTTCACGCTGCACCGCGTGTATGCGTGCCAACCACAACCTTCATGCAAGGCACATTGGCTGTGGTGGCTCTGTGCTTATACGCCTTGCTTGAGCGAGGCTTCAATAAACGCATCCAAATCGCCGTCTAGCACTTTTTGCGTGTTGGAAATTTCGACGTTGGTACGCAAGTCCTTGATACGGCTGTTGTCCAGCACGTAACTGCGGATCTGGTGGCCCCAGCCGACATCGGTCTTGGTGTCTTCGAGTTTTTGCTGCTCTTCCATGCGCTTGCGCATTTCAAAATCGTAGAGCTTCGAGCGCAGGCGCTGCCAGGCCACATCACGGTTGCTGTGCTGGCTGCGGCCATCTTGGCACTGCACCACTATGCCGGTAGGAATGTGCGTCAGGCGCACAGCCGAATCGGTTTTGTTGATGTGCTGCCCACCAGCACCAGAAGCGCGGTACGTGTCAGTGCGCACATCGGCCGGGTTGATATTGATCTCGATGGAGTCGTCAATCTCAGGGTAGACGAACAGCGAGGCAAACGACGTGTGGCGCCCCCCAGACGAATCAAAGGGCGACTTGCGCACCAAACGGTGCACGCCTGTTTCAGTGCGCAGCAGACCATAGGCATATTCGCCTTCGACCTTGATGGTCGCGCCTTTGATGCCGGCCACATCACCAGGGGTTTCGTCTTCAATCGTGGTTTTAAAGCCCTTGCGTTCAGCGTACTTGAGGTATTGGCGCAGCAACATGCTGGCCCAGTCATTCGCCTCGGTTCCGCCTGCTCCGGCTTGAATATCAATGAAGCAGTTGAGCGGATCGGCCTCTTGGCTGAACATGCGGCGAAACTCCAGCTCCTCTACCGGTGCCTTGAGTTCATTGGTGGCCGCTTCAATCGCTTCCAGGCCACTGTCGTCGCCTTCTTCCTTGGCCATCTCGAACAGCTCGCCGTTATCAGCCAGCTCTTGCGTCAAGCGCTCTAGCGTCAGCACCACGCCATCAAGCAATTTCTTTTCTTTGCCCAACTCCTGGGCTTTTTTCGGGTCATTCCAGACGCTGGGATCTTCCAGGCTGGCGTTGACGGTTCTCAGACGTTCGAATTTGGCATCGAAGTCAAAGATACCTCCGTAAGTCCTGGGTGCGTGCACTCAAGTCTTCAAGGTTGGTTTCGATTTGGTTGATGCGTTCTGCTTCCATGGTGTTCTCTCAATCAAAGGCGTGAGCAAGTGCGCAACGCAACCGCGGCGGCGCGTAGCGTGCTGAAAATGCGTAACCTGCGATTTTCGCACGTTGCAGTAACCCCGGCTACTGTTTGGCCAATCCAGTGAGTTTGCTCGGACTGGCGGGTGGTACACGCATCAGGCATTGCTGTATTTGTGGTTTTTTTTCATTTTCTTGCAAAAAAAGCGCTCCAAATACCTGAACTCAGGGATATACAAGTAGTTGACGATTAGTAAAAATTCAGATTGTAAAATTTTTTTACCTCTACTAACTGTCAAGTCCCGACGATTATTAGGTTTGAATTTGAACTGCACCGGGAATGAATGGGGCGATTCAGTGCCGATGAAAATCACATCTGTACCACCACACAACGTGAGTTCACCCGCCAAAAGCCCAACCAGTGCGAATCGGTTAATTGCCAACCAGCTTTGCGTCATGAGCATAGCTTGCGGCTCCCGGAATATCCCGTCTTCGTAGCAGGACTCGATGGCCAGCAGTGGCTTTTAAAAATAAGCATTTTTAATTGCAGACGGGCTAAAAAACACATATAGTCACATTTTTAAAAAAATTGACAATATTGCCTCTCTTTCGAATCACCGAATCTCATTGCAAATTCACCCTGAATGGGCTGGAGTGATAGACACACTATGCGGGAATGTTTGATTGCGCCATTGAAGCCTGTGGCAAGCACCTCCATAGGACGCAACCAATGGGGATGAGGATGCGGTGCTGATCCAGTAAAGCAAAGCACACCACTGAATGTGTGGGCAGCGCAACCCACATTGCGCGTATGGCAATGTGGGCGAGCGGTTTCCCCCAAATGGATGGAGACTGCACACACCCGATAGCACACCCTATTGATTGGTCTGCCTTGGCAGAGAGAAATGCAAAAGCGATTGACGCAAAGGACTTTGGAATGGACTCCCCCCTCAAAACGACAGTGCTGAAGACCACGACCCAATGGCTCTTGGCAGGCTTACTGCTGTTAGCTTCTCTGGCCAGTATCGCCCAGACCAACCAGCCTCCGCTCGTCACGGGCAGTCATATCAGCATCTCCGGTGGAACGGGCACTGCCGGTGCCTATAAAATTAACGACACCGTTACTGCAACGTGGAACAACACGGCCAGCAATGGCGATAACAATGCCGGCATCACGAGTGTCACCGTGAATTTCTCCCAATTCGGGGGTGGCTCTGCCGTAATGGCCATCAATTACGGCAATTTCTGGACTGCGACTTACCAGATCACCGCAGGGAGCATTGACCTCACGAGTCGCAATGTGAGTGTGACCGCCACAAATGCCGGTGGCAGCACCACGACGGCAGGTACGGCCAATGCCACGGTCGATAACATTGCACCCACCGTCACGGATGGGCGCATCAGCATTTCCGGCGCAACCGGCACAAGCGGCGCTTACAAAATTGGCGATATGGTGACCGCGACTTGGAATGACACGGCCAGTGGCGATAACAACAGCGACACGATCAGTGCCGTCACAGTGGACTTTACGGATTTTGGCGGCGGTGCAGCGGTTTCAGCCTCCAATAGTTCAGGCAACTGGACTGCTACTTACACCATTGTTGCGGGCTCTATTGATGCGGTGAACCGCAATGTGCGTGTGACGGCAAGAGACAACGCGGGCAACACCACCACCACGCCAGACACTACCAATGCCACGGTTGATAACATTGCGCCCTATGTGGTCAGTATCACGCCCGCAGGCGGGTTCCTCTCCAGCGACACCACGGTGGATTTCACGGTCGACTTCAGTGAGCCGGTTTCCAACGTCTCTATCGATGATTTCACGCTTGTCCCCACCGGCCCGGCAAACGGCACCATTACCAGCGTATCGGCGTCCGCCGGCAACTCGATCACAGTGACGGTAAGCGGGATTACCGGCGCCGGCACACTCAAAGTGAATTTGAATGGCTCAACCAACATCGTTGATGATGTGGGCAATCCCATTGCCGCTTATTCCAGTGGTAGCGCCCACACAGTCAATATATTGACGGCGCCAGCTGCGCCCACCATTGGTTCTGCGGTGGCGGGTAATGGGCAGGTTTCAGTCGCCTTTACGGCGCCGCAGAGTAGCGGTGGTTCTGCAATTACCGGTTACACCGTGACATCCAACCCAGGCGGTATTACTGGAGGTGGCAATGGCTTTACCTCATCGCCAATCATGGTTTCCGGTTTGACTAATGGCACGACTTATACCTTTACTGTTACTGCGACTAATGCGATTGGAACCAGTGCAGCTTCGGCTGCATCAAACAGCGTAACCCCAAAAGCGCCTAATCAGGCACCGGTTATTTCAGGTACTCCACCGACCCGTGTTAATCAGGATACTGCGTACGTCTTTACTCCAAGAGCCACGGATGCTGATGGTGATACGTTAACCTTTAGCATTACCAACATACCGTCCTGGGCCAGCTTTGATCTCGCAACAGGTGCGTTAACCGGCAGACCAGCTAAAGCCCATGTGGGTGTTACTTCAGGAATTGTGATTACGGTCAGCGATGGTGAGTTTAGCGTGAGCTTGCCTGCATTTAATTTGACCGTGATTAACGTCAATGATGCGCCGACCATTGCCGGTGTGCCACTCACATCGGTAAGCCAAGGCCAGCCGTACCTCTTTGTACCTACTGCCGCTGATGTGGATGTGGGCGCGGTGTTGACCTTTACGATCAGCCATCTACCGGCTTGGGCCAGTCTTGATCCTGCCACGGGTACGCTCAGTGGCACACCAACCGATGCAGATGTGGGAACCACCACCTCAGATATCGTGATTACCGTCTCTGATGGAGAGTTGACTGCTAGCCTTCCTGCATTCGACCTCAGCGTGACTGCGCACCCAGTGGTGCCGCCGGTCGCAGATTGGGGGAACATGCTTGACCAAGATCAAGATAGCGTTCCAGATGAGGTGGAGGCCTTGGTGCCCAGCCTCGATGGTGTCAGCCGTGGCGATGGCAACGGGGATGGTATTGCGGATGCCACTCAACCATATGTGACTTCTCTACCCTGGCAACAAAGCCCTAGCGGTGAGCTCTCTTATGTCACCTTAAGCAACGACAGCCAGTTGGCTCAAAACCAAGTGACGACGTCGCCTGCGCCTAGCGGCCTGCCTCATGGCCTGCAACTGCCCTACGGTTTGCTTAGTTTTGAAGTGACAGGCGTTCCCCATGGTGGTACGGTGAATTTTTCGGTGTATGTGGATGCCGATGCAAAGGTCGACGGCTATTACAAGCAAAACCGTGAAACCGGCCAGTGGGTCAATATCGCAACCGGCATCCACCCTAATGGCGCCCGTAAACGCATCGATTTTTCACTGACCGATGGTGGCCCATTCGATATGGATGCCGCCGCCAACGGGAGCATTGTGGACCCCGGTGGCCCCGGCATGATGGCGACCCATTCATTAGAGCCGGTGCCAGTGCCTGTGCAATCGCCTTGGTCTGTCGCGGCAATGGCCATGCTCTTGGCTGGTGTCGCTAGCCGCTGCACGCGGCGTAAAGCAGGTTTACGACAATCCCGTCAAAGCAAAAGCACAGCGTAAGCTTGCTGCTTTTTTATATGGGGGCTCGATAATTCGGCCCCCATAGATCGCCGCCATTACTTCTCAAAACGAAGGGCCTACCTCGCGCTCTGCGCCCAGCAAATCTTTCAGGCTGTTGAATTGTAAGGCTGCATCGATTTGATTTTGGAACGTCAACCTTCAATCGTTTGATAAATAGGGCCTGGCTGAGGCGTTCAAGCAAGTGACGGATCGTGGGCATGGGTTGTGCAGTACAAGCCCAAGCCCAAGCTGGTCATTTGCACTGGCGTTGGTGAGCGAGATAACTTCTTTCGCGCCTTCACTGACGGGCAGAAGCCAGAGCAAATCTAACTCCCGGATTTCGCCATCAGTGTGGCTCGCTTTGACCAAACGCTAATCTGCGTTAGCCCTTTCTTCGGCGGACCTTCGGGCATCAACTCCTACGAAAAGATGGAGCAGTTGGTCAGCAGCACCAAGGCCTTGTTGCAGCTCAAATAGACCATGGTGGTGACAATCTTTCAGCGTTACATGGACTTCGCCCGACTTACCCGCCGCGCTCCCCACCAAGAGGCAGCTCAAGACTTCAGCTAATGAGGCATAGCCAGCACTGCTGTCACGTTAGCAAAGCATTTCAATCTCACCGCCACAGGCGATACAACGACATTCACTGCAAAGTAGGGGCTGTACGCCTCGTAGTTCCCAACGGCTACCAAGGCTGAAATACAGCGTCAACATAGGGCGGTTAGCCACATGCTCAACCAACTCGTAGCGCTGAAGTAGGCTGATCTGATACGCTCACGCGTATTTCAAGCCGGTTGGTTGGCTCATCACACCCAGCCATGGTCGTAAAGCTATCTTCTAATGTGATCTGTCCCTGCGGGTCTGCGCTATAGCGCCATGACATAAAGTTACAGACTTTAGTGCCTAAGTAATCATGGTTAAACCATATCAACAAACGCTCGCTACTGAAAACTTCCATGCCCTCATTGAATAAATCAGTTTGTATATTTCCATGCTGATCGTAGGCATTCAGCAGCTCCCATCTCAGTGTGGTGAGGACATTTGTGGTGGTTTTTTCGGGCTTATCAAGGGCCACTATTGGCTCGGACTCGTTGCCTGAATGAACGGCATTCTGGCCAGCTGCCATGGCGCAGCTTGTCGCAGCTAAAAAGCCAATTAAAAATTGGTAAAAAATCACCATACATCTCCTTCGGTTCCTCAAGGTACGCCAGCACAGTAGCGTCAAATCAGTACCGCCATGACGCCGCTATGTATCGTCTTCCCACCATCCTACCCATCAAAATCAGTCACGCAACCTCCGTCACGACCAGCATCACTTGGCCGGAAGCAGCTAAAACTTCATAAAGCAAGGAGTGACCCGCACTGATGCCGCGTCGACCAGCCACTTCAACCCCAGCCATTTCACAGTCACTAACAGTGCACAGCATTAACCGCAGACAATCAATTGCTAGGCCGTGACGACTGGATCATCCGCGGCGGAATCTGCGACTCTACCCTTCTTTCACTATCAAATCACAGCGCAACAATTGCCGGCATCTTCAATACCCTGCTAGAATCCCTTGCTTCGCTGCATGCGACCCAAATACAGGAGAGGT
>NZ_STFG01000017.1 GCF_004833285.1 Lampropedia puyangensis
GGTTTCGTACGTTCGAACTTACCTTTTGCCATTTCTCAAACCTCGAAAGAAATGAAATTACAAGAGATGAAAAACCAGAGACTACCACTTGGCAAATCACTGGTGCCCATGGCGGGAATCGGACCCGCGACCTCTCCCTTACCAAGGGAGTGCTCTACCACTGAGCCACATGGGCACTTATTCAGACACATCAAGACTCAGCGACTACTCACCACAATCTTTATTATTTGGAGCGGGAGACGGGAATCGAACCCGCGTCATCAGCTTGGAAGGCTGGGGTTCTACCATTGAACTACTCCCGCGCAGCTAGCCACTTTCGGAGCACCAATTAGCATTCAACCAGTTGGTGGAGGGAGCTGGATTCGAACCAGCGTACTCGTAAGAGGGCAGATTTACAGTCTGCTGCCTTTAACCACTCGGCCATCCCTCCGAAACGATAGACTATATCACAAGATTTGCGACAGACGAAATTCTAACCCAAAATATCAGGCTCTACACTGAACAAACCATTAAATATTTCCCAATGTCTCCTGCTCACGATTTGACCAGCTCGCAGGAACCTCCGCAGCGAGCCCATGGCGCAGCACTCAAGTTGATTGTGCTCAGCATCAGCGTTGTTTTCATCTTGTGTGCTCTTGTGCTCAGCCTGGCCTCGCTTGCAAGCCAACAAATACAAAACCGCGCAGGCAACGATCAGCAATTACTGCGCGCGATTGCCCTGACTCAACGCGCTCAAGATATTGTGCTGGGCTTGTCATCTTTGCAAATGCCCATTACTGCAATCAGCGCAGAGCAACCTTTGCAGTTGGGATCTGAATGGCTCAATCGCAGTCACCAGCTGGTCTGGACACTGGATGATTTGGTTTTCTTACTTGAGCAAGAGCACATTCAAGTTGAGGATATCGCGCAAGCACAACACCATGCATTTGCCTTGCGCAAAGCAATCCAAGCCACTGCGCCTCAAATCAACAATCAGCCTCCAATCAGTCAAGCGCAGGACATTAAAAATCTCACGCAATCCATCAATTTGAAGCTGGTATCAACGCGCGTTTTTCTTCAAGAACGGCTGGATACAAGCCTTCACACCGGTATGCGCAACTACACCCACGAATTGCAATGGTGGTCGTTAGGACTCACCACTGTGCTGTTGGTTTCATGTGCGGGGCTGTGCATTTTGATTTGGCGTTGGTGGCAGCGCCCATACTCGGCATTAGCCAATGCGCTGCACCATTTGGCTCGCAAAGATCCGGGGGGGCTTATTGAGCAATCGCAAGCAGTCGACATTCCTGCCGCACTTACCGCTGAACTGCTCATTCTGTCTGATTTGATTGCAGATGGTAATCGCCTTGCTCTTCAGGCGGCCCAACAAGCCATTGGATCCCGTGTTTCACAGCAATTGTTTGAGTTAGCCAAAACCATTCCTGGTGTGGTTTTTCAATACGAATACCTCAGCGAAGGCACGCGCATCTGCCATTTCGTCAGTCCAAAAGTACGCGACTTTTTCTCTTCCGAGCTTATCCCAGCAGCACCCACGGCTGCAATTGATACGCATGCAGAATGGGACTTTCCTTTAGTGAGTATGCAAACGCACGATTTACCTGTCCCACTCGGTTTGACGCGCAGCCTTTATGAACAGATTTTTGCGGCTGCACGAACAGACGAGGAATCATTGACCTACGACACGGCCTTGCATACGGACCAAGGCGCGCAATGGGTGCGCACTTTGGCCACTGTGGCACACCATCCCAACGGATCCGTTATTGTCAATGGTGTTTGGCTGGACGTGACTGAAAACATTGAGCAAGCTGAAGCCCTTGCCAGGGCCCGCAATACCGCAGAGCAAATTGCAGAAGAAAAAGCACGACTCTTGGCGGTGATGAGCCACGAGATCCGCACTCCACTCAATGGCATTTTGGGCATGGCCCAGTTGGCTCTGAAAAGCGAGCTGTCAGCGCGCCAATCAGATCGTGTTGAGAAAATCCTCTCCTCTGGCCATCACCTGATGAGCATCGTGAATGATATTTTGGATTTTTCCAAGATTGAAAGTGGCCGCGTTGCACTGGAAAGCACTCCATTCTCTTTGCAGCAAATCGTCGCAGACGTGAGTGATTTACTTGCGCCCCGTGCGGCAGAAAAAGGGCTTGAATTCTGGACGGAAGTCCCATTCCATTTGGAAGACCATTTGCAAGGTGACCCCTACCGCATTCGACAGATTTTGATTAACTTTGTGGCCAATGCGATTAAATTCACCCCTTCAGGAGAAGTCAGCGTTCAAGTGCGATTGATTGAAACAACGCCGCAAACCGTTACGCTGCGATTCGATGTCCGCGACACGGGTATTGGTGTTTCTAGCGAGGATCAGAAAAAACTCTTCCAAGCCTTTCGCCAAGCAGATGTATCCACAACGCGAAAGTATGGTGGTACTGGCTTGGGGTTGGCCATCTCGAGTCACTTTGCGCAATTGCTTGGAGGGCAAACCGGCGTTGAAAGTCAACCAGGGCAAGGGAGTTTATTCTGGTTCTCAGCCGTTATAGATCGGATTGCCCAACCGCCTCAGCAAAGTTTCCCTGCCCTTGAGGCCCAAAAAGTGCTGCTCATTGAAAGCCATACACCAACCAGAAATGCTTTGCGGGATTTACTCGTACAGGCCTTCCACTGCAGCGTTACGGCCGTGCACTCAGGGCAAGCAGCACTGCGTGCATTGGAACAAGAAAATGCCCACCCTCAAGAGCTTGACTTCCAGCTATGCCTGATCGCACCGACCTTGATTGATGGAGAAGCAACACACTTTATCCAATCCTTTAGGCAGCAAGGTTTGTTGCAAGCAACGACTTGGTTGATGGCGCCTGCGGAGAGCATTGAAAACGAAATGGCGCTGGCTCCTTTAGGGGTCACTCGCATACTGCCCAAACCGGTTAACCTCATCACCTTGCAAAAAGCAGCCCACCCAGACAGCCCCCTGGCGCTGCGAAATGATGCGATTTTGCCGCCTTGCCCACAGCCAATCATCCTTCAAACATCTACTACAGCCCCCCTCATTGCAGACACGGATGATGATGTGATTCGCCTGCTTGTAGTAGATGACAATGCGCTCAATCGAACCATCGCTGGAGATCTTTTGCAAGGCAGACAAGACCTCAATATCCATGTTGATTTTGCTGAAGATGGGCAAGCAGCCATCGCTGCGGTAACCACAGAAAAATCACCTCAATATGATGCGATTTTGATGGATTTGCAAATGCCTCAACTCGATGGCTTTTCCGCCACTCAGGCGATTCGGTCTGCATCGTTTGGGCAAACAACCCCGATTTTTGCCATGTCCGCCCACCACGGAGAACCCGAGCAAACAGCAGCAATCAACAGTGGCGTAAATGGGTTCATCCACAAACCCATTATGGAGGCGCAGTTATGGGAGACCTTGGAGCAATGGCAGATTGTGCCTGCACTGTCGGACGCATCCTCACCACAGCCCGCAGCTACGGCAGTCTCGCCAGAACAAACATCAGCCCCATCTATTGATCCACAAGCTTGGCAAGAATTAACACAAAGCTTACCCCTTGCTCGCGCAATAGCGTTAGCCGAGCGCTTTCTCGAACAGTCACAAGAACACATGGCTGCGGCCAAAGTGGCTGCAGCCAAACAAGACTTTCAGCAGGTGCAAAGTCTGATGCATCAAATCAGCGGAACAGCAGGCACATTCGGGTTACTTGAGCTAGGAGCAGAAGCAGGAGCCCTTTCTGATACGTTGCGCAACCACCCAGCACCACCCCCTGACGTTCAGATGCGACTGGAACAGATTGACGCTTGCGCGCTGAGCAGCCATGCGGCTTTGCGTAACTGGATTGCACAAACCACACCGGCCCAAGACACTTGAAACCGTATCACATCCATGTATTAGCTGGCACCGCAGAGTGTTTGAAGTGCACATCGGTGATGCACAACGGTTCCAAGAGCTGACGCGGCTAGGCTTAAAACCTATAGTTCAGAATGGAATATCGTCATCCTCAAAACTGTCACCGAAATTGGAAGCTGGTGCTGCCGGTGGCGCACTACGTGGTGCCGCTGAAGAGGCTGCTGGTGCGGGAGCACGATTAGCCATTGCAGGAGGCGCTGCAGCAGCGGACTCATAGCCACCACCATAACCACCGCTGCTGCCTCCATCGTTACGGGAACTGAGCATCTGCAACACATCAGCACGAATTTCAGTGGTGTAGCGGTCTTGCCCATTTTGGTCTTGCCATTTGCGAGTACGCAATCGCCCCTCAATGTAGACAGAAGAGCCTTTACGCAGGTATTGACCAGCGATTTCAGCAAGGCGGTCATTGAAGACGACGTTGTGCCACTCAGTCAATTCACGCCGCTCACCTGACTGGCGGTCCTTCCATTGCTCGGTCGTTGCAATGCTGATGTTGGCCACTTGCCCGCCACTGGGAAAAGTACGCAACTCAGGGTCACGGCCCAAGTTACCGACGAGAATGACTTTGTTGACTGAAGCCATGATGTATTTCCTTCACTAAACAGCGGAAAGTCTCACATCAGCCCTGACCTGGATCTCCAAGAAAGCCTGACCGAAACGACCCGCGTGCATAAACATATATGGGCACGTATTGTGCACGAGGTCGCATCGCATACCACGGCAATGCTTGCGAAACTCCCAACAGATGGGTTGTTTACACATCCCAAACATCAGCGCAACTGGCGTAACTTGCCGGCCTCCTATTCATACACCCCAGCACGTTTGAGCTGCGTCGTTGCATGCAACGCATGCTGCTTTGCAAAGCCTCAAGCCTGAATCACATATTTTTTTGGGAGGAAATGGGTTGAACGGTTGGCCAACAACGACTGAAAGTGCACACGAACACGTTCGTGCAACCGATCGTAACGCTTCCCCAAAAGCCTGCGCAAATCATCCTCAGTCAGCCCACCAGCCCCCTCCTCTTGGCTCGACCTTTTCGCAGCCATAGCTACACGCCATTGGGATTGGAACTCCTGCAGGCTGTGAGGAACGATCAGGTGTGCCCCCGCATATTGGGCCCAGACGCGCTTTAGTCGCGTTTCATGCTGCGCAAGCATGACTTTCAAGCGCGAGGACTCACCCACCGCGGAAAATCGAAATGACTTGCTGCTCCAATCTACGGCATTATCCCCACCCATTTGGGTCGAGAGAAACACTTCTTGACTGAGCATAGATAACGCGTGCACATGGCGCTGGATGTTCCAGTGCCCGGTCGCAGCCTGAATCAAAGAGGCCACACCACCAGCCCACTGGGGCTGGATCGCGTAGACCCAAACTACGCCTAACGTGGGATGGCGAAACACACGCATCAAGGGTCGCACCCCATGCCCCAATCCTGCAGCATGCGGTGCCACATCCCCCAAACCGATAAAGCCCAAAGCATGCAATTGTTTACTGCGGTGCTCGATGTAGCGTGTCTGGTAAGCAGGGAACTCTGCCACATTGACACCCAGCAGATCAGGACTAGGCTCGAACGCATCACTGAACAATTGCTTGGCCAACTGCAGGGCCAAGGCATCGTCAGTGGGATGTTGCCGCGGGGCCGTGACCACCGCAGGTATGACACGTTTAATAGCACTGACCACGGCTTCTAGACTACCCGATGGAGCAGCCTGGGGCTCAGCCACCTCAGCGGCCAATAAGGTGGAGGGCATTGGCCATGTCTCACCACCCACCGGGTTGTCGCCTGTAGCTATTGTTAGCATGACCCGCTCTCGCAATTTGGAAATAGCTGGTCTGGAGGGGTCTTCATGCGCAACCCGAGCCATCAACGTATCTAGGTAAGGAATGGCCTCTGCAGCACGCCCCAAACGAGCCAGTGCTTTAGCTGCACGCAAAGCGGCACGATCACTATGCGCATGCTCGGCCACGTGCACATAGTCGACTGATGCCTTTTCAAGTGCATCGTGCGCATCATTAAAACCCTGCACGGCCTGCCCATCGATTTGCATAGCCTTAAGGGCCTGACGGTACAGGACCCAATAATAATCTGCACGCCTGAGTCTGGCGCGCAACAAAGTCGGCGCAGCCTCAATACAAGAATCAAGCAGCTGCAATGCCTCTTGTTCTGTCTGCGCATCACCTTTAGCGAGCAACACGTCTGCAAGCCAATACTGGGCTCGCGCACGCTGCGGCTCCAGTAACAAAACACGCCGTAAGAGTCGCTCAATGTCAAACGGCTCAGCATAATCTCGAGCCAATTTCACCCTGAGCATCAAAGCCGGCACAAAGTTGCTGCGCAAGCGTAGAACCTTTTCGACAGCCTCACGCGCCTCTTCGGGGCGTTTAAGTTTTGCCAAGCACTGACAACGACTCCAATGCAAAGAGGCGGAGTTTGAAGGCGTCAATAACAAACGATCTAACACCTCCAGTGCCAGCTGGTAGTCACCCGTTTGCATCAAAGCCGCCACTTGGCCTTCATACTGCCGCTGTTGTTGCATTCCCGTTCCGAAATCTTGATTGTGTCACGTTGTTACCAGTCGATTCTATCGACTTGAACCACAGTCCAAGCCTACGGGAGACGGTATTGATTACTTATTTATTGCTCGCTACAACGCGCAGTCATGGTGCCGTAACGCTAACAAACGCATGCATATGCGCAAATTCGTTTGTTGTCATGACAATGCTGCGTTGTGCACGCATGACGTCAAATGCAAAGGTTTAGTTTTTGCGCTTTTTCCAGCACACAAGCAAGACAAGCCAAACCAGAGTCAAAGCGCCTGTCATAAGGAACAATCCACTAAGCCCTGCCCAGCGTACCATCACCCCGCCCATGACCCCTCCACAGAACAGCCCCAACGATTGCAAAGTGCTGTACATACCCATGATGGAGCCCCGTTTGGCTGGGTCTGCCAACGCAGAAACCAAGCTGGGCTGCAGCGCTTCAAGCGCATTAAAGCCACAAAAAAAAGCAAAAAGCGCGAAACCCAACAACCATAAAACACCATCTGCAGGCAGGACATCCCCCCACCAAAGTGCCCACTGCGAGAGCAGCATCAAGGCGACCCCGAACAACATAGCTGTCTGCGGTTTTCCTTTGCGCTCAAAAGAAAACACCACACCTAAAAATGCAATCGACATCACCACAGCAGGCAAATACAACTGCCAGTGCTGTGCTCGCACCAATCCTGCCCGTTCAAGTAATGTTGGAACACCACTCCAAAGCGCCATCTGCACCATATGCAAAATGAAAACACCAACCAGCAAACTGGGCAAAGACAGCTCAAGCGCCGGCTGCACACTGGCACGATTGGCTGCTGCGCGCTGCGGTGCAGAATGTTGAGAAACCTCATGCTGCAGCGCTGCAACTCCGTCGTCTGAAACTGGGTGGGATGGCACCACCCAATGCACCACTGCCATGGCCGCAATCGCTAAACCCGCGACCAGCCAGAACAGGCCGCCCAACCCCAAGTAAGCCCCCAGTAATGGCCCCAAAATCAGCGCCAATGAAAACGTCGCACCAATGCTGATCCCGACCAATGCCATCGCTTTGGTACGCACCTGCACACGTGTTTGATCTGCCAGTAAAGCGGTAACAGCAGCAGAAATGGCACCTGCGCCTTGCAAAGCACGGCCAGCTACCAAACCCCATACCGTATCAGCACATGCGGCCACAACACTGCCGAGCAAAAAAACAAAAAGCCCAACAATGATCAACCGCCGACGACCAAACCGATCAGACGCTAGGCCAAAGGGCCATTGGAGCAAGGCTTGGGTCAACCCATACACGCCCATAGCAAAACCAACCAACGCAGGGTCATCACCACCAGCATAGTCTTTAGCCGCCAACGAGAAAACGGGCAGCACGAGAAACAAGCCCAGCATGCGCAAGGCAAAGACCGCTGCGAGCGCCAAGCTTGCGCGCAATTCGCCAGAGGTCATTGAATAAGGGGAGTATGTTTTCAAAACGAAATACCGCGCAACGCTAATCGGCAGCCATTCTAGGGCAACACTGCACGCCCGTCTGGCCTGTCATTGCCTCTGGCACTCAAGGCAAAAACCACCTTGCCATACCTCCCAAAACAAACTTCACATTCGCAGCAAAACGTTACATTGCTATTGTTAATTGGGTTGTGCTGCCCAAAGAAGGGGCAGTCTGCTAAAGCCGTCTTGTGGCTCGGCGTTGAATCGCTTCAACATAGGCGGCACCATCAAGTGCCCGCTGATGAACCTGGCCTTGCCAAAGCATCTCCTGCAAGCATTCCATCACTTCATGGTGCGCCTCATGCAATGAATCCAATCGTTTAGTCAATAGCTCGACGGCCTGACGAATCCCTGCTGGTTGGTCAATGCTGCACTGCTCACTGATCGATAAATGCATGGACAGATGCAGGAAGGGATTGCTGCGCCCATCCACAGAGGCATCGTAAACGCGTGCGACAGCAGCGTCGACATCCGCCAAATCGACATAGTACTCTGGGTGCTCGGCAATCCAAAGACTGGCCAACGTCTCAATCGCTTCCATCGGTTGGCCCGTGTGTGACTTTGCATACACACTACAGAAAAAACGGCGAACCTCTTCTTGCGTTGGAGCAAACATGGTCAATGCACCTTCATTTCCTGCGCTTCAGGGGCATGCGCGTATTCGTGCACCAACGCCAGCAACTCGGCATCGGAGTATGGCTTACCCAGATAATGGTTGGCGCCTAACTGCATCGCATGCTCGCGGTGTTTTTGTGCCGTGCGCGATGTAATCATGACCACTGGCAAGCTGGCGTAGCGGGCATCTTCACGCACTTGTTGCAGCAGCTCAAAACCGTCCATCTGAGGCATTTCAATATCAGAGAGCATAACCGCCGGTATTTCCTGCGCCAGCATTTCCAACGCCTGCGCGCCATGAGCAGCCAATGCCACCCGGTAACCTTCCCGCTTGAGTAAGCGCTGGGTCACCCGCCGCACCGTGATAGAGTCATCAACCACCAAGACTAATGGAATTTGCTGCTCCGCGGCTGAGTCCGTCAACAGTCCAGCATCAATCAACGCTGAAGTATCCGAAGCCTCATTACGCTGCAAGTTATGCGCCAATTCGCCATACACACTCGCCAGTGCAATGAAGTTATAGACCAACAAGACAGCGCCCGAAGCCAACACCGACATCCCCGCCAAACCGGGCAGGGCTGAGAGCTGCGAGCCCAGATTTTTCACCACCACTTCCTGGTTACCAAGCACTTCATCAACGTGAACCGCAACGACCTGCGCCGCACTTCGCACCAAGACCAATGGATAGGTTTTAGCTGTCAGCTCTTGTGAGCGAGCACTGTGCTGCAACAATGCACCCGACCAATAAAATGGAATGCGATGGCCATCGATTTCAATGAGTCCGTTGGTATAGGCTTGATCCAAAGCATCCTGGCTAATCCGTTCAATGCCATCAACCAAGTTGGCTGGTACACCGATCGTGAGGCTGCCAGAACGCACCAACAGCACCTGTGTCACTGCAGTTGTTAAAGGCATGATCAAACGGAATGTAGTTCCTGCATCCTTTTGGGTGCTGGTTTCAATACGTCCGCCCAAAGCGCTCACCTCCACGCGTACCACATCCATGCCAATGCCACGACCGGAGATCCCAGTCAACTCATGGGCCGTAGTGAAACCCGGCATGAAAATCAGGTTGGAGAGCTCCCGTTCGGAAACCGTTTGCGCCGCTCCAATCAAGCCTCGTTCAATCCCTTTGTGCTTGATGGCCTCCAAATCCAACCCTGCACCATCATCTCTGAAGGAAATCGACACATCATTGCCTTCATGGTTGACGGTGAGGGTAATCGTGCCCGTCGCAGGTTTACCTTTTTTCGCTCGCTCTTGCGTCGACTCAATTCCATGGTCCACGCAATTGCGCAAAATGTGCTCAAAGCCCCCCATCATCCGGTCCAGCAGCACACGGTCCATTTCGATGCGGCCGTTTTCAATCACCAGCTCAACCTTTTTCCCCGTATCGGCGCTGGCTTGGCGAACCACAGCATGCAAACGCTCTGCCACCGAGTCAAACTCGACCATACGGGTGTGCAACAGATCACGCTGCAATTCACGGCCTTTGCGCTCCTGCGCCACCAAATCATCTTCCGTACCGATCATGGCCGCCTGCAATGTCCGCTGCACCGTGGCCACGTCGTTGACGGTTTCTGCCATCATGCGGGTCAACTCTTGCACCCGCGTAAAGCGGTCCAACTCCAACGGGTCGAAGTTGGCACTGTCCTTGCCCAAAGCCATGCGCGACTGCATCTGGGACTCAGACTGGACTTCTAATTCCCGCAGTTGATGGCGCAGACGATCCAAGTCAACCGTCATGCCATCGAGGGCTGCATTGAGTTGGCGCAGGCGCGACTCTGCACGGCTGCGGGAAATTTGAATTTCACCGGCTTGGTTGATCAAGCGGTTGATATGCGCACTGCGCACCCGTACAGTCTGCTGGCGTTTTTGAGCAGTTTGAATCACCAAAGGCGTTGGGCCAGGCAAATCAGCACCAAACGAAACACCCATGGCAGGAACAAAGTCCACTGGCTGCGCCGTCGCATCCATCGCAGGCTCAGGCACAATCGTCCCCGAAACCAAGCTCGGCTCGGCAGCGGGTTGCTGCCGTGCACGCTCCACTGTGCTGGAGACCAAAGCGTCGACGGCACCGCCTACCACCAATGTCTGGGACTCTTGCTGTGCATTAGCAGCACCGCGCAGTGCATCAAAAGCCTGCTGCAGCTCGTCGTATTGCGTTAATAGCTGACCAATGGCCGATTCATTCGTAGCTTTGGCCTCAATGGCCTCAATGTCGGACTCAAATCGGTGGGCCATTTCGCCAATTTGCCGCGCCCCAGCTAAACGTGAACTGCCTTTCAACGTATGCAGAACACGCAAGGATTCACTACGCGCGTCAAATGACTGTGGATCGCCCAACCAACGCCGTAACGCCCCGACCAAACGCGGCAAAAGATCAATGGCCTCTTCCTCAAAAATGGGGAACAAGTCAGGATCAACTAGGTCTTGTTGTACCGCTGAAGTGGCCCCCTGAAGGGCAGACGATAGCGGCACTGGCTCTAGGTCAGCAACCAACGGTTGGTCAAACACATGTGACTGCCACTGCACAATCAAGTCTTGCAATTGCGCAAACTCAGGCTCATGGATAGAGCCATTGCCGACTCCAGCCACAATACCGTCCATCGCAGTCTGAACCTGCTGCAAACTCTGCGTCAGAGTCCCACACACATCTGCTGGTTTGCTTGCTTGATGAGCGGCAAAAAAAGTCGCCACTTGCTCAATTTTTTCAAGGTAGTGAACAAAGCTCGCATCGACTTGCACATAGGCGCCAGCAGCAACCAACGCACGCGTTTGTGCCACGACTTCTTGCGGTAAGAAAGTCGCCCCATGGTGCTGCATCCATGTCTGCAATTTCTCCTCAAGTTCTTGTGTCAGCTGCAGAATCTGCAGCAACCAATACGTCTCATCGTCTTGCCCCACTTCAATCAAGTCTTGTGCCACTTGCGCGGCTGTCTCAACATCGAAAGACGGCTCTGGCTCCACGGTGCCCTCATCGCCAGCAGCAGTCGTCTCTTTGACTTCCTCAACGAATGCCACGGCCTCTTGGGGCGAAGGCATTGGCTCAATCTCCTCACCCAATGCGTCTAAATCTGCCAGCAAACTGGCATCCGCAGCTAAAGAAATTTCAGGCGTTTTTTTATCCTCTGGCTCCAAGGAGGGTGCAGCTGCAATTTCTGTCTCCTTGAAACTCACCCCCCAACGTACCGCATCGGCCTCAGACCTGGCCAAACTGTTGTCCAAAGAAGCTAACAGATTCTCCGTAGCATCCAGCGCATCCGCTTTGTCGACAGGACGTTGGCTTGGCGCAGGCTGAGGCGTGGTCGATCTGACTTGAGGAACATCAGAAACCTCACCCCCCATGCCAGAAGGCAAGCCGGCCACTTGCGTCTCGTCATTGAGAGGCTCATAAATAGTGCTTTGCCATGACGCATCCACATCTTGCGGCTCAGCGCGCCGATTCTCAGGCAGCGCATCTGCGGGCAACCCACCAATCTCTGTCGCGTTCATCGAATCGAGAAGCTCTGCCAAATCATGGTCGAGCATCTGCGCTTTGGGCTTCGCTGGCACCTCACTGTTACTCGAAGTAGCTCCATCCACATCCAACATGGGAGGCGCCAAATCAGTATCCAGTACATCCCAATCAAGGTCTAAATCAGGCAACTCCAATGCATCAAGGGAGCGAATGGCCTCGGCCAGCTTAGAGGCATCTTGCATCTCAATTTGTGCACTCAATGCCCCTGCCTGAGACGATGACTTCTCAGGAGTGGGCGCAACGTCACCCTTGCTTTCGTTCCAGTCACCCAGATCAATGGCTCGGGTATCCAAGCTCCATTCATCGGTCTTACTTGTATCTTGGTCCAACTCCACAGCATGTGCGGCCTCTACATCAATCGCATTCTCCGATGCGTTGATGCTTGCTACCTCTGCCTCTACTGCGCGCGCATCAGCATCCAGCGACTCATAGCGCTGCTCCGCACGCATCACTTGCGCAGCCCGTTCAAAATCCTGTGCGTTCCAATGCGGCGCTGCAACCTTATTCGCGATATCACCAACCCACAGCTCCAACCGCCCCAACGCTTCAGAACAGAGTTGGTGCATTGGTGCAGTAAACGGCTTTTGTTCGGCCAGCCAACCATTCATCAACTGCTCCATGGCCCAGGCAGCGCTGCCAAACTCTTCCAACCCGACCATCCGGGAACTGCCCTTGAGAGTATGGAATGCACGACGCAAAATAGTCTGCTGCGGAACATCCGAGGCCGCACCTTCTAAAACCGAAAGGGCTTTACGCCCCTCCAAAATAACGTCACGCGCCTCTTCCAAGAAAATCTCTAGCAACTCATCGTCTGATTCATCCAGCACACCTTGCTCGCTGTTGTGTTGCAGTTGACCATTTGTACTCGCCATGGTTGGCGATGACTCACGTGCTTCTTGTGCGGACTCTCCTGCGGCAGCACCTGTTGGCGCCAGCGTTAATCCAGCAGGAGTATGTGCAGGCTCCATCGACTCATCAGCCATTTTTTCGGAGGGCTGCAGGCCATCAACGAAGCTCTCATCCAATTGAATCGGTCCGGTAACATGCTGCGATTCTTGGACATGATCAAAAATGTCGCGACCACCGATTTCGTAAACTTTCAAACGCCCCATCAACGGCTGCAAACGCCCAGTCTTGGCATCAAATACAAACAGCTCTTTGGACAAGTTAGGTTGCGAAGCCAGCATATCAACCTGCAGACCAAGTGCGCCCAAATTGCTGCCTATTTTTTCGAAGCGAGGATCCAACAAGGTCAATGGCGCATCCTGCTCCAACTTACTATGGTCAATCAACTCACGGATATCGGCATTGATCTGCTGTATCGCCTTGGTGGCAGGCACCAGCCCCAATACCGCCAGAACGCCTCTTGCACGTCCTAAGATACCCGGCACATCTTCTAGCACCGTAGCATCGGCAGGATCTCGGAAAAAACGGTCGAGATGGCTTTCTGCTTCACCCAAACTGGCTCTCAACTCGCTCACCACACTACCAATGGTTTCGCTGTCGCTGACCCGGGTATACAGCTCTTCAACCCACACAGGCAGCGCAGAAGCATGGCCTTTTTGTGCCACATCCTTTAATCGCTGCGTCAATTCCTGCATGCGCTCAGGCATCTTTTCTGAGCGAATGCGTACATCTTCCAACAGCGCCTGGAAGTACAAAACCGTCGTTGCCAACTCCATAGCCAGTTCAGGCGAAGGCACTGTTTGCGTTTGCTTAACCTGAGAGACAATCGCCTCCATGGTCTGCACCAAGGGGCTGGCCACCGCCATGTGCTTGCTCACCAACGCCTCAAAATGCCCCAATGCTTGGCGTACCACCTCTACTTGGTTGAGCTGCCCTTCCATCACGGCACTCCATCCATCAGTGGTTTCTTTCAACGCCTGGCGCATGGCCTGCTTTTCTGCTGGTGCAATCAAACTAAAGACGTTGTGGTTGTAATCCACGGGCTGCAAGTTTTCAATGCCAAATGCCTGCCGCACAGCAAACAAAACCGGAGACTTCTGTGGATCTGCATTGCTGGCCTGGCCGCAGAAAAACAGCAAATCCTGCATCCACCGGGCTGTAACTTGTGCATCGCCCTTGACCAAAGAGGCATACTGCACAAGCACACGGGTTGCTGCACGCTTGGCATAGACATCATTAGGAATACGCTGCAACGACAACGCTTCAAAAAAGCCGGCCGCCACTTTCCAGAAAGTGCGCTCTCGAAAGGTTTGATTGGAGAGCGACAATCCCAAACAGAGCTTGACCAGATCGCGTCCGCTTCGCGCTTGATTCTGACCTTTGACTACATCCAAAATAGCATGGTCGAGCAATTGACGCGCACGCTCACTAGGGGCAATGGCCTTGAGAGGCATGTGCAACTCTGGCTCGTGCAAATCCCCTTCCAAATGCCACAAGTCTGCAGGACTTGCTGGTGGCGTGGTCCCCAACAGGGCGTGCACCTTACGATACGTTGGAAACAACAGCACGGGAGAGAGCTCAGGATTGACCAGTAAATTCTCCAAATACTCACCCACTGCCAGCCCCAATTGCGATAAAGCCTGGACAGCGTCATCTGTGCACATGTGGGGACGCTGCACCATCTTGGAGACTGCGTGTTCAGACTGGCGCAAGACAAAGGCAGGAATGAACGCGCCAACCATTTCCAGTGCGCCACACGCCTGATGCACCAGACTTTTGGCCTGTACCAGATCCGCAGCTTGCTCACCCAAATCAACGGCGGTATTGCCTTGATCGGCTACGCTGTTTGCAAATATCTGCAGGCGTTCCATGGCCTGGTCATAGGTTTGGCGCATTTCCCCCAAAACCCAAGCCAAAGGGCCCAAATCTTGTCCCTTGCCCACTTCTTTGCCGTGCGTAGAATTTGTCATAGTGTTCATCACTGCTTGCCTTTGCCGTGCTCCATGGCTAGCAGCCCTGACACCATGAACGACTCGTGATGTGGACTGCCTTGGTCAACGCCTTTATAACGTTTTTGACGCCGTCAATCTTTATTGAATCTTGAACCGCGAGATCGATTGCAGCAATTCCTGCGCAGTCTGTGCCAACTCACGCACTTGATGCGCCGTAGCTCGCGTGCCATCGCTAGTCTGCTCTGTCACTGCGAAAATATGCTGGATGTTCTCGGCCACTTTATTGGCCAACGCCGCTTCATGCGAAGCCACATCCGAGATCTGCTCCACACGCTGTGAAAGCTGGCGTGAAACCTTATCAATTTCCGCCAACTGCGCTCCAGCACGGTCAGCCAAGGTAGCTCCTTCCACCACCCCTTGAGTAGATCGCTCCATCGCGACCACCGCATCTTGCGTGTCACTCTGAATTGCACGTACCAACTCCGCAATTTTGCGTGTCGCATCGGCAGAGCGCTCCGCCAAACGCTGCACCTCCTCAGCCACCACAGAGAAACCCCGACCCGCTTCACCCGCCGATGCGGCCTGAATAGCCGCATTAAGCGCCAGCACGTTCGTTTGCTCAGTAATGTCAGAAATCAGCTCCGTAATTTCGCCAATTTCCTGCGATGACTCACCCAAACGCTTGATCCGTTTGGAGGACTCCTGAATTTGCGCCCGGATGGCATTCATACCGCCAATCGAATCCTGCACCGCTTGCAGCCCGGACTCCGCCGTCTCGCGAGACTGCCGAGCCACTTGGGCAGACTCCTGCGCATTACGGGAAATGGTATTGATGCGCGTGGCCATCTCCAAAATCGCACTGCCCGTGGCCTTGATTTCATGCAGTTGCTCGGTCGATGCGGCCAGCAACTCTGTTGAATTCACATCCACCGCCACCGTGGTTTTAGTCACCTTGTTGACCGAATCCTGCACGTTACTGATCAACTGGCGCAATTCTTCAATCGTGTAGTTCACCGAGTCAGCAATAGCTCCGGTGATGTCCTCGGTCACGGTCGCCTCTTGCGTCAAATCGCCTTCCGCAATCAACAGCAACTCGTTCATCAAACGCAAAATCGCTGCTTGGTTGGCATCATTGAGGCGCTTGGCATCTTTTTCACGCGAAGACGTCGCCATGTGCACCTGCTCTGCCTCCACAAAGCGGGCCTGACCACTGCGGATATAAGCCATGGCAATCAACCAGCCTGCACCAGCCATCAAAGCCACCCCGACCAGAATCATCACCAACTGCCACCACTGCCATCCCACGCGCGCGGCCAAACCATTTTTAATGGCATCAATCGGTTGAATCAAGTACTCTGTTTGGTGATAGAGCTTTTGCACCGCATCGCGTGCGGCATTGGTTTGCTCCAGATTCTCCAACATGGACTCGATCGCACGAATACTGTCTTCCACCTGCGCATTCAAGACGGAAGCCGCATTGAGTGCTTGGGCATTGCCGAGCGTCGCATCAAATTGGGCTGCCGTCGTCTGAGCCATGCGCAAATTGTTCATCAACGCATCAAAATCCTGAGGCTGCAGCGTATTTTTTTCTGACAAGTCGTAAGCAATACCTGATACGGCCTGCATGGTCAGCATCAACTGCTGCACCGCATTGCCACCCAAACTTGCCTTGGGCACGCGCTGAGCAACTGGCGCCAACAACTCTTGCGACTTCGCAGCCAGTCCCGTCATAGAGGTAAAGGCAACGTCTCGTGCCAGCAAGGCGTTACGATTGGCGCGCAAGGTTTCTACGGTATCGCGAATTTGTGTGCGCCGCTGCAAGAGCGCAGGAAAATACTCGTAGGAAGCAGCCACATCCCCCTGCTCCAACACATCAATCTGATTGGCCAGTGATGTCGCAACGCCCATCGCTTCCTGGGACGCTGCCGCGCTTCCATTGAGCGCCAATGCAGACACCGTATTGAGCCGCTGCGTCAGTGCTGTAGCATCTGCGCTGGCTTCATACATGATTTCAGCTTGCCGCGATTGCCAAGCCCCCAACGCCAGCCCCAACACGAACAACACCAAGCCGATCATTAGCAGGAGAGAGAGTTTGCGCACATGCGCGCCTAGGCTGGCCAACCCCAAAAGCGGAATTTTGACGCGGGTGCTGTCCACATTGACATCCAACGCCAAAGTCGATTGCATAGAGCTGGCCGCAGCACTGAATGGCCCCTGGCTTGGTGTGCCTCTTTCGTTGCCCGGAAAGACACTCTGGGCAACTGTGGATTGCCAGACGCTGCCTGAGTGGGCATTAGATACAGAATGGCCAAAGGATTTGTCCTGGGCCGCAGGGCTGTTATGTGGTGCAGTCATCTTAGAACCGGATAGAACGATCAAATTCCAATAGAGAGAAAGCTCTCTTGCGTGGACAAGCTTTGCAAGTTCAATTCTTGCCAAGTCGTACCTTGCTGGTCGGTATACAAATTCCCCAAGAAAGGCCAAGGGTTATCATCCGCAGGGCGATGCGCTTGCACAAACTCAGCCACGCTTTTAAGCCCCGCCACTTGGTCGATCAACAACGCCACATTGATCTCAAGCGCAGGATTTAACGTCAGCAAACGAAAAGAGCTCGTCTGTGCATCAACCCGTTGTTTGGCATGACCAGCGTCCAAAAAGCATGCCAAATCCACCACCCCAGACAATTCACCACGCCACCCCACAATCCCCATGAACCATGGCTTGGTGTAGGGCACGGGCGTAGGTTTTTGCCACGGCACGATTTCTGAGGCGTGGCTCAAGGGAATGAGCAGGGCGCGCTCACCAATGCGTACCCCCATCCATGCAGACAGGGCACGCTCACCAGCATCAACTTGTTTCAACCGTTTGGCTAAACGCCCCTGCAACTCATCATGAGATGGGATCGCCTGTGCCGATTGCTGATCTGAGGCTGAACTCATGCACGGCCCTCGCCCAAGGCTGCAATGGCTTTGTCTAACTCGTCTGGTTTGACTGGTTTAACCAAATATCCCTTGGCACCTTGTCGCATGCCCCACACCTTGTCGGTATCTTGCCCCTTACTGGTGCAAATGATGATTGGAATATCTGCATACACCGGATCTTTGGTAATGGTACGCGTGAGCTGAAAACCATTTTTTCCTGGCATCACCACATCCATCAAAATCAAGTCCGGGCGCTCCACTTGGATGCTCTGCATAGCCTCATCCGCATTGCCTGCGATGCGCACCGTCATGCCCTGCTTTTGCAGCAAGTCAGATAAATACACCTGTTCGGTCCGAGAGTCATCGACCACCAAAACTTTTTGAATCACCATGATCGTCTACCTTAACTTTCTCAATAATCAGTTAGTGGTGCCAAATTCCTGAACGGCTTTGAGCAATTGGTCTTTAGTGAAGGGTTTGGTGAGGTACTCCTCACTGCCCACCATGCGGCCTCTGGCTTTGTCAAAAAAGCCGTCCTTGGATGACAGCATGATGACGGGAGTGGTCGCAAACTTTGGATTGCGCTTGATGATGGCGCAGGTTTGATAACCATCGAGCTTAGGCATCAGAATGTCGCAAAAAATCAAGTCAGGCTCATAGTCGTTGACTTTAGACAAGGCATCAAAACCGTCTTCCGCCAGCAATACTTCATGGCCACCTTGTTTAAGAAAAATCTCGGCACTGCGCCGAATTGTGTTGCTGTCATCGACCACCAATACCTTGGTGGGATTTGTTTGATCACTCATGTGTTATCACCGTCATTGTGAGTTGCCATATGGATCTGTTGACCTGAAGAAATGCAGAACCAAATGCACGCCGGGCAAGCTCAATGGCATATCAGTGCCATTTACGCTCTATGGTCCCTATTCAACATTCCCTTTATCACCTCTTGCCACAGCGCCTTGCGACCTACGCAAAACAAAAGCGTTATTCAATTGCCCCCACCCACTCCCAATTGTATTCATTTGTATCAAACCTAAACATGCCACAACAACAGCCGTACGCACCATCGATCCGACTTCACCATTGTGCGACTGCAGCGCGCCTCCAATACTAACGCGGTAGGATTACAAACTATCACACCAACGCAAGCATTATTGCCTTATATCTGACCTAAGCCTTTGTGAACAACAAAAACAGTTCAAATCAGCCCTAAAAATACTTGATTTCATTGACATTTATCAATTTCAAGAATGTCAATGAAATTTAACAAACTGATATCTATCGAACCTTACCGCAAAATCCTCTGTTTAGAACAAACCAGATTGAATCTGTCGCGTTTACCCGTAGTCTGCATTAGCCTTATGAACCACAACGAATCCCTTTTCAGCCGCGCCCAACGCAGTATCCCTGGCGGGGTCAACTCACCCGTGCGCGCATTCAAAGCCGTGGGGGGCATCCCTGCCTTCATTCAAAAAGCCCAAGGTGCTTATTTGTGGGATGCGAATGGCCAGCGCTACACCGACTACATCGGCTCCTGGGGCCCGATGATTCTGGGCCATGGCCACCCTGAAGTGGTCGCGGCCGTCACCGCCGCCATTCAGGAAGGCCTGTCGTTTGGCGCGCCAACCGAGCGCGAGATCGAGCTGGCCGAAGAAATCATCAAACTCGTGCCCTCGATGGAAATGGTGCGCCTGGTCAACTCCGGCACCGAAGCCAGCATGAGCGCCATTCGCCTAGCGCGCGGCTTTACCGGCCGCAACAAAATCATCAAGTTCGAAGGCTGCTACCACGGCCATGCCGACTCCTTGCTGGTCAAGGCCGGTTCGGGCCTGGCGACCTTTGGCCACGCCACCAGCGCGGGCGTGCCGCAAGAAGTCGTGCAAGACACCCTCGTGCTCGAATACAACAACGTCGCCCAGCTGCAAGAAGCCTTTGCGCAGTTTGGCCCGCAAGTGGCTTGCGTGATCATGGAGCCGATTGCAGGCAATATGAACTTTGTACGCGCCAGTGTGCCCTTTATGCAAGCCGTGCGTGAACTGACCCGCCAAGCTGGCGCGCTGCTGATCATTGACGAGGTCATGACCGGTTTTCGCGTCGCACTGGGCGGCGCGCAAAGCCTGTATGCCGCGCAAATCCACGGCTTCGCTGCCGATTTGACGGTGCTCGGCAAGGTGATTGGCGGCGGCATGCCGCTGGCCGCGTTTGGCGGCCCCAAAGCCATCATGGAACAACTCGCCCCGCTGGGCCCGGTCTACCAGGCTGGCACCTTGTCGGGCAACCCGGTGGCCACGGCCTGCGGGTTGACGACCTTGCGCTTGATTCAACAACCGGGCTTTCACGATCAATTGGGCGGGCGTACCCGGGCCTTGATGCGCGGCCTGCATACCGCGGCCANGCTTTCACGATCAATTGGGCGGGCGTACCCGGGCCTTGATGCGCGGCCTGCATACCGCGGCCACCCAAGCGGGCCTGCCCTTCAGCGTCGACAGCGAAGGCGGCTTGTTTGGTTTTTTCCTGCTGCCCGAATTGCCCAGCAACTACCAGCAAGTGATGCAAACCCAAGGCGCGCTGTTCAACCAGCTGTTCCACGGCTTGCTCCAACGCGGCGTCTATCTGGCCCCGGCCTTGTACGAGGCCGGTTTTGTCAGCGCCGCCCACACCGATGAAGACATTGCCCACACCGTGGCCGCCGCCGCTGAGGTGTTTGCCGAGATCGCCGCAGGCCTGCAATGAGCGCTGCCACCGAATTTTTTGCTGAACTGCCATGACACTTGTGCCCTCCCCCCGCCCTTTGATTTTGGGCTCGACCTCGCGCTACCGCCGCGAGTTGCTGTCCCGCTTGGGCCTGCCTTTTGAGAGCCAGGCCCCGGATGTCGACGAAACCCCGCAGCCAGGCGAGACGCCCCAGCCGCTGGCCAAACGCCTGGCACTGGCCAAGGCCCGCGAAGTGGCCCAGCGTTTTCCAGACGCCATCGTGATTGGCTCGGACCAGGTCGCGGACCTGAACGGCCAGCCCTTGGGCAAGCCGCTGACCCACGAGCGTGCGATTGCACAACTGACCCAAATGAGCGGCCAGACCGTGGTGTTTCACACCGCAGTCGCCGTGGTCTGCCAGGCCAGTGGTTTTGAAACGCTGGAAGTGGCCGAAATCCGCACGCACTTTCGCGCCCTGACATTGGCCGAGATTGAGCGCTATTTGCTGGCCGAGCAACCCTACGACTGTGCAGGCAGCGCCAAAAGCGAAGGTTTAGGCATCAGCCTGCTGGACTCGATCGTCAACGACGACCCGACCGCCTTGATTGGCCTGCCCTTGATCCGAACCTGCCATATGCTGCGCCAAGCCGGGCTGCAAATTCCATGACGACACCCACACCGACTCCACGCCCACGCGGCACTTTGTACCTGGTGCCTGCGCCACTGGATTTTGGCTGCAGCGAACAAGCCCCGCTGACCGATGTACTGCCAGCCGGTACCTTGCAACAAGCGGCGCAACTGCAGCACTGGATTGTCGAGAACGCCAAAACCGCGCGTGCCTACCTCAAACGCATTGACGAACATGTGCCGCTGGCACACCCGCTGCAAGCCATGCAAATGGTCGAGCTGCCGCGCGAAGTGCACAAGGTCGGCGACCATGCCGGGCAAAAAACCAGCCCCGCCGCCAAAGGCGCGAAAAATCCAACGCCCAAACGCACAGACCCACCGGCGTTTGACCCACGCAGCTTGCTCAGACCGGCCTTGGACGGGCACGATATGGGGCTTGTGAGTGAAGCGGGCATGCCTGGCGTGGCCGATCCAGGCTCCTCAATTGTGCGCGCCGCCCACCAATTGGGCCTGCGCGTGGTGCCGCTAACCGGCCCAATCTCGTTGCTGCTGGCACTGGCCGCCTCGGGCCTGAACGGCCAAAGCTTTGCCTTCATCGGCTACCTGCCGCAAGACGACTCGGCCCGCGCCAACGCCTTGCGCATGTATGAAGCCCATGCACGCAAAACTGGCCAGGCGCAAATTGCCATCGAAACGCCCTACCGCAATGCCAAGCTCTGGCAGGCCTGTCTGCAGCACTTGCAGGCCGATACCTGGCTGTCGATTCACAGCGGCATCAGCCTGCCAACTGCACGCAGCCAAAGCCAGTCGGTCAAAAGCTGGCGCAAGCAAGGCGAAGAATGCCCAATGGATGGCAAAACCCCAGCGGTGTTTATTTTTGGCTGTTGAAGGCTAAGATCGTAAAAACGCTATTAGCGCGCTGCGCCAGCGCCCACACGATCAAAGCCGCTTCACGCAGATGAAGCGGCTTTTTTAATTCACCCAGCGCCACCGTTGTCTGTTTCAAACACGGTGGCGGCCTGTGTGGTGTCTGCCCTCAACAAGAGACGGGCTTAGCGCGTATGGTGTACCTGCTGCAAACCATACACCTGCACCGGCAGTTCAGCTTCGCGGGCCTTGAGCTGCAAGGCCAAATACAGCGAGTAATGGCGCGACTGGTGCAAGTTACCGCCATGGAACCACATGGCCTCTTGCTGGGTGGGCTTCCACATATTGCGCTGCTCGCCTTCCCACGGGCCGGGGTCTTTGGTGGTGTCTGAGCCCAGGCCCCAGACTTTGCCGACTTTGTTGGCGACCTCGGGGCTGATCAGGTCTGCGACCCAGCCATTCATCGAACCATAGCCGGTGGCATACACCACCAGATCGGCGGGCAGCTCGGTGCCGTCGTCCAGCACCACGGCGTTTTCGGTCAAATGGCTGATGTCCTTGCCCGATTGCAGTTTGATGCTGCCATCTATCACCAAGTCGCAAGCGCCTACATCGATGTAGTAGCCCGAGGCGCGGCGCAAATACTTCATGAACAGGCCCGAGTCGTCATCGCCAAAGTCCAGCATAAAGCCCACGTCTTCGAGCTGTTGGTAGAACTCGGCATCGCGCTCACGAATGCGGTCGTACAAGGGCACCTGGAAATCAGCCATGATGCGGTAAGGCAAGGAGGCAAAAATCAAATCGGCTTTCTTGGTCGTCACGCCGCTGGCCACAGCGCGCTCAGAGTACAAATCGCCCAGGCCAATGTCCATCAGCGAGTCCGAGCGCACGATGTGGGTCGACGAGCGCTGCACCATCGTCACATCCGCACCGTGCTCCCACAAGGCAGCGCAAATATCGTGGGCCGAGTTATTCGCCCCAATCACCACCACTTTTTTGCCACGGTAGGCATCGGGGCCGTGGTGCTGCGAAGAGTGCTGCTGCTCGCCCTTGAACACGTCCTGGCCTTGGATCGTGGGCACATGGGCTTTGCCCGACATGCCGGTGGCAAACACCAAATGCTTGGGCCGAATCACCAGCTCCTGGCCATCGCGCTGCACCGTCACTTCCCATTCTCTGGCTGCTTCGTTGTACTGGGCTTTCAAGCAATTGGTCGAGGCCCAGTAATTGACCTCCATGACCTTGGTGTACATCTCCAGCCAATCACCAATTTTGTCCTTGGGCGCAAACACTGGCCAGTTGTCGGGAAACGGCATATAAGGCAAATGGTCGTACCAGACTGGATCGTGCAAGCACAGGGATTTGTAGCGGCTGCGCCATTGGTCGCCGGGGCGCGCATAGCGGTCCACGACGATGTGCGAAACCCCCAGCTGGCGCAGGCGTGCGCCCAGTGCAATGCCACCTTGGCCGCCGCCAATCACCAAGACAAAAGGTTGCTCGGTGGTGCCGAGATTGGCCGCTTCTTCCTGCTTGCGGTCTTGCCAGGTTTGGCGGCCACGGCGAATGCCGTGCTCGGCCCCCATCGGCCGGCGCGTGCCCATCGGTTCTTCATGGCCTTTGAGTTCCTGCGCGGTGGTCAGCAAGGTCCAGATGCGGCCCTCTTTGATGCGCACATGGCCATAGCCGCGCATCGCCTTGCTATCAATCGTGATCCAGGCCGAGGTCACGCCATCGGCTTCGTCGGTCAGCTCGTTAGGGTCAATGCCAAACACCGCCGACTCGATTGCCTGCAATTGCGCATCGAGCATGTGTTTGACTGCCACTTGGCCCTCCATGGTTTTGAGGTTCCAGGTGAACAAGACCAGATCCCGCCAGTAGCACTCGGCGGCAAACAAATCGGCCACGGCTTGACTATCACGGCGTGCCAGCGCGTTGTTGAGCTGGTCCAGCAGGGCTTGTACTTGGGCACGGGCGGGTTCTGGCGCTTGAGCTGCCAAGCGCACGGCTTGTTGAGAGGCAGTGGTCGATTGGTTCATTGTTGTCTCCTGTTGTGGTGTGGCATGCGCAGGGGTTTCAAGCGGCAGTGGCATGGATTTGCAATTCCATGCACAGGCCTGAAGCCCCCGCACAACAGTGCTATCAGCAAAGCCTATGCCAACCCATCTGTCATTGGTATTTTTGATTTTTTGTTTTATTTTTCAATAACTTGAAAATACCTAATACGGACAATCCATAAGCCCCCCGGCTGTGCACAGCCTGGCTGTTGCGCCACAGGCGTTGCAGCCGATGCCCCACATGCCGTCGCTGCAACAGGTGTTGCATGCATCCCTGCTGCACTGCAGCACGGCACTTGGGTAATCCTTATTCCCACTGCCAGGCTTTGCCAACACAATGGACTGCACAAGCGTTGCCGCCAAGGCCGCGCCCTTGATCCAGCAACCGCCACGCGCCACGATCAAACCATGCCTTCACAGTCCCACACCGCCCATATTCAGGAGATTGAAGCCTTTGGCCAAGGCTATCCGACGCATGCGCATGAACGCGACCGGGCGGTGCTCAGCAGCTGGCGTCGTTGCATCGACCACCACCAGCTCGATCCGGCGCAAACCTGCGAGGCCTACATCGTGCCCGAAGGCCAGCTGCGCGTGCACCGCGAAGAATCCGAGCCCTTGATTCGCATTGCCCGCAGCGGTTTGGAGCACCTCTACCAGCAACTCAAAGGCCTGGACTATGTGTTGCTGCTGGCCGACCGCCACGGCATTGCGGTGGATTTTTTAGGCCACGAAGCCCAGGCGCAGGACTTGCGCCAAGCGGGCTTGTATCTGGGGGCCGAATGGCGTGAAGACCGCGCTGGGACTTCGGCGGTTGGTGCTTGTTTGGCCAGCGGCGATGCGCTGGTCGTGCATCAAAGCGACCATTTTGACTTCACGCATTCGCAGCTGTCCTGCACCGCCGCGCCTATTTATGACTTGCACGGCGAGCTGGCTGCGGTGCTGGATTTGTCCTTGTTGCAAGCACCCAAGGAGCGCGCCAGCCAAAGTTTGGCCTTGAATCTGGTGATCGCCGCAGCGCGCCGGGTGGAGCTGGCCAACCTGATGGCGCAATCGCGCAGTGACTGGGTGTTGCGCTTTGCGCAGTCGCCGGATTTTCTCGATGTTGACCCCGATGCAGCGATCAGCATTGATGGCAGGGGCCGCATCCGCGCCATGACCCATGCGGGTGCGCACAGCCTGAGCACCATCGCTGGCATCGACTGGCGCCAGCGCCACAGCCTGATTGGCCAGCCGCTGGAGCATTTTTTCGACTGCGACGCATGCCACTTGCCCGAGTTGCGCCGCAACCGCGCCGCCCAAGAGCGCATTCTGCGTGCCCGCGATGGCAGCATTGTGTTTGCCCACGCGATGGAGCCACAACGCACGGTGCCGCGCAGCCCCCGGGCAGCAACTCAAGCAGGTCTTAACACAGGGCCAAACGAGCATCCACCGACCACAGCGCCCCTTACACTCCCAAACGTGTTGGAGACCTTGCACGCGGGCGATACCGCCATACACGCTTTGCTGCTCAAAGCGGCCAAGCTCGCTGCACAAAAACTGCCCATTCTCATTCAAGGCGAAACTGGCGCAGGAAAAGAATACTTGGCCCGAGCACTGCACCAATGCAGTGGCCGCACAGGGGCCTTCATCGCCATCAACTGCGCCGCCATTCCAGAACCACTGCTGGAAAGTGAGCTGTTTGGTTACTTGCCCGGTACCTGGACAGGAGGTACCAGCAAAGGTCGCCACGGCTTAATTGAAGCAGCTCATGGCGGCACCCTTTTTCTCGACGAAATTGGCGATATGCCTCAGGGCTTGCAGGCCAAGCTGCTGCGCGTGTTGTCAGAATCTTGTGTGACACCATTGGGGGCGCACGAAGCCAAACCCGTGGATATCCGCGTGATCTCAGCATCACACCGCACATTGGCCCACAGCGTTGCATCCGGTGAATTCCGCCAAGATTTACTCTACCGGCTCAATGCTGCTGAACTGGTCTTGCCACCGCTGCGCCAGCGCAGCGATGTGCTCGCGATGGTGGAGCGTTTACTGACGCAGCTCAGTGAGCAGCACAACGCCAGCCATACTGACGCTCAAGCAGCCCAACCGCTGCACTACACCTTGAGCGAAGCGGCACGCATCGCACTGCAGTCCTATCCGTGGCCCGGCAACCTGCGGGAACTGCATAACTGCTTGCGTTACGCTACTGCGTTGTGCGACGCGCCTTGCTGCAGCCCTTATTGGCATCAGGATCAGGCCCTAGGTAAAGGCTTGGCCTTGATGGCAACCATCGACCTGCAGCACTTGCCTGAAACCTTGCAAATGTCTACTGCACAATCGCTGAACGGTGGCAAAGTAGTCGCCCACTCGGAAACCACATACCCCACCTCTGCGCAACCATCTGCATGGCCACGTCATCTTGAGGGGCGCGCCAGCTTTTCTGCGCAGCCTGCACAAGAGTTGGAACAATTGCTCGCGCAATGCCAAGGCAACGTGTCTGAAGTAGCACGCATACTGGGTGTCAACCGCTCTACCATCCATCGCCGAATCCAGCGCCTACTTGGGTCGCGTCAAGTGCACTGGAATAGATCGGAGCCTCATTAAAAGCTGCTAAAGCGCCGCAAACACCCAAGCACGGGCTACCACTCTTTCTGAATGGCCATACCTACCCCAACAGGGGGAAACGGAAAAAACCATGGTTCGCAGGCAGCACTGATTGCGCCAGAGAAGCGGCCAAGCGCAAGCCCTTCTCGCCATTGGTCATCAGCACAAAACCATCCCCCGCAGCCACCGACATCATCTCAAAAGCGCGATAGCCTAGATTGTTGCCCCATTGCCAAAGATAAGTACCTGCCTCTGCTTGCTCAACCCCAGCCATGCCCCACGACACCCCAAATTGAGGGTCAACTGCAAAGACATCTGACAGGATCATGTTTAGAAAATCGCGGCGCGCAGTCAACGCACCGAGCAGTTGCACATAATCGCCTGCGGTGGTGTACATGGAAGCAGCCGCATTAGGCTCGGTGAATTCAAAATGCTGGAGACTGCCAAACCAGCCAGTGCCCTGCACCACACCGGCACGAATGTCCTGCGTCAAAAACATCCGCGATGTCGTGCATACCCAGTGGCTCAAGCACCAGCGCGCCACAGTCGCGGCGGTATCCTCACCGGTAACAGCCGCCATAACGGCTTACAGCAGCACATAACCCTCGCCAGAATATTGCCACCGCGTCCCCGGCTCGAACGCCAATGCGAGAATGCCGTCAGACCAGTTTGGCAGACCGGAGCTGTGGTTCAGCAATTGATCCACCGATATACGTGACAAGGTTTGTACAGGCATTTTGTCCGTTTTGCGCTCAGCAACTGCGGCAAACGGGTTTTGCCTGTGTTCATACCCTTGTGGAAGGTAGTCCGAGATCGGTGCCTGCAGATCAATCAGGCCAGTACAGGCCAACTCCAGCAGCGCGAAAGCGATCGCGGGCTTAGTCAGCGATGCCGCCTGCACAATGCCCTCCCACACCAGTGGTTGCGCTGCTCGGCAACTTTGTAATACCACGGGCTCTTGCGCCACTCCTGCACGCAGTGTGGCGCAAACGCGCCCCCGGCCTCAGCAACCACCGCATTTAAGAAACCATCAGTGGCCAGCGCACAGCCCAGGAACTGCATTCACCCAAGCCACCACATGGCGCACTTGCGCAGCAATCGGTGCAGGCACAGGAAAATTCCCGGCCAACACCGCATGGATGTAATCCGCAGTAGCAGCTGCACCTAAATCGGCGGGCCAATCTGGCACATGGGTAATGCGCCCCACTTGGGCTTGCTGCACATTGTGTTTCTGCCCTGCACAGTAAGCATCGATGTGCTGAAAACGTCGACCATCAGCAACGGCTTCCCCATCAATACCGCGCAACAAGAACGCATCGGCACCACTGGCCACGTAAATTGCGTCCATCGCCTCCAAATACTCGGCATGGGTGTAACTGCCGAGCACCAAGGCGCGCCCCATGCATGGGTTCATCAATTTGACCAAACTGTGGGCACTATTGCGAAGCCCTACCACACGGCGCACCGCCAGAAGTTGGGCCACTGCGGGAGACAGTACTTCAATAGGCAGATAGTTCACCACATCGTCACGCACCGCCCCTGCACTGTGCAGCAGCGCATGCCCCATGGCTTGCAAAACGTCTGCACAGGTGGTGCGCGCTGGGTCTTGCACCACCCCATGCACAATCACGCGGCAGCCGGCCTGCACCAACAACTGCGCCAGCAAAGGCGTCAGCACAGGGCACTTGCGCGCGCCGTTGTAACTGGGAATGACCACCGTGGCACGCCCATCCTGTGCAGGAGCAATCAACGGTGTTCGCAAACGCGTGGCTTCCAGAAAACCCAGCATTTCCTCTGTCGTTTCGCCTTTGATGCGCATGGCCAAACAAAAGGCGCCAATTTCTAAATCGGTCACGCTGCGATCGAGGACTTGCGCTAACAAGTCCTGCGCCTGGGCACGGGTAAGCGCGCGTGCACCGTGCTTACCACGGCCAATTTCTTTGATGTAGTGGCTGATGCTCATGAGAAGAAGGACTTGAATACGCGGATGCAGGCTACACCCTCATAGCCCTCAAAAAGAGAGAGATGCAAAACGTCTATTGTTCACCAAAAATGCCATGACAGGCGCATGCACGCATGACGCTGGCACAGAACCCGACAAGGACAACGAGTACGCGAACAGCTGCAGATGGAACGATTGGACATAAGAATGGAGCAGCGTGCTATTGTTTGCTCCATCCACGGGCGAGACAATTCTGAGCGAACTCCCCCAAGAAAATGCAGAGGAACTCCTTGATGTCACGCCTGACGCTCTACACCCAAGAAACCGCCCCAGAGGCAAGCCAAGCCCGCGTTGAAAAAGTGCAAAAGAACATGGGTTTCATTCCCAATTTGATTGGCACGCTGGCAGGCTCTCCACAAGCGATCGAGACCTACCAAACGGTCGGCCTGATCAATGGCCAAACCAGCCTGAACTTGGCTGAGCGTGAAGTAGTGCAAATCACTGCAGCACGCCTGCATGGCTGTGGATTTTGTGTCGCGGGCCATACAGCCACTGTCATCAAAGGCAAGGTATTAACCGACGCACAAGTGCTGGCACTGCATGAGGGCAAGCCTATGGATGATGCACGCTTGCAAGCAGTCGCCACCTTCACCCACGCCATCATCGCTTACCGCGGCGCCGTACCCGACGCCCTGCTGCAAGCCTTTATGGATGCTGGTTATACACAGCAGCAAGCACTGGACGTTGTGCTGGGCGTGAGTCTGGCCACCTTGTGCAACTTCAGCAACAACTTAGCGCAAAACGACATCAATCCCCAACTGCAGCCCTATGCTGCAGGCACATTCAAAGGCAGCGTATGAATGACCGTGCCACACTCGCCCACCAAAGGCAGGCAGGGCTCAAACGCCTGGCAAGCCACGCCGAAGCCCTGAATACGGGCACGTACACAGACTTCACCGACAACGATGTGGTGCCCTTTCTGGCCGAGCAAGGCCTGACACGCATCGGAGTGCCTGAAGCACAGGGGGGCTTGGGTGGCACAACGGTTGATGTAGTTGAAGCATTGGCCGATGTGGCAGAACAATCACTGGCAGCGGCCTTTGTGATGTGGGGCCACCGCTGCATGACTGACATGCTGCTGCAAACAGACAATGCCGCACTGCGTGAGCGCTTGCTGCCCAGTTTGCTGGCTGGCGAGCACGCTGGCGCTACGGGGTTGTCCAACGCCATGAAATTCCTCGGCGGTATTGAAGAGCTGCAACTGCAAGCCACTGCCAACACGGCAGATGGCAACTTGGCTGCAGGTTGGCGCATACAAGGCCGCATGCATTGGGTTACCAACTTGCGCCCGGCTGGTTTTACCGTAGCAGCAGCAGTCCAACCCACACACGAGGCGCCTGCAGCCGTCTTTGCCCTAGACAGCAACCTCCTAGGCATGCAACGTTCAGCCAACCTTGATCTGCAAGGCATGCGTGGCAGCCACACCGCAGCCATTGATGTGCAGCAGGTTCCCGTTGGTCCAGAGCAATTGCTGCATGCCGATGCGAAAGCATTTTTGCCCCGTATTCGCCCCAACTTTCTCAGCCTGCAATGCGGCATGTCAATCGGCTTGGCCCGCGCCAGTTTGGCAGCAGCACAGCGGCATGCCTGCGGCCCCCGAGATGTATTGGGCGAGCGCATCGCTCAAGTGTCCAAACGTTTGCTCGAAAGCACCGCTCAAATGTACGAAGGTTTGCAACAAGGCACCTTCACCACGCAACCAGCGGCGCTGTTCAAGCTGCGTATCGCATTGGCGCACCAGGTTCAAGAAGCCATTGCGCTGGAACTGCAAGCCTGTGGCGGCCGAGCCTACCTGGTTGGCCAAGCTCCCGGCTTTATGCGGCGTTGGCTGGAAGCGGCCTTTATTCCGCTGATCACGCCCAGCCTGTCGCAACTGGAGTTTCAACTGCAGGCGCAGAAAAAAGCCGCTTTATCCCAAGGCTGACACCCCTACCATCAGCCCAAGGCCCCGCACTATCGCCCACAAACAAACCATACAGCTCCATTGCCGCATCCACCGGCATGGGCAGCGTTGGCTGAAAACGCCAAGATGCGGCTGTGCGGGGAAATGGCTGGCCAAGTTTGCCCCTGCATCTGACTCTCTCTACGATAATCGCCCTTTGTTTTATTCCCCCGTGCTATCAGGCCAAGACCTGAGGCACACCACAAATGCCCCATGACTGCCCCAACTGCCACTACAGCCGCTGCCGCAACTGTCCCCGTGTTGAACGGACAAGCGCTAAGTTTCAGCTATGGGGATGGGCAGCCGATTTTTGAAGAGGTGTCGCTCAGCGTGCGTCCACGAGAAATCGTGGCGCTGTTGGGCGGCAGTGGCTGTGGCAAATCCACGCTGCTGCGGGCCCTTTCCGGGCTCACGCGCAGCCACAGTGGCACAGTTGAGTTTTTAGGTGCGAAGCAAACACGTCCCCACCCACGTGCAGCATTGGTATTCCAGCAACCCAGTTTATTGCCTTGGCGCAATGTAGCCGCCAACGTGGCATTTGGCCTGGATTTCAAGCACCAACCCACATTGAGCAAAGAAGAACGGCAAGCCCGTGTGCGCCATGCCATTGCCTCAGTAGGACTGGCTGGGCGCGAGCACAAATACCCCGCCCAACTCTCTGGCGGCATGGCCCAACGCGTTGCCTTGGCACGTGCTTTGGCACGTGAGCCTGCTCTGCTGTTTGCCGACGAGCCCTTTGCCGCCCTGGACGCCATCACCCGCAGCGAAATGCAAATGCTGCTGGTGGATCTTGTGCAGCAATGGAATGCAGCCGTGTTGCTGGTCACCCATGACATTGATGAAGCCATTGTGGTGGCCGACCGCATTGTGCTGATGGGACGACCTGACCCAAAACGCGCTGCACGCATTGTGCGTGAGTGGCAGGTGGATATTCCACGCCCGCGCGAGAACAGCGCAGACGCCGCCTCAGCCTTGCATTTCAACATCCTCAGCGAGTTACGCCGCCTACAGCAGCCGGCTTAGTTTGATTGCTGCTTGTTTCATTTTCCTTTTAATTGGAGGTCCTCCATGACTGCGAAAACATCTTCCTCTTTGCATATTTGCACCAGCAGCAACTGCACATGCCACTTGAGCCGACGCGACGTTTTACGTCTGGGGGCTCTGGCCACTGCCGCTGTAGCGGCCCCACTGCTGAGCATGGGTGACGCACGCGCACAAGCATTCAAAGGCGACGATCAGCCCGTACGCATCGGTTATTTACCGATTACCGACGCAACCCCACTGCTAGTGGCGCACGCCAACAAACTGTATGAAGCCGAAGGCCTGCGCACAGAAAAGCCCACGCTGTTTCGGTCATGGGCACAACTGGTGGAGGCATTCGTCTCCAATCAGGTCAACGTCATCCATATGCTCTCGCCTGCCACGCTGTGGATGCGCTATGGATCCAAGTTCCCTACCAAAGTGGTCGCCTGGAATCACGTCAATGGCTCCGCTATCACGGTCACGCCAGAGGTGAATACCGTGCAGGATTTGGGTGGCAAGATCGTTGCTATTCCGTTCTGGTACTCGATTCACAACATCGTGCTGCAAAGCGTGTTGCGCCACAACGGGCTAGAACCCGTCAGCCGCGCACGCGATGCCAAACTCAAGGCCAACGAAGTCAACCTGATCGTGATGCCTCCGGCGGAGATGGTCTCTGCGCTGGCGACCAAAGCCATCAGCGGCTATATCGTGGCCGACCCCTTCAACGCCAACGCGGAGTTGCTCAAAGTCGGCAAAGTGCTGCGCTTTACAGGCGATGTCTGGAAAAACCATGCCTGCTGCGTTCTTACCGTTGCCGAACGCGACATCCAAGAGCGCCCTGAATGGGTCCAGCGCGTCACCAATGCCAACGTCAAAGCACAGTTATGGGTGCGCAGTCACCAAGCTGAAACCGCCAAAATTCTCTCCAAAGATGGCGAAGGCAAATACACACCGCATGCCATGCCTGGACTGGAAAAAGTGCTTAACACGGCCGACTATCAAAGCTATGTGGACGCTGGCGTCATTCAGCACAAAGACTGGAACAGCCGTCGTATCGACTTCCAGCCGTACCCGTTCCCCAGCTATACAGAGCAATTGGTCAAATCACTGCAGGTCACCCAGCTTGAAGGCGACTCTGCATTCCTCAAAGAGCTGGACCCCAACTTTGCCGCAACCGATCTGGTGGACGACCGCTTTGCCAAAGAAGCCATCGAGCAAGTGGGTGGCATGTCCGCATTCGACCTGCCCAACGGCTGGAGCCGCACTGAGGTTTATGCATGACGCGTGAGAAGCAACGCAGCCAAGGCCTGGCCATGCGCTGGGGCCTAGCCGCCACAGGCCTGTTAGCTGCAGTGGCGTGCTGGGCACTTGGCGTCATGTTGCTGGAGCAGCGAACGCCCATAGCCGCCTCATTTGCACCACTCCCCAGTCTGCAAGCCATGCAACGGCTTCTGGTGGGGGGTGAGCTGTGGCCACACATTCAGGTGAGCATGCTGCGCGTCTTCTGGGGCATGCTGCTGGCTTTGCTGATTGGCGTCCCACTGGGCTTGGCAATGGGTTTATCGGCACTGTTTCGCAATGCATTTGGGCCACTGTTCCAACTCATGCGCATGATCTCGCCTTTGTCATGGATGCCATTGGCTGTGATGATTTTGGGCGTGGGCAATGCCCCAGTGATTTTTCTACTGGTATTCGCCGCCGTTTGGCCCATCATGCTCAACACTGCAGCAGGTGTGGCAGCCCTTGACCGCAACTGGCTCAGTCTCGCCGCGAGTTTGAGTGCTACACGCTGGGAAAGCATTTCGCAAGTCATTCTGCCCGGCGTCATCACCCACGTACTAACAGGGTTGCGCCTGGCCATTGGAATCTCTTGGATTGTGCTGGTGCCCGCAGAAATGCTGGGTGTTTCTGCGGGTCTTGGGTACTTCATCCTGGACACACGTGACCGCCTCTCTTACGACGAGCTGATGGCTACTATCATCGTCATCGGCGTTCTGGGCTACATCCTTGATGCGTTGGCACGCTGGTTGTACCAACGCTGGAGCAAGCAGTCTGCGCACCAAGATTGACGCCGTAAAGCCCCGGCATCCACAATGGCAAATGCATGGTGTGCTTGGGTGCCACGTCTTTTTATCGGCGCTGTGCAATAGCGTTGGCATTGATGCGTTCAAAAACCTGTTCAAAGCGGCCTTCACGCTCCGCCAATCGTTGCAAACGGGCACGCTGCACCACAATCTCATTCGGTGTAGGCTGTGCACACAGCAAGGCCATCACCTCCTCCATGAACACGTTCAGCGGCATATAGCCCTCACGATTGGACTGCCCTGGAGTTAACTCAGTCTGAATGGCAGGAGGAATCAGCTCAATGACCTCGACCTGCCCTGACAACTGTTGGCGCAGACATTGACTGTAAACATGCACTGCTGCCTTACTGGCGCTATACACAGCGGCATCGGAACGGGGCACAAATGCAAGCCCAGAAGATACGGTCACTATTGCGGCATTGGCTTGCAGCTTGAGGTGCTCAACCAATGCATTGGTCATGCGGATAGTTCCCAATAAATTGGTTGTGATTTGCGCTTCGGCATCGCATAAATCACTGTGTTTGCTCAAATCCTCATACCGCATGATGCCGGCATTGTTGATCAGGACATTGAGCTGAGGAAATGTGCCCAACACCTGCTGTGCAAATGCCTCAATGGCATGAATATCATCTACGTCCAGTTCAAGGGCATGCATATGGGGACCCGCAATACCTGCTTGCAGAACCTCAAGACGACGCCCCGTGACAATCACGGTGTTGCCTAGTGCATGTAGGCGCAAAGCCAGCTCTCGGCCAATACCTGAACCGCCGCCAGTAATAAGGATGGTGTTTCCTGTGGTTTGCATGGTTTTCGTCCTTTTAATAATGGGGCACTGCCAATGCGTTAGCGCTACTGCCGCGCTTGTACCCACTGCCCCAAACTATGGTCTGACTATGAAGGAAGCGGAGATTACCTCTTACACTATCTTTTGGAAAGAAGGCACCATAAAGTGCCATACACACCAATAAGTAAAAAATGGATGCATCAATCCAATCACCACTTCATTTTTTCTTGTGCGGCCCATAAAACAAGCACTCTGTGTACGCATCAACATCCATGAACATTGATCTCCTCAAGCACGCCCAAGTACAAGCCCAATTGGCAGCGGAGCCCCCCAAAGATCCTCAGATACAAGCCTTGGTGAACGAACTGATTTCGCGGGTTGCCGATAAATGGACGATGATCATCCTTGACGTGCTGGCCGAACAGGGCGCGCTGCGTTTTACTCAACTGGCCAACAAAGTCACTGGTATCAGCCAAAAAATGCTGACCCAAACACTACGCGAGATGGAGCGAGAAGGTCTGGTCACTCGCACCGTCTACCCCGTGGTGCCTCCCAAAGTGGAATATCGACTGACAGATCTCGGCTTGAGCTTGGGCGCCGCGTTTTGCGGTGTGTGGATCTGGGCTGAGCAGAATTTAGGGGCCATTGAGCAAGCACGCGCGGCCTACAAACTGCGTAATAACCAAGGAAATGGCAAATAGCCGCTCACAAAGCACCGCATCCGTTCGTTGATGCGGCAACGCATTCTTAAAAAATCGGAATCAGGCGCTTATTGCAGCGCCCCATTGCGGCGCCAGCTACCAGGCGCTGCACCGGTGACTTTCTTGAACGCGCGGTGGAACGCAGCATACGAATAGCCCACATAATCAGCGGCACGCTCCACACTCTCTCCGCGCTCCAGACGTTGTGCCGCAATCTTCACGCGCAGCAATTGCAGGAAAGCCGCAGGCGCCTGGCCTGTGGTTTCCACAAAGCGGCGGTAAAACGTCGTCCGCGACATGTGTGCAAAGCGCGCCATTGACTCGGTGCTCCACACATCACCCGGTGCCGCCAACATGGCAGAAAGCAAGGGCTGCAGGTCTGTTGCTCGGGCCAACGCCCACAACCCGTGCACAGCACTGTCGTGCGTGATATGGTGGCGCAGCACGTAGAAAAACAGTAAATCGACCAGCCGCTGCATCAATGGGGTGGAGTGCTCCGGATCACTCCCCGCTTCAGCACGGATCATTGAAAACAGTGGCGCAATAGCCTGCATGCTGGGGTCTTGCGCTCGAATCACTACAGCGTCAGGCAAACCAGCCAACAGCAGCTGGCTGACTGCTCCCTTGAAATGGAAGAAGCCGCAGGCTAACCCTGTGCTACCAGACACACTGGAATCCAAAGGCAGCATGGTGCTGGCCTTCACTCCCACGGCCGCATCTTGCTCATTACAACCTGCGCTTGAATGGTCTTGGGATGACAGGCAGTGCGGTACATCGCGCAAAAACAGTACGCCGTCCTGAGGACCTAGCAGCACGCTCTCTTGTGCCTGCGAATGCAAGAGACATTGGCCATGCAATACCAAATGAAAGCTCCCCACCAAACGCCCTGCTGTAGAACCGCGCCAACTGCCACAGTATTGCCCCACATGGAACACCGTGGTATCGAGCTGAAGACCGCCAAGCAGCCAATTGACAAGGTGGTGAGAGGGTGTATCCAAATCGTGCATGCCAGCAATGTAGAGGCAGCCCCTACAAGAGCCAAAGATGATTTCGTTAGATCGATATAACTCAGGACGTGTTGACGTTCTTAGGTTGCTTGAGCCGCGCGGCACACTCATCCGGCCTCTTCAAACCGCTCAACCCGGCGCAATGAAGGAAAACGCCACATCCACAAGCCCACAATCGCCAACGTGCTCACACTGCCCAAAATAGCTGCGGGTACCGCCCCCACCCATGCAGCACTGGTGCCTGCTCTAAACTCACCCAACTCATTTGAGGAGCCAATAAACAGCATATTGACTGCATTCACACGTCCGCGCATCGCATCAGGTGTCGAAAACTGCACCAAAGCTGAACGAATGTACATACTGACCATATCAGCGGCACCAGCCACCATCAGCGCCACAAACGACAACCAGAAAAACGCGGACAATGAAAAGACCAAGTTTGCCAAGCCAAAAATGGCCACAGCCAAAAACATCCGCATGCCTACATTCTGGTTAAAAGGCTTGCGTGCCAAATAAATGCCCATTGCAATTTCACCCACACCTAAAGCGCTGCGCAACAAACCTAAACCCTCTGGCCCGACATGCAGCACATCTTGCGCATAGATAGGCAGCAGTGCCACCACGCCCCCTAACAGCACGGCAAACAAATCAAGAGAGATGGTGCCCAAAATAATCGGGTGCTTGCGGATGAACGAAATCCCCGCACCAAAACGCACCCACATTTGCGTAAAGCCACCGGCTTGACCAACCTGGGGCGGCTTCATATCTGCATATAACACCGGTACACGCAGCAGCAACAGCAATGCCAATGCGAAACATGTAAAACACACGGCATACGTGATAGGGCCACCATATTTGTACAAGAAGCCACCCACAATGGGGCCCCCAATGGTGGAGGCGCGCATCAACATGCTATTGGTGGCCAGCGCTTGTGCCAACTGCTCGCGAGGCACCAACTGGGGCAATAAACTTTGTAGCGCAGGGCCAGTAAAGGCTCGGCCGCAGCCAAACAGCACCAGTACGCCATAAATCCACACCACTCCATGCTGGGGATTCATGGCGAGCCACCACAGCATGGCGCTGCAACAGCCCTCTAGCACCCAGCTGAGTGCCAGGATTTTTTTGCGATCAAAACGGTCTATTAAATCGCCCGCTGGCACCAACAGCAACAGCATCGGAATGAACTGCGCCAAACCTACATAAGCCAACGACATCGGGTCCTTGGTCATGTCGTACACCTGCCATGCAACCACCACCGCCTGCATTTGCATGGCCAGCACCGAGGCCAAGCGCGCCAGCACAAAAGCTGCAAATCCCGGTGCTTTTAACACCCCTGTGCGTTGAACAGGAGCTGAAGGAGGGGCGCTGGGGGAAGAAGTAGAAACGGGCTCGGCAGGCATAACAGAATTACAGCGGAGGTCATACTGCCCAAGAGATGCAAAGCATGCATCACACAAGCCGCCCCTGAGCCAATCAGGCGGCAGAGTCTAACGCGAAGTCAGAAATGCTGCAGAGGGCGGCGCCCTGAACACAATCACCTGCTAGGCAGTACATGCAACGCATTCACGGCGCACCATGCTGCAGGCGCTCCCTATCAATGCTCAATCAGCAGCCCTGAGCAAGGCAGCAATTTTGGCCTTGGGCTTGATATTGCCCGAGCGGCGATGGGCGCTTTGGGCTGCAACAGGTTTGGCAGTGACTTCCCAAGAGGCCGTTGCATCGCTGGTGCTGGGCACGTACGGCGCATCAAACAGGGGGTCTTTGGGGGCATGACTGGCACGGCGGTATGAAAGGGAGCGATCCGTCGATTCCCGGCGATCACGCTCAGCAAACCCACGGTCGCGATTGCTTTCGCGCCTCTCGCGGCTGTCACCTCGCCCGTCGCGCGATTCACGGCGATCACTGCCACGCTCAACGCGGTCGCTGCGTTCTTTGCGGTCCTCACGTGCCTCACGCCCGCTTGCACCTTGCAGTTGCAAAGTCTCTGCCGTAATCTTCTTACCGATGAGTTTGCCAATTTCTGCCAACTGCCGGTCTTCCGCCCCTGTCACCAAGGTAAAGGCCAAGCCAGATGCACCCCCGCGGCCTGTGCGACCGATGCGGTGCACGTAGTCTTCGGCATGGAACGGTACATCAAAGTTCACCACCGCGGGCACATCCTTAATGTCCAAACCACGGGCGGCAACATCAGTGCAAATGAGTAAATCGACTTCACCCGCTTTGAACGCATCCAAGGCTTTAAGCCGCTCATCCTGGCTTTTATCACCATGCAACGCGGCCGTACGCACGCCATCACGCTCAAGAGAGCGCGCCAAACGGCTACACCCCAAGCGGCTGTTGACAAACACAAACGCTTGTTTACGGCCGTGGGTGTTGAAAAGTTGCAGCAAAGCGCGACGTTTATCGTCTTCACCAACACGGAAAAACTGCTGTTCAATACTGGCATTGGTGGCATTAGGACGGGCCACTTCAATCAATACCGGGTTTTGCAAATAGCTTTCTGCCAAACGCTTGATTTCAGGCGAGAACGTAGCAGAGAACAGCAAGGTCGTACGCTTGGCTGGCAGGTGCGACAAAATGCGCTGCAAGTCAGGCAAAAACCCGATATCAAGCATGCGATCAGCCTCATCAAGCACCACATATTCAACTTGCGCCAAGCTGACTGATTTGGCTTCTAAATGGTCAAGCAAGCGCCCCGGTGTTGCTACCAATACCTCTACACCGCTTTTGAGTTCTGCCACTTGAGGCTTCATGTCCATGCCACCAAACACGACGGCGCTGCGCAATTTGGTGTGTTTGGCAAACTGGGCCACTTGGTCTGCCACTTGGTCTGCCAATTCCCGCGTTGGCAGCAAGACCAAGGCACGCACTGGATGGCGCGCCGGTGATGCCGAGCTGTTTTCGTGCTTGAGCATGCGCTGCAGCAATGGCAAAGAAAATGCCGCCGTCTTGCCCGTACCCGTCTGTGCCGCGCCCATCACGTCTTGCCCCGCAAGCACCACCGGAATGGCTTGCTCCTGAATCGGGGTCATTTCTTGGTAGCCCATATCCGCAATTGCGCGCTGGATAGGCTCGGCCAGCATCAGAGTAGAAAATTGTTTGCTCATGAAATAGTCATTACGCGCTGGATGATGTGGTGCAGCCAATTCAGGTCGCCACCCGCATCGCACCGAACACAATGTTCTGCACAATGTTGGCCGCCTGTCTTGGTGAAAGAAAAGGCCTCAATGCCTCCTCACGCCCCCAGCGACTAACCAGTGTAACCAGTTTGCTTATTTGCTGCGCAGCAGCAAACGGACATTATCAAGCAATAGCAAGGCAATGTGCAATGCTTGGGGCCATTGCCAAGGGACACAAAAGGGCAAGTCGCGCAGAAATAGACCTATTCACAACAAAATAGCGATGCCTTGCTGCTTCTTGCCCCCACTTTTCAATGAGCGCTGCGGGCATGTCATCCAGCGGAAGCAACCGAGGGCCTGCTCCGCAATGAATGATGGCAGCCAAGACTGACTGGATGCCGTGGCAAAACGAATGCCGATATGGTCTTGCGCCAAGACACACGCGCTCAATTGCGTAAAAATGGCGTCTCGCGCCCACTACCCTAGCCCGCACATGACAGAGACGACCGCCCCACCCACGCTTGCGCCAGGCAGTTTGCAAGCCCTCACCGCCCGTTATGGGGAGCACTTTCGCTGGTATTTCTTGCTCAGCCTGATGGTCGGCACCATTGCATCACTGATGTCTGCTACGGTCGTGAATGTGGCGATTCCTGCTCTAAGCCACCACTTTGCACTGGGGCAAGAACGCGCGCAATGGGTCAGCTCAGCCTTTATGGCCGCCAATACAGTGGCCATGTTGACCACGCCTTGGCTGCTGTTTCGCTATGGCTATCGACGCACCTACATTGCCATGCTGGCCTTGCTGGCAATTGGTGGCATCGTCGGTGGCTTAGCCCACAACTTCAGTCTGGTGCTGACTGCGCGCTTGCTCGAAGGCATTGCCGCTGGGGTACTACAGCCCATTCCTGCGATCATTATTTTGTACGCTTTTTTGCCCCACCAGCAAGGCAAAGCCAGTGGCCTGTTTGGTATGGGTGTCGTGCTCGCACCTGCTTTGGGCCCTACCATCGGTGGCATCTTGGTTGATTGGTGGGGTTGGCGTTCGATTTTTTACATGGTGGTGCCTTTTTGTGCAGCAGGGGCATGGTTGGCCCTGCGCTTTGTGCCCACAACAGCGCCAGGCGGGGTGCCTGCGCGTAAAGGCGAAGCACTAGAGTGGCGCAGCCTCCTGATGGTCACGGTGGGAACCCTCAGCCTACTCAATGGCTTGGTGTGGATGCACGATGGGCGACTCCTGCCCGCCGTAGGGCTGCTGAGTCTGGCCTTAGGCTGCTGCCTGCTTTTTACTTGGTGGCAGCAACGTTTGGTCGCACACCAGCATGACCCGTTGATGGATTTTCGGGTTTTTGGCTCGAAAACTTTTTGCATGGGCTGCATCGTAGCTTTTATCTATGGCGCCGCTCTATTTGGCTCGACCTACTTGTTGCCCGTCTTTATGCAAGTCGGGTTGGAGTTTTCCGCCTCTGAAGTGGGCCTGATCATGCTGCCCTCTGGCCTAGTCCTGGCCATCACCATTGCCATCGCTGGGCGCATGGCCGATAGTTTTTCGCCACGCTTACTGGTTGGGCTTGGCCTGTGGATGCTGGCGGGCTCTTTTGGGTTGATGTATTTCATGCGCCTTGGCAGCAGCATTGGCCTGTTGATTGCCATCAGTGCCTTTGGCCGGATTGGCCTAGGCTTTATCTTGCCCTCACTCAACTTGGTGGCCGTGCGGCCGCTAAAGAAGGAGTTGATTTCGCAAGGCTCGAGCATCATCAGTTTTATCCGCATGCTCGGCGGCGTCATCGGTGTGAGTTTGTGCGGCATTGTGCTGGAGTGGCGCGTGGCCGCGCAAGGTGACTCACTCACGAACCCACACAGCAGCCCCGAACGCATTGCCGCTTTTGGAGAAACCTTTGTGCTGCTGGGTGTTGTGTGCGCACTAGCCTACCTTGCCGCCCGGCATTTGCGTGCAGTGCCAACCACTGCGCCACAGCCCACAGCAGATGCCACATCAAGCGATGCAACAACTCCGTCAACCCCACAGTAAAAGCAATAGCCTGCACCACCCTCGCAAAGAGCACTATGGCACATTGCACACAGGAAGGCTGCACACGCATGCTGCAACGCAGTATGATTGGCAACGGCTATCGCGTAGCCCATACTGATATTGCAACATCTCCATCAACCCCCATGTGATTGCTATGTGCCAACTGCTTGGAATGAATGCCAAAAACCCGACTGATCTCACTTTCAGCTTCACCGGGTTTGCGCAGCGTGCGGGCAAGACGGGTGACCACGTCGATGGATGGGGAATGGCCTTTTTTGAAGAACATGGTGTGCGGCATTTCGTGGACCACCAAAGCGCCATCCACTCGCCTGTAGCGGACTTGATCCGCCGCTACCCCATCAAAAGCACCAACATCATTGCCCACATCCGCAAGGCCACCCAAGGCCGCGTCAACCTACCCAACTGCCACCCGTTCATCCGTGAGCTATGGGGCAATTACTGGGTATTTGCCCACAATGGGGACTTGAAGGAATTTCATCCTAGGTTGCATGGGCACTTTCACCCTGTTGGCACGACCGACAGTGAACTGGCGTTCTGCTGGATCATGCAAGAACTGTCCAAGTCGCATGTGGGCGTGCCCAGCATTCGTGAGATGACCTTGACCTTGCGAGACCTATCCAAACGCATTGCCAAACATGGCACCTTCAATTTCCTGCTCTCCAATGGCGACGCCTTGTGGGCCCATGCCACCACGCATTTGTGCTACACCGAGCGCGCCTGGCCCTTCCACAAAGCCACCTTGAGCGATGAAGAGTTGAGTATTGACTTTGCTGAGCGCAATGGCCCCGAAGACAAAACTGCCATCATCGTGACCGCCCCTTTAACCAATGACGAAACTTGGACTTCGTTTGAAAGTGGTGAGCTCAAAGTGTTTGTCGATGGTATGCACCAAGATATCTAAGAACGTGTTTAGGATTTCCTCCCAGTCGCGCAAGACGCAAAAAAGCGGCAGTGCAAGGCGCCTGTTGCCGCGCATACGCCTGTATGCGCAAAACGGGCAACGCTGCAATGCGCTTTTTGGGGGCTTGCCCTTCGGGTTGGAGTCCAAAAGATGCGCTTCTGTGTTAAAAATTCGCCGGGCAGATAGCCCGACTGCGGTTGTTGCCGCGCATCGCATCCTTTTGGACTCCAACGCGGTCTGCGTGGTGATCCTAAACACGTTCTAAGCACCATGACCTTAACGGAGCTGAAATACATCATTGCCGTGGCCCGCGAGCGCCACTTTGGCCGCGCAGCCGAAGCGTGTTTTGTGTCTCAACCCACACTGTCGGTAGCAGTAAAAAAGCTCGAAGACGAACTGGGCGTTAAAGTGTTCGAACGCAGTTCAGGCGAAGTCACTGTGACGCCATTGGGCGAACGTTTGGTTGAACAAGCGCAAAACGTTCTGGACCAGGCACACTTGCTCAAAGAAATCGCGCAAAGCAGTACTGATCCGCTCAAAGGCCCGTTGCGTCTCGGTGTGATCTACACCATAGGCCCTTACCTACTGCCCGAGCTGGTGCGCCAAGTCATCGAAAACACACCGCAAATGCCACTGATGCTGCAGGAGAACTTCACCTCCCGTTTGCTCGAAATGCTGCGCGTTGGTGAAATTGATTGCGCCATCTTGGCCGAACCATTTCCTGACAACAACCTGGCCATTGCCCCGCTGTACGACGAGCCTTTCTTGGCGGCCGTGCCGACCAGCAGCCCGCTGGCCCAGCAAAAAGCTATTACCACCAGCGAATTGAAAAAGCAAAACATGTTGCTGCTCGGTACGGGCCATTGTTTCCGTGACCACGTTTTACAAGTTTGTCCTGAGTTTGCGCGTTTTTCTGACAGCGAAGGCATTCAAAAATCGTTTGAAGGCTCTTCCCTAGAGACCATCAAACACATGGTTGCAGCAGGCATGGGCATTACCCTGGTTCCCCGTTTGGCCGTTCCGCAAGGTATGGCACCAGAAGATGAATCTCCCGGACAAAACAGACCCAGCGAAGCCGCGCACATTCGCTACCTGCCCGTCAGTGACGATGGCCGCTACGCAGCCCCTTCGCGCAGAGTGGTTCTGGCGTGGCGCCGCAGCTTCACCCGCTACGAAGCCATTGCGGCCTTGCGCAACGCCGTCTATGCATGCACGTTGCCAGGTGTTAAACGCGTTCAAGAGAATTGACGCCGCGTAGCCAAAACAACAGCGCCGCTACGGTAATGTCTGCTCTCAAATGATCAGATGTTTGGCCCGCCCAGATCTGCACCGCCAATAGGCCCTTCTGCTGCACGTGCTTCGCGCTCTTGAATGGCTTTTTGCAGTTCGGCCTCAGAAATGGTTTCAAAGATACGAACCACTTTTTCAACACCACTGATCGAACGCACTGTTTGCGTTGCCAGTTCTGCCTCGCGCGGGGTCACAAGGCCCTGCAAATACACGACACCACGCTCCGTAGTGACCTGCATGGACTTAGAGGGAAGGTTATCTGTACGCAAGATCTCTGTGCGTACTTTGCTGGTGATCCAAGTATCGTTGGAGCGTTCGGAATAGGTAGCGGGCGCCGCCACCACGAGCTCATTGAACACCGTACGTACATTCTCCACTTCGGCCGTTAATTTGGCAGCCTTTTGTCGCTCAGCCTCGTTGGCAACCTCACCTGTCAGCAGCACGCGTCGGTTGTAGCTGTTGATGTTGACATGCGCCTGTTCGCTCAACGCTTCATTGAGCGAAGTGCGTGCTTTCAGCTGGATCGCCTTGTCATCGACCTGCGCACCAGCGGTGCGCCGGTCCAGCGCGACCGAAGAAGTCACTACGGCAGCGCCCCCCATCACCAGAGGGACACATGCAGACAGCCCGAAAGTACCCACTAAGGCCACACACACGGCCGTTGCCATTTTTTTTGAAAACATCATCCACCCCATTGTTTGATTGCATTGCCACCAGCCAGTGAACCCATTTTGGTGCCAGTTGCAGCGCTTATGCCATAACATACCATACTCGATTCAACCCAACCGGCTGGTTCTATTGGCCTACAGAGCCGTTTTCATCACGCTGGGTTCCCACTTTTTCAACGCTTTAACTTCTCCCATGACCCTCCTCAAACGCAAGGGCATTATTTTGGCAGGCGGCTCCGGCACACGCCTGCACCCAGCCACACTGGCTTTGAGCAAGCAATTGCTGCCGGTCTATGACAAGCCGATGATCTATTACCCACTTTCCACGCTGATGCTGGCGGGAATTGACGAGATCTTGATCATCAGCACACCGCTTGATTTACCGCGCTTCCAAAGTCTGCTGGGCGATGGCAGCCAATGGGGGTTGAACCTGCATTATGCGGAGCAACCCTCGCCCGACGGTTTGGCCCAGGCCTTTTTAATTGGTGAAGCCTTTTTAAATGGCGCCCCCAGCGCGCTTGTGCTGGGCGACAACATCTTCTACGGCCACGACCTGCCCACCCAGTTGGCCGATGCACACGCTCGCACGCAAGGGGCGTCGGTGTTTGCCTACCATGTGCATGATCCCGAACGTTATGGCGTGGCAGAATTTGACGCCCAGGGTAAAGTCCTGTCGCTCGAAGAAAAACCTGCCAAACCCAAATCCAATTACGCCGTCACCGGTCTGTATTTCTACGACGACAAAGTGGTGGAATTGGCTAAAACCCTCAAGCCATCTGCCCGCGGCGAATTAGAAATCACCGACCTCAATCGCCTGTATCTGGAGCAAGGCGCCTTGAATGTTGAGCTGATGGGGCGTGGTTACGCCTGGCTGGACACAGGCACCCACGAAAGCTTGCTGCAAGCATCCCAATTCATTGCCACACTGGAACTGCGCCAAGGCTTAAAAATAGCGTGCCCAGAAGAAATTGCATGGCGCCATGGCCTGATCGACGATGCGCAGCTACTGCGCTTAGCTGCCCCTTTGCGTAAAAGTGGTTACGGTGCGTACTTAGAGCAGCTCATCCAAAGCCCCCGATAACCCAATAGAAAACCATTGCCATGGAAGTGATTGCCACCCAGATTCCCGACGTTTTGCTGCTCAAACCCCGTGTCTTCGGCGATGAGCGCGGTTTTTTCAGCGAGAGTTTCAACCAGCGTGTGTTCGACGAAGCGGTGGGGCGCCCCGTCACGTTCGTGCAAGACAACCACAGCCGCAGCGGCTATGGTGTGCTGCGCGGCCTGCACTACCAAATCCAGCAACCGCAAGGCAAACTGGTACGCGTTGCGCGCGGTAAGGCCTTTGATGTGGCAGTCGACCTGCGACGCAGCTCTCCCACTTTTGGCCAATGGGTAGGAGCCATGTTGACCGATACCGGTGCCGAACAATTTTGGGTGCCCGCAGGCTTTGCCCACGGCTTTGTGGCGCTGTCAGAAACCGTGGATTTCCTCTACAAAACCACCGATTACTACGCCCCTAAGCATGAACGCGCCATCGCATGGAACGACCCACAACTGGCTATTGAATGGCCCACACTGAACGGCCAACCCACCATTTCAGCCAAAGACGCACAGGCATTGCCTTTTGCCACTGCTGAATGTTTTGAATAAGGCACGCAATCAACAGTACGCGCAATCGGCGCAGACAAACAAAAAGGCCACGGAACATTGCCGTGGCCTTTTTCATGCGCACATGGCGTGCTGCATAGCTTATGCACTTATTTTTTGGCTGCGCCTTTGCTGGATGCGGCCTTTTTAGTTGCGGCCTTCACCGGAGCCTTAGTTGACTTAGTCGAGGTCTTTACAGCCGTTTTAGCGGCGGTTTTAGTAGGGGTTTTAGCAGTCGCTTTGGGGGTTGCTTTCACCGTTGTTTTTGCCGTCGGCTTTTTGGCCACTGGAGCCTTGACCACTACCTTCTTGGATGCTGCCTTGGTTGCTGCCGGTTTGGCTGCGGCAGGGGCCTTCCCTGCTGGCTTCTTGGCCACCGTGCTAGATGCAGCTTTCTTCACGGCCACTTTTTTAGCAGCCGGGGCTGGCTTCTTCGTCGGCTTGGCGCCTGTATCTGCATCTGACGCAGGAGCAGTCTTGGCTGCTTTTGCTGCAGACGCTTTGGCAGCTTTTTTAGCCGCGGCAGACTTCACCGGCTTCTCACCCCAGATTTCTTCCAAACGGTAATATTCACGAATGGCAGGCTGCATGATGTGGGCCACGATCGAGCCACAGTCCACAATCACCCATTCACCGTTCTCTTCGCCTTCCATACGCGGCTTGTCAAAACCAGCGTCCTTGACCTTGTCGCGCACACTGGCAGCCAACGCTTTGGTTTGGCGAGACGAAGTCGCCGAGGCCACAATCACCCGCTCAAACAGCGGCGACAGTGTGGTGGTGTCGAACACCTGAATATTCTGCGCCTTGACATCTTCCAGGCCATCAACAATGGCTGCTTGCAACTTGCTGACGTGGCGTTTGGCGGTGGACTCGCTAATGGTTTTCATGCGGTACTAAAGGGAACTAAAAGGGTGCTTATAAAAAGCAAAAATAGCTGGATGAGCGGCTGCACAGAAGAACAACATGCTGCTTCAATCGCGCTCAAAACAATATCTTGAGATGCTCAATGTCTGCGCAGTGTACCGTAAGAGCGTATGCGTATCTGAGGCTGTAGACAGCTGGCCACACAAGCGCAGCACATCAAAGCCAATCGCGACGAATCAAAAACTGCTGCGTTAACTGAGCTTCTGGAGAGCCTGCTTCGTACGTTTTCTGGTATGCCCAATGGGCTTGTGGAGGCATGGACAACAGAATTGATTCCGTGCGACCGCCGGACTGCAAACCAAAATGGGTGCCGCGGTCAAAAACAAGATTGAACTCCACATAACGACCACGTCGGTAGAGCTGGAAATCGCGTTCACGTTCGCCATAAGGCATGTGCATGCGCCGCTGCACAATAGGCAAATACGCCTTCAGAAAGTGCGAGCCGACAGACTGCATCATGGCAAAGCCACCCGCAAAGCCCAACTCGGTGACATCGTCATAAAAAATACCACCAATACCACGCTGCTCATCGCGGTGTTTGAGGTAGAAGTAGTCGTCGCACCATGTCTTGTAACGTGGGTACAAACTATCGCCAAAAGCTTGCACGCTGGCGCGGCATGTCTGGTGAAAATGCACGGCATCTTCTTCAAACGCGTAGTAGGGCGTCAAATCCATTCCCCCACCAAACCAACTCACGGTCTGGCCTTGCGCCGTTTGAGCCGCAATCATGCGTACATTCATGTGTACCGTTGGCACATAAGGGTTGCGCGGGTGAAACACCAACGAAACCCCCAAAGCCTCAAACCCTGCTCCCGCCAATTCAGGACGTTTTTGGGTGGCCGAGGGCGGCAAGGCTGCCCCGTGGACATGGGAAAAGCCGCAACCGGCCCGCTCAAACACCGCGCCCCCTTCGATGATGCAGGTGATGCCATCGCCTTGCAACGGCTCATGGGCGGCCTTCTGCCACGGTTCACGCACAAAGCCTATGGAGCCTTGCTCAGCCTCTTCCACTTGCTCAAGCGCATCCACAATCGACTGCTGCAGTGCAATCAGCCATGGCCGCACTTGTGCAATCTCACTGCCGGGATGAGAGATGGATTCGTTCATGCGGTGCACTCCTTCAGGCTATTGGCTCATATTGGTGGGGCAAAAAACAAAAGGCGCCGCACCTCAATACAACGCCTTGTGTCTTTAGAGCGGCTAACACACAACCCAGCAAACCAAAGGTTGGCGGTTGAGACTAGGCGCAAAACCGTAGGCAGTACAAGTAGTACGACAAGGTTTTGCTTTCGACTTATCAAGGGTTGTGTTAGTCGCTTTTAGTGGGACTGGCCGTAGTGTGTTGAAACGCACCGCACCTATCCCACTTGTTGAACATCAGTTTTTGATTGCCCTGAAACCAATGTCCTTGCGGTATTGCTCACCGTCGAAATGAATCCAGCTGGCTACTTCGTAAGCGCGTTGCTGGGCTTGTTTAACGTTGTCTCCCAATGCCGTCACACAGAGCACTCGTCCACCACTGGTTTTAACCACCCCATCTTCCAGCACCGTACCTGCATGGAATACCATGGCGTCGTCCATATCGTCTGGCAAGCCCTGAATCGCGTCGCCCTTACGCGGGGACTCAGGGTAGCCGGCAGCGGCCATCACCACCCCCAGTGCCACGCGGCGGTCCCACTCCAGCTCAATCTTGTCGAGCTTGCCGTCCACAGCGGCGGCAAACACTTCGTACAAATCGCTCTTGAGACGCATCATGATGGGCTGGGTCTCAGGGTCGCCCATGCGGCAATTGAATTCCAATGTTTTGGGCTGGCCCTTCTCATCAATCATCAACCCTGCGTACAAGAAACCGGTGAAAGGAATGCCGTCGCGTTCCATGCCACGCACCGTTGGCAAGATGATCTCACGCATGGCTTTGGCATGCACATCGGCCGTCACCACGGGTGCAGGCGAATACGCGCCCATGCCGCCAGTATTAGGGCCCTGGTCGCCATCCTGCAGACGCTTGTGGTCTTGGCTAGTGGCCATCGCAACCACATTTTTACCGTCAGACATGACGATAAAACTGGCTTCCTCGCCGGCCAAAAACTCTTCAATCACCACACGCGCCTCACCCGCGTTGTGCACGGCGCCGTAGCGGTTGTCCAGCAGCATGTCGTCAACGGCCTGATAGGCTTGTTCCACGGTCTCGGCCACCACCACGCCTTTGCCTGCGGCCAAGCCATCCGCTTTGACCACAATCGGTGCACCCAGCTTGTCGATAAAGGCTTTGGCGGCTACCGCATCGGTGAAGGTTTCAAACGCGGCGGTCGGGATGCCGTGGCGCTTCATGAAATCCTTGGAGAATGCTTTGGAGCTCTCCAACTGCGCCGCTTTTTGTGTAGGGCCAAAGATTTTCAAGCCATGCGCACGGAATTCATCGACCACACCAGCCGCCAATGGCGCCTCAGGACCCACTACAGTCAAGGCAATTTTTTCTTTTTGTGCCCACTCGCGCAACACCACCACATCGGTGATCGGCACTTCGCGAAATTTCGGGTTCAACGCTGTTCCGCCATTGCCTGGCGCCACAAACAGCTCCGTCACACGCGGGGATTGGGCCAGTTTCCAGGCCAGTGCGTGTTCACGGCCGCCGCCACCAATCACAAGGACTCTCATACGTAGGATTCAGGTTCGCGCACACAGCGCATTCGTTGTTCGATTGTTACAGTTCTGCGTTGTGGTAGATGTCTTGCACATCGTCCAAATCTTCCAGCACATCCAGCAGTTTTTGCATGCGCTCGGCGTCTTCACCTTCGAGCGCAATGGTGACATCCGATCGCATCGTCACCTCTGCCATCTCAGCTTCCAACCCTGCGCCTTCAAGCGCCGTTTTCACGGACTCGAAGTCATTGGGGTCGCACAGCACCTCAATAGCGCCTTCTTCGTCGGCCACCACATCGTTAGCACCAGCCTCCAAAGCCACCTCCATGACTTTGTCTTCATCCGTGCCCGGCGCAAAAAAGAACTGCCCCACCCGCTGAAACTGGAACGCCACCGAGCCTTCCGTGCCCATGTTGCCGCCATACTTGTTGAACGCATGGCGCACTTCAGCGACGGTACGCTGGCGGTTATCGGTCATCGTATCGACAATGATGGCCGCACCGGCAATCCCATAGCCTTCGTAGCGGATTTCTTCGTAGTTCACACCCTCAAGGTTGCCTGTGGCCTTGTCAATATTGCGCTTGATATTGTCCGCAGGCATGTTGGCGGCCTTGGCCTTGTCAATGGCCAAGCGCAAGCGTGGATTGGCGTTCGGGTCCCCACCACCAGCACGCGCTGCCACAATGATTTCACGGATCAAACGGGTCCAGATACGGCCTCGCTTTTCATCCTGACGCCCCTTGCGGTGTTGGATATTCGCCCACTTACTATGCCCAGCCATGCCGTCACCTCTTTTGTTGAATGAGGCTGTAAACCCGGCACATGCCAAGCCCCAGAGCTCAATTCAATAACAATCGAAAAGTGCGCATTTTACTTTGTCCATTCCACCATCGTGGGCAGGGACTTGTGGTTCGCACCGTATTTCGCCGCCAGCCGTTGCAGGCACGCACACACAGGCCTTGGCCGCCTCCCAGCGGACTCCATAGCCCGAAAATCCATCAGGCATGAAACCGACGCAGTCACGGCCCATTAGGCCGCGCTTTGCAAAGTCCATGCTTGCGCAATGTCTATTGCCACCGGGCTGCCCACTACAAACGGCTGCTGGCTGTATGCCTGCAGCTCCTGCGCCCCTGGCAATGCCAACGCCAGCCGTAATGCATAGCGCTCTCCTTTGAAAATGCAATCAAGTACGCGCGCGGGCAGCCCTGCCCCCTGACCTGCTGCGTGTACATGCACGTGTTCTGGGCGCACGAGAATCTCTGCTTGTGGTTTGCGCGAGTCGGGCAACGCATGTGCAATAGCCATGTGCAGCCAAGCACTGTCCCCTATGCATTGGCCGGTGCCTTGCGCATGGTTGGCAGAAGGCGCTGCAGCCTCCATCTTCAGCACGCTCCCCTGCCCAATGAAACGGGCCAGCCATGCTGTGCGCGGCTGGCGGTAAATGTGTTGCGGCGAAGCACGCTGCACCAACTGCCCTTGGTGCATCACCGCAATTTCATCTGCCAAGGCCATGGCCTCAGCCTGATCGTGGGTGACATAAACAAAGGTCGCCCCACTTTGGCGATGCAACTGGCGAAATGCCGTCTCCATGGTGCTGCGCAAATGCCGATCAAGGTTGGCCAACGGCTCGTCCAGCAAAATCACGCGTGGCTGGGCGGCAATGCACCGCGCCAACGCGACGCGCTGCTTTTGCCCGCCAGAGAGCTGGTGCGGCATAGCATCGCGTTTTTCTGCCAACTCCACTTGCTCCAGCGCTTGGTCAATCGCTCGGGTGTAGTCTGCACCTTTTACGCCACGCAGCTTGAGCGCATAACCTACGTTGTCGCCCACGCTCATGTGCGGCCACAACGCGTACGATTGAAACACCATACCCATGCCCCGTTCTTCGGGAGGCACACTGCGGTGCGCATCGGCCAACAGTTGTTCATCGAGGTAAATACTGCCCGCATCAGGTTGCTCAAACCCGGCAATCATGCGCAGGGTCGTGGTTTTGCCACATCCACTGGGGCCCAGCAGCGCCAGAAACTGCCCTTTGGCAATGTGTAAATCCAAATCTTTGACCACCGTTTGATGGCCGTAGCTGCGGCGCAACTGCTTGAGTTGCAAATGCGGTTTGGCCAACCCAGAGGCAGGCTTGGTGGTTTTCAGTTGCGCCATGGGATGGCTCCACGCGGTAGCTTGCGGCCCAACCATGCCAGCGCGAGCATAGCCAACACCACAAAAAGAACAATCAGCACCGAAACAGCCGAGGCCAGTACGGTTTCGCCACTTTCGTTGAAATTGAATATCAGCACGCCCAAGGTCTCCTTGCCTGCACTCCAAAGCAAGGCAGATACCGTGAGCTCATTCAATGCCGTCAAAAACACCAGCAACCCAGCGGCCCAACACGCAGGCGCAAGCAGGGGGGCAAGAATATGGCTGAGCCGCTGGCGTGGGTTGGCACCGGCCAGTTGAGCGGCCTCTTCAAGAGCAGGGTCCACATCGTGCATGGCACTGAGCAGCGGGCGCAGCGCCACAATCCAAAAGCGCGCCAAATACGCCACCAAAATCAACCACAAGCTGCCATACAAGCCCCAGTCCCACCAAGGAAAAGGACGTGCAAACGCCAAAATACAAGCCACGGCCAACACCACGCCCGGCACGGCATAAGGCAATTCAAGAACGCCTTCAAGCCAGCGCAGTCCGCGCGATGGCCGTCTGGCCATCCACCAAGCCAAGGGCAGGCAAAGGGCCACCAAGACAACAGCAGCCAACACCGATAGCAGCAAACTATTGCCAGCCGCGCGCCAGGTTACGCGTTGACTCAACAGCATTTCTGCATAAGCGCTCAGGCCCATATTGTCCCAGTTCAAACGCACCCCCAGTGCTGGCACCAACGACGCTGCCAGCAAGGCCAGCATAGGCGCAACCAGCACCACCACGAGTACCACCAACAACACGGCCTCCGCCAATGGGCGCGCTTTGCCTAATGACCACTGCAAAGGCTTGCCCACATGGCCCAACAGACGATAACCGCCCGACTGTTGCAGCCATTGCTGCAGCCATACACCCAGCAACGCGATTACCCCTGTCATCACGGAAAGGATGGCCACTTGCGGCAACATAGTGGCGCCCAAACTAGCCATCTTTTGGTAAATCAAGGTAGGCAGCACGTAATAACTGGCGGGAATCCCCAGCAAAGCCGGAATGCCAAAGTTACCCAGTCCAGAAACAAACGCCAGCATGGCTCCTGCGGCCAAACCACGCCGCGCCAATGGCCAGACCACGTCAGCCAACACACGCATGCGGCCCGCACCAGCCTGCTGAGCCGCTTCCACCAAGTCCGCAGGTATCGCCAGCAAACTGGTTCGCACGGCCAAATACACCAAGGCCGCATGCTGAACCCCAAGCAGCAACGCAATTCCGGCGGCGGAATACAACGGTTGCGGGCTGCCCAATGGCGGAGCCATTCCTAAAGCTTGCAGCAAGGCACTGGATGGCCCTGTCATTTGCAACCAGGCCAGCGCCGTCACTTGGGGCGGAATCATCATCGGCAACATCAGGCCAAAGACCCACAGGGCTTTGGCGCGAACGTTGGTGAGCGTCACCAGCAGCGCAAAACTACCGCCCAACACCAGCGACACCAGCATGCCCCCGGTGCTGGTGACCAAGCTGTGCCACAGCGCTTGCCACGTTGCGCGTTGCACCAACACTTGTGCAGCAGCGGATTGGCCTGCACCACTCCAATCGACCACAGCCATTGACGCCAAGCGCACCATGGGCCACAGGCAAACGACCGCAGCCAACACCAGTAGCAGCATGCGCCACCCCATGGGGGGCATAGCACGCACGCCCAAAGTCGCCTTGGTGGGAATGGCAGAAGAAGGGGCTCCTGCACTTGACCGCACGGCAGAAGCTTTCAGCGGCGCAGAAGAAGAGATGCGATTGACCAAAAAATAAGTACCCAAAAATCTAGACCATGCCAAAGCCCCGCACGGGTTCGCACTTGAAAAGCCTGCGCGAGCTGAGCCTGCAAAAAAACCTGAAGACCCGAGGCAACTCGGGCCATCTCACGGTGGCGTGGTGTTTATGCGGGCGCCAGTTTACTTGGCCGCGTCAAAAATTTTTCCGAAACGGGCTTTGTCCGCATCGGTTTCAGCCAAGGCCTTGGCTGCGTTCAACGGCAGAATGTGAATGCTCTCACGCGCAGGAAAGCCTGCAGGCACCGCACTGCCATTGCGCGCAGGGATGTAGCCTTGCTTGAGCACCAACTCCTGCCCTTGTGCAGACAGCAAGAAATCCACCAGTTTGGCCGCTGCTGCAGGTTGCTGGCTGCTCTTGAGAATGGCCACCGGCTCCGTCACCACCGATACCCCCTCGGAAGGGAACACAAACTCCACAGGGGCACCCTTGGCTTTCTCGCGAATGGCCAAGTAATCGGCCAATACACCATACGGCTTGGTGCCGGTCGCTACGGCTTTAAGCACACCACCGTTGCCGCCTTGCACCTGGGCGTTGTTGGCTTTGAGCGCCTCGTAATAGCCCCAGCCAAATTCAGGCAGGTTCACCAGCGTTTGCAAGTGCAGCATCGCCGCCCCTGAATACAAAGGGCTAGGTGCTGCCACCAAATCTTTGTATGCAGGAGTGGTCAAATCTTTCCAGCTGCTGGGGCGCTGGGGCGCAGCGCTGTGGTGGGCAATGCCTGTAGTAATCAGCTTGGTGCTGTAGTAATAACCGTCCTCATCAAACAGATCAGCACTGTAATGCGCGCGTTCATTGCTGAGGTGCGGCTGCAGCAAATCACGCTGCTTGAGCGACTCCAGCGTCACCGTATCGGCAATCAAAAGCACATCGGCTTTCACGGCTTTGGCTGCCAGTTCAGCCTCTAAGCGGGTCATCAGCTGGGTCGTGCCATCGCGTACCCACTCCACTTTGATGCTGGGGTTGGCCGCCATGAACGCATCGACCGTCGCTTGCGCATCACTATTGGGCTGACTGGTGTAAAGCGTAATGGTTTGCGCGTGGGCCATGCCGGCACAAACCACCACAGCGGCAAGGCATGGCGCAAGACGCAAACCGAAAGGAATTGACGACAGGTTCATGGTGTAACAATCAACAAAATAAATCAGGACTTTGACCTGCACATGGAGCCATGCAAGCTCAGGCATATGCAGTCCATCACAAGCAGCGCAATGCTGCAGCGCCACGTAGCGTAGGGGTGATGCATGACGCTTTCATGACATTATTAAGGCAAGCCGCGATAGCGCGCATGAAAGAACCCAGTCGCGAACCTCGCCCACGCCCTGTCATCGTGCAGTCATCCAAACCGTGTCATCTGGTCATCAAGCCGCTCTAGCATGGTTCGCTGGTCGAACGACAGGATGTAACTGTGGCTCCCTCTTTTGCACAAGCCCCCATGGTGGAGTTGATGTACTTCAATGCCGGTGGCGGGCACCGCGCCAGCGCCCTTGCCTTGGAAGCCATTGCACTGGCCCAGCGCAGGCATTGGAATATTCGCCTAGTCAACATCTTTGATGTGCTGGACCCCAGGGGCCATTTTCATGCGCTAACGGGGCTCCACCCTGAAGACCTTTACAACAAACGTTTGGCACGCGGCTGGACACGGGGCATGGCGCAAGAGCTGCGGTTGTTGCAGCAGCTCATACGCCTGAGCCAGACGCGCCTGGCGCAACGCATGCAGCAGCATTGGCAAGGCACACGCCCGGACCTGGTCGTCTCGCTGGTGCCCAATTTCAACCGGGTGATGGCCACAGGCTTACGCGCTACAGGCAGCACAGCGCCCTATGTCACCGTCATGACCGATTTGGCTGACATGGACCACGGCCGCTTCTGGATTGAGCCGGGGCTAGGCATTCACTTAGTATGCGGCACTGCGTACGCCGCCCAACAAGCTAGCCGCCTCGGCTTAACACCAACGCATATTCACACCACCTCAGGCATGCTGGTTCGTCCTGAGTTTTACCAAACACCAACGCAACCACGCGAACAAGCCATGCTGTGTTTGGGGCTTGACCCTGCCCGCCCGACCGCTTTGGCACTGTTTGGTGGCCATGGCGGGCGCGCCATGCTGCACATAGCGCGTGGCATGCCCCAGGTACAAACCATTTTTTTGTGCGGACACAACCACAAGCTGGCGGCACAATTGCAGGCGATGCCGCAACAAGCGCCGCGTTGGGTGCAGGGCTTTACGCCGCATGTGGCCAACTTCATGCATATGGCCGATTTCATGATCGGTAAACCCGGCCCAGGCAGCATCAGCGAAGCACTACGCTGCGGCTTACCAGTCATCGTGATGCACAACGGCGCCACCATGCCGCAAGAACGTTACAACGTGCGTTGGGTACAAGAGCAGGGCGTAGGCTTGGCGTGCACTTCCTTGCGCGCACTCACCGCAGCCGTAGCGCAATTGCAAAGCCAATTGCCGCAGTACCAAGCGCGGGTGCGCGCCATGAACAACCGCGCGCTGTTTGAGGTACCAGACATTCTGGAGCGCCTGCTCCAGCACAATGGCAAACCTACTGGCGTTCAGGCCGATGCGCACTCAGCATGCCACTCCCCATAGCCTGTCCAATAGGTTGTATGCCCAAGAATACATGCCACACGGTTGAACTCAGCGCTGAGGCATGTCCTTCGTGGAATACACCGGGGAAATAGTGGCATCAGCAGGAATGGCGGGCATGCAGGCGTTCCACTCTTGCCAGCGCTGGCGCATTGCGGCCAAGCGTTCTGGCTCGTGGCGGGCATGGTTGGCGCGCTCGCGGGCATCGGCGACCACGTTGAAAAGGTATTCGTGCTGGTCCACCTTTAGGTACTTCCAGTCGCCTTGCCGGTACGCACGCTGATCACGATGGTTCATGCGCCAATACAAGGGACGCTCAAACGCGGGGCCGCCCTGCAATACCGGTACGAGCGAAACACCATCGAGCGGGTAATCATCTGCCGCAGCAGCACCTGCCAACGCCAGCATCGTGACTGACCAATCCATGGTCATGCACTGCTGATCCGTCACGCCACCCGCAGTAATGACCGCAGGCCAATGGGCAATCCATGGCACGCGAATACCGCCTTCGGTCAAGTCCATCTTGCCGCCAACCAACGGCCAGTTGTCGGAGTAACGCTCCCCGCCGTTGTCACTGGTAAAAACGACCAAGGTGTTCTCCATCATGCCATGCTGGGCCAGTGCTGCCATGACTTGGCCAATGCCTTCGTCCATGTGGTGAATCATGCGGCGGTAGGTGTCCACACTGCCGCCAGAAAGGTCAAACAAGTCGTTTTTCAAGGTAGGCGCACGGCTTGCATCGTCGCGCGTTTCCCAAGGCCAGTGCGGCGCGGTGTAGTGCAAACTCAGGAAAAATGGTTTGGCCCCTTCGCGGGTATTGGCCTGCGCCTGGCGGTGCACATAATCAACTGCGCGGCGCGAGAGTAAGTCCGTCAAATACCCGTCTTCGTGCTTGGCCTCTTGCCCTTCCCACCAATCGTGGTTTCCACGTGAATCGGCATGCGTGAAGTAGTCCAACCCGCCAGAGAGTGCGCCATAAAATTCGTCATAACCCGATTGCAAAGGCCCAAAATGGGGCGGATAGCCCAAGTGCCATTTGCCCACCAAAGCAGTACGGTAACCGGCTTGCCGCAGTAGCGAAGGCAATGTGGGGTGTGAGGGCGGCAGGCCCAGCCGATCGTTGCCACGCGCATCGCTGCGAATAGGCTCTTCTGCAGCACCACGCAAACGGTATTGGTAGCGCCCGGTCATCAAAGCAAATCGGGTGGGGGAACACACGGGCGAATTGGAATACCCTTGCGTGAAAAGCAAACCGTTTTGGGCCAAACCATCAAGCACGGGAGACACTGGGCCAAAGCTGGCTTCGCGCCCACCGTAGCAGCCCAAATCGGCAAAGCCGAGGTCGTCGGCCACGATGAAAATGATATTGGGCTGCTGCATCAGCGTGCTCTCTCAAAACCAAAAGGCGCAGTGTACAAACAATCACACCCGCGAATTGCCTGCAGTGCCCAGAAACGGCGCTACGCCATCAAACCGGTAGTACTTACCACGGGAATTGGTGGCTGAAGTTTACGGCTGGTAACCCGAGGTTTTAACCACTGGAGCCCATTGCTGTTCGAATGCGACCAACGTCGCGCGGGTTTGCGCTTGCGTGCTGCCCACAGGGGTAATCTTGGCATCAATAAAGCGCTGGCGCAGTGCAGGCTCTTGCATCACCTCGTGCACCGCGCTGGCTAGCACCTGCACCCTATCAGCAGGCGTACTTGCAGGGGCATACAACGTGTTCCAGCCTGCGGCTTGCAACTGCAAGCCCGCCTCTTGGAAAGTCGGCACCTGCGCAGCCCAAATGGAGCGCTCTTGCCCAGAGGTCGCCAAAATCCGCAATTTACCGCCCAGGTACTGCGGCAGCAGCGCATCCTCTGTATCCACGGCCACAGGAATTTGCCCCCCCAGCAAATCGCTGGTCAGCGGCGCTGATCCGTTGTAGCCAATGACCTCCGATTGCACACCCGCTTTCTCCCCCAGCATCAGAGCAAAAAAGTGCGGCAGGCTACCGGTTGCAGGCACGCCTATATTGGCTTTGCTTGGGTTCTCACGCAGCCAAGTCATGAGGCCGCCCAAGTCCGTCACCGGCAAATCAGGGGCTACGGCCACTGCAAAGTCGTAATTGGTCAAGTGCGAAACGGGTGTGAAATCTTTTGCGACGTCATACCCCACGTCTTTAAACACCAAAGGCGCCACCACCATCACAGCTGGGTTGGCCAGCATCAACACATTCTTGTCTGCCGGAGTGGCTTTGAACTGTTGCGCAGCCACTCGGCCACCAGCACCAGGTTTATTTTCCACCACTACGGCCACGCCCAGCTTGACAGTCAAGGCATCTGCCAGCAGCCGCGCAGCACGGTCTGAAGAGCCACCAGCTGGGTACCCCACCACAATGCTCAGCGGGGACGTAAGCAACGCTTTCTGGGCCTGGACTTGAGAATGGGCCAGTGGTGGCTGTCCCATCCCACCCAGTAATGCCACAACAGCACTGCCTAATAGAACTTGGCGACGGGTCAAAACAGAACGAAACGATGTCATCAACACACTCCAAAGAAAAATAGGGCGCCACGCACAGCAAATACGAGTACGAGTGCGCTGTAGGCCACTAGCCTGCACTGCCGCGATTATCAAACGGCGCTATGCACTTTTACTTATATGCTTATAGCTATATACAAGCGCAGCATCACGCGGGGAAACCCATAAAAAAGTGATGTGCACGCCCAAATGCAAGGCTAAGCGATCGCCAAACATCCGCACAAGGCGCATACGGCACGCTTGCACCGTGACTCTTTGGCACAATGGCACCATGAACACCGCCACCATTGAAGAAACCATGCGCGCCATTGGCGTGCAAGCTCGCCATGCCAGCGCCCGCATGGCCATCGCAACGACCCAACAAAAAGCACAGGCTTTGCGCACTTTGGCGCAATTGCTGCGCGAACAATCGCCGGCGCTGCAAACAGAAAACGCCAAAGACGTAGAACGCGCCCGCGCCAATGGCTTGGCCGAACCGATGGTGGACCGCCTAAAACTCACAGACAAAGTGCTGGCAACCGCTGCCGAAGGCTGCGAACAACTGGCCGCCATGCCCGACATCATTGGCGACATCATCGGCCTGCGCCAGCAGCCATCAGGCATTCGCGTTGGACAGATGCGCGTGCCACTGGGCGTATTCGGCATGATTTACGAAAGCCGCCCCAACGTCACTATTGAAGCAGCAAGCCTGGCCATCAAAAGCGGCAATGCCTGCATTTTGCGCGGCGGTTCGGAGGCGATTGACTCCAACAAAGCACAGGCAGCCTTGGTGCGCCAAGCCTTAATCAGCGCGCAATTACCCGAAGACGGCGTACAACTGGTGCCCACCACCGACCGCGCCGCCGTCGGCAGCCTCATCACCATGCCCGAGTACGTGGATGTCATCATCCCCCGCGGTGGCCGTGGCTTGATTGAACGCATTAGTGCCGAGGCCAAAGTGCCCGTCATCAAACATTTGGATGGCATTTGCCACACCTATGTGGACGACCCTTGCAACATCGACCAAGCCGTCACCATTGCCGACAACGCCAAAACCCAAAAGTACAGCCCCTGCAACGCCACCGAAACACTGCTGGTGGCACGCGGCGTGGCCGATGCCTTCCTGCCAAAAATCGCCGCCATCTATGCCGCCAAAGGCGTGGAAATGCGCGTGACAGGCGATGTCGCGCCGCTAGTATCCGCAGCGCCACAGGCCAACGTGGTGCCTGCCACAGAAGCGGACTGGAGCACCGAATACCTCGCCCCCATCATCAGCATCAAAATCGTCGCCGGGCTGGATGAGGCCATTGCCCACATCAACCAATACGGCAGCCACCACACCGATGCCATCGTCACCACAAACCACCAACACGCACAGCGTTTTTTGCGCGAAGTCGATTCAGCCAGCGTGATGGTCAACGCCAGCACGCGCTTTGCCGATGGCTTTGAGTTTGGCTTGGGAGCCGAAATTGGAATCAGCACCGACAAATTCCACGCCCGTGGGCCAGTGGGCGTGGAAGGCCTGACCTCGCTCAAATACATTGTGTTGGGTGAAGGCGAGATTCGGCAATAACAACGTAAATGGGAAAAGCCCGAGCGCACTTCCCATCCGCAAAAATTTAGGCCTGTCTAATAGACTGGCAGGCTTGCTTTCCCTATGTAAGTAAGAACTACAGGTTGCATTAGGCGGTGTAGCTCAGTAAGATCAAAGCCTTCTAATTCTAGTTAGAAGCATATGCCTATGCAGAGAAATAAATCCAAGCGGGAAGGTTGGCGCTGGTGGCTTCAACTCTATATCGCCGGAAATGTAATATCTTTTATTGCATTTGCAATATTAGGTTTAATAACACTTCCTCTTGGTAAAAATAATCCCACTGATCCCATATTGATTTTATTTTTTTCAGAAAATTTTTATGGTTTCCTGTTTAGACTGTTTTTCGCTTTGCTTTCAGCATGGTTGATCCGAAAGCATTTAACTCCGCTCTAACCCTTCGCTCAAGCGGACTGCTTCGCAGCCGCTTAGCTCAAACGTTAGGCGTCATGACTGACATCGCGATCCTTCTAAATGACTTTGCAAGCGAGGTCGCTCCGATTTGCTCGCATGTCAGTGTGCGCAACGACGAAAACGGCCCATACGTGTTCGCGCTTGGCCTCAAGGGGATGCACACTCTGCAGTTGAGAATGTCGGGCGGAAATTTTGTCGTGCAACTCTGGCTTGGAGCCACTGCGGAAGATGAGAGCATCATTGAAGAGCCAAAGTTCTCCGATGCAAGTCGAGCGTTTCGAGCGGCCAAGGAATGGCTTGAAAAAGATGTCGTCTAACCCAGCGGACAGCCTTCGGCTGCCGCTGAATTCAAACGTTAGCTTGCACATGAAACGTTCTAGAGAATTCAGTGTTCTTCAAGTCGCGATCGTGGCAGTCGTCGCGCTTGTTTATGCCGCGATGCTCTATTTCCGCGCTGCCACGGCTTCACTTGACGATCACTATCAGCCTGGCATCTCTACGTTGCAGAGCTGGTGCATGCCCGGTGCGCTGCTTTTCGGTCTTACGCTAGTCGCGGTTGCCTTTCGCTCTGTGCTTGCTGCTCAGGTCGCGGTTTACACAAGCATTTCCGCAATCATCATTTGCGCGTTCCTGCTTATCTTTGTTATTTCCCACTCCGGTAATCGCAACTCTTGGGTGTTTCCACAACAACGAACACTTCAAACCACTATCCACACGGCGCTTTTCAGCCCGAATTTTTCAAACCGCTCCACAGGTTCCATCATCGGTAGCGCTATTGTTGCGTCCTGCTTCCTTGGTATTTCAGGCTTTGTGCTTCGGCGCCGCAAGCTAACAATTCATTCAAGCTGACCACCGCAAGCGGCGGCGGCGGCTTAATTAAGGCGTTAGAATTTCTGTGAGTTGATGAAAATCCATATTTCACTCGAAAAGAAAGAGCGCCATGTGAATCTGCTATGGGCTTTATTTGCAATTACAGAGCCTTTCTCACATGAACGAAACGACATCACATTCATTTCAGATGATGGTCTTTACGCCTTCACCATCAGGACAGACATAAACTATGTTGCATTTGGGCCAAGTGAACAACTAGACAGGCCCGACCTTTGGACAGAAAACATTGCTAGAGGTGAAATTGAGAAGCTCTTTTGCAGATTCTTATCGTCACAATACGATGAACTGCAAAGCTTTCCATGGATATCCAAAGAACTCTAACCTTGCATTCAAGCGGACTGTGGCTTGCAGCCAGCCGCTTAACTTGTACGTTAGGCAGCTTCAGACCGCCAAGGAGAGTCCATTGAGCAATTGGGACACTACATTTCCGCCGCTGTTGCACCAGCTGGAGTTCGACTACGATGGCGGGTACGACTTTGAACCGTGCCAAAACTTCTTTCCAGCGGAAGAGAATGCAAGCTGGTTCAAAGCTTGGACGGGCAATGCGCAGTAGACGGATCGCAGTTCAGGGTCTTTGGGCAAGACGGTACTGGTGGCTACGCTGCCTTTTGGCTTGTTCTTCCAAACGAACCGCTTGAGAAGCAACCCATAGTCTTCCTTGGCTCGGAGGGCGAGAAAGGTGTTGTAGCGCTCAACCTAGACGAATACCTTTGGCTACTGGCCAATGGTGTTGGTCCATATGAGGCTGTGGCCTACCCAGATTTAGATGGCAAGCCCAATGCTCAATTCGCATCGTTTGCTATAGAAAACTCAGGGGTCGCCGCGCTCTCGGCTGCGGAGATCCTCTCCAGGGCAAATGAAGCGCATCCCGGCTTCTCGGAGCAGATCGATAGCTTGTGTAGGTAGCTCGGTGCGCAAAAAGCTGCCTAACCCTTCAGTCGAGCGGACCGCCTACGGCGTCCGCTCACCTTTGCGTTAGGCTTGCCTCATTAAAGAAAAAGGCTTTGTCACAGTGACAAAACAGGGCCCAAATGAAAGGCTATACATCCCTGATTAGGGAGCCTGGGAGTAGGGCTGGTCAGTGCTGTTTTTTTACTGCGACAGAACTTATCACCCATCCATCTCATCATGTGCATGCTGCGGAATAAACATATGGATTAAAAGTATTTTGACACATTGAACGCCTGACACAGAATTCGGCTTCTTTTTAGAAATCGCCAGTTATGCATTCAGTGCCGCAACAGAGGAACCGCACATACGTCCTCCCTTTTCTTAGCTATCAGTTGGGTCAAACTGATGACCGTTCAGGGGCTCATTCCGAGTTTAGTGGTGAACACCTGCATGCCGGTCCGCGCGAGCTACAAACACTGGTGAGAGAGGCGGATTCTGCTGGTGTAGCACTGCTGATACTGTCTGAAAACACGCACTCAGCCAATCAACCGCTGCAGTGGGAGCCTGGCGTATTGGCCGCATTCCTGGCCACACAAACAACGCACATCGGATTGGTCGTCGGGGCATCTCCCTGTGTATTTGAACCCTTCAATCTTGCTCGTCTAATCGCGTCTACTGACTATGTCTCGAATGGCCGTGCGGGGTGGCTTGTCCAAGAATACGGGCCCACAGATACCGCGCAGCGCTACGTCACTGGGCCTGGTGCTCGTGGCATTGCCAGTAATGAAAATTTGCCTGAATACATCAGTGTTATCCGCAAGCTTTGGGACTCTTGGGAAGACGATGCTTTCGTGCGCGACAAATCCACTGGATGCTTCGTGCTATCTGAAAAAGTGCATGCCGTCAAACATGAAGGCCTGCATTTCTCCGTCGAAGGTGCACTCAATGTCGCACGCCCACCTCAAGGGCAACCTCCTGTAGTACTGCAATGGCGTGAAGGTTGTGATCTTCATAACTTAGAGGCCGACATTGCCATTATTTCACCGCGCGACAGCCTCCATGCTATTGAGCTGCAGGTGCAAATACGAGAGCAAAACCCAAAATGGGAAGGTCTTGTCTTTGCCAATGTGTATTTCAAACTTACTGAAGCAGCAGATCCTCAGTCAGGCCATGTTGCATCACGTCTACTAAACAGTGAGTTAGAAGGCGACGCTAAAACTCTAGCGAAAGCACTACTGACCTTTGCACAGCAATCTGGAATCGATGGATTAAACCTTCGACCTATCTCAAACGCTGCTAGACAGCTTCAACTCGCCAGCCGCGAACTGCTACCAGTCTGGCTTGCGCAAGAGACGCAAACTTCACTTGATTCAGCAAATCTGCCACGTATAACGCTGCGTCAAAAGCTAAGGCTTCGCCGCCCTGCCAACCGACTTCAAGAGTCTTCCTCGATCTGATCGCAGCCCGTTTTATTTTTCTCCATACGAATGATTTCCGCTAAACCCTCCAAGAAACAGCTTCGATTGGGTCTGATGTTCTGGGCCACTGGTACCCATTCAGCCGGTTGGCGCCACCCGGATGCGCGCACAGATGGCGCTTTCGATATAGCCTTTATCCAGTCTGTCGTGAAGACTGCCGAGGCAGCAAAATTCGACTTTCTATTTCTAGGTGATCGACTGGTTTCCGACCCCGCGCTGGCAAAAACAAACCCCGGCCAGATGTCGCGCCTGGAGCCATTTACGGTGGCCAGTGCCGTGGCGGCAGTGACCACTCACATCGGCCTAGTGGTAACCGCCAACCCCACCTACAACGACCCCTACACCGTGGCCCGTATGACCGCTGCGCTGGACCACCTCAGTGGCGGGCGCGCCTCGTGGAACTTGGTAACCGGGGCTGACCCAGCCGCCGCACAGAACTTCGGTCGCAAGGAACACTGGTCTACAGAGCAACGCTATGACTGGGCCGATGAGTTCGTGGACGTGGTGCGGAAACTCTGGGATAGTTGGGAAGACGACGCTGTGCAAACAGATCTACACGGCCTAAAAATTGACCGCAATCGCATTCATCCAATTGCCCACACAGGCCCACTAATCCACATCGACAGCGCACTGGACATGCCGCGCCCACCGCAAGGCCATGTAGTACTGCTGCATGCGGGCACCTCCGACCGCTCACGCGAATTGGCAGCGCGCGAAGCAGACGTAGTTTTCACCGGTGCGGCCACACACGCAGATGCACAGGCCTATTACCGTGACATCAAGGCTCGAGCGGCCAAATACGACCGTGCGGCCGACGACATCTCCATCATGCCCGGACTGATCGTGATTACAGCTGAGACCACCGCTGAAGCTGTCGCCATTTATGACCAACTCAATGCCTTGATCACGCTAGATGCGGAGGACCCTCGCACAGAAGGAGAGGTAAACACTGAAGATAAACTACAAGGCTTCCAGTACGTATCTCTGGGGCGCGGAAGCAAGCGCAACCTTACGCTCGTATCATCTGCCATTGGAGTGGACGTACGAGGCAACGATCACGACGCACTGGTACCACCTGACGTGTTGACACGTGCACACGAAGCCGGTCAGGCCATCTTCAAGTTTGTCTCCACCCAGACGCGTCGCACGGTAGATGCGGCAGATCCGGCACAGCGCATCCGCTTTCGCGACCTCATCCACGCCTCTATTGCCCAGACCGCCACCGTGGTTGGCAACCCCCAGGAAGTGGCTGATTTTATGCAACACTGGCTGCACACTGAAGCAGCCGATGGTTTCAATATATTCCCATCCTACCTGCCCGGAACAGTAGATGATTTCGCGCGGCTTGTGGTCCCAGAATTGCAAGCGCGCGGCCTCTTCAGGCTGGACTACAGCGGCCATACCTTCCGTGACCATTTGCGGTTAACGCGCCCACCTCGCCGCACAACGCCGCCACTTTCACCCTCAATCAGCGAGGACACTTTTTCCAGTAGTGCAGTGAGTGCGGTTAAACCTTTAGCAGTTGAGCCAAGCCATGGCTGAGCTTTCACTGTCCTCAGTGCTGGCTGCACGCCGTATGCCAAGAGGAGATACAACGTCAGCGCGTTCAGCAGATGAAAATCAGCAGTCTTGGCTCCTGCGCACAATTGCTGGCATGGCACCGCCGTTTATCACCTTGGTTCTACTATTGAGTGTGGCGGAGTTTCTTTCACGCCAAGCACTTATAAATCCGCGTAAGTTCCCCCCCGTCAGTGCTGTACTTCAGGCGTTGTGGACCGAAGCCAGTACTGGCCGTCTGTGGCCATCGCTAAGCCAAACGCTCTTGACATGGGCACTAGCATTAGCCGTCTCATTTGCAGTGGCATTGCTGCTTGGCGTCGGATTGGGTACTCAGCGAGTGATACGCGCATCCGCGCTTCCTGTGCTCGAATTCATCCGTCCGGTCCCTTCCACGGCTCTGATTCCATTGGTCATCCTCACGTTAGGTACCAGCTTGCAGGCAGCGCTCTTTCTAACTGCCTTCGGTACAGTGTGGCAGATCCTGCCGTCCATCCTGCGCGGCGTAGCACGCGTAGACCCAGTGGTCGAGGACACGGCACGGGCGTTTGGTTTTACGACCAGTCAGCGCCTACGCTGGATCGTTCTGCCTGGCATGACCCCCTACCTCTGGACAGCATTGCGTTTAGGGGCTGCCGCAGCGTTGGTCCTACTCATCAGCATGGAACTGCTAGCTGGCATCAACGGCGTAGGTCACCAGATTGCCATGGCCTATGCAGGCGGGAACACCACTGCTATGTATGCCTACATCTTGGTAGCAGCGCTGGTGGGTGGCATCGTCAACCTTGGACTTACGCGCTTAGTGGAACAACGCATCGCTCGCGCAGGAGGGATGCCTGCATGAAGACAATGAACCTGTACGCTCGCACCTTGACTGGATTGACCGGTGTGCTGGTCTTTTTTGGTGGCTGGCTCGCCCTGAGTTGGCATTCCGAGAACCTCTTTTTCCCACCGCTGCGCACGCTACTGACAGATGCCTATGGCTACTGGCGCTCTACCGATGGCCTTCGCGACATAGCCTCAACCCTTACAAATCTAGGCTGGGGGCTCCTCGCCGGCTCACTCTCTGGTGCCGTGGCAGGCATGCTGATTGGTCAACTACGCTGGCTGGATCGGGCCCTTACTCCGCTGATCGAATTCGTTCGCTCCATCCCGCAGGTCGCGCTGGTGCCCTTTGCCATATCGCTCTTCGGCATCGGCGATGCAATGAAAGTCTTCATCATTGCGCTCAGCGCCTTCTGGCCCATCTTGCTCAATGTGAGCGACGGCTGCCGTAACCTTCCACGCCAGTGGCTGGACACGGCCACAGTCTTTCGCCTCACGCGCCGTCAACGCCAACTGCAGGTGATTTTTCCCGCGCTGCTGCCACGCGCAATGATGGGCTTGCACATCGCCCTGCCGCTGGCCCTAATCATTGCCGTGACTAGCGAGATGATTGGCGCCGATCGCGGCATAGGCTCCATCATCCTCAACGCCCAGTACACCTACGAAATACCACGCATGTGGTCGGGGGTGCTGGTATTGGGCATGATTGGTTGCCTGCTAAACGTCGCGCTCACCATGTTGGAACGCGCCCTGCAGAGATGGATCCCTTCCCCATGAGATCTTCCACCACCCCAATCCTCGAAGCGCGCCACCTGCGCAAAGTTTATTCTTCAGCCGGCGGAGAGATTACCGCTGTTGGCGACGTCAACTTCAGCGTGGCACCAGGCGAACTGCTAGCAATTGTCGGCCCCTCCGGAGCCGGAAAAAGTACCGTGCTGCGCATGCTTACCGGCCTATTGGCTGCTACCGGCGGCCAGGTCCTTTATCGCGGCCACCCCGTCGAAGGTACACCACTGGACTTCGCTCTCGTGTTCCAAGACTACGCTCGCTCGCTCTTTCCTTGGTTCAACATTGAAAAAAATGTGCAACTACCACTGGTAAACAAAGTGCGCGATGCCACAGAGCGCCAACGCATCACCGAGCGCGTGCTGGCACAAGTCGGGTTACCCGGCATGGGCCGGAAGCGGCCAACTGAGCTGTCTGGCGGGCAGCAGCAACGTGTAGCCATCGCCCGAGCGTTGGCCTATGCCCCCACAGTACTGATCATGGATGAGCCTTTTGCATCCGTAGATGCGCAGACCCGCGCCGAATTGGAAGACTTGGTACTTACACTGCGCGCCCAAAGCGGAGCCACCGTGCTGCTGGTCACCCACGATGTTGACGAGGCTGTGTACATGGCAGACCGTGTAATCGTGCTCAGTCGCGCACCAAGCGTGGTGCTAGACAGCGTGACCATAGAGCTACCGCGCGAACGCGACCAAATTAACACCAAGAGCCTGCCGGCCTTTGCCTTGGCGCGAGCGCGCATTTTGTCGCTGATCCAGCAGTCCTCGCGCCATCCAGCAACGGACACGCTAGCTACCCCTAAACCCTAAATGCGGCCCACGAATACGGCGTTGCCCTCCTCTCGCTTCTTGAACCATTGATGAGACCAATCATGACCACACGTTCGAACTTCCTGCGCGGCCTCACGCGCATCGCCCTCACCACAAGCCTCTTCAGCAGCTTCGGCCTAGGCAGCCTCGCTGCCCACGCACAGGTATTGCAGCAACCCATAAAAATCAACGTCATGCCCTTCCTCGACGCAGGTCCGCTGCTGTTGGCCGACAAGAATGGTATTTTTAAGAAACACGGCCTGGAAGCAACGATCAGCGTCGCCAGCTCCGGCGCTACTGTAGTTCCCACAGTGCTGAGCGGCCAGTTCGATGTTGGCTATGCCAATGCCATCAGTTCGCTTCAAGCCATCGATAACGGCCTTCCCCTGCAACTAGTGCATGCAACCTACTCTCATCCAAGCGACCCATCCAAGGACCCCTACCGCATCTGGGTTAAGAAAGACGGTAAGTTCACCGATCCCAAGCAGCTGGCCGATGCAAACATTGGCACCCTATCAGTCAAAAACATCGCCGAATGGTCTACCCTCAAGTCGCTAGAGAACTTGGGTATCGAGGACTTGAGCAAGGTACGTTGGACCAAAGTGAACGGCGAAGACGCCTATGACGCGGTGAAAAACGGCCAGATCGACGCTGTGTGGCTGTACGAGCCGTTGGGAGCAGCCGCCAAGCAAGCCGGTCTGGTACCTCTGCTGTCGGCCAACTCCGGCTCCATCCCCGGAGCAGTGAGCGGTTACTACAACACCAGTCGCAACTTCGCGCAGAAAAATCCCGACGTACTCAAACGCTTCAACGCTGCGTTAGACGAAGCCAACCTCTACGCCAGCCAGCACACCGACGAAGTGCGCGCAGCCGTAATTGAGAAATTCAACTTCAATCCAGAACTGGTCAACGCCGCAGACCTGAATCTCTACACCAACGATTTAGCCGCCGATAAGCTCAGGATCATCGGTGACGACTTGGTACGCTACAAATTGATCCGCCAAGCGCCTGACTTGGACTCCGTGTTTTGGAAGCCGTCGAACTGAGCATCTCAGTCGCCTCACATCACTAACGAGCCACTTTGCGCCACACTACTTGTGTGGTAGATGGCCGCTATCTCTGCTAATCGACAAAATGGTTATTTAAGGAGACTCTGCAAAAGCCTAAAAATCAACAAAGCAACGA
>NZ_STFG01000018.1 GCF_004833285.1 Lampropedia puyangensis
GAGATTCAGCCTCCACGGATACCGGTGCGATTCAGTTCCATGCCATTTCCCAGCGTAGCGATAGTTCCCAACAAAACCAGAATGAGCAAAGCCCATTAGGTTGACCAGGCCCAGCATGTTGCTCTGTACATAAAATTCTGAGCCAGAGGAATTGGCAGATTGGACGTGATATTCGATACGTTCTTTGATAGCGCCCCGTGGTGCTATTTGTGCATTGCCTGTGTCGACAAAACCGTAAAGAGCAGACCCCAGTAATAGCTGTCCTGCATCACCATCAGGAAACTGCATGTGTGCCACTGCTTGACACGTTCGGCGCTCATTGTGTTTGTCATAGCCCACAGGAACCACTTGTTCAATCGTGATGGTCGATTGGCTATAAAAAAGAGTTGAAAGTCCAGTTGGATCACCCTCTTGGGGTGCTCCAAAGGGTGTCTCCATCGCATGCTGCTCAATCAAATCAACCAAAGCGGTAGTTAGCTCCTGTGAATCACATTCAGGAGGCTCAGACGCCCAACATCCTTGTAAAGCAAACACCGTGATGAAAGCTATCGTCCATTGAGCCGACCGCTGTACCAACTGGAAAATTGTCTGCATGGCTTAGCCCCCCACTCGTGTATTGCGTTGCTCTTGTTTTTGCGCTTCTTGCTCACGAATGCGCTGTGCTCTTTGTGCAATGGCGGCGTTTTCGGCATCTTGCTCGGCGCGCACCCTAGCTTGCTGTGCTTCGCGCTCTCGTCGCTGTCGCGCCTGGAGCTCATGCTGTTGCACTTGCCATGCCTCAACGCGCTGCAGCCTCTCTTGCTGCGCCCCACGGACACTAGCCTGAGCCACTTGTGCCAACCACTGATGAATGCGTTGCACACACTGATTCTGGGCTGCTCCACAAGGGCTCAGGGCGTAGGAGCCTTGTATGCGCTGCTGCACGAGCTTTTGCACTTGCCCATCTGAAAACGCGATTTCTCCATGACCGAAATCAGGAGCTTGTCTCGAGACCTGTGCCCAGGTAGCTTGGTTAATCTGATGTAACACAGACATCAAGGTGGACTCCAGCATCAAAGCATCTGAAACATCGCGAAACTGTCCTGGAAATGGTGTTGGCGTATTTAGCGTTTGCCACACACTGGCCATGATCGGCGGCTCCTCACTGTTGGGGTGTAAATGCGCGAGTTCGCCATTGGCGACACCTTGTAAAAGGCTACTCATGCTCGTGTAGCGAGGCGCAGCATTCATGAACGATGAGGCCTGTGAGGCCAACGGTGCGAGTAGTGCAGCACATAGCAGTGCGCCACGCACAAAAGCCCGCCTTGGGCGTACTAAGTGATGTGAAAACATAAATTTGTCCTCTAATGGTTATGAATGGATGAATAAAACACACTTTACGTTTGGTTTTAAATGAATTTTGCCACACGATTCACAAAACAAAACTCATAGTTTGTGTACTCATAGTGGTGATTCGCGAACACTCCCGGCATGTCTCGCGTCGTCGTCAATCACCCTCAACCTTTGGATGCTTTCCAACAGGAGTCTCTTGTTGCGGTGCAAAAAAACTTTGGCAAACGTTTGCGTTCGCTACGCCATGAAAAGCTGATGACGATTGAACAAGTAGCCGAAGGGGCTGGCCTACATGCAAACTACGTGGGCTCGGTCGAGCGCGGTGAGCGCAACGTGTCGCTGTTCAATATTTGGCGCATTGCGCACAGCCTGGGGCTCAAGCCAGAAGTGTTGATGACGTCCTTGCCTGAACCCCAGGTGCCTAATCACATCAAGCGTTGACCTTGATCAGTGATATGGCCTACGCGTGCTGCTCTAGGCCTTGGCTTTAGTCGGAATTGGTTTTGCTGCGTGCACCGAGAGAAACCAATCCACCCTCAGATGCGAAAAGTCCTGCGTAATTTGGCGCTTGGGCTCAATCCAGTTTCCTGGATCGATGATGTAGGCCCCTGTGATAGTGCTCTCTTGGCCTTTAACCGGACTTGGCCGGTGCCACAGTACATGCCTGCCGATTTCCATCTCATCCGTATAGTCAACATATAGCAGGGCGAGTGGAGGCAACGCTTCAAAGGTATCGAAATCCTTGTAATTTGAGGTGACCAGCTGAGCAGAGAGCATGGCAACCTTGGCAATCAAAGATTCACTCATATTGGCAGGCCCATGCTTGGCAAATCCAAGGCTATGCGCAACAGCTGTGACCTCTTGCAGAGTTTTGCCTGCAATCATGGCAATGCATGCCAAGACATCGTCACAGCGTTCAGATTGAGCAATACGCTTATAGGCAGCAGAAAAAGTTACTGGGGCGGATGATGAGTTAGAAGTTTGACTCATGTACTTTCCTTGAAAATCACTCAAAAAAAAGCCATGCAGCAGCGCGACCTGAGTGTCAAGATCTGCTTTCGCAAAACCTAGTGGATGAGGTCGTTCTTTGTCTTACTGGTCGTTTTTAACGATCAGCAAGGGTTTCGATCAAGGATTGAGGAATTCGGTGATTCCAGAGAATTAAGTCATTGCCCGTCGAACAGCTCTTCTTGGTGAGGCTTTGGGCTGAAATGACTGGTGCAATCGCTTGCACTGCGCATGACTGACGGTAATCAGCTCAGAAAACATTGATTTTAAAAATAACGTTTTTTAAATGCTGATAGCTATATTTTATTGGTTTCAAGGCAGCCTATGTGAGAAAAATAACTTTATCAAATACCGATATTTGATCTACCCAGACATCAATAATGAGGTTGCTCAAGCTGAGTATTTAGGTGCTCTTACTCCAGCGATCCATTAAGCCTTCAATGATGTCTGAGCCCGCATATCCAGCAGCCATCAAGGTAAAGATGTACTCCCGATCAATGCTCTGCATCTGGTCGCTCCACTGGAGGATTGCTGTTAACAACGCTGCCAATGCCCCAAGAACAATACTGATCCAGAATTTCTTGGCATCAAACGGAGTTTTAGTGCCTGCAGATGCATTTTTATCATGAAGCTTTTTAAGGCCAACGGCCACACGCACCAACTGACCACAAGCTCCAACAAAAAATGCCAAGCATAGGTAAGCCAACCATCCCAGTGCATCCATGTGTTTCTCCTTGTTAAGACAGTTTACACACAGTATGTGCGAACGGATTCGCATGAGCACCTAGGAAAACCTTCGATGCGAGTGGTAGAAATCGAGCCAAAGCGGAAATTTAAAGTCTTAGATATGTGTCAATATCTGCGTTGTGGCTTAAAAATATCCTTCACTTATGCTTGCACCCGAAACTTCATTTCGGAATTAGGTTTTCGCGCGATAATTGCGAACTATGTCAATTTTTCCGCTGTTTCGCAAACTCACCAAACTAGTGATAGTCTGGTTTGCTTTGTCGATTCTGGCTGCGACTGCATCGCCGATTGTGAATCCTAAGCGGATCGACTTTTTGTGTGCCGAGGGTGGTGCCATGAAAGTCGTGGTGGTCGATGACCAAGGCAAGATTGTTCCGATTGGCAATCACACCTTAGATTGTCCAAATTGCCTGCTGACAGCGCCACCGCTGCAGCTAGAGGCTGGGCAGACTGCATCAGCGTTCAGTTTTTCGCTGAGCCGCTACCGTGCAGCCCATATTCCGGCTTTGAGTGGCTCGGCATTGCCGCCACGGGGCCCGCCAGTTGCCCTTTAATTTCTGCACTTTTTCGTGCAGGTGAATGTATGCCTGCCATGAGTAAGGGCGTTATTTCTGCCCTTGCATTGATGGCGCGGCAATGGCTGATGCATTCATCAGAGTTACAGCCTGGCAAGCCAAGCATATTGTTTTTGAAACTGTATCGCTGGCCCGATGCGCATCGCTGATATCTCTGAATTGGCATTCAGTTTGAACTGGGGTGGCCGATAAGGCGCTTTGCAGCTCGCCCCCTACAACCATCCATCAATAAGCACACCGAGCACTGTTTTCTCAACAGGGCATCAGGCATGAATACTCCGAACGCTGTAGCAACACAACAACTGGCGCAAGTACGTCGGTGGCTTGTGCGTGGCTGGCGTTGGCGTGTTTCGATCTTGTTGCTGCTGGCCATATTTTTGCGCGCCTTGGTGCCGCAGGGCTATATGCCCGCAGCCTCCTCGGACCAAGATGTTTTCTTTGCGATGGTTGTTTGTACCCCTGACGGCCCTTTAGACGTTAGTGGAAAGCATTCCACCTCCCCCACTAGCACACCGCACTCGACGCCAGATGCGTCTGAGTCAGCGCATGCCAAAACCGTTTGCAGTTTTTCAGCCATGGCCTGGCAAATACTGCTCGATGGTTTATGGCTGGCCTTATTGTTTGTGCTGCTCTTACTGGCGATTCGGATCCTGCCCCCGCGCTATTGCGCGCCCATATGGGCACCGCGCACAGACATTCGCGCCGCCAGAGCGCCCCCATTCACTGTTTGATCCTCACGTCGTTTGACGCATTCGCTGCAAGTGCCTGATTGAATTACTGGCTGTGACGACTCGTTGAAAGACACAACGTATGCCGCCTCGCCTTGCCTCAGAGCAAGACGTGGCGTGTGTATTTGCGCATGGCTTTTGCATGCGCGATCAACAGATGAATGCCTGATGCAACACCCTCCATTTTTGATGGCTGCCCTTGCCGTCGCCAGTCTCAGCCTCGCCTTGCCAACGTGGGCCGACACGAATAACGCTACTGCTGATCATCAGCAAAACAACAAAACCTTGCCTGAGGTCACAGTGTCACTGCAAGACCTCCCGCAGCTCGCACAATTGCCATCGACCGGCTCTAACTTGGATCTGACGTCGCTTGAAACGGCAGCCAGTGTGCAAACCATTAGCCAGCAACAATTGCGCGAGCGTGGCGATACATCCGTTGTCAATGCAGTCACAAGAGCTGCAGGGATCAGCAGCATGGGCCATCCTGGCAATATTGGTTCTGCCTTATCAGCGCGCGGTTTTACGGATTCGACCTCGGTGATGCAGCTCTACGATGGCACGCGCCAATATGGCGGTGCCGGTTTGAGCTTTCCTTTTGATACCTGGTCAATTGCCCAGATTGAAGTGTTGCTGGGGCCCTCGGCGGTGATTTATGGCGATGGAGCCATTGGCGGCGTGATCAACGTCATTCCTAAAAAGCCCAGCAAAGGCAAGCCCGAGCATGAAATGCAGCTCACAGCGGGCAACCACGGCAAGCGAGCTGTTGCGTTTGGCAGCGGGGGCGCTATCAGCGAACAGCTCTCCTACCGCATTGATGTCAGTGGTGAGCGCAGTGATGGCTGGGTTGAGCGAGGTGACACACGTGGCTTAGGCTTCAATGGTGCATTGCGCTGGGATCTCACGCCCCAGCTGAATGTGCAACTAAGCCATGCGTATGCCCGTCAAAAGCCACAAGCTTATTTCGGCACGCCGCTGGTCGATGGTCGCCCCATCAAGGATTTGCGACACAACAACTACAACGTCAAAGATGCGTCGATTGTTTACCGCGACCATTGGACCGAATTGGCCGCGCAATGGGCAGCGACTGAGGATGTCACGGTGCGTGGCAAGCTCTACCGCATCAGCAGTGCTCGCCATTGGCGCAATTCTGAGGGGCTGGTCTACAACAATGCAAGCGGCATGGTCGATCGTGCGGACAATACCGAGATCGGCCACAACCAGGCACAAACCGGCGTGCATGTAGATACGGTGTGGCGCAATCGAGTCGCTGAGATGGCCAACCAAACATCGTTTGGCTTTGATTTCAATGATTCCAAGTTCACGCACACCAACAACACTTATGTAGGCAGCTCTGGGCCAGTGGATTTGTACAACCCAGTGTCGGGCTTGTACCAAAGCGACGTTCCATTCATTCCGCGCTATCGCAATAAGGCCAAGCAATACGCCTTGTTTGCTGAAAACCGCCTTGAGCTTACGGACCGCTGGTCTGTGATAGGTGGTCTGCGTTACGACTACACCAAGCTCTCACGCTTTGATTTGGTGGCTAATAACCAGGCATTTGAGCGCAACTACAACAACACCAGCTGGCGTATTGGCAGCGTCTACAAACTGCAGCCCAATTTGTCGCTCTATGCCCAGTACTCCACCGCAGTGGATCCAGTTGCCAGCATGCTGCTGCTGTCACCCGCTAACAGTAGTTTTGATATGTCGACTGGCAAGCAAATGGAGGTCGGCATCAAGCAAGTCTTCTGGGACAACAAGGCTGAGTGGACCTTGGCGGCGTATTCCATCAAGAAGAACAATTTGCTCTCGCGTGATCCGGCTGATCCCAGCTTGCGAGTGCAAGTGGGTGAGCGTACCTCTAAGGGGGTAGAGGCGACCTTGTCTTTGGCCCCAACGCCCAAGTGGCAGTTGGATTTGAATATGGCCATACTGCGTGCGCGATACACAGATTTCAATGAGTCTTCTGGTGGCGTGAGCGTTTCGCGCAATGGCAATGTGCCAACCGATGTACCTGAGCGCCTGGCCAATGCATGGGCCAGCTACAAGGTCTTGCCCGATTGGACGCTCTCTGGAGGTGTGCGCTACGTGGGCAAGCGCTATGCCAACAACGCCAACACGCTGACGTTGCCCGGCTACACGACGGCCGACTTGGCTGTGCAGTGGCAAGCAAGCCCTACAACCACGTTGACGCTGCGTGGCATCAACGTCACCAATAAGTACTACTTCACCACCACGTACTACACCAATACCCAGTGGTTAGTCGGAGAAGGACGCCGTTTTGAGCTGACGCTGAACCACCGCTTTTAAAGCCAAGCCGCTATGTTTGCGACGCTTTTCAGTAAACGCTTTGTTTACTTGTTGCACCGCTGGAGCGGCATTGCCGCTTGTATCTTGATGGTGCTGTGGCTGGTCAGTGGCGTGGTGATGCTGTTTGTCGGTCACCCCAAGCTGCTGCCGGCTGAGCGGCTGGCCGCATTGCCAACTTTGCCGCAACAGGGCTGCTGTATTGATGTGCAGCAGGCCTTGGCACAGGTTGCCCACCCCGAACAGGTGGCCAGCATCGCGCTGACTACGGTGGCCAACCAAGTGGTCTACCGTTTGCAGCGTAGCGATGGCCGTTTGGAGCTTGTTGATGCCATGAATGCACAAACGCTGCCAGCGGCCAATGCCGATACGGCGCTGGCCAGTGCCCAAGCTTTTTTGCCACAGGCAAAGGCGCAAATGCTGGGTTTGGTCGACGATGACCGCTGGACTCACTCGCCGCGCTTGGATGCGCATCGGCCTTTGTTCAAGGTCCAAATGCAGGATCCAGCCACAACTTGGCTGTATGTGTCCTCACGGAGCGGCGAAGTGGTGTTGGACGCGCCTCGTGATGAGCGCTATTGGAGCATGCTGGGTGCGTGGCTGCATTGGCTCTACATGTTCCGCAACGGCTCTAAAGATGCATTCTGGAGTTGGCTCGTGATTGGCCTGTCGGCCCTATGCACGCTCAGTGCGATTGCGGGTGCATTTGTCGGTGTCTGGCGTTGGCGCTTTTCAGGCCGCTACAAATCCGGCTCGCGCAGTCCTTATCGCAGTTTGGCGATGCGCTGGCACCACATCACGGGCTTGCTGTTTGGACTGATTTTGCTGGCTTGGATTTTCAGCGGCTTGATGTCGATGAACCCTTTTGGTGTTTTCAATGCCCAAGGCCCAGCGCCAGACCGCAAAGCCTACCAACCCGATGCGGGCCATGTGCAACTGGCCACCGCGCCTGCTGACATCCTTGGCCGACTGCTCAGCCAAGGATTCGCGGCCAAAGAGCTGCACTGGTTGGTGCTGGATCAACAGCCTTATGTACTGGCCTTTGATGGCCAAGCGCGCACCAAGCTAATTGTTGCCAGCGCAGATGGCACAGGCTTTTCGGTACAAGACCAATGGCTGCCCAGCGATTTACAAGCTGCTGGTGCCAAGTTGTTGGCCGCGCCCATCGTGAAGGCCGAAGTCTTGGAGCGCTATGACGCGTATTACTACCAGCGCCAGGCAGCCTCTATGTACGCCGGTGATTTACGCGGTCTGCCTGCGCTACGACTGGACTTTGGCGATGCGAATGCGAGCTCGGTCTACCTCGATCTGCACAGCGGTCAGCTCGCGCTGAGCGTCAACCGAGCACAGCGCCTCTCACGCTGGTTGTTCAACTTCTTGCACAGCTGGGATTTGCCGCTGTTTTTGCAATGGAGTTATCTGCGTGAAGCAGCGCTGATTGCGCTCAGCATCGGTGCACTGTTCATTGCCGTAACAGGGCTGGTGATCGCTTGGAAATACCTGCGTGCCAGCCTGATGAAACGGCGCACTCTGCGCACCAAAGCAAGCCCGTCGCCAGCGCAAAAACACAACAAGGCATCTGCTATATCCACCGCGACTGGTGAGTCAGCTCGCACCGCGAGCCGCTAGCGGACTGAGGCCTTAGCAAAACCATTTCCCTCCATGACAAAGAATTTCTTCATGCTATTTTCAATCCATCGTCTGGCTCCGATTGGCAGCGCAGTGCTCTTGGCTTTTATGTGCAACAAAACCGACGTGTATCAAGCACACCTTGGGAGCCGTGCTGTGTTTCCAGCAAAGGGTCATTTTTGACTATTCAATATCAAGTTATCATTAACAAGATACCATATTGAATTGAACTCCCCTTACTGTCGCATCTATTAAATGACTGCTTAGCGACATGTAAAAACGATCAGAATGACAGCAAATCCCCCCTCTCCTCAAACTGCACAGAAGCCGGCTGTGCGCCTGCAATCCATTGATGCCTTGCGCGGCTTTGTAATAGTGTTAATGCTGCTGGATCATGTCCGTGAGACTTTTTTCCTCCATATGCAAGTTAATGATCCAATGGATGTAACGACCACGGCACCGGGGTTATTTTTTTCACGCTTACTGGCACATTTATGCGCACCTATATTTGTATTTCTAACTGGTTTATCTGCATATTTATACGCATCAAAATACGTACATTCACAGCAAGCCGCCAGCGCATTTTTGTTCAAACGCGGCTTATTTTTGATTGTGCTTGAATTCACGCTGGTCAACTTTGCCTGGACATTTAGTTTCCCTCCATCGACCATATACATGCAAGTGATTTGGGCCATTGGCATCAGTATGGTGATACTGTCTGTGCTGCTGTGGCTACCACGTTCAATCCTGATGGTGTTAGGACTCATCATCATTGCGGGTCACAATTTGCTCGATAGCGTTCACTTTGACGAATCAGGTTGGATGCACATACCTTGGGCGGTTTTACATGACCGTGGCTGGCTGCAAGTCACTGATGGCCTGCGTATGCGCACGTCTTATCCTGTTCTACCGTGGATTGGAGTAATTTCGCTAGGCTATTCGCTTGGACCGTGGTTTGGCCAAGACGTGACTTTTGCTCAACGCCAAAAAAGTTTACTAAAGCTTGGCATTGCTTTGCTGTGCAGCTTTGTTGCCTTGCGAGCATTCAACAGCTACGGAGATAAACCTTGGGTTGAGGCCGAATCTTCGCTGATCTCTTTAATGGGTTTTCTTAACATTACCAAATACCCACCTTCGTTGTTGTTCATCATGCTAACTTTGGGTTTGGGGTTATTGCTACTATGGAAGTTAGGGCGCCTTCAAGATAGATTCCAAGGCCACCTACCAGGTGCTCTAGCATGGCTGTGTACTTTTGGGGCAGCCCCGATGTTCTTTTATTTGCTGCATCTTTATGTTCTCAAGCTGATGTACCTGACGTGCGTGAGCATCTTGGGAAAAAATCAGGGGGGGACCTATTTTGGAGTGAACTCGGTACTATCGATTTGGCTTATTACTTTGGTGCTAGTGTCTGCTCTGTATTGGCCTGTCAAAGCCTTTGCTCGGTTCAAAGCACAACGCCGCGACATTACGTGGCTAAAGTATTTGTAATCGCGCATATTTCTCATCGCAGAAATTCTTGATAACTATTTCTTTACTTGGCAGGGGAGCTTACGGTGGTATTTCCAGCATTCTCTTGATCATCAGGCGATATCAACGTAAGGCATGGCCGTCAGGATAAAGAGTGTCATTCTGGGATGTAAACCATCCTGCCATCATCAAGCCGATAGGTAATGCCAGCCTTCACACCCTGGCCCTCACCGATTTCGCCACTCGATTCGTAGCGTGTCAGTTCTTCGCCCTTCTTGATGGTCATGCGCATGTCGGCTTGACCTGGATTCTCTACCACGACAACATCGTTAGATGAGAAAGGGTTCAGCGGATTTTTAGCCACCACAATCATCAAGATCCCGATAACCACCAGAAACAAATCAATCAAGTTGACGACCGAAAGAATAGGATCGTCAGCCTCATCAGATTCGATGAATCGCATGTTTATCTCCCCGAATGAATTGGCAACATGCCATTACGCTCCAGCTCACGCAGTTCCTGCAGAAGCCAGCGGCGGCGCACAGTCAAAATAAAGAAGGTGATACTGGAGGCAACCAACGCCAGAATGACGGCAGAGAATGCAGCAACCAGATTCTCACCCACGCTGGTCGAATCACCGCTGCCCAGAGCCAGCAAAGCCGGCCCCATGGGAATCATGGTGGCAATCAAACCGAGCATAGGCGTGGTGCGGGAGACGATTCGCAGCCACTCAAGGCGACGAATGATCCATAGTTCCAAGTCATCAGCAGCACTGCCAGTTTGGCTCTGATATGCCGCCAGCACGGATTGGTAACGCCGTCTTCTTCGTTGCCAAGCCTCCATCGCAAAACCGCCCAGTACGGCAAAGGCATACAACAGGCTCAACAGGATTAATAGCAGCACAGGTGCAAGAAAAAGGCCTGAGAGTTCATACAAACTGGATTCAAGAATGTTCATAACCAAGAATTGTTTTTAGAGGGGAGTCAAAAAATCATCAGCGGATGGTCTGTGTTCTGCCCAACGCAACAGCCTGCCTTGACTGCTGTGTTGCACCTGCAGCGGCGGCCAGCAACAATGCGGCCAGTGAAAGCCAGAAGACCCAACGCGGCGGAGGTTCTGCGGGCTGAACCTGTTCCATGACCTGCCCCTGCACTGCCACAGCCTGCGATTGAACTGTTGCTTGTGATTCGGTTTCTTGAGAGCTGGCGGGTTCAGAGGCATCAGGTGATGCAGCACTGCCTTGTGCACCGGCCCCCGCATTCATACCAAAACCGGCCAGCACTTTCTGCGCGGCCTGCCAGGTGGGTGAACTGGTTTGCACATCCACATCGTGCTGGTCAACCAGTTGCTGCCAACGCTGCGCCAGCTCGTGCTGAGTCTGTTCCGAAGCCTGCCAATAACCTTTGCGCACGGCTTCCATCATGCGTTCAATAAGCTGTGCCTGCGCAGTCGGGTTGTGCTTCTCAAACCATTCGTTGATTCCCAGCTCACGCTGGTCATTGACGTAGGTTTCGTGCAATGCCTGCCACTGATCGTCACGCACGATTCCTGGGTCGGTGACCTGCCAGCCCCAAAGGTTGTTAATCACTTTGAGCACGTTGACTGTGCCCGCATACCCTTCTTGCTGCATGGCACCAATCCATTGTGGGTTGTCATAACGCGTGCGCAGTTCATCGGCAAGAAAGCGCGCCGCGCTGGTCATGCGGCCAGTGCGTGGATCACGCAGGTCGGCAATATAAAGTTCTGGACTTTCGCCATCGAGGTGACGAACGGCCATGGACATACCGCCCAGGAACTGGAAAGGATCGTCGCCACTCAGCAAACCGTACGTGTTGGATGAGCGCGCCAGCACGGCGGCCTGTACCCCTTTGAGTTGCTCAGCGTAAAGGTTGACTCCAGGATGTTCATCGCCCACGGCGATGGCCCAATCGCTGTTATTACTGCTAGCACTGTTGCCTTCGCGCTGGACTTTCTTGCCGGGCGCAGCATAAGCGTATTGCAGACGACTCAAATATTGTTGTGCCAGTGGGGCATCATCTTCCCAACTGGTAGAGTCCAGCGTCGCATCAGCCAGACCGACACCGTAATCGCCGGGTTTGTTACCAAAAATGCGTGCACGCGCCAGAGTTGCAGCACGCTCGGCTGCAAGCCCTTGCGCAAGCAGGTTTTTCTCTGTGGTCAGGCTATTGATGGCCACGGCATTATCGGCTTCAGGAAGTTGCGCTATATTGTCAATGGCCTGCGCCAGCAAGCGCATGAAGCCGTCGAACTGATCGCGGTAGGCTCCCGTAACCTGAACCACGGCATCAATACGGCCACGCCCAAGCTCCTCACGTGAGATGATCTCCAGTGCCCTTACGCGACCACCTTCGTCCCATACCGGGCGCAGGCCCAGCGCCAGCAGAATCTGGCTTTCCACCATGCCGAGATGTCGCATGGCTTCCACCGACCACAGGCTGAAGGCCAGTTTGGTGGGAGCCTGCCCGTCATGATTGTTACGGTAATCATCGATCAATGACTGCAATTGTTCGGCCGCTGCGTCATAGGCTGCACGGGTCGGCAATTTGTCTGGCTCAAAAGCATAGAGATTGCGCCCACTGGGCACTCCAGGGTTGCGCACCGGATCACCGCCAGGGCCGGGAGGCACATAGCGGCCAGACAATCCCAGAAGCAGGCTTTCGATTTCCTGCGTGTCTTGCAAGCCATGATCGAGTTCACGCGCACGCTCCAGCATCTGGCGCAACGGTGCATTCTGGATACCCTTCAAATCCGTTTTTTCACGCAGATATTGGTGCAGCAAGCGGTATGGCGCACTCTTGGCAAGTTCTTCATAACTGCCTGCAAATGGCTCTGAGCCGTGATCATGCTCTTGGTGGGCTTGGTGTGGGTGCTGGCCATGGTGCTGCTGTGTTGCTGACTGGCGATCCCATTCATCTGCCAATCGTTGCAATGGTTCACCCAATTGTTGCATCACGGTCAACAGCCGGTGTTCATCGCTGGCTGGCTGCCCGAATGTGTGCAGTCCCAGTGGAATATTTTGATTCGCCAGTTGGTGCAAGTGGTCATGCAAAGCATTGAAGAAGCCATCAAAATCGGCATCAATGCATGCAGTATCCCATTCCAGATCCTTATCCATGCGCGAGGCCATCACGGCATCTTGAATCTGTTGACGAGTGCGTTCACGCACTGCTCCTTCTTCGAGTTGCTGGTACTCATGAATCAGTGCGTGCAAATCCACCAGTTCATCGTACAGAGCCGAAGGGGCAAACGGTGGAGTCTGATGACTGACAATCGTGGCACGCCCACGACGCTTGGCCTGCACGGCCTCGCCTAGGTTATCCTGAATGTAAGGATAAATTACCGGAATATCGCCCACCGCCAGAAATGGATAGTCATCAGCCCCCACGCCACGATCCTTGCCGGGCAGCCACTCCTGTGAGCCATGTGTGCCAAAGTGAATCAGTGCATGCACCTTCTGCTTCTCACGCAGATACAGGTAATTGGCCAGATAGTAATGGTTGGGCGGCACCGCGGCATCATGGTAGTCCTTGCCATCCACATCACTGCGCGGCATTTGTGGCAGCACCGTCAGATTGCCCCATTGAATGCGCGGGATGATGAAGTGTTTTTCTCCACTAATCTCACGAATCGCCCAATGGCTGGCAGGGTCACCCCATCGCGCATCCAGAGCCTGCTGTCGGCGCTCAGGCAAGGCTTGCAACCACTGCAAATATTGTTTCAAAGGCAGCGTATCCGCCAAGCCTTGTTCCAGCAGGCCGTCCAAGGCGGCATGGTCATAAAGTGGCCTCATTACTGCTTGAGCCTGTGTGATGATGCTTGCCTCTTCTTGTCCGGGTACTTGATAACCCGCCTTTGCCAATTCTGGGAGCAAACGCTCAATGCTGCGTGTGACGTTGAGATTGGAGGCAGAGATATTCCTGTCGCCATTGGGGTAGTTCCAGAACATCAATGCCAGACGTTTATCGGCGGCAGGTGTCGTTTGCAAGGTTGCCAAGTTCTTGGCCTTGTGCAATAAAGCATCCAGTTGTTCTGGGATGGCTGCTGGCTCGCCCTGCTCCAAGGCACTGAGAACCAGCGGATCCGTCATGCCCCAGATTTCATAGACCGCCATGAATGGCGCAACCATCCGGCTCGGTGTGCCGCTTTCAGCTTCGCGCCAACTCTGCGTGTTGCCATCACGGTAGTTCAGGGTGGTCAGCACCGGAATGCCCAGTTGCTCAATCTCGGGCACTCGCTGCTCGGCATTGCCCATGTGCTGCATGTTGATGAGCACCTGAATGCCCTTGTCCTTCAACATGTGCGTCAAAGCCTGAGGCTTGTCACCATCAAACCAGAATGCCACCGGCAGCATGCCGAGCGCTTCGCTGCGGCGGATGGCGGCATCAATCACGCCGGTCTGCATATTCGCCAGACTGGTAGCGTGAATGGCAAAGGCAATCCGCGGACTTCCCTGCTGCCAACGTGGTGCCGCAACATGCGGAGTGCCGGTACCCCAGGCGAGATAATCTTCAAAACTTGTAAATGCCGAACGGGCATCCGGGTGGTAATAAGCATCTGCGGGCAACAGAATGGGTGCGGGAACGTCAGCAACGCTCTGCCCTGCCAGCCACAAACGCAAATACGCAAAGAAATGGCGGTAATTCGCTTCGCCGCCGTTCTCATAATAGGCTGCGAGTGCATTTGCATGCGGGGCAGGCAAACCACTGTGCGCAGTACTGCGCAGGCTTGCCTCCAGCCAGCGCACAGTGGGTCTTTGCAAAATGGGCCCTAGCTGCGTGCGCAGGCGCTCTCGCCCTCCGCGCAGGCTGGATTCCAGAATCAGCAAATCTGCCTGGCTTACCCAAGCCTCACGTGCGGCAGGCGTATCGCCTGGAATATCCTGGCTGTACACGCTCTCCAGTTGCACACCTGCCAGCCGTGCGTAGGTACGAAGTTTGTCCAGCTTACCAGGCAAGATGGATTCATCGGCCACCACTCGCACCAGTGGCATGTGACTGGTGGCTTCATCATCCGTATTTGCATGCGAGGGTTGAATCATTGCCAATTGCAGCAGAGCAAACGCAGCCCATAAGCACAGGTGCCATTGCCAATTACAGGCACCACGCATTGAGTGAACACGAGACATCACATCAAGCCTGCTTTCCCAAAGTTAAAAACTGGCCGTAATGCCCAGAAAAACACTTCTTCCTGGTACTGCGTAGTTAAAGCGCGTGGTTTTGTCCGTCAGCAGGGTATTGCCCAGATTTTCGACCGACGCACTCAAGGTCCAATGCTCCGAAAAGCGATAGTTCACATCCAGCGACCAGATGCTGTGCGCAGGCAATGCATACTGAACCGAACTGCTGTACATCATCTGGCTGCCTGTGTATTGGCCACGTAGATCGACTTGCCAAGCGGCGGCTGGTTGCCAGCCCAAGCGTACATTAGCCTGGTGACGCGGCTGAGTTGCCAGAGGCTGTCCTGTTTGCTGGTTGCGCGCCTGCAGCCACGTGTAATTGCCGGAAAGCGCTAACTGAGGCAGCAATTGCAAGGAAGTGCCCAATTCCAGCCCACGGATACGAGCCCGCTCCACATTTTGATAAACCAGCTCCCGGTAAGCATCGCAATTGCGCTCGCAGTAAGTCTGAATCAGATCACGCACATTGTTCTGGAACACGGTAGCCTGCAGGCTCCAACCCGTTGCAGCTCGGTACTCAGCCCCCAGTTCATAGCTGGTACTGATTTCCGGTTTCAGGTCAGGGTTGCCGCGCACGCTGAAACTTGAGCTCGCTACGTAGTAGTCTGGCGACAACAGCTTGAGATTGGGAGCCTTGAAGCCGCGCCCCAATCCACCCTTGATGGTGAGTGCATTACTCACCTGATGCACCAGATAAGCTCTTGGGCTGTGTTGCAGACCAAATTTCTCATGATCATCGAGACGATCACCCAGCACCAGCGACCAGTTGGGTGCAAGCGCAAATTCATCCTGCACAAAAACCGCCTTATGGGTGATGTCGGCTTTGCCCAGTTCGTTCACCGAGCTGTCTTCCAGCTTTTCCTTGCGCAGCTCACCGCCCACTGTCAGCAAGTGGCGTTCACCCAGCGCCAGACTCAGACGTGCATCGGCAACTTCCTCGTTCAACACCTGTGGCCGTGTAGGCGTACCAACGTCTCGGGTATTTGTCTTGTCCAGCGAAGCGCCGTAAATACGCACTTGGCTGCTGGCGTTGTTCCACTTCCCCTTGTGGCTCAGCGACCATTGCTTGCGTTCAAATGCGTCATAGCTGTTGTAATAGCTTGTGCCAGACTTTGTGCCACGCTCACGATCTTCATTAACCCGACCTACGCTCAAATCGATACGTTGGTTGGCACTGGGCGTCCAGTTCAGGGCCACATTCAGGCTTTTGGCATCACGCCCTTCAATGTCTGAAACTTTCTCATCGGTTGCCAGCGGCGCATTGTCTCGACGTCTGGTTTCTCCATACACATTCAAGCCCAATACACCTGGTAGCAAAGGACCGCCGACATAAAAACCCACCTGACGACTGTCACCACCTCGACCATCCTCACGCCATCCGGCTCTAGAAGAAAAGCTGCCGCGCCACTCATCGGTTGCGGCACGGGTAATGACATTCACCACACCACCCAAAGCATCAGAACCATACAGAGACGACATGGGGCCACGTACCACCTCCACGCGTTCAATGGCCTCGGAGGGAACCCAGCCGAGATCGCTGTCCGAATGGCCAATTACGCCACCGGACTGATTGATGCGCTGCCCATTGACCAAGGTCAGCGTGTAATCACTGCCCATGCCGCGAATGCTGATGCCACGCCGCGTCAGCCCAACACCCCCTACGTGCACGCCAGGCAAACCCTGTACCGCGTCTGCCAGATCCTGCACCGGCCGTTTCACCAAATCGTCGCGTTTGACGATGGCGACGGAAGCAGGCGTTTCCTCCAATGTCGTCTCGGTTGCAGTGGCGGTCACGACCAGCTCATCAAGCAGTGGTGCTGACTCTTTCTGCAAATTCTGTGCATGCGCGCACGGGCTCAGACCCAGCACTGCTCCAAAAAATAAGGCACCGCAATAACGACGCCTTGACTGCTGGCAGGCCGACTGCCTTGGTTGCGCGATCCGAATCATTTTCAATGAACCAAACACTATTGATAAAACAGTATCATAATTCATATTGAGAATTTAATATCAAAAATGCTCAGATGGAAAATTTCATGAAAAAACCAACCCCCACCCGTTTGCCAGTCACCGTTCTGTCCGGCTTTCTTGGCGCAGGCAAAACCACACTGCTCAACCACATCCTGAATAATCGTGAAGGTCGGCGCATTGCCGTCATCGTCAATGACATGTCAGAAATCAACATTGATGCTGACCTGGTTCGACAAGGCGGAGCGGAACTCTCTCGCACCGACGAGAAACTCGTTGAAATGAGCAATGGCTGCATTTGCTGCACTCTGCGCGAAGACCTGCTTCTGGAAGTACAACGCCTGGCTCAGGAAGACCGGTTCGATCATCTCGTGATCGAATCCACCGGAATTTCCGAACCACTGCCAATTGCAGAAACCTTCACTTTCACTGACGAAAACGGCCAGACTCTGGCGGAGATCGCACGGCTCGACACCATGGTGACGGTGGTGGACAGCTTTAATTTCCTGCGCGACTACGCCTCCCGCCAGAGCCTGACCGAGCGGGGCGAGTCACTGGGAGAAGAAGATCAACGCACAGTGGTCGATCTGTTGACTGAACAAATCGAGTTCTGCGACGTTCTGATCTTGAACAAAACAGATCTCATCAACAACGAAGAACTGAACCGTTTGCGTGCCATTTTGCACAGCCTGAACCCCAGAGCACGTATTGAAATCTCGCAATTCGGCCGTGTTCCGTTAGATCGTTTGCTTGACACCCAACTGTTCGATTTTGAAGAAGCAGCCAAAGCGCCCGGTTGGCTGCAGGAGTTACGTGGTACCCACATACCTGAAACCGAGGAGTACGGCATCAGCAGTTTTGTCTATCAGGCACGCAGGCCATTTCATCCGCAACGCTTTTATGACTGGGTGCAAAAGGAGTGGCCGGGAGTGGTTCGCTCAAAAGGTTTTTTCTGGCTCGCCAGTCACCCGAAAATCGCTGGTTCATGGTCACAAGCAGGCGCTGTTGCAAGACACACCCCTGCAGGCTACTGGTGGGCAAATGTGCCGCGACAGCACTGGCCACAAGATCCTGATGCACTTCAACATATTCATGAAAAATGGCACAAGGATGTGGGAGATGCGCGTCAGGAAATTGTCCTGATTGGTATAAAAATGGATGAAACTGCGTTACGCCAGCAATTCAATGCTTGTCTACTGAGCGATACAGAAATGGCTCTTGGGCCAGATAGTTGGCAGGGTTTCTCAAACCCCTTCTCAGGCTGGCGTTCAAGTTCAGAGGATCAAGTTTAACCAAGCTGTCCCTTACATATTTTTGAGAGACAAATTTATTCTCCTAACGCTTCGATTCAGACGGGTACCATTCCCTAATAATTTATATGTACAATAGTACACATAATTTCTGAAATGTATTATGGTCATATCAACGCTTATCTTCGGAGCCTTTTGCAGCACCTTGGGCACATTGGCGCTGAAAGGTTCGGAACAATTTCGAAAACCCGCTCCAACGATATTGGCGTTCCTGTGCTATGCAGGCTCGACCATCCTGCTGGCTCGTGCGATAACGCTAATGCCAATCGCGTTAGCACATGCAGTGTGGACGGGGCTGGTCGCTCTTGCTTTATTAGCCATCGACCGGTGGGTGTTTCACCTGGCGCTGTCCGCGAGCCGAGTAGCAGGTTTTTTCTGTGTTCTGGCGGGCATCGCCGTTCTGGGAGTTTGGGCATGATGCAGTCACCTACGCTACGGACGTGGCTGCTGCTTTTGGCGACAGTGTTCGCCGAAGCGAGCGCGACCTTGCTGCTGAAACTCTCCGATGGTTTCCAGCGTATCGCCCCGGGCTTGATGTCTTTTGCCGTCTATGCGCTTGTGCTTTTCCTGTTCTCGCATGTATTGGCCAGGATTCCCGCGAGTGTGGCCTATACCGTCTGGGCAGGCCTGGGCACCTTGCTGCTGATCCTGTCCGGCTGGGTGTTCTTCGACGAAGCTATGACCTTCCATAATTTGGCAGGCATTGCTTTGATCGTCGTTGGGGTGGTCATGATCAATCGCCATCGGGCGTCGGCATCATGACTGGGGCGAAAGGTAAGCGTGGCGCGGGTGATCCAGGACGACGCGATCATCTAATCGAAGCTGCGCTGTCTCTGATGTTTATCAAAGGTATTAAAGGCGTAAATCACCGAACTGTGGCTGCCAAGGCCGGCGTGCCCTTGGGCTCAACCACCTACTATTTCCATGATCTTGATGCATTGCTAATCGCTTCCATCGAGCGTCTGACGCAACGGAGGCAGACTGAAATGGATGCATGGAGTGAGCGAATTTCATCGCTGGATGAAATGCTGGTCGAGCTGGCGGACCTAATCGTCAAGCGCCTGACACGAGATCGGCAAGAAACCATGCTGTCGTACGAACTCTATTTCCTTGCGCTGCGTCGTCCGGAGTTTAGCCATTACAGCGAAGCGTCGACACAAGTACTCAGAGACACCATCCGGCGCTTTGCGAATGAAAAGACAACACGCACTTTGACTGCGCTTGTGGATGGACTTGTAATAGAAGGACTACTGTCTACGCACATTCCGACGGCTCAGGATTTGCTCGAAACGATGCGTGTCGTGGCAACAGCATGAATGGTAAGGGAGAGTATCTTGGCAGATTGCAGATTGGACCACAGGTAGCTTGCGTCTCACAATGACAGTAACGGGCCAACAAAGAATATTCTCAAACGACCGAGGCTGTGAGGAAACGCAAAAAACTCTTCGGTTTGTTGTGAGGCAGCAAAGTGGTGACGCGGGCATCGAGCCAGTGGTGATGCAGCTGGCCATTGAAAACCTGCGGCTCCACCCTGATTCTGCGCTCTTACAAATTTTCGATCCTGTGCGATTAAGGCTCCCAGAACGCGAGTGACTACGACTCTCTCAGTCCGTCGGCTGTTCTCGCAAGAATCTCGGCCAGAGATCACGGCGCATCCGGTCAAACGCTCGATGTCACCGCTGACGAGGTCATAGGAGCCGCGCGCCTGCCGCACCTCATGGATATCACTGCGACGACAATGACCTCAGGCAGCCCCGCCTTGATCAGCCCGGTTCGCAGTCCTTCGGCGGGCATCACGTTCAAGACGAAAGGACGCTGCACAAGCTGCGCAATCAACCTGCAGACCGTTCCACCGCGCAGAACGTCAGGTCCCGCCAGCTGATAAATGGCGACCTCGTGGCTCTCACTAGTCAGTGCGGCAGCCGGCGACTTTGGTTACGTCGTTGCGCGAAACGAAACTTACGCGGCTACCCGATTTCGCACAAAGCGGCATCAGCTGCCTGTATCTCAGATCGACTGGCCGCCGGAGACTTCGATGCGCTGGCCATTGACCCAGCGATTGTCGGTACTCAGTAGGCTCGCGACCATTGGGCCTATGTCATCGGGCACACCAACACGACCGAGCGCAGTCATGTCCGCGAACGCCTTGTTGTAATCCGGGATGTCGCGCACAGCGCCATCAAGAAAATCGGTTTCGATCGCACCCGGGGCGACTGTGTTGGCGGTGATGCCTCGGCTACCCAGCTCCTTGGCCATGTAGACGGTCAGAATCTCCACCGCGCCCTTGGCTGCCGAATAAGCTGAAAATCCCGGGAAGGATACGCGCGTCAAGCCGGAGGAAAAGTTGATAATGCGCCCCCCGTCAGCGAGCACCGGCAGCAGAGCTTGGGTAAGGAAGAATACGCCTTTGACGTGGACATCAAAGAGTGCATCGAACTGCGCTTCGGTGGTTGCGGCAAAGTCTGCCATCTCTCCATGCCCGGCATTATTGATGAGGTGATCCAGCGTGTCGCGGCCCCATGTTTCGGTCAGTGCCTGGCGCACGCCAGCGACAAAACCTTCAAACGAGGGCACATGGCTTGTGTCGAGTTGGAGAGCGACCGCCTTGCGGCCTCCCGCCTGGATTTCGGCAACGGCGGCGGCGGCGGCCTCCTTGCCGTTGCGATAAGTGATGATCACATCGCCGCCATGGCGAGCGATGCTCAATGCCGTGTTGCGTCCGAGGCCCCGATTGGCGCCAGTAACCAAAGAAATAGTCGTCATGAAATGCTCCTGAGTGCAAAAGTCTTCATGGTAGGAATTTGGCCCGCGTTCGGGTTGCCTGATTATGGTTTTTTCTTGCCTAATTATCCTGATGATATTTCACGCGGATCATAAAACTGTAGTATTTTCCAATATTAACGCCGCCAAAAGCATCCATTACGCATGGAAAAAATTGCACAATCCTACTCTGACACTCCATTCATGGGCGCCGCAACTGCACGCATTGGCATCACCGACGCGCTGCTGCAACTTGCAAGCCGATATGCCGACCGGCACGCCAACGCCGATGGCTTAGCCGCCACCCCTGTAGAGGGCGTGGTCATCTTGCGCGAGGCAGCGCCTTCGTTGCTTCAGTATGCGATCAGCAAGCCACTGGTGGCGCTAGTGTTGCAAGGAGGCAAGCGTGTGACCATGGGTAGCCACAGCTATGACTTCGGCGCTGGCGAGTCCCTGCTAATCACGATGGATGTGCCAACGGTGAGCCAGATCACCATAGCCAGTCGAGCCGCCCCCTACTATTCCCTGGTGATGGAGTTGGATGCTGCAGTCATCGCCGATCTAGCCGGCGAAATGGGGGGGCAACCGGCGCGGCTGGATCAACCCGTGCGTGTGGATCAGACCGAGTCCGATGTGTCCGAAGCCGCGTTGCGCCTGCTCAAGCTGCTGGATCGACCGAGTTCGCTGCCCGTGTTGGGCAAGCAGATGGTGCGCGAACTGCATTTTTGGCTGCTGTGTGGGCAGCATCGCCATGCCATCCGTGCCTTAGGCGTTACCGATAGCCACACCGCGCGCATTGCGCGGGCCATCTCCATCCTTCGCGCAAACTATACACAAGCGGTGAGCGTTGAGCGCTTGGCCTATGCAGCAGGGATGAGCCTATCGTCGTTTCATGCACATTTTCGCAGCATCACCACGCTCACTCCCCTGCAGTTCCAAAAGCAATTGCGTCTGCTCGAAGCGCGCCGTCACATGCTGTCCGATGGCGCTGCCATCAGCCAAGCCGCCCACTGTGTGGGCTATGAAAGCGTGTCGCAATTCACCCGTGAATACACTCGCATGTTCGGCCAACCGCCAGCACGTAGCATCCGCGAAATGCGCCTACAAGCGCAATCGGCGATGAAACGCGAGGGCTGAGCAGCGTCAGTGCACGCATTGTGAGCGCGCAGCCACGCAGCTGGAGATTTGAGCATTTAATTCAGGCGCGGCCGTTTATCCAACGCTCAAGCCACTGGAAGGCTCCCCCTGCGAGTAAACGCCATACATCAGCGGACCTATTCATTGCATGAGATAGCGCCACTTCACCATACGCTCGCCCAAGTCTAAGGTATCTCCATCGACATTAAAGCGGCCATCGCCCTGGTGATGAATCAATCGTGTTCCCTTGCGTGCCGTGTCGATCCAGATGCGTTGAACCTCCAGGCCCCACAGATTGCAGCGGCGTGCCCTCCCGTCATCGGCGACGCGCCATTTTTGTCTACCGATGCTGTGGCAAGGCAAATTTGTGGGCTGCATTGACTTCAAGACAGACTGCAGTGCTGGGCGCTTTCATGTGCACAGCCTATATCTAGAGCCAAGCTGAGAGCCTGACGCAGCTTTTCACAACGGGATGCAGAACACCCTTAGCGAGTTGGGACGATTTTGTGGCTGCACTGAAGTGCACAAGACAATTTCGTCTCTTCAAGTCTTGCAATTGAAAGACGAAAGTCTACTTACGACCGAGGCTGTGTGAAAACGCTTGGCTGACAGCTATTCAAAAATTAAAATCAAGGCACCTAGTTTTAGCATTGAGATATTTCCGGCAGCTAAGCAAAATGTAATCTGCCCCTAAGAAATCAGCAGTCATTACAAAAGCACATGATTTGCACACCTTGCCTTGCCGCATGCACAACCGGCACAATGCCAATACGTGATTTTCAAGTACAAATATCTATCAAAATCTACCTTCATCGTGCAAACAAGCGCACTTTTTACAATGGGTAAAACTGTGGGTAGAAAATAAAAAAAGCCACCTATCAGGTGGCTTTTTTTAGTAAAATCAATGATTTATCTTTTTTTATTGGCGGAAGCGGTGAGATTCGAACTCACGGAAGGCGTAAACCTTCGACGGTTTTCAAGACCGTTGCATTCAACCACTCTGCCACGCTTCCCTATTTTGGTTGGCGAAAACCGCACTCTTGAAGATGGGCTTACGCTTTTGAAGGTCGCCATTGTAAGTGCAAATTCAAGCCAGAAATACATTTTCAGCAGAATGTTGTTTACTTGCGCTGATTGACTGCGTCGCTAAACGTAAAGTTGCGAATTACGCAATAGCCAACTTAATGCTTCACCCCAGTCAGTTTATTTGCGGTGCTTACCGCGAATCACTGCAGCATCACACCAGCGCTGGGCGATGTTAGGGGCGGTGGTACAAACTGCTGTGTAAGTGGCCGTTGTGACTGCACGCTCGAGCAACTGGATGTCCGCTTCATGCTGGCGTGCCACGTGCGGGTCCTCGAAGAAGATGGCCCGATGGCATTGGTTGTTGAGCACCAAGGCTGCAATTTGCGCATCACCACCCAACGGCCCGCTGTTGTAGCGCTGCACCCAAACTTGGTCTTTAGGCCAACCTTTGCTCCAGGCTAATTCATTGAGTTGCTGTCCCGTAGTACCAGTACCCACACGGCTGCCAAAGCGTGAGAGCAAGTCAAAATTGCGAGCCACAAAATCCATCATGGTGGGCTTCATGGCATCGTGTGCGATCAAAGCCAATGTTTGCTGCGCATAGTCATGGAACACGTCGGCTTGCGGATCAGGCGTAAGACCGGCATGAATGCGCTCCATCTCCATCCAGTCGCGTGCGCTGGCTACCGTAGACAAGAAAGGTTTTCCGTGAATGACGCACTGGCGCTTTAACGCCAAAGCTTCAGGAAAAATCGAGGAAGGATCAACAGGATCCATTAAATAAACGATGCCATCGAGTGTGCGCTCAGGCGTTCCCATACCTACAACTTCAGCGACAAGCTGCATCAAGCCCCCTTGGTGCCCAAAGGGATAGCGCTGAAGGCCCGAGTAGCCTTGTAGCTTGCTAGAGGAAGCAATTGCGTCGTACGTGCGGCCAACGGTATGCAGTTGCAGCGCTAGTTCGGAGACGCCCGTTTCGCAATAGTGCAACCAAGTAAAAAGCGCGCCCTCTTCGTTTTGATGATGCAAGCGATTAGCGGCCAGTCCCAGTCTCATAGAGATTCCCGTTTAAAGAACAACCAAAGGTGGCTAGTATCGCCGCTAATACGGCTTTAGAACGTGGTCAGGATCTGCACTCAATCGCACAAAACTCAAAAAAAGAGGCTGTGAAAGCGCCTGTTGCCGCGCATGCGCCTGTATGTGCAAAACAGGCAACGCCGCAATGCGTTTTTTTAGACCTTGCCTTTTGGATTTCAACGCGGTCTGCGTGGAGATCCTAAACACGTTCTTACGCACTGTTTCGTAATCTCCAAGCAGCGGCTTTATTCAAACAGTCAAGCGGTGATCTGCCGCAACACATTTAGTCGATCAGCTTTTGCCAAAACTGTGCCTGCCCCATGGCAGGATCCAGCGCATAGGGAGCGTAGCCGAATTGGCGATAAGCCGCTTGTGCTGTGGTATTGCCAGTCAACACCTCCAGCGTCAACTTGCAGGCACCGATCTCACGTGCAATGGTTTCCGCTTCATTGAACAAAAGCCTCGAAATACCCTTGCCTCTATATGCAGGGGCTACCGCTACGTCGTGCACATTCAAAATAGGTTTGCATGCGAAGGTGGAGAACCCTTCCATTGCATTGAGCAGGCCCGCAGGCTGACCATCGCAAAAAGCCAAGACCACGTAGGTTCCAGGGCGGCTCGCTAAGGTAGCTGCTAAATTTTCCCGTGTTGCAGCAGGTAACGGCTCTGCGCCACCCATAGGGTCTTGCGCATAACTATCTAGTAATTCGACCAGCGCCCGGGCGTGCGCTGCATCATGCAAATCGGCCTGTACTACGGTGGTTTTCAAATCAAGTGTCATCTTCAGCGTCCATCGGAAAGAACAATCCGAGATTGGAGCATAAGTTAGCGCAACGCCCAGTCGGTATCTGCACGTCACCCACGTTGGCTTGGTTTTGAGGAATGAGGCTGCACGCTTCCAACAAAAGCCTTCACGCTCACAAGCGACGTACAACGCAATGCCAAAGGCAAGACCGGATAGCGAACAGAATACGCATTCAGCATGGCCAATACCTGCCAGGGCTTCGCCTGCACTACCGCACAACTGCCTACAATGCATGCCAATCTTCAGAGATCAGGCCGCAAGTGGCCTATTTCTTTTTCTTTTCCAGTGATGCGCATGGGTTTATCCCCGAGCAGATCCCCCCTTTTTTTGTGAGTGAGACAACATGGCCTCCATTTCCACACCCGGTGAGACATTCAAGCTCTACCCCAAGCGGCATAAACTGGCCTTAGGCGCATTTGGCACAGGCTGCCTTTTTCTTCTTGCGGTGGCCGCTGCGGTGCTGGGGCCTTCGGGCACGTCGATGTTCTTCTTTTTACGTGACCCCATCTTGTATTACAGCGTCATGGCGCTTGGCATGGCTGTGTTTGGGTTCTTGTTGTTTTTCTCGCTGCGCAATCTACGCACCCCAAAACCCTGGGCCACTTTGAACGCAGAGGGCATTGAGACTACGACCTTCAGTTCGCAATTTTCAGCCCCTTGGAGTGCATTTAACGGTATTGCCCGCATGAGCAACAAGCGCAGCGATATTTTGGTGCTATTACTCAAAGAGCCTGACGCATTTTTGGCGCAGCTTCCCAGCGGGCGCAACAAGACTATGGCCAAAGCACTGATCAACCGCTTTCACAGTCCATTTCTGGTCGACATCAGCGCACTTCAGGCAGACCCACAACAGGTCATCTTGTATTTGCAGTCACACATCCAATCAGATGCTGCACCTCAAGAGGCAACTACCGCTGCCACGCAAGCAACATAAACCATCCTCAGAGCCGGCCTCAAACAACCAAGCGTGCATGGAGTGCGCCGCGCAAAGCATTGCACACTACGATATCTGCTGCACCCAGTACCTGCGCTTTGGTTAAACTGCGCTCTTGAATGTTCCATTCGCCACTGTCCAACAACACGCTACGCATGACACCAGGTAATACGCCCTCAGCTAGAGGTGGTGTGTACCAAGGGGCATGAGGATCAGCATCAAGTTTGACCAACACATTGCTACGCGCACCCTCAGTCAGATAGCCCTGCCTATTGAAAAACAAGGCATCAAACGCCCCCACAGCCTCGGCCGCTTTCATGGCCCTGTCGTAGTCGCTTCGCAAACTCGTCTTGAACTGACGCAGCCATGCGGGGGTATGGCAAGCAGCATGGGCCAGAATGACCGCTACCGAACCATCCCCAGACAACATCAATGGCTGCAAAAGGCCATGGGTGAATGCCAACTGGCCATCACTACGCAGTGCCATGCGCAAACGCCAATCGCCAGTGGCATGTGCATCGAAGTGCTCTTCAATGTATGTCTGCAATTGGCTTTGCCAACGCGGTCGATCATGCGCAAAGCCCAGTGCTAGTGCGCTAGATGCCAAACGCGCAACGTGCCTCTCCCAATATGCAGGGCATGAGGCGCCTGCAGACACGCGCATGGTTTCAAACAATTCAAAGCCGGTTGTGTCATGCAGCGCAAAACCAGCTTTGAGATGGCACTCTTGCCATTCTTGCTCTGCTTGACTGTCCCACACAATGCCAGCGCCCACAGAAAACTGCACTGCATGGCCCATCGCCGCAGGGGGCAACACCCTAGCAGGCAATTCCAGCGCCACGTCAAGCTGTAGAGTGCGAATCGGTACGCTCAAACAGTAATTCAGCGTAGCCGCCTCATTCGCTGGCTCTTGCACTAGTAGCTCGTGGATAGAAGAAGCCTCCACCCAGCCAATTGCACCGGTGTACAGTCGACGTTGGTGCGCGTCTCGTGTCATGAGTACACCATGCGCCTCGTGGCATTGCGCCCCATATGATTGGGTCCCATCTATTGGCATGCTGCTGGTAGGCGCGCCTTCGATGCAGGCAATCAGCTCCATGGTTTTGCGCTTGGGCGCACCGGTAATGGAGCCACACGGAAAGCTCGCGCGCAAAACTTCCGCCAAACCTGCCTCGGGCCGCAAACGCGCCTGCACTGTACTAGTCATCCCCAGCACTTGCCCATTGCGTTGCACTGCAAACAAATCACGTACCTGTACGCTGCCTGTTTGTGCCACCGCGCCCAAATCATTGCGCAGCAAATCCACAATCATGACGTTTTCAGCACGATTTTTCGGATCGTTGTGCAACCACTGCGCCGCCTGTTCTGTTTGCGCGACCGTGGCTTGCACGGCCGTGGTGCCTTTCATCGGCTTGGCCACAATGTTGCCATCGTTGACCTGAATGAAAAGCTCAGGCGACAAGGACAGCACCCAGGGCTGGTAGCCAGCTTGCGCTACTGGCAGGCGCATCAACGCGCCAAATTGCGCTGGCTGACGTTGGCGCAAGTGGCGGTATAGCGCCAGCGGCGAACCATAGCTACGGCCATGGAACGCAAAAGTGTAATTAATCTGATAGGTATCACCGCGTTCAATGGCTGCATGGATTTCATCAATCGCCTGCGTGAACTCCGCTTGGTTGACTTGAGATTGCCAATCAAACAAACCAGCATCGGGCCATGCCAAGGTGGCTACCTGCGCATCTAACCACTCCTTCACTGCAGTTCTGTCCATACGCTGCATTGATGCAAAAAGTTCCACGCGCAAACTCGGTACAGGCGCAGATACCGACGGGGTCCGCGCATGAGAGATTTGGCAACCACCAGGCACAAGCCCCTGCAACTGCATCCCCCACTCATAGTCCGCCAGTAATACGGCATGCAGGCCAGAAGCCAGCGCCTGCTGCACACGCGTCTGCCATGCCTGCAGATCATCCGCATCGGTGCATACCAAGCTGGAGTGCCAGTGCGTATACAGACGGCTAGCGGGTCTCTCGACAGTGGCATCACAGTCATCGAGCAAGACAAATGCTTCTCCTGTTTCTGCCGCAAAAATGGGCGCCGCTTCACGCGCGCCCAGCTCGCTCCACGAACTTTGCATGTTTTGGCCTTGCTTCACTTATTCCTGCTTGAGCAACGCCTGCACCGCTGGCCACACCGTTTGCACAATCAACGGCTGAGCCTGCGCATTTGGATGGATACGATCGCTTTGAAAATACTTGTCCAAGTCTGCGGGGTCTGAAATGGCCTCCAAGATGAAGGGAACCACCGCTACCGTTTTGTCTTTACCCACTTGCGCAAACACCTGAGCAAACTCGCTGGAATACTTGGCCCCATAATTGGGCGGCACCTGAATGCCCAGCAGCAAGACCTGCGCCCTAGCCGCTTGCGCTGCATCCACCATAGCAATCAGGTTGTCTTGCGTGCTGCTCAGCGGCAACCCTCGCAATGCGTCGTTGCCCCCCAGTTCAATCACCACGTATGCCGGTGCATGCGCTTTCAGCAATGCAGGCAAACGGCTACGCCCGCCTGCAGTGGTCTCGCCACTGATGCTGGCATTGACCACCTCCACTTTGGAAGAGCCCTCGTGCAATTTCTGGCTCAACAGTTGAACCCAGCCCTGCCCTCTGGCCAACCCATACTCTGCACTGATCGAGTCCCCCAACACCAGCATTTTCGTACCTCGGGCAGCCGCACTGACTCCGCTGGCATGCGCCAACGGCGCGACTAACCCCCACACCAACACACCCCAAAAAAGCCCCAAAAAGATACGAGACACTACAGTCACGCTACATTGGCGACGATGAAAAACCTTGATCACACTGCTTCCCCTATTGTTCACACTGCACCTGAGAGCGCACCAACGCGCCCAAGTTCAGCCAGCAAGCCGATGATTATGGTGGATCAGTTGGGCAAAGCAGTCCAGGACTCCACAGGAACCCTGCAAATTTTGCACGGTATTAACCTGCAATTGCCTGCGCAAACCACGGTCGCCATTGTCGGAGCATCCGGGTCAGGCAAAAGTACCTTGCTGTCCATTCTTGCGGGACTAGACACGCCCACAACAGGCACTGTTTACCTAGATGGGCAAGATATCTTTGCGCTCAATGAAGATCAGCGGGCGGCGCTGCGGGCACAAAAGACTGGTTTTGTATTTCAAAACTTCCAGCTCTTGGGGAGTTTGACGGCACTCGAAAACGTCATGCTCCCGCTGGAGCTGGCAGGACAGCGGCATGCCCGCACACAGGCCACCGAGATGCTTGCCCGTGTGGGCCTGTCCCAACGGCTCAACCACTACCCCAAAGTCATGTCTGGGGGAGAACAGCAACGCGTAGCATTGGCCCGTGCTTTTGTGGTGCAGCCCCAAGTACTGTTTGCAGACGAACCCACCGGCAGCCTGGACTTCGCCACTGGCCACGCGGTCATGGAATTGATGCTCCAACTCAACCAAGAGCTCGGCACCACGTTGGTGATGGTGACCCACGACCGAGAACTGGCCGCGCGCTGTACTATGCGCGTGCGTATCGATGCTGGGCACGCCCACCTTGAAAGTTAAGCGCTTGACTGCTCAAACGTGGGCTTTGCGCCATACCAAAAAATAGGCATTTGAGAGCGCACTGCGACGGTTGGCGCAAACAGCCAAGGGTTTCCACCTACACCCAATCGCACCACCTTGCAACTCGCGCAACAATCTGGGGCCTTTTCTACCCCACAGTGCGCGTCCATGACTTCTGCTTCTGCCGTCTCCCATTCCCGCTGGCCTTTACTGGCCTTAGCCGTCGGCGCCTTCGGCATTGGCACCACCGAATTCGGCCCCATGGGCATGCTGCCCACGATTGCTGCCGGTGTGGATGTCTCCATCGCCTCTGCCGGCATGCTGATATCTGCCTACGCAATTGGTGTCATGATCGGGGCGCCTTTCATGACATTGCTACTGTCCCACTGGCCTCGGCGCAAAGCCTTGATCACGCTGATGTCGATTTTCACTGTCGGCAACTTACTATCAGCCTGGGCACCAGACTATGCCAGCCTGATGGTGGCACGCATCATCACCAGCCTGAACCACGGTGCCTTTTTTGGCATTGGTTCAGTAGTTGCTGCCAGCTTGGTGCCACGAGAGAAGCAAGCCAGCGCCGTTGCCACGATGTTCTTAGGATTGACGATTGCCAATATTGGCGGCGTCCCCGTCGCAACCTGGCTAGGGCAAACCATAGGCTGGCGCGAATCCTTCGTGGCCATTTCAGCGTTAGGTCTGCTGGCCATGACTGCACTGGCCCTCGCTCTGCCGCAAGGCAGTCGTGGCAGCATGCCCAATGTCCGTGCTGAACTGCGTGTATTGGTTCAACCTACCGTACTGCTGGCCATGGCAACTACCGTTTTGGGCTCAGGCGCGATGTTTGCGCTCTACACCTACATCAATCCCGCGCTGGAAACTTTCACCAATGCTTCACCAGGTTTTGTCACGGCCATGCTGGTGCTCACTGGTGTTGGCTTTACGATCGGCAATACTTTAGGCGGGCGCTGGGCCGATCGCTCACTGGTCAAAACGCTACTGAGCTTTCTGTCGCTCATCGCCATCAGCATGCTGGCCTTTCCCTATCTGGCCCAAACACATGTAGGGGCCGCTATTGCGCTGTTGGTCTGGTCTATTGCCGCATTTGGCGTGGTACCGCCAGTTCAAATGCGCGTCATGCGCGCTGCCAGCGGCGCACCTGGTTTAGCTTCTTCAGTCAATGTAGGGGCATTTAATTGCGGCAATGCGATTGGTGCCGCTGTCGGCAGTGTGATCCTGAAGGCCGGTCTGGGCTATGCCGCAGTGATGTGGTGTGGGGCTGGCTTGGCGGTGTTGGCTTGCTTAACAGTTGCCGTGCCCGCCTTGAGAAAACGTTAAGGCATTGATGGGGCTATACAGACCCCATATCGCCATCCTAAAACGGGCATTTCCACACTTTTATTTTGGTCTGCTCAATGCGTTGGTCAGTAGGCGAGAGGTGATATCGACGATTTGCACCATTCGGTCGTAAGCCATACGGGTGGGGCCAATGACGCCCAAGGTCCCTACCACGTGGCCATCCACTTCGTAAGGGGCGCTGACAATGGAAAGCTCCGAAACAGGAACGATGTGGCTTTCGCCACCAATGTAAATTTTCACGCCTTCGGCCTGGCCCGTGACATCGAGCAGTTGCAAAATTTGATTTTTCTGCTCGAACAAATCGAATGCGCGGCGAATACTGTCCATGTCTTTGGAAAAGTCGCTCACGGCCAATAGATTCCGCTCGCCAGAAATCACCACATCTTTGTCGGTCGTGCCGTCAGCAGGTGCAGTCTCACTCATGGCCGCTTCCATCAAGCCGGCAATTTCACCACGCAAGCGGTTGACCTCGGTACGCAAACGCTCACGCACTTGATCGACCGACAAACCCGAATAATGGGCGTTGAGAAAGTTACTGGCCTCCGAGAGCTGGTCTTGCGAGATATCGGCCTGGGTCAGCACCACTTTGTTTTGCACATTGCCATCTGGGGAAACCAATATCACCAGTACGCGTTGCTCGGACAGGCGCAAAAATTCAATGTGGTGAAACACCGAACTTTTCTGCGGCGCCACCACTACGCCCACAAATTGGGACATGCTCGAGAGCATTTGCGCCGCACTGGCGATCACGCGCTGCGGTTGGTCCACGCTCAGGGAAGGCGCCTGCATATGCAACTGCTCACGCTGCACGGTCATCATGCTGTCGACAAATAGGCGGTAGCCCCTTGGCGTCGGCACCCGCCCTGCCGAGGTATGCGGACTGGCAATCAAGCCCAAGTCCTCCAAATCCGCCATGATGTTGCGGATAGTGGCTGCCGACAGGTCCAAACCAGAAGATTTGGCCAGCGTGCGCGAGCCCACCGGTTGCCCGTCCTCAATATAACGTTCAATCAGAGTGGTTAGCAGTAGTTTGGCGCGGTCATCCAGCATCAGCACATTTTATCGGTATCCGCGAAGGTGCTGTGCTTGAGCCATGCCAATAAAGGCGCAGGCAATGCCCAGCGTCCCTGAATAAGCTGATCAACGTCAACCCATTCGAGGTGACCCAGAGGCATATCGCCATGCCCGACCATCTGCACAGACGGTGCTGCCTGGCTTGGAAGTTGAGCCACCACGGGCACGAGATTCAAGTCTTTGTGTGTCAACACATGACGAAAACCAGGCTGCCAATCCAAGCCACCAGCCTGCCCACCTAGGTTTTGCCACGCCAGCAAAAGCGCGGCCTCATCTTCAAATGTAGGAAATGCATACAGCTGCGCCCAGATGCCCTTGTCTGGACGCTTGTGCAAAGCCAGTTGCGGGAGCGCAATTGAACTCTGACTGTCACATTGATGATGCTGGTCGCGGCACAACACCAACCAGTACCACGTAGAAGAGCTGCGTTTGAGCTTACGGGTTTTGCGTGGCAATACATGCGTCAATTGCTTCAAACGGGCTTGGCAATCACCAGCAACCGGGCACGCGCCGCAGTGCGCACGCTTGGATGTACACACTGTGGCACCCAAATCCATCAGCCCTTGGGTATAAGCTGGCATGGCATTAACGCCATCCTGCTTGGGAACCAAAGCTTCGGCTTTAGCCCACAAGGTTTTGATGGCCGATGCGGAGGCCAAGTCTTCTTCAAACCCTAAATAACGGGCCATTACGCGCTGAACATTCGCATCAAAAATGGAACGCTGTACACCAAAACAAAATGCCGCAATCGCATGGGCAGTCGAACGCCCCACTCCTGGTAACTGCACCAATAAGTCAGGATCGCTAGGGAATTGCCCGTTGAACTGCGCCACCACCATTTGTGCAGCACGGTGGAGATTACGCGCCCTGCTGTAATACCCCAATCCACTCCAGAGCGGCATGACTTCGTCTACAGAGGCATGCGCCAACGCATCCACCGAAGGAAAGACTTCCAGAAACCGCGCGTAATACCCCAGCACGGTTTTCACTTGGGTTTGCTGCAGCATGATTTCGGAGAGCCATACGCGGTAGGGGTCGCGGGTATTTTGCCAAGGCAAGCCATGTCGGCCACTGCTGCGCTGCCACGCGACCAAACGATCTGAAAAAAAGGACACGCGTTTCACCAGGAAAGCACTACTGCGAGCGCAGAGATCAAAAGAAGTAAGACAGCCGTTTATATCGCGCCATCATGCACGCACAGGCTGAGGCTGTCCAAGGTCGAAATCAAGGCTGCTGAGCATGGAATGCAAGGAGTCTTCCAATCGGCTAGTGCGATCTTGCAATTGTTCGGAAACCGACGCCAAGGCATCGATATCAGCCTGCAACTCCTGCAAGCGTTCAGTCAAATCCAATTCAGCCTGCTCAATACGCTCAATGGTTTCGCTGCGGTTCAAAAAGCTATGCCTGCGCTCTTTCAACTGCACATCCAATTGGGCGGAAGAAGCCTTACTCCACAGTTCTAATTCATTGGAGACAGCCTCAAACACAGAACGCAAGCGCATGGAAATAGCGGCAACCAAACGCTCACTGAACTCGTTCGAAGAAAACCGCAGCGCATTGGCAACGGAAAAATGGTTTTTATTGCTTTGCGCGATCTTGTCCAGATCCTCAATGTACTGCCCAAGATTGAGGGCTTGTGGCGCAGTGAGTGAAAACCCAAATTCGGTATTCAGGCTATCAAAAGCATCTATCGCCAAACGGTGCATCTGATCGGCAATTTCCTGCGTCGCTTCCACCGACTCCTTCAAGCTATCAAAGGTTTCAAAAAAACGTTTCTGAAAGCCGAAAGTGAGCATTTTCCCTTGCAGTGCAGCCGTCAGGCTGGCCAATTCACTTTTGATGGTTTTACTGCTCAGCTGCTGAAAACCTTGGTTGAGCAGCTTATTTTGCGCCGCACGCAGACCCAAGATCTTGTGCACACTACTGTCGAACTCTTTGCGTTCACGGGCAATACGCATACGAATGCTGCGCCTTGCACTGCTATTTTTACCCTGCAGGCCTGCAATCTCCTGCATTTGTTCGGTCAGGTCACGCAAACGCACCGTCAGTATCTGCTGCGCATCCGCACGCAACTCCGCCAACCCTTTGAACAAGGCATGGTTAAGCAATTGGTGGCGTTGCCCCAGCAAGGTATCAACCAGCACCGATTCCAATTGGCGAATCGCGCTCTCACGCAACAATGCATCGTCCTTGGTGATTTTGGCCACCAGCGCTTTTTGCGCAGAAATCGCAATCACCTGGTTGAGCGGCACACCCAAGGTTTGCGCAGTGGTTTGCCGCTGCTTTCGGATCTGTGTTTGGTGCGCTTCCTTGGAGGTCAGGCTATCCCAGAGCGTATCAATTTTATTGAGGACCACCAGACGCATTCCAGAGGAATCCACATGTGGGCCGAGCAAGTCTTGCCAAATACGCAGGTCAGAGCGGGTCACGCCTGTGTCTGCCCCCAAAATAAACAATACCGCTTGTGCCTGCGGCAACAGGCTGATCGTCAATTCCGGCTCAGCCCCAATCGCGTTCAAACCGGGCGTATCCAGAATCACCATACCTTTTTTCAGCAGCGGGTGCGGGAAGTTGATGACCGCGTGACGCCACTTGGGCACATCGACCAAGCCAGACGCATTGAGCGGTGGATTATCATCTGCACCATCCACCCAAAAACCCAGACGGCGCGCTTCGGCCACATCCACACTGATGGTTTCGGTCACGCGCTCAACAGCAGCAGCCACGCTATCACCGGATTTGGCGTTGAGCGGCACCGACAACCATGAAGAGGGTTTGAGCCGCCAGTCGGCCAAGCTCGCCCCCAACTTGCGAGTCTCGATGGGCAACAAACGCACACTGGGCGTGTAAGTCGCATCCCAAGTCAACTCCGTTGGGCACATGGTTGTGCGGCCTGCGCTGGCGGGCATGATGCGCCGACCATAGCTGGAGAAAAACAGGGCGTTAATCATCTCCGACTTGCCGCGTGAATACTCTGCCACAAAAGCCACTGTGAGCTTATCGTCGAGCGTTTGCTCATGCAAACGGCTCAAACGCTCCATTGCAGAGGCATTGCGCAAGCCTTTGCCTTCGAGCCATGCTGAGAACACACTCAGCTCTTTGGCAAATTCAGCACGCCATTGCCCATATTGGTCAAATCGTTGATTGAATGTCTGACTCTCAATGCTCACTGTGATTGCTTTATGGTGTGGCATACGATGGGCCTGATCGTACCGGCAGGCCCATCAGAGAAATGCCTATGGAATGCGGTTGAAATGCGATTTAACAGTTGTCAACATAATAGGCCCATCCTGAACAACAAGAGAGCACAAAGCGGCTGTTACGCCATTGTGTTGACATTAATTTAACGATGCAACTCTCCATTGCGCTCAGGCTGGAATAAAACCTCTTTGACATGCACCGTCATCACTTTGCCACCCGGCGCGGGCCAACTGAGCGAATCACCCACAGATAGCCCTAATAGCGCACTCCCAATAGGAGCAAAAACCGAAACACGGTCGTCCATCCCTTGGAGATCGCGCGGGTAGACCAAGGTCAGCGCAAACTCCTTGCCAGTTTCAGCAATCACGAACCGCACCGTGGAGTTCATAGTCACCACTGTAGGGGGAATTTCCTCTGGCGGCAGAATCTCAGCCCGGTCTATCTCTTTCTCCAGCGCATCACGGTGCGCAAAGGCCGATGCAGGCATGGCCTCCAGCAACGCTTCAATGCGGTCCACATCCAGTGAAGAGAGAATTAAAGGGGGTTTGGCATCGGCCATGGGTCACTCCTTGCAATGGCAACAACGTGTGCAGTTCAACGCCACTGGCATTTCTCAGTTTCTTGCGCTGAGCGCCACGTCACGTGCTTGCTTTATTCGTAAAACCAGCACTTTAGCCCATATTCACGCCACATTTCCCGCCACTTTGCCGGTACAGCGATGGCGAGACCCCCACCCAACGTGTAAATGCACGTGTAAAGCTCTTGGCATTGTCAAATCCAACACTGGCAGCAACTTTCTTGACAGGGTAGGACGTACGCAGCAGCAACTGCATCGCCTTCTCGCAATGCACTTCATCTTTGATTTTCTGCAAACTCATCCCATCCTCTTGCAAAAAACGGTGCAGGCTACGCACAGAGACATGCAGCGCCTGAGCCAAGCTCTCTGCCGTGTACGTCTGTCCAGGTTTGGCATTGGCAAGCAACTGCCGCACGCGCTGTTGCATCAACCTGTCCCTGCGATAAGGCTTGACCACCACCAACAAGGCTCGCTGCAGCATCAGGTTGAGTGCAGCTTCATCGCGCCGCACCGGCATATCGAGATAGTTCACATCAAACTGCAAACTGGCACGTTCAGCTTGGTAGCAAATACGCGCAGGAAACATGACCGCCACTTGCGCAGCGTAGTCTGGAGCCTCAAACGGCAGATCGACTTGGGTCAGACGAATTTGCGAATCGAGCAGCCAACATGAAAAACCATGAATATTGCGTAGCAGTGTCATCAAGCCCAGCCTGCGCCTATCCGCACAAGCCAGTTGCCGCTCATGCACCGTCACCTGTGCCAAGCCTGCGCGCTCATCCAATTGCAGGTGCAAGTCATCGGTTAGCAAACCATGGTGGCGGCACCAACGGCGCAAAGCGATTCGCAAGTTCGGCGCACTCAGGGTGGCACGCGCAAGAAAACCATAGCTGCCCCACCGCATCGGACGAGACAGCCAACCCAAAGCCTCATCGTCAAGCTCTTGCATGGCAAAAACCGACAATCGCTCCATTTGCAAGGCCGTCATCAAGCCTTGCGGATTAGCCCTATCAGATGGCGTAATTTGTGCATATTCCAACGCCTTTTCGGGGTCTTTCCCGTACTGCTCATAACATTGCAAAACGGTATGCAAAAACGCAACCGGAGTCGCCCTAGCGGGCTCTCGATCCATGGGCATTCGGACAGGCTTGGCAGCATTTTTCGTCATAGGCATTAATCAGGCAATGTTGCAAACAATTTTGGCACAAATTGCACCCTCCATGGCCACGACTTTTACGCACACCAACATTAAGATAGTCACTCAACAGCGAGCCGCAATGAGAATGGCCCACAGGAGACACAATGCAAAATCCCGCCCTCAGCTACGCCAAAGGCAGCCAAACTCCCGCCTTGATTGAACAAACCATTGGCGACTATTTTGATGCCATGGTTGCCCAGTACCCTGACCACGATGCACTCATCAGCCGCCATCAAAACGAGCGATTGACGTACAGCCAGCTGCAGGCACGCGTAAACCAATTTGCCAGTGCATTACTGAGAATGGGCTTGCAAGCAGGAGACCGCATTGGCATTTGGTCGCATAACAATGTCGAATGGGTACTGATGCAATTGGCCACGGCCAAAGTCGGATTGATCTTAGTAAACATCAATCCGGCTTACCGCACCTCAGAAGCCGAATACGCACTCAATAAAGTGGGCTGCAAAGTGCTGGTCACAATGCCCAGCTTCAAGACCAGCGACTATCTGGGCATGTTGCGGGAGTTGGCTCCTGAGTTGACCACAGCCTCGACTGGCCAATTGGCTGCACGGCGTTTGCCATTTCTGCGCCAAATCATTTGGATTGATGTGGCTGGACAAGGTGAAGATCAAGTCGGCATGCTGCGTTTTTCTGACGTGCTGGCCACTGGTTCTGCCAACGATGCACAAGTGGCGCAAACACAAGCTAGCTTGCGCCAAAACGATCCGATCAACATCCAATTCACCAGCGGTACCACGGGCTTCCCGAAAGGGGCCACTCTGACCCACCGCAACATTCTCAACAACGGATTCTTCATTGGTGAGTGCATGGAACTCGGCCCCACCGACCGGCTCTGCATCCCCGTGCCGCTTTACCACTGCTTTGGCATGGTACTGGGCAACTTGGCCTGCTTGACACATGGCAGCGCCATTGTTTATCCCAACGATGGATTCGAGCCTCTTTCCGTGCTTGAAGCCGTACAAGCTGAGCGCTGTACAGGCCTACACGGCGTGCCAACCATGTTCATTGCCGAGCTGGATCACCCACGTTTTGCTGAATTTGATCTCTCCACTTTGCGCACCGGCATCATGGCCGGTACTTCATGCCCGATTGAAGTCATGAAGCGTGTGGTCGAGCGCATGCACTTGAGCCAAATCACGATTGCCTACGGCATGACCGAAACCAGCCCCGTCAGCTGCCAAAGTGACACGCAAACGCCATTGGAAAAACGTGTGACTACAGTGGGCAAAGTGCAGCCGCATCTGGAAATAAAAATAGTCGATCCAGGCACTGGTGAAACCGTCGCACGCGGCCAATCAGGCGAACTGTGCACCCGTGGCTATTCAGTCATGCATGGCTATTGGGGCGACGAGGAAAAAACCCGCGAGGCTATTGATGCTGAGCATTGGATGCACACCGGTGACTTGGCCACGATGGATGAAGAGGGCTATGTGAACATCGTGGGTCGCATCAAAGACATGGTGATCCGTGGCGGTGAAAACATTTACCCACGCGAGATTGAAGAGTTTCTCTACCGCCATCCACAAATTCAGGACGTGCAAATCGTCGGAGTGCCAGATAAGAAGTATGGGGAAGAGTTGTGTGCCTGGATCATCGCCAAACCAGGCCAAAGTCTGACCGAAGAAGATGTGCGTGCATTCTGCAAAGGGCAAATTGCGCACTACAAAGTGCCCCGCTATATCCGCTTTGTCGATGCATTCCCCATGACAGTAACCGGAAAAATCCAGAAGTTTCTCATTCGTGATGCAATGAAACAGCAACTGGGCTTAACCGAAGCGGCGTCCGCCTAATCACTGCGCATGATGCACACGACCTCAGTGCCTGCTGTCTTGTATGCCCACATCCGGCGCCATCAAATCGGCGCCGCTTGCGGCACTCGATACGGTCGTCTGTTTTTCCGTATGGGCAGGAGTGTTAGCACCGCTGCCAATAGCTGGTGTGCTTTGGGTTTGTTCTGCTTCGTTGCGCCGGGCTTCTTCCAACGCAGCTTCAGCCACCTGCCTGTTGAGTTGGGCAGCCTCCATCCGGCGGTTAATGGCCACTTCAGCCAAGTCGAGTTCACTCACCAAACGCCTGAGCGAATCGTCATTGATCAAATGCTTGCGGCGCAGACGGTAAATTTCCTCCCGCTCCGCTTGCACACCTTTAAGGCGCAAGCCCATGTCCAACTCCAGCGTCTTGCCATGCTGCACACGCTCACGCAGTTTGACCAAATCAGGATCGCTGGTGTCATCCAATGCGTTAAGGCGCTCCCGATAGTCCTGCGCCACTCGGCCCAATACTGCTGCACGCAAGGCCTGCTCTCCAGAAGAACCTGGAGCGGCCTCCTCTGCCTGCAAAGCCACCAAGGCAGCATGGCACGCAGCAACTCGCGCATGGCGTTCCTCTCGGTCGGTAGCATGCTCTTTCACGGCGGGCATTTTGTGCAAGATCCAAGGCAGCCCCACACTACCAATCAGCAAAGTGGTGATGATGACTCCTGCCGCCAACATGACCACCAAGTCTCTGGAAGGAAACGCCTGCCCACTGGGCAGCAGCAAAGGAATCGACAAGGCGCCAGCCAAGGTTACGGCGCCACGAATTCCCGCCACCGTCGCCAACGCGGTGAGCAAAAATGTGGGGTTGTGCCCCAAGGCCCCTTTGTGATAAACCTTGCGCAACGCCCCCTGTACACCAATGTGCAACCAAATTGCCCGCAACAGCATCGCCACTACGGTGATGGCGACAATCAACCCGGCCAGTTGCCACCAGTTGTAGTCGCTTCGGCCCTCTGCCTCACGAATCAAGGTCGGCAGCTGAATACCCAACAACAAAAAGATGGCACCATTGAAAGCCGACTCGACCATCTCCCAGGCATCGTTGCTTTGCATGCGCTCTGTCACAAAGCGACCACGGTCCAAGTCAGTGAAATTGGTCGCAATCCCTGCTGCCACCGCAGCCAAAATGCCAGAGACGCCCAAACGCTCCCCCATGATGTAGGCAGCAAAAGGCAGCAGCAACAGCAGCAACACCATTTGAGTCGATACGGTATCGCCAATGCGGCGTGTGACCAAGTTGCGCACATAGCCAAAAGCCCAGCCGAGCAACGCGCCAACGACCACACCGCCAATGGCAATCCAGGCAAAACTACGGCCAACTTCCATCCACGAGAAGGCGCCCGTCATGGCTGCAGCTACAGCGAATTTCAGCGCAACCAAACCCGAAGCATCATTGAGCAAGGATTCCCCTTCCAGAATATGCATGGTTTTGGTGGGCATTCCCAAATTCCGTGTGATGGCCGACACGGCTACGGCATCGGTCGGAGAAAGCACTGCGGCCAGTGCAAACGCCACCGGCATAGGCATGGAGGGAATCAACCAATGGATAAAGTACCCGAGCCCAATGACCGTGAAAAACACCAGCCCCAAAGCCAGTCGAAGAATGGGGCGGTGCAAGGCAAAAAATTCACGTTTGGGGATGCGCCAGCCATCGGCAAACAGCAGTGGCGGAATAAACAGCATCAAAAACAGCTCTGGATCGAAACCAATATGCAGACCCGCTTGCGGCCACGACAATGCGCAACCCAGCGCAATCTGCAACAGCGGCAATGGAATGAATTTGACGTAACGCGCCAGCAGCCCGGATGCTGCGCCAAACATCAAAACCAACAAAACAATTTCAAGGGTATGCATGGTGCGCCAGCGCAAGCAGGCCACATGCGACCAACCCAGCGCCATTCAATTCAACAAGAGACAATCAACCAGCTCACAACCGAGCCAGCGAGGACATCAACATGGCCATTTTGAACTCAAAAATCAACGCCCGTTCCGTAGATTTTCAAAACAATGCAAGCGTAATGCGTGCCCTGGTTGATGACCTGCAACAGCAGTTCAGCACCATTGAGCAAGGCGGCGGCGCCGCTGCACGCGACAAACATCTGGCGCGGGGAAAACTACTGCCGCGCGACCGCGTGCAAGCCTTGCTCGATCCTGGCTCTCCGTTCCTTGAAATCGCCCCTCTGGCAGCATTGAACATGTACGACAACGCCGCCCCAGGCGCTGGCGTCATCTGCGGCATTGGCCGCATCAATGGTGTGGAATGCATGGTGGTCTGTAACGATGCCACCGTCAAAGGCGGGACGTATTACCCGATGACGGTGAAAAAGCATTTGCGCGCACAAGAAATTGCCCAGCAAAATCACCTGCCTTGCGTGTACTTGGTCGACTCTGGTGGCGCCAACCTGCCCAACCAGGACGATGTTTTCCCTGATCGCGATCACTTTGGCCGCATTTTTTACAACCAAGCCAACATGAGCGCCCAGGGGATCGCGCAAATTGCGGTAGTAATGGGCAGTTGCACCGCTGGTGGCGCCTATGTTCCTGCCATGAGTGACGAGACCATCATCGTGAAAAACCAAGGCACCATCTTTTTGGGTGGACCACCGCTGGTCAAGGCCGCTACGGGCGAAGTCGTCAGTGCAGAAGACTTGGGCGGCGGCGATGTTCACACCGGCCTCTCGGGCGTCGCAGACTATTTGGCGCAAAACGACATGCATGCGCTGGCTCTAGCGCGTGAGAAAGTCAAAAACCTGCATTGGGCTAAAACGTCCAACCCTGCCGATGCCACTCCTGAAAGCCCACGCTTTGACAGCGAAGAGCTCTATGGTTTGATCCCGCTGGATGCGGCAGGTAACCAAACACGCAAACCGTTTGATGTACGCGAAATCATTGCGCGCATAGTGGATAACAGTGACTTCGACGAATTCAAAGCGCGCTTTGGCAGCACGCTGGTCACCGGCTTTGCGCGCATTGAGGGCATGCTGGTGGGCATCATTGCCAACAACGGTATTTTGTTTTCAGAATCCGCACAAAAAGGAGCGCACTTTATTGAGTTGTGCTGCCAACGCAAAATTCCATTGGTGTTTTTACAGAACATCACTGGCTTCATGGTCGGGCGTAAATATGAAAACGAAGGTATTGCCCGCCATGGAGCCAAGCTGGTCACTGCGGTCGCCACCGCGAATGTGCCTAAATTCACCATCATCATTGGCGGCAGCTTTGGCGCTGGCAACTACGGCATGTGCGGCCGCGCTTACTCACCACGTTTTTTGTGGATGTGGCCCAACGCGCGCATTTCTGTCATGGGCGGCGAGCAAGCTGCCAGCGTGCTGGCTACCGTCAAGCGCGACGGTATTGAGCTCAAAGGCGGCCAATGGAGTGCCGATGAAGAAGAGGCCTTTAAAGCCCCCATCCGCCAGCAATACGAAGAGCAAGGCCACCCGTATTACGCCTCTGCTCGGCTGTGGGATGATGGCATCATCGATCCTGTCGATACCCGACGGGTTTTAGCGCTGGGCTTGTCTGCAGCTCGCAATGCCCCGATTGCAGATGCGAAGTTCGGCATCTTCCGTATGTGAACATGACCATCACCATCCGTCCCCTGACCACCAACGACTCTATGGAGGCGCTGACTACCTTGCTGCATACAGCCTACGCCACACTGGCGACCCAAGGCTGGAACTTCACAGCAGCCACGCAAAGCGCCGAGACGACTCGCGAACGCGCCACGCAAGGCCAATGCTTCATTGCAGAAAATGGCACCAAAATGGTTGGAACCATCAGCATCGCCCCGCCCAAACCTGCCAATGGCCGCTACTTGCAAGATGCTGTACCTGAGCTGTATGCAGACTTTAGCCATGCCATATTGGCGCAACTGGCCGTCCACCCCGAAGCCCGAGGTCAAGGGATTGCAGAAAGGTTACTCGATTGCGCTGAAAAATGGGCCCATGACCATAGTTTTAGTGCTGTGGCACTGGACACCGCCGAACCTGCCACAGCACTGCGCGCTCGCTACCAACGCCGCGGCTATTCAGATGCAGGGCACGTGCAATGGAGTGGCAAAACGTACGCGTCGGTTTTGATGCGCAAAGCACTCCACCCTCACACCGCCACCTCCTTGTTTGAAGCAACATCAAAGCCATGACTTATTACGCCGATATCCACTGGAGCCTCAACGGCGGGGACTTTGCTAAAGGACGCTATAGCCGCGCCCATACATGGCAATTTGACGGCGGACAGATTATTCCCGCCTCCCCATCGCCACACATCGTGCCTGCACCATGGTCCGATGCGCAGGCTGTCGATCCGGAAGAAGCGTTTGTGGCAGCCTTATCGTCATGCCATATGCTGACTTTTTTATGGCTGGCCTCGAAAGCCGGTTTCATCGCACAGGCATACCACGACCGTGCGGAAGGCGAAATGGCATGCAACCCCAACGGGCAGCAATGGGTCAGCCGCGTCACGCTATACCCTGCCGTGCAATGGACAGGTCAAGCGCCCGATGCCGCAACCTTAGAAGCGCTGCACCACCAAGCCCATGAAGAGTGTTTTATTGCGCAATCGGTCAAAACAGAGGTGCTTTGTCAACCTCGCCAATATATCTATTGAAACAACTGCCACCTCACCTTAACGAAGCCAACGCAGCATGACTAACCTCCACGTCACCCATCATGACCATGTCGCTACTGTCACCCTAGCGCGCGCCGACATGCGCAATGCGTTCAACGATGCCGTCATCGCTGAACTCACCCAGACCTTCATCGAACTGGGCCAATGCCAAGACGTGCGCGCTATTGTGTTGGCTGCTGAAGGCAAGGCCTTTTGCGCCGGAGCCGATCTGAACTGGATGCGCCAGATGGCCGATTACACCCGCGAAGAAAACATCGCTGACGCAGGAAAACTAGCAGATATGCTGCACGTCATTTACGCATGCCCCAAACCCACTGTAGCCCGCATTCAGGGAGACGTGTATGCAGGAGGAATGGGACTGGTAGCTGCATGCGATATTGCCGTAGCCGTTGAAACGGCGGGCTTTTGCCTCTCCGAAGTGAAGCTGGGCCTTATTCCAGCCACCATCAGCCCGTACGTGATTCGGGCAATGGGCGCTCGTGCTGCACACCGTTATTTCTTGACGGCCGAACGCTTCAGCGCACAAGAAGCGCTGCGCATTGGTTTCATCCATGCGCTAGTGGCAGAGCCTGAAACGGCACAAACTGAATCGAACCAAGCCACCACAAGTGATGGATCAGTTTCAGCCTTGGATCAAAAAATCGCCGAAATCACCCGCGCGTTGGTGCAGGCTGGACCACAAGCCGTTCAATCAGCCAAACAACTGGTCATGGATATTGCTGAACACGCTATCACGCCGGATTTAATTGCCCAAACCGTTGAGGGCATTGCCAATATTCGCGCCAGTGCCGAAGGCAAAGAAGGGGTGCAATCATTCCTGCAAAAGCGCAAACCCCAATGGCTTAGCTGACTTGCCAGCCAATACGCATCAGCACCAAATTGGGCTACATCTACTGAACAACGATCGCAAGTGATATGGACAACGCCAGCACCACCACTGACCGTCTTGTTGAAGGCCTGCACAGCGCTGGCATTCACCTCAATGGCAGCGCCCTCCACGACACCGCAAGTCAAATCAGCGGCCGCATGGAACATGCCTTGAGTGGCATGGACATGACCAGCTTGCTTGCACTGGCTGCCGCGCTGGGCTGGGCCAGTGGGCTGCGCCTCTATGCCGTCGTATTCATCATGGGGTTGGTTGGCTATATGGACTGGATTACCTTGCCTGGTGGTTTAAGCATGCTGCAAAGCCCCATCGTGCTGTTCTTCAGCGGCATCATGCTGTTTGCAGAGTTTTTTGCCGACAAAATCCCAGGATTCGACTCACTCTGGGATGTGTTGCAAAGCGTCATTCGTGTGCCCGCCGGAGCGGCGCTGGCAGCCTCTGTCTTTGGCGTTGATAACGCCCAAATGGCCATGGTCGCAGCCTTGATGGGAGGCACTTTGGCGGCCACCAGTCAGGCAGCGAAAACGACCACCCGTGCGGCTATTAATACCTCTCCAGAGCCTTTCTCCAACGTCACCGCAAGCTTGGCAGAAGACGGCATGAGTATTGGCGCTATCTGGTTGGCCCTGACCAATCCTGTCGTTTTTATCGTCCTTCTCGTCATTGCCGTTGTAGCCATGTGGTTCATCACATGGTGGATGTTCAAGTTCTTACGTGCGGCTTGGCGCACCCTGCAACGCCTGCTAGGGAAAGAGGCTCCCCATCCCGCAGGAAAACCTATCCCCTGAAATAACCGCCGCTATTGCTGCTGTATTCAACTATCTTGAGGAGACAAGCATGTTTAAAAAAATCTTGATCGCCAACCGCGGCGAAATCGCCTGTCGTGTTGCCTCTACGGCACATCGCTTGGGCATACAAACTGTAGCGGTGTATTCCGATGCCGATGCCCAGGCCAAGCACGTCCAAGTCTGCGACGAGGCAGTACGCGTAGGCGGCAACACGCCCAAGGAAAGCTATCTGCAATGGCAGAGGATCATCGAGGCAGCCCAAGCCACCGGAGCACAGGCAATCCATCCTGGTTATGGTTTTTTGTCAGAAAACGAAGACTTTGCCAAAGCCTGCGCGACTGCAGGCTTGGTCTTTATTGGCCCGCCTGCTTCGGCCATCCAAGCCATGGGGTTGAAAGCAGAATCCAAGCGCCTAATGGAAAAAGCAGGCGTGCCACTGGTGCCGGGCTACCACGGCACGGACCAAGACCCCACACTCCTACAGCGTGAAGCGGATCGCATCGGCTACCCGGTGTTGATCAAAGCCAGTGCAGGCGGAGGCGGCAAAGGCATGCGCATCGTAGAACAGTCACAAGACTTTGATGCAGCCCTGCAATCTTGCAAGCGCGAAGCCATCAACAGTTTTGGCGATGACAACGTGTTGATCGAAAAATACGTTCAACGCCCTCGCCATATTGAAATCCAAGTATTTGGTGATACGCAAGGCAATGTGGTGTACTTGTTTGAACGTGATTGTTCAGTACAACGCCGCCATCAAAAAGTGCTTGAAGAGGCACCTGCACCCGGAATGACGCCATTACTTCGCCAAGAAATGGGGCAAGCTGCTGTAGCAGCGGCCAAAGCCGTGAACTATGTCGGCGCCGGTACCGTGGAGTTCATCGTAGAGCAACCCGGTGGCTACGACAAACCTGAAGACATGAAGTTCTACTTCATGGAAATGAATACACGCCTGCAGGTAGAGCACCCTGTTACCGAGGCCATTACAGGCGCAGATTTAGTGGAATGGCAATTGCGAGTTGCCTACGGCGAGCCACTACCTAAACAACAAGAGGAACTGCACATTCACGGCCATGCGATTGAAGCACGGATCAATGCAGAAAACCCCGACAATGACTTCTTGCCCGCCACCGGTAATCTGTCTGTCTATCGCAAACCACAAGCAAGCAGCTTTGCGATCAGCGAGGTTCGCATTGACGATGGTGTTCGCGAGGGCGATGCCATTAGCCCCTATTACGACTCGATGATCGCTAAGCTGATTGTGCATGGCGACACAAGAGAACAGGCACTGGCGCGTTTGGACGAAGCACTCGCACAGCTACACATTGTTGGACTACCGACAAACGTGCAATTTCTCAGACGGGCGATCAAAACAGAGTCTTTTGCCAAGGGTAAATTGGATACCGCACTGATTCCACGCGAAGCAGAACACCTGTTCAAACAAACGGCATGGCCTATCCCGTTCAGTGTTGCAGCTGCCGTCGCCCACGCTTTGCAGCAAGAAAAGACACCACACGGAAAAGACCCGTTTGATCGCCATGACGGCTGGCGCGGTTGGGGTGTAGCCAAGCGCTTTTTCTTGTTTGCCAAGGGGGAAGACAAAATCAGCGCCACGATCAGCTACCTGAACGATGGAGCGCTGCATTTGGATATCCGCCCGCACGGAGACCACCAAGCCACACCTTTAGGTGAAGGTACTCTGCACTTTGTACCCGTTGCGGGGAGCGATGCCATAGAGGTCAGCTACGCTAATCACAGTGCACGCTTTTGCGTTTATCGGCATAACGATGCCATTGAAATCTTCGCACCTCGCGGTCACGACGTCTTGACCTGGATTGACCCGCTTAGGCAAAACGAAGAACAAGGCGAAGGCGGCCGCCTCACAGCCCCCATGCCAGGAAAAGTGGTGTCTTTTTCCGTGAAAACAGGCGACGCCGTCAAAAAAGGCCAGCCACTGGCGGTCATGGAAGCCATGAAAATGGAACACACCATCGCTGCCCCACGGGATGGCATTGTCGGGGAACTGCTATTTACACCAGGAGACCAAGTCATGGATGGAGCAGAACTACTGACGCTCACTGAAGCGAAGTAGCGCCTGTGTGCGATACGCTGCGTTTAAGCAGACATCGCACATAAGACAGAATGCTATGAGCGATTGGCCTCCTCTGGCATCCTCCCAATCCAAAGGAAAAGGGAAATCCTTTCGATGTGACTTGTCTTTCTACAAGCACTAGCGCTGCATCACACCCAAACCAGCCATCCGACTCACGGTTGCAGTGCAGCAGTCGCTTGGGCTGATATTCATTTATCCTCATTCACAGCCATGTCGATTCGCTAAAACTTTATCGTTTCGTTGCACGCCTTACTCCGCGCAGTATTTTTAGATTCAATTCTCCACACACTGTCGGAAAGAAAACGAAAAAATCCATCACATGCTGTATACGCATCACTATTGAATTCACAGCCATAAAAAAACGCCTCTTTCGAGGCGTTTTTGCTATTTAACCAACCTACGCTAGGTAGGTAGTCAAATTAGAAGTTGTGGCGCAGACCGATAGCGAAGTTGTTTTTATCGGTGAAGTTGCTGCCGTATGTTGGGCTATCTTCGTCAGCACGGTAGTAAACACCGTACACGAATGTGCGCTTGGACAGAGCATATTTAGCTTCAACCACAGCATCGATACCGTCGCGGTTGCCGTTACGGTCTTCAGCGTACACCACATCAGCTGTCAAGCTGAATGCGCCGAATGGGATAGAAGCGCCCAAAGAGTAACCTTCAACGCCTGGGTTCACGTTAGTGGAACCAGTTGTTGGGCCGCCCAGGTAACCAGCAGCAGCGATGTCGTTGTAGTGGTAAGAACCAGCCAACTTCACAGCGCCGAAGTCGTAGGAAGCGCCAATGCTGCTGTTCTCAACACGGCTTTTCTTGTTCCAGCCTGTGTCCACTTCAGCGTAGTTGTATGCTGCAGCAACAGCCAATGGGCCATTTGCGTACACCAGACCGATGTCGTAGTGACCTTTAGTATCGCCAACACCGTATGTGCTGTTCAAAGCGTAGTTATCTTCAAACACATAACCCACAGTTGCTTTGAAGCCACCGAAGCTAGGTGTTGCGTAAGTGATCATGGCGTTGTCACGTGAACCACCGCCGTAACCGAAGTTCAGAGCAACTGCTGAGTAGTTAGCAGTACCTGTCAATTCGTAAGCAGCTGTAGCGCCATGAGAAGGAGTCAATTGACGACCAGCGCGGATAGCACCGAAGTCACCAGACAAACCAACCCATGCTTGACGTGCAAAAGTTGCACCAGTGCCGCTGCCACCGTTACCACCAGTAGCGCCGTCAGCCAGACGCACTGCTTGTTCCAGTTGGAAGTTGGCTTTCAGACCGTTACCCAGGTCTTCAACACCACGGAAGCCAATGCGGCTAGTACCGTTATTGATGTTGCCGTTGGAATGTGCGCCTTGTGTATCGTTGGCGTCGCCCAAAGCGATATCGGCCACACCGTACAAAGTCACAGAAGATTGGGCCATTGCCAAGCCAGAAGCAGCAATAGCGGCCAAAGCGATTAGAGATTTTTTCATTGCGGATACTCCAAGGTTAAACATAGGGCTCCGGTACGGGGGGTCTTGGGCTTTGAATCACCTGATTTCAGTCCCGCCGGTTCCCCGAGCCAACCTCCTGGTGGGGAAGTTATGCGTATTGCAACAGACCCTGAGAGGCTTGGCAAAGAGTATTTGCAATTGCTTGGCCTTTCGTCTCAAATTCGTTGCAGAAGGGCAACAACACACCGTCCTGAGCCTGACCATAACAAGTGGCGATCACTCACGATGAAAGAAGCAGCGAAAGCGTTGGCGAGCCGATACGGCAGAAACTTGACAACTGCTATACCAATGCAAGTCATGGCCGAGCTATACCTCAAGCTAGATCGAGCGCTCAGGCTGAAAAAACTACAATGCCGTCTTCGCTCTGCCCCATGCATACATCAAACTAACGACGGCACAGTTTCGCAGCAGCAAGAAGCACTTATCAAGTAAGGGCAACAAGAATATGCACAACAACATCCCTTCGCACAACTCCTCTGCCACACAGCATTTCGCTGAATTACCCATCATGCGCTCGGTATGGGCGTTTCCCGCTTTATTGGCCGCGCTGAGTGTGTTAGGCCCGTTCTCCATTGATACGTACCTGCCTGCTTTTTCCGGAATTGCTGGCAGTCTATCGGCGTCGCCTGTGCAAATGCAGCAAACACTCTCGGCGTATTTGCTGGCCTACGCCTTCATGAATTTGTTTCATGGCGCATTAGCAGATTGCTTTGGTAGGCGCCCTATCGTTCTGTGGGGGCTGGCCACATTTGCCTTAGCCTCTCTAGGGTGCGCGCTAGCGCAATCCATCGAACAATTGATTCTATTTCGGGCTGTGCAGGGGCTGTCATCAGGTGCCAGCATGGTCGTTTCTCGGGCCATTATTCGTGATGTTTATCCGCCAGCACAGGCGCAAAAGGTCATGAGTCAAGTCACCCTGTATTTTGGGCTGGCACCTGCTGTTGCCCCTATATTAGGAGGTTGGCTCTACACGTGGTTCGGTTGGCATAGCATTTTCTGGTTCATGACCCTCTTAGGCGCTGGTTTGTGGGCAGTGAACTGGCGTGCACTACCGGAAACTTTATCAGCCGCCCAACGCCAACCTCTGCAACTCAAACCACTTTTACAGGGTTACATGGAGTTGGGGTTGAGTGCGCGATTTCTCCTGTTAGCCATCAGCAGTGCGGTGCCATTCAATGGCATGTTTGTCTACATTCTGGCGTCACCTGAGTTTTTAGGTTCGCACTTAGCGTTGCAGCCAACCCAATTCTTCTGGATGTTTCTATGCACGATTGGCGGGATCATGGCAGGGGCTATCGTGAGCGGGAAAATGGCAGGCACACTAGCGCCGAAAAAACAGATACGGCTAGGTTTTTTGATCATGGCCGCAGCATGCCTGCTCAATACAGTGATCTCGCTATGCGATGTGAAACTCCCATTTGTAGCAATCCCGCCTCTGGGTATTTTTTCGTTGGGTTGGGCCATCCTGATGCCGCCTATCACACTGCTGGTGCTCGATATCAATCCAGCAAGACGTGGCATGGCATCTTCGCTGCAGGCTTGCATCAACTCGGCAGCCAACGGCGTGGTTGCCGGAGCCATTGTGCCACTGGTAATGCATTCCACTTGGGCGCTCGCGTTGGCTTCCGCCAGTTTCTGGGCCATCGGCTTAATTGCTTGGATTGTTTTGCACCGCCGCTGGCCTGACATTGGCCGCACCCATGCGCCTGCTTCGTAAGCAATTCACGAAACGCGCAGAGAAGCTTCGCCTGAGAGGGTGACTACTCGATTTGTCACTTTTCTTTAAGATGCGGGTATGCCCGAGCCTAGGCCCGTAGCAACTGTCACGGTCTACTGCTATATTGTGCATTGCAACAAAAAAGGTCATGCCATGCTTTACCAACTTTATGAGGCACAACGTGCCATCTCTGAGCCATTTGCAGATTTCGCAAAAGCCACATCGAAGTTGTTCTCCAACCCTTCGTGGATGTTTGCAGACACTGCCCTAGCACACCGCGTTGCAGCTGGCTACGACTTGCTTTACCGTTTAGGGAAAGACTACGTCAAACCGACATTTGATATTGAAACCGTGGATATGGACGGCGTTGATGTCGCCATTCATGAGCGCGTAGAGATGGATTTGCCATTTTGTGAGTTGCGCCGCTTCAAACGGTTCTCGGATAACAGCGCCACGCTTGATGCCATGCTGAAGCAACCCGTGGTTCTGATTGTCGCTCCTCTCTCAGGCCACTACGCCACACTGCTGCGTGAGACTGTACGCACGATGCTCGGTGGCCACAAAATCTACATCACAGACTGGAAAAATGCACGTACCGTCCCGTTAGAGGAAGGCGTATTCCATCTGGACGACTACGTCAACTATGTGCAGACCTTTATCCGTTACCTGCAAGAAAACTATGGCAATTGCCACGTGATGAGCGTATGCCAGCCTACTGTGCCTGTGCTGGCTGCCATTTCTCTTATGGCTAGTCGAGGTGAAACCACCCCTTTGTCTATGACCATGATGGGAGGCCCCATTGATGCACGCAAAGCACCTACTTCGGTAAATAACCTGGCCACCGAGCGCAGCTTTGAATGGTTTGAAAACAACCTGATCTACCGCGTTCCGCACGGTTACCCGGGCGAAGGGCGTTTAGTCTACCCCGGCTTTTTGCAGTACACAGGGTTTGTCGCCATGAACCCCGATCGCCATGCCAGCAGCTACTACGATTACTTTCAAAACCTGATCAAAGGTGACGAAGATGCAACTGAGCACCATCGCAAATTCTACGATGAGTACAACGCCGTTCTGGACATGGATGCCCACTACTACCTGGAAACGATTGAGACCGTCTTTCAGAAGTTCAAATTGGTCAATGGCACTTGGGAAGTACGCAATCCAGCAGGCCAAGCAGAATTGGTCAAACCTGCAGATATTCGCCATACCGGTCTGATCACCATCGAAGGCGAACTCGACGATATCTCTGGCTCTGGCCAGACCCAAGCTGCGCATACATTGTGTTCAGGCATTAGAGATGCAGATCGCGCACATGTGGAAGTCAAAGGGGCCGGCCACTATGGTATTTTCAGTGGCAGCAAATGGCGCAAAATCGTCTATCCGCAAGTACGTGATTTCATTTTGCGTTTTCAGCCAGCGCCTGCCACCAAACTAGAAAACAATAACGCACCGACTGAAAAAAAACCTATTGCAGCGAAAACGTTAAAGGCTGCTACAAAGAAACCCGCTGCAACAGCGTCTTCAACAAAGCGCCCCGCACGCACGACACCCGCAAAAAAAACAACCGCAGGTACGACTACCCAACCCCCAGGAAAAGCTCCCACACGCCCGGCCAGTAAAAGGCCCGTCGCAGTGCAAGCGCAAACACTGGATTGATGTGCTCAAGGACGCAATACCAATAATTACCAAAGGACTTCAAGAGAAGTCCTTTTTTATCCCAGTGCGAAAACGCTTATTTATGCAGGCAATGTGGCAAGCCTCTCAATATATCGAGCCACCAACCTCACGCACATCACACGGGCACTCAAGTGCAACCGCAATGGCCTCCTCAATTGCAGCAACCATCATATTGTCATCAAGCGAAGGCACCCCTTCACCAGTCGCCCACGGAAGATGAATAAAGCCTGCCCGCATGCCCTTACCACTAGCATGCGCCATGTGCAGCCCGCCATACATCACTTGATTGCAGACAAAAGTGCCTGCCGAGTGTGAAATCTCCGATGGGATGCCCAAAGCCCGAATAGCACGGCACATGGTTTTGATTGGAAGAGTCGAGAAATATGCCGCAACCGCCCCAGCGACAACCGGAACATCAATGGGCTGTTCTCCCTCATTGTCGGGAATTCGCGCGTCAATCAAGTTGATAGCGATGCGTTCAATGCAGATGGCTGAGCGTCCGCCAGCCAAGCCTAAACAAACCAACATTTGCGGTTGATAGTTATCGAGCAAAGCACGCAAACGCACGAGCGACTGGCCAAATGCAGTTGGTAAACATGCTGCCACTATTGCGATGCCGCCAATGTTATGCCCATGTAAAGCCTGTGCCACACGCCAACTGGGGTTGCTTGCCGCACCAGCAAATGGTTCGAATCCGGTAACCAAAACGGGAGCAGTAGATACAGGAAGGCTCATACCACTTGCCCTTTTCTTATGGTGTGCTTGCGCCTCAAGCTTACTGAGCTGCAGCAGCCGCAGACATCGCGGCAATCACTTGCGCCACAGCTGCCGTGAGCTTCTTCGCATACGGCACATGCAAAAACTCATTAGGACCATGGGCATTGCTTTTGGGGCCTAACACTCCACAAACCATCATTTGAGCAGAAGGGAAACTCTCACTCAATAACCCCATCAAAGGGATTGTGCCGCCCTGCCCAATGTACCCACAGGGCGACCCAAAGTGCGCCAGACTTGCCGCATCTAAGGATTGCTGGAACCAGTTGTCCATGGACGGTGCGTTCCAGCCATTGGCACCATGCAGGTCTTCAAGAGTTACCTTGGCTTGGTACGGCGCATTGTCTTCCAACAGATTTTTCATCTGCTCAATACAAGCGGCTGCATCCACCAATGGTGGGGTGCGAATACTCAACTTGAAGGCGGTATACGGGCGCAACACATTGCCAGCATTGTCTAGGCTGGGCAGCCCCTCCGCACCGGTCACACTCAAAGTTGGGCGCCATGTACGTTTGAGCAATGCCTCCACCGGATCAGTAGTCGTAGGCAACGCGAATAAGGTAGCGCCACCGCAATCGTAATGCGCCCAAGGAAAACGGGCATACGTATCCTCACCCAAAATACCAGCGGTGATCTGGGCTTGTACAGTACGTTCAGCAGGAATATCGCAGTGAAACACCTCAGGCAGCAAATGGCCACTCGCGCTGTCTTCTAACCTATCGAGCACTTGCCGCATGATGCGAAATGAAGAGGGCACAACACCCGAGGCATCTCCTGAATGAATACCTTCAGTCAAAATCTCCACCTTCAACGTGCCCGTGATGTTTCCGCGCAAATTGGTTGTTAACCACAATTGATCGTAATTGCCTGCGCCCGAGTCCAGACAAATCACCAAGCCTACGTCACCCAGTTTGGGTTTGAGGGCATCGATATAAGGCAGCAAGTCAATGGAGCCGCTCTCCTCAGAGGTTTCAATTAACCCAACAATGCGGGGATGCGGGATATTTTGCCGCTTCAACTCAGCAATCGCAGCCACGCTGGCGTATACGGCGTACCCGTCATCGGCACCGCCTCGGCCATAGAGCTTCCCATCCAGGTACTGAGGCGTCCATGGCCCCAGATCGCTACGCCACCCAGAAAATTCAGGCTGCTTATCCAGATGCCCGTACATCAATACGGTTTGCCCATCGGCTGCCGTGGCGGGCACCTCAAAAAACAGCACTGGTGTGCGACCGGGCAAGCGCACAATTTCCAAACGCAGCCCTGTAACCCGCTGCGCAGCAACCCAGTCCGCAGCGTTTTGCACCACTTTTTCAATCAAACCAAGGGCTTGCCAGTTCTTTTCAAACATCGGCGATTTCGCAGGAATCGCAATGTATTCGGTCAAGCGCCCAACAATGTCATCATCCCATTTCTGAGAGAGCGTTTCTAACGCTTGTTGCGGAGCAAATTGCGCAGGGGTTGCTGGGGCGTTCATAAGGCTCAAGGTCGTTTAACAAAATTTAAGCAAGTATTGTGTCACCAAGAACAAACAAACGCGCGTCTAGCGGCGTTCCCCTAAAGTCCCACGCATGCGTTGCGCCATTGACCAGCCACGCCACATCAGAGGAGCCATCCAAAGTGCCGTCTTAAAGATACGCTTGGGGCCCACCACCAAACTGACACCAAGAGCCAATCCGACTGCAACGGGGTGCTTGAACGCAAATGCTTGTACCTCTCCCACCAACGGTAACGCCTGCGCCAGTTCACCTTGGTGGAGAGATCTATTCTGAGCAGAGCGCTCACGTGCACCAACAGAAAAGCCGGATGTGACTGCATTGCGCTCTTCTCTATTCCAATGGCGCTGAGCTTCACGCTGGCTCCACCTGCGTCGCTGCGCCAAAATGCGCAGCATCACTTTTTGCTCTTGTGGTTGCACAGTCTCTGCCATATGCACTTGTTCAGAAGCTTGCTCAATGGCTTGCTGCAACTGCAAAATCCGATCGAGTTTGGCCTGCGCCGCAGACAGTTCCCCATTTCTTTCTACTGTCATAGCCGCTCCTTCAGATCACGAAAATCCTGTGCCAGCACTTGCCGTGTCAACACGAATGGCTGGGCCATCTTCTTGACCATGCGCACCATCGCCACAATGGCAACCAATAGTGCTACGCCCCAAGCTCCCGCAATCCACGCCAAGGCTGTGCCCCACTGCGGGGTTTGCCACCAACTCAGCAGCACCATGAATGAGCCGACAATCAGCGCACCAAATAGCAGCATGAGTAATAAAGCAGCAGCCACAATCAAACCGACTATGGCGGAAAACTGCTTCTGCCCCTCTAACCGGGCCAGCTCCAATCGATCAGACAGCGCGATCGAGCTCTCATCTACCCAATACCGCGCCGACTCACGAAACCTGTCAAGCCCAAGCAATGATTGCCACTGAATTGCCACAATAGATCCTCCCAATAGAAAAGCCAGCGAGGCCAACCACCTCATCAAAGGCGCGGTCTCGCTGGCTTTTAAGCCTACATGATACGAATAGGGTGGCCCATCAAGCTGGTGCGCGGCCCCTGTGCTTCATGCGATCAGCACTCAACGGCGCGCCAGCAAATAACCAAGCAATGCGCCAACAGCAATCGCAGCGCCTGCCACTTGCCATGGCTCATCGTGTGCGTACTGGTTAGCTGCATGCGCATGGTCTTTCGCACGGCTTGCCGCTTCTTGCGCAGTACGCACCGCTGCATCGCGCAAGTTGTGGTAGCCCTCATCAAAGCGCTCACGAATCTGGCGAATTTGGGGCACGTCATCCAAATCACGGCTGGAGATCACATCACGCAGTTCGTCGACCAGCTTCTCTAGTTCATCGCGGGGTTGAGTTTTTCCAGAAAAAATTCCCATATCACACCTCTGTTTGTTGATGAATGATTTGTAAACATAGCCGCAACAGCAAGCTGCAACTCATGTGCTTTGCATCATAACGCCATCTGCATGTCAGAGAGAACAGGTCCATTTTCACCATGCTAAAGCCACGTGTTTAGCACTTGAGCGGCCGATTGCTACACGGCAAAACCATCATCAGCCGCAATAGTGGCACCATTAACAAAATGGCTTTGGCCACTGGCCAGTAACACGATCAGCGCATCCAAGTCTTGCGGTTGGCCTATTTTCTTGCGCGGAAGCATTTGAATTAGCTTTTGCCCTGCTTCTGTTTGAAAATGGGCACGGTTGATTTCCGTTTCAATGTAACCAGGGCACAGCGCATTGGTATTGATACCAAACCGCCCCCACTCCAGCGCCATAGCCTTTGTCATCTGCACAACACCTGCTTTACTGATGGCGTAGATGCCAATCATGGGCAGCACTTTCAAACCAGCCATAGATGCCACATTGATGATGCGCGCACCACTCAATACCCCGCCTGTGGCCTTAGCCCGCTCAATCATCTGCTTGGCAACTGCTTGTGCGACGAAAAAGGCCCCCTTGAGGTTAGTGCCGAGCACAAACTCCCAATCTTCCTGGCTGACATCCTGCAGTTTTTGTGTCGTACTCACTCCCGAGTTGTTGACCAAAATATCAATAGGGCCCGCCATTTCCTCTGCTTGGGCAATAGCGGCCTCAATCGAGGATTGACTGGTCACATCCAACTCGACCACAAAAGCCTGCCCGCCCGCTTGCGCAATGCCTTGCGCCACCGACTCCAAGGAGTCACGCCTGCGGCTTGCCAAAACCACCTTTGCGCCAGCAGAAGCCAAAACCATCGCGAATTGACGTCCAAGCCCACTCGAAGCTCCAGTCACAATTGCTGTTTTTCCACTCAAATCTATTGTGTAAGCCATGTATGTTCCTTGTATCATTAGGCGCTTTTGTTGCTGCGGCCCATATTCATTAAGTTAGGCAGTGCAAATGGCTGGCGTAAGGGTTGTGCCTCCTACTCGAGACAGCGCCTAAGGCAAACACAAATACCGCTGTGTTGCTCGCCCATGCCGCGCACTAAACGGCCACTACAGCCAGTAGCCTGCATTGTCACTTTTCGGCTTGCGCCAACAGTCACACAAACGACAAGGCGTCACGCAATAGACAAGGTGCTGCGATTTTTCATGCACCATGCGCAGCATTAGCACCAAAACGATAGAGTGAGACTAGCCATCGCCCATCAAGGCGAGCCCCACAGGAATGAGTAATATGACAAACGAAGAAATTCTCGCCCAATACGGCCCACGTGAATCCATGGAGTACGACGTTGTGATCGTCGGGGGCGGACCAGCAGGGCTTTCTACGGCCATTCGCCTCAAGCAATTGGCGGCAGAGAAAGGCCAAGATATCAATATTGTGGTGCTGGAGAAAGGCTCTGAGCCCGGCGCGCACATTCTCTCTGGCGCAGTGATGGATCCCATTGCCATCAGCGAATTGATTCCCGACTGGAAGGAAAAAGGCGCGCCACTGAACCAAGCTGTCAGTGAAGACGAAGTGCTGCTACTGACCGAAACAGGCGCAACCAAAACACCTGCGGCGCTCATTCCCAACAACTTTCATAACGAAGGTAACTACGTCATCAGCTTAGGCAATGTCGTGCGTTGGCTGGCTGCGCAGGCTGAGGCCTTGGGCGTGGAAATTTTCCCTGGTTTTGCCGCCACTGAAGTCCTGTACGACGAGCAAGGCGCCGTCAAAGGCATTGCCACAGGCAACATGGGCATTGGCAAAGATGGTGAGCCCACTGGTGAATTCCAGTTGGGTATGGAACTGCATGCGAAGTACACCATTTTTGCCGAAGGCGCACGCGGACAACTAGGGCGTCAATTGCTCGCGCACTTTCAGCTGCAAGATGGCAAAGCCCCACAAAGCTTTGGCATTGGCATCAAAGAACTTTGGGAAATCCCTGCTGATAAAGCCAAACCCGGACTGGTCGTGCACACTGCAGGCTGGCCTATGGATAAAGACACATTCGGGGGAGGCTTTCTCTACCACATGGAGGACAACAAAGTTACCCTCGGTTTTGTCATTGGCCTAGACTACAAAAACCCATGGCTAAGCCCTTTTGAGGAAATGCAGCGTTGGAAAAAACATCCTTCCATCCTCAAACACATTGAAGGCGGTAAGCGCCTAAGCTATGGCGCCCGCGCCATCAACAATGGCGGAATCCCCAGTCTGCCAAAAACCATTTTCCCTGGTGGTGCACTCGTAGGCTGCAATGCGGGTTACCTGAACGCCAGTCGCATCAAAGGCAGCCACGCAGCCATCAAAAGCGGCATGCTGGTCGCTGATGCCGTTTTTGATGCTGTTATCGCAGGGCGCCAGCGCGACGAACTGACCGCTTACCCCGAGGCCTTTGAAAAGAGCTGGTTGCACCAAGAGCTCAAAGCCGCCAGTAACTTCAAGCCATGGTTCAAAAAGGGCCGCACAGTAGGCATGCTAATGACCGGCGTTGAGCACTGGTTACTGCCCAAAATTGGCGTCAAAACACCACCGTGGACACTCAAAAATCCAGCTGCTGACCACACGTTCCTCAAGCCCGCAGCCGAATGCACCAAGATCGACTATCCCAAGCCAGATGGGAAAATCACCTTTGACCGCCTCTCCAGCGTGTTCATCAGCAATACCAACCACGGTGAAAATCAACCTGCGCATTTGACACTTAAAGACGCCAGCGTCCCCGTAGAGATCAATCTGCGCAAATTTGGTGGTCCAGAATCTCGTTACTGCCCCGCTGGCGTATATGAGTTCGTAGATGACGCGGCTGGTGAAGATGGCAAGCGCCTCCAAATCAATGCCCAAAACTGCGTGCACTGCAAAACCTGCGACATCAAAGACCCCACACAAAACATTGTCTGGGTCGCGCCTGAAGGCGGCGGCGGCCCCAACTACACCGACATGTAAACAGACAACGCAAAAATGGCCGCACCCTCACTTAAGGTTGCGGCCATTTTTTTCTGGCACTGTCACGCACAAGGCACTTATCCCTTGTGCTCGGGTTGCACAGTCCGTTGCGCCCAGCTACATTGGGGTTACAGCCATGGACACCATTGCGTTGTAACCATGCACTCTCACTCCACATCAGTTCAATCCCATCAGGAGACTCGCCATGCCTCGCATTCCCGCAGCCTTGCAGCACCTGCGCCTTCCCGTCATCGGCTCCCCGCTTTTTATCATCAGCAACCCACAATTGGTGATTGCCCAATGCAAAGCAGGCATCGTCGGATCGATGCCTGCCCTGAATGCTCGTCCTGCCGAATTGTTCGAAGAATGGCTCAAAGAAATCACTGAAAGCCTGGCTGCCCACAACGCCCAACATCCCGATCGCCCAGCAGCTCCTTTTGCCATCAACCAAATCGTGCACAAGAGCAATGACCGCTTAGAGCATGACATGGCCTTGTGTGTCAAATACAAAGTCCCCATCATCATCACCTCACTGGGTGCCCGCCCTGAAATCAATGAAGCCGCACACAGCTATGGCGGCGTGGTGTTTCACGATGTCATCAACGATACCTTTGCGAAAAAAGCCATCGAAAAAGGTGCTGACGGCTTGATCGCAGTCGCAGCAGGTGCAGGTGGCCATGCAGGGGTGAAAAGCCCGTTCGCACTGATTCAAGAAATTCGCCGTTGGTTTGATGGGCCTCTGGCACTCTCTGGCTCCATTGCCACAGGCGATGCCGTTTTGGCAGCACAAGCCATGGGTGCCGATTTCGCCTATATGGGCTCCGCCTTTATTGCAACTGAAGAAGCCCATGCTTCAGCTGAATACAAACAGGCTTTGGTGGACTACACCTCTGATGACATCGTCTACTCTAACCTCTTCACTGGCGTACACGGCAACTACCTAGCACCCAGCATTCGCGCAGCCGGCCTCGATCCAGATCATCTCCCTGAAGGCAAACTCAGTGACATGAACTTTGGTGGTGATGGATCGAAAAAAACCAAAGCATGGCGCGATATATGGGGCTGCGGACAAGGCATTGGAGCTATCGACGAAATACTGCCCGCACAACAACTGGTGCAACGCATTGAACGCGAATACCAAGCCGCCCGCCAGCGCTTATTCGCTTAAATGCCTTTGAACGCGAGTTTGGATGCGAGAGCAAAGAGAGCGCACCCAATTCAAAACTCCCCGCGTAGAGCCGCTACAATCGCCTTGCACCAGAAAACTCGCACATCGAACCATACTGACAAGAGGTCCTGTCTCGCATGACTCCTGTGTGAATCAGTTTCTTCAAGTACTCAGATACCCAGTCCCGGTAGTTCAATGGATAGAACGCGACCCTCCTAAGGTTGAGATACAGGTTCGATTCCTGTCCGGGATACCAGAAAGAACTCGCTAGACACAGATCAATGTTCAAGCATCCCAACCGTAGCAATTCACGGCTTTGTTTGACCACATTTAACAATTTGACAAAGCCCAACATATATGCACAGCCGCATTAAGACAGGCAAATTCAATAACTCAGAAAAATATGTCCGTACCCAATGAGGATGCATACTGGCCAGGTGTAACACCAAAAAAACGACGAAACAGAGCAATAAATCCACTCACGTTGTCATAGCCCATATCCAGTGCGGTTGCCATGACCGATTGGCCCGACATGAGTAGCTCTAATGCCCCCAATAGCCGCACGCGCTGTCGCCATTCAGTAAAGCTGAATCCTGTTTCAGCGATAAAGCGGCGGCTCATTGTGCGCGGCGCAATACCAGCCCAACGCGCCCAAGCATCAAGACTTCGATCATCTCCAGGGCGCTCAGACAAGGCCTGTGCAATCCTAAGTAACCGCGTATCGCTAGGCATGGGCAAACCCAGTGCCACGCGAGGAAGGGCCGCCATTTCGTCCAGCATGACATGCGCCAGTCGCGACTGCGCAGCATCCAACCCAGTGCCTGACCATGAGGTAGACCGCAGCACTGCCTCACGCAGCAAGCCAGAAACAGACAACACACAAGGCTGGGCTGGCATTGCCGCACACACATCAGCAGCAACATAGAGACTCCATCCTGAAAATGGACCATGCGAACGCAAACTATGAGGTACATCAGGCGGAATCCAGACCGCATGCGTTGCAGGCACCACCCAGCGACTATGTGCAGCACTAACTGAAATAAGCCCCTTAGTAGCACAGAGCAACTGCCCTCGTGCATGCTGATGCCAATGCGTGTCACGGATGGAGTCACTTTGTGCAATCGCCGTGATTAGAACCGGACCGCTGGAAGAGCAGGCCTGTGCATAAGACAACAAAGGGATATTCGCCATTGGCATAAAAAAGATATCGAATGTCGCCTATATCGTACTAGAGCCATTCGCATCAGCATACAGTGCAGACAAATTCAGCAGATAGCGCAGGAGCAATCGCAGTGACAGCAATCACCATAGCAACCGCATTAAACGAGATCCTCAACAGACTTGACATTCCAATAGACGATATTCTTGACCGCCACTTCAGCCCTGATTACAGGCAACGGACTAATGGCCAATGGGACGATCGTGAAGCCTTCTCGCAACATCTCCATGCATTGCGCAAAATTGTCGCATTAGCCGATATAGAAATACTCGACGAGCTACGCGATGGCAACCGTTATGCAGACCGCCACCGCGTACATATCACCAAGCACAACGGCGAAAAAGTAGTGCAGGAAGTCTATCTATTCGCGCAACTAGATGACGCGGGACGCTTCACACGCATAGAAGAAACCACGCTGATGCTGGAAGGAGCAGAATCCGACCGGGCGATAGGCTGCATCAAATGAGGCTCGAAGTCATATAAGGTAAATGCAACAAAGGCCATGAAATAGTCCATGGCCTTTGTTTATTTCTCTCATCTTATGCACGCTTATTTATCGCGAAGCATGCAGTGCATCAAGCACCTCTATCCTCATCTGTAGGTTCTCATTGATTCTGCGAATTCGCGTACATCATGCCCTATAGACTTTGCAAATTCATTGAGAATAAATTGATGACTCATTCTCCTGATTCTGCAAATTTCCTACAACAGCTACTTTCAAGTTCTGACGGACCATCAAAATGATCTTCCCAACTGAAAGAAATCTTTGCCAATAGCCTAGATAGAGGGAAGCTGCGCCGTCAAGTCCTCCAAGACACCTCAATTATGGTGCTGACTGTACGGGTCCGGTCGGCATCAATTTCTGAACCCAGTCAACAGAAAGAAGATCGGCTCGACGGTACACAATCTGTCTGCAATTTCCAATGGCACGACTTGCCACGGGGGCGACTCCTCTTTCGGTCAATTCAGCTGCAATGGTAGTGCTTGAACTGCCCCTCAACTTTGCCAGCATGGTCGCGAAGACGTACTCGGTCTGAAATTTCAGGATTGAATCGACACGTACTCCTCGCGCGCATCTTCTTCCAACAACTATTGGCAAAGTCTCTAACAGCGATAGTCTAGCCAGTGCATAACCGACCTCTTGCTTGACTCCAAGGGACTTTGCTGCATCGGGAATCGATATGACCGAACTATTTGTTGCTCGATATTTAGCGATAAGGGCAGCTCGGTCAAACAATAGGCCAACAAGTCCATTTTGTCGTGGGTCTCGCCCAATGGCTGAAAATTTTCCCCACTCCAGATCAACAATGAGCTGAGCCAACTGCTCTTCACCGAGTGGGCCATACCGAAACAAGTGGCCAAGAGAAATGGCCGAGTAGGGAACGTCAGTCAAGGACTTCAGGAGGCTGAGTCGGACACTCCACGCCTGCACCCATGAGTTGGGTATGAGCCAAGGCGTGAATCGCACCGGTATCCGTGGAGGCTGAATCTC
>NZ_STFG01000019.1 GCF_004833285.1 Lampropedia puyangensis
TTGCCCAGCAGCACAAGGCCGGGTTGCTCTTTATCGACCAAGGCTTTGAGGATTTTGGCAACAGCCAGTGGCTGCACTTCTTCTGCGGTTTCCACCAAAATGGCGCGGTCTGCACCAATGGCCAGCGCTGTGCGCAGGGTTTCTTGCGCTTGGCTCACACCAATGGAGACGACGATGACTTCAGAGGCGGCGCCTTTTTCTTTGAGACGAACAGCTTCTTCTACGGCGATTTCATCGAAGGGGTTCATGCTGTGCTTGACATTGGCTATGTCTACACCGCTGTTGTCAGACTTCACGCGCACTTTGATGTCTTTGTCGACCACGCGTTTGACGGGTACTAGGACCTTGGTCATTGGGTTGTCTCTCCTAAATGGCCTCGATAGGCAGGTTGATCAGAGCAGGGCACCACCAGCGCCACCGCCTTCAGTTTTAAAAAATCGCACGAACGTTCTATTTTAGTCACTGTTCGCGTGTCTGGAAGAAAATCCTTGTGTGAACATGGCTTCTTCATGCCTGTTGTTGTGCTGCACGATTGACCTAATGCATCAATCGATTGGGTTGTCGTTGGCCTGCGGCGCTTGCGAAGCGCTTTTAGACTCGGTAGCCTGCGCCAGCCAAGCATTCAAATCCTGCCAGTTCAAACTGGTTTGCGGTGCCGCAATCGTGACTTGCCCGGCATCAAATGCAGACAAAATGGCCAAATTGATGGCCGAACGCAAGCTCTCGGTGCCACCCGCAGACAAATCCCCAATGTAGTAATTGAGCTTGAACTCCAGCCCAGACGCACTCACATTGAGCAAATTGGCAAAGGGCGCGGGTGCCGTCAGTACTCTGGGCTGGCTTTGCGCAGCCTCGACCAGCATGCGTGCCACAACTGCCGCATCGTTGCCTCCATCCACAGTCATGGAAATCGATTGCAATGCACGCGAGGCTGTTGTCGAGATTTTTTCGACCATCGTGCTGGTAAGCATGTCGTGCGGAACGATAGCTTGGCGCCCACTGCTGGCCAAAATAGCGGTGTAACGCCCCGACATTTCCACCACCGTGCCTTCAAATCCACCGACCTTAATGGTGTCTCCTACACGAATGACACGCTCGGTAAACAGCACAAACCCACTGACGTAGTTGGCAGCCAAGCGCTGCAACCCCAAACCAATACCGACGCCCAAAGCACCACCAAACACCGACAGCGCAGTCAAATCAATGCCCGCCATATTCATGGCCACCAGCAGGCCAATGAAAAGCAGCACCGCGCGCACTGCTGTGGTGATGGCTTTGCGCCCCGGCAAATGGGCTGCAGAGGCTGACGCCATCAACTTGTTCTCAATGGCTGAAGAAATCCACAAACTGCCCAGCAAAAACAAACCCGCAGTCAAAAGCGATTCCAGCAACCGCAATACTGAAACTTGCTTGCCCCCGATGCCCCAATGGATGGCGTCAAGGCTATTGAGTAACGTAGGGCCTAAACCAATGATCCACAGCGCAACACAAGCCCAGATCAGCCAGGAAAAGCTGCGCGAGACTGGCTCCACCCAACGTTTGCCAGGAAAGGCCAACTTAAGAACCTTTACGCCTGCACGGATCAATAAGAGTGATGTCAGCAGCGGAATGGCGAGCGTCAACAGCAAAATGCTTTGGTGCGGTGCCAACGCAGTACGTACAACCGATAGCGCCAGTAGCCCCAGCAAAGGGAATAGAACACCATCGACCACCTTGCGACCAAACAGCACAGAGTCTGGATTGTCGTAATCGGCGCCATTGCGCAAGCTACGCAAGGCAAAAAAGATCACCAACAAAGTAGCTGCAATGATGGCCAATTCAACCAGCGCTTGCGGCCCACTGAATTGGTCAAGCCAATCTAAAAACGACGTTCCGGCCAACGCCTCTCCAACAGGAGGGGCTGCTATTGAGGTGGAGGAAAGAGCTGAAGTGGTGGATTCGTTTGCCATAGACCGTGTGAGCAATCATCAATCAAGCTCAAGACCAGTGCGGCGCTCGCTTTTGTACAAACGCCTGCGCACCTTCTTGCGCCGCATCGTCCATCATATTAATCGCCATAGTTTGCGCTGCCAGCTGATAAGCCGCTTCAATACCCATGTTTTTTTGTGCATACAGCAGTTCCTTGCCCCGCGCCAACGAAATGCGCGGTTTCGAAACAATCGCGTCGAGTAATGCATCAACGCCTTGCTCCAATTCATCAGCAGGCACCACCCGGTTGAGCAGTCCTGCCTGAAGCGCCTCTTGAGCAGAGATAAACGCCCCTGTCACCAGCATTTCCATGGCTTTCTTCAAAGGCACGTTGCGTACCAAAGGAACGCTGGGCGTGGAACAAAACAGACCATATTGAATGCCACTGACCGCAAAACGTGCCTCTTGCGAAGCCACCGCCAAATCGCATTGCGCCACCAATTGACACCCTGCTGCCGTGGCAATGCCTTGCACTTTGGCAATCACCGGTACTGGCAAATGGTGGATGGCCAGCATCAATCGCGAGCACTGGGCAAATAGCGCCTGGTACCACTGCATATCAGGGTGCGCGGCCATCTCCTTGAGGTTATGCCCTGCACAAAAGGCCTTGCCATTGCCTGCCAGCACTACTGCCCTCAGGCTTTCATCAGCAGCTAAGGTTTTAAAGGTGGCAATCAGCTGCTCCAGCATGTCACCGCCAAGCGCATTAAAACGCGCTGGATCGTTCAACGTTACCTGCACGACCCCTGCACGGGGTTGGCTCAAATGCAGCAAATCGTCACTCATGGCGTCTCCTTTATCTTCTCTGATTGATGTTCTGTTCTAAGCCTGCTCTAGGCTTTTATACGCGCACCAGATGGGCGGCAGTGTCACAGTCCTGCCAGAACACGCACATGTGCTTCTACGCTACGGGCCAGAGCATCAGGCACATAGCCGCCCTCTAGGCTGGAAACGATGCGCCCTTTGGCGTGGCGTTCTGCCACATCCATCACCATGCGGGTGATCCAGGTGTAATCGCTCTCATTGAGCATCAGTTGCCCCATGTCGTCTTCGCGGTGTGCGTCGAACCCTGCACTGATGAAGATCATCTCTGGCTTGAACGCCTCCAGTCGTGGCGTCCACAACATATCAATCATCTCGCGCACATCCATGCCTTTGGTGTAGGCAGGAATGGGGATGTTGAGCATGTTCTCGCCCTTGGCCACTTCACCACTGTTGGGGTAGAAGGGGTGCTGAAAGAAACCGACCATCAACGCCTTAGGCTCTTTCGCCAAAATGTCTTCCGTGCCATTGCCATGGTGCACATCAAAATCCACCACCGCCACGCGCTGGAGTTGATAACGGTGCAAGGCATACATCACGCCCACTGCAATGTTGTTGAAAAAGCAAAAGCCCATGGCCTTGTCATGCTCTGCATGATGCCCGGGAGGGCGAGTCGCGCAAAAGGCATTATTCAACTGCCCCGACATCACCATATCGGTGGCCAACAGCACGGCCCCTGCCGAGCGCAAGGCGGCATTCCACGTATGCGGGCCCAGCATGGTATCGGTGTCAATTTGCGAATGCCCATCCCCCCCGGCTTGGAGCTCTTCTTGCATCAACAAATCCAAACCACGCATTGCGGCTACGTGCAAGCGGGTGTGGGCCAACTCCAAATCATGCACAGATGCTTTAGGCGCATCAAAGCGCTGCAAGGCATCCATCACACCGGAGATGAGCAAACGGTCTTCGATCGCATCCAGCCGGGCTGCGCACTCGGGGTGTGCCGGCCCCATTTCATGTAACCAGCAATCGCGGTGGGTGATATATCCAGTAGCCATGGTTTGTCTCTTTAGCTCTTTAGAATCAACGCTTTTACGCATTCAATTACAGGCTCTTACACTGCATTGGCTCACATGCATAACCGTCGGTTGCGCTCTGACGGTAGCTCCATGATCCGCCTTCTCCCTCGCCTGTGGGTTGTGATTACTGTAACGTCAAAATGTCTATTCAATCTCAAATCAACTCAGTCCTTGCCCAACTCAACACACTGATCGTAGGTAAAAACACCCAGGTATTGGATTGCGTTACGTGCCTATTGGCAGGCGGTCATTTGCTGCTGGAAGATGTTCCCGGGGTTGGAAAAACCACGCTGGCGCACGGTCTGGCACACACCTTCGGACTGCAGTTCTCACGGGTGCAGTTCACCGCTGATTTGATGCCCAGTGACTTGACTGGAGTTTCTGTCTACGAACGCAGTCAAGAGGGCTTTGTCTTTCATCCGGGGCCTATTTTTTCGCAAATTCTGCTGGCCGATGAAATCAACCGCGCCAGCCCAAAATCGCAAAGTGCCTTGCTCGAAGCGATGGAAGAGCAGCAGGTCTCAGCAGAAGGCGCTACCCGGCCATTGCCTCAGCCTTTTTTTGTGATTGCCACGCAAAACCCCCGCGAACAATTGGGCACCTACCCTCTTCCAGAATCACAACTGGATCGCTTTCTGATGCGCGTCTCACTTGGCTACCCTGATCGCCAAGCCGAGCGCCAGTTGCTCAGCGCCAATGGGCACCGCCAACATGTGCAGCAATTGCACGCCATCATGAACGCGCAAGAGATTCAGCACATCCAGCAAGCCGTGCTGCAGGTGCATGCCTCTGATGCCTTACTCGATTACGTTCTCGATTTGGTTGAGGCCAGCCGTTCTGGCCAATGGTTTGTGCAGGGGTTGAGCCCACGCGCTGCCATTGCTTTGGTGCGCACGGCCAAAGCGCGCGCCTTGATCCTAGGGCGTGACCATGTCTCCCCCGAAGATGTGCAAGACACCATTGAGCAAACCATTGCACACCGTTTGGTGCCGCTGGCACAGTCGGGGCGCAGTGCGGGCGCGCAAGTGCAGGCCATGGTTCAAGCCACCCCATTGCGTTAAAGGCATGCGTCCATGCCCTCCCCCCTCAAACGCTTGCTAGGCATTTCGCCTTTCACCCCATTGCGCCTGCGCATTGACCGCTGGATTCAGCAACGCCTGCCACGCACCAACCATTGGGTGCTGTCACAACGCAACCTGTATGTGCTGCCTACCCGCGCAGGCTGGATGCTAGGATTGACGGCCACCTTGCTGCTGATTGCCGCAATCAATTACCAAATCAACCTGGGCTTCTTGTTTACCTTCATGCTCGCAGGCGTGACCTTCATCAGCATCTTGGTGGCCCACAGCAACTTGCGGGGGCTGGAACTCAACACGCACGAGCCCCCCCCAGTTTTTGCCGCCTCACCAGCGGTGCTGACGGTGTATTTGCAACACACCAGCGCCAACACCAAATTCGCCATTGGTCTGGCGCCGCAACTGCCCGTAACTGCAGCCCCCCTAGCTAGCCCGCCTTTGCTGGTGGACGCACAAAAGGAACAACCAACCACTGCCCAAGTGCTGCTGCCCATGCCTGTGCGCGGCAGGCATGACTGCCCGACCATCAGCGTGGAGACACGCTATCCCATCGGGGCTTTTCGGGTTTGGTCGCTGTGGCGCCCCAATGTGCAACTGTGGGTCTACCCTGCTCCCGAACCGAATGCGCCCAGCATTGCCCAAAGCGGCTTGGCAGGAGACGCCGGCGTGGCATCCTCACGCTCGCCCTCTTTTGAGATGGAGGGCTTTCGCACCTACCAGCGGGGTGATCCGCTCAAATCCATCCTGTGGAAAAAAACCGCCACCGCCATCGCCACGGGCTCAGGCGACTGGATTCGCAGAGACCAAACCCAATTGGATACGACGCAGGTGTGGCTGGACCACGCCGCCACCGGGCTGCAGCAACCTGAAGCCGTGCTCTCGCGGCTATGCGCCTGGATTTTGATGGCCGACGCCCAAGGCCTGACTTATGGCCTGCGCCTACCACACCAAAAGATCGAGCCCGCCAACGGGCCAAACCATAAGCACCAATGCCTTAAAGCATTGGCCTTGAGTTGAAAGCACACATGACGGCCGCAACCATTTCTTGGCACCAACGCCTCTCTCGCCAAGCACGAGACGATGTGTTTTTGCTCTCTGTGCTCACCGTACTGACCCTGCAAATGAGCCGTGTACTGCCCACCTGGGCAGGCGTGTTTGCCTTCGGTCTGTTGGTATGGCGCATCAGCATCAGCTTGCGTGGCAAGTCCCTGCCTAAACGATGGCAGGTGGTCACGCTGCTGCTGCTGGCCATCGCTGGCATTGCATTTGAGTTGCTCGTCAATGCCTCCATTTCCGGTGCTGCATTAACGTTTTTGTTACTCTTATTGGCGCTCAAAACACTGGAAATGCAAGCTAGGCGCGACTCGTTCGTTTTATTTTTCCTTGGCTTTTTCAGCATCGTCACAACCTTTCTGTTCGCCCAAACCATGATGGTGGCGTTGCTGATGGTGCTGGTGTTTTGTGGCCTGCTCACCGCATTGGTCAATGCGCACAAGCCCGTGGGACGACCTCCGCTGTGGGAATCTGCCAAATCAGCCTTGCTGCTGCTGGTCATTGGCCTGCCGTTGATTGGCGCGCTTTATATTTTGTTTCCACGTTTCGCGCCGCTATGGGGTGTGCCCAATGCCCCAACACAAGCGCGCACAGGCCTGTCAGGCTCCATGGAAGTGGGCACAATTGCCGACTTGGCCCAAAGCCGAGAAATTGCCCTGCGTGTGCGCTTTGCACCAGACTCCCCAACGCCAGCGCAGTCTGACATGTACTTCCGCGGCCCGGTGCTCTCACGCATCCAAGGTCGCAACTGGATCGCAAGAGAAGTCGGCCCCGTCCTCAGTGATGCCAAAGCAGGCACCTACGCCAACCCTTTTGAACCGCAAGGTCCAGCAATTCGGTATGAGACTGTGCTTGAAGCCCATCGCCAACGCTGGTTACTGCCGCTGGACTGGATGCCCCAAGCCCCTGAGCGCAGTGAAAGCAGCGTGCCAACCGGCTTGCTCAATCAGGAATTGGTATGGAACAGCTTTCGCCCCATCAACAACACGACCCGCTACAGCGCTGTCAGCTTCACACAAGGCACCTACGCACGCACGGCCAAACAGCCTGATCTAGCCCCTTATTTGGAACTGCCCCCCAACGACAACCCACGCACCCGTGAATGGGCCCATCAACTGCGTGCAGAGATTCAAGCCAACCCCAGCATCGCTGAACATGACCGCGACAGCGCTTTGGTGGAACACGTGTTGCAGTGGCTGCGCCGTGAACCTTTTCACTACACCCTGCAACCACCGTTGTACGGCAACGATACGGCTGACGACTTCTGGTTTGTACACCGTGCAGGTTTTTGTGAGCACATTGCCTCGGCCTACGCCGTTTTGATGCGCGCAGCAGGCATTCCTGCACGCATTGTCACGGGCTACCAAGGCGGCGAAGTCAATCCCGTCGATGGGGTGTGGATTGTGCGCCAGTCCGATGCCCATGCCTGGGTTGAGGTGTGGCTCCCAGGCGAAGGCTGGAAGCGCATTGACCCCACAGGGGCGATTGCGCCAGAACGCATCAGCCTGTCCCAATCTGCCGCACGTTTAGCAGGCGCGGATGCCCGCGCTGCGGGCTGGGACGGCAACATGGCCTGGGTTGCCCGCCTGCAAGCCATCAGCGATGCCATGGACTACCGCTGGACACAATGGGTGCTCAACTACGACCAACGCAACCAGCAGTCGCTGCTAGAGAGTCTGGGCCTGCGCCGCTTGAATTGGGCGCATGTGGCCCTGATCACCGTGGCTTTGGTGGTCGCAACCAGCGCTGCATATATGGTGTGGCCATACCTACGCCGCCGAAACCGTGACCCTTGGTCACTTCTGTTACGTGACACCCATAGTCGATTAGCACAACTTGGTTTACATATTCCAGTCCAAACGCCACCTAGACGCATGGCGCAAGCAGCCGAAGGTTTTTTTGGTCCGCAAGCCGCAACCGATGTATCACAATGGTTGCTCGCAATGGATGCACAACGCTATGCACGCCAGACCACTGAGACATTGCCTGAACTCAAGCGCCGATGGCGGCGCCTGAATTGGCCCACCAAGCCCCATTCATGATGATTCGCCCTATGCTGTTGCCCTCCACCTTCGCTTCTGCTCCTCTTGCAATGCACTGCGAGATGCCTGCTTGCAAACGCCCAGCACCAAGCAAAGCGGTGGTGCATGCCACGGCTTTGGCCATCAGCATCTGGCTTGGTGGCGCAGCATACGCCCAGACCGGGCCAGATGCCCCCATCGCCACACTTGCCCCTGTCAGCGTAACGCCCAGCGAAACAGTCACCCCCAACATGGAGCCAGCGCCCTCCGTCAGCAGTTGGGCTGAACAAGTACGAGCCTTTGCCGGCACTTTTGCTGCCGACCCAGATATTCCCTCTGAATGGGCCAGCCAAATCTTGGCACAGGCGCAGTACAACGCACGTGTAAAACGCCTGATGACACCCGCGCAAGGCAGTACCTCTACAGTGCGCGACTGGCAAGGCTACCGCGCCCGCCTGGTCAGCCCCGCCCGCATTGATGCTGGCGTGCAGTTTTGGCGGCGCAACCAACAAGTGCTGCAAGAAGTGCAAAAACAGTGGGGGGTGCCAGCGAGTGTGATTGTGGGAATCATTGGCATCGAAACCTCGTATGGGCAGAACGTGGGCAACATCCGCGTGTTGGACGCGTTGAGCACCCTGGCCTTTGACTATCCGCAAGAGCACCCGCGCGCCCTTGAGCGTGCCGCTTATTTCCGTAAGGAGCTCGAGCAATTCCTGCGCCTGTGCCGTGCCAACGGCTTGGACCCACTGTCCATCACAGGCAGCTTCGCTGGGGCGATGGGCATTCCCCAATTCATGCCATCGAGCTGGATGCTTTACGGCGAAGACTACGACAGCAGCGGCGGCGTGAACTTGCTCACCAGTGCCCACGATGCGATTGCCTCGGTTGCCAATTACTTGCGCGCGCATGGCTGGAAGCCAGACCAGCCCGCCTATTTCAATATCGATTTAAGGCAAACCACTGCAGCGCAAATGGCCACTTTGCTGGCCCCCGATATCCTGCCCACGTTCGACCAAGCGGCATTGACGGCACTGGGTGCGCAGCTCATGCCATCAGGCCAGCGCTATGAAGGGCAAATGGCCTTGGTAGAGCTCAAAAACGGTGAAAACCCGCCTGAATACATTGCCGGAACCGAAAACTTTTACGCCGTCACCCGCTACAACCAGTCGAGCTACTACGCCTTGGCGGTTTTGCAACTCGGTGAAGCTGTGCAGCGCCGCTTCGACCTACTGCAACCTACAGCGGCACCGGCGGCACCAGTGGCAGCCTCCTCACTGCCTACCGATGCGCCGTAAAACCGTGTTTACGTGTTGACGTTCTAAAGCCCTGCGCTCTGTCAGCTAGCGCTAGGCCGCTGCATCTGGCAGCTTTGCGGCATTTCGGCTTGTGCTGGTGTCAGGGATTGAATCACCTCAAACCCATAGCCCGAGCCTTCTACATCAAACGGCACGGCCTCTGTGCCTGATTTCTGCATCCGCCCAACCAACAACGATTGCTGAAACTGGTGGTCGGCTGCGCGCATATGGCCTTGCTGCCCATATAGTGACACGGCTACGTTTTCCAGCGCAAAGGCCACCGCCTTTGGATCCGTGCTCTGCGCCTTTTCCATCGCCGCGGCCACGGACTCAATCAACAGCTGCATGCGCATGTGCACATAGTCATCCGCAGGGCGCGGAAAACGCTCGCGAAACGCTTGGTAGAACGCGCGACTTTGTGTCGTTGGATTGTTGGGTAGCCAATCGGCAACGGCAATCACCTTACCCACACCAGCATCGCCAATAGCCGCTGGCGCGCCCAGTGCATTGCCGTAAAAGGTGTAGAAATTCCCGTTGAAACCCACCTCATTGGCGGCTTTCACGAACAGCGTCAAATCGTTGCCCCAATTGCCCGTGATCACCGCTTGCGCGCCACTGGCCTTGATTTTGGCACCATAAGGAGCAAAGTCTTTGATGCGGCCAATCGGGTGGTATTCCTCCGCCACGATCTCAATGTCAGGTCTGCGTTGCTCCAACTGGCGGCGTGCTTCACGCAGCACCGCATGGCCAAAGCTGTAGTCTTGCCCAAACAAGTAGACTTTTTTCAGGTCACGATCGGCTTGCAACACATCCATTAACGCATTCATGCGCATATTGGCGTGGGCATCAAAGCGAAAGTGCCAAAAGCTGCACTTTTCATTGGTTAGCGCCGGATCCACCGCCGAATAGTTCAAAAACAGCATCGATTGCTCAGGCGTGCGCTGGTTGTTCTTTTCCACCGCATTCAAAATGGCTTCAGCCGTTGCCGATGAATTGCCTTGCAACACAAAATAGGCTCCCGCATCACGGGCAGCTTGCAAAGCGGCCAAAGCCTCTTCATTTTGGCCCTTGCTGTCAAAACGCAGCAACTTCAATGGACGTGCCCCACCTTGTTCGGCAGGTAAATGCACGCCACCACGGGCATTGACACGCTCTATAGCCCACGACAGATTGCGAAACACGGCCTCGCCTGTATTGGCAAAGGGGCCAGAAAGACTTTCCACCAATGCCAGCTCAATGGGCACGCCCATTGCCGCATGCGATTTGTCCTCTACGGCTTGCGCTGCCGTTTGTGCCAACACCTGTGGCGCAGCCAGCAATACCCCAACAGCGGTGATAGCCAGCATCCCCGCCCGAAGTCGGCCTGCTGCGCGAAGCCAACGTTTTTTTCTCAACACCATGTATATCCTTCAATGCATTCAAGCGATCTTGACGTTCGATTGAACGTGGTGTTTATTATGGTTGTGTGTTTTTGCTTATGTTTGATTATTTAATCTGCATATATGCACACTAAATTAATGATAATTAGAAGAAGTTAGCTGATATTCAAACAATCAAGCGCATATGTTATTTATTTTCGGCTATCGAATCCAATACAGTACATGGGTCATGTTGTGCAAAATTGAAAATTTATTCTGCATTTTCAATAAAACTCAGTAAAACAACTGATGCAAACACTCAGCTGCAGTACATGCTGAACGGCAAATGGCACGATAATCGCGCGCCATGGAATGGATCATCGTCTCTCTCGCATCTCTTTTCGCAGGCTTTGTCGATGCCATCGTTGGCGGCGGAGGTCTGGTGCTTGTACCTGCTCTTTTTGCGGTCTACCCCAGCGCTGTACCAGCAACGTTATTGGGCACCAATAAGTCTGGCTCCATTTGGGGTACATCGTTTGCTGCATGGAAATACGCCAAGCGCGTTCAATTCCGCTGGCGCACACTTGTGCCAGCCATTGCGGCAGCGTTTGTGGGCTCCATGCTCGGCGCTTGGGCATTGACCCAAATCTCCGCAGACTTCTTGCGCAAGGCATTGCCTTTTATTCTGCTGGCCGTGCTTGTTTACACCTTGGCACGTAAAGACATGGGGCAAAACAACCAACCGATTGCAAACCCACACAAGGAAATTGCGTTGGGCATGCTGATTGGTTTGTTGATTGGTTTTTACGACGGTTTTTTTGGCCCAGGCACAGGCAGTTTTCTGGTCTTCGCTTTTGTACGCATACTGGGGTTTGATTTTCTCAATGCCTCAGCCAATGCCAAGCTGCTCAACATTGCCACCAATTTCGCAGCCCTGTTGCTATTGGGCTGGAAAGGCCATATTTGGTGGCATTTGGCAATTCCACTGGCCCTGTCCAACATTATCGGAAGCTTTTTAGGCACGGCCATGGCCTTGCGTTACGGCTCAGGCTTCGTGCGATGGATGTTTATTGCCGTGGTCACGGTGTTGATTGCCCGCTCTGCTTGGGATGGCTTTTTCAGTTGAGCATCACCATCGAACGGCCATGAACTAAAAAAGGTGCCATATGGCACCTTTTAAAAAACAACATAACAAGTCCTCAGTAGGTCTTGCAAGCCTACCGAGGCACTGCCATTCAAGTCAATTGGCCGTGGCATTGCTTGTATTTTTTGCCACTGCCACATGGGCACGGATCGTTACGGCCCACACGCGGTACACCATCAGCAGTCGCTTGCTCAAAAGCGGCCTCCGCATTGGTGTGGTCAATGGCGCGCTGGGCCAACGCTTCAGCGGCATCCTCCATTTGAGCAGCGGCTTGTTCGACCTGCTGCGGATCCTGAATTTTCACGCGCATGATGATGCGGGTGATTTCAGCACTGGCGGTGTTGACCATTAAACGGAACAGCTCAAACGACTCGCGCTTGTATTCCTGTTTCGGTTGTTTCTGCGCAAAACCACGCAAATGGATGCCTTGGCGCAAATAATCCAATGCGCTGAGATGGTCACGCCATGCATTGTCAAAGGTTTGCAGCAGCACCACACGCTCAAAATTGTTGAATTGTTCAGCCCCTGCACGCGCAACCTTCTCAGCATAGGCTGCGTTGGCCGCATTCATCACCAAGTCATGGATATCTTCTGCAGAAATGGAGTCCGAAGCTTCTACCTTGGCTGCCAGATTCAAATGCAAGTCCCATTCATTGGCCAACTCTGCATCCAATGCCACCAAATCCCACTGCTCTTCCATGGACTCTGGCGGCACATGGCGGTTGAGCAAATCGGAGAATGTCGCCTCTCGCATGCCAGCGATGGTGTCATTCACGCTCGTCGCATCCAAGATTTCATTGCGCTGTGCATAAATGACTTTACGCTGTTCATTGGACACATCGTCGTAGTCCAGCAATTGCTTGCGAATATCGAAGTTGCGTGCTTCCACCTTGCGCTGAGCTGACTCGATACTGCGTGTCACCATGCCCGCCTCAATAGCCTCACCTTCTGGCATTTTGAGTCGGTCCATGATTGCACGCACACGATCGCCAGCAAAAATGCGCATCAGCGGATCATCCAGCCCAAGGTAAAAGCGGGAAGAGCCTGGATCGCCCTGACGGCCTGAACGACCGCGCAGCTGATTGTCGATGCGGCGTGACTCGTGGCGCTCTGTCGCGATGATGCGCAAGCCACCGAGCTCTTTGACTTTGGCGTTGTCTTGCTTCCACTGCTCGCGCAAACCCTCGATTTGGATGCGTTTGTCTTCCTCAGAGAGATTTTCGTTGGCTTCAATAGCCGCAACGTCTTTTTCGATATTTCCGCCCAGCACAATGTCTGTCCCGCGGCCTGCCATGTTCGTGGCAATCGTGATCATGCCCGAGCGACCTGCCTGGGCAATGATGTCTGCTTCACGCTCGTGCTGTTTGGCATTGAGCACTTGGTGGGGTAACTTGGCCTGATTGAGCAAGTTCGCAATGATCTCAGAATTCTCAATCGAACTGGTGCCCACCAACACAGGTTGACCGCGCTCATAGCATTCACGGATATCGGCAATGGCTGCGTTGTATTTTTCTTTAGTGGTTTTGTAGACGCGGTCGAGTTGGTCGTCGCGCACGCTCTTGCGGTTAGGAGGAATGATCACGGTCTCCAGACCGTAGATTTCCTGGAATTCGTACGCCTCTGTATCTGCTGTCCCGGTCATCCCCGAGAGCTTGTTGTACATGCGGAAGTAATTCTGGAACGTGATGGAGGCCATGGTGGTGTTCTCGGCCTGAATCCGCACGCCCTCTTTCGCTTCAACGGCTTGGTGCAAGCCATCACTCCAGCGGCGACCAGACATCAATCGTCCTGTGAACTCATCCACAATCACCACTTCGTTGTTTTGCACCACATAGTGCTCATCACGGTTGAACAGCGTATGCGCACGCAATGAGGCATACAAATGGTGCACCAGCATGATGTTGCCCGGGTCGTACAGCGAAGTGCCTTCGGCCAGCAAACCCTGCTCTGACAAAATGCGCTCAGCCGTTTCGTAGCCTTGGTCGGTCAAATGCACCTGACGGGCTTTCTCATCAACCGTGTAGTCACCCGGTGTAATAACGCCTTCGCCAGTGCGAGGATCCGCCTCGCCTTCTTGCCGCGTCAATTGCGGGGCAATGGCGTTCATCGTCAAATAGATTTTGGTGTTGTCTTCTGCCGGGCCGCTGATGATCAAAGGCGTGCGTGCCTCATCGATCAAAATCGAGTCCACCTCATCGACAATCGCAAAGTTCAGACCACGCTGCACCCGGTCTGCGGCTTCATAGACCATGTTGTCGCGCAAATAGTCAAAGCCATACTCGTTGTTGGTGCCGTAGGTGATGTCTGCCTGGTAAGCGGCTTGTTTGACCTCTTTAGGCAAAGTCGCCAAGTTGATGCCTACGGTCAAGCCCAAAAAGTTGTAGAGGCGCCCCATACTCTCGGCATCGCGGCGGGCCAGGTAATCATTCACCGTGACCACGTGAACGCCTTGCCCTGTCAATGCATTGAGATAGACCGGCAGCGTTGAGGTCAAAGTCTTGCCTTCGCCCGTGCGCATCTCGGCGATTTTTCCGTAGTGCAAAGCCATGCCACCAATGAGCTGCACATCAAAATGGCGCATTTTCATCACGCGCTTGGAGGCCTCGCGCACAACCGCAAATGCTTCTGGCAACAAATCATCCAGGCTCTCGCCTTTGTCCAAACGCGCTTTGAAATGCGCGGTTTTCCCGGTCAAGTCTTCATCACTGAGTTTTTCAAATTCAGACTCCATTGCATTGATGCGTGCAACGGTTTTGCGGTACTGTTTGAGCAACCTGTCGTTGCGGCTGCCGAAAAGCTTGGTGAGAAAGTTCGCCATGAAAATTACCGTCCCGCACGCCTGATTGGTACGGGCGGCCGGTTCCTCAAAAGTCAAGTCCAAATAAAAAAGTCAAAACCAAACTGTGCTTTCAAGTAGCGGCACGGCGCACTCAATCAATGCAGTCAGGTTTTGCAGTATCGCGCATTCTAACGCGCAGCTTTCTGGCAGTCAGAAGTCTTGCGCCTTGCAGCGATGTGAACGCAATACGCTCCCCATGCTCCATCAGCTTGGGGGCAACCAGTGCTGTTTCAAGACGTGTCCATCAGAAAAAGACTTCGGCCCAACTGCGCAACACAAGTCATGAAGCACCTTGCTAATTGCCAAGGCCCAGGCGTAATGGCCTATTGCTGGTGCTGGGCCAGCAAATCTGACCACGACGCTTTTTTACCCGCAGCAAGAAAACGCTGGGGATTTTGCTGCTGGCCGTTGACCAGCACCTCAAAATGCAAATGTGGGCCAGTGGAACGCCCTGTACTGCCCACTTCAGCCACTTTTTCCCCTCGCCGCACAACATCACCGCGTTGTGCCAGCAGTTTAGAGGCATGGGCATAGCGGCTGATCACGCCATTGCCATGGTCAATTTCCAGCATGTTGCCGTAAGCCGAGTGGTATTGTTGCGTAATCACAATACCGCCAGCAGCGGCCAAAATTGGAGTGCCAGTTGGCGCCTGAAAGTCCAAGCCAGTGTGCCGCGCTTTGCGCCCCGTGAGCGGGTCGATCCGCGTTCCAAAGGCCGAACCAACCTGCCGACCAGGTACGGGCTCTTGCGTTGGGATCATGCGCCGTGCCAGCACATCTGCATACAAATGCGTTTGGGCAACCATCAAATAGTCAGACTGATCCGTCAATTGGCGATCCATGCGCGCAAGCAAATCAAGCAACTCTTGCCGCTCCATCGGTACATCATTGACCAAGGGGCCACCTGCATCCAAAGACAAAACATCTAAAGCACCATCCGCTGGGGCTGGCACTCCAGCCAAATCAGACACCCGCTCAGACTGAGTTTGCAACTGCACCAGCCTTGCTTGCATCTCACCGACTTTTCTCGCCATTTCATCCATGCTCTGGCGCATCACCGCCCGCTCTGTCTCCAGCGATTCGCTGGCCCGGTTGGCCAAACCAAGCACCCGACTCATGGCTGAGGTCTGCACATTCCAATCACTCACACGCGACTGCGCTTGCAACATCAGCAAAGCCGCCGCGCCCGCACACAAAGTGAACACCAATGCCAGCACCAGTGCGGCCAACGGAAAGTTCAGCGTGTAGCTGCGCGACCAACGCGCATCAGTCATAATCAATTGCATAACGGTGTCTTAACCTCTCGCTTCAATGAAAGAAGCTGCGCAGCGGCGCTCAAACAGCCACCTGCTCGCAGCTTTTCACGCATCAACGCCTACTTGGCACTGGACGTACACGTGCAATCCGATCGCCCATCACGCCCACGCCCATCGCGCGTAACCCAGCACTACGGCAGCGGCCACACAACAGCGCGCACAGATATTGGCACATTGATCGGCCAGTCCCCACTGCTGACACAGCTCACCGCACACGCCAAACTGTCCAGTCAATTGCTCGAATGCATACAGCCTGCGCTGCCCATGGGGTTACGCGCCAGCGTTCAAGCAGGCCCTGTAGAAGGGCACGAGTGGTGTGTGATTGTGCCAAACTCTGCCGTTGCAGCCAAACTTCGCCATCTCAGCCCGCTTCTGCTGGAGGCATTGAAAGCAGGAAACACTCCTGCCATGCCTACGATTACGCACATTCGATTGCGTGTGGCAACCACCCCAACCTGAAAACATATTCAAGAGCATCCACACGCTCTACAACCTGCATGCAAAAACGCCCCCCCGCAAGGACTACATCCTTGCGGGGGGTTCTTTATTCCTTGAAGACGATTACTTCTTGGCGTATTCAAATTTTGGCAGTGTTTTCAGCGCATCTTTTGTCGCTCCTGCAAGCGTGATTTTGTCGTTATTGATGCGGAAATTTTTAACGGGAATGGCCACATCATGTGCCCCCATGCCCAAGAATCCACCCACACTCAAAATGGCATAGGAAACGGTGCCATCAGGAGCCACGATCACGTCCTCCACCTTACCAACAGACTCATCCCCATCATTGTGCACGGTCTTGCCCAAAATCGAATCCTTCAAGCTCCACCCTGAAGCCACGGCCTGAACTTCAGTGGCAGACACACCCAAAGTAGCAGTTCCTGCAACAGGCTGAGCAGTCGCTACGCCGCAAACCAACCCCAGAGAAATTGCACTCGCAATGAAAAATTTTTGGCTATTCATAATGGCTCCTTGATATGTTGCCCTGCAACGATTGATAGGAGACTTCATCTTAGAGTCCTGAATACCAAGCGGATGTCAGCTGTATTTGTCTTCTGGCGTACTCATTGTCCTACGTGGCTATAGGACAAGCTCTACCGGCATGCAGATGATGCAGACCGCTTTGATGGAGGCATTGCTCCTGCCGAAGTTACCTCTTTCGCATAGCTTTTGACGGACTCAAGCCAGCGGGCGGGCACTGTTTTTTTCATCACCGCAGGGAATACACAAACCCGGGCGCTTTTCAAACGGCTCTTGAACAAACGTACAAAACAAAAAACCCCCATGCAAATGCATGAGGGTTTATGTGTTTGGTGCCGGATGTCGGATTCGAACTGACGACCTACCGCTTACAAGGCGGGTGCTCTACCAACTGAGCTAATCCGGCGAAAGACGGCATTGTATATGAAAAAAATGCGTCTTGAACGAAAAATCATTTTTTCTTGCGGCGCTTCTTATTTTTCTCCCGCTCTTGCTCGTACTGCTCTTTGCGCAATTGGCGCTCGGCATCCAATCGTTCGCCAGTGGCCAGCCACTCTTGAAACTCTGCTGGGGTTTCAATGGTCAAACGCCCCAAGACCCCTGAGCGGAAGTCCTGCAAAATAATTTCTGCTGCTTTTTGCGCATTCACCCGCCCACCCGGCAACAACGCACCGCGTTTGCGCCCCACCTCGTCAAACAGCACATGGTCAGCCATAGCCGTCAAGGCCTGCACATTATCTGCCACAGGGTAGCGGGCCAACAACGCCTGCGGGTAGTGCCGCTGCAAGTACGCAACCAGCTCCAGCGCCACCAGTTCATCGTCAAATGCGTTGCGACCAATCGAGCCAGCCGCAGCCAAGTTATAGCCACTTTGCGCCACGATAATGCGCGGCCATAACACCCCCGGTGTATCAAATAAATAAAAACCGTCCTGCAAGGAAAACCGCTGCTCTTGCCTAGTTACGCCCGGCTCGTTAGCGGCTTTGGCTGCACGGCGCCCCACCATGGTGTTGATCAATGTGGACTTGCCCACATTGGGAATGCCACAAATCAGCACCCGCATGGGCTTGTCCATCGTTCCACGCGAAGGCGCCAACGCCATGCATGCATCAATCAGCGCCCGAGCAGGCGCTGTATGGTGGCCGTCCATCGCCACCGCTTTGGTGTTGTGTTGCTGGTTATACCAATCGAGCCACTCGTGCGTGCGTGCAGCATCCGCCAAATCGGCCTTGTTAAGCACCTTCAGGTTCGGCTTGTGCTCCAGCAATTCACGCAGCATGGGGTTTGCACTGGACGCAGGCAAACGCGCATCGACCATTTCAATCACCACATCAATGGTTTTGACCCGCTCGCCAATGGCTTTGCGGGTCAGGTGCATGTGGCCGGGGAACCATTGGATACTCATAAAAGCAAATGTGCTAGGTCAAAAGGAAAGTGCCAAGTATCGCCTAGCTCAGCCCCCTGTGCGGCAAAACGGGAGGCAAACCGCTTACTTGCCCTATATACACTTTTTGCCAAACTTGCACAGTGCCCCCTAATCGTCACCTTTGAACTTCAATCCAGACCGAGCTTACCGCGCAGGGTGGAGAGGTCTTCTGCCAGTTTATTGATGGCAGCAGCCATGACGGTGCGGTCTTTGTCGGTCAGCTTTTCGTACGAAACAAAGCCTTTGCCATCGGCGGTGCGGTAGGTTTTCAGAATGTCGAAAACGGTTTTGAAGTTTTTGTCGACTTCGGCCAAAAATGGAGCTTCCGTTTTCTCGATCAAAGGGCGCACCAGCTCAACGATTTTGTAAGAGCCTTCGGTATTGGCTTGAAAGTCCCACAGGTCGACTTTGCTGTAGCGGTTTTCTTCGCCGGAGATTTTGGTGGCAGCGACTTCCTCCATCAATACGGCGGCGCCTCCGACGACGACTTCCGGCGGGAAAGTCAGCTTGGCAATGCGGCCTTGCAGTTCTTTGACGTTGGCCAGCAGTTTATCGGCAACGTCACCCACGTCTTTAGTGGTGTTGTGCTGCCACAGGCTGTATTCAATACGGTGAAAGCCGGGGAATGCGGGGTCTTTCTCAGCACCTTCGTAGTCGTCGGCGCGTGAATCAATGGCCACATCCATATCGCTGAACAGCTCGGCAATGGGTTCGATACGCTCGTAACTCACGCGGGTAGGTGCATACAAGGCTTTGGCTTTTTCCACATCGCCCTTCTTGACTGCAGCAACAAAGGCAGCGGTGTCGGTCACGAGTTGGTCCACGTTTTCGGTCACGTAGATTTTGTACTCGGCAATAGGCGCAACCAAGTCGAGAGGCTGGGCTTTTTGTGCCATGGCGGCGGCACTGGCCACTAAGCCAACGGCCACCAGCAGGTGTTTGAATGGGAATGTCATGCGTGATCTCCTTTGCCATTGCGGCGGTGGGTGATGAAAAAAAGGGTTAGCAAGTTTTGCGATTGCTCTTGGAAATCTGGGCTTGTTGGTGTTTTGCTTGGTGCTTTATCCATGCCCTTCGACAGGCCTGTCCTGAGCATGGTCGAAGGGCTCAGGGCGAGCGGTGTGTGGTGGCGTCGACTGCATGGTGAACTCGCGCAAAGTACAGGTTTGAGCATCCCCACTCCGTTCAGACTAAGCCAGTCGAAGTCGGGTTCATAGAAGCGGCATTGTGGGGAGCGGAATTGTTTGCGCCTTTATGCCCGGCATCCCTTACCACCGCCATCAAGCCACTGCCATAAAAATCGCCTGCATCGCGCACACCGGGCAGCGTGAAGAAGTAGCCGCCACCTACGGGCTTGATGTATTCTTCCAGCGGCTCACCATCCAAACGGCGCTGCACTTCGATGAAGCCTTTTTCCAGATTAGCCTGATAGCAAATGAACAGCAGGCCCTGGTCAAGCTGGCCGTTCTTGGCTACGCCATTGGAGTAGTTAAAAGGCCTGCGCAGCATGAGGTTCTCCTCAGACTCTGGTGTACGCGGGTTGGCCAGACGAATGTGCGAATCCAATCGGGTTTGCAAGCCTTCAGGGTCTTTGGTGTAGTCGGGCACTTCAAACTCTGTGCTCTCTGCCGCATCCAACGGGGCACCTGTCATTTTGGTGCGACCAAAAATCTGCTCCTGTTCACGCAGGGGTGTTCTATCCCACCGTTCTACAAAGTTGCGGATGATGCGCACGGCCTGGTATGTGCCGCCCTCGGCCCATGTCGGTTCGTTGCGTGCAGCACCAACCCACACCACTTGGTTCATGACAGCGGCGTCGCCCGCATCAGGGTTGGCCGAACCATCGCGGAAGCCCAGGAAATTACGGGCGCTGGCGACGCTGCCATCCGCACTGGGCTGCACGATAGGCACATGGCCCTCTTGCTTCCAACGCAACACCATTTGATCGGCCAGATTTTTAATCATGTCGCGCAGTGCATGGATGGCCGTATCGGCGGTATTGGCACAAATTTGCAGGTTCAAATCGCCGTGGCAGAGACTGGCATCAAGCGCATCGTTATGAAAGCGCGTCATACGCTGCAAATGTCTGGGTTTGTGCGGTGCCAGCCAAGGACGCTCATCAAACAAAGAAGCCCCCAACGAGACCGTGATGGTGAGCGCATCGGGCTCAACCGTAGGGCCTAGGATGCCTGAATCCACCGGCGGCAAGCGCGGGTCTTGCTCAGGCACTTCCCCACCTTGGGTGAGGAAAGCGGCCCGTTCGGTTAAGCGTTGAAACAAGCGCTCCAGCTCCTCAGGCGTATCAGCCAAAACAGCAAAGCTGGCGACCATGCCATTGGCTGGGCGTGCAGTGGTAATGCCTGCTTGGTGTACCCCGTAAAAAGGCACGCGGTCTTGCGGACGGGCCGCATTACTCAGCGGCGCATTGGTCACGTTGGCTGCATGTGCAGCACTGGCTTGAGTTTGTGCCGTGGCAGCGCAGCCAGCCAAGCTGGCCCCCGCCAAACCTGCCACCATACCGCCGCCCATGTGCCGCAAAGCAAGCCGTCGCGATGGGTTGCCTGGCCGATTACGTGACGCGTTGGGTTGCGCGCTTGCTGAGTCCAGGCGCTGTGAATCTGTAGTCTGCCCCAACAGGTTAAACGGGCAACCGCCATGGTTTTGTGGTTCGTTCGTTTTCATAAAAATCGTGGTGGTAACGGGTGTTGTGTTGTCGTTATTCAGAATCTGCAGCCTCAATACTGGTCGTGCACATCACTCCAATCCCAAGGCGGGATTGACTTGTTCCACACGGCCAGCCAATGCCGCGACCAACGCACTGAGCTGTTGCCGCTGTGTTGCAGTCACCTCCGAATAAGGTAAGAAACTGCTCTGGTCATGGTTTTTGAGTGCATCGAGTGCGCTTTGCAGCGCCTGAAAATGCTGGCGTACTTCTTCTGCCAACGGGGCTTTGGCGCCTTGCAGCAACTCATCTACCAGCAATACGCTTTTTTGCATGCCATCAAGGTTGGCTTGCAGGTCTGCCAAGTCGCTCAAGGCGTATAGGTTTTCTGGCTCTGTGATGCCGCTTTCCTGCAAGCGCTGCGCTTGCCATACCGCACTGCCAGCTAAATCTTCTGGTGCTTGTTGCCATTGCTTGAGGCGCTGCTGCAGCTGCTCTGCATCAAGGCGCAGTTGTTCGGCCACGGCAGCACTGCCCTGCAGGCTACGCTGACCAAACAATTGTTTTTCAAGGCGATGGAATCCGCGGAACTCGGGGTCGTCTTCACCTTGCGCCAAATAACGCGCTTGAATGTCGATACGGTTGTCTATATCTGCCATACGACCCACCACCGCCTCCATGCGCTTGTAGGGCACGCGAGCGGCTAGCCATTGCACTTGGGCTTGGGCTAAATCACCTGCGGTAATAGCCTCTTCAAGTGTTTTGATGTGCCGCACCAAGGCGTTGGTTTGCATGATGAGGAACACCCGATTTTCTGACAGCGGCCCAATGAAAGCCTGTACCGGTGGCCGCAGGCGTTCGGCCTCGGACGAGGCCGATGGCGTCACAACCAATTGGCCACGCGGGTTGGAGAGCAAACCACAGGTAATGGCAAAAGTACCCGGCTTGAGCTTGACTGTGAGCAACGAATGAAAACCCGGCGCAATGTTTTCCCGCTCAGCCACCACCATCACGCCATCGAGAATTTCCCACTCCAGCGTGCGTTTGGAGGCGTTATGGATTTCAAATGTTGTCACGCCAGCAGGCAAGCTGAAGTTCATTGGTTCGCACAACCCATCGCGCACCACCACACGGTGCATTTCGCCGCGCTGCGGGCCTTTGGCGGTTTTGGTGGCGTAATAAAACGCCGCAACACCAGCGGCTACCAACAAGGCAGAGCCCACAATGGCCCAAGCCACCCACGCAGAAGGCGCAGCCGTTGCTATGCCTTGCGGTACCGTTGCGGGCTTGGCCTCAGCGCGATGGAGCGGCGGTTGCGCTCCACGCTCGCGAGTGAGCCACAGCAGCACAGCGGCAGCAACCAAGTACAAAGCCCAAATCAGCACCTCGCCCACCGTTGGGGATTCGTGGTAACCCAACAGGCCGGAAAGCACGGTGCCAAGTACGCTGGAATTGGGCAGCCACGCACTCCAGTCAAACGCCACTGTTTGCAAACTGTTCCAAGCGCCCGCTTCGTGCAAGTTGCGCAGTACGCCAGAGAGTAAGCCTGCAGCAACCAGCAAGATGAATAAGCCCGTCCAGCGGAAAAAACGGCGCAAGTCCAAACGCACCCCAGCCCAAAAAATCACCACGCCAAGAACTGCGGCCACAACCACCCCTGCCAAAGCGCCCATGGGAGCGCCCCAACCTGAGCTTTGCTGAAAAATCGCCAGCAGGAAAAACACCGACTCCAGTCCTTCGCGGGCGACGGCAAAAAAGGCCATTCCAATCAGCCCCCATGTGGCTGAATGCCCCCGCTCAGCAACCATGGCTTGGTCAACGGCATGCTGCAACTGCCCTTTGATGGAGCGTGCAGCCTTGCGCATCCACAGCACCATATAGGTCAGTAGCCCAACGGCAACCAGCCCGACAATGGCTTCAAACCATTCCTGCGTTTGCTGCGGAAACTCGCGCCCCGCAAACAATACTGCGGCACCTACAAACAACGACAAAGACACTGCCAGTAACACGCCGACCCAGATGGCGGGTAACCAGCGCGAGCGGCCAGTCTGCTTGAGGTAACTGGCAATGATGCCGACTATCAGCGCGGCTTCAATGCCCTCGCGCAACATGATCAAAAAAGGAGCCAGCATCAACACACCCGAACGACAAAAAAGAAACACAACAACGCGCAGGCCATGCCGCGCTTTGAATCAATGGCACAAAGGCAGCGCAGAACACCTGTTCGTGTGCCACCCTCAACCCAACATTAAAGAAGTACCAAAGGCATCAGCGGTAGCAATGGCCACAGCGCCAGCAAATCCATCCAGTGGTTGGTTGGCATAGTCAAAACCTCCATTCAAGTTAAAAATAGTGGCGCAAGCCTACTCCAAATGAACGGAAATCTTGCCCAGGTGTGTGCACCCCCAAATCCTCGCCATACAAACCATTGCGGCGGTTGTTCAGCGCGGTGTACTGCGCATAAATTTTGGTGCGCTTGCTCAGATTGTGGTTCCACGCCACCGTCCATTGCGTCGCACCGCTGCCTGATTGGTTGCTGTAATCATCTGCATAGCCCGCATTGAGGTGGATCTCATTCGCACCCAGGGTGTAAATACCCACGAAACGGTAGTTGTTGCGGTTGCCTGCATCAGGCAGCAAGCCGTTTTTATCCCGCTGGTAGTAGCCTCCGAACAGGAAGTCACCCATTGCATACAAGGCGCGCAAACTCCATTGATTGGCATCGCCATACTTGGCATAGGCTGCGGCCAAGGACCAATTGCCCCAGTCGTAATTGGCAATGGCTTCATAGGCGTTTTTGCGTGTGCCATCTACGGCTTGGCGGTCGTCTTTGGTGCTGTAACCCAACTCCAGCACCAAGCCCCCGATATCTGGTGAGACATAACCAATATGGTGATCAGCAGGCATCACGTCAGCAAACAACCAGTCTGCCGATGTGCCGACGTTGTCGTTATGCAGACTCACGGCCTCAACAATGGTTTTGAACGATTGTCCGCCGTAGTTGCCCAAGCGGATACGCCCCCAGTCGCCACCCAACCACACCTCAGACTGGGCTTCATAACCAGCTGAAGCTCCATCAGTACTGTCAATATCACGCTCAAACTGGAACCCTGCTTTGAGGCCAGCGCCCAAGTCTTCTTCGCCTAGAAAACCCAGATTGGAGCCGTTGTTGCGCATTTGATTTTGCGCAGAATCGCCAGACAACTTGCTGCTTTCCACCGTCGTGTTAACACGGCCATAAATGGTGACCGCACTTTGCGCGAAAGCGCTCACACTCAAAGACAACAGCAGTACTCCCAAACCCACTCTTTTGTGCATACCGTCCACCTGTCCAAGAAGGCTTAAGGCGGTTCGTCCTCTTAAGACTGCGCCTTTGCCCCCAATCGCAAGCCAATAAACTGCCCGGCAAAACAGCGAAGCTGGCCGCGAGCAACCGCGGTAAAGGCGCGTGCACACGCTGGAGCAGAGGTGTCTTTATCGTTTTTTCAGTATACGCCCAACAAATATTAATGGGAATGGTTGTTATTTATAAAAATTCTGTATTGAAAATAACCTTCGCATACAAACCTAACCAGCACTGCACCAATGCAGATGGAGTTTGGTATTTCAGACGCACCAAGACGTTGAAGCGCCACCATGTTCTTGGTGCGTGAAGAACACGTGCTAAGCAGCTTGGTGTGCCGCCATGGCTTTTTTGATTTCCGACTCACCCTGCGCTTGGCCGCTGGAGGGCACTGTTTCATTTGCGCGGTCAAGCACCTCATGCAAACGCGCAGCCAAGTCGGTGTCCACGTCAGGCCCTGAGCCCAAATGAATTCCCTGCGTCAGCGTGATGTGTGCCGCTTCAAAACTGCCAGCCCCAGCACACACAATGGCGCGCGTTGGCGCGCTTTCATGGGCTAAAACCAACATAGCAGGTACCACCGCTGCAGGGTTGAGTTGGGCCAATACGGCCTCAGGCATCAAGCCTTCGGTCATGCGTGTAGCTGCCGTAGGGGCCAAAGCATTCACATGGATATGGTGCTTGGCACCTTCGAGCGCCAGCGTTTGCATCAAGCCCACTTGCGCTAGTTTCGCTGCGCCGTAGTTGGTTTGCCCAAAATTGCCATACAAACCAGAGGATGATGTGGTCATCACAATACGGCCGTATTGCTGGGCCACCATGTGTTCCCAAACCGCTTTGGCGCAATGCACGGCCCCCATCAAGTGCACATCAAGCACCAGACGGAAATCTGCCATGTCCATCTTGGCAAAGCTCTTGTCGCGCAAGATGCCTGCATTGTTGACCAAGATGTCTACCCTGCCCCAGGTCTCCATCACTTGGGCCACCATGGCTTGCACTGCATCAAAATCAGTAACAGAAGCACCATTGGCCATGGCCTGCCCACCCAACGCGGTGATTTCATCCACCACCTGCTGCGCTGCAGAGAGGGAGCCGCCTTCGCCCTTGACACTGCCTCCTAAATCATTGACCAACACTTTGGCACCCCGCCGCGCCAACGCCAATGCATGCTCGCGCCCTAAACCGCCCCCGGCGCCTGTCACAATCGCTACGCGGCCCTGAAAATCCAATGCCATGCTCTTTGCTCCTTGTTGTATCGTTGGTGTATGCAGCCAGCGTTCAAATCAACATCGGATCATCTGAAAATACGCTAGGCCCCACGGAATGCGGCCATCATAACGATCGGAGACTTTTTCATGCGTCAAACTCGTGACCCCCAGGAACCGGCCAATCAGTCCCAGCACACGCAGGCTCCTGAGCCTATTGCTGCGGCCAGTGTGATTGTGCTGCGCCCCCACGCGCAAGACGGCTTTGAAGTGCTGTTGATGGAACGCGCGGCCACGTCGCGCAATTTTGCAGGCACCTTGGTGTTTCCTGGTGGCAAGGTCGATGCAGGTGACGAAGCCATCGCCAACGCTGCAGGTTTTGCCAACGTGTGGGCTGCGCACCAACACGCATTCACTCGCCACCAGCTTGATGCCCCAACAGCAGCCAGCCTATACGGTGCGGCGTTGCGAGAAACGTTGGAAGAAGTCGGTCTGGTCTGGACAGCCGATGGCCAAGCCCCACAAACCGCCCAATGGCAGCCGTTGCGCCACGCCTTACTCAACGGCACGCCCTGGGCCCAAGCCACGCAGGCGCAACCATTGGCCTGTAGCGTGCAAAACCTATTGCCTTTTTCGCGCTGGATCACGCCCAAAGTTCCTAACTTCAGCAGCAAGCGTTTTGACACTTGGTTTTTATTGGCACAAGCGCCTGCAGAGCAAACTGCACAGGCCGATACCAGCGAAGCTGTACGGCTGGTATGGGGCACACCGCGCGCCTTGCTTGCAAGCCACCAACGGCGCGAGATATTGCTCCCGCCACCACAAATCATGACCTTGGCACACTTGAGCCGCTTTGCCAGTATTGCTGCTGTGCAAACGCATGCCAGCACCCAGGCGCCCTACTGCATAACCCCTGTCAGTGTGGATGTGGATGGCCAGCGCATGGTCTGCTTTCCGGGTGATCCGTTGCATGAAGAAACCACCACCGTGATGCCAGGCCCACAACGGCTGGTCATGCGCAACCGCTGGTTTGAGCCCAAACATGCTTTCGACGATTTGTTTGTGTAACACCTGCGCGCAGGCGGCTAGACATCGTCAAAAACGGGCGCACGCCTTTGCAACCCTGCTGCCACCGCTTCACGCTGGTTGGGCGAGCCCAATAGCAGCATCTGCTCAAGCGACTCGGCCATCAGCAAATCGCCAGCTGATGCATCAAAACTGCTGTTGAGCAGGCGCTTAGCAGCACGAATGGCCTGCGGATGAAAGCTGGCCATTTCAGCAGCCAGGGCTTGCGCGGCCTGCAAAGGCTCTGGTTCAATGCGGGTGGCCAAACCAATCTGGCAAGCTTCTTGTGCATCCACCATGCGCCCGGTAAATACCAACTCCCGCGCAATATCCGCACGTACCAATTCACGCAGCAGCGGCATGCCGGCCATATCGGGCACCAAACCCCAATGGATTTCGCGCACTGACAAGCGCGTGGCCGGTGCAACCAAACGCACATCTGCGCCTAGCGCCAATTGCATGCCTCCACCCAAAGCAACGCCATGCACCGCTGCGACCACGGGAACCTCCAGCGCACGCCACTGCCAGCCAATGGCTTGGGGCAAGTTAGCAGGGCCAAAACGCCTTTGAGCCAAGCGGCCCAATACCGGGTCAACGCCTTGGCCATGCAAGATGCCTTCGAAATTGGCCATATCCAGGCCTGCGCAAAAAGCCTTGCCTTCCCCAGCCAGCACCACGGCCCGCAAACCTGCCGCATCGCGCAGCCAGGCGCCAGCATCCATCAAGCCTTGGAACATCGCCCCATCAAGGGTGTTCATCTTATCGGCCCGCCGCAAGGTCACCGTGGCCACCCCTGTTGGCGCCAAGCACACGCTGACACGGTCTTTAAAACATATTTCTTGCATAGAAGACTCCTTGATTGCGGTGCGCATGGCAGTCAGTGCCGCATCACAAACGCTCAAGAATGGTGACGTTGGCCATACCGCCGCCTTCGCACATGGTTTGCAAACCCCAGCGCTGGCCACGCGAATGCAGCGCGTGCACCAACGTTGCCATCAGCTTGGCACCAGATGCCCCTAACGGATGACCCAATGCGATGGCCCCACCATGGACATTGAGTTTTGCAGGGTCTGCATCCAACGCCTGCAGCCATGCCAGGGGCACCGCAGCAAACGCTTCGTTGACTTCGTAGAGATCGATATCGGTCAAACGCATGCCCGCCTTTTGCAAAGCACGCTGCGTCGCCGGGATAGGGGCTTCGAGCATGATGACCGGATCATGCCCCAGCACTGTCATGTGGTGAATACGCGCCAATGGCTGCGCCCCTAAAGCTTTCAGGCCACGCTCATTCACAATTAACACGCCACTGGCCCCATCGCACACTTGACTGGCATTGGCCGCAGTGGTCACGCCCCCTTCTTGCAATAGCTTCACGTTGGCGATGGCCTCCAGCGTGGCGTCAGGGCGCAAACCTTCATCTTGGGTGTGCCATTGCCCGCTCACTTGGCCTTGAGCATCGCGCATGGCAATCGGCACGATTTCATTTTTGAAAACCCCGGTCTGCGTGGCAGCAACGCCCTTTTGATGGCTTTGCAGGGCAAAAGCATCGAGCTGCTCTTTATGCAAACCGTATTTGTGCGCCACCATTTCTGCGCCCACAAACTGGCTGAAATCTTGCGCACCATAGCGCTCCTGTATCGCCGGACTTTGGTAGTAGCCCATGTCCGCTTTGCGCGGCAACACCATGGGACTGCCCATGGGCACACGGCTCATGGATTCCACACCAGCAGCGATCACCACATCCATCACCCCTGACATGACCGCCTGGGCCGCAAAGTGAATGGCTTGTTGCGACGAACCACACTGCCGATCAATGGACGTCCCCGGCACCGACTGGGGCAACTTGGAAGCCAGCACCGCGTTACGCCCTACGTTGGCGGCTTGCTCGCCAATTTGACTTACGCAGCCCATGAACACATCCTCCACCAGTGCAGGATCCACGCTATTGCGATCGACCAAAGCATTGAGCACTTGCGCGGCCAAATCCACCGGGTGCCAACCGGAAAGACGCCCGTTTCGTCGCCCGCCTGCAGTGCGTACTGCATCCACGATGTATGCCTGATGCATCACTGTCTCCTTGTCTTGTGTGTTGAGGTTTGGGGCGCGCGAGCCCCAAACCTGCTGTTGGTTGTCGATCGTGCCAGAGTTAGCGAGCAGCGCTGTCACTTACGTGAAAACACAGCCTTGAACAACCCCACGCCAAAACGCATAAGCTGTGGATAACGCATGTGATGGCTGTTGCATGGTTTGGGGATGACAACCCCCTTTGTGAAAGGGGCTCAAGTTATCCCCAATTCTGTGATCGACATTGCCCCTATCCACACACAGACTCGTCAATTTCGTAACATATTGATATAAATACAAAATAATTACTTATCCACAGAACGATGGCACCCTTATTACTATCATTATTCTTTTATTTATTCAAAAAAAGAAATAGTCAGTAGACAACAGGACAACTGCACACAGCATGGGTTTTGATCGTTTCCAACAGGCAATGCCATCATTCACGTGGCACGTCCTCTCCTACAAGCCTGCATGCTCTTTGCCAATGCATTGAACACGGCAGGAGAGAGACTTTGGGCCACATTGAAACGCAAATAACCATTCGCTTGTTGTGAGGGGCTGAAGCTATTGCCCGGCGCAAGTAGCAGTTGATGGTGGTGCAGGGCGTACTCAGATAAGGTGGCCGCATCCAGTCCTTCTGGTAACGCACACCAGACAAACATGCCTGCGCTAGGTTGGTGCCATGCATGGACGCCCAATTTCTCTAGCCGCTGCAAGGTCAACCCCATGGCATCTGCCAGTCGGGCTCGCAAGCTGTTCATGTGCCGCTGGTATGTGCCACTGCCCAGCAAGGTATGCAGCAGTTCCGCTGAAAAATGGCCTGATTCAAAGGCAATGGCCAGCTTCAAATCCACCAATTGTTCAACCCAATCAGGTCTGGTAGCGATATGCCCCACGCGAACCGAGGCCGATAAGGTTTTGGAAAAACTGCCAACGTACACCACACGGCGCAAACCATCGAGCGCGGCATAGCGAGGGGCACGGTGGTTTTCAAAATCGGCAAACACATCGTCTTCAATGATGGTTAAGTCGTGTTGTGCCGCCAGCACCAAGACTTGGTGCGCAATCTCCACACTCAAACTCGCCCCGGTGGGGTTGTGCAGTGCGGCATTGGTGATGTACACACGTGGGCGGTGTTGGGCCAGGCACGCGGCCATGGCTTGTACATCAGGTCCGTGCGGGGTATAGGGAACACTCACTACATTCGCACGGTGGGCTCGCAACATTGCCTGAAAACTAAAGTAGCACGGGTCATCGACCAGCACCGTATCGCCCGGTTGCAGAAAGAACCGGCACAGTAAATCCACGGCTTGGGTGCTGGACTCGGTCAACATCAACTGTTCTGGCGCTACATGCATGCCACGCTCGCCCAAACGGTGGGCCAGCAGCTGCCGCAAAGCGGGGGAGCCTTGTGGCGTTCCATAGCCTGTTAACGGGGCCAAGGGTTTGCGTGAAACCGCGCGTAAAGCACGCCGGATTTCTTGCTCAGGCATCCACGAATCAGGCAACCAACCACAGCCTGGCTGCAAGCTGGTTGCAGGGGCCAACAAGGCTTGGCGTGTAACCCACACCGGATCGCTGGCAGGGCTCAAGCCCGCGGCAGTTTCGGCAACCTTAAATGGGCTGACTTGCCGCCCCACGTAAAAGCCAGAACCCGGACGCGATTCGATTACCCCTTCAGCCACTAAACGCGCATACGCCTCAACCACCGTAGAACGCGAGACGCCAAGGCTATCGGCTTGGACACGAATGGAGGGAAGTTTTTTGCCAACGCACAAATGCCGCATTTGTATCCGCTGGCGAATGTCTTGCATGACTTCTTCCACGCGGGTAAGGGAGGCTGCGCTTGGGATGTTTTGTGGGACGCTTGCAAGAGGATCGGGCGATGCCATAGCGGTATGAAAACAAGAATAAAAATTGATTGTTGAATAGGCCAAAACCATGCCAAGTCGACATTTGAGCAAGTCAATCACGCCGTCGCACGCCGCACCAACTGTATGGTTGGATTATCAGTACAGTTTAGGCAAACCGTACTGCCATCATATCTGGTCATCGCCCAGGCATTTTTCTACCATTGCCGCCTGTTTATCTTTCTCACTCATACCCGAATCGACTGGTTTTTATGACTACTGCAGCAGCATCTTCAACGCCAGAAATGGCCCATTCCATCAGTACCGAACACCGTTTGAAGGTGGGGTTGGCAGAAATGCTCAAAGGCGGCGTCATCATGGATGTGTGCACGGTAGAGCAAGCCCATATTGCGCAAGCTGCAGGTGCATGCGCGGTGATGGCACTCGAACGCGTGCCGGCACAAATTCGGGCGCAAGGCGGTGTTGCGCGCATGGCCAATCCGCGTTTGATTCAAGACATCATGGCTGCAGTCACCATTCCGGTCATGGCCAAAGCGCGTATAGGTCACTTTGCGGAGGCGCAGGTGTTGGCCCACCTGGGTGTTGACTTCATTGATGAGAGCGAGGTATTGACCCCAGCAGACGAAGTCCATCACATCGATAAGCAGGCATTCAAAACGCCTTTTGTGTGCGGGGCGCGCAATTTGGGCGAGGCACTGCGCCGCATCAATGAAGGCGCAGCGATGATCCGCACCAAAGGCGAAGCTGGTACGGGGGACGTTGTGCACGCGGTGAAACACATGCGCCAGATCATGGCCGACATTCGCGCATTAACTGCATTGCGTGCTGATGAACTGTACGTTGCCGCACGTGACTTGCGTGTACCGTTTGCATTGGTACAGCAAGTGGCCAAAACAGGCGCATTGCCGGTCCCCAATTTTTCAGCAGGCGGTATTGCGACACCGGCCGATGCGGCATTGATGCGGCAATTGGGCGCACAGGCGATTTTTGTTGGTTCAGGCATTTTCATGAACGACGGGCAAATACTGGCCAGTGCGCAAGAAGCGGCCGAACGCGCCAATGCCATCGTCCGTGCCTGTACCTATTTTGATGATGCAGCCGTTGTGGCTGAATGCAGCGCGCAATGCCAAGGAGCTATGCGCGGACTGGCGGTTTCGACGCTCGAACCGACCGCGCTGCTGCAAACACGAGGGGACTGAGATGTTGCCCACGCCTGCTACCTCCAACGTTCCTGTTGTCATTGGCATTTTGGCGTTGCAGGGCGCCTACGAAGCCCATGTCCGAATGCTGGACGTTATTGGGGCCAAGCATCGGCTGGTGCGTACCGCCGCAGACCTGCAAACCGTGGATGGGTTGATTGTGCCTGGCGGGGAATCCACCACCATGCTGCACCAATTGCAGCAGGAAGAGGGGTTGTGGCAAGCCTTACTGGCGTTTGTCCACCAATACCCATGCTTGGGCACCTGCGCTGGTTTGATTGTGTTGGCGCAACAGGTGCAGCCGCCTCAAGCAAGCCTGGGTGCGTTGCAGGTGCGCGTGCAGCGCAATGCCTATGGGCGCCAGCGTGAGTCTCGTGTTACCACGGCCAGCACAGCATTGGCTGGCGGGCCAATAGAAGTTGTTTTGATTCGCGCGCCACGCATCGTGGCTTGGGGGGCTGATGTGCAGATACTGGCGCAGTGCGATGGCGATCCTGTGCTGGTGCAACAGGGCAGGGTGATGGGGTGCAGCTTCCACCCCGAATTGGGCAAAGATACGCGCATCCATACACGCTTATTGCAGGCCTGCGAGGCGGTGAAAATGAGCCCCGCGTCAGGTTCATGAAACCTGCCAACCAGCACACTAAAAGTGACAAAACTTCGTCTTACTAGGCCAAGGACACCAAAAATCTAGGGATAACACCTACTCAATAACCCTTAACAATCCGATTGAGCAAAAAGCTTCAGGCGTAGGATGCAAGCCTCCATTCTTGACCCACGATACAAGAGCGTAGCTATGCCTGAATTCGATCGCATCCAATGCACCGCTTTGCAAAGCAAAATCATGACCGCAGCCCAAGCGGCAGAACTCATCCCCGAAGGCGCCAATGTGGGTATGAGCGGTTTCACGGGATCGGGCTCGCCCAAAGAAGTGCCTATGGCTTTGGCTGCCCGCATTGAAAAGCTCTACGAGCAGGGCAAAACCTTCAAAATTGATTTATGGACAGGCGCCTCTACAGCGCCCGAAATTGATGGTGCGCTGGCCAAAGTCAACGGCATCCAAACGCGCCTGCCTTACCAGTCCGACCCTATTGGTCGCAAACGCATCAATGAAGGCAGCATGCAATACATTGACATGCACCTCTCACACGTTGCGCAATATGTGTGGTTTGGCTTCTTTGGAAAATTGGATGTGGCCGTGATTGAAGTGGCCGGTATCTTGCCTGATGGCCGTTTGATTCCATCGACCTCGGTAGGCAATAACAAGACCTGGCTGGACCAGGCCGATATGGTGATTTTGGAAGTCAACGCATACCCACCTTTGGAGCTGGCCGGTATGCACGATATTTACTACGGTACCCAATTGCCACCGCACCGCGTGCCTATTCCATTGATCAAACCCGATGATCGTATTGGTGAACAGTACCTGCGCTGCGATCCGAGCAAAGTGATCGCGGTTGTCCCTACCAACAAATCAGACCGCAATTCGCCCTTCAAAGACCCTGACGCGTCCTCAACCCGCATTGCCGGCCATTTGATTGAGTTTTTCAAGAACGAAGTGGCATTGGGCCGGTTACCAAAAAATCTGCTGCCTTTGCAATCGGGCGTGGGCAATATTGCCAATGCGGTGCTTGCAGGTTTGAACAATGGGCCCTTTGATCATCTCACGGCGTATACCGAAGTGCTGCAAGACGGCATGCTGGCCATGCTGCAATCGGGCAAACTGGCCAGCGCGTCATGCACGGCCTTGTCGCTGAGCCCTGAAGGCGAGCGTGAATTCATCGACAACATCGGTTTTTACCGCGATAAAGTCGTGCTGCGCCCACAGGAAATGAGCAACCACCCCGAGTTGATTCGCCGCTTGGGGGTGATTGCCATGAATGCCATGATTGAGGCCGATATATACGGCAACGTCAATTCAACCCATGTCAATGGCTCCGCCATCATGAATGGCATTGGCGGCTCAGGTGACTTTGCCCGCAATGCATACCTGTCCATCTTCATGGCCAACTCCATTGCCAAGAATGGAGATGTTTCCTGCGTCGTGCCATGCGTCTCGCACGTAGACCACACCGAACACGATGTGCAAATCATCGTGACCGATCAAGGCTTGGCTGATTTGCGCGGCCTCTCGCCTAAAGAGCGTGCCAAGAGCATCATTGCCAATTGTGCGCACCCAGATTACCAGCCGTTATTGCAAGACTATTACGACCGTGCGCTGCACCAGTCCGTGGGCAAGCACACGCCCATGCTGCTGACTGAAGCCTTGAGCTGGCATGACCGTGCGCAACGCACCGGCAGCATGAAACCCTGAAACCAAGGGCCAGCCGATGACGACAGAGAAGGATTGGACGCAATGGAGCAAGGATGCTGTCAACGCCATGTTCGAGAGCAACAAAACATGGCAACAGCGCTTTGCTTTGCAAGGTGCGCCTTACCGCTGGGACTTGAACGCCGCAACTTTGACTTTTGACAGCCCGTTGGGCGATGTGGTGGCCACCGTATGCTTGGTTGGTACGACATCGCGCAGTGGTGGCACATTTCTATGGGCATGGGCCAATGATGCGATTCCTGCGCAGCATGGCCAGGCACTCGCTGCCGTGCGTGAATTTGGCGAAACCCATGGCCTGGCATTACTCACCACCCCAGAAATTTCCGGTGGCCAACCCGAAGCGCTTGAATGCCTGTGCATTGCCGGGCGGCTGCAAAATGCCTTAGGCACCTTTGTGGATGAAGAAGGTGACGTGACGCTGTACTTCACACTGCTGCATTTTCAAATGGCGCAGCCTCCACTGCATTGACACAACACCGCGTAAAAAGCACCTGCAAATTCATTTTGAGAGCAGGCGCATCGCGTCTTCCAACCCTTTGAGGGTGAGTGGATACATGCGGTTGCCTACCAATTGCTGAATCAGGGAAATGCTTTGGCGGTAGCCCCAAACGCCTTGGGGCTCGGGGTTGACCCAGGCGTGATGGGGAAATGCATTGGTCAGGCGTTGAATCCATTCAGCCCCTGCTTCCGGGTTGTTGTATTCCACACTGCCACCAGGTTGCAGAATTTCATACGGGCTCATGGTTGCGTCGCCTACAAAAATCAGTTTGTAGTCTTTGTTGTATTTGCGAATCACATCCCAAGTGTCGAATTTCTCGGCAAAGCGGCGTTTGTTGTTCTTCCACACGAAGTCGTAAACGCAGTTGTGGAAGTAATAAAACTCCAGATGTTTGAATTCTGTTTTCACAGCGGAAAACAACTCTTCCACGCGCTTGATGTGTTCATCCATCGTGCCACCTACATCCATGAGCAGCAGTACTTTGACGTTGTTGTGCCGCTCAGGCACCATTTTGATGTCCAGGTAGCCTGCATTGGCAGCAGTAGATTGGATCGTGCCTTGCAGGTCCAACTCTAACTCATGGCTAGTGCGTGCAAACTTGCGCAAACGCCGCAGCGCGACTTTGATGTTGCGCGTGCCCAGCTCTTGGGTGTCATCGTAGTCGCGGTACATACGTGCATCCCATACCTTGACTGCGCTTTTGTTGCCCCCTTTGCCGCCAATGCGAATGCCACGTGGGTTGTAACCACCATGGCCAAAGGGCGAGGTACCTCCCGTACCAATCCATTTGTTGCCGCCTTCATGCCGCTCCTGTTGTTCTTCCAGGCGTTTTTTGAAGGTCTCCATCAATTCATCCCAGCCCATGGCCTCCAACGCGGCTTTTTCTTCTGCAGTGAGCTCCTTCTCGAGCAGCTTGCGTAACCAGTCATCAGGAATTTCTTTGCTGTAGTCGGTCAGCATGTCCACGCCCTTGAAGTAAGCGGCAAAAGCGCGGTCAAACTTGTCGTAATGCTTTTCGTCTTTGACAAGAATCGTGCGGCTGAGATGATAGAAATCATCCAGGCTCGTGCCTTCTGATGCCTTGGGCCCAATCACGCCACGGTCCAAAGCCTCCAGCAGCGCCAGAAACTCTTTCACTGAAACCGGTAATTTGCCGGCGCGCAAGGTGTAGAAGAAGTCGATCAGCATGGAAATTTAATAATTGTTTAACAATTGAAGCCTACAGTGGTTCTTTCATCTCGCGCAGAGAGAGAAAGGCCCATGAACATCGAAAAAACTGCCAGAGGCGTGTTCGCACTGGAAGAGCGAAACAAGATGGCCCCCAAGGAGCGGCAATTGCTGATCCTGAGCAATGGCAAGCGCTCGCTGCAGGATCTGGTTGATATTTTTGGGAGCGATTGCCTGGCACTTTTGGAAAAGCTCCAAGCCGATGGTTTGCTGCGTGGTGTGCAGCGAGCAATGCCCAAAGCATCCTCAGCATCGGCGCCTATCCGTAACGATCTGCCTGCAGGGCCAAAACGGGCTAAAAACCGCAGTTTGGCTGCCTGCAAAATATATGTGATGGACGTGCTGCAACTGCAGCAAAACGAGGGCGCTCGGCATATTGTCCAGTCACTGCGCGAAAGCGATGACGCCAAGCACATTCTGGAGTTGTTATTGGTTGCTCTGGATTTGATCCTAGAGCGCTCGGGCGAGCGGTATGTAGAGCGGGTGGCCAACCGTGTGTTTGAGATCGTGCCTGATGAGCACCTCAACCTTTTTATCCGTCTGACCTTTGAGCTGCACATTCCCATTCTGGATCTGGTTGCCCGGCAGTATGTGGGGCTGCTTGAAGCCGTGTGAGCAGGCCCCAAGCAGGGGGAGAGCAGCCAGAACCTTTGGGACATTGTCATTGTTCTTTCTGGCACGCTCAACCAGCGTCCGTGCGATGGTGCATCGCTTGCCTGTATTGCAATTGCGCACGCGCTTCTGGCCATTCAAATGCGGTCATGCTGTACATCACGGTGTCTCGGATCGTGCCGTCGCGGCGCAGTGCATGCCCACGAATCACACCGTCCTTTTTGGCCCCCAACCGCTCAATGGCTTGCTGACTGGCAAAGTTGAATTGGTCGGTGCGCCAGCCCACAACTCGGCACAGCAAAGTGTCAAAGGCATGGCTGAGCAGCAGTAATTTGCACGTGGTATTGACATGCGAGCGCTGCACGCGTTTGGCGTACCAGGTGTAGCCAATCTCCAGGCGATGCACTGCAGGCACGATATCGTGGTAGCTGGTGGTGCCCAGCACGGTGTCGGAGGTCTCTTCCAGTACCACAAAGGCAAAACGATGACCTTGCTCACGCGCCTCAAGTGCCGTTTCAATATAGCTGCGTACTTGTTCGGGTTCAGGCACTCCCGTCACGCGCAGGTTCCACAATTGCCCATCACAGGCGGCAGCACGCAAACCTTCTTCGTGTTCCAACGCCAAGGGCTTGAGCACCACACCGTTGGCACTTAAACGCACAGGTTCTACAAAGGCCATCTCAATCGTCCTTTTGGGAAAGAAGTTGGGCAAACGCAGCAAGCTCCTGCGTGGCAATCCAACCGGCCACGGAGCCATCATTGAATGCTGCGCAAGCACCATGGCTGGACAGGTAGTGTCGCGGCTGGCGATCTGGCACCTGTAGCGTCAATCGCCAGATCGGTTCGCTTGTGTCGCAACGCAATGTATCGGTGGTTTGTAATTGGGCGAATGCTGCCTGTGCGGCCACACTGGTGCTGCGTATGTTTTGCGCTTGCACTGCTGACTGCGAGTCCCATGAGACTGCCGTCTCTTCACCATAGGATGCCACACGCGTGACTACAACGACCAATCCGGGATCGTCATCATCTGGTTGGTTACCCCACACAAAATGGCCGCTGTAGCCATCGCCACACCCAGTTAAAAACAAGGCAATGGCTGGCAGGCATATCCGCAAACTAAAGGGCATGGAGCAGAACGAAAGCTTGTGCATGGTCAGCAGGCATGGAATGGAGATTGCATTGGGCAAGTGAATGCTTAAAGCCGAAGGCGACCATCCATTAGATGAGTAAACACGTTCTTAGAAATCAACTTGCGGGCACTTATCAGCGGTTGCGTTGATTCATGAACACCAGCTTCTCAAATAGCGAAACATCCTGTTCATTTTTCAATAAGGCCCCAAGCAATGGGGGCATGGCAATTTTGTCATCTTGGCTGCGCAAGGCTTCCACAGGAATGTCTTCGGCCACCAGCAACTTGAGCCAGTCAATCAATTCACTGGTAGACGGTTTTTTCTTCAAGCCAGGAATGCTGCGCACTTCGTAAAAGCTTTTCATTGCAGCAGCGAGCAACTCCCCCTTGAGGGTAGGGAAGTGCACCTTGACGATGTTTTTCATCGTTTCCGCTTCAGGGAACTTGATGTAATGGAAAAAGCAACGGCGCAAGAATGCGTCTGGCAATTCTTTTTCGTTGTTCGAGGTGATGAACACGATAGGGCGTTGACGCGCTTTGACCAGCTCACGGGTCTCGTAAACATAGAACTCCATGCGATCGAGTTCGCGCAGCAAATCATTGGGAAATTCAATATCGGCCTTGTCGATTTCGTCGATCAACAAGGCCGTAGGTTGTTCGGCAGTGAACGCCTGCCACAACACTCCCTTGACAATGTAGTTGTGGATATCTTTGACACGATCGTCGCCCAACTGCGAATCGCGTAAACGGCTCACCGCATCGTATTCATACAGGCCTTGCTGGGCCTTGGTGGTGGATTTGATGTGCCATTGCAGCAGGTTCAACCCCAATGATTTGGCCACTTCTTCGGCCAACATGGTTTTACCGGTACCGGGCTCGCCTTTGACGAGCAAAGGCCGCTCCAGCGCGATGGCTGCATTGACGGCCAATGTCAAATCTTGTGTAGCGACGTAGTTGTCTGAACCTTGGAACTTCATGTGAAAACAATCCTTAGAGGGCGAAGGCAAGAGGCTGCTCAAAACTATTGTGCCAGCCGCGCTGGCTGCATGGGTACTGCCGCATCAGCGGTAGTTAGTATCGAGATTGTCTATGCCAGATGGTGTTGACGACAAGCGCCTACATGACAGGCACAGCCTGCCATAACAAAAACTGAAAAAAGTAGGCAAGAAAAAAGGCACGAAGACGTGCCTTTTGATGCTTAGTTTAAGCGCGTTTGCGCAATCATGAATAGATGGAGTTTAACCAATCGACTCCACACCGCCCATATAGGGGCGCAATGCCGCAGGAATGGTCACACTGCCATCCGCGTTTTGGTGGTTTTCAAGCACGGCCACCAGCGCACGCCCGACTGCCAGACCTGAGCCATTGAGGGTGTGCACCAATTCGTTTTTGCCAGCCGCATTTTTGAAACGCGCTTGCATACGGCGCGCCTGAAAGGCCTCGCAGTTGCTCACAGAGCTGATTTCGCGGAAGGTATTTTGGGCTGGAACCCAAACTTCCAAGTCATACGTCTTGGCCGCGCCAAACCCCATATCGCCTGTGCACAAACTCACTACCCGATAAGGCAATTCCAGCGCTTGCAGTACCGCTTCCGCATGGCCCACCATCGCTTCCAGCGCTTCGTAGCTTTTTTCTGGATGGGTGATTTGCACCATTTCCACTTTGTCGAACTGGTGCTGGCGAATCAGGCCACGGGTGTCGCGCCCATAGCTGCCGGCTTCTGAACGAAAACACGGTGTGTGGGCGGTGAGTTTGATGGGCAGCTGAGCTTCGGCCACGATGGTGTCGCGCATGAAGTTGGTCAGCGGCACTTCGCTGGTGGGAATGAGATACAGCGCGCTTTGGTCAGGCTCTGGCTCGGCATCTTGCCCTCCTTTTTGCGCTGCAAACAAATCATCGGCGAACTTAGGCAGTTGCCCTGTGCCACGCAAAGAATCGGCATTGACGATGTAGGGCACATAGGCTTCCTGGTAGCCATGCTGTTCGGTTTGCATATCCAGCATGAACTGGGCCAGAGCGCGGTGCAAACGGGCTACAGGGCCTTTCATGACGGTAAAGCGTGCGCCAGTGAGTTTGGCTCCCATCTCAAAATCCAAGCCCAATGGCTCGCCCACGTCAACATGGTCTTTGAGTGTGAAATCAAACTCGCGTGGCTGGCCCCAGCGGCGCACTTCGACGTTGTCTGCCTCATCTTTGCCTACCGGCACCGATGCATGAGGCAGGTTTGGTACCGCCAATACCAGTGTTTGCAGTTCTGCTTGAATTTGCTCCAAACGGCTTGCCGAGGTTTCCAACTCTGCCTTGAGTTCAGCCACTTGGGCCATCACCGCATCGGCGTTTTCACCCTTGGCTTTGAGCTGGCCAATTTGCTTGGATAGGCTGTTGCGCTGCGCTTGCAATTCCTCCGTGCGCGATTGGATGGTTTTGCGTTCAGTTTCGAGCGCGGTAAACGCCTCGACATTCAAAAAAGCCTGGGGATTTTTGCGCGTTTGCAAACGGGCAACCACCGAATCGAGTTCTTTGCGAAGCAGCGTAATGTCTAGCATGGCAGTACAACAGGGTCCAAAAGAAAGAGAGCAAACCACCAGCAGGGGTCGCACTCTCTTGGGTCAAACAATGTTCTATTGTCGCTGATGTACTGCTACAAGATCATGCAACACCCGTACAAAGCTTAGGCCCCTGCCCGAATTCATATGCATTGAGCTGTCAACAATGGGCCTACAAATAGCGACTCCAGCGAACCTGAATGAACGTATTGGTGCTGGATGTGTTGGTATTGGTACTGGGGGTGTAACTGCTAGGGATGTCTCTCAAATCCAGTGTAGTACTCCCACTCAAGCCATTTTTTTGTGTTTCTCCGCCACCCAATGCGCCGATTTGTCCATGCACCACGGTGCCACCTCCTGTGGAGAGGCTGTTGCCAGCCAATACGCGGCCATAGATAGTGTTAGAGGCTTGTAATTGAATGTCCCCCCCATGGTATTGGCTGCAACTGCCATTTGCAGCCAATGCCTGGCAACTGCCTGCGAGCAATGCAAAATTGCCTACGCCAAAGGCAAAATTGTGGATCAGTTCATGTTGGGTGAGGTTACACAGGTTGGTAGGGATCCAGCCTTCTATCGGCAAGTTCTGGCACATCCCTGCGGGGGCATACTGCTTTTTCTGCCCGTCTTTCATGGAGTACCCGTCGTAACCTGCGTAGTTAGGGGCATACACCTTGGTGGAACCACTGGTTACGATATTGCCCGTTGCGATCAAAGTGCCATAAAAGGTTCCTGAGCTGACGTTGAGATCTCCGTCAAACCAATGAATACCCGCTGCAAGGGTATTGCCCTGAATGGTCCATTGCCCATTTTTATAGGTAATACAAGGGTTCTGTGGGCTGTATCCTCGGCACAGCGTACCGATAGAGTCAGTCACTGGCCCTGCGCAGCTGGGATCACTGGCAGATGTCCCGGCCACCAATTGCGTGCACAAGTAGTCGAAGACTTTCGCATAAGGGTTTTGTACTGTGCCAGGGTAAGAGCCTAAAAAGTAGGTCCCACTCACAGCAATTCCATTCACACTGACCGCTTGAATGGTCACGGTGCGGTAGCCGTCTGGATTGACTTCAAAAACATAGTTTGCGACCGACTGGTACGGGTAATTGCTTTTGCTTTGTACAGCCTCTGCAGTTTCTGGCACTACGGGCCAATATGCGCTGAAATACAGACCAGAAAGCCCTGCGTCTTGCAAAGGTTGTAGTTTGGTGACTTGGACAGGCACATTACTTGTTCTGGTTGCAGAAGGGTCAAACGATGCATCCAAATCATTCGCCTGGGCCTGCACTTGTTGAGGTAATTTTGCGTTGTAGCGATTGGTGTCTTTGATGCGCAGTACCTTGCCTACATTGCCATGTAAGTTCTCATTCCAGTTGGCTACTACGAGGTCATCTTGTACTTGTAGGTTATCAACAGCGCCGCTGAGCACACGCATTGATTTCATGGTTTTCACGCTGGACGCACCAGAACCGCCTCCACGCAGATCTACGCCGAAAACATTCGCGTAGGCATCAACGGCAAGCGATCCCCAAGAGCCCACCGTGCACAGTTTGGTAAATGGATGGTCCAGATCGTCTCCGCGACTTGAGATGGCCCCTAATTTTTGACCACTACTGGAGATCACCACCCCATTGGCTTGAATTTCACCTGAGCCAGAAACACCGCCGTTGACACAGATATTTCCCATCGCCATGATGGACTTGCTCACAGTTACGCCCCCAGTGACTTCGATATCTCCGTTGGCATATAGACTCTCAAATGTCGACCCACTGCCAATAGAGACCGATCCGGTAGCGCGAATAGCGTTCACTCCCCGAATGCTGTTGCCCCCAGTGGTTAAGTCACCATCGACCCAAATGTCGTAGGTTTGGCCAGGAGGTACTTTGACCTCGATGCCTCCACGCAAATCAAGGTTACGCCGGAAATCTAAAACCCCTCGTAAGCCATCGCTTTGGCCATCGTTGGTGATTTCTTCTCCAATACGGTATACCAGTCGCAAAGTTGAGCTCGATTGTGCGCGTGTGTTTTTGGCGCTTTCACTGGTGACATCAATCACATACTCGTGTGCGCCAGTATCGATACTGACCACTTGCGCAAACAAGCCAGCAATCCCATCAATAGGCAAGGCGTCTCCGCTTTGAAGGGTTGTGGAAAGAATTGATAGATTCGGCTCTTTATTCTGTTTCTCATTTTGCAAAAGCATGTCCAGATACCGGCGTACCACTTCAGCGCCAGTCCATGCCTTGATTTGCGATTGTGATTGCGACTGCAATGCCAATCCTTGTTCTTGGGTCGCTCGCATAAAGCTGCTTAAACCCAAGACGACCGCAGTCATAGTCAAGCCTGTCAGCAGGATAATCAGAATGGTCGCAATGCCTTGCTGGTTGCGCGCAATGCGGCTCGAATAGCGCATGCGATTGGCAATGGCTAGCTTCATGGGAGAGACTTTCATGATGGGTAGTTGGCCAAGCACACTGAGCTGCGCGTAACTTCTTGTGCTTTACCATTCACTAACGTGGAGGCAATGGCCTGGGGGCTCAGTGACTCAGTGTCCTGTGGGCCAATTTCTTTTGTGCGCTGGTCGTAGTACTTTGCGACTTGGTTTGAATTCAATGCAAATAGCGTCAGCTGCGCTCCCCCATCTCCCTTTTCAATGCCAAAGGGTTTGCAGGGTGTAAAGCGCAATTGCATATCGATACGCGCTTTATCAATCAGTAGTCTGGGCTCTCCCCAACTGATACTGGTCCAATTTGAAGCACTGGCGCATGCGCTGTCGGCAGGGCTTCGGTAATGCGCAAGACCCCCTCCATTGCGTACACCATTCAGATTAGGGTTAGGAACCAAGGCTTCACAAATTTCCTGGCCACTGAGGTCTTTACTGCGCCACACCACTGCCGCGCCATGCACAACCGTGCCTGTGCTGCCATCAGATGCAACAAGACTCCATTGCGACCAATCGCCACCCCACTCTACGGTACCGTTTGGCAGCCCCAGTACAACCAAGTCTTGTCCGTATTGAGGACTAACCAATTCAAAACCAGCGCCTTGTGCACTGATGTTGGCAGCCAACAACCCCGATGCCAATTGCCCATCACGCTGCGCACTTTGTGTCGCATCGAGCGCTATAGCGATACTGGTGCGGTAGAGCATCACCATGCCTAACACCACAATCAACGAGATCACCATGCCAACCAGTAAACCAATCAGGGTGACTCCTGATTGCTTCATGGCTTGTTGAGGTTCTCCCCGGATACCTGTGTCTTGAGAAAGAAGCGAAGATGGAATCGACATCATTGGGTTGAAATCACTAGATCACCATCACCACCGTACAGATCCGCGTTACTGTCGCTCTCTCCCGTACGAATTGATTTGATTGCATCCATTGAGATGGCCTCGCCATTGACCGTGACAGTGGTGGATTCGCACTCCAGTGCGAAAGAAATATCACTGTTGTTAAACGGTGATGAACTCACCAGTCCCGTTTCTTCGCTCCCATCGGCTTTGCGGCAAACTTCGCTTGTAGAGAAACCTTTTTCAACCAACGACTCGCGCATGGTTTGCACGGCCATGTTTTGGGCGTTCATCGTGCGTTGTGCATTGGTCATACGCCCTAAAGAGTAGGTTAGCCCCAAGCCAATCACTGATGCCAGCAAGAGCGCAACCAGCGCTTCGATTAGTGCGTCGCCTTGTTGACTACGCCCCTTCAACTCAATGCAATTGGCCTGTTTCATGCTCAGCCCCTTTCGAAATCTTGAAATCAGCTGCAGCCACTAACATTCCAGCGTAATCGAACCCAATCGTGCCTTGTTCTTTGTCGTTGATGGTCACGGCAACACCTGCGCCGCGGCTTAAATCAGTGCGCCACTGCACGTTGGCGCCACCTTCTGCGCAATTGCTATCAGTAGGGTCACTCTTGCACACCAGTACAACGGCATTGGGTAAAAGCTTGATCCCCGCGGTCACTGCTGCTTCTGATGAATCTGTTTTAACGCGCGCAGGATTGCGCAACGCGATCGCCTTCGCTTGACTGGTCGCCTGCATCAAAAGACCTTTGCTTTTCCCTACTTGTGCGCTATGAATCCAACTGGCCGTCAATGGAACAGCCACCAAGAGGAGGAAAAACATCACCGTGATAGTGACCATCAGTTCAATCAGCGAAACCCCTCGCTGCAAGGGTCGACTGCGGCTTACCATGTTGAAAACCCACAAAATGTTGTTGCTTGTGTGGCTGTCGAGCCGCTATGTTCGACCGTCATCGTCAGATCACAGCTCGTCAAGGTTTTTATCCCTTGTGCTGTGAGCACATAGTCGTCAGCGTTGAATTTGATGGAAAAATTAAAGTACTGCGCTGTAGCCGCATTCCACCCTGGAAAGCGTGCATGGATATCTGCCGTATTGCTTTTGTCCTCACTCGATTGAGGGTAGACCAGCTTGCGACGGAAGTCATTTTCTACATTGAGACTCAGAGCAGCTAAATCGGCTGCTGCTGTCCGTGCTCGACTTTTGCGGATATAGCTCTCATAAGAAGGCAAGGCAATGGCCGCCAAAATCGCAATGACGGCAACCACCACCATCACTTCTATCAAAGTGAAGCCGCGTGCGTTGGAAATTTTTTGAATAGGTCGGCACGTTGCACGACCACAGAAAGGAAACACGACAAAACACCCAGGCAAGACAATTAATAAATTTTTGACATAATTTTATATGTTTATGTAACAAATATCAATCTTGCAAATGAGGATATGTAGATTCTTTTGACTTTTTGCAGTTGATCTAAAAAGACGAGCGATGCAATAAACTCTTTATTTTTCAATTGGTTAATTAAATATTAGACCAGAAAAAATGCAAATAAATGTTGCAATAAGCATTTATCATCCTTGACAAAATATTTTCATAAAAAACACAAGGGTACAAATGACAATTTTTAGCTTTTGCGTTAGGTTAAGTAGTCTGCTGAGGCGGCCATATCCCAGCATTTGAGCCACAGATGCTGCGTGTTGATCTGGCGCACAGACTGCTGGAGCGCAGAGAGAAAACTCTGCGCCAGCAGACGGCCGCAATGGCTATTGACTCAGGATTCTTGTGCGTCGTTGTCTAGCTGCCTTAAAAAGGCCAGCTTGTCTGCGATTTTGATTTCTAACCCTCTAGGAACGGGTTGGTACCAGCCTGGCTCGGCAATGCCTTCAGGGAAATAGGATTCCCCCGCTGCATAGGCATGCGGCTCATCATGTGCGTAGCGGTAGGCGTGGCCATAGCCAAGCTCTTTCATCAGTTTTGTTGGCGCATTACGTAAATGCACGGGCACTTCGCGACTTTTGTCATTTTTAACAAAGGCCTTGGCTTGGTTGTAAGCGTTATAGCCTGCATTGCTTTTAGGCGCGATAGCGAGATAGATCACGGCCTGCCCCAAGGCCAGCTCCCCTTCTGGGCTGCCTAAACGTTCATAGGTCAGCGCCGCGTCATTGGCAATTTGCATAGCTTTGGGGTCAGCCAAGCCAATGTCCTCCCAGGCCATACGCACGATGCGGCGTGCCAAATAGCGCGCATCGGCTCCGCCATCGAGCATGCGGGTGAGCCAATACAACGCTGCATCGGGGTGTGAGCCTCGCACTGATTTGTGCAGGGCCGAAATCTGGTCGTAAAAATTGTCCCCGCCTTTGTCAAAGCGCCGTGCATTCAGGGTGAGTGCATTTTCCAAAAAAACGGCAGTGATGGTGGAGATGCCTGATGTTTTGGCTGCGGTCTGGGTTTGCTCCAGCAAATTCAAAAAGCGCCGTGCATCACCATCAGCATAGCCAATGAGGGTGTCGACGGCTTGCGTTTCAAACTGCAAATCAGACAGTGCTTTTTGCTGCGCTCGCGCGAGCAATTGCTTTAACTCCTCATCGGTGAGTGATTGCAGCACATAGACTTGTGCGCGTGACAGCAATGCGGAATTGACTTCAAAGGAAGGGTTTTCAGTGGTGGCACCAATGAATGTCACCAAACCACTTTCTGCATAAGGCAGCAATGCATCTTGTTGGGATTTGTTGAAACGGTGGATTTCATCGACAAACAAAATGGTGTGCTTGCCCATTGCGAGGTTGCGCTCAGCTTGCTCCATCGCCGCACGGATGTCTTTCACGCCTGAGAAAACAGCCGAAAGGGCAATGAATTCGCATGCAAAAGCCGTCGCAGTCAACCGCGCCAGGGTGGTTTTGCCCACACCCGGTGGACCCCAGAAAATCATCGAATGCGGTTTGCCTGATTGAAAGGCCAAACGCAGCGGTTTGCCAGCACCGAGCAAATGCGTTTGCCCAATGACCTCGTCCAAAGTGTGTGGGCGAAGTGCTTCGGCAAGCGGGGCAACAGGTTCTTGTGAAAACAGATCAGACATACGAAGGCTTTTGCAAGCGCGGCAACCATGCGCCGCTAACCATCCAATATCGCATAAAGCAAGCACTCAAGCAGGGCTAGTACAAAAAGCGTGCAGCTCCCCCTCCTCGTTCGACTCGTCAATAGCCCCCGCCACGATCGACCAAACCAGATGGGGTTTGCCCCGCCGCAATTCGCCGCACATTGTCAGCAATTTGCGCTGCCGCTTGCACTGCTTGTGTTTGTGCAGAAATATGCGGGGTGATTGTGATGCATGGGTGTGACCAAAATGGGTGCTCTGCAGGCAACGGCTCTTGCTGCGTGACATCCAACATGGCTCCAGCCATATGTCCTTGCTCCAAAAGCTCCAGCAAATCGGCCTCAACCAAATGGCCTCCACGGGCCACATTGATGAGATACGCGCCACGCTGCAATTGCGACAAATGGTGGCGGTTGAGAATACCCTGAGTTGCCGGTGTTAAAGGCAGCAGGCACACCAGAATGCGACTGCGCTGTAAAAATTCAGCAAGCGCCTTTTGTCCTGCAAAACTGCTAATGCCATCTATCTGTTTGGCGCTTTGGCTCCAGCCGTTCACGTTAAAACCAAACCCTCTCAGACACTGGGCGACATGGGTGCCCAACACCCCAAGACCCATGATGCCAATGGGAAAATCTGCCTTTGCTTGTGCCCGGCGAGGTTGCCATAGCTGCTTGGCTTGACTGCTTGCATAATGGTCAAATTCACGCACATGCCGCAGCACAGCATGGCACACATATTCCGCCATCTGCGCGGCCATGCCACCATCTTCAATACGCACAATCTGCAGTTGCTGAGGAAGCTGCAAACGCAAGATGGCGTCCACCCCCGCACCCATATTGAACAGGTATTGCAACTGTGGATGGTGGTCGACGAATTCTTGCGTAGGGCTCCACGCGACTGCTTGGGTCGCATGTGGTGCAACCTCAGGCCAAACCACAAAATGGGCATCGGGCCAAGCCTCTTGCAAAGCTTGCAACCAATGGGCCCGGCCTTCAACGGGAAAAAACACGGCGACCTGGCCTTGATCTGCGGCAGACGTTGTAGTGTGAGTGTGTGACATGGTCGGGAGTATCGCGCAGAACCCATGTTGTTGACCTGTGCGGGGGCATACATAGATTGGGAGGGCAAGACGATTTTGACCAGGCCATCTACAATCCGGAGCGACCCCGGCAATGCTGAACATAAGGAGCCATTGCCAGCCCACCATGCATACACCTGCACTGTTGTAATGCTTGTTGAGCTCTTTTCGCGACACAACGACGGAGACAAGTGCATGTCACGCACTGAACTACTGCGACTGGTTTTCGCCCAGATTTTCTTGCATGCCACGATGACGGGGTTGCGCCTGGCGGCCCCTCTATTGGCGTTGTCCAAAGGGTATAGCGCAGGGGCAGTGGGAGCCTTGATTGCCTTGTTCGCACTCAGTCAGATTTTTTTGGCCATTCCTGCTGGCAAGTACGCAGATCACCATGGTGTGCGTCGGCCTATGGGCTTTGCGGTCTTGGCCGCTGCCGTAGCACTTGTGCTGGCAACAGCATTTCCCACCATCCCCGTGCTGTGTTTAGGGGCCATGCTGACAGGTGCCGCTGCGGGCATCACCGTCATTGTGCTGCAGCGCCATATTGGCCGTGCGGCTACGTCCAACGCACAACGCAAGCAGTTTTTCAGTTGGCTGGCCATCGCCCCGGCCATCTCCAACTTCATCGGTCCTTTTGGTGCAGGGTTGATCATCGACCATGCCGGGCAAGCTTCCGGCGACCTGCTGGCCTATCGCATATGTTTTGCCGTACTGGCCGTATTGCCGCTGCTGACTTGGTTACTGGTCATGCGGGTGCGTGAATTGCCGTTTGAGCCTTACGACCCGAAAGCTGCGCCAACCCATGCCTGGGATTTACTCAAATCCGCCAACTTCCGCTACATCTTGTTTGTGAACTGGCTGCAATCGGCCAGTTGGGATATCCACTCTTTTCTGGTTCCAATTTTGGGCTATGAACGCGGTTTAAGTGCTTCGACCATCGGCACCATTCTGGGCGCTTTTGCTCTTGCAGCTGCTTTGATTCGCATGGCCTTGCCGGTGATTGCTGCGCGCTATTCAGAAAAACGGGTCATCGCTGCCTCCTGCATCATCACCGTAGGCGTATTTGCGATTTATCCCATGGTTTCGCATGCTGCCGAGATGGTGGTGTGCGCCATTGTGTTGGGTGCATCCCTTGGCTGCGTGCAGCCTATGGTCATGAGCTTGCTTACCCAAGTCACGCCAGCGCACCGCCAAGGCGAAGCGCTGGGCATTCGGCTGATGTTCATCAATGCTTCGAGCTTTCTGATGCCGATGGTGGCAGGTTCATTCGGCGCCCTGATTGGAGTGGGCGCCGTCTTTTGGGTGGTAGCTTCCATCGTGGCTGTGGGCACTCCCGTAGTTGGAAAAATTCAACTGCGGGACAACGAGATGCCACCTGAAAAAAACCTCTAGCTCAAAACATTCGGTGGCGGGGTGCTTTACGCTTCCAATATCTCAAAGCTGGTCGTAATCTCTGCCGTCTTGCCCAGCATGATGCTGGCCGAGCAGTATTTCTCATGGCTCAATTCCACGGCCCTGGCCACAGCAGCCTCAGGCAAACCGGTGCCCTGCAAGGTGAAATGCATATGAATTTTGGTGAACACTTTGGGATCGGTTTCGGCCCGCTCTGACGTGAGTTTGACGCTGCAGCCTTTCACGTTGTGGCGGCCCCGCTTGAGAATCAGCACCACATCATAGGCTGTGCATCCACCGGTTCCGGCCAACAAGGTCTCCATCGGGCGGGGCGCCAAATTTTGCCCACCATTTTCGGGTTTCACAGCATCTGGCGCTCCATCCATCGTGAGCACATGGCCGCTGCCAGTTTCTGCAATAAATCCCATCCCAGAGCGCGCACCTGTTGCGCCAGTCCAACTAACTGTGCATTCCATGTTTGAATCCTTTGTGAATTAGTCAAATGCTTGCTGCAACGCAGCACAAAAATCAAAAACCGATCTACAATAGCGCCATTGTTAAACGGTATTAACCCTATTGATCCCAATCTTGGTTTCGATTAATGCCTTTTGACAGCAATTTGTCTCCTCCACCTTCTCAAATGGTGGATTCGCCCCGCAATCAGCAATGATTACGGGGCTTTTTTCTTGTGCATTGCACCGGAAATTGTGGCTTTGATCGTGCTTTTTAAAGCATTTGGGCAGATTTGTCTGGCGCTCTTTAGCATAGCCACACTGAATCGCCCTATGATGGTTCTTTTCACTTAGCGGTAACTCTTGTGCGCTCGGCGCATCAGATGGACCCGCATTGCTGCAACTGCCCATCACTGCCATTAGCCATTTTTCATGGCATGGCAGTCACTTGGAACGGTATTTGCCCCACATGACCACTGTATCTAGCCTCACTCCTTCTGATTATCTGAAGAAAATTCTCACAGCGCGCGTTTACGACGTGGCTGTGGAAACAGCCTTAGAGCCCGCACGTCAATTATCCGCACGCATTGGCAACCACGTATTGCTCAAGCGCGAGGACCAGCAACCTGTCTTCAGTTTCAAGCTGCGCGGAGCCTACAACAAAATGGCCAAACTCACCCCTGCAGAGTTGGAGCGGGGGGTGATTTGTGCCTCAGCGGGCAACCATGCACAAGGTGTGGCACTGTCTGCGCGCAAACTGGGCGCACGGGCTGTCGTGGTGATGCCCGTTTCAACGCCACAAGTCAAAATTGATGCGGTGCGAGGTTTTGGTGGCGAAGTGGTGCTCTCAGGCGACAGCTTCAGCGATGCCTACCAGCACGCACTGAAACTGCAAAACGAGCAAGGCTTGACTTTCGTGCACCCCTTTGACGACCCTGACGTGATTGCAGGGCAGGGCACGATCGCCATGGAAATGCTGCGCCAGTTGCAGAGTTTGGGCAGCAATCGGCTCGATGCCGTGTTTGTGGCCATTGGCGGTGGTGGGTTGATTTCCGGAGTAGCCAATTACATCAAAGCCGTGCGCCCTGATGTCAAGGTCATTGGCGTACAAATGAACGATTCGGACGCCATGCTGCAATCAGCCCAGGCCGGCCACCGGGTTGAGTTGGCTGATGTGGGCCTGTTCTCCGACGGCACGGCCGTGAAGCTGGTTGGCGAAGAAACCTTCCGTATCAGCCGTGCGCTAGTGGATGGATATGTCACCGTGACCACTGATGAAGTGTGCGCTGCAATTAAGGACATCTTCATCGACACCCGCAGCATTGTTGAGCCAGCAGGGGCCTTGGCAGTCGCAGCTGCCAAGCAATATGCTGCCCTGCAAAACAAGCAAGGGGAAACCTATGCTGCGATTTTGTGCGGCGCCAACATGAACTTTGACCGCCTGCGCTTTGTAGCCGAGAGGGCGCTGGTCGGTGAGCAGCGTGAAGCACTGTTTGCCGTCACCATGAAAGAAGAGCGAGGCAGTTTCCGTAATTTCTGCGAAACCATTGCGCAATTGCCAGGCGCTGCACGCAACGTAACGGAATTCAACTACCGCCTCAATGGCAAACAAGCAGCGCACGTGTTTGTAGGTCTGTCAACCAACGGGCCAGGGGAGTCTCAGCAAATCGCAGACCATTTGGGCCAAAACGGGTTCAGAACCCTTAATCTGACTGACGATGAATTGGCCAAAGAGCATTTGCGCCACCTCATTGGCGGCCCAGCACCTCTGGCCAACAACGAGCGACTTTTGCGCTTTATCTTCCCGGAGCGGCCCGGCGCACTGTTCAAGTTCCTCAGCCTGATGCAGCCGAGCTGGAACATTTCACTATTCCACTACCGCAACCAAGGCGCTGATTACGGCAAGATTCTGGTAGGTATTCAAGTTCCCCAAGAAGACGATGCCGCCTTCCAATCTTTTCTGAATGAACTGGGCTACCCGTATGTAGAAGAAAGCAGCAACCCTGCCTACCAACTCTTTTTAAGAGCGTCAGACTAAAGGTCCCGTAAAAACCAAGTCCTCACCTCCAAAAGCGGCCATCCACCATGGCCGCTTTTGTCGTTTGAATATCCCCTGCGTGACAGTTCCTTGGTAGAAACACCGAAGGCAACTCTAGGCCAAATCCTTAACCTCAGGCCTATGACACAACCTGCCTACACTCCCCAAATTCAGCTCTACCAAGAGTGGCTTGAACGCAACCGCGGTTTGCATTTTGAAAATTACGATGCGCTGTGGCAATGGTCCACCAGCGAGATCGAGGCATTTTGGCAAAGCATTTGGGAGTACTGCGATGTGCAATCTCCCACAGCCTACCAGCAAGTACTCAAAGCCAATGTCATGCCCGGAGCGCAATGGTTTGAAGGCGCGCAAGTGAACATGGCCCAGCAAATGCTGCGCCACGTTGAAGCCGCCGATGCGGCAGGTTTGCCTGCCATCATTGCGGACAACGAAGAAGGTCAGGTCACTACACTCACATGGCCTCAATTGCGCCAGCAAGTAGCTGCGCTGGCGGTGCATTTGCAAGAAATGGGCGTTCAACCCGGAGACCGCGTTGCGGCTTATTTGCCCAATATTGCGCAAACGGTGGTGGCCTTCATGGCAACCATCAGTGTCGGCGGAGTGTGGAGCGTATGCGCCCCCGATATGGGCACCAATGCGGTGCTTGACCGTTTTAAACAAATCGAACCGGTGGTGTTATTCACGGTGGATGGCGTGGTCTATGGCGGCAAAGCCATGGAACGACAAACCGTGAGTGCGCAGATTCGGGCGGCCTTGCCATCACTGAAACATGCCATTGTGGTGGGCAATCGCACGTCTGCTGTGCAGTGGGATGGTTATCGCAATTTCGCTGAACTCACAGCGCGCCAAGACGATGCCACACGCGCTTTTGCCCCGCTGTGGTTGCCGTTTGACCACCCACTCTGGATTGTCTATTCCAGCGGCACGACCGGCTTGCCAAAGCCCATTGTGCACGGCCACGGCGGCATGATGATGGTGCAAATGCAACTGGGGACCTTGCACAACGATCTGGGATGCAGCTATGACGCCAATAGCTTTGGTGAACGCTACCACTGGTACAGCTCCACAGGCTGGGTCATGTGGAATGCGCAGGTGGCAGGTTTGCAGCGCGGCTGCACTATTGTGATTTACGACGGTAACCCAGGCGGCCCGAAAGACAAGCCCGACATGACCACACTGTGGCGCTTTGCCGCGCGCCATGGAGTCACGTTTTTTGGTGTTGGTGCCGCGTTTTATGCCTTGTGTGCCAAAGCCAATATTGATCCGGCAGATTGCGGAGATTTAAGCCGTATCCGTGCCTTGGGCAGCACGGGCTCGCCATTAAGTGAAGATGTGCAGAACTGGGGCACAGACTTCATGCGTAAAGCCGGTGTCCATGGCGACAACGGCCAAGGCATTTGGTGGTGCAATATTTCTGGCGGTACCGACTTTGCAGGCGCCTTTCTGGGCGGCAACCGCCAACTGCCCCAAACACCTGGGCGCATGCAGTGCCGCATGCTGGGTGCTGCCGTGCAAGCGTGGGACGAAGTAGGCCAGCCTGTGCTCGACCAAGTCGGCGAGCTGGTGTGTACACAACCCATCCCCTCCATGCCGTTGTACCTGTGGAATGACCCCGAAGGCAAGCGCTACCACAGCAGCTACTTCGATAGCTTTCCAGCAGGCCATGGGCGTAACCCCCATGGTGGTGATTTACCTGCAAGCGCTGGTGCAGTTTGGCGCCATGGGGATTGGATCACGATCGGCTCTGACGGCAGTTGCGTGATTTACGGCCGATCCGACGCCACCATCAACCGCCATGGTTTGCGCATGGGTACCAGTGAGCTTTACAGTGCCATTGAAGCCTTGCCCGAAGTACTAGACTCCATGGTGGTGGACTTGGAATACTTGGGCCGCGAGAGCTATATGCCTTTGTTTGTAGTGCTGCGCGAAGGCCTTGAGCTTGATGACGCTCTCCAGCAGCGCATGGCCAACGCCATTCGCCAAGCCCTGTCACCACGTTTTGTCCCAGACGCCATCGTACAAGTGGCCCAAATTCCCCGCACCCTCAGTGGCAAAAAGCAAGAGTTACCCATCAAAAAACTCATGCTCGGCCAACCCGTGGACAAAGTCATCAACCGCGAAACCATGGCCAATCCAGATTGTCTAGATTGGTATGTGGCGTTTGCCCAGAACCACTTGGCGCACCAATCAAAAGGCCAAGCCTAGCCAACACAAAAGCTCAAGGCGCGGTGGGGCGATAGTAGGTGCGGCCATTGACCACCACCGTTTGGTATTGAGGCACGGCAGCCCCCTGTACCGGCATGGCAGTGACTGGTACAGCAGAACCCGATGCATAAGGCTGCGAATAAACGGGTGCTGCATACCCATTGGCAGAAGGGGCCACCGGATAGGGCTGGCCATAAGTGGCATCGCCGTAGCTTGGCTGCGGTGCCGTGTAAGAGGGATAAGGCCCAGATAAGGCAGCACTGGGCGACGCATTCGATTGTGAGATCGCATAGCCCAAAATGCCCCCCACAACCAACGCCCCTAATGCCAAGCCTGCATCACGGCTGCTGCGGCCCGATGAAGGGCGATGTGAGTAGTCCGGCCGATGAGAGTATCCGTTGTATGGTCGCTGCCCGGGCCCATGCCCATAGGCACCTTGGTAATTCGCGCCCGGGTAATAGGCGTAACCGCCACGGTCATACCCATGTATGGATTGTGCCGATGCTGCGTTACCCAGCAACAGCGCCACAGACACTGCCGTTGTGGCTACGATTTTGGAATGCATGCGAGACTCCTTCTAATGCAACGCAATCCAGCATACGCATGCTCTGTAAAGCATGCGTTGCGTAAGGTGTCTCATTGGTATGGATTGCATCGAACTGCTCAAGACATCGGCTTATGCAGCCCACATCGCCAGCATTCTTTCACCCTTGGCTTGCATGGATGAGCTCCCGCACACGCGGGTAGATTTGCTGCTGCCATTTGCGACCATTGAATACGCCATAGTGGCCTACGCCAGTTTGTACATGGTGCACCTTCTTATAAGGCCGAATGCTGCTGCACAAATCTTGCGCAGCCACCGTTTGCCCAACGGCGCAAATGTCATCACGCTCGCCTTCTACCGTCAACAAGGCAGCGCGCCTAATGGCTCTGGGGTCGACCACACGCCCCTTTACCGTCAGTACCCCACGGGGCAGGTCGTGGGTTTGAAAAATCCGCTCAACCGTCTCCAAATAAAATTCCGCCGGCAAATCATTCACGGCAAAGTACTCTTTGTAGAACACCTCCGTGGTGGTGGCTTTGTCCATTTCACCTTGGCAGAGGTGGTGGTAAAGGTCTGTAAACGAGTCCTGGTGCCGATCGAGGTTCATGCTCATGAATGCGCTCAATTGCACAAAACCTGGGTATACACGCCGCATAAACCCACGGTGTGGCAACGGCACATGGCTGATGAGATTTTTTTCAAACCAGTCAATCGGTTTACTGGTTGCAAGCTTGTTCACTTCAGTGGGGTTGATACGGCAATCCACCGGGCCCGCCATCAAAGTCAGGCTCAATGGTTGCGCGGGGTCATCGTCTTCGGCCAGCAATGCCGTAGCTGCCAACGTTGCAGGGCAGGGCTGGCACACAGCCATCACATGCGTGCCGGGCCCCAGCATGCGTAAAAACTGCACCATATAGTCCACGTAGTCGTCAAAGCCAAAAACACCTGCATGCAATGGCACATCGCGGGCATTGTGCCAATCGGTCATATACACATCATGGTCTTGCAGCAAGGTGCGCAACGTATCGCGCAGCAAGGTGGCAAAGTGGCCCGACAAGGGCGCCATCAGCAACACTTTTGGCAGCTGCTGGTGGCCAGAAGTCGCACGTTTGAACTGCAACAGACTTGCGAAAGGCTTGCTCGCCACTACCGTTTGCGTCACTGGCATCAATTGGCCATCCACATCCACCGCATCCAGATCGTAGTCAGGGCGGCCATGGGTGAACTTGAGCTGGGCGAACACGCGGTTGGCCGCACTGAATTGGCGCAGCAGCGTGCGTTCGGTCTGGCCCCACCACGAGGCCGCACTGTTGTATTGCGCAAGGGCCTGCCAAGGGGCAAGAGAGTCACTGGCGAGTTGGTATGCGTGGTAGAGCATAAGCAGTGTCAGGTTGGCTGTTTCCCTTTACACAGCAAGTTTCGCGCCGACATGCCATGCACCCAAACCGTACATACCTGCTGGCACAGTGCTTGCGTCTCTTAGCACAGGTTCTCAACACCGTTTCTGCTTTTGCCATGAAGGAGACTCGCCATGCCACGCGCCCCATCATCCTCGCCTGCCGCACCTACCAAAAAAGAAAACCTTGCGGTTTTGACCATCAGCAGCAAAAACTATGGCGCATGGGCGCTGCGAGGCTGGCTCATGGCAAAAATGGCGCAGTTGCCGTTCAGGGAAGAGACCATTTCGCCCGATGACCCGCGCATGAAAGCTGAAATTTTGCTGTTGGCCTCGTCCATGCAAGTGCCCAAGTTGGTTCACCAAGGCATCACGGTCTGGGACACCATGGCCATTGGCGAATACCTCAACGACACGTTTCCCAAAGCGGGCTTACTGCCAGCTGGCACCGCCGCCAAAGCACATTGCCGCGCCGTATGCGGTGAAATGCATTCAGGCTTTGCCTCCATGCGTGGCGCATTGCCCATGAATATCAAAGCACATTGCCCTGGCTTCAAAGTGTGGTCACGTGCGCAATCGGACATTGACCGCATCATTGAAATCTGGGACGACTGTCTGGCGCAATACGGCGGCCCTTATCTTTTCGGCTCCAAGCCCACACTGGCAGATGCCATGTTCGCCCCAGTCGTTACGCGCTTTCTCACCTACGACATTGCGTTGAATGCGGCGTGTGCCACTTACTGCAACACCATCATGGCCATGCCTGCCATGCAAGAGTGGGTGGCTGCAGCCAGGTTGGAGCCTGAAGCCATTGACGAGTTGGAAGCAGAGTTCTGAAGCGGCGTCATAAGTCAACCCTGCTGGGTTTACTGCAAACCCACCCACCTCTTTCTCACCACCATGGGCAATGAAAAAAAACACCATCCAGATGTGGCTGCGATGGTGCTTTTGGTGTGCCTTTTCAACCGTGCATCATGCGGCCTTGGCCTCAGGCCATGGGGTTGGATCGGGAATGGCACAAACCGGCTCAACATCGACACTTTTGAAATCCGCAGGGGAGACAATTTCCAAATACTCCATATCTGGGGAGTAATCAAACAAGTAATGCCGAATACCTGGCCGTTGGTGCACCACATCACCGGCCTCCACCAAGGTTTCCCGGTCTTCATACATGAAACGTGCCCAGCCCTTTACCATGATGACGATTTGAAAGTCCGCCTCATGGCGGTGCCACCCGGTGCCTTTTTCTGGTGCCATATTGGCTTTCACCAAATGGGCAATGACCTTGCCGTGCGTGGCCTCGGCAACGCCTAAGTCACGATAGAGGAAAAAATCCCTCAGCCCTCCACTTTTGAATGCGGTATCGCCGGGTTTAACGTGGGAAAACTCAGTTGCAGAATCGCTCATATTCAATTCCTCTCTTCATTTCGACCATGGGGTTGCACACCGGCATGGCAGCACCTGACTCAATGGCCTATGCGGAGTGTGTTTATTTTTTTAAGCACTTTTTGTGCCTATTGCCGTGCTGCCTTCTGGTGCATCAGCAGGTTTTCACACCGCATTTCCCAGACGCATGTTCACGACCGTAGCAGAACAAATTTGCAGACCTTTCCTAGTCCGCACTTCCACTGGATAATCACGCCCCATGGCACTGATTACCCTTTTGAACATGCAGCTGGCTTTTGGCGATGTGGCCCTGCTGGACAAGGCGGATTTTTCCGTCGAAACCAATGAACGCATCGCCTTTATTGGCCGCAACGGCGCGGGCAAATCCTCGCTGTTGAAAATCATGGCGGGCATTGCCCATGCGGATGATGGCACCATCCACCTGCAAAGTGGGCTGCGCATGGCCTATGTGCCACAAGAGCCTGTGCTCGATGTACAGCAAACTATTTTCGAGGCGGTTTCCGCCGGTTTGGCCGATGTGATTGCGTTGCGTGAACAGTACCTGCGCCATGAAGACGGCGTTGATCTTGATGCGCTGCAAACTCGCATTGAAGCGGCCGACGGCTGGACCTGGGAGCAACGCGTTGAAGAAACGCTGCACCGCCTGCACCTTGATAAAGATGCCCTGGTCGGCACCTTGTCTGGTGGGAACAAAAAGCGTGTCGCCTTGGCGCAAGCACTGGTCACCAAACCCGATTTACTGCTGCTTGACGAACCCACCAACCACCTGGATTTGGACTCTATCGCGTGGCTGGAAGAGCTGCTCAAAGAATTCAAAGGCAGCATTGTCGTCATCACCCATGACCGGGCATTTCTTGACCACGTGGCCACCCGCGTTGTTGAACTCGACCGAGGAAAATTGCGCTCTTATCCGGGCAATTATTCACAGTACCGCCAGCAAAAAGAAGACCAGCTGGCACAGGAAGCGGTTGAAAACGCCAAAGCCGACAAACTGCTGGCTCAAGAAGAAGTCTGGATTCGCAAAGGGGTGGAGGCACGCCGCACCCGCAGTGTCAGTCGCATTGCACGGCTTGAAGCCTTGCGCGCGCAACGTGCTGAGCGACGCAACGCCTTGGGCAACGTACGCATGGGCATTCACAGTGGTGAGAGCAGCGGAAAAATCGTCGCCGAACTCACCAACGTCAGCAAATCCTTCGGTGACAAAAAACTCATCACTGATTTGAGTACCACCTTGTTGCGCGGTGACAAAATTGGTTTGCTTGGCCCTAATGGGGCTGGTAAATCCACCCTGCTCAAACTCATTTTGGGTGAACTGCAACCGGACAGCGGCACCATTCGCCAAGGCACAAATTTACGCATTGCCTATTTCGACCAGATGCGCGACGCCATCAACCCCGAAGCCACGCTCGAAGACTTCATCAGCCCGGGCAGTGAATGGATTGAAATTGGCAACCAACGCAAACACGTGAAAAGCTATTTGGGCGATTTTTTATTCTCGCCCCAGCGTGCGCACTCTCCGGTCAAATCGCTCTCTGGTGGGGAACGCAACCGCTTGCTGCTTGCACGATTGTTTGCGCAACCGGCCAATGTGTTGGTGCTCGACGAACCCACCAACGACCTCGATATGGAAACGTTGGAGTTACTCGAAGAGCTGCTGCAAACCTACGACGGTACGGTCTTTCTCGTCAGCCATGACCGCACCTTTGTCGACAACGTCGTCACCAGCATTCTGGCCGCTGAAGGCCAAGGCATTTGGCGTGAATACGAAGGCAGCGTGCAAGACTGGCTGGTGCAATCGCAACGCGTGCGCGAGCAGCAAGCCCTTGCCACACAACGGCAAAGCAGTGCAGCAAAACCGGCCACCCAAACAGCCCCCACCGAGTCCAGCGCCCCTGCAACCAAACGCAAGCTCAGCTACAAAGACCAGCGCGAGCTCGATGCATTGCCTGCCCGCATTGAAGCCTTGGAAGCAGAACAAAGCCGCATTGCCGCTGAACTGGCCGATGGCAGCTTGTACGCCAGCAACCACCAGCGTGCAGCTGAATTGACTGAGCGTGCCAGCGCGATTGAAGACGAATTGATGCAAGCCCTGGAACGTTGGGAGACGCTGGGTGGCTAAGCCCCACACCCCCAGCCACACGAAGCCAAATGCCTTGCACATTCGCTTGGCGGTGCCTGCGGATGTGCCGCGAATTTTTGACATCCGCACCAGCGTGCACGACAACCACCTTGGTTTAGATGCGTTGGCCGAACTGGGCATCACGCCTGCGGCCGTGCTTGAACAAATTGAGCACAACGCCAACACCTGGGTGGCTGAGCTTGAAGCACGCGTACAAGGCTTTGCCATGGTTGATGCCGCTGAAGGCTGGTTGTTTGCCTTGTTTGTCGATCCCCTCTGCGCAGGGCAAGGCATTGGCAGCACATTGCTCAGCATCGCAGAAAGCAGCCTGTTTCAACACCACCAATGCATTCGGCTGGAAACCGCAGTCAACAGCCCTGCAGCGCGCTTTTACATGCGTCGGGGCTGGGTACGCAGCAACACTGCGCCTGCCAAGTCAGCACCGGAAGACGCCATCTTCACAAAAAACGCCCCCATACCACCGTTTGCTGGGGCGTGAAGGGGCTTGAAGGGTTTGTGCGTGCCGTGCAGGTTATAGCGGCACTCACAAAATTTTTGAGAATTGCGCGCGCCGCTGCGCCTCTTGCAAATAACGGTCAAACACCATGGCAATCGCGCGTACAAAAGTCCAGCCTTTGGCTGTCACTTCTATACCCTCGTGCGAAAGCTGCACCAAGCCATCACTCTCGAACGTGCGCATTTGTGCCCATTCACGCGCAAAAGCCGATGCGAAGTCCACCATCCATTGCTGCTCAATGCTGGCAATGTCCAGCACCCCTTGGCACATCAACCCCATGATGATGTCGCGGCGCATCAGATCATCGCGGCTCAAAGCCAGACCCCGCACCACCGGCAAATGGCCTTGTTCAAGGGCATCGCGGTAGCTTTCAATATCCTTGGCATTTTGGCTGTACGTAGCGCCTATTTTGCTGATGGACGAAACACCTAAACCAATCAAGTCGGTGTCGGGCTGGGTACTGTAGCCCTGAAAGTTGCGGTGCAACAAACCTTTGCGTTTGGCCGCGGCCAAGCCATCATCAGGCAGGGCAAAATGGTCCATGCCAATATCTACATAACCTGCCTGGTTCATCGCCTGCAAAGCCAGCGCTTGCAACGCCACTTTTTCGTCTGCACTTGGCAGACGCAGGCTATCAATACGGCGCTGCGGTTTAAAACGCTCAGGCAAATGCGCATACGCATACAACGCCACGCGATCGGGTTTGAGTGCCACCAGCGTTTGCAATGTTTGGCCAAACGAAGCCTGACTCTGGCCGGGCAAACCGTAAATCAAATCCACATTGATAGATTCAAACGCCAATTGCCGCGCAGTGTGAACCAATTCAAACACCTGCTCGGTGGACTGTACCCGGTGTACTGCCTCTTGCACTGCCGCATCAAAGTCCTGCACGCCAAAACTCAAGCGGTTGAACCCCAATGCACGCAAATGCTGTAAACGTGCTGGGTTCACCGTACGCGGATCAACCTCAATCGACACTTCCGCATCAGGCGTAAAGTCAAAATGTTCGCGCAGCCGTGCCATCCATTGGGTCAGCTGCTCATCGCTCAAGAAAGTCGGAGAGCCGCCCCCGAAATGCAGCTGCGACAGCATGCCCGCCCGCCCTCCATCATCGCCACGGCCACTGGCGCTGCCAGTGTGCATACGCAACTGCTGCACCACCAACGCCAATTCACGCTCAAGATCAACCAAGTAAGGTGCAGCCCGCTCTTTGTGCTTAGTAATGATTTTGTTGCACGCGCAGTAATAGCACAGCGCTTCACAAAAAGGAATGTGGATATACATGGACAGTGGCCTGTTGGCCAAGGCCGGAATACTGCAGCGCTGCACATACGCGGCTTCCAGATCCGCATGCCCGAAAGCTTCAACAAAACGGTCAGCCGTGGGATAAGAGGTATAGCGCGGCCCTGCAATATTGAAGCGCTCAAGCAATGCCGCATCAGGCATGGCAGGCACATCTGAGCGACCTGCGCAACCTGCGCGATCAGAAGCCACCTCCAGTGGCCGCAAAGGGAAAAGAGTAGGGGACGACATCATGGGGCAACCCGTTATCGGCGTTCAACGCCTGTTTCAATACCTGCAGTGTCTTGCGCCTGCGGCCCCCGTGCCTTGACTTGGATCAAGCTTTGCGCTTGTGCAGCACTGAAAACCTGTTGCTGGGTTTGCAGCCAATGCCCTTCCTCCTTGATAATGCGCCATCTTCTGCTGCTGGCCCTATTCTTTTCATGAAAACCTGTGATTCTGCTTTCAACGTGGCGTGTTCTGAATGCAACTTGCGCCAGTTGTGTATGCCATCCGGGCTTGATGCTGCGCAAATGCGGCAAATCGAATCGCTGGTCAAAAGCAAGCGGCATATCAAACGCGGGCAAACACTTTTTGCCAATGGCATGCCATTTCAAGCACTGTTTGCCATCCGCAGCGGCGCCTTCAAAACATGCGTATTCAATGCGCAAGGGCATGAGCAAGTATTTGGCTTTCAGATTGCAGGGGAACTGCTGGGTTTAGATGGCTTTGTCAGCAACCGCCATTGCTGTGATGCCATCGCACTGGAAGACGCGCAAGTGTGCGTCATGCCCATTCAGGAGCTGCAAACCGTCTCTGAAGAAATCCCCGCGCTGGCCAGCCATTTACACCGCATCATGAGTGCAGAAATTGTGCGCGAAAGGGGCTTGCTGCTCCTGCTTGGCGGCATGCGTGCCGAAGAGCGTCTGGCCGCCTTTCTGATCCACATGACAGAACGTCTGGCGGCCAGAGGTTTTTCTTCTGCCCAATTGATGCTGCGCATGTCCCGCCAAGACATTGGCAGTTGCCTGGGCTTGCAAATCGAAACCGTCAGCAGGGCATTTGGCAAACTGGTCGAGCAAGGGCTGATCGCACTGGACAAACGCCACGTCACTATTGTCGATGCGCAGGGGCTCAAAAGCTTAGCGCAACTGGCCTGAAGCGTCCCCCATCTGCCCCCCCTTACCTGCATTGCGCGCAGACCTTGTGCCTTCCCCACCCAGCCTGCATACCCCATGCAGGCTTTTTTTATGGTTTTCACCCCAAAACAGCGCAAAT
>NZ_STFG01000002.1 GCF_004833285.1 Lampropedia puyangensis
AGGCATTGTCCCAACTGCTGCCATCGTCATTGCCGTCTGCATGGGCATTGGCGTTGACATACAAGCGCTGGGGTTCGGTTTGGGTTTGGGTTTGGGCTTGAGCGTTGCCCAGCACGGCGCACAGACTGGCAGCGAGCAACACAGCAGACCATGGGCGCCCCAGCGGGGCAAGGGGCAATGAATGGGATATAGGCATGGTGGTGAGCAGTAAAGCATGCAGAAATCCACGATGATTAACATTTATACACACTCATTGCACCGCAGCATTGGGGGTTGTCTATCCCTGAAATCAGGTAATTTGCGCCGTTTTGGGGTGAAAACCATAAAAAAAACCTGCATGGGGTATGCAGGCTGGGCGGGGAAGGCACAAAGCGTCAGAAAGTGTTCCCGATGTTGACGCTTAGAGCGCTGGAATTCAAAAGGATGGGAGGCACGGCAACAGGCAGCTTGCATGGCCTCTTTTTTTGTGTCTTGCGCGACTGCAAAAGAACGTCGAACAGGTTTTATTACCGATAACCATGCCTTGGGTGGTGTCCACGATAGCCATGCCGGGGAGGGGGTGGACGATGGTAATAACCTCGCGGAGGTGGTGCATACATAGGCACTGGTGCACCATAAATCGGAGGTGGTGGTGCTACATAAATGGGGGCGGGCGCAACGTATACCGGCGCCGGTGGTTGCACGACGACGACTGGTGGTGGCCGGAAATACCCGCCACCATTGCCGATTTGAACCGACACATTTGGCTGGGGCGGGTAATACCCACCTGAGTTGACGCCTACAGACCATTGGACGCGGTCGGCATGTGCCGCACCTGCCAGCCCCATGGCCGCCAGGCCTGCGCAGCACACCAATAAAGCTTGGCGTTGAAGGGCGGCGGTGCGTTGAAGAAAGTGGTGCATGTGCGTCTCCTAGTGCTTGCAAGAAAGCTTTCTGGGGAGAAAGCCACTACGGTCATGTTGAGAGGGAAAGAACAACAGGGTGTGTCGTGTGCGTAAGCTTGTATGTCGCGATGTAAAGCACAGAGGTCTGCACTGCTCATTCCTATGTTTCAATCAACGTGAGGCCGATTGCGTGGTTGACGCAGCAGGTGCGTTGCAAAATGCAAAAAGCCACGCATTTGCGTGGCTTTTTGAGGGGCTGGCTTAAGCCTTAAGCGGTTTCAGGCTTGTCCTTGACTGCCAGACTGACGACTGTTGCAACCACCATGGAGGCCACAATCACAGCCAACGAAGCCCAGGTGGAGATGTGTGGCACCCATTCCAGCGGTTGGCCGCCATTGATGAATGGCAACTCATTTTGGGCCATAGCGTGCAATACCAGCTTCACGCCAATGAATGCCAGAATGAATGCGATACCGTAATGCAGGTACTTCAGGCGATCGAGCAAACCACCCAACAGGAAGTACAACTGGCGCAGGCCCATCAACGCAAAAATATTGGCGGTGAACACAATGAATGGGCTTTGTGTAATACCGAAAATAGCGGGGATAGAGTCAATCGCGAAAATCAAATCGGTAAAACCAATCGCGATGAACACGATCAACATGGGCGTCCAGACGTTACGGCCTTCAAATACGGTGCGTACTTTGGCGCCATCGTAGTTGGGGGCAATGTCGATGTGCTTGCGAACCCAGCGAACGATGCCCGGCTCCAAGTCTTCTTCTTCGTCATCTCCACCTGGAAATGCTTGTTTGTAAGCGGTGTAGACCAAGAATGCGCCGAAGATATAGAAAATCCAGCTGAAGTGTTGGATCAAAGTGGCGCCCAGCACAATGAAAATGCCGCGCAGCACCAGTGCCAAGATGATCCCCACCATCAGCACTTGCTGCTGGTATTGGCGCGGAACCTTGAATTGCGCCATCAACAGCACAAAGACGAACAGGTTGTCGATTGACAGCGAGTACTCGGTCAGCCAGCCAGCGACGAATTGGCCTGCATATTCTTTGCCCGCGAATTGCCACATCAATGCAGCAAAAATCAACGCCAACGACACGTAGAACGCGACCCATAGGGACGATTCACGCATTGAGGGGATGTGGGGACGTTTGACGACCAGCAGCAAATCTGCGATCAGGATGAGGGTCAGCACGATGAATGAGCCGACCTCGAACTTCCAGGGGAGAGCGAGTTCCATGCAATACCTTTAGGGTGTGCGGTTACAACAGCTCGAAAGTCTCTCCCCCAACGCGTGTGCTGCATGCGCAACCACGCTGTCGGCATCCAACCCGGAGCACCGCTACTGCAGTGCCCGTATTGACGGACTGGATATCACCATGTTGGCCATAGCCTATGGCCAAGCGCATGGTTTCGGGATACTCCCCTTCGAATTTTTTCGAGACGAGATTAGACCACAACCGCGTCTGCGTAGCCAGTTCATCCCATCGAAATGGCAGGAACGGCTGCAAAATGATAGCAAAAAGGCCTGCGCACAAAAGCAGGCTTGTGCTTCGCCTGTACTTTATGTGGGCAGGCCAATGGGGGTCAAATACGCTTGGCCAGCTCGACTGCTTTGCCGATGTAGCTCGCTGGGGTCAAGGCCAGCAACTGGGTTTTGGCCTCAGCAGGGATATCCAGATTCTGGATCAAGCCATGCAAATCGGCGGCGGCCACGGTTTTGCCGCGGGTGACGGCCTTGAGTGCTTCGTAGGCGCCGGAGACGCCGTAGCGGCGCATCACGGTCTGGATGGGCTCGGCCAGCACTTCCCATGCATTGTCCAAATCTGCGGAGATGTTCTCGGCGTTCAATTCCAGCTTGTTCAGACCTACCATCAGCGAGTTGTAGGCAAGGGTCGAGTAACCCAGGGCCACGCCCAGGTTGCGCAATACTGTGCTATCGGTCAAGTCGCGCTGCCAGCGGCTGACTGGCAGTTTCTCGGACAGGTGGCGCAGCAAGGCGTTGGCCAGGCCCAGATTGCCTTCGGCGTTTTCAAAGTCGATCGGGTTGACTTTGTGCGGCATGGTGGACGAACCAATTTCGCCATCCTTGAGCTTTTGCTTGAAAAAGCCCAGGCTGATGTAGCCCCAGATGTCGCGGCTGATGTCGATCAGGATGGTGTTGGCGCGTGCCACGGCATCGAACAACTCGGCCATGTAGTCGTGCGGCTCGATCTGGATGCTGTAAGGCTGGAATGTCAGGCCCAGCCCTTTGGGCGCTGGCGTTTCAATGACTTGGCGGCTAAAGGCTTCCCAGTCAAATTCTGGCCAGGCGGACAAGTGGGCGTTGTAGTTGCCCACGGCACCGTTCATTTTGGCGCGCATGGGCACGGCCTCAATATTGCGCACGGCGTGTTGCAGGCGCGCGACTACGTTGGCCAGTTCTTTGCCCACGGTGGTGGGGCTGGCAGTTTGGCCGTGGGTGCGGCTGAGCATGGACACGTTGGCATGCTGGTGGGCCAACTCGCGCAGGCGGGCGATGACTTGCTGCAAGCCTGGCAGCACCACTTGGTCACGGGCAGCTTGCAGTTGCAGGGCGTGGCTGGTGTTGTTGATGTCTTCGCTGGTGCAGGCAAAGTGCACAAACTCGGAAGCGGCTTCAAGTGCTGGGCGGCCTTTGAGCTTGTCTTTGATCCAGTATTCCACGGCCTTGACGTCGTGGTTGGTGACTTTTTCAATGTCTTTGATGGCTTGGGCATCGGCTTCGGAGAACTGGGCTACCAGCTCCAGCAGATACGCCTGGTCGTCTTGCGACAGCGCTGGGAACTCGGTGAAACCGGCTTGCGAGAGCGCGATAAACCAAGTGATTTCGACTTGTACGCGGCGGTGCATGTAACCATATTCACTGGCGATGGGGCGCAGTGCAGCGAGTTTTTTTTCATAGCGCCCATCCAGGGGCGAGAGGGCGGTAAGGGCAGAGAGGTTCATAGGCGTGATTGTAAAACGGGTGGTGCGGGCCAAGTGGGAACTTGCCGCTTGATGGCTGTAGGGACTTTCAAGGCAGATTTTCTTTGCACATGATCGTGACCTGAATAGGCTTGATTCGCAGAACCTTGTTGGCGCTGCTGTGCTGTTGGCGCAGGCGTGTGAGCACTTGCACACATTGGAATATCGAGGCCTGCGGGTCTTGCAGCAGCACAGCATCCATCGTGCCTTCGGTTAACAGCGTTCGCGTGTCAGAAATCAGCCCGTGCCCAATGAAGACGACTTTTCTCTCCAGACCAGCCTCTTTCAACGCATGGGCAATCCCTACGGATGCGCCTCCAATGTTGTAGACACCTTGCAATTGTGGGTGTTGCTTGAGCAATTCGCGCATGAGCTTGTGGTTGCGCTGGGGGTCATCAAACCCTTCGCGCACGCCAATGAGTTGCTTGTGCGGGAATTGCTCTTGCAGCACTTGGGCAAACCCGAGCTCTCGGTCCCGGTGGGCTTGGTAGCTCAAGCTTCCTGCAATCAAGCCAAATTGCCCTGGACTATTGCCTGCCAGGCGTGCCAGTAAATAGCCTGCGGTGCGCCCTGCGGCGATGTTGTCGAGCCCGACGTAGGCCACTCTGCGGGACTTTGCAAGGTCAGAAATCAAGGTGACAGCCGCAATGCCAGCTTCTGCCAGTGTTTTGATGGCGTCGCGCACGGCAGGGTGGTCAATGGCCATGAAGACCACGCCATCGGCCCGGCCGCGTTGTGCCAGCAGGCTGTCAACAAGTGCATAGGGGTCGAACTCTTGCGTGAGCTCAATGCGGCATGCCACATTGAAAGGCGCTAATTGCTCGTTCGAATATTCAATGGCATCACGGAACATGTGGATCACGCGGTTGCTGCCCGATGGCAGGACAAACGCAATGCGCATGGCGTGTTGTTTAGGCGTGCGTGCCACTTGTGCGGGCACGAGGTACCCCAAGGCTTTGGCGGCTTTGAGTACCCGTGCAATGGTGGTGGCGCGAACGCCTGGACGCGCATTGAGAACACGGTCAACCGTGGCAGTGGAAACTCCCGCCTTGCGGGCTACATCAGTGATTTTTGGGGCTTTGCTCATACATCAAAAACCATCATTTTTGGGGCTGGACGGTTGCAATGTATCAAAGATACGATGCAGGCACTAACAAGAACATTCAACGCGATGCGAGCGCTGCGGCGCAGGTTTTTCGCGCTAGGCTTGCGGGTTGGCTTGACACCAAGTTGAATCGGCAGGATATAGATAAAAAGTAAGGAGACATCCATGATGCATGCGACTGTCGCACAGCATGGTCAGGTGGCTACAAAGGCTGCCGTATTGGGCTGGTTGGACGTATGAATTACCAGTTCGACTTTGCCAGTGTGTTGGCTTATTGGCCGCAATTTCTTGCGGGTGCGTGGATGACCATCAAGCTGTCATTTCCTGCCACCATTGTGGGCTTTGTGCTGGGCACTTTGCTGGCAATTGGTCGGCGTGGTCAGCGCAAGTGGCTGCGCCTGGCATGCGGCGCCTATGTAGAAGCAGTGCGTAACACGCCGCTGCTGGTGCAAGTGTTCGTGGTCTTTTTTGGCTTGGCCACGCTGGGATGGAAGGTCACGGCTTTTTCTGCAGCGTTGATCTCTTTAATCATCAATGTGGCCGCATACAGCAGTGAAATCATGCGTGCAGGGATGGATTCGATCCACCGTGGGCAGATTGAAGCAGCTGAATGCTTGGGCTTAACGCGGGCGCAGATTTATTGGCATGTGGTGATTCGCCCTGCCATGGAAAAGGTCTATCCGGCCTTGACCAGCCAGTTTGTGTTGTTGATGTTGGCCTCGTCCATCACTTCGCAAATATCGGTTGAAGAGCTCACGGCCATGGCTAATTCGGTGCAAGCCGATACCTTCCGGCCTTTTGAGGCATACATCATGGTGGCGCTGGGCTATTTGGCGCTGTCATTCTTGATGCGGTTGTGCATCTGGGGTTTTGGCATGCTGGTGTTCACCCGCAAACGCCAGCTCAGCCGCGCAGGCGTGGCCCGTTAACTTGCAGTAAGGAACTTGAACCATGTTTTCCTCAGGTTTCAATAGCGCGCATCTGGCGTTTTTGCTGCAAGGTGCGGTGTGGACCATCATCTTGTCGTTGATTGCGTTTGCGGGGGGCTCTGTTGTTGGGGCACTTGTGGCGTTGTGCCGCGTCAGTGCCAATCGTTGGATACGTTGGGCGTCCTATGCCTATGTGCAGTTGATTCAAGGCACGCCCTTGTTGGTGTTGTTGTTCATTATTTTCTTTGGCTTGTCCATCTTCGGTTTGTCTTTGCCTGCCCTGGTTGCTGCCAGTATTGGGTTGGTTATTTATGTCAGCGCGTATTTAGGGGAAATTTGGCGTGGCTGTATCGAGTCTGTTCCTGCAACACAGTGGGAAGCCGCAGAATGCCTGGCGTTGACCCGCACGCAGCGCATGCGTTTGGTGATCTTGCCGCAGGCCTTGCGTATTGCAGTGCCACCTACGGTGGGGTTTATGGTGCAGATTGTGAAGAACACCTCTTTGGCGTCCATTGTCGGTTTTGTGGAGCTTGTGCGGGCAGGCCAGCTCATCAATAACTCTATCTTCCAGCCGTTTTTGATCTACATGATCATCGCCTTAATCTACTTTGCCATGTGCTATCCGCTGTCGCTCTGGAGCCGCAGCTTGGAGCGGCGTCAGCAATTTGGCATGCGCGCTCAAGCGGCCAATACATAACTACAACCGAGATTTCAGGAGACGCAAATGTCCAGCATCGTCGAACTCAAGAACGTCTACAAAAGTTTTGGCAGCAACCAAGTATTGAATGGGGTTTCGCTGGCTATTCCAAAGGGCCATGTGACAGCCATTATTGGGCGCAGTGGATCAGGCAAAAGCACTGCATTGCGCTGCATTGACCGCTTAGAGGTGATCGACAGTGGTGAGATTCAGGTCTGTGGGCACCAAGTGCATGCCCCCGATATTGATCTGCGTGCTTTGCGCAAGGACGTGGGTATCGTGTTTCAAAGCTACAACCTGTTCCCGCATTTGACGGTAGAGCAAAACATCACCTTGGCGCCTTGTGCAGTCAAAGGGCTTTCCAAAGCACAAGCTAAGGACATAGCGATCCGTACGCTCACCCATGTGGGGTTGTTGGACAAGGCGAGTTTTTATCCAGAGCAACTCTCTGGCGGGCAGCAGCAGCGCGTGGCCATTGCCCGTTCGTTGGCTATGGAGCCGCAGGTCATGCTGTTTGATGAGGTCACCTCCGCGCTAGACCCGCAACTGACCGGCGAGGTGCTCAAAGTGATTGAGATGCTTGCTGCCGATGGCATGACCATGGTGTTGGTTACGCACGAGATGGAGTTTGCTGCGCGTGTGGCCGATACCGTGGTGTTCATGCACCAGGGCAAGGTATGGGAAACCGGCCCTGGGGAGATGCTGCGCAAGCCGCAAACGGCTGAGTTGCAAGCGTTCCTCTCTGGCGGTTTGTGAGGTTTGCTATGCGCCCGCAATGCTTTCTGTGATGGGTGTGCTTCGTTTTATTTTTTATTCAAGGAGACAAAAATGATGTTAAAAAAATGGTTGTTGACAGCAGTTGCTGTGGGCTTGTCGAGCATGTCTGCAGCGGCTTTTGCGGATGCATTGGCAGATATTAAGGCGGCAGGAAAGATCCGCGTTGGCATTGATTTGGGCGCGCCGTTTTATGGTTTTATCGATGACAAGATGCAACCCGTTGGCTCTGACGTAGAGGCCGCCCGGCTCTTGGCCAAAGACTTGGGGGTTGAGTTGGAGATTGTGCAAACCACCAACGCAGCACGTATTCCTAATTTGCTCTCGAACAAGGCCGATTTGATTATTTCATCGCTGTCGATTACGCCTGAGCGTGCCAAAGCCGTTGACTTTTCCATCCCTTATGGCGCTATTCAGGCTGCTGTAGGGGCGCCAAAATCATTGGACATCAAAGGCATGGATGATTTGGCAGGCAAAGCCGTTGCAGTCACGCGTGGTGGCCCGCAAGACAAGTTGGTCACTGAAGGCGCGCCAAAAGCCAAGGTGGTCCGTTTTGATGACGAGGCGGCCTCGATTACTGCGGCTGCTTCAGGCCAGGCCGATATCGTGGCGATCACGCCCCCCATCATTGCTGCGATCGCCAAGCGCAATCCACAGCGCGAGTTTGAAGTCAAGTTTGTGATCCATTCTTATGAACTGGGCATTGCCATGCGCCAGAACGAACCGGCGCTGAAGGCTTGGGTGGATGGTTGGGTTAAGACCAACCTCAACAACGGCAAGCTCAATGACATCCATGTGAAATACGCCGGTGTGCCAATCCCTGACGAAATCGTGCAAAAGGCCAACGCCGCTCAGTAAGTGTCCTTGGCGCACGAAGCAGCCTGTCGTCACTGGTTGAAGGCAGGCTGCGCAAAAGTGTGCGAATCATTTTGAAGAACCAGCTAGATACGCAGTGTGGCCTGCGGGGGCGAGTGTTGCCCAAAATGGCCTCAAACCCTCAGGAGCGGTTGTATGAGCAAGTTGTTTGGCGAGATTCGCCAGCTCGGTTATGTAGTGCACGATATTGAAGCGGCGATGCAATTTTGGAGCCGCGAACTGGGCGTTGGCCCCTGGTTTTACAACCCGAAAGTGCCAATTGAGAACTACCAGTACCGTGGCCACAGCTATCAGCCGCACAATTCTGTGGCGCTGGCCAATTCGGGTTTTGTGCAGGTGGAATTGATTCAATGCCGCAATGATGTGCCTTCGATGTACCGGGACTTTTTGCAGGCAGGCCGCACCGGCTTGCAGCATGTGGCCTACTGGACCGAGGACTACGACCGCGATTTGGCCAATGCGACCGCGCATGGGCTCAAGAACGTGATGAGCGGGGAGGTGGGCGCTAATGGTCGCTTCTGCTATTTCGATACGGAGTTTCACCCGGGCGCGGTGGTCGAGCTGTCCGAAGTGGCTGGACCCAAAGGAGAGATGTTCCGCCTGATTCGCGAAGCTTCAGAAAATTGGGATGGTAAAGACCCTGTGCGCCCGTTCCCTGACCTTTCAACATTGGTGAAGCCATGAGTGATCTGCGCTACGAAGCCACGTATCTGATTGAGACGCCATTTGAGCCGGCCAAAGTGGCTGAAGTCATTGCCGGAGAGCAATCCAGTGGGACTTTTACCCGCGTTCCTGGTGAGACTGACGATTTGCGCGCCCGTGCCCGTGCTGATGTGTTGTCGATTGAGTTGCTGGAGCAGGTCAGCACACCATCGCTGTCTAACGCATTTTTAGAGCGCAAGGGCGTGCAAGGGCCATGGCAGCGCGCGAGGGTGCGGTTGTCTTTTCCGGCAGACAACGTGGGCGCCAATTTGCCTACCTTGGTGGCTACGGTTTCCGGCAATTTGTACGATTTGGGTGAGGTGACTGGGCTGCGGCTTGAATCGCTGAGCTTGCCTGCTGCCTACCGTGATCAATTCGACAAGCCTCGCGTTGGTATTGCAGGTACTCGCCAAGCCACTGGTGTGGCACAAGGTGCGTTGGTTGGCACCATCATCAAACCCAATGTTGGGTTCACGGCCGAGCAGACGGCAGAGCTGGTGGCGCAACTGTGCGCGGCAGGGGTGGATTTCATTAAGGACGATGAAGTATGCGCCAACCCCGCGCATGCCCCTTTGGCCGCACGCGTACCGGCTGTGATGCGGGTAGTGCGTGAACACGCTGAACGCACAGGCAAGCACGTGATGGTGGCATTCAACATCAGCGATGAAATTGATCCGATGCGTCGTCATGCGGATTTGGTCGTTGCTGAAGGTGGCAGTTGCGTGATGGCTAGCCTCAATTGGGTTGGGCATGCGGGCATGCAAACATTGCGTCGGCATACGCCCTTGGCTATTCATGGGCACCGCAATGGCTATGGCGCATGGTCACGCCATCCGCTGTTGGGCATGTCGATTCCTGCCTACCAAACTTTGTGGCGTTTGGCAGGGGTTGACCACTTGCATGTGCATGGAGTGCAAGGCAAATTTGCGCAACCCGATGCGGAGGTGATTGAAGGCATCCACGATTGCTACCAACCCTTGGCGGGCGATGCCTCTGATGTGAGCATGCCGATTGTTTCTTCAGGTCAATGGGCTGGTACGGTGCCTGCCACTTTTGCTGCTGCGCAAAGCGATGACGTGGTGTTCATGTCCGGTGGTGGTGTGCTGGCGCATCCCGATGGCGCTGCTGCTGGTGTCGCCAGTATTCGGCAAGCGTGGGCGGCAACGATGGCGGGGCAAGATATTTTTGCTGATGGCCCCCAGCCATCTGAGCTGGCGCGCGCATTGGCTTTCTTTGGCCATTGAGCATAGACGGCTGAGGCGGGTTTTAGGGTAGTGTCTTTGAGACAACGGGTGTTTGCACAATGAATTCTTCATGCATTTCTGGGGCTGTCGGGCAGGGCGTAGCCGATTTGGTTTTAGCTTCTATTCCTCTGGCTTGGTATGGCGATGACTTCACGGGTGCAACCGATACCTTGTCTGTCGTTGCGCGCGCAGGGTTGCGCACAGTGCTGTTTCTGCGTGTACCGACCCCAGCGCAACAGCACGCTGTGGGCGCCTTGGACGCAGTTGGAATCGCAGGCACCGCACGCTCATTGACGCCAGAGGCCATGCGACAAGAGTTGCTGCCTGTTCAGCAATTTTTTGCGCAGTTGCGGCCACGCGTGGTGCACTACAAACTGTGTTCAACGTGGGATAGCGCTGCGCATGTGGGCAATCTCCATGTAGCAATGCATGCATTGTTACCAGCCGTCCAATCCAAGTGGGTTCCGATGGTTGGTGGGCAACCCAGCTTAGGGCGCTATTGTGCGTTCAGCCACTTGTTTGCGCAGGCTGGTGCAGGGGGGGCCGTGCAGCGCATCGATCGCCACCCGACTATGGCTGAACATCCGGTTACGCCCATGCGCGAGTCTGATTTACGCCTGCATCTTGCCACTCAGGGGTTCATGCACATGCGCCATGTCCATCTTCCCTGTTATGCCTTGGGGCCGCAGGATGTTGATGCGATACAGACTCAATGGCTTGAGCAGTTGCCGCAAGATGCGGATGCGATGCCTGTGCTCTTTGATGCAACCGAGCCAGCACAACTGCACATGCTGGGGAAAGTGCTGTGGCAGCGTGCCCTGTCGCAGCGGGTATTGGCACTGGGCTCCAGCAGCGTAGCGCAAGCTTTGATTGCTTATTGGCAAACGCTGCCATCCGCACAGCAACCGGTGGCTGTGGCAGCTACTGGCGATGCTGTCGTCAAGCCGCGGCAGCCCGGCCCTGCATTCGTGTTTGCAGGCAGCCTCTCACCTGTTACGGCGCAGCAAATTGAGGCCGCACACAGCTATCGGAGAATTCATGTCGATGCCGCGCGCTTGTTGCACGACCATGCTTATGCACAAGCGGTGGTGGTTGAGGCCAGCGAGGCACTGGCACAAGGCCATCACACCTTGGTCTACACCCGCCCGCAAAGCTGCGACGTGGCAGATCGTTTACCTCAAGCGCAGGCGGCAGACCTTGCCCGTCAGAGTGCGCTATTGGTTGCGCAGGTGTTGCAACGCAAGGCGCAGTTGCAACCAGCGTTTGCGGTGCGGCGTATTGGTATTGCTGGTGGTGATACGTCCAGCCATATCACGCGCGCACTGGATATGTGGGCCCTGTCATACGCTTCACGCCTGGCTGAGGGGGTGACACTGTGCACGATCCACAGCAACCAGCCAGCTTTCGATGGTGCGGAAATCATGCTCAAAGGCGGGCAAGTTGGTGATGTGGATTTACTGCAGCGTTTTGCACAAGAGTAAGCAAACGAACGAACGCCTTCGGTGTAGTTCATCTCATCGCTGGGGGTGCACAAGGGGTGAATGGGGTGGCGCTGGCAGATTTGAGCCGAGTTCGCATCAGCACCTTGTTTATTCAAAAAAAACGGTTGGTGTTAACTTGCGTTTGGCATCTCACTGGGGGTGAATACGACACGGGCATTCAAGCCAATGCATGCACCTGTACTGTCAAGCCGATTGTGTAGGCTGATATCAGCCTGCATTGAGTCTACGATTTCATGGCAGATGGTAAGGCCTAATCCACCGGAGGACGTGCCCACGGAAGAGAATGCCGTGAATACGCTATGTATTGCGTCAGGTGCAATGCCAGTGCCACTGTCCCACACCTGCAGTTCGACTTCCCTGGGGCGTGGGTGCACACGGATGCCAAGCGCGCCGTTCTTGGGTGTATGCCGTATGGCGTTGTGAAGCAGATTGGAGATGAGCTCTCCCAGCATCCAGGGGTGGCCATTCACATAGGCCTTTTCGGCGTCAAGTTCGAAGTCTAGGTTTTTTTCTGCAATCAGCGGAGACAAATCGACAGCCGCTTCGCGAGCCAGCATGCTGAGGTCGCATACTTCTTGAGGACCACTGACGCGAAGTTGCTCTACTTTGGCTAGTGACAGCAGTTGGTTCGCTAAGCCAGTGGCGCGGTCAACGGTCGTAGACATTTCGCCAAGGATTTCTCTGGCTGGCGCATCGCCTTTAAGCCCTGATTGAACTTGTGTTTTGAGTACAGCCAATGGTGTGCGCAATTGGTGCGAAGCATTCGCTACGAAGCGTTGTTGGTGGTTGAGCTGCCGTTGCAGTCTGGTCATCAGGCCGTTCAATGCACGAATGAATGGCTGCAGCTCGCGTGGCGCCATGGGAGGGGCCACTGGTGAGAGGTCATCGGCTGCACGTTGGTCGAGCTGTCGACGCAACGCATCGATGGGCTGAAGTGCACGTGAGACGACATACAGCGTGATCGATACGATCACAACCAAAAGTAGTGCTTGACGCATCAATGTCTCTATAAAAATGGAACGTGCGAGCAATGCACGGTAACCTTGGGTTTCGGCTACTTGAACCAATGCAGTGCCGCGGGGGCTGTTGCTGACCACTGGCTGAAAAAGTGCTGCAACTCTGACGGGCTCGCCGTTATAGGAGTCCTCATAGATGTGCGCTAGTAAAGGGTACAACGCTGATTTGTTTGCCTTGCCTGAATAGATAGGCAGATCGCGATCTCCGTCGAGGAACTGGCCATCAAGATCTGTGATGCGGTAGATCATTCGACTGGAGTAGGACGCTTCGTAGATTTCGAGTGCGGCGTAGGGCAGCGATGCCTTGAGCTCACCATTTTCAATACGCAGCAAGTCCCCGATGGAGTGGACCGATGCAATGAGCATGCGGTCGTAGGCAGCGTTTACCGACTTGAGCGTATTGCGATACAGCCAGAAAGAATCAACAACAATCAGTAATGTGATTGGAAGGATGATCCACGCCAGCAAGTAAGCCCGTACCGACCGGCGGCGTGAGAACAGATGCACTCTTTAATCTCCGTCGACGTCTGCGCGTGCGCGCAGAAGATAGCCGAGTCCGCGCAGCGTCATGATTTCCGTGTCGGTATGCAGGAGTTTTTTACGAAGACGGTGAACCACGACCTCAACGGCTTCAATCTGAGTGTTCTCTTCCAGTGGAAACACAAGTCGGAATAACCGTTCCTTTGTGACTGCGTGGCCGGGCTTGGCGATCAGTGCTTTTAACAAAGCGTGTTCACGGGGGGTGAACTCCAGTGGTTGATTGTCGCAATAGAAGGCGCCAGATTCGCGCTCAAATTGGAGGCGACCGCAGCACACATAACGCTCCATGACATTGTTTTTGCGGCGTAGCAGCGCCCGTATGCGGGCATCCAACTCGTCAAGGTCGAATGGCTTTGCCAAGTAGTCGTCGGCCCCAGCGTTGAGCCCGACCACGCGATCGCCCACCGCACCACGTGCGGTCAGCACGATGACTGGCGTATGGATTTCTTGTGAGCGGATGCGCTGTAGAAGATGCAAGCCATCCAATCCGGGGATGTTGAGATCCAACACCACCAAATCGCCTATCCCGTCCTTAATGTGCGATAGCGCGCTGATGCCATCAGCGCAATGCGTGACTTCAAAGCCGCGTCGCTCAAGCGCGCGAAACAGGGCGCGCGACATATCGATGTCGTCCTCCACCAGCAGAATGTGCATGATCTACGGAATGTTTTATCGTTAACCGGCTGACTTTATACCGACAAACTGATGGCGTCAAACTCGCCAGTTTTCTTTGAACAGGCGCTACGTGCAACTTGCATGCGAGTGTCAGATGAATGGTTGATGGACAGTAAATTGAAAGCTTTTGGAAAGCATTCTGAAAGGAAACTCGGTTTTTGAGAGTGGGGGGGCATGTGAAAAATGGCGTTGCTCGCCTACACTTTGCTACATCCACCTGTTCGCAATAGGAATTGATGCACAACCAGTTTGTGCTGCGGATCGGGATATGGCCACTATTACAAACCATCCATCAGGAGACAGCATGACAAACCGGCTGACCAAGACCTTGCTTGCACTGGCAGTAGCTTTCGCTATGCCTGCAGTTTCTTTCGCACAGGATACCTGTAGCAATCGCGGCGACCTGGACGAGCAGTACTGCGACGATAACCACGACTTGACTGCGGATACGCCAACCGATCCGAAAAAGCTCAAAACGCCCAATACGTTGGTGTTCACTTTCACTCCGGTGGAAGATCCTGCTGTTTACGACAAGATTTTCAAACCTTTCACCGACTATTTGTCACAGTGCACAGCCAAGAAAGTGGTGTTCTTCCAAGTGCAGTCGAATGCCGCCGAGATTGAAGCCATGCGTTCAGGTCGTTTGCACGTGGGTGGCTTCTCGCCTGGCCCGACTAACTTTGCCGTGAACATTGCCGGGGCAGTTCCATTTGCGGTGATTGGCGATGCCAATGGTTACCAAGGCTACACGCTCAATGTGATCGTGCGCAAGGACAGCGCGATCCAAACGATGGAAGACCTTAAAGGCAAGAAAGTTGCACATACGGCCCCTTCGTCGAATTCGGGGCACATGGCTCCTGTCGCGTTGTTCCCTGCGCTTGGTGTGACGCCTGATAAAGACTACAAAGTTCTTTTCTCAGGCAAGCATGACCAATCCATTTTGGGGGTGAATTCTGGCGATTACGACGCTGCCGCAGTAGCATCTGATGTGTTTGACCGCATGGTCGAGCGTGGCGTTATCAGTGCTGACAATTTTCGCGTGATCTGGAGTAGCGAGAAGTTTCCAACGCAGGACTTTGCCTACGCGCATGACCTGGAGCCCAACTTCCGTGACAAGATGCTCCAATGCTTCTACGACTATCGCTTTACCGATGAGTTGAAGAAGGCGTTTGCTGGCGCCGACCGTTTCTATCCGATCAATTACAAAAAGGATTTTGAGATGGTGCGTTTTGTGGCCCGCTCTGCAGGTGAGTCCTTCAATCGCGCAGCTTACGACAAGCAAAACGCCGGCAAAAAATAACCTGCGTTTTTCACATGAGAGCCGTTTGCCTCTAGTGCGCTCGGCTTTCCCCATCCATACGCTACATACCCTAGCAAAACAGCCCGGCATAACGCTTGGGCTGCGGTTGACTGCAGCTTGCAGTTAGCGCCGCATACACCGAAGAAAGAACGCTCCGCGTATGTCACACGCTATCGAAATTCAGGGGCTGGTCAAGGAATACAAGCCCGGCCACCCTATCCTCAAAGGCATTGACTTGAAGTTCGGCAATACTGGCTTGATTGCCATCATTGGCCCTTCAGGAACAGGTAAGTCAACGCTGATTCGTTGCATCAACCGACTGGTCGATCCGAGCCGTGGGGAGATCTGGTTTGAGAGTGAAGGCAAGCGCGTCAATCTGGCAGAACTGCGCGGCCGTGCTTTGCGTCAAGCGCGTCGCCATATTGGCATGGTGTTTCAAGAGTACAACCTGGTGGAGCGACTCACCGTGATGGAGAACTTGCTATGCGGGCGTTTGGGTTACACCAATGCGTGGACTGCTTGGCGCCGTAAGTTCTCCAAAGAAGATGTTGCGCATGCTTTTGAGTTGCTCGATACGGTGGGTTTGGGAAACTTTGCCAACCAGCGTGCGGATGCTTTGTCTGGTGGTCAGCGCCAGCGTGTTGGTATTGCGCGAGCATTGATGCAGCGGCCACGTCTGTTGTTGGCCGATGAGCCCACGTCTTCGCTGGATCCGAAGACCTCTTTTGAAATAATTTCGCTGCTCAAGGAGCAAGGGCGTGCGCAACAAATTCCAGTGATCGTCAATATCCACGATGTCGAGCTGGCCAAGCGTTATGCAGATCGCATCATTGGCATGTCTGGTGGTCATGTGATTTATGACGGCAATGCTGAAAACCTGTCCGATGATTTCCTCAAACAGATATACGGTGGCGAGGACTGGTTGGTATGAATGCATCTGATAACAGCCGCGTCAGCCTTGCTTTCCAGCCACAGCTTTTGACGCGCATTGTCGGTTGGCTGCTTGTGCTGTATGCGATATATGCAGCGACCCAGTTGGGTTTCTCATGGGAGCGATTTTCATCGGGTTTAGCCAATGGCGCCAAGTTTATTGGTCGTATGTTTCCTCCCGATTTGAGTAAAGGCGACATTCTTTGGGACGGTATTAAAGAAACGCTGCAAATTGCGGTGCTTGCTTCATTGTTTGGCATTCTTTTGTCTTTGCCCATTGGCTTGTTAGGGGCGCGCAATCTGATGCCAGCATGGGTTTCATGGCCTGCCCGCGCGTTGGTGTCTATATGTCGTTCACTGCATCCGGTCATTGTTGCGATCTTGTTCGTCAAGGCTGTCGGCTTTGGTGCGTTGGCCGGTGTGTTGGCGTTGATCGTGGCTTCCATTGGATTTATTGGCAAATTGTTTGCCGAGGCGATTGAAGAGATTTCAATTAAGCAGGTTGAAGCGATTCGTGCCACGGGTGCATCATTCATGAACGTGATTTTGTTTGGTGTTTTGCCGCAAGTGTTATCGCGCTTTGTAGGTTTCTCGACTTACCAATTGGACTCGAATTTGCGCAACTCAACCATGGTGGGGATTGTGGGCGCAGGTGGAGTAGGCGGGGTTTTGTTCTCTGCTTTTCAACGGTTTGACTATGACTTTGTGTTCACCATTTTGGTCACGATCATTACCATCATTGTCGTTGGCGAGTTGCTGGCAAATTCGGTGAAGAAGGTGTTCAATGTCTGATAACGCACTTCGTAACCCGCAGGCTGGGCTCAGCCCAGTGGAGCGTGAATGGAAACGCTATACGCCATTGCAGCGGGTACTGCGTTTCGCAGTTTGGCTTGCTATTGCACTGGCTGTTGTGCAGTCGCTGCGCTACATTGAAATCATTCCTGAGTTCCTGTATGACGCCCCTGAGCAGATGGGAGACATGCTCAGTCGCATGTGGCCCATCGACTGGGGCTATTTTGCAACTGATGTGAAGGCAGGCTTGGTGGAGACCTTGCATATTGCAACCCTTGGGACGCTGTTGTCTATCGTGCTCGCCATTCCATTTGGCTTATTGGTTGCATCTAATTTGACTCGCCATCGTGGTTTGAATCTTTTGGCGCGGATTGTGCTGGTCGCCAGTCGCTCGGTGAACTCATTGGTGTGGGCATTGCTGTTTCTTGCGATCTTTGGGCCAGGCCCGTTGGCAGGCACTTTAGCCATTGCATTTCGCTCTATTGGTTTTGTTGGAAAAATGACTGGCGAAACAATTGAGCAAATGCCACGCGGCCCCATTGAGGCTTTGCAGGCGGCAGGCGCGAGTAAGTTTTCCGAAATTTGGTATGGCTACTGGCCACAACTTAAGCCCGCTTTCATGTCTATCGTGTTGCTGCGTTGGGATATCAATGTGCGCGAGTCTGCCGTTTTGGGGATTGTTGGCGCTGGCGGTGTCGGGATGGTTCTTGATACGGCGATGAATCTGTTCCAATGGCCACGGGTGGCGACGGTGCTGGTGTCGATCTTTGCGATCGTGATTGTGACCGAAGTTGTGGTGACACAAATTCGCAAGCGTATCTTGTGAATCACTAAAGGTTGAAGGCATGCAGGCACAGAATAAGCAAGCAGTCTCGAACTCCCTTGAGTGCGATGTGTTGGTGGTTGGGGGCGGTATCAATGGTGCCGGTATTGCGCGCGATGCAGCAGGTCGCGGCCTATCCGTTGTGCTGTGTGAGCAACATGACTTGGCTGCCCACACGTCATCGTCCTCCAGCAAGCTGATTCATGGTGGGCTTCGCTATTTAGAGCATTACGAATTTGGCTTGGTGCGCAAGGCATTGATTGAGCGTGAAGTATTGCTGCGCAGTGCGCCCCACATCATGTGGCCATTGCGTTTTGTGATGCCGCACGATCGTGGCCAGCGTCCGGCATGGTTGATTCGTTTGGGGATGTTTCTCTACGACCATTTGGCGCGGCGAGAGCTGCTGCCCGGATCGCATGGATTGAACCTGCGCAAGCATGTCTCGGGTGGTCCACTCAAGTCCGAATTCACCCGTGGTTTCGTGTACTCGGATGGATGGGTTGACGATGCCCGGTTGGTCGTACTCAATGCGATGGATGCTGCCGAACGTGGTGCGCAGATTTATACCCGTACACGGTGCGACTCAGTCACACGAGAGAATGGATATTGGGATGCTTCTTTGATGCACGAGAATGGCCGCGCTTTACAAGTGCGTGCGCGTGCCGTGGTCAACGCGGCAGGCCCGTGGGTGGCGCAGTTTTTGGGCCAAGTTGGCCATGTTCGCTCTAGCAAAGCAGTGCGTTTGGTCAAGGGAAGTCATATCGTCGTCAAGCGGCTTTTTGAACACGACCATGCTTATATTTTTCAGAGTCCTGATGGCAGAATCGTCTTTGCGATTCCCTACGAGAAAGATTTCACTCTGATTGGTACCACTGACGTTGAGTACCAAGGTGCTACAGAGCATGTAGCCATTTCTGATGCTGAGATCCGTTATCTGTGCGATTTGTCCAATCGCTATTTCAGCAAATTTATTACACCGACTGATGTGGTTTGGTCGTATGCGGGTGTGCGTCCATTATTGGAAGATGCGGCCGCGGATGCTTCGGCTGTGACGCGGGACTACCAGTTGGACTTGAATGCTGATGGCGCCCCACTTCTATCTGTCTTTGGTGGAAAGATCACCACGTTTCGCAAGCTAGCGCAAGATGCGGTAGATGTGATTGCCCCCTTGTTGGGCAACGATCGAGGCGCCTGGACAGCAGGGGCCTGTCTGCCTGGTGGAGATCTGTTTGCGCCGTACCCTGAAAATCGCGCTGTACGTGAGTTTGATGGTTTCGTGCAGGGGCTGCAGCGGCAATACGACTGGTTGGCCCCGCAACTGTTGCACCGCTATGCGAGAGCGTATGGAAGCCGCACGCATAAGCTGTTGGATGGACGAAACAATCAGCAAGACATGGGTGAGGAAATTCTCGCAGGGCTCTATGCTGCGGAAGTGGACTACCTGTTGCGCAATGAATGGGCGACCTGCGCGGCAGATATCTTGTGGCGCCGCTCCAAACTTGGTCTGCACATGCCTAGTGGGAGTGAGGCGCTGCTTAATGCTTGGTTGGCCGAGCACCGCTTAAGCGCAACAACCCAGTGAGAGTGTCGGTGAGCGATTGCAACCTGATACGGTAAGGAGTGCGCAATAGCCGCTGCGTTGGGCTATAGCGCACATCTGTTCACGGCGGCGTGAGGTAGGTTTTGAGGTAATGCCCCGTGTGGCTGGCTGGGTCGGCTGCGATGGTTTCAGGCGTGCCCATAGCGACAACTTGCCCGCCTCCTTTGCCGCCTTCGGGGCCCATATCTATGACCCAGTCGGCCGTTTTGATGACATCCAGGTTGTGCTCAATGATGACAATCGTGTTGCCTGCATCTCGCAGTTGTTGCAACACCTTGATGAGCAAGGCGATGTCGGCAAAGTGCAAGCCGGTCGTGGGCTCATCCAGAATGTAGAGCGTGCGGCCGGTGTCGCGTTTGGAGAGTTCCAGCGCCAGCTTGACGCGTTGTGCTTCACCGCCGGATAGGGTGGTGGCACTTTGCCCAAGACGGATGTAGGACAGCCCGACGTCCATGAGCGTTTGCAGCTTGCGCGCAATACCGGGCACGTCTTGGAAGAAGCTCAAGGCATCCTCTACGGTCATCTCCAGGACGTCGGCAATGTTCTTGCCTTTCCAGAGTACTTCGAGTGTTTCTCGGTTGTAGCGCCGGCCATGGCATACGTCGCAAGGTACGTACACGTCGGGCAAAAAATGCATTTCCACTTTCACCACGCCATCGCCCTGGCACGCTTCGCAGCGCCCACCAGCGACGTTGAAGGAAAAGCGGCCTGGTCCATAGCCGCGCTCCTTGGCCATGTTGACTTCAGCGAGCAATTCGCGAATTGGCGTCATCAGGCCGGTGTAGGTGGCCGGGTTACTGCGTGGGGTGCGGCCAATCGGAGCTTGGTCGACATTGATGACTTTGTCGAATTGGTCGATGCCGTCGATGTCCTCATGCGCCTCAGGCTCGGTATGCGAGCGGTACAGGCGCTGCGCCACGGCAGCATACAAAGTGTCGTTGACCAGTGTGCTTTTGCCCGAGCCTGATACGCCTGTTACGCAGGTGAGCAGGCCGACCGGAAAGTCGACTGTGACGTTACGCAGGTTGTTGCCGCGCGCGCCGACGATGGTGAGTTTTTGCAGGCCATCGCTAGAGTGTGTGGTGCGTGGCGCGCTGATTGTTGTGTTGGCGCTTGCCTTTGGCTTGCCCGCGCGTGGAAAACCGCTGGCAGCGGCTTGGGGGTCTTGGCTGGTGGTTGTGGTGCCTGTTTGCAGGGGAATCCAAGGAGTGCGGCGCGACGGCACTTCAATGCGCAAGCGTCCGCTAAGGTATTGCCCGGTGAGCGAGTCTGCATGGGCACAAATCGCGGCGTAATCGCCTTGTGCCACCACTTGACCACCATGCACGCCTGCACCGGGGCCCATGTCAATGATTTGGTCGGCCGCGCGCATCATGTCCTCATCGTGCTCCACCACAATCACGCTGTTGCCAATATTGCGTAAATGCTGCAGCGTGGCAATCAGGCGGTCATTGTCTCGTTGATGTAATCCAATACTGGGCTCATCGAGCACATACATGACGCCCGTTAAGCCGGAGCCAATCTGGCTGGCTAGGCGAATGCGCTGGGCCTCACCACCCGAGAGCGTGTCGGCGCTTCGGTCCAGACTCAAGTAGTTCAAACCCACGTCGTTGAGGAACCGCAGCCGTGTGGCAATCTCGCGTACCACTTTGGCAGCGATATCGGCTTTTGCGCCTTGTAATTGCAGTCCTTCAAACCATGCTTGGGCGTCAGCCAGGGTGTCGTGACTGACATGGTGGATCGGGCGTGCTTGTGCGCCATCGCCGATCATCACGTTAAGCGCTTCTCGCCGCAGGCGAGCGCCTTCGCACATGGGGCAGAGTTGGGTGGCCCGGTATTTGGCCAGTTCATCACGCACTACGTTTGATTCGGTTTCGCGGTAGCGCCGCTCGATATTAGGCACCACGCCTTCAAATGGATGGGTGCGCACGACCGGTTTGCCTTTGTTTGGGCCACTTTCCATAACATAAGTGAACGCAATTTCTTCGTCACCCGAGCCGTAGAGAATGATGTGACGTATGCGTTCGGGCAATTCTTCGAACGGAGTGTCTTCTGCGTTGAAGCTGTAATGGGCAGCCAGGCTTTGCAGTAGGCTGAAGAAGTAGCCGTTGCGTCTGTCCCAGCCCTTGATGGCACCTGAACCTAAGCTGAGCGTGGGAAATGCCACGATGCGGGCAGGATCAAACACCTCTTGCTGGCCTAAACCATCGCAAGCCGGGCAGGCCCCCATGGGGGCGTTGAAAGAGAATAAGCGTGGCTCCAGTTCGGGCAGGGTGTAGTCGCAGTGCGGGCAGGCGAATTTGGCGCTGTAGCCATGTTCGATGTCGGTGTCCATCTCCAGTGCTATGACACGGCCACTGGCGTTGGTGCCGCCAATGGCCAAGGCGGCCTCAAAACTCTCGGCCAAGCGTTGGCGCATGTCAGGCCGCACTTTAAGGCGATCAACCACCACGTCAATATCGTGCCGCTCGTTCTTTTTCAGTTCGGGCAATTCATCTTCCATGACGATACGCCCATCCACCCGAAAACGCATGTAGCCACGCGCTTGCATGGCCTCAAACAGGTCGTTGAACTCACCTTTTTTACCGCGTGCAACGGGGGCCAGAATCATCAGCTTGGTTTCTTCCGGTAGCGCCAATACCGCGTCCACCATTTGACTGACCGTTTGTGAGGACAGCGGCACTTTGTGCTCTGGGCAGTAAGGTGTGCCTGCACGGGCATAGAGCAAGCGCAGGTAGTCGTTGATTTCGGTGACGGTGCCTACGGTTGAGCGCGGATTGTGGCTGGTGGCCTTTTGTTCAATGCTGATCGCTGGCGATAGGCCTTCGATCAAGTCGACGTCGGGCTTGTCCAGGCGCCCCAGAAACTGCCGGGCATAGGCCGAGAGGCTTTCGACATAGCGGCGCTGGCCTTCAGCATACAAAGTGTCAAAAGCCAGAGAGGATTTGCCAGAACCAGACATGCCGGTAATGACCACCAATTGGTGGCGCGGCAAATCCAAATCGATGTTCTTGAGGTTGTGCGTGCGCGCACCTCGAATACTGATGACGCCACTGTCCAGGCGTTGCGGCAGGTAAGCGCCTGCTGTATCGGCAGATGCGTTCAATTGGGCAGCTGTGGCTTTGGTTGGGTCAGTCATCAAAAAGGCCATTGCCTTCGCTAGAGCAGCGCGGCTATTCATAAAGAGTAAAGCAATTTCTAAGCCGTTTTGTAGGAACCTGTACGAAGGCGCATCGACAAAAAAGCAACCGGAAATGATACTGCCTCAAGCCTCCTTACGCAGCCAAGCCATGCATAAGGAGATGGCATTAGTGCGATTGGTGTGTTAAGTACCCATGAAAAAACCGCTCCGAAGAGCGGTTTGGTTTGCTTCGCACGCTATGCGCAGTGCGATACAAAGTGGCTTATGCCGTTTACAGCAAGCCTTTGAGCAGACGGCCCATTTCAGATGGGTTGCGAGTCACGGTGAAGCCGCACTCTTCCATCACAGCCAGTTTCGCTTCTGCGGTGTCTTCGCCACCGGAGATCAAAGCACCAGCGTGGCCCATGCGTTTGCCTGCAGGAGCAGTCACACCAGCAATGAAGCCCACGATTGGCTTTTTCATGTTGTCTTTGCACCAACGAGCAGCTTCTGCCTCGTCTGGACCACCGATTTCACCGATCATGATCACGGCGTCGGTTTCTGGATCGTCGTTGAACGCCTTCATCACGTCGATGTGCTTCAGGCCGTTGATCGGGTCACCACCGATACCGACGGCAGATGACTGGCCAATGCCCAGTTCAGTCAACTGTGCCACGGCTTCGTAAGTCAGCGTACCGGAGCGGGACACCACGCCAACGCGGCCTTTTTTGTGGATGTGGCCGGGCATGATGCCGATTTTGATCTCGTCTGGCGTGATCAAGCCGGGGCAGTTAGGGCCAAGCAACAAAGTCTTTTTGCCGCCAGCGGCTTCTTTTTGCTTCATGCGGTTACGCACTTCCAGCATATCGCGCACTGGGATGCCTTCTGTAATGCAGATGGCCAAGTCCAGATCGGCCTCGACAGCTTCCCAGATCGCAGCGGCGGCACCTGCTGGTGGCACGTAGATCACGGAAACAGTCGCGCCAGTTTCTTTGGCTGCGTCTTTGACTGTTGCGAAAATTGGCACGTCAAAAATCTTTTCGCCGGCTTTTTTCGGGTTCACGCCAGCAACGAAACAGTTCTTGCCGTTCGCGTATTCAATGCACTTCTCAGTGTGAAACTGGCCAGTTTTACCAGTAATACCTTGGGTGATGACTCGGGTGTCTTTGTTGATATAGATGGACATGGCAATTCCTTACTTCTTGAGGGCAGCCACCACTTTTTCAGCGGCTTCGGCCATGGTGTCTGCACTGATGATTGGCAGGCCAGAGTCTTTGAGCATTTGTTTGCCCAGCTCTTCGTTGGTGCCTTTCATGCGCACAACCAGTGGCACTTTCAAGTCCACTGCACGGCTGGCAGTGATCACGCCAGTGGCGATGGTGTCGCACTTCATGATGCCACCGAAGATGTTGACCAAAATGGCTTCCACTTTCGGGTTTTGCAACATGATTTTGAAGGCTTCGGTGACTTTCTCTGGAGTCGCACCGCCGCCCACGTCCAAGAAGTTGGCAGGCTCGCCGCCGAACAGCTTGATGGTGTCCATGGTGGCCATGGCCAAGCCAGCGCCGTTGACCAAGCAACCGATGTTGCCGTCCAGGCTGATGTAGGCCAGATCGAACTTGGAAGCCTCGACTTCAGCAGGATCTTCTTCGTCCAGGTCACGCAGTGCCACGATTTCTGGCAGACGGAACAGGGCGTTGGAGTCGAAGTTGAACTTGGCATCCAGCGCAATGATGTTGCCTTTGCTGTCGCGGTTCAGTGGGTTGATTTCCACCAGCGAAGCATCGGTGTCCATGTAGCACTGGTAGAGTTTTTTAGCCACGTCAATGAATTGGGCTTCGGAATCGGCTGGCAGTTGGATGCCTTTGGCGATTTCTTTGGCTTGTTCGTCAGTCAGACCGACCAGTGGGTCAACAAACACTTTGACGATTTTTTCAGGCGTGCTGTGGGCCACTTCTTCAATGTCCATACCACCTTCGCTGGAAGCAATGAACGCTACTTTTTGCGTTGCGCGGTCGGTCACTACGGAAATGTAGTATTCCTTCTGGATGTCGGCACCGTCTTCAATGTAGAGGCGACGTACTTTTTGGCCTTCAGGACCCGTTTGGTGTGTCACCAATTGCATGCCCAGAATTTGCTCAGCCAGTGTCTTGACGTCGTCAATTGACTTGGCCACCTTCACGCCACCGCCTTTGCCGCGGCCACCAGCGTGAATTTGTGCCTTGACCACCCACACGGGGCCGCCCAGCTTCTGTGCTGCTTCAACGGCTTCTTGCACGGTGAATGCAGGGATTCCACGGGGCACAGGCACCCCAAACTTACGCAAGATTTCCTTGCCTTGGTACTCGTGAATCTTCATGAGGGATCTCTTTGGGAGGGGATGGATTGAAGAAATGCTGCGTCTCAAACGTCAGCGTTGACCATGGGTTACGTCTGAGTCAATGGCTGTTGGCTATGGAATCAGGCCGCTCATGTATCATGCCCAGCTTGCGCATCGCCAAGCGATGCACCCCTAGATGGCAAAGCCAAGCGGGCGCATTGTAACGTTCCCTTTGCTTGGTGTGCAATGCACAATTTGGTTGCAAGTCGTTGCATTGGATGGATGTGGAGCAAACCGAGAGGTTTCTCCCAAGGCGTTGCGCGTGAAAATGTTGATTGGCCCCTGTGTGATCAGGGTAAACCACTATAGGAAGCCCCATGGCAAAAGTCTTTATTGATGGCGAAGCAGGCACAACAGGACTGCAGATTCGCGAGCGTTTGGCGCAGATTTCTGCGATTGAGTTGGTCAGCATTGCTCCTGAGTTGCGCAAGGACCCTGCGGCTAAAAAGCAATTGATTGCTGGTGTGGATTTGGTGGTGCTGTGCCTGCATGACGATGCCGCCCGTGAAACGGTGGCCATGGTCGATGCGATCGAGCAAGAGAGTGGCAAAACCATTCGTGTGGTTGATGCATCCACGGCGCACCGGGTCGCTCCTGGTTGGGTGTATGGTTTTGCGGAATTGGCCCAAGGCCAGATGAGCAAAATCCAAGCCGCTTCCCGCGTGGCCAATCCAGGGTGCTATGCAACAGGTGCTATTGCCATGCTCCGGCCATTGGTTGATGCAGGCCTGATTCCTGTGGATTTTCCGGTCAACTTGCCAGCGGTGAGTGGCTACTCGGGCGGTGGTCGCACCATGATTGAGGCCTACGAGGCAGGCCAGGCGCCAGCGTTTGAGTTGTACGCATTAGGGTTGGCGCACAAACACATTCCAGAAATCATGGCTTGCACAGGGTTGACTGCCCGCCCATTGTTTGTGCCATCAGTCGGTAATTTCCGCCAAGGGATGTTGGTGCAGTTGCCTTTGCAGTTGGACGCGCTCCCCGGTCGTCCCACGTCCGCAGATTTGCAACAGGTGCTGGCAGCGCACTATGCCCGTACCAATACACCTGAACAATTTGTCCAGGTCATCACGCCTGACGACAGTGGCAAACTGGAGCCACAAGCCCTCAACGACACCAATAATCTGGAAATCCGGGTGTATGGCAATGAGACTTACCGCCATGCTGTGGTAGTGGCTCGCTTGGACAATTTGGGCAAGGGTGCAAGTGGCGCTGCCGTGCAAAACCTGAAATTGATGCTCAATCTGGCATAAACGCATTGATGGCCGCCGAGCGGGGCAAGCACCCCATGCGCAGAGGAGGCTATGCGTTTTTTTATAGAGTGGTAGGGCGATGGATTTTTATTCCTATTTAGCGGCCTTTGGAACCAGTGCTTTGGTGGCACTGGCTACGCTGCTTCCGATTGCCAATCCAACCAGCACTGCGCCCATTTTCTTGTCCCTGACCGAAGGGGCCTCAGAAAAAATGCGGCAAGAACTGGCACGCCGTGTGGCGCGCAATGTTTTTTTGCTGATGGTGGGCGCTACGCTGCTGGGCTCTTTTTTGCTCGACGTTTTTGGTATCTCGCTGGACATCGTGCGTGCAGCGGGCGGGCTGATCGTGATCAATATTGGCTGGCGGCTGTTGACCACCAACAGTGCGGAGTCACCCAGAGCGGCCAAGATTGCGCAAAACTACACCCCTGAAATGGTGCGCTCACAGGCCTTCTTCCCATTGTCTTTTCCGATTACCTGCGGGCCTGGCACGATTTCAGCAGCCATCACTGTTGGAGTGAGTTTGGCTTCTTCCTCGATCGCGCTGTCAGCCGTGCGTACTGCTGGCGCTATTGTGGGCTTGGCCATCATCGCGCTGCTGATTTTCCTCAGTTACCGCTATGCCGAATACCTATTGCGTCTGCTGGGCGATACCGGAACAGTCGTGTTCCTGCGTCTTTCGGCCTTTATTTTGCTGTGTTTGGGTATTCAAATTTTCTGGGATGGTGCAGGCAATTTGCTTGCTACTGCCATTCGCGATGGTGTTGCCGCTTTGCCAGATTTGCCTGCTGTGGCTAAGCCGTCGGCCACTCCCTAGTGTTATTAATCTGTGTATATGTATACAAAAGCCCCGAGTAGGGGCTTTTGTTTTGCGGAGTCATGTGGTTTCTTTGTGTCAGCGCTTTTTCTTGGCTCCTCCTTGGCGGGCTTTGAAGCGTGGGTTGGATTTGCAGATGACATAAATGCGTCCACGGCGGCGCACGACCTGACAGTCGCGGCTGCGGTTTTTGGCTTCTTTGAGGGAGGACAGAACTTGCATGAGAGGCTTCCTTTGCGTAAAGAGTGCGGAGCATTGAAAAGCGCTTGGCTGGCGCAAAAAGCTGGCAGCGCGAGGGGCGGATTTCTGCCGTCGCGCCAGCCGAAGCAGGGCGCGTGCAGAGACCGTTCAGGGGGATTGGCTTAGAAATTGACCTTCATGCCCACGACCAGATTGCGCCCGCGCAGTGGCGAGGCGTCTTTGACGAAGGAGGTGTTGTTAAAGGCCAGCTTGTCCAGCACGTTGTCGAGCTTGGCAAACAATTCGTAGCTTTGGTTCTGGCCCAGCTTGCCGCTCCAGCCCATGTGCAGGTTCAGCATGTTGTAGCCGGCGGTGCGGGTTTCGTAGGCGGCAATGCGGTTTTGCGCGGCATTGCGGTAGAACTCGCCGCCCGCATACCAAGGACCGCGTTCCCAGCGGGCATTGACGCCCAGGCGGCGCGCCGGAATGCGCGGCACGGCATCACCGCCTTTGAAGCTGGCATGCACCCAGTCACCAAACACGCCCACACGCCATTGCGTGTTCAGATGGTGGCTGGCGCTGGCTTCCAGGCCTTTGAAAGTCGCATCGCGCTGCGTGTAGTCAATCAGGCGAAAGCCTTCGTAGCGGTCGGTCGTGCTCGCATAAATGTAGTCACTGATGCGGTTGTAGAAGGCCGAGACGTTAAAGCGCGTCGCGCCACTGGTTTTGCGCAGGCCGATGTCAAAGTTGCTGGATTTTTCGGACTTCAGATTGGCATTGCCACGCTCCCAGGTGTTGGTCGCTAGGTGAATGCCACCGGCAAACAATTCTTCGGCTGTCGGCGCGCGTTCAGAGCGCGACAGGCTGGTAGACAGCACATAGCCGGGCTGGAAGTTCCAGTTCACACCGCCAGAGACCGAGCCCATGTCGTGCTTGACCGTGCCGCGCCGTGCCAGACCATCGAGTCGTGCTGACTGCCATTCATAGCGCCCGCTCAGCTCAAAACGCCAGTCGCCCCGGCGGTATTCCTGCAGGCCAAACACGGCCCGGTTGGTGGTCAGCGTCGGCTCGACATAGGCTTCTGTGCCTTGGGCGCTGAAGTCACGGCGGCTGTGCTGCACGCCAATCATGCCGCGCAGCTCGCCTGCGCCCACGGCAATGCGCTGGTGCTCCAGCTCCAGACGGGCGTCGTGGGCATTGTTTTTGAAGCTGGTGCCAATTTCGCCGTGTTCAATCTCGTCGTGCGCGTACTCGGTGCGCGAGGCGCGCAAACGCGCACGGGAGAAGCCGGGCAGCGGGTCTTGCAACTCTCCGCGCAAGTCCCAGCGGTGGCTGGTCATGCTGACCAGCGCAAACTCGTCTTCGTGCTCACCTTCGCCTGTGCAATGCAGCTCCGTGCCGTGCCAGTGGCAGCCGTCAGGTGCTTCTTCTTCGCCGCCGTGGCTGGCGCAGTGCAGCGCGTCGCCGTGCAGGTGGCAGTCTTCGTATTCGTGGCTGTGGCCTGGCAAGCCGTAGCGGCTGCGCAAGCTGCTGTAGGCCAAGCCGATATAGCCGCGCTCATGCACGAAGGAGCCGCCGACGCTGCCATACCAGGTGTTGTTGTTGGAGCCGGTGACGTATTTATCGCTCCAGTTTTTACCGGCTTCGTACTCGCCTGCGGAGCGCTTCAAGCCCTCAACATGCAGTGCAAACGGGCCTTGGCCGCCGGTGACGGAAAACAGGCCAATGCCTTCACGGGCATTGCTGGATTTGCGCAGCTCAATCTTGCCTTCGTAACCTTTTTCTGGCACTGCGGTAGGAATGCGGTTGTCACGCACATTCACCACGCCGCCAGTGATGCCGCCGCCATACAGCAAGCTCGATGGGCCGCGCAATACTTCAATCTGGCTGGCCAGTAGCGGCTCGAAAGCGACTGCGTGGTCGGGGCTGGAGGTCGAGGCATCTTGAATTTCACTGCCATCCGATAGGATGCGAACACGCGCCGCATCCGCGCCGCGAATCACTGGCCGGCCTGCGCCTGCGCCGTAGTTGTTGTTGCGCACGCCGGGCAGGCCTTCCAGGGTTTCGCCCAAGGTCGCTGCGCTGCGCAATTGCAGCGCTTGGCCATCCAGCACTTCCACTGGTGTCGAGGACTCTTCCAGCGGCAAATCCAGCGCACTGGCGCTGACGCGCACTTCTGGCAATTGGGCTGTCGTGTCAGTGCTGGCTGCGGTACTGCTGGCGTCTGGCTGCGTCGCTGGCGTTTGGGCTTGCAAGACGGTGCTGCACAAGGCACTGAGCCCCAAGCAGGCAATGGCCAGTGCGTGGGGGCGAAAACGGGCAGTAGTGGCAATGCCTGCGCGGGCGGGCGCGCGGGCCATCCACTGGGTGGGGGCGATGGGCTTCATGAGGCAATCAACAAAAGGCGCCAGTTCTTCGCACAAGCCACGGTGGTGACTGGTGCAGCTTGGCTGGGCGCGTCATACAAAAATCAAAACAAGCCATGGGCAAGGGCAAGGGAATGTTGCCTGCCCATGGCAGAGGCCATTAATGGTTGTGGCCGTGGTCGGTGCTGGCTTCTGCCACGCCCAGCCACACAATCGAGGTCGGGCTGAAGTTCAGCGCGATGCTGTCGCCCAGCTTGGCGTCGTGCAGGTCAATGGCTGTCAGGCGTTGGCCATTGGGGTCGCTCAGCCACGCAGTTTCAGCGGCCTGGCTGACGGCGAGGCTGGGGAAGGGAGCGGCGCTGGGCATTTGGGCGACGGCCGAGGCGATCTCGGCGCGTTTGGCCCAGGTGTGCACGTCCAGAATGTGCAGGCTGCCTAAGTCGTCGAGTACCAGCAGGTTTTCGCCTTGGGCATCGAGCACATGGGCGCGGCGGGTTCGTCCTTCGGCCCAGTCGATGGTGGTGATGGTGCCGGCCTCGGGATCGATCTCATACAACCAGCCTGGACTGGCAATGCCGACAAACTTGTCGTAGTGGGTATTGCCGATGATGGTGCCAATGCGCACGCCAGACGGCATGGTGGCCGGGTTGGCGACTTTGCGGGCTGTGAAGGTGTCGCCGTTTTGCTCAATCACCAAAACGCCGTCGGTGCAGCCAAACACGCTGTAGCGCACATTCGAGTAACTGCCGTGCAGGCCTGGGCATTCCTGCTCAAAGCGTTTTTCCATGTGGAAATGGTCGCCGTGGCGGTGGTGCAGTTCGACATGGGTGGGCGAGGTGGAGGTAGCATCGACCGGTTTCCAGGTCGTCAGCAACCAATCGCCGCGCGGCTCGGCCGTGCCGTGCATCGCGCTGTCCAGTGTGTGGCTGGCCTCAACCACGGCCGATTGGCCACTGCCAATGCTGGCGTCGCTGAACAGTGCAATCGAGGCTTTGTCGCCGATGCTGGCATCACCGTCAAAAAACAGCGCGGCCTTGTCCTCGTGCGTTTCGTAATGGGTCGGGCGCACGCCGCTCAAACGCAGATTCAAAAGCGCTGGCGCTTGCTCGTAGTCGTGCAGGTGGTCGCCATGGTCTTCTTGCCAAATCCCGCCATCAATGAACTGGGCCTGGTTTTGGTTGCGTTGCAGCAGTACGGCGTAACGCTGGCCAGGGCTGGCGTACAAGGCCGATGGCGCGTAGTCAGCGGTGAAGCTTTGCAAGACGCTGCTGTTCTCCAAATCAATCGCATGCACTTGGGCGCTGTTTGCATCCAGGGCAATCAAACGGCCTGCGCTGGCAACAGGCTCGTGTTCATGCGGTTCTTCCCCATCATCTGGGGGGGTGACCTCAATGACGCCATTGCTTCCACCACCACAAGCAGCAAGAGCGGCCGCACAGGCCAAGATCAATGTACGGTTACGCCAATGTTGGATGGATGTTTTCGCCACATGACTCTCCTTAAAAAAGATAAATGAATTTGCTTGTAAAAAATTATAACGATAAATCAGTATCAATAAATAAATTGAGAATTAAATTTCAATAAGGGTTCGTTTACGCAAGAAAAAACGCCGTTGCGACAAGCGCAAGCGGCGTTGATGGAGGGTGAGCGCAACTGGATTGCGCTCAATGCAGGTGGCTTGGATCAGGCTGCAGGAAGGAAACCGTCCACAGAAAGGTAGCGTTCACCCGTGTCGTAGTTAAAGCCCAGAACGCGTGCACCCTTGGGCAATTCGGGTAGTTTTTGCGCAATGGCGGCCAAGGTTGCGCCAGAGGAAATCCCAACCAGCAGACCCTCTTGCGTGGCACTGCGACGGGCAAAATCCTTGGCAGTATCTCCTTCAACTTGGATGATCCCATCAAGCAAGCTGGTATCAAGGTTTTTGGGCACAAAGCCTGCGCCAATGCCCTGGATCGGGTGGGGCGAGGGCTGGCCACCGGAAATCACAGGCGACGCTGCAGGCTCAACGGCAAACACTTTCAGATTGGGCCAGCGTGCTTTGAGCGTGCGTGCGACGCCTGTCAAATGCCCGCCTGTGCCGACGCCAGTTATGATGGCGTCCAGGCCATCTGGAAAGTCGGAGGCAATTTCTTCGGCCGTGGTGCGCACATGCACATCGATATTGGCCGGGTTTTCAAACTGCTGGGCAATCCAGGCGCCTGGGGTTTGGGCTTGCAGCTCTTCTGCGCGGGCAATTGCGCCTTTCATGCCTTTTTCTTTGGGGGTCAGATCAAAGCTGGCGCCATAAGCCAGAAACAGCCGGCGGCGCTCGATCGACATGCTCTCGGGCATCACCAGCACCAGCTTGTAGCCTTTGACCGCAGCAACCATCGCCAAACCAACACCGGTGTTGCCCGATGTGGGCTCAATGATGGTGCTGCCGGGTTTGAGCGCGCCACTTTTCTCTGCATCTTCGACCATGGCCAAGGCAATACGGTCTTTGATCGAACCACCGGGGTTACTGCGCTCGGATTTCACCCACACGCTCGCCTCAGGGCCGAACAAACGGTTGATGCGAATGTGTGGCGTTTTGCCGATGGTCTCCAAGACATTTTGAAATGGCATGTGTGCGCTCCTCAATGAACGGTTGAAAATGCCATTATTGCTCCACTAGCAGAGACCTGAGCATCCACGCGGTCTGCTCGTGCACGGCCAAACGCTGGGTCAGCAAGTCGGCAGTCGGTTCATCGCTGGCTTTGTCGGCCAACGGGAACAGTTCGCGGGCGGTGCGGGCCACGGCTTCATGGCCTTCAACCAGAATGCGCACCATCTCCAGTGCAGCTGGTGGCTCTTGGGGCACATCGTCCAAGGTGGTCAAAGCGGCCAGCTCGGCATAGGAGCCAGGCGCGAAATGCCCCAGTGAGCGGATGCGCTCGGCAATCGGGTCAATTGCATTCCACAGCTCGGTGTACTGGCCTTCAAACATGGTGTGCAAGGTGTTGAACATCGGGCCGGTGACGTTCCAGTGGAAGCTGTGGGTGGTCATGTACAGCGTCGAAGTGTCGGCCAACAGGCGCGACAAGCCCTTGGCAATCGCGGCGCGGTCGCTGTCGTTGATGCCAATATTGATGCGGGGAGAGGGGCTGCGGGTGCTTACATTTTTGGTGGTTTTAGCCATCGAGTTCTCCTGTCAATGAGTGCCGGGGCACTCCAAGTTGCGATGACTCTATTGTGGGGACGGGCCGGGCTAAAGGCCAGTTGAGTCTTTTTATCGCGTTGATAGGGCAATGCAATCGCGTCGCTTTGGATGTTTGTTGTCATTGAAGCCGCGACGCTGCTGCTAACTGCGCATAACTTTCAGGAAGTTTGTAGATTGCGCCGAGTTCTTTGGCTTGTGCTGCTTGGTAGATGGTGCATTTTGGGGGGCGTTGTTTCATCTTCCTTGAATGGTGTCGATTGCTGTTGGAAATTCTTCTAAAAGGCATCAAGAGTGCTTTTCGTGGTTTCGCATTTTCTGGTGGAAGTGGCCCAATTCGTCTGCTTCTTTGCACGGCGTTTTATTCCGACAATGGTCGCGACCTGCCTTGGTATGAGGTGTGTTTTCCATAGCTTGCCGCGATGGATTGGGGCGTTTTTCAACAAGAGCCCCCGCCATGCCAATGAGCACAGAGACCGCTTTCCATCCGACTGCACGCAAGGCTGGTGAGCCGTTTTGCCCCCACACAGCGCGCAGCTTGCTGCTGCACAGGAGAAGAATTTGCCCTTGCCCACACTGGCTGAACGCAGCTTGGCTGCCGTATGGCACCCATGCACGCCGATGAAGCGACACGAAACCGAGCCGCTGCTGGCGGTGGCGCGGGCGCAAGGTCCTTGGCTGTATGACACGCAGGGCCAGCGCTACCTCGATGCCATAAGTTCGTGGTGGGTCAACCTGTTTGGCCACAGCCATCCCCATATCCAGGCGGCATTGGCAGAGCAGTTGGCAGAGCTTGACCATGTGATGTTGGCGGGCTGCACGCATACCGCGGTGGTGGAGCTGTCCGAGAAGCTCGCGGCCTTGACGGGGCTGGGCCATGCCAGTTACGGCAGCGATGGGGCCAGTGCGACAGAAATGGCGCTGAAGATGAGCGTGCATTACTGGTGCAATGTTGGACTGCCTGAGAAAAATCGTTTTGTCGGTCTGGCCGGCGGCTACCACGGCGAAACCGTGGGCGCGCTGTCAGTCACCGATGTGCCCATTTTTCGCAGTGCGTATGCGCCGATGCTGCGTGTCAGCGCCACGGTCGCCAGCCCTGATGCGCGGCAGGCGCTCTCTGGCGAATCGGCTGCAGAAGTAGCCTCTCGCGCCGCCGCTGAGTTGGCCGCATGGTTGCAACAACACCATGCACAAACGGCAGCTTTGGTGCTTGAGCCTTTGCTGCAATGTGCTGCTGGCATGGTGGTGTATGACCCGCTGTACTTGCGCTTGGCGCGAGCGCTGTGCGAGAGCTACCGGGTGCATTTGATCGTGGATGAAATCGCCACTGGCTTTGGCCGCACGGGCAGTTTGTTTGCCTACCAGCAAGCAGGCATTCGACCGGATTTTGTCTGCTTATCCAAAGGACTGACGGGCGGCACATTGCCCTTGTCTGCGGTGTTGACCACCGACGAGGTCTACCAGGCTTTTTATGGCACGGATGCAGCGCGCGCATTCCTGCATTCGCATTCCTACACTGGCAATCCACTGGCGTGCCGCGCCGCATTGGCCACTCTGGAATTGTTTGAACAACTCGACACCCTGCAGGTGAACCAGCGCTTGGCGCAGCAGATCAGCTCAGCCTTGGCGCCGCTGAATCACCACCCGCGCGTGCGCCATGCACGCCATCTGGGCATGGTCTGGGCCTGGGACATTGAAACGGGATTGGACGATTTCCCCCAGCGCTACCACGCCGCTGCCAAAGCCCGCGGATTGCTGCTGCGCCCCATTGGCAAGACCTTGTATTGCATGCCGCCGTACATATTGCAATCCGAGGATATCAAGCATTTGGCAAGCCAGATGGTGGCCGCTCTCGAAGACTGCTTGCGGCAAGAAACGCCGCCATCCACCGCTGTTTAGTTTTTTAAAAGGTTTTCCATGATTGCTTGCTTTGTGACCGGCACCGATACCGGGGTTGGCAAAACACTCTCCAGTTGCGCTTTGCTCCATGCATTGGCGCGACACCACCCCCGTGTCGTAGGGATGAAGCCGGTGGCCTCCGGGGCTGAGCCGGACGGGCAGGGGGCTTGGGCCAATGAAGACACGCTGGCGTTACGCGCCGCCAGTACGATCACCGTCAGTCCCAGCCTCGACAATCCGATTTTGTTGCCTGATCCCGTCTCGCCCCATATTGCCGCTGAGCGCGCGCGGATGCCCGTGACGCTGGCGCCCATCTTGCAGGCCTACCAGACACTGCGTGAGCAAGCCGATGCCATCGTGGTCGAAGGCGCGGGTGGCTGGCAGGCGCCGCTTTCGGAAGATCTGCGTATCGCTGATTTGGCCGTGGCACTGCAATTGCCGGTGGTGCTGGTGGTGGGTTTGCGTTTGGGCTGCCTGAACCACGCGTTGTTGAGCGCCGATGCCATTCGTGCCAGCGGTTTGACCTTGGCGGGCTGGATTTGCAGCCGGGTCGATCCCACTATGCTGGAGCCAGAGGCGAATCTGGCGTATTTGCGCCAATCCATCGGCGCGCCTTTGCTGGCCGACATCGCCTGGCAAGCCCAGCCTGATGCGCGCACGGTGCGCGTGCAGTTGCCCAAGGAGTGGCAATGACCCCATTGGCGACTTCATCTTGGCTGCAAGCCCTGCCAAAGGGCTTGCAGCAACTGTCTGAGCAGCATTTGCTACGCACCCGCAGGCAAGTCGCGCCAGCGCAGGGCGCGCACATCACCGTCGATGGCCAGCGCATGCTGCAGTTTTGCAGCAATGACTATCTGGGCTTGAGCCAACACCCCGCGCTGGTCGAGGCGGCGCGCCAAGGGGCGCTGGAATGCGGCGTAGGCGCTGGTGGCTCGCCAATGGTCAATGGCCATACGGCGGCCAATGCGGAGTTGGAAGAAGCCTTGGCCCGCTACGTGCAACTGCCCAGGGCCTTGTATTTTTACGCCGGCTTTGCCACCAATGCCAGCGTGATTGCTGCGCTGGTCGGGGCAGAAGATGCGATTTTTTCAGACGCGCTCAACCATGCCAGTCTGATCGATGGCTGCCGACTCTCGCGTGCGCGCATTCACCGCTATGCGCATGCAGATCTGCGCGAGTTGGAGCGCTTGCTTGCCAGCAACCCCCAACAGCGCAAACTGGTCGTGAGCGATGCGGTCTTCAGTATGGATGGCGATGTGGCTGACATGACAGGCTTGCTTGCGTTGTGTGAACAGTACGATGCCCTGTTGATGCTCGACGATGCCCATGGTTTTGGCATGCGCGGCCCTCAGGGGCGCGGCAGCCTAGCTGCTGTGGGCTTGAGTGGTGCCAATGCCAGTGCACGCATTCTTTACATGGGCACATTGAGCAAAGCCGCTGGGGTGGCCGGCGGCTTTGTGGCCGGCAGCGAGTCACTGATTGAATGGCTGCTGCAACGCACACGCAGCTATACCTTTGCCACGGCCGCTCCAGGCATGCTGGCGCGTGCCTTGCTCGTTGGCTTGTCGGTGCTGGAGCAAGGCGATGGTTTGCGCGCGCACTTGCAGGCGCAGATTGTCAGGCTGCGCCAAGGGCTTGAACCACTGCTGGCCGCCACAGGCTGGCAGCTGCTGCCTTCAGATACGCCGATTCAGGCTTTGGTCATTGGCGACAATGCCCAGGCATTGCAGCTGATGGAGGTGTTGCGCCAACGCGGTATCTGGGTGCCAGCCATCCGCCCGCCGACCGTGCCCGAGGGCACTGCGCGTTTACGCATCGCTTTGTCGGCCAACCATACCGATGCCGATGTGGCGCAGCTCATTGCTGCCTTGCATGCTGGGGTTTTGGCCATGCAGCAGGATCTTCGTCCTGAGCCAGCCAAGCCTTAATGGCGATGCCTTGGCAGGCCGTGAGACGGGCCATGCAGTTGGTTATAATGGCCGGTTGTGAAGTGGGCTAGGCCGTCGCTGGTGCAATCGTGGTAACACGGCACTGGAGGAACGTCCGGACTGCATAGGACAGCGTAGCAGGTAACACCTGTCCACCGTGAGGTGAGGATCAGAGCAACAGAGACGAGTCTGGCGGGAGTGTCGAAAGATAGACCAGCCGGGGTGAAACGGGCAATCTCTACGCGCAGCAATACCAAATAGGCATGTGTTGAACTGGCTCCGGCGAGCATGCGGGTAGGTAGCACCGAGCTGAGTGGGTGACCCTCAGCCCAGATTAATGGCGGTCACATGGTTGCTTGCAACCGTGCACAGAATCCGGCGTATCGGTTCACTTCACAATCTCTTTTTTTGATGGCTGCAGACATAGCGATACAAGCACAAGCATCGGCTTTCATAAGCAAGCAGCGCGTACTTATCCCAGCATGCAAAAAGCGCCCATTCGTGAGAATGGGCGCTTTTTTGTGCTTTTCCTAACCTCCTTTAAGCGACCCGCAGGCCGCTTAAAAGGCAGTGGAATTTAAGCTTGGGCCGCTTTGAATTTCAAGCGCCATGCGTGCAGCAAAGGCTCGGTGTAGCCGCTTGGCTGCTCCACGCCTTTGAACACCAGGTCGGTGGCCGCGCGGTAGGCGTAAGACGTCTCAAAGTTACCGGCCATTTTTTGGTAGAGCGCATCGCCTGCGTTTTGCTGGTCGACCACAGCGGCCATGCGTTCAAAGGTTTCGCGCACTTGCTGCTCGGTCACCACGCCATGCACCAACCAGTTGGCAATGTGCTGGCTGGAGATGCGCAGGGTCGCGCGGTCTTCCATCAGGCCGATGTTGTTGATATCGGGCACTTTGGAGCAGCCCACGCCCTGGTCAATCCAGCGCACCACATAGCCCAGAATGCCTTGGATGTTGTTGTCCAGCTCTTGCTGTTTCTCGGCCTCGCTCCATTTGGCTTCTTGCACGACCGGGATGGTCAGCAAATCGGCCAGCAGGCTGTCGCGCACGCTTTCGTAGTTGGTTTTGGCCAACTCTTGCTGCACGTCGCCCACATTGACTTGGTGGTAGTGCAGGGCGTGCAAGGTGGCCGCCGTTGGTGAAGGCACCCAAGCAGTGTTGGCACCGGCTTTGGGGTGGCCAATTTTTTGCTTGAGCATTTCGGCCATCAAATCAGGCATGGCCCACATGCCTTTGCCGATTTGGGCGCGACCACGCAGGCCGCAGGACAGGCCCACCAGCACGTTGTTTTTCTCGTAAGCGGCAATCCAGGCGCTGGACTTCATATCGCCTTTGCGGAACACGGGGCCCGCTTGCATGATGGTGTGGATTTCATCGCCGGTGCGGTCCAGGAAGCCGGTGTTGATGAAGGCCACGCGCGCTGGCGCTTGGGCAATCGCGGCTTTGAGGTTGACCGAGGTGCGGCGCTCTTCGTCCATGATGCCCAGCTTGACGGTGTTTTCTGGCAAGCCCAGCAACTTCTCAACCGCGCCAAACAAGGCGTTGGCGAAGGCGACCTCGGCAGGGCCGTGCATTTTGGGTTTGACGATGTAGACCGAGCCTTTGCGCGAGTTGCGAATGCCGTTGGCGCCCAGGCCTTTGATGTCGTGGATTGCAATCGCGGTGGTGACCACGGCATCCATGATGCCTTCAGGAATCTCTTTGCCGTCAGCGCCCCACAGAATGGCGGGGTTGGTCATCAAATGACCGACATTGCGCAGGAACATCAGCGAGCGGCCGTGCAGTTTGACTTCCTGGCCATTGGCGCCGGTGTAGACGCGGTCGGCATTCAGCGTGCGTGTGAAGGTTTTTCCGCCTTTGGCGACTTCTTCAGTCAGCGTGCCTTTGAGAATGCCCAGCCAGTTGGCGTAGCCGGCAATCTTGTCTTCGGCGTCGACGGCTGCGACCGAGTCTTCCAAGTCCAAAATGGTCGACAGCGCGGCTTCCAGCACCACGTCACTGATGCCAGCGGCATCGTCTTTGCCAATCGCGGTGCTGCGGTCGATTTGAATGTCGATGTGCAGGCCGTTGTTGCTCAGCAAAACAGAGTTAGGCTGGCTTGCATCGCCACGGTAGCCAATGAATTGGGCGCTGTCTTTAAGGCCAGTGCTCAGGCCGTTGTTCAGGCTGACGACCAGTTGACCGCCTTCGATCGCCAGACCGGTGGCATCTTTGTACGAACCATTGGCCAGTGGCGCAGAGTCATCGAGGAATTGGCGTGCAAACGCAATCACTTTGGCGCCGCGCACCGGGTTGTAGCCTTTGCCGGCTTCAGCGCCGCCGTCGCTTGGAATGGCATCGGTGCCGTACAAAGCGTCATAGAGCGAGCCCCAGCGTGCATTGGCGGCGTTCAGCGCGTAGCGGGCGTTCAGAATCGGCACGACCAATTGCGGGCCAGCCAGCAAGGCCAGCTCGTCGTCGACATTGGTGGTGGTGGCTTGCGCTTCTGCTGGACTTGGCACGATGTAGCCAATGCCTTCGAGGAAGCTGCGGTAGGCAGCGATGTCTTTGACTGGGCCAGGGTGGGCTTTGTGCCAGGTGTCCAGCTCGGTTTGCAGGCGATCACGTTCGGCCAGCAAGGCGGCGTTTTTAGGTGCAAATTCGTTTACCAGAGAATCGAAACCTTGCCAGAAAGTGTCGCTGGAGACTCCGGTGCCTGGCAGCACTTGCGTATCGATAAAAGATTTGAGTGGTGAAGCCACTTGAAGGCTGTGAATGCTGGTGCGTGCTGTGCTCATGAAATTGCTCCAAAAAATCAATAAAAATGGGGCCGCCTTACGGTGTGAAAATAGCTTGCGCTGTGCTTTCCATTCGGGCCATGATAGCGTGCATGGAGAGCAAGCTGGTGGCATAGCAAGAGTAGAGTGCGTTTTGGCGTTGTTCCTATTGCAGCAAGTTAACTGTAGGCAACTTGCAATGAGATGACTTTATTAAATATTTCAAAGACAATAAACAATACAAAAATACAATTACTATTGCGTTTAAGTAAAAAATGATCGACTGGCTATGCGTGCCATTCGCAGGTTGTCTCACTCTGGACTGTTATGGACAAATTCAAGGCTATCGAAACCTTTGTTCGTGTTGCTGCGCAAGGCAGTTTGACGGCTGCTGCCAAGGTCGAGGATGTAGTGCCCGCGATTGTGAGTCGCCGCTTGGATGCGTTGGAATCTCTTTTGGGGGTGAAGCTGTTGGTGCGGACCACGCGCCGTGTTTCTCTCACCCATGAAGGTGTGGCGTTTCTGGAGAGTTGCCAGCGACTTCTGGCTGACTGGTCTGATGCAGAGGCCAGTGTTTCTGCGGGGAGTGTAAAGGCGCGTGGCCACTTGCGTTTGACCGCGCCTGCAGGTTTTGGTAGACGCCATGTGGCACCCCTGGTGCCGCTGTTTCAAGAACGCCACCCTGATGTGCGCGTCTCTCTCAATCTCAGTGATCGTTTGGTGGATCTGGCTGGTGAGGGATATGACTGTGCCGTTCGCGTAGGGGATTTGCCCGATTCGAGCCTGGTCAGCATTCGTTTGGCGGACAACCGCCGGTTGTGTGTTGCAGCCCCTGTGTATTTGCAGCGTTATGGCAGGCCGCAGCATCCTTCGGATTTGGCGCAGCACAATTGTCTGGGCCTTTCGAGCGAGGCTTCACAAAGCAAAGGCTGGGCCTTTTCTATTGCGCAGCCAGAAACGCTGGAAGTGCCATCTGGCGCGCCGCCCCATCGGCAACACATGTATGTCAAACCGAGAGGGACGTTGGATTGCACGGATGGCCAAGTTTTACACGATTGGTGCTTGGCTGGTTACGGCATTGCATGGCGCAGTACGTGGGAGGTAGAGGCTGACATTGCCAATGGCCGTTTGGAGCAATTGCTTGAGGCCTATGCCGCGGCACCCAATGGGATCTTTGCGGTGGTGCCTGAGCGCAAACACATGCCGTTGCGCGTGCGCCTGTGGATTGACTTTTTGCGTGAGCACTACGAGCAGCCAGGTTTTTGGCAGCGCCAAACAGTAGTGCCTTGACTATGTTTGGGTGCATGAGGGGATTTACACATAGTCTAGTAATTACTGCATCAAACACCCTGCATAGCTATTGGTTTTCCACCGTCGCTCGTTGCGAAACAAAAGGGGGAACAGTGTTTGGTGACTTGTTCTTGATGTTTTTCTGCACTGATTAACCCGGTTTGACTGTTGGCAGCGTTTCACTCCTTGCCGTTGTGCATTTTTACAATCAGCAGGAGAAAATGATGCAGAAGAACGTTTATTGGGTCGCCGTCATGTCGCTGGCGCTGTCGGTTAGTGGCTGTGGGCCTCGTGTGCCACAGGCTGTGGATGTGGGTCCTGTCGCTGATCCATCATCTGTTGCGAAACCGATGGCTGATGAGGTTGTTGAGCCGGTTGCTTTGGCAGTGGCCCCTGCTCATCCATCACCAGCAGCACCTACAGTGACGCTTTATGGTAGCCCAGCGATGTTGGAAGAGGCTTCAACCATGGAGCGTCTTCCAAGCTCTTCGCAGCGTACTGTGGTGGCCGCGCCATTGCATGAGTCACATCATGGCGCCAGACCCTCCCTATTGGAGACGCGGGAACGCTATGAGCGGCTATCAGACAACCCAGTCAAACGGACTGTACAAGAGAGCGTTTCTACTTTGAGCCTGGATGTGGATACAGGCTCGTACAGCAACGTGCGGCGTATTTTGCATCAAGGCCAGTTGCCTGCGAAGGACGCGGTGCGGGTAGAGGAGATGGTCAATTACTTCCCCTATGAGGTCAGCCAAGCGCAGGGCGCTCATCCGTTCGCGTTGCAGACAGAAATAGCGACTACGCCATGGAATTCTGAGAATTTGCTGTTACGCGTCAGTGTGAAGGCCGTTGAACAAAATGTCGCCTCCATGCCTCCGGCGAATTTGGTGTTCCTAGTGGACGTTTCAGGTTCGATGAGTACGCGGGATAAATTACCGCTTGTACAAGCTTCGCTGAGGCAGTTGGTACAGCAGTTGCGAGCGCAGGACAAAGTGTCGCTGGTGGTCTATGCTGGCCGAGTTGCTGTGGAGCTGGCCCCCACAAAGGGCGATGACAAGGCCACGATTCTTGCGGCCATAGAGCGCTTGACTGCTGGTGGAAGCACGGCGGGGGCCTCTGCGCTGGAACTGGCGTACCAGCAAGCGCGTGCAGGTTTCATTCCAGGTGGAATCAACCGTGTATTACTGGCCACAGACGGGGATTTCAACGTCGGTGAAACAAATGTGGAGCATATCAAAAACATGGTTGAACGCCAGCGTGCCACAGGAATTTCATTGACCACACTCGGATATGGGCAGGGGAACTACAACGAAGCGTTGATGCAGCAAATCGCGCAAGTGGGAAACGGCAACTACAGTTACATCGATTCGCTACAAGAGGCACGCAAAGTCTTGGTTGATGAGCTGTCCTCAACGTTCAACAGTGTGGCAGCGGATGTGAAATTGCAACTCGAGTTCAACCCGCAGACAGTGGCTGAGTGGCGCTTGATTGGCTATGAAAACCGATTGCTGAATGAAGCTGATTTTCGCAATGACCAAGTCGATGCGGTAGAAATCGGCGCGGGTAAAAGCGTGACGGCTTTGTATGAAATAACCCCAGCGGGCCAAGAGGGGCTGTATTCTCAGCGCCGTTATGGCGCAGCAGCACCTGTGATGCAGAGCACGTATGAAAGTGATGAATGGGGAGCGCTGCGCATTCGTTACAAGAAACCGGGCCAGAAGACCAGTATAGAAGTGGCGCAGGTAGTTCGTCGCACATCTGACGATGTTCAGCCTAGCTCAGAATGGGGTTTTTCCGCGGCTGTGGCTGCATTTGGTCAGCAACTGCGTGGGGGCACTTATTTGAACCAATGGACATATGCTGACACTTTGCGTCTGGCCAAGGCTTCACTGGGAGAGGACGCTCAAGGGTACCGCCATGGATTTGTGCAATTGGTCGAGTTGGCGCAATCGTTGAGTCCTACAGCCGCGCAGCAGCGATAAAGACCGTGCCCTGAAGAGCTATTAACACAACCATTGATACGCCGCGTCGCAGCAAGACCTTGTCGTGCTGCTTGTAATGCCTTCTGTTTTGTGCCTAGTTTCAATCTCAAGCCTCCGGTTTTCAGGAGTGTGTTCGTGCTCTGAGTAGGCACTGCTTATTGCAGCGATGCGGAGCCTTGGCTTTTGGTATGTGGTGCTGGTGATGGTGTGGCGAAGTCGATTCCTTCAGGAAGGGTCAGTACGTTAGTCACAGCATTGTCTGCTGCCAAGGTCGTGAGGACAGACTCTTCGGAGCGTTCCAAGGCATTGGCTAACTCATGCGTTAGAGGTTGATACTGGTTGAGTGCGACACGGGTAGCACGTAGCATCAGACCTTCTTGGTCGACAGGAATCAGTTGGCCCTGGTCAAAACAGACCGCAAGTGTTTTGAGTTTCATCAATAGGCTGCGTCCATCGGGCATGAGCAGCAGGTGCAGGTGGCGATGTGCGCTGTGCCATGCGTACTGTACGCGGGTGCCTTGCTTGCTGTTGGTCGTGTGTGTTGGTGAGGTATTTTTACCTCCTCCAGGGATAAGGTAGAACCATTCGCCCACTGAGCGATTGCGGGCCCATTGCAATACTTCTGCGCTCACACCTGTATTGGCAGGTTCTTCAATGACCACCAAACCTGCTAATTCCAATCCGGTCATCATCTCAATATTTTCAGGACTCAAGGCAATGTCTTCGACATCTTCTTGCGAGACGAGTTTTTCCAGCCCTTCCAAACGCGTGGACAGTTGCTTTATCTTTGCGAGCGAGAGTCCTTCAGCTTGAGAAATAAAGGCCGTTTGAATGGACTGAGTGATTTGATTCTGTATTGCTTCTTGAGCAACTTCTGTCACGCCAATCATCGAGAGTCCATGACGCAATCGGGCCAACAGGCCAGGTAGCGCCTGGATCACGCGCTTGCGCGTGACAACGTCTGTTTTAGAGCCAACAGCCCAGACCAGCAAGGCAGCGGTTTGTTTGAATTTTTTCGTTTCAGTGCTTTGCGCGCCAGATCGCACGGCTGAGACAGCCAGCACTTCGGCCCATGTTTTGAACAAGAAGGCCCGCAATTCGTCTTTAATTGGGACATCCTGCAGCATTTTGCGCAGTTCAATGGTGAATTTGACCAACAGCGTTTCTTTTTCCTCGACCTGCTGTGCTACTGACATGGCTTGACCAGCCTGGCGATTCTCGGCTAGAAATTTCTGTAGAAATTTTTCAAACTCATTGAGCGCAAGCTGGAAGACTTTGGAGCCTGTATCTGGGTATTGCTCAATCATTTGCACGATCCGAGAAAGTTCAACCTCTAGTGCGCTGCCTTGAAAGTTAGCACCATCAAACCCCATGGCTGCGCTGCCCATGCGATCAATGAGGCGACGAACAGGATGTGCCTGGTCAGTGAAGAAGGTTGGTTCAGACAAGGCAATGCGTAAGACGGGAACTTGAAGTCTGGCGAAAAGAACACGCACAGAGGCTGGCACACGTCCTTCCGAGATCACACTTTGGAACATTAACGCGACCATCTCGATGATGGCTTTCTCGTTTGGTTTATCCGCCTCTTCTTTTAGTGCCTCAGACTGCTCTCGTGCCAGCTGGGCAACTTCTTGACTCACTTGTGCAGGGGCTTTCATCAAAGCCGATGGACTAGCAGCTTGCGCGAGTTTTTGCACATAAATCTGCTGCTCCCCCATGGCTTCCACCAGTGCTGGAGAGGGGGCTAGCGACGTGATGCTGGTATCTGCTGAAGGTGCAGGGCCAATGACCTGCACCAGACGTGCTTGGATTCCATTCCAAAGGGCCGAGGTCTGCTGAATGGCTGGTTGTCCAAATTGCGCAACAGGGGCAACCAATGCTGCTGCTTCAACATGGTGAGCAACTGGGGCTACCGTACCAGGAATAAGCATCTGTGGGGCCAGAAAACCTGGTGCGGCGGCATGGGCTGGTGAGCCAGTAGCACTGACCATGCCTCCAGGTATGCCTGCCGCCCCGATGGGATATGCGCCAGCCAGAGTGTGCGTCGGGCTATTGGGGTGTTGAGCCCCCGCCATGCCTGAAATTGCTGCTGCGCTGGCTGCTATTTGTGCCTCTTGATGCCCTGCGCTCATATAGCTAGGCATTGCCGAGGATGGGTGGCTAAACATTGGATTTTCAGCCGTGCGTGCAGCCGAGGCTGGTTGCACCTTGAGGGGTTTTATCCCTTTTTCTTCAAGAAAGTCATTACTGGTTTGGTATGCGTTGAGCAGTATCGCAGCCCAATCTTTGGCGATGCCTTGCATGACCCACATGAATGCGCGCTTTTGCAAGCGTGCTTCAGTCCATGCCTCCACCAAGTTCTCGGCTACTACCAACGGTTGGAAGGCGTCTTTAGAACGCAGAGTGGATTGCTGGAGCGCTAATAGACGCTTGCGCAATTCTGCAAAGCTCGGCTCAACCTTTTCTGCCACATTCATGCTGATGCGCGATGAGGCAATCATGCCCTCGATGACATCATCACTAACAAGGCTGAGTTCTTCGATGCTGGTTGCGGCCGCCAGTGTTTGGGTTTTGCTGGCATTGACGTCCTCTACCAGTGCGGCGCGCCATATGGCCAAGAGCTTCTGTGCCCAAGACCGGCGATGCTGCATGTAGTCTTGAAACCACGTTGTGATGGGCAGTGCACCTCCTTCCAATTCCTGGAAGTTGCTGTCCCCTGCCATTTCAAAACGTTTAACTACCAAGCGATCCAGCTCTGGAATGCTGGAGCACAAACTTTGTAAGAAGTGCTGCCTGGCCAAGCGGATCAGGACTTCATGTTCGTTTTCATTGGAATTTGAATGGTCCATGGTTACCTATCTGCGAAGCCAAGCGGGAGAAAATTACACCACAGCTCCCGAATTGGGGTCATTGGGATCAATGGTGTTTTTGGCTGGTTTGATCAGATCTTCACGTTTGACGCCCATCCACAATACCAAACCAGAGCCCACAAAAATGGAAGAGTAAACCCCGAACACAATCCCGATCGTTAGTGCCAAAGCAAAGTAGTGCAAGCTTGGGCCGCCAAAGAACAGCATGCACAGCACCATCGCTTCTGTCGATGCATGGGTAATTACCGTACGGCTCATGGTGCTGGTGATGGCATGGTCGAGTACTTGGCGTGTGCTCATTTTGCGGTTCTTGCGGAACATTTCACGCACGCGGTCAAAAATCACCACCACCTCGTTGACAGAATAGCCAAACACGGCCAAGACGCCAGCGAGCACTGCCAGAGAGAACTCCCACTGGAAGAGCGAGAAGCAGCCCAAAATGATCACCACGTCGTGCAAGTTGGCAACAATGGCAGCAACACCAAATTTCCATTCAAACCGGAACGCGAGGTAAATCGTAATCCCCAAAGCCACGAAAGCCAAAGCCAGCAAACCTTGGTGGGTCAGCTCATCGCCGACTTGTGGCCCCACGAATTCAGTGCGTAGCAATTGCACATCAGCAGTTTCTTTATGCAGTTGGGCAAGCACCTGCGCGCTCTGTTGGTCAGAGGTAGCGCCTTCTTGTACAGGCAGGCGAATCAAGATGTCTCGTGCCGTGCCGATATTTTGAACCTGCACTTCTTTGTAGCCCATGCCCGAGATGGTATTGCGCACCTTTTCTAAATCAGGCGCTTGGGCATACTGCACTTGCATCACCGTTCCCCCTGTGAATTCCACAGAGAGATTCAAGCCTTTGGTAGCCAAGAAAAAGACGGAGAGGACAAACAGGACAATCGACACAATGTTGAAGACCAACACGTGCTTCATGAAAGGAATGTCCTTCTGGATTCTGAAAAATTCCATGGTGGCGCTCCTTATGCTTTACCTGCGGGTTCTTGGTCTGCATAGTCGGTGGTAGCGACAGCAGAAGAGGGGGCAGCACTGTTTGCCGGGCGCCAGACTTGGCCGATCGAGACGGCTTTGAGGCGCTTACGACGGCCATACCAGAGATTCACCAAGCCGCGCGAGAAAAACACGGCAGAGAACATACTGGTCAACACACCAATACAGTGCACTACAGCGAAGCCGCGCACCGGGCCATGGCCAAATGCGAGCAATGCAAAACCGGCAATCAAGGTGGTGACGTTAGAGTCCAAGATGGTGGCCCATGCCCGTTCGTAACCAGCATGAATGGCCGCTTGTGGTGAGGCGCCTGCGCGCAGTTCTTCTCGAATACGTTCATTGATCAGTACGTTCGAGTCAATCGCAACACCCAACGCCAAAGCCATCGCGGCAATGCCAGGGAGCGTCAGCGTCGCCTGCAACATAGACAACACTGCCAGCAGCAGCAGCACGTTCACAAAAAGGCCCAGCGACGAAATCACGCCAAAGACCATGTAGTAAATGCACATGAACACCATGATCAGGACCATGCCCCAGATCACGCTGTTTTGGCCGCGCTCAATGTTTTCCTGACCCAAGCTTGGCCCAATGGTGTATTCCTCAATGATCTCCATGGGGGCAGCCAGCGCACCAGAGCGCAGCAACACTGCTGTTTCAGTCGCTTCACGCGAGGTCATGGAGCCAGAAATCTGGACCCGGCCACCGCCAATTTCCTGGCGGATCACGGGAGCAGTCACCACCATGCCATGACCACGTTCAAACAGCACAATGGCCATGCGTTTGTTGACGTTGGCACGGGTGACATCACGGAAGATGCGTGAACCAGGGGCATCAAACTCCAAATTCACGACAGGCATATTGCCTTGTTGTGTGTCAAAGCCCGGTTGGGCATCCAACAAATTTTCACCAGTCAGAATTACAGGCCGTTGCACAACGACTTTTTGACCACTGGCATCTTCAAACACTTCTGAGCCAAAAGGAACAGGGCCTGCACCGCGTTCAGCCGCACGGCCTTCAGAAGATTCATCCACCAATCGCACTTGCAATGTAGCGGTGCGCCCAATCATGCGCTTGGCTTGCGCCACATCTTGAACGCCAGGCAATTGCACCACAATCCGGTTGGGCCCCGCTTGTTGAATCACTGGTTCGGCAACGCCCAACTCATTGATACGATTGTGCAGGGTGCCAATGTTTTGCTTGATCGCCTGCTCTTGCACGCGTTTGACGGCTTCAGGCGTGAATACAAAACGGATACGCTCGTCCGATGACGTATTCGGATCGGGCATCATGTCAGCGTAGTTGTCTTGCACCACATTGCGTACTTGCGTGGCATCAGCAGCGTTACGCAGCGTAACTTCAATGGCTTGGCCATCGCGGCGCAGCCCACCATGGCGAATATCTTTCTCACGTAGTACACCACGCAAGCCGCTCAAAATGGCTTCGCTGCGTTGAAGCATTGCACCGTCCATGTCCACTTGCAGTGTGAAGTGCACACCACCGCGCAAGTCCAGACCCAAATACATAGGTTTGGCATTGATTGAGCGCAACCAAGCAGGGGTGCGGGAGAGAAGGTTCAACGCGACGGAGTATGAAGGGTTGTTTTCATCGGGCACCAGCAAGGCGGCGATGGCATCGCGTGCAGGGGCTTGGTCGTCTTGTTTGTTGAGGCGAACGCGCAACGATCCTTCTTCTCGTTCAACGCTTTTGGCTTCAATTTGATGGCTTTGCAATGCGTTCAGTACGCGTGCTTGAAGGCCATCGTCAATTGGTGCATCTGCGCGCAGAGATGCTACCTGTACAGCGTAGTCTTCGCCGTAGATATTGGGAAGCGTGTAGAGGAACCCAACAATCAACGCAATCACCATGATTGCGTATTTCCATACCGGATAGCGGTTCATGATCGTTTCTTTACTGAGTCGTTCGTGTGGCAAACGACAGGGGACAGGTGCGTAAAACAAAAATCCTGTGGAGGTACAGCCTGTGTGCGTAACGCAATGGCATTAGGCACGCGGTATGTCTCTTCCCACAGGATCGGCTTGGACCATCAAGCAGCGTTTTTATCAAACGTCCCTTTTGGCAGAACTTGACCAACAGCAGAGCGCTGCACTTGAACTTCCACGCCAGGGGAGATTTCCAGATGGATCCACTGTTCGCTCAATTTGCTGACTCGGCCAACAATACCGCCCGCTGTAGTGACTTCATCACCCTTGGCCAAAGCGTCAATCATTGCGCGATGCTCTTTTTGACGTTTCATTTGAGGGCGAATCATGATGAAGTAAAGCACCACGAACATCAAAATCAGCGGCAGCATCCCAGTCAGCATGGATGCGCCACCAGCGGCTTCGGCAGCAGGGGCAGTTTGGGCAAAGGCAGTAGAAATCATCGAATCAAAGCTCCAGAAAATAGTCTCATCGTATGCACAAGCGTGGCATCTGGGGGCTTTTTGTCTGAATCAAAGAGGCATCTTGTCAATACCTTTGCTTTTTGAATCACTAGAAGCACTCTCAATCAAGCAGATCAGGATAACTCCTTGACTACGCCTGCTTTTGCATACTGATTTAAAACGGTGAACATGCCATTGTATGCGTCTAGTCAGTCGATGCTATGTTTTCCGGCGAGTTGGCAGGTTATATCCTCCTCGGAGCAAAGCATTGCCCCATTATGCGCGCAGGTAACGGCTGTACATGCGTGCTCGATGGCACATGCTGTTCGGGTTTCTTGTCTTGGGGGTGCTATGAAAAATCGTTTTGCTGCCGTTTGTTCGGCCGCTGTAGTTCGCATTTTGTTGTTGACAGGCACTGTGAGCGCCTATGCACAAAGCACATCAACTTCATCCCTGCCTTTTGTGTCTCAAGCCGTGGCGAGCTTTGACCAGCCGTGGGCCGTTGCTTTCTTGCCCGAAAACCAAGCGTTGGTGACTGAGCGCTCTGGGCGCCTGAAATGGGTAGACCTTGCCACTGGCAACAGTCAGGCGGTTGCAGGAGTGCCTGAGGTTGAATATGGCGGTCAAGGTGGATTGGGTGATGTGGTCTTGCACCCACAATTTGCGCAGAATCGTTGGGTTTATTGGAGTTATGCGGAGGTTGGTGAACGCAGTAGTGCTGGCGCTGCAATTGCACGTGGAAGACTGGAAGTGACCGAAAAAGGCCCTTCCTTGCATGATGTAAGTGTGATTTGGCGCCAAGTTCCCAAGGTTTCGGGGCGGGGCCACTATGCGCATCGCCTACTGTTTGACCGGGACGATTTGCTGTGGGTGAGCAGTGGTGATCGCCAGCAATTCGATCCAGCGCAAGATTTGCAATCAAACTTGGGAAAAGTGTTGCGTCTTACAGATGAGGGCGCTGCCGTTGAAGGCAATCCTTTTTTCAAACAAGGAGGTGTCGCTGCCCAAGTATGGTCATTAGGGCATCGCAATCCCCTGGGAATTGCCTTTGATGCACAAGGCCAGCTGTGGGAAGTTGAAATGGGGCCGCGTGGTGGCGATGAGCTCAACCGTATCGAGCGCGGCAGCAACTATGGCTACCCGATTGTCTCCAATGGTGACCATTACAGTGGTCGCACGATTCCTGACCATGACACCCGTCCTGAGTTCAAGGCTCCGCTTATCACGTGGACTCCGGTTATCTCGCCTTCTAGCATGGTGGTGTACCAAGGCGATGACTTTCCCGATTGGAGAGGCAATGCTTTGATTTCGGGGTTGTCCTCACAATCGCTGGTTCGCGTTGAGTTGAAGGCAACAACAGCTAGGGAAGTGGAGCGTTTTGATATGGGGCGGAGGATTCGTGCGGTGGCGCAAGCTCCCGATGGTGCGCTATGGGTGCTAGAGGATGGCAAGAAAGGGCGTCTCTTACGATTGACACCAAGTTGAGTGTTCAACCTTTTTTTGTGGCATTCGCCGTGTTTGTTGTGCGTTGGCACGACAAATGGGGAGTTAGAGCCTGGCCTTTCAAGATAAAAAGGTGGTTTTATGGCGTTCAAGAATGAACTCTTGTGCGGACTTGGACACCAATCCTGCGCAAAAAACGAGGGCTCAATTTTTCATGTTGTTGGCCATCTCGTTTTGCGAAACAGTCCATTCCGCTTGAATGCCTTTATGCAACGCATGCTATTGGGCATCATCTCGTCTCTATAAGACCACTATATTGCCCACAATTGGCCTAACTATGCACCCACAACCTCCCTCACGCTACAGCCTTACGGCCATTTTGCTGCACTGGCTTTTGGCGGCTGCGATCTTGTTCTTGTTCTTTTTCGGCCTGTATATGGTGGATTTGCCTTTTTCAATGCAAAAACTCAAATACATGAACTGGCATAAATGGGCAGGGGTATTGGTGCTGGTATTGTCTATCGTGCGCTTGGCAACACGTTTGATCAAGCGTCCGCCGCCATTGCCACAGCGTATGGCTGAAGCCATGCCTCGCTGGCAGCATGTGGCACACCATGGTACGCACCATCTGATGTATCTGCTGTTTTTTGCCGTTCCGCTGCTGGGGTGGGCATACAGCTCTGCAGCTGGGTTTCCGATTGTTTTGTTCGGGCAGCTCCCCTTGCCAGATTTTGTTCCGGCCAGTCCAGAGTTAGCACAGCTGATCAAGCCTTGGCACAAGTTGGCCGCATTTGCATTGATGGGACTGATTGTTTTACACGTGCTGGCCGTGGTTAAGCATCAATTCATTGATCGTGATGGATTGATTGGGCGCATGCTGCCTTGATCTCCATCCTGTTGGATGCGCCTTTGGGGAACCAATCCTTTCAAAACTGCTCCTGATGGGGTGGACACGCTCGCACCCTCTTCAAACTTTAAATACTGATTGTTATGAAAACATCTTCACTGATTGCCGTCGCAGCCCTTTCTGTTTTGAACTTGACGGCTGCAGCATGGGCAGAACAAAGTCTGGCTGCTGACCAAAGCGAAATCAAGTTCACGTTCAAACAGCTGGGTGTGCCTGTGACTGGCCATTTCAAGACTTTTGGGGCCGATGTCAAACTCAATCCTAAAGATCTGGCTGGCAGCAGCGTGAATGTCAAGGTAGATACTGGTAGCGCCACGATTGGCGTGCCAGAGACGGAGTCTGAACTGGCTAAAAAACCTTGGTTCGATACGGCGCAATTTCCTCAAGCAAGCTTCAGCTCTTCATCCATCAAAGCCGTTGGGGATGGCCAATATGAGGCCCAAGGCAAGCTCAATATCAAAGGCGTTAGTACGGATGTGACGGTGCCAGTCAAGCTGCAACAAACCAACGGTGCCACGATTGCAACGGGTGAGATTCCTTTGCAGCGCTTGAACTTCAAAATCGGTGAAGGCGAGTGGAGTGACACTTCTATGGTGGCTGATGAGGTCAAGGTGACATTCAAGCTGGCGATTAACGGCGTCGATCCACTGTAATTTTTGAGGCGCTGCTGGTTGCACAACTGGTGGGGTGCGTAACGCATCAAGTCAGAGCCCGCATATGCCTGTACTGTATTTATTTCCATTTAACCTTCAACAGGAGAACCTGATGCGTATTCCATTTTTACTTACCGCCGCTGCAGCCCTTGCTTTGGGCGCAGGCTCTGCAATGGCTGCCAACTACACCATTGACCCTACGCATACGTTTGTGACTTTTGAAATCGATCACAATGGCACTTCTACCAACCGTGGTCGCTTTGATAATGTGGAAGGCACTATCGAATTTGACCGTGCAGCCAAAACAGGCAAGGTGGATGTGACTGTCGGCATCGCTTCTGTCAGCACAGGCACTGCTGGTTTTGATAAGCACTTGCAGTCAGAACAATTGCTCAATGCTGCGCAATTTCCGACTGCACGCTTTGTGAGCGAAAAGTTCGATTTCAAAGGCGACAAGGTCGATGAAATCAAAGGCCAATTGACGCTGTTGGGTCAAACCCATCCTGTCACGCTGGATGCCGAAAAGTTCAACTGCTATGCAAACCAGATGCTGCAAGGGCGTGAGGTGTGCGGTGGTGATTTTGAAGTCAAGATTGACCGTACCAAATGGGGTTCAAACTTTGGCTTGGATTGGGGCGCAGCCAAAGAAGTGAAGGTGATTATTCAGATTGAAGCCATCAAGGCAGATTGATGGGCATTGGTGTCAGGCCAGGTGATGTTTACTTGGTGCGCCAAGCATAGAAAAGGCGGTCAACAGACCGCCTTTTCTATTGGGTAATGTGCTTGGGCTTTTACAGGAGCTCAACGGTGATGGCCGTGGCCTCACCGCCGCCAATGCACAATGTAGCCAAGCCTTTTTTGAGTCCACGGGCCTTCAATGCGTGCAGCAAGGTAACCACGATACGGGCACCACTGGCACCAATGGGGTGGCCCAAGGCACATGCGCCCCCATTGACATTGACTTTGTCGTGCGGCACTTTGAGTTCTTCCATCAGTGCCATGGTGACGACTGCGAAGGCTTCGTTGACTTCCCACAGGTCTACGTCCTCAACTTTCCAGCCAGCTTTGTCCAAAGCTTTCTTGGCGGCATCCACAGGCGCTGTGGTAAACCATTCCGGCTCCTGAGAGTGTTGGGCTGTGGAAACGATGCGTGCCAATGGTTGGGCGCCCAAGGCTTTGGCGGTCGATTCACGCACCAATACCAGTGCCGCTGCGCCATCGTTGATGCTGGAGCTGGCTGCCGCAGTGATCGTGCCGTCTTTTTTGAAAGCCGGTTTCAGGGTTGGGATCTTTTCGACGTTGATCTTGCCTGGCCCTTCGTCTTTATCAATCACCACATCGCCTTTGCGTGTTTTGACGGTAACGGGCACGATTTCATTGGCAAAGGCGCCTTCGGCGATAGCCTTTTGCGCACGCGTGACGCTGGCAGTGGCAAAAGCGTCTTGCTGTTCGCGTGTGAAGTTGTATTTCTCAGCGCACAGTTCGCCGAATGTGCCCATGGAGCCACCTGTATAGGCGTCTTCCAGGCCATCGAGCATCATGTGGTCAAAGATTTTGTCATGGCCTAAACGGTAGCCGCCACGGCCTTTTTTCAGAAGATATGGCGCGTTGGTCATGCTTTCCATGCCGCCTGAGACCACCACATCTGCGGAGCCCGCTTTGAGTGCATCATGGCCGAGCATGGCTGCCTTCATCGCCGATCCACACACTTTGCCCACTGTAGTGGCCGCTACGCCTTTGGGCAGGCCCGCTGCCAGTGTTGCCTGGCGGGCTGGGGCTTGGCCTTGGCCTGCGACCAGCACATTGCCAAAGAAAACCTCATCGACTTTTTCTGGCACAACACCGGCTTGCGCCAAAGCGCCTTTGATGGCTGCAGCGCCCAATTCCCATGCCTGCAGTGGACTGAAGTCGCCTTGAAAGCCGCCCATGGGGGTGCGAACCGCACCAATGATGACAATGGACTCATTGCTCATGTGTATCTCCTACGTTTGATGCCAGCGTTTTGATGGCTGTTACCAGGCTTATAAGCCTTTTGAAAAATTGAACGTGCCTATTTTGCCCCACTCTGGCACACATAGTGTGCCAATCCATGGGCCGCTTGGCATGCGGTTGGCCCTTTCGCTGCCGGCTTTAACTGCTCTTGCGGATAACGCCGCTTTTCGTGTCGCATGTGGAGCTCAGTCTGGCGCAGGTGTGTATTCACTGTGGCGGGCATGTAGCATGGCTCTCACAGTGGGCAGCAATCGGCGTGAGATGGGCAAGAGATGCTGCGATCCGTGCAGTTGCACGACCCACTGCTCACCCTCTTCTTTGGAGGATTGTTTGAGTAGCCCTTTGAGCGCTTTGTGGGCGATCAGTGCGTTGCGATGGATGCGCAGGAATGCTCCAGGAAAGTCGCGTTCAAGCTCAGCGAGAGATCCGTCATACACATACTCACGCAGAGGGGTCATCAGCGTCACGTATTTCAGCTCTGCGCGGCAATACACGATATTGGCAATGAGCACTCGCTCTGCGCGGTTACGCTCATTGATAACGACAAAAGGTGCATTTGCATCAGGCAAATCGTGTGCTGGGAGAGCGCCTGGCGCGGCAGTCCCTGTGTGGTGGGGGGAGCTCAGTGCGCTGTTTCTGGTGGCATTGAGGTGTATCTGTACACGCTTGAGTGCTTGACGCAGCCGGTCCAACCGTACAGGTTTGGTCAGGTAATCTATGGCCTCCACATCAAATGCCGCAGTGGCATATTCGGTATGTGCCGTGACGAACACAATGGCTGGTGGTTGGGGCCGCTTGCGCAGGGTTTCAGCAAAAGAAACACCATCGGTCTCTGGCATATGGATATCCAGTAAAACCAAGTCGATGGCAGCGTTGCCTTGGGTTTTTTGCAGAATATCTTCGGCTAAGTTGACTGCTGAGGCTTCCATGATGCGGCAGGGAAATTCAGGCAACTCTTCGAGAAGCGTGCGAAGTCTGCTGCGTGCCAGTGATTCGTCGTCAACGATTAAAACATTCATGGTGGTATGAGGCAGGGTATTTGTATCCTAGTTTGGATAATGAGTTGCGTGCAGTATCTTTGGGGTAATGGCATAGGCACCATGCCGTTATTGGTTTCATCGGGCGCAGCCCATATCATCGCGTCCCATCAAAGGGGCGGCGGGTAAACTGATGGCGACTTCATAGCGGTCACCGCGTGTGCGGGCGCTGAAGTCTGCATGCACATCATGCATCAGGCGTAAGCGTGCGCGCACATTGCGCAGCGCGATGCCATTGCCTGCGGTCTTAGGGCTGGCATCCGATACGGCGCAGTCCGAGCGCTTGTTAGGCACTGTATTGCTGATGCGAACCAAAACCCGATCGCCTTTGCGCCGCACCAGAATGTGGATTTCGCCTCCATCCACACTGGGTTCAATGCCATGTTTGATGGCGTTTTCAACCAGTGGCTGCAGCAGCAATGGGGGGACGCTGGCTTGCAGCGCCTCCTGTTCGATAGTCCAACTGGTACGCAGGCGAGCTTCAAAGCGAATGCCTTCGATACGCAGATACTGGCGTGCAATCTCGACCTCTTTCTCCAGTGATGAAGTGCTGCGTGCATCTTTAAGGGCGTGGTGAAAGAGATCGCTGAGGTCTTCCAGCATGCCTTCTGCCAAGCGTGGGTTTTGCCGTACCAATGCAATGGCGCTATTGAGGGTGTTGAAGAGAAAGTGCGGTCGAATGCGTGATTGCAACTCCGCTAATTTCGCCACTGTTTGTGCTGGTTGCCGCGCGCGCTGGCGCATGACCAACATGGAGGTGAGCAAAGCCGCTAAACCTGTGCCACTCAAGCAAGCGGCCAACCAGGCGGCTTTGGTGGTGGTGTGGATATTGAATGCATCGAACAAGCCCATGCCAAGCAGCCCACCCATCAAGCCCAGTAACAGCGCAAAGCCCCATTGAACACTGGCCACTTGTTGATTCAGCCAATGTTTGCAGAGGCAACTCAACAACAGCCAGAGCAGCACGGCTGGCATGCTCACACCAGTGAGGATAGCGAACTGTCCGAGCCACTCTTGCAGCGTGGAGGCTTGGAACAACACGATCAAAGCCAGGGGTGTTTCTACCAAGAGCAGGGCACGCAGCACTACACCTAAATGGCAGGCATCAAATAGCAGCAGGGAGGGTTTGTCTGACAGAACCAGGGCTGCAGGTGCTGCGCGGGGTGCTCGCGCAGATAGAATATTCCGTTTGGTCCCGTTCATGGCATGGTTAATGTGTGTGATCGGGGCGGTTTGCTCCCGCGTTTTTGCCCATTATTGCGTCATTATCCCGAGTTCCATGTCTGAAAACCACACCCCAAAACCTTCTGCCAATCAACTCGCTGCCAAAGAGCAGGGTTGGTCAGCTTTGTTTACAGAGCCCATGAGCGATCTGGTTAAACGTTATACGGCCAGTGTTTTTTTCGACAAACGGCTCTGGCGCGCAGATATTGCGGGCAGCCGTGCACACGCGAACATGCTGCATGCGGTGGGCATTTTGTCTGCGCAAGACGAGGCTTCCATTCAACGTGGGCTGGATCAGATTAGCCAAGAAATTGAGGCAGATCAGTTTGAATGGCAGCTTGACTTGGAAGATGTGCATTTGAATATTGAGGCGCGTTTGACGGCACTCGTGGGCGATGCGGGCAAGCGTTTGCATACAGGACGCAGTCGCAACGACCAAGTGGCGACCGATGTGCGCCTGTGGTTGCGCGACGAAATCGATGGTATTCACGCTTTGTTGCTGGATGTGCAGGCTGCATTGGTTGATGTGGCCTCGCGCAATATCGAGGTGATATTGCCCGGCTTCACCCACTTGCAAGTGGCACAGCCCGTCAGCTTTGCGCACCACTTGCTGGCCTACGTTGAAATGTTCAAACGCGATGCAGAACGCTTGCAAGATGTGCGTCGCCGCACCAACACTTTGCCTTTAGGTGCGGCTGCATTGGCAGGCACCAGCTATCCGCTAGACCGTGCGTTGGTGGCCAAGACCCTGGGCATGGTGGATGCGCAAGGTCATCCGCAGATTTGCCAGAACAGTTTGGACGCAGTGAGCGACCGCGACTTCGCGATTGAATTTACAGCGGCTGCATCCTTGGTGATGGTGCACATCAGCCGCTTGTCAGAAGAGCTTATTGTGTGGATGAGCCAGAACTTTGGTTTTATCCGCATTGCGGACCGCTTTACCACTGGCAGCTCCATCATGCCGCAGAAGAAAAACCCAGACGTGCCCGAATTGGCGCGTGGTAAAACCGGCCGTGTCGTGGGCCACTTGATGGGCTTGATCACCTTGATGAAAGGCCAGCCTTTGGCCTACAACAAAGACAACCAAGAAGACAAAGAGCCGCTGTTTGACACTGTGGATACGCTGCGCGACACCTTGCGTATTTTTGCGGAGATGATTGGCGGCCAGTTGGATGCGCAAACCGGTGTGCGCAGCGGTGGTATCACCGTCAACGCTGCAGCCATGGAACAAGCCGCTCTGCGTGGTTACGCCACAGCCACTGACTTGGCTGACTACTTGGTGAAAAAAGGTTTGCCCTTCCGTGATGCCCATGAAACGGTGGCCCATGCGGTGCGTATCGCTATTGAGCAAGGGGTGGATTTGAGTGAGTTGAAACTGCAAGACTTGCAGCAATTCAACAGTGCCATTGAGGCTGATGTGTTTGAGGCATTGAGCTTGCGGGGTTCGCTGAATGCGCGCAATACCTTGGGTGGCACTGCACCTGCGCAAATTCGCTTGCAAATTGCAGCGCATCAAGCACGCTTGGCCATCCGCTGACCTGTATTTTTAGCGTGCGGCCTGCCAAAGGCTAGTCAGCACACAGCCCGCACATTGGTGTGCGGGCTTTTTTTTATTCGTTGCTCACAGCGGTAAGGCGGTGGTGTGCTTAACGCGGTCAAGCACAAAGCTGGTTTTGCAATCCTGCACGCTGGGGTGGCGCAGCAGCGTGTCCATCACAAAGCGAGAGTAGTGCGCCATGTCGCGCACCACTACTCGCAGCAAATAGTCCATCTCCCCGGTTAAAGAACTGCATTCGACCACTTCAGGCCAGGTCAGGACTGAGGCGCGAAAGGCATCCATCGGGCTGCGCTTGTGCGATGTGGTGTGCTTCTCTAGGCGCACATTCAAATAAGCTGTCAGCCCTAAACCGACTGCTTCTGCATTGATGATTGCCGCATAGCGGGTGATGACGCCAGCTTCTTCCAAGCGTTTGATGCGCCGCAGCACGGTGGAGGCTGAGAGACCGACCTGCTCGCCCACTTCATCAAATGTTGCGCGAGCATGCGTTTGTAGTACACGAATGATGCGGGTATCAATCGCATCAAGATGGGAATCTGTATTCATATACTATATTTTGCATGATTATTGCATTTGCTAGGGTTTACGTGAGGAGCGTTTGCAGTAATGCTGCAAGTGCCGCCCAGTAGCATCAACGCACTGGCTTTTGCCTTCACTTATCTACCCACGGAGACCTGCCATGGCTGACCTGTTTGAGAACCCCGCTGGCCTTGATGGCTTTGAATTTGTGGAATTCGCTGCGCCCCAAACGGGTGTGTTGGAGCCTTTGTTTGTACAAATGGGCTTTGTTGAAGTGGCCAAACACCGCTCTAAAGATGTCTCGCTCTACCGCCAAGGAGGCATCAATTTCATTGTGAACCGCGAACCTAAAAGCTTGGCAGGTTACTTTGCTGCAGAGCATGGTGCCTCGGCTTGTGGCTTGGCCTTTCGCGTCAAAGATTCGCATAAGGCTTACGAGCAATTGATTGCCAAAGGCGCGCAGCCCATCCATATCGCTACAGGCCCGATGGAGTTGAATTTGCCAGCCATCAAGGGCATTGGCGGCATGCCGATTTACCTGATTGACCGGTATGAAGAGGGCAAGTCTATCTATGACATCGACTTTGAGTGGGTCGATGGAGTGGACCGTAACCCTATTGGACATGGTTTTCAAGTGGTGGACCACCTCACGCACAATGTGTACCGTGGCCGCATGGCGTATTGGGCTGATTTTTACGAGAAGCTGTTCAACTTTCGCGAAATTCGTTACTTCGATATTTCAGGCGAATACACCGGCCTTACGTCTAAAGCCATGACCGCTCCAGATGGCAAAATCCGTATTCCGTTGAATGAGGAAGCCAAGCAAGGTGGTGGCCAGATTGAAGAGTTTCTCATGCAGTTCAATGGAGAAGGCATCCAGCATATCGCGCTGCTGTGTGACAACCTGATTGAGGCGATCGACAAACTGCAAATGGCCGGTGTGCCGCTGTTGACCGCGCCCAATGATGTGTACTACAAAAACCTTGACAAGCGTTTGCCGGGTCACGGCCAACCGGTAGGCGAGCTGCAGGCGCGGGGTATTTTGCTTGATGGAACGACCGAAGGTGGACAGCCGCGACTGTTGCTGCAGATTTTCTCTGAAGCGCTACTGGGGCCTGTGTTCTTTGAGTTCATTGAACGCAAGGGCGATTACCGCGAAGGGTTTGGTGAGGGCAACTTCAAGGCTTTGTTTGAGTCTTTGGAGCGTGATCAGATTAACCGTGGAGTGCTGCAGGTTGAGCCCACATCGGCTTGATGCTGTAGAGCCCCCCTTGCGCTGCATGAGGCGTGACGATAGAAAGCTATAGGAGCAGGTCCATGAAACGACTCACAGATGCCGAGCGCGACGCAGCACTTTCTACCGTACCGCAGTGGGAGTATGGGGCGCTGCGTGGCGGTGTGATCCGCAGGGTGTTTGTCTTTGCGGATTTCACTCAGGCTTTTGCCTTTATGACGCAAGTCGCGTTCCATGCAGAAAAGGCAGACCACCACCCCGAGTGGGCCAACGTCTACAACCGGGTGGATATTACCTTGACCACCCATGATGCGGATGGTTTGAGCCAACGGGACGTGGCGCTGGCACAAGTGATTGACCGTATTGCAGAAGGTATGCAACGGCCCTGACGCTAAGGCGTTTTTTTGAATACATCAGAAATCCAGTGTGGTGCACGGCTTGCACACACGCTGTGGCCAATAGCAGCCGCAAGCTAGCGGTTGCAAGGAGACAAGCATGATGGTCAACGAATATCCCACAGGCCAGCAGAGCAACCTCAAACACGGTTTTGCCGCCACGGATGCGGCTGCTCCAGACAATGCTGATTGGACGATCGATCAAGGTTGGGAAAGCTATACCGCCGAAGAGCATGGCGTATGGAAAACGCTGTTTGAGCGGCAAAGTAAGCTATTGCCAGGACGCGCCTGCAAAGAGTTTGTGGCCGGCATGCAGCAGTTGCCGATGCGAGCCGATGAAATACCTGATTTTCACCAACTCTCCGAAGTACTGATGCAGCACACAGGCTGGCAGGTAGTGGCTGTGCCGGGCTTGGTGCCCGACGATGTATTTTTTGACCATCTGGCCAACCGGCGCTTTCCAGCAGGCCAATTCATCCGCAAACCGCATGAACTTGATTATTTGGAAGAGCCTGATGTCTTTCATGACGTATTTGGTCATGTGCCGATGCTGATGAACCCGGCGATTGCCGACTTTATTCAGGCTTACGGCATGGGCGGCATGCGGGCCAAGGAGCTAGGCGTGCTGGACAAATTGGCGCGCGTTTACTGGTACACGGTGGAGTTTGGCTTGGTGCAGGAAGAGGGCCAGTTGCGTATCTATGGCGCAGGCATTGCCTCGTCGCGCACAGAAACAGTGTTCTCGCTCGATGACGCTTCACCCAACCGCATTCGCTTCGATTTGGAGCGCGTGATGCGCACCCACTATCGCATCGACGACTTTCAGGAAAGCTACTTCGTTCTCCGCGATTTGAACGAATTGCTGGAGCTGGCCCAGATCGACTTTGCACCGCTGTACCAACGCATCGCCACGCAAAGCGAATTGCAGCCCGGCGATGTGCTGGCGCAAGACCGCTTATTCACACGCGGCACGGGCAGCTATCACCGCGCATTCGAGTAATCCTCTCGGCCGGGTAGTGTTTTATTGGAGACCTACCAATAGGCCACTGCTACATTCAGGGCGGCCAGTAACAGCACAGCCACTACGTCAATCATCAGCACCCGCGTTTGCACCCACCGGTGCTGCGCAGGTGTTTCTGCCAATTGGCAGGCCATTTCTATTGTGGTTGGTGAGGCCATCAGAAACAGGGCCGCGCTGACGTTATGCACTGCCATAAAAGGCAGCGGCGCAACGCCCAAGGCTGCGGCAATTTCAGCTTGGGTGGCAGCAAACATTGCGTTCGCGCCAGTGTTGGAGCCCGTCACAAGGCTGGCCTCTGCATTGATGGTGGTACGCCAGCCTGCAGCACCGCTGCTGTGCTTATTTACGCGCTTGGATCGCGCTCTCGGCCTTGCTCACCAGCTCTTCGCCAATTTGCTTTTTCCACTTGTCGTAGACGCCACGGGTGGCATCGACAAACTGTTGGCGCTCGGCTTCGCTCAGGTGGTGGATTTGCACGCCCTTGGCTTCCAGGTCTTTCCACTGACTTTGGTCATCGCCAGTCATGCCTTTGCGGGCAATCGCGATTTGCTGCTGGGCCGCATCCAGCGCAGCTTGACGCACAATCGCTTGGTCCTCTGGGGTCCATGTTTTCCAGATGTTTTCAGCTACAACGAAAATCAGCGGATCGGCCACATAGCCCCAGGCCGTCAGGTGCTTCTGGTCCACGCTTTCGAGTTTGGCTGCGGCGAACACGGACACCGGGTTCTCTTGCCCATCGACCGCGCCTGAAGCCATTGCGGGCTGTGCATCGGCCCAGCTCATTTGCACTGGGTTCGCGCCCAAGGCGGTCATGGTATCCAAGAACAGCGGCGAGCCGACCACGCGTAGCTTCAGGCCCTTGAGGTCAGCCGGGGTCTTGATTGGGTGCTTGGAGTTGGAGACTTCGCGAAAGCCATTCTCGCCCCAGGCCAGTGGCACAACGCCGCGCTTGCTCAATTGCGCAAACAGGTCCTTGCCGACTTCGCCTTGGGTCAGCGCGTCAATAGCTGGGTAGTCGGGCATCAGAAATGGCATGGAGAACAGGTTCAGCTCCTTGACTTGGGGCGACCAGTTGATGGTCGAGCCCACGGCCAAGTCAATCACGCCTTGGCGCAGGGCTGTGAACTCGCGGGTTTGGTCGCCGCCCACCAAGGACGTGCCAGGGTAGAGCTTGATATTGATGCGACCATTGGTGCGCTCCTTGACCAGGTCAGCCCAGATCTCTCCGCCTTTGCCCCAAGGAAACGCCGGGCCCAGTACAAGCGACATTTTGTATTCTGATTTGTAATTCGCTTGTGCCATTGCTGGTGCATGCAGTGTCATGCCCAGGCCAGCTACAGCACAGAGGCTGAGGATCAGATTGCGTAATTTCATGGCTTTGTCTCCTTGTGGTGTGTGCAAAAAATAAAAATCGTTGTGGGGCAGTGGATGCGCGTTGCTCAATATCCCAAATAGCGGGGCAACCCTGTGGCCAAGCCGGGCCAGACAATCACCATCAGCATCACCGCCAATAGCGACAGCAGGAACCAGCCGACCCACGGCATCGTGCTTTGGATATGCACACCCGCCATGCGGCAAGACACCATCAGGTTCACGGCCAGCGGCGGAGTGAATTGGCCCAGCGCCACATTCAGCGTCAGCAACACACCAAACCAGACCAGATCCCAGTCAAAAATCTGGGCAATCGGCAGCAGCAGGGGCACAAAAATCAGGAAAACCGAAATGCCATCGAGGAACATGCCAAACACCACCAGCAGTAAGACGACCAGTGCCAGCACCGTGTATTCGCTCAGCCCACTGGCGGTGATCGCGCGGGCCAGCGGGTCGATGATGCTCATGGTTGAGAGCGCGTAGGCAAAAATGCTGGCCAGCGCAACGATGATCAAAATGATCGCCGACAACTCGGCCGCTTCGCGGAAGATGGCAAACAGGTCCTTGATCTTGATTGTGCGGTAGACCACCATGCCGACAAACAAGCCGTAGTACACCGCGACCACCGCTGCTTCGGTGGGCGTGAACCAGCCCATGCGCATGCCGCCCAGAATCAAAAACGGCGCGGCAATGCCCCACGAGGCTTCGCGCAAACTGCGCCAGAACGGTGGGCGTGGCATTTTGGCTTCGCCCGCGCCCATGCCATGGCGGCGTGAGAGCCAGATGGCCGGCACAATCAAGGCCAGGCCCACCAGAATGCCCGGCACCACGCCCGCAGCAAACAAGGCTGGCACGGATGCACCTGGCACCAGCACGCTGTAGACAATGAAGGCAATCGATGGGGGAATCAGAATATCGGTGGAGGCGGCCGCGCCAATCACCGTGGCATTGAATGGTGCGGGGTAGCCCGCCTTGCGCATGGCCACCACCATCACGCCGCCAACGGCTGCGGCGCAGGCCGGGCCGGAGCCCGAAATGCCGCCCAAAAACATCGCCACCAGAATCGCCACCATCGGCAGCATGCCGGGGCCGCGACCAAAAATGGCCACGGCCAGGTTGACTAGGCGCGCTGCCACACCTGAGCGGTCAAAGATTGAGCCGACCAGCACAAACATGGGAATGGCCATCAGCGGGTACTTGGCAATACCAGCATAAAAGTTTTGCGGAATGGCCATCAGGCCAAACATCGGCGCATCCCAGTTGGCCATCGCAATCGCGGCTGCGCCGCTAAAGCCCAAAGCGACGCCAATTGGCACGCCAACCACCATCAGCACGGTGAACACCGCAAACATCAGCAAGGCGATTTCGGTCATACGGCCTCTTTGCTGTTGTTGGTGGAGTCAGTGGGTGCGCGCCAAGCACGCCAAGCCACGCCAAACGCGCGCAGGGCAATGGCCAGTGACAGAATTGGTAGCCACACGGTGTAAATCCACTTGGGCAGGCCCAGTCCTGGCGAGGTTTCTTCAAAGCGGAACTCATCCCAGGCCAGTTGACCGCCGAGCCAGACCATCAGCACAAACATGGCCACCACGGCCAAGGCAGAGAACACCGCCAGAAAGCGGCGCGGGCCGGGGCCAACGCGGCTGCAGAGGTAGTCAATCTGAATGTGGTTGTTGCGCGCCGCTGCCGCGCTGCCAGCGACCAGCGCCAGCACCATCATCAAAAAAATGGAAATCTCCTCAGTCCATGCAAACGAGGTGTTGGTGAAGTAGCGCGTGAGCACATTGGCCAAAGTGATCAAACTCAGCAGCGCCAGCAAGCCCACGGACAGGCAGTCCTCAATGGCCAGCGGCACTTTGGTTTTCGGCTCTGTGGATATTTGGATGATTTCCAAATCGTCTTGTTGCGCGTTGCTGGGTGATACAGCCTGGTGGTCGGGCTCACGGGGGGTCACGGTCTCTCCATCTTGTTCAAGTGCAGCATGCGTTATGTTGCAGTGCAGTGTTGCGACTGGACATTAGCATGGCTCACCTCTTGGCAGAGATAGGGAAGTTAGGGATGGAAATGCAAATAAATTGGCCAAAAAGTGTGCTTGGCTGGATGCCGGTTCTCACCCGTCAGCACGGGCCGCTAACATGCATGAAGTGACCGCATTTGTTCGACGATGCAAGCGCGCAGGTATTGTTTTGAAAGGTCAGAGATGGGTAAAACAGTCATTGTTCTGGGGGCAGGCATGGTCGGCGTGAGTACGGCAGTGCATTTGCAGATGCGTGGCGATCAGGTGGTCTTGCTGGATCGGCGCAGCCCAGGGCGTGAGACCTCGTATGGCAATGCGGGCCTGATCCAAAGCGAAGCCGTGCAGCCCTATGGATTTCCTCTGGGCTTTGCGCCGTTTTGGAAAGTGGTGCGCAAAGCCGGGGTGGATGTGAACTACCACCTCAATGCATTGCCCGGTTTGGCGGCGGTGCTGGCGCAGTACCGCCACAATTCGGCGCCGCAGCGCTACGCACCGATTGCCTTGGAGTTCAGCCGCTTGGTTGCTCATGCGATTGCCGCACACCAAGAATTGATCACGCTGGCTGGTGGCCAGAATTTGGTCAGTCAGCACGGCTGGATCAAGGCTTTTCGCTCACCCAGTGATGTGGCTGCGCAGGTGTTAAAGGCGCAATTGCTGGAGCGCGAATTCGGCGTACCCCACCAGCCGCTGGATGCTGCAGCGCTGGCGCAACTTGAGCCGCAATTGCGCGGTTTTTCCGGTGGCGTGCATTGGACTGAGCCGTGGGCGGTCAATAACCCAGGCGCGCTGGTGCAGCAATACAGCCGGTATTTCGTCCAGCAAGGCGGCAAGCTGGTGCAAGGCGATGCATTGAGCCTGCGTGCCCAAGGCGCAGGCTGGGAGGTGCAAAGTCAAGAAGGGGCGCTGTCAGCCGAGCAAGTCGTGGTTGCACTAGGGCCTTGGACGCCCGAACTGACACGCCCCTTGGGCTACCGCTTGCCCCTATTCATCAAGCGCGGCTACCACATGCATTACCAAGGGGCTCCTTTGCGTCGTCCCGTACACGATGCCGACAACGGCTTCATGCTGGCCCCGATGCAACGCGGTTTGCGGCTGACGACGGGAGCCGAATTTGCCCGCTTGCGCAGCCCGGCCACGCCTGTGCAACTAGTCAAAGCCGAGGCGATTGCTCGCCACATGGTGGACTTGGGCCCAGCCGTAGATGAGCAACCCTGGCTGGGTGCGCGCCCATGCACTGCCGACATGAAACCCGTCATTGGCGCTGCACCCAAGCACAAGGGCTTGTGGTTCCATTTTGGCCATGCCCACCAAGGCTTTACCTTGGGGCCTGCCACGGCGAAATTGCTGGCGCAACTGATGCATGGTGAGGGCACTTATGTCGATCCTAAGTCGTATAGCCCTGAGCGCTTTATGCGTTGAGTACAACAGTCTTGCCTGCACGTCGCCTGCGTTGCTATGAAATTGTGCAGGCGTTTAAGCAGGCAAGGCAGTGGGCTTGCTTTTGTAGCCATTGCGTATTGATGCATGGTTAAGAACGGTTCATGCAAGCTTGGTACGTCGTGGCGAAGCCTTGCTGCGTCACCTGTACTGCTTGTGGCTTTGCGCTTATTTTGAATCGCAAGCTGCCAGCTTATTGGGTTGTATGAATAACCCCCAGCCCGGTTTTGTTTGGGTTGGATGGAGACACATCGCAGGCTTTTGGAAAACTGAGAGGGACGACTCAGCCGCAGCTTGCCATTGCTCTATCGCGCTTTGACCGATTTGTCCGGATAAAGGCCGAAAAATGCGCTTTAAGCTTGTGTTTGCAGTCCTTGTATCCACAGCGCAACCACATTCTATTATGTGAATTGTAGAAAATTGTTACAAATTAGCCTTGAAAAATCACCATTTTCAGTGATATGCGGCATTGTCAATTTTCTCTACGATGGCTCACCCTAATGGGCTTGGCGATGGGCTTTATGGCAATCATCAAGCCCTATCGATCCGGGTGTGCGCTTGTCTATCGGTCCAAGGTATGGGGGCGCATCACCCTTGGTGTTTCTGTTCGCTTCCTAAGGATGCATCCTGATGAATTTTCATCCCCCCTCGCATGCCATTCGCAGTATGGCATCGGCAGCCGCCTTACTTTCTTGTGTGCTTATGGGTATTAGCACACCCACGTTGGCACAAACGCCGCAAACCAAAAGCTTTTCTAAAGATGGCGTTTGGACGGTACCGCGCTCGGTCACGGAAGTCAAAGTTACCGTCAAAGGTGCGGGGGGCAGCGGTGGTGGTGGCCACAGCACGCATGGCGGTGGCCGTGGCGGGAATGGGACTCAGGTGGTCCATACGCTATCTGTGACGCCGGGGGAGGCCTTTCGCGTACAAATCGGTTCGGGGGGGAAAGCCTCTGCCGCTTATTCTTCAGGTGCTGGCGGTGGCAGTGCTGGGGTATACCGGCAGAGTGAAAGCAACACCGTGCCGCTGATTTTGGCGGGGGGCGGGGCAGGTGGCGGCGCTGCGTCCATCGCAACTACGCCCTCAGGTCAATCCGTTCCCTATCCGGGTATCAACGGCGCTAGCGGTTGCACACGCTTTACTGGTAATTACACTGGCAATGTCAACGGTGGCAAGGGCGCGCCTAACGGCGTTGCTGGCGGCGGCGGGGTAGATGGCGCATCAGGCGGCGGTTTCCATGGTGGTGGTGGTGCGGGCAAGGTTGGTGGCGGTTCGAACTATTCTTATGGCACCAGTAAGTATCCAGAAGAAAACTCCACCTGCTCAGCTGGCGGAGGATCGGGTGGGAGTGGCGGTGGACGCAACAGTGGCGGCAGTGCAGGCAGCGATGGTTCGGTCAGCTTCAGCTGGACTGCAACCGAGGTCTACGGCACCCAAACTATCTCCTGCGGCGCAACAGCCGACTATACCTATGGGGATGCTGATTTTGACATTCCGACAGCCAGCGTTACCACCAGCACTGGTGACCCCGCAGGGGCTTTGAGCTACAGCAACGTCAGCGGTGCTTGTTCGCTGGAAGGCAGCAAGCTGCATATTCTCAGCGCTGGCACGTGTACTTACCAAGTGACCGCTGCGCAAACGGCTGCGCTGGATGCGTCCGATCCCAAAACCTGCTCGGTGACGATTGCAAAGAAGCCAACGACCATTGCACTCAGCCCAGTCAATGTGGACGAGGGGGCGACCATTCAGATACCCACTAACCTGGAACCTTTGGCGGATACAGGCGAAACGACTTCTTATACAGCCACACCTAGCAACATCTGCTCCGTCGCGTCCGCAACCGGTGTGGTAACGGGCCGGGCGGCAGGTGTTTGCACTGTCAAAGCCAGCCGCAGTGGCAGTACCAACCTGCAAAGCAATACCAGCGAGCCGGTCCAAATCACTGTTAAACCACCCGTTTACACGGTCTCGGGCACAGTCACTGGCTTGGTGAATGGGCAAAGCGCTACTGTCAGCAACAATAGTGCTACCGTGGGCACAGGCAACACGTTCAGTTTCAACGCGGAGCGGGGCAGTTCCTACAGTTTGGTCGCCACTGCCCCGCACCATAGTTGTACACCTGTCAATGACCAAGTTGTGGCCAACCAGTCAAGCCTCAGCATCGTCTGCGCGCCCAATCAATACAGCATCAGCGGACATGTCTCTGGTTTGGCTACCGGTACATCAGGCACTGTCCAATTAAGCTCCATGCAAGGGGGGCCCTCCACGGTCATTGGAGCGAATGGCGCATTCAACTTGGCCAACAGCATGACTTATCCCAACCCCTTTACTGCATCGGCTACTGCCACGGGCTACTCTTGTAGTACTGCCACAGGCAACGTCAGCGAAGGTGATGTGACCAACGCGGATATAACCTGTACGGCTAACACGTATACGTTGAGCGGTGCAGTTAGCGGTTTGACTGGCGAGGTGGAACTGCAAATGGGCAGCGCGACGCAAACCGTGCGCGATACCGATGCGCAACAAACCTTTGCATTTGTTGATGGCCTAAGCCATGACCAACGCTATGCACTGACAGTGAAGACCCAACCGACTGGCCAGGTCTGTACCCTCTCTGCCACTGGGAGCGGTACTGCCAGTGCCGATGTAACCGGTGTGGCCATTGTTTGTGAGGCGGCACGTTACACGATCACAGCCAACGTCTCTGGCCTAGCGAGCGGCAACACTTTGACACTGCAAAACAATGGCGCGGATGATTTGAATGTGGTTTTGGATGGCAGCTTCGACTTCACGACACCGGTAGAGCACGGCCAGAACTATGCGGTTACCGTCAAATTGCCACAGCCAAGCGGACAGATTTGCTCTCTCTCGCAAGACGCAGGTACTGCTACGGGCGATGTGAATGTCGCGGTGGCATGTGCCAATCAATACGCTGTCAATGGCGTGGCTGAGCCAAGAATTGCCGGTACGGTGAGCTGCCCCACTGAGCCTATTACCCATGGCAACCAGGCGCAATGCACGGCCACAGCTGAGGCCGGCTGGCGCTTCACAGGTTTTGCAGCGACGAGCCTCTGTACACACACCAGTGGCACAGGCCAGTCAGTTTGTGAGCTCGACGATGTACAGCGTGACACCATTGTCACTGCGCAATTCGCGCCGTATTTTGAGGGCATTACCGTGCCTACTTCGGGGCAAGGAGGCGTTGCCAGTGCCAGCTTCACAGGTGGGGGGGAGACCTGCCGTTTTGATACCGGTGCCACTGCGTTCGAGGCCGCGCCTACTGTGGCCCCTGCTGGCCAGACACTGCCGCAAGGTATGTTCCGTTTCCGGCTGATGGACTGTGATGACAGTAGCACGGTCACGATGACCACCACTTGGCCAGATGCCGTCAACGGCTATACCAAACACGGTTACGCCAGCGCAGCAGACCAGCAAAGTGGAACACTGAGTTACTTTGCCCCTGAAAACATGAGCATTCATGGCAATACTGTGACTTTCACCATCACCGACGGCCAACTTGGAGATGACGACTGGACTGATGACGGCGTGATTACCGATCCTAGTGGCCCGACTATGCCTGTTGGCAGCAATGGCATAACTACGCAGCCTGTGCCAACGTTGGCGGCATGGAGCCTGATGCTGCTGTCAGTATTGATGATGTTGGTCGGTTTGCATCGCAGTAAGCGCTACAAAGCGTAAGCCGCTGTTCCGTGCAGATCGTGTGATGGCAAGACAGCCTTCAGGTTGTCTGCACGGATTTCGGATGGAGTATTTACGACCAAAGTAGTTGTAAGGGGACTCACGCATTGCGGTAGTCAAACTGGCAGGTGCTAGTCTGGTTGCTAGGTCTCGTCCGACTTCAAGTTCGCGGCTTCAGACCTGATGACAATGGGTGTGTTTATTTCCCTCTCAACGCGACCCATGCAATACGTTTTTAAGGGATGCTGACACAAGTCTTGGTTTAGATGGGCGTCACCGGATCTTTGCCCGCAAATACTGCATCCAGGTTCTGCAAGAAGATATCGAACTGGGCTTGAATGGCTTCAGGCGACCAGCCGGCCATGTGGGGCGAGAGCAGCAAGTGGTTTTGCCCAATCAGCGCATGTGGCGGGGCAGGCTCACTTTCATACACATCCAATGCGGCGCCTGCAATGCTGCGTGTTTCTAAGGCAGTGGCCAACGCCGTTGTATCCACAATGCTGCCCCGGCCCACGTTGACCAGATAGCCTTCGGGCCCCAGCTGCGCCAACACCTTAGCGTTGACCATGTGCTTGGTTGCAGCGCCGCCGGGCATGGCGCATACCAACACATCGCACCACCGGGCGAGGGCTTCTGCATTGTCGAAATACGTGTACTCCAACGCAGGGCGCTGGTGGCGGTTGTGGTAGCCAATGTCCATGCGAAACGCACGGGCGCGTTGGGCAATGCGTTCGCCCACTGCACCCAAGCCCAGAATGCCCAAACGCTTGCCCGACACCTGGGGTGGCAAGGCGATTTGCGTGCGCCACACGCCGTCGCGGCAGAGGCGGTCGAGCTCGCTGAAATTGCGCATCACTGCAATCATCATGCCGATGGCGTGGTCGGCCACGCATTCGTCATTGGCGCCACGACCATGGGTCACGATCAAGCCGCGTGCCTTGGCCGCGGCCACATCAATATTCTCGTAACCCGCGCCCATGCTGGAAACCATTCGCAGACGCGGCATGGCATCCATTTCGTCGGCACGCAAGCCCAGCAGGCCGATGGTTAGCACCACTTCAAAGTCTGCTCCTTGGGTTTCAATCGCACGGGCACGGGCCTCGGGCGTGAAGGCAAACGTAGGGCGGTAATGCTGTTGCAGATGTGTTTGGTGGGCGACACTGATGTCGTTCAGCACGAGGATGGAAATACCCATATCAATCTTTCATGGCCGGGAAATGCCGGTGTGCTGCATTCTAGGTTTGTGTGCCGGAGCTTGCAGCTAACTTTTGCCACTATTGGCATCTGGTACTGCGATGTGGCTTTTGCTGCACACGCTCAGAGGGAGCGCAAGCATTCCAACGCCTGCTCAATGCGCTCTACGCCGTGCACGGTCAGGCCTTCAATCGGTTTTTTCGGCGCATTGGCTTGCGGCACGATGGCAACGGTAAAACCCAATTTGGCCGCTTCGCGCAGGCGTTCTTGACCGCGTGAAGCGGGGCGCACCTCGCCTGCTAGGCCCACTTCGCCAAAAGCCAGAAAACCTTTGGGTAGGGCTTGGTTGCGCAGCGAAGACTGGATGGCCAGCAAAATGGCCAAGTCTGCAGCGGGCTCACCAATGCGCACCCCGCCTACGGCGTTGATGAACACGTCTTGGTCGTAAGTGGCTACGCCTGCATGGCGGTGCAGCACGGCCAGTAGCATGGCTAAGCGTTCGCGGTCTAAGCCTACGGATAAACGCCGTGGACTGGGGCCGCCGGTATCGACCAAGGCTTGGATTTCCACTAGCAGTGGGCGGCTGCCTTCGAGGGTGACTAACACGCAACTGCCGGGTACCGGTTCGGTATGCTGGCTCAGGAAAATGGCGCTGGGGTTAGAGACGCCTTTGAGGCCATGCTCGGTCATGGCGAAGACGCCAATTTCATTGACGGCGCCGAAACGGTTTTTAATGGCGCGCACGAGTCGGAAACTGCTGTGGGTGTCGCCTTCGAAATACAGCACGGTATCGACCATGTGCTCCAGCACGCGTGGGCCTGCGATGGTGCCTTCTTTGGTGACGTGGCCTACCAGTACAACCGCAATGCCGGTGTTTTTGGCCAGTCTTGTCAAATGGGCTGCGCACTCGCGCACCTGCGCGACTGAGCCAGGGGCAGAGCTGAGTTGATCCGAGTAGAGCGTTTGAATTGAATCAATGACAGCGACTGCCGGCTGGTGGGTTTCAATCGCTTGGGTGATTTTTTCTAGTCCAATTTCGGTCAGGATTGGAACCTGGCTGTCTGGCAGGCCCAGACGGCGCGCGCGCAGAGCGACTTGTGCGCCGCTTTCTTCGCCGCTGATGTAGAGCGTAGGCAAACCCAAACGCTGCAGACGATCTAGCGCTTGCAGCAATAAGGTTGATTTGCCGATGCCCGGATCACCGCCAATGAGCACCACCGAGCCTTCCACAATGCCGCCACCGAGAACGCGGTCAAGTTCATGGAGTGTGGTGGCTGAGCGCGCGACATCTTGCGCATCAATCTGGGCCAATGGTGTGATGGCTTGTGCTGTAGCGCCTGCATAGTGGGCACTGGCCAATCGATTTTTGCTTTCAGACTTGGCGCTGGGCGCGGCGGTTTCAATCAGGTTGTTCCAGGCTTCGCAAGAGGGGCAGCGGCCAAGCCAGCGTGCAGAGCTAGCGCCACAGTTGGAGCAGACATAGGAGACTTTATCGCGGGCCATGTACAGGATGTGTGGGGGTATAAAAAAGGTTTGTTACCGGTGTGGTTGGTGAGGTTGCAACCGAAACAGCCAAGTGCTGCGAATGGCGAATGAGGCAATGTACAGCAGCACATCTACCCCGGCTTTGGTGGGGACGGCAGGCCATTGCCAACTGTGGACCAGCCACTGCACTGCAGCGGCCGACGCCAGCATCATAGCCACGGCCAGAACCACATAGCCAATCAATTGTGTGCGCAATGCATGGTGGTGCGCCCCTTTGAACACGAAAACCCGGTTGCCGATGAAGTTGAACAGTGCTGACAGCAGTCGGGCGAAGATGACCGAGACCACGACATGCCCGCTCAGGTGCAGAAAAAGGGCGAATAGGCCCAAGTCCAATGCAAAGGACGCGCCAGCCAGACTCAGGTCTTTGAAAAGCGTGGCATGGCGATGCCACGTTTGGCGCAGAGTATCAACAATGGTGGACGCAGGACGGAGCATAAACCGGGAATTGATGAGGCAACAATGTGGGTTGGCAGGTTGTATGGTGTCTGCTGTAGGCAGGAAAGTTCAGTGGACCATGCTGACGCTATGGCCGCTTGGCGGTTAGACAGAGCCCCCAGCGGCAAAGGAGCGGGAATAAGAGCGACTAAAACAACTCTTGATACGTCGAAAGCAAAACCTTGTCGTACTACTCGTACTGCCTGCGGTTTTGCGCCTAGTCTCAACCAACACCTTCGGTTTTCTGGGTTGTGTTAGCCACTCTAAATAGGATGGCCCCCCGATCATACTGGCAGCAGCCGCTGAAAACGGCGCACGGCGTGAGCCGCGTCTTGAGTTTGTGAAAAGACGTTGAGCAGGCTGCTAGAGGCGTTTCCAAGTGGCTTGCTCGTGTGGATGGGATCATGGATACTGCCTATTTCACACTTTCTGTGAGTTCAAAGGCTGTTCTATGATCAAATTCACCGCCCATTCCAGCGCCCCGATTCAATACTTGAATGCAGATGCCAAGCGATTGTTGAACATCATGGGTAAAGATGGAGACAGTGTGCAGGGCATCATCACGCAAGAGCAGTTGCCCGCTGCGTTGCATGCGTTGGAACAAGCGATTTCTCAGGAGCAGGCACAAGGCACGCCAGCGCAGGAGCATGCAAGTACGGAGCATACAAGCGCCAATGAGGCTGATGAGCCAGGCGCGCAAACCACATCGGTTACGTTAAAGCAGCGCGCACAACCCTTGTTGCAGTTGCTGCGTACTGCACAGCAAAACGATGAATATGTGGTTTGGGGCGATTGAGTTGGTTTAACAGCCAGCTTGCTGGTGGCGCGATGGGATGGTCAGCTATCCGATTCGGGTTGACCCAAGCCAACGATGTAAAGCCTGTGTTTGGCGCGTGTTGCCGCAATGTAGAGTTGGCGCTGCTTTTCTTCCAGCTCGGCCTCATTGGTGGGGGGCTCGCCGGAATCGACAATCACCACCACGTCAAATTCCAAGCCTGAACATGCATTCAGACTCATGATTTTGACAGTGTCTTCCTGTGGGTTGAATTCGCCAAAGCCTTTGCGCAGTTGATGGGGAATGCGTTGGTAGCGCAGGGCCCCGTTGCACACATCCATTTGAAAGCGATTGCTGCATAGAACTGCCATATTGCCCCATGCCGTGCCTTCGGATTGGTGTGCCTGTTGTAGCAATTCAGTCGTTTTCCTGCCCTGCGCGCGCAAGTTGGCCATTGGAAAAAGCAGTACAGCAGGCCCTGGGCGTTGACTGCTTAGTGGTTTCAATCGGGGGATGGCGCTGTCTGGAGTGTCTTGGGGCTCAATCAAGGGTCCAGCCATGCGCTGTGCGGCATTGAATATGGGGGCCGTATTGCGGTGATTGATGGTCAGTCGCTGAACTTGGTGTGTATGAATGCCAAGCCGTTTGAACTGAATTCGGCTGGTGCGCTTGCGCTTGAACATGCTTTGGGCATCATCAAAATACAGTTCAAGGTGATTGGTCTCTGGCGTGGGTAAATGGGTCAGCATGGCCAGCCATGGCCCAGAGAAGTCATGGGCTTCATCAACCAAAACTGCTGAATATTGCCCGGTGGGAATGGATCCGTTGGAGAGGCCTTGGATGACGCGATCTACCAAATCTTTCATCTGTGCTGAAGGGGTCAGCGTTTTTGGTGGGAGCTCTAATTGGAAGTGAAGCAGTTGTTCACGGCACCAGCGATGAAAGTGCCTGACCACAATCCAGGACTGCAGGCCTTTGCTGTGCAATTGCTGTTGAAGCCAGACGGCCAGTGGTTCGTTATAGCAAAGCACCAGAATGGGGGTGAGGCTGCGCTTGGCCCGCAAGCCTTCAGCCAGTTCTTGCGCATGGGCGCAAAGCATCAGGGTTTTGCCGGACCCTGCGACACCATGAATGATGAGATGGCCCGCCTCGGATGTGGCAGGCTGCTCGGAGGCGAGGAACTGCGATGGCATTTGGGTCGAAATGGCTTCGAGTTCTTGCCGGAACTGGTGGTCTAAGTCCTTGGAAGAGTCTTTGCGGGAATGCACAAATGGAACACGCCCTGAGATTTTTGCGACAGCTTTACCCCAAATGGTGGTAGCTGCCCAAGGATTCTCAGTATCAGGTTCCGAAGCCATAACGATGAGGTGTCAGGTCCTAAGAGTAAATTGCGCAATAACGCGACTCGAAATGCAAGTGACGTGGCTGCATCTCAGTGGTCTTGTTCGTAAAGTAATCAAGCCAAGTATGCAATGCAGCAAGTGATCATACTATGGTGAATGGCTTTGTAAACGCTGTGAGCAGTTGTTAGATATTTTTGACGTTTGAGTTTTTTTGCTGATTTCGCCAATTTAAGAACGTGTTTCCGATCTAAGCAGCACTGTTGCGCCCTGCTGTGTACTCTATGCCACGCAAAACAGTGCTTGAGATGGTTGCAGGCCCTCAATCCACTTCAGTGGAACTTGGGCGGTGGCAGATTTCAGTGATGGTGTCCATGCTCGCCATGGGCATGACCGTGTTGGATTTCTTCTGGTGTCGCGGGGCGAAGACCCAGCACGCGCACCACAAAGCGCACATGTTGGCCCGCCAACGGGTGGTTGCCATCCAGCTGCACTTCAGTGCCTTTGATCTTGAGGACGCGGAAAACACGTTCCTGCCCTTGTGCATCGGTCGATTGCAGTTGGCCACCCACTTTGGTGCCTGCTGGAAGCTCGGACTTGTTGATGGTGCGCACCAAGCTTTCATCACGTTCACCAAAGCCATCTTGTGCCGGCAGGTCAACGGTTGTGCTGTAACCGATGGGTTGACCTTCAAGGGCCGCTTCAATTTTGGGTAGTAGATTGTCGTAGCCGCCATGCAGGTAGGCGACCTCTTCAGCCTTGCTTTGCAGCGGTGTGCCCTTGGCATCGTCTAAGCGGTAGCGGATGGTGACAACGGAATTGGCTTGAACTGTTTGATTGGAAGACATAAAAACTCACAAGTGTCAGGGTAAAAAAGGCAAACCGGCGCGGATGATATCCATCACAGCGCCGGGATGTGTGGGGGGTGTAGTGCTGCTTAGCTTTGGGCTGCTTCACCTAAATGGCCGCCCAGCAGGCCAGCCAATTCGAACATGCCCACACGGTCTTGCCCCAGAACGGCGCGCAGTTTATCGTCAGGCACGATGGTGCGCTTGTCTTTGGGATCTTGCAGATTGTGGGCTTTGATGTAGTCCCACAATTTCTTCATGGCTTCTGTGCGGGCTACCGGCTCTTGGCCAATGACGGCTGCCAGTGCGGCACTGGGTTGCTTGCCTGCTGCAGGCTTGCGTGTGGTCGTTTTCTTGGCGGTGGTTTTTTTTGCGGCTGTCTTTTTGGTCGCAGCTTTGCTGGCGGCTGCCCCTGTTTTGGCTGCAAAACGGCTGGGCTTGCCGCCTTCACGCGGCTCAAACGCAAAGCCCACTTTGCCCGCTGCCGCATCCCAGGTCAAACGGGCTTTGAACGTGCGGCGTGTGCGATTGGATACAAATTTGTCCAGCACATCGGTTTGGCCATCGGCCAGTAACTTGCGGATTTGTTCGGGCTCAATAGGCTGCTGCAAAATGATTTTGCCCACCTTGAACTGGCTGCTGGGTTTGGGGTTCTGCAGCGTAGGCACCGCCAGTTCGCTGACGTAACTATTGCCCCATTCGTAGACTTGGCCTTCGTCGGCTGGTGATTTGCCCAGTGGCGTTTGTCCGCTGAAGTCGGCCAGATCGCCTTCTTCTACGGCTTTGTCATCGCCAAAGTCGAATTCCAGCTTCAAGTTATTGCGTTCGGTATCAGGCACGATAGCCAGTTCCGCAGTGAATGGCCAACCCGCTTTGGAGCGAAATCCCTCCAGCGGGCCAATTTTTCCTTCGCGCACCAGTTGCTCGGCCTCGGCCACTTCAAAGGTGCGCCCAGCTGGTGATTTGGTGAACGAGAAACCGCAGCCTTCGCTGTGGCCGTCTTGGCCAGTACAGGCAAAGCGGCGGTAGTTTTCCTTAACGATTCCGCCGCAGTGCGGGCAGGGCGCAGAGAGGGTCGCGTAATCACCGGGGATGGTGTCGCGATCGTATTCCTTGGCTTTTTTGACGATGCGCTCGGTCATTGCGGCAATGTCGGCCATGAAGGTGGCTCGGCTGAGCTCGCCTTTTTCAATCTGGCTGAGCTTGTATTCCCAGTCGCCGGTTAACGCTGCTTGCGAGAGTTCTGGCACTTCCAGGCCGCGCAACAAGGTCATCAGCTGGAAGGCTTTGGCCGTGGCAATCAGCTCACGGCCTTCGCGCAGCATGTACTTCTCGGTCAGCAAGCCTTCGATGATGGCGGCGCGGGTCGCTGGTGTGCCCAAACCCTTTTCCTGCATCGCTGCGCGCAATTCTTCGTCTTCAATGTGCTTGCCTGCGCTCTCCATTGCCGACAGCAAGGTCGCTTCGCTGTAGCGCGCTGGGGGCTTGGTTTTGAGGGCGTTGACCTCGGCCTGCTCAGTCAAAACCGGCTCGTTAGGTTGCACCGGCACCAGGGATTTGCCCTCGTCCTTGCTCTTGCCATCGCTCAATTCGCCTTCGGCTTCCTTGCCGTAAATGGCCAGCCAGCCTGGTTTGACCAGCACCTTGCCTTCGGATTTGAAGTGCTGAACGGCTGTTGGCAGCGCAGGTGTGGCGACCTTGCTGATGCGGGTCGTGACCATGTACTCGGCGCTGGGGTAGAACACGGCCATGAAGCGGCGTGTGACCAGGTCGTAGATTTTTTGCTCGGCCTCAGAGAGACCAGACGGTGGTTGGGTGGTCGGGATGATCGCAAAGTGGTCGCTGACCTTGCTGTCATCAAAAATGCGGCGGCTGGGTTTGATCAAGCCGTTTTTCAGCGCATGTGCAGCATGTGGCGCCAGGTGCGAGAGGCGGCTTTGCGACAGGGCGGCAAAGGTTTCCTGCGCCACGCTCACGTAGTCTTGTGGCAGGTAGCGCGAGTCGGTACGCGGGTAGGTCAGCGCCTTGTGGCGCTCGTACAAGGCCTGCGCTAGCGACAAGGTGGTTTTGGCCGAGAAGCCAAACTTGCTGTTGGCCTCGCGCTGCAAGCTGGTCAAGTCAAAGAGCAGCGGGCTGGCCTGCGTGGTGGGCTTGCTTTGCTCTTCGACAGTCGCCGGTTGTTGGCGCACGGCTTTGGCAATAGCTTCGGCTTGCGCGGCATCCCACAAGCGGTCGGCCCTAGCGTGCTCGTCCTCGCTTTTCTTAAACGCTGGGTCAAACCATTTGCCCAGGTAGTGGCCAGCCTGCACGGCAAAGTCGCCGTGGATTTCCCAGTAATCGCGGCTGATGAATTTGCGGATTTGTTCTTCGCGCTCGACCACCAAGGATAAGGTTGGCGTTTGCACGCGGCCCACGGTGGTGAGGAAAAAGCCGCCGTCGCGCGAGTTGAACGCCGTCATCGCCCGCGTGCCGTTGATGCCCACCAGCCAGTCGGCTTCGGAGCGGCTGCGCGCGGCGTCGGCTAAGCCCTGCATTTGCTGGTTGCTGCGCAGGTTGTTAAAGCCGTCGCGAATCGCTTGCGGCGTCATCGACTGCAGCCACAGGCGTTTGACCGGTTTGCCCAGCGGTTGGCGTTGGCCACCTTTGGTGGGGCCGGCGTATTGCTCGATCAGGCGAAAAATCAGCTCCCCTTCGCGGCCCGCGTCGCAGGCGTTGATCAGTTCGGTCACGTCGGCGCGCTTGGCCAATTTGGTGACGGCGTTCAGGCGCGATTTGGTTTTCTCTACTGGCTTGAGGTCAAAGTGCGGAGGAATGACCGGCAAATTGGCAAAACTCCATTTGCCGCGTTTGACGTCAAACTCCTCTGGAGCTTGAATCTCTACCAAGTGCCCCACAGCACTGGTCACTATATAAGAGTCGTTTTCAAAATGCTCATCGTGCTTGGCGAAAGCACCGGAAACAGGGGTGAGGGCACGCACAATATCTTGTGCAACAGACGGCTTTTCAGCGATGACCAAGGCTTTGGACATGAGAATCGTTAGGGCAGAGGGGCCAGGTAGTTTGGAATGAGGCACTGCCGTGCAAAAGCCAGAGGCGTTGCATCAGCAGGCGGTGTGGCATCCTACAATGGTTGCTGCATGATGCATGCGAGCGACCGTCTAGGTTCTTTTTTATAAATTAACAGAGTTTTCAATTGTCATGGCAAAAACTGCACAAAGCACCCTGAAGAAGGCGCAGCCTTCCTTGGTCAAAACGCCGCGTGGTGCCCGCACGCAAGTGCGTCGCTCAGGCGTGCATGGCAAAGGGGTGTACGCCTTGCAGGCCTTTGAGCCAGGCGATTTTGTGATCGAGTACAAAGGCGAACATATCAGTTGGGAAGAGATGGAGCGCCGCCATGAAGAAAAAGAGGGTGACCCGTTTCACACTTTCTTTTTTCAGACGGAAAGCGGAGAGGTGATTGATGGCGGTGGAAAGGGGCGGAACTCGGCCCGCTGGATCAACCATTCTTGCGAGCCCAACTGCGAGACCCAAGAAGACGATGACGGTCATGTGTTTATTACGGCGATTGTGCCTATCGCTGTGGGCGAAGAATTTTTCTACGACTATGCGTTGGAAATTGACGAGCCGCTGACCGCAGAATTAAAGCAAGACTATGCGTGCCGCTGCGGCAGCGCCCATTGCCGTGGCACCATGCTCAAAACGCGGCGCCAAGCTCCGCGTAAAAAAGCCGTGAGTAAAACGGTGAAACCACCAGTAAAGGCGGTTGAGAAAGAGGTGCAGAAAGCGCAAAAAGCCGCTAAAACAAAGCAGTCGCGGCCTTCAAAAAGCAAGCCAACGCAAAAAACCGAGAAGGCAACGCCTTCAGTAGCCCGCAAGCGCTTACGCCAGCCCAAGGCGTTATAACGGGAGCGTGCACATGCATCACATCAACGTGCCTCCCTCTCAAAGACCCTTGGGTATAGCCGTGCTTGAACAAGCAGCGCAATCAGAATGGTCGGGTATCCGTGTGGAGTGGGTGCCCAGTATCGATTCCACCAATACCGAATTAATGCGCCGCGCTTCGCAGGGCGATATGCAGGCTTGCGTGCTGATGGCGCAGGAGCAAACCGCCGGACGTGGCCGCATGGGCAAGCCTTGGCACATGCATGCAGAGCAGGCTTTGGCACTGAGCATTGGGGTGCCCTTGAACCCGCGTGACTGGTCGGGGTTGTCTTTGGTGGTGGGCTTGGCGGTCGTGTCTGCCTTGACGCAATGGGCACGCCAAACGGGGGCTGCTGCGCCATCCCCTGCAGAGCGCTTGGGCTTGAAGTGGCCCAATGATGTGTGGCTCATGGCGCCAGATGGGCAAGGTCGCAAGATGGCTGGCATTTTGATTGAAACGGCAGGCAGAACGCTACCTGCTGCAAGCACTGGGGCAGGTTCGTTCAGTTCAGCGGCAACTTCATCCAGCCGCTATGCGGTGATTGGCATGGGGGTCAACTTACGCCCCCAGGCACTTGAAGGTACATCGGTGCCGCCAGCCAACGTTCAGGAGTGGGCTGGGGCACCTGTCGAAGAACAGACCCTCTTGGCGTTGTTGGTGCCCTCTGTGCTCAGTGCAGTGCGGCAATTTGAGCACGAGGGCTTTGCAGCCTACCAGCAGGCTTTCGCTGCCTGGGATTTGCTGGCAGGCAGGCCAGTGGCTTTAAGCGATGGTCGTGTAGGCGATGGTTTGGGGGTGGATGTGCAAGGCGAGTTGTTGGTGGCAATCGATGGACAGGTCGTATCGGTGACCAGTGGGGAAGTCAGTGTTCGTCCAGCCGTGGGCGGTTACAGGGGAGTGTAGGCAATGTTGCGCATGGTGGTTGTGGTGTTGTTACTGGCCAATGGCCTGTATTTTGCGTGGGCGCAAGGGCATTTAGCGTCATTGGGGCAGATGGTGGGGTGGGGTGCATCTCCGACTTTGGAAGGGGCATCTGCCCCCATCTCAGATTCCAGCGCAGAGACCCATACGCCCTTGAACCCTGACGCTATTGAGTGGCAGCTGCCTACGCAAGCGGTCAATCAACCAACTGTGCAATCGGCAGCCCAATCGACGGCGCCCGCCATTGCAGAGCCTGCTCCGCCGAATGTTGCTGTATCCCTAACTGCTGCGCCACAGGCGGATGCGGGCTCCGTAACGGCTGAAGCGGCTGCGCCAGAGCAGTCTGCCGATGTGGTGGTGCGGCCAGAGGAGCAAGTGTCTGTAGCCCAAGAGCAAAAGCCTCAGGAGAGCCCGCAACCGCAGCCCGAACCCGAGCGATCGTCTCCAGTCGCGGTTGCTGAAGCGCCAAAGCAATGCATGGCGATTGGCCCCTTTTCGCCTGAACAAATGGAGCCCATTCGTGCAAGCTTGCAAGGCATTGCACGCAACCAGTGGCGTATCGAAGATAGCCCCGTCAGTGGGCGGTGGATGGTGTTCTGGGGCGGCGCGAGTGATGAATTAGTGCTCAGTGCTCGCAAAGGGGAGTTGCAGAGCAAAGGGGTTTCGCATGAGCGCTTGCGCTCAAGCCCTGTTGGCATTGGTTTTTCTTTGGGGCGCTTTTCTTCCGAGGCTGCGGCACAACAGCACAAACGGGACATCGAGCGCAAAGGTATTCGTGGTACCAGTGTCGAAGTCGAGCGTGCACCTAGCACGGTCTATACCATTGAATTTCCTGATTACGCGACCATCAAAGAGGTCGTACGCCGCGACTTGAGTCGTTATTTTGGTGCACGCAATTTGCAGGCCTGTTGAGCTCAATGGTTTCGAAATGCTATTTAAGTGCTATTAAATTGTTTTAATAGCACTTATTTTTTTACTTGCTTACTTGCTTGCTTGCGAACGGTTGGTTATTCAAGTAGAGGTCTCTTTATAGGCTGCAAACCGATCTGCACCGCCCGCTGTTTCAACTGCAGGTGTGAGCTTGCGGCGCTTTTCTGTAGACACAGCTTTGGCAATGGCGCCTATGTGGTCAGGCGTGGTGCCACAGCAGCCCCCGACAATGTTGACCAAGCCCTCAGCGGCGAATTCATGCACCAAACGGCTGGTGACCTCAGGGGTTTCATCAAAGCCTGTGTCGCTCATCGGGTTGGGCAAGCCTGCATTGGGATAGCAACTGATATAGGTATCCTTGGCGACGTTGGCCAATTCCTGGATGTAGGGGCGCATCAATGCAGCGCCCAAGGCGCAATTGAGACCGATGGCCAGTGGCTGCACATGGCGCACGCTGTACCAGAAGGCCGACACCGTCTGTCCAGACAGAATGCGGCCAGACGCATCGGTTACCGTGCCACTGATGATGATGGGCAAGCGCTCGCCTGTTTGTTCAAACGCCTGTTCTACCGCAAACAATGCAGCCTTGGCATTGAGCGTGTCGAAGATGGTTTCGACCAGAATCACGTCGCACCCACCCTCAATCAGTGCCAGGGTTTGTTCCAGATAGGCTTGGCGCAGGGTTTCAAAGTCGACATTGCGCGCGCCCGGGTCGTTCACGTCTGGGCTGATACTGGCAGTTTTTGGGGTAGGGCCGAGGGCGCCTGCTGCAAATCGGGGCTTGTCTGGTGTGCTGAATTTGTCGCATGCGGCACGGGCCAACTGCGCTGAGCGCAGGTTCATCTCGCGCGCTAAATCGGCCATGCCGTAGTCTTCTTGCGCCACGGTGGTGGCGCCAAATGTGTTGGTTTCGATCAAATCTGCACCAGCAGCCAGGTAGCCTTCATGGATGCTACTGATGACATCCGGGCGGGTGAGCGAGAGTAGCTCGTTATTGCCTTTGACGTCACGGGGGAAATCGGTAAAACGGCTTCCTGCTGCGTGGGGGCCGTTGTAGCCTTCGCCGCGGTACTGGGCTTCGCCCAGCTTGAAGCGCTGGATCATGGTTCCCATGGCTCCATCCAAGATGGCAATGCGCTGTTGCAAGATTGAGGGCAGCGCTTGGCCGCGGGTGTAGGCGAGTGATGGCATAGGCCAGTATTGTAGGCGCGCATGCTTGTCTTCGCAGGGGTGGGGAGGCGGCCATTTGCACTGCTATTGAAGGCACAAGACGGCGTAGGGTGCAGGATCAATGGGGGATAGCATGGGCATGGGGAGTGGCAAAAATCACGCTTGTTTTTAAGGCTGTTGAACAAGCGTATACTCGCGCCCCTTTTGAGGCCGGAGCGCGCACGCCGAAATGTCAAAAATTCTTACAGAATTTGGTTGGACGGGGCTTTTTTCGTCGTCATATTAGCTTGTAAACCTTGCCATCATTGAGTTTGTCATTGAAGGCTGGCGCCAGTACTAAGCTGAAAGCGCGAAGCCTTTGCGCAAAGCCTTACCATGCCTGGAAATTAATAATTATTTGAAATCACTATATTTAGTGTTTTTGTTATTTTCAGACACTACCGGTAGTGTTTTGTGTGCGTGGCGTGGTACCATTGATCCCGTTGCGCACAGACTGTTTTTGGTGCGCTTTTTCGCGGCCCTCCGTGGTTGCGAAGCCTTGTTTACATTGCATTCAAAGGAGCCTTTTCTCATGCAGGTCACGGTTTACAGCACCCCTTCATGCGTTCAATGCACGGCCACGTATCGTGCGCTGGATAGACAGGGTATCGCTTATGAAGTGGTTGACTTGAGCCAAGATACGGCTGCAATGGAGAAGGTCAAGGCATTGGGTTATTCCCAAGCTCCCGTCGTTATGGCTGGTAACGAGCATTGGAGCGGTTTTCGCCCAGACAAAATCGGCAGCTTGACGGCCGCTGTCTGATGGCTTTTCTCCGTAATTGGGGAAATAACGAAAGAAGCTGAATTTTTTTGTGGTTTGCAGAGTGTTTGCTGCACATAAAAGGCGAAAACCATGTTGGTGTACTTTTCCAGTGTGTCTGAGAATACCCATCGGTTCGTACAGAAGTTAGATGTACCAGCCAAGCGCATCCCTTTGAAGCCCGATGAGGCTGCCCAGTGGCTGGTCGATGCGCCCTATATTTTGGTGGTGCCATCGTATGGCGGTGGCAGCATTCAAGGTGCAGTCCCCAAGCCGGTTATTCAGTTTCTCAACCAAGAGCACAACCGTGGCCTGATTCGTGGCGTCATTGCCGCAGGCAATACCAACTTTGGTACCGCCTACTGTATTGCTGGCACGATCATTGCGCAAAAGTGCCAGGTGCCCTTGATGTACAAGTTTGAATTGCTGGGCACACCAGATGATGTAGCCAAAGTGCGTCAAGGGGTGTTGGCGTTTTTTGCCCCGCACGACTGCGCAGATGCCTGCGCTGCTTCCTGATCTCAGGTACGCAGCCTTCGGTGAATTTTTTTCCGCATTAGAGAAAATGCTCTGATTTTCTTGTTTTTTGAGAATTTTTATTGTTTTTTAAGATTGGACGCGACATGTCTTCTGCCACCGTACACGCCCTTCGTCCGAATGAAGAACCCGTTGCTCAAGTGGTGGGTAAATCGCCTGCCACCAAAGAGGAAATGGAGCTGGACTACCACGCTCTCAATGCCATGCTCAACCTGTTTGGGCCCAACGGTGAAATTCAGCTCGACAAGGACCGTCTGGCAGCGCGCCAATACTTCTTGCAGCACGTGAACCAAAATACCGTGTTTTTCCATAATTTGAAGGAAAAACTCGATTACCTCGTCGAAAAAGGCTATTACGAAGGCGAAGTGCTTGCGCAATACAACTTTGCTTTTATTCAGAAGCTGTGGGATGCCGCTTGGGCGCAGAAATTCCGCTTCCCGACCTTCTTGGGCGCGTTCAAGTACTACACCAGCTACACGCTGAAAACCTTTGATGGCAAGCGCTATCTTGAGCGTTATGAAGACCGCGTGTGCATGGTCGCACTGGCACTGGCGCAAGGCAATGAGCAAACGGCGATGGAGCTGATGCTGGAGATCATCTCTGGTCGCTTCCAGCCCGCCACGCCCACCTTCCTCAACTGCGGTAAGAAACAACGCGGTGAGCTGGTTTCGTGCTTTTTGCTGCGCATTGAAGACAATATGGAGTCGATTGGCCGCTCCATCAATTCAGCACTGCAACTCTCCAAGCGTGGTGGTGGCGTGGCGTTTTGCCTGACCAATGTGCGTGAAGCTGGTGCGCCGATCAAGCACATCGAGAACCAATCCTCCGGCGTGATTCCGATCATGAAGCTGCTGGAAGATGCGTTCTCTTACGCCAACCAGCTCGGCGCACGCCAAGGCGCAGGTGCGGTGTATATGAGCGCGCACCACCCCGATATTCTGAAATTCCTCGACACCAAGCGTGAGAACGCGGACGAGAAAATCCGCATCAAAACCTTGTCGCTGGGCGTGGTGATTCCAGATATCACGTTTGAACTCGCCAAAAACAACGAGGACATGTACTTGTTCTCGCCTTATGACGTGCAGCGCGTGTACGGCGTGCCCATGTCCGATATTTCGGTCAGCGAGAAATACCGCGAGATGGTGGACAACCCCAACATCCGCAAAAAGAAAATCAACGCCCGCGAGTTCTTCCAAACTCTGGCGGAAATCCAGTTTGAATCCGGTTACCCGTACATCATGTTTGAAGATACGGTCAACCGCGCCAACCCGATCAAAGGCCGCATCAATATGAGCAACCTCTGCTCTGAGATTTTGCAGGTCAATGAACCATCTGTGTACGACGACGATTTGGGTTACGAAACCATCGGCAAGGATATTTCTTGCAACCTCGGTTCGCTCAATATCGCCAAAACCATGGATTCGCCCGACTTTGCCAAGTCCGTCGAAGTGGCGATTCGCGCGCTGTCGTCCGTGTCTGACCAAAGCCATATCAGCTCGGTGCCTTCTATCGAGAAAGGCAATGACGATTCCCACGCCATCGGTTTGGGGCAAATGAACCTGCACGGCTATCTGGCGCGTGAGAAGATTTACTACGGCAGTGAAGAAGGAATCGACTTCACCGACCTGTACTTCTACACAATCACTTACCACGCCATCAAAGCGTCGAACAAAATCGCCATCGAAACCGGCAAGACCTTCAAAGGCTTTGCCGATTCCAAATACGCCAGCGGCGAATACTTTGACAAGTACATCTTCCAGAAGTACGAGCCCAAAACACAGAAAGTGCGCGAGCTGTTCTTGAAGTCCGGCATCGCCATTCCCACGCAAGACGATTGGAAAGCCCTCAAAGCCTCGGTACAAGAACACGGCATCTACAACCAGAACCTGCAGGCCATTCCGCCGACTGGCTCGATCTCGTACATCAACAACTCCACGTCGAGCATTCACCCGATTGTGGCGAAGATCGAAATTCGTAAAGAAGGCAAAGTCGGCCGCGTGTACTACCCTGCGCCATATCTGGCGGCAGACAACTTGGATTACTACCAAGATGCCTATGAAATCGGCCCAGAGAAAATCATCGATACCTACGCCGCCGCCACCAAACACGTGGACCAAGGCCTGTCGCTGACACTGTTCTTCCGCGACACCGCCACCACCCGCGATGTGAACAAAGCACAAATCTACGCTTGGCGCAAAGGCATCAAAACCATTTACTACATCCGCCTGCGCCAAATGGCGTTGGAAGGCACTGAGGTTGAGGGCTGCGTTTCTTGCACGTTGTGATGAGTGTGCAAGATGGCTATTGGTAGATACGTTCAAATAGCCTGCTTGAGCTTATTTGTCTCAGGCTGCGCATCGTATTTCAAAGCCATGCAAGGTCCCAAAGATCATTTGGGGCTTGGCCAGTGGAAACATGTCAGCACAACCACTCTGGGGACATACAGAAAATTTGAGATAGGTGCTATTGACTTTGATCGAGGTGCTGCGGCTTTCACAATTGAAGGCTTTCCACTCGGGAAGTATTGGCTTGCCTTTGATGGGCAGTCGCAAGAGTGCAATGAACTGCTACGGAAAGTGCGGATTGATTACTCAGTGACGGTTGTTGGAAGGATTCCTTCTGTGAGTCGTGCGAACGGATATATCTATTGGCCAGCATCACAGTATGCGATGCCTCCTCGCGAAAATGTTTTTGTTGTCAATGACGGTTCTGTGAAGGCTGAGCCTAGGCCGCTGTACAAGTCTTTAAATCAAGACATGTTTGAACTAGAACCGGATTTGAAATACAGACTGCAGGTAACGACAAAAATCGATCAGGACGTGTTAAAAAATACGGTCGTTGATTGCCGACTGAAGGCTAAATTTTTTTATTACATTGATCCTTGATTTTTTTTGCCCATGCCCCAAGTCACCCTCGAATACACCGCGAATCTCCCGATTCAACCTGCCAAACTGCTCACCGCAGTCAATGCGGCGTTGTTTGCGACTGGTCAGTTCAAACTGCCCCAAGACATTAAAAGTCGTGCACGCGCTTTAGAGGTCTTTGCCGTCGGTGATGACCTGCCCAACCAAGCGTTTGTGCATTTGCAGATTGCCGTGTTGGATGGTCGCAGCATTGAAGTCCGCAGGCAGATTGCGGATGCGGGCTTGGCTGCATTGCAGCAAGCGATGGATTGGGATGCCTTGCCTTTGCAGGTGCAATTGGGCGCAGAAGTGAAAGAGATGACGCTGGCCACATATGCCCGCGTTAAAAACACACCGCAAGCGGCCGCTTAAAGTCGTTATTGATAAGGATTGGTATGCCTACTGTTCGCAACAATACGGCCGCAGGCCGTTATGAAATCTATTTAGACGACGGTACCGAAGCGGGTTTTGCCGATTACCGCGTGCGCGGCAAGCAGGTGGAGTTGCCGCATACGGTGGTCAAACCCGAATTCAATGGCCAAGGTTTGGCTGCGCAACTGGTGCAAACGGCGTTGGAAGACATTCAGGCCAATGGTCAGTGCGTGGTGCCCTCGTGCTCGTATGTGGAGGCGTATATCCGTCGCAAGCCACAGTGGCAAAGCTTGTTGTGCAGTATTGATTGAGCGTGCGTTTTTTTGTTTGAAGCGAGCCCGTTGTTGACGTGTGTGTTGACAAGGGCTTTTGTCCTTTATTTTTGAATATTAGGTGTCCCCATGTCCATCCCTTCTTTGAATGAACCCTCGTTGTTGCCCAATCTGGTGCAGGCCATCAACTGGAACCGGATTCAGGATGAGAAGGATTTGGAAGTCTGGAACCGCCTAACCTCCAATTTCTGGCTGCCTGAAAAGGTGCCACTCTCCAACGACATTCCGTCTTGGGCGACGTTGACGCCGCAAGAGCAGCAGCTCACTATCCGTGTGTTCACGGGGCTGACTTTGCTGGACACCGTGCAAAATACGGTGGGGGCGTTGAGCCTGATTCCCGATGCCGTCTCACCGCATGAAGAGGCGGTGTACACCAACATCTCCTTTATGGAGGCAGTGCACGCCAAGAGCTACAGCTCCATCTTCTCCACCCTGTGCCAGATGAAGGATGTGGACGACGCCTTCCGCTGGAGCTTGGAGAACGAGTATCTGCAGAAAAAGGCCAAAATCGTCATCGGCCACTACCGTGGTGATGACCCGCTGATGCGCAAAGTTGCCAGCGTGTTTTTGGAGTCGTTCCTGTTCTATTCTGGCTTTTACCTGCCCATGTATTGGAGCAGCCGCGCCAAGCTGACCAATACCGCCGATTTGATTCGCCTGATCATCCGCGATGAAGCGGTGCATGGTTACTACATTGGCTACAAGTTCCAGCAAGGCTACCAACTGGCTACGCAGGCGCGCCGCGACGAGGTGAAGAATTACGCCTATGAGCTGATGCATGATTTGTACGATAACGAAATCAAGTACACCGAAGACCTGTATGACGGCGTGGGGTGGACTGAGGACGTGAAGAAGTTCCTGCACTACAACGCCAACAAAGCGTTGATGAACCTTGGTTTTGAAGCGCTATTCCCTAGCAGCATGACGGATGTGAATCCTGCCATCATGGCTTCGCTCAACCCTGGCTCTGATGAGAACCACGACTTTTTCTCGGGGTCAGGCTCCAGCTATGTGATGGGTAAAGCAGAAGCCACTGCGGATGAAGACTGGGAATTTTAAAGGCTGGCTCTTGGCGGCTAGCTGCCAAGCCTAGGCATTAAGAGCGGGTAACACAACCCTTGTACGTCGAAAGCAAAACCTTGTCGTACTACTCGTACTGCCTGCGGTTTTGCGCCTAGTCTCAACCGCAAACCTTTGGTTTGCTGGGTTGTGTTAGCCGCTCTAAGCCTGCGACCTCTCTCCAACACCTTGCAAGGTATGTGCTTTGCAAGGTGTTTTGGTTTGCACGAAACAGTAACCTGTACCAGCAATTTGCGCTGCCGTTGTGCATGCACAAAGCAAGGGCACCCCAAAGCAGTGCCTACTGCACCAAACCGTGGCAATGGGCTTACAGGCAAGAAGGCAGAGAGCGCCGATTCAGGCTAGGTTGGAACGGTTGGTATACCCCACAAGGCATGGCATTGAATTTGCTTTAAGAGAAGGAATTCCATCTGGTATACAACAAAGGATTCCTTTTTATGGCGCAAGCAACACCGTCTCTTTCAACCTTGGGCTGGACGCTTCAAGACTGGCAAAGCGCTTACCGTGAGGGAGCTAGCCCGAGTGCGTTGCTGCAAGCCTTGCAGGCTGCGCTGCAAGGCGATGATCCTGCATGGATCAGTATCGCTAGCGCTGAGCAGTTGGCTGAACAGTTGCTGCACTTGCAAACCTTGTTAGAGAGTGTGGCTGGGGACACCAGCAAGCTGCCTTTGTATGGCGTGCCGTTTGCAGCCAAGGACAATATTGACGCTGCAGGCTGGCGCACGACAGCCGCATGCCCTGAGTTCGCGTACGTCGCGTCAAGCGATGCATTTGTGGTCGCCAAGTTGCGCGCTGCTGGTGCGATCTTGATGGGAAAAACGAATCTTGACCAATTTGCCACCGGGCTGGTGGGGACCCGCTCGCCTTACGGCGCCGTGCCCAATACGTTTGACCCCGCTTATGTCAGTGGGGGATCCAGTTCCGGTTCTGCCAGCGTGGTGGCCCGTGGCTTGGTGCCATTCGCATTGGGTACTGATACGGCTGGCTCTGGCCGCGTGCCTGCTGCCTTCAACAATATTGTGGGCCTTAAGCCCACCAAGGGCTGGGCCAGCAACAGTGGTTTGGTGCCTGCTTGCCGCACGCTCGATTGCATTTCTGTTTTTGCGCTGACAGTGGCTGATGCGCAACGGGCCATTGGCTTGTATGCAGGGTATGACGCTGCCGATGGCTATAGCCGCCAACGCCCGGCTGGTGCGCCAACACATTTTCCGGTGAAACCCACTTTGGCGGTGCCTAAACAATTGGAATTTTTTGGAGATGCGCTGGCCCAGCAGCATTTCCATGCGACTATGGGTGACTTGAAGGCGCAAGGCGCCACCTTGGTCGAAATTGATTTCGCGCCTTTTGCGCAATTGGCTGAGTTGCTGTATTACGGCCCCTGGGTGGCTGAACGCTATGTGGCCATTGAATCCATGTTCGACCGTAACCCTGATGGCATTGACCCTACAGTGCGAAAAGTGGTCGAACAAGCGCTGAACTACAGTGCCCGCGACGCCTTCGAAGCGGAATACCGCCGTGCTGTCTTGGCGCGCCAAATCAACGATGTGCTGGCTCAGGTCGATGCGTTGGTTGTGCCCTCCACGCCCTCTATCTTCACGATGGAGCAATTGCGCCAAGAGCCGGTTAAACGCAATTCAGAGCTGGGCACGTACACCAATTTCACCAATTTGGCAGATTTGTCTGCCTTGGCTTTGCCGGCTGGTTTGCGCAGTGATGGATTGCCCGCAGGTGTGACACTGATTGCACCTGCCTGGCACGACATGGCCTTGGCTGATTTTGGCCGCCGCTGGCAAGCGGCACAAAGCCTGCCGCCGGGGGCGCCTGGTGTGGTCGATCGCTTGCCTGCACCAATACAGGAAAAGGCCAGCGATGAAATCGTGGTGGCTGTGGTGGGGGCGCATTTACGTGGCATGCCGCTGAACCACCAACTCACCAGCCGCCATGCCCGCTTTTTGGAAGAGACAGCGACTGCGGCGGGTGACTACCGTCTCTACGCTTTGCCCGGTACGGTGCCGCCGAAACCAGGGTTGAAGTATGCCCCTTCCGCGGGCGAAACGATTGTGCTGGAACTGTGGGCAATGACACCCCATGCGTTTGGTGAGTTCACCGCTGAGGTGCCCGCTCCACTGGGAATTGGCAATGTGGTGCTAGCCGATGGGCGCACCGTTAAAGGCTTTATTTGTGAGCCTGCAGCGCTGGAGACTGCCACCGACATCAGCCACCTTGGGGGGTGGCGCGCCTACATCGCCAGCCTCAAGGCCCAGTAAGCCATCAGCCGGTGCTGACCAACACTGACAGCCGCAGTGGGGCAGCGCTTGAAAAGTGCGTTGACATGTACCGGTTGAACGCGCCGCCAGTCACTCCAACGCCTCTTGCGGCTTGAGTTGCACGCTAGTGCGCTTGAGGTGCTCTCCTCCAACTTTATTCGACGATTCAAAGGCCTTAACGATGTTCCATACCGTATTGATTGCCAACCGAGGAGAGATTGCCGTTCGTGCGATCCGCACCTTGAAGAAACTCGGCATTAAAAGCGTGGCGATTTACTCGGATGCCGACCGCAATGCTGAACATGTACGCATGGCCGATGTGGCCATCGCCTTGGGTGGGGATAAACCCTCTGAGAGTTATTTGCGCATTGACAAGGTGCTGGCTGCATGCCAAGAGTCTGGGGCGCAGGCGGTGTTCCCCGGCTATGGTTTTTTGTCGGAAAGTACCGAATTTGGCAAGGTGTGTGAGGACCATGGCGTCGTGTTCATTGGCCCAACCTCGGTACAGATTGAAGAGTTTGGCCTCAAGCACCGTGCGCGCGAGCTGGCCGCTGCTGCAGGCGTGCCTATGACGCCTGGTACAGGCTTGCTGCAAAGCGTGGACGAAGCCCTTACGCAGGCGCAGCGCATTGGTTACCCGGTCATGCTCAAAACCACGGCTGGTGGCGGCGGCATTGGCCTGACACGCTGCAATAGTGCTGAAGAGTTGACCAAAGCCTACGAGAGCGTGCAGCGTTTGGGAGAGCAATTTTTCAGAGATGGTGGCGTGTTTCTTGAGCGCTTTGTGGACAACGCCCGCCATGTAGAAGTGCAGATTTTTGGGGATGGCAAAGGCCGCGTGGCGGCATTGGGAGAGCGCGATTGTTCGGTGCAGCGGCGCAACCAGAAGATCATTGAAGAAACCCCCGCGCCTTTGTTGCCGGCTGCTACCCGCAAAGCCTTGCTGGATGCGGCTGTGCGTTTGGGCGAGTCGATCCACTACCGCAGTGCGGGCACGGTGGAGTTTGTGTATGACGCCGCACGTGATGCGTTTTACTTTTTGGAAGTCAACACCCGTTTGCAGGTGGAGCACCCTGTGACCGAGGCGGTGACAGGGCTGGATCTGGTGGAGTGCATGCTCCAAGTGGCTGCAGGTGACCCACTGGACTGGGATGCATTGAGCCGCGAGCCAGAAGGTGCGGCGATTGAAGTGCGTGTGTATGCAGAAGACCCGCTGAAGAATTTCTTGCCCTCGCCCGGCACGCTGATGGATGTGCATTTTCCGGAGGATGTGCGGGTCGATGGCTGGGTAAGCACAGGCACCGAAGTCGCGTCGTTTTACGATCCGATGATTGCGAAAATTATCGTCAAAGGCATTGACCGGGCCGATGCGCTGGCCCGTTTGCAAAAAGCGTTGTCAGAAACGCGCATCCACGGTATTGCGACCAATCTGGAATACCTGCGCCAGATTGTGGCGCAACCACGTTTCTTGCAAGGAGATGTCAGTACCCAGTTTCTGAATACGTTCGTGTTTGCGCCACCCACGATTGAAGTGATGGCCGCAGGTACCGCCACTAGCGTGCAAGACTACCCGGGCCGCGAAGGGTATTGGGATATCGGGGTGCCACCATCGGGCCCAATGGACGATCTGGCGTTCCGTATCGCCAACCGTTTGGTAGGCAATGCACCGCAAGCGGCCGCATTGGAATGCACCTTGAGTGGCCCAACATTGAAGTTTCATGCCGATGCGATCGTGGCCATTACAGGGGCATTAACGCCCGCCACGCTGGATGGCGATCAGTTTCCTATGTGGAGCGCAGTGCCCGTTAAAGCAGGTCAAATCCTCAAATTGGGCAAAGTGACCACGGGGTGCCGTACCTACGTGGCTGTGCGTAATGGTTTGGATGTGCCGGTGTATCTGGGCAGTCGTTCGACTTTTGCGTTGGGGCAGTTTGGCGGCCATGCAGGGCGCAACGTGCGCAATGGCGATATGCTGGCGATTTCGCAACCTGCGTTGCCAGCCTGCACCACACCAGCCCCGGTTGCTGAACCGGCCAAGATCGACACCCAACTGGTACCAACCTACCCAAGTCATTGGAATATTGGTGTGATGTACGGGCCACATGGCGCGCCTGATTTTCTGCAGCCTGAAGCGATTGAGATGTTTTTTGGCACTGACTGGCAGGTGCATTACAACTCCAACCGTTTGGGGATTCGCCTGGTGGGGCCCAAGCCAACCTGGGCCCGCAGCGATGGTGGCGAGGCGGGTTTGCACCCCTCGAACGTGCACGATTGCGAATATGCGATTGGCAGCATCAACTTCTCTGGCGACACGCCCATCATTCTGGCCAAAGACGGCCCCAGCCTTGGCGGGTTTGTTTGTCCTGTCACCATTGTCAAGGCTGAATTGTGGAAAGTGGGGCAGCTCAAGCCGGGTGACACCATCCGTTTTCATGCCTTGAGCTACGAGCAAGCCTTGGCTTTGCAGCACCGTCAGGAAGAGGCTATTGCGAGCCTCAAAGCGCCCGCTGAGGGGATTGCCAGTTTGCCAGTGGCCGCATCCAAGGCCTTGGTCAGCACGATCGTGGCCCAAGTCCCCGCCAACGGCCACCAACCGCTGATCACATACCGCCAGGCGGGCGACAGCTATTTGTTGTTGGAGTATGGCGAGAACGAGCTCGATATCGCCTCGCGTTTGCACATCCATTTGCTGATGCAACATGTCAAAGCCCATCCGATTGCAGGTGTGGCCGAGCTCTCTCCCGGTGTGCGGTCGTTGCAAGTGCACTACGACAGTCTGGTGATCAGCCAGACAGAACTGGTGGAGAAATTGCTGGAGATTGAGCAGCAATTGCCCGATGTGAGTACCGTCAAAGTGCCTACACGCGTGGTGCATTTACCTGTGGCATGGGAAGACAGCAGCACGCTGGGTGCAGTACAGCGCTACCAGGAGACGGTGAAGCCGCAGGCGCCATGGTTGCCTAATAACGTCGACTTCATTCAGCGAATCAATGGACTGGATCATCGCGATGAGGTGCGGGACATTTTCTTCCAAACCAGCTATTTGGTGATGGGGTTGGGGGATGTTTATTTGGGCGCGCCTTGTGCGGTTCCGCTTGATCCTCGCCACCGTTTGCTCACCTCCAAATACAACCCGGCGCGCACTTACACGGCCGAAGGTGCAGTGGGCATTGGCGGGGTTTATATGTGTATTTACGGTATGGACTCGCCAGGCGGTTACCAACTGGTGGGCCGCACTGTGCCCATCTGGAACAAGTTCTTGAAGAACCCCGTGTTTCATCAGGGGCAACCGTGGTTGCTGCGCTTTTTTGACCAAGTGCGCTTCTATCCCGTTAGCGAGGCTGAGTTGAACCAGTTTCGGGACGATTTTCGCGAAGGGCGTGCCACCGTGTGCATTGAGCAGGAGGTGTTTGACTACGCTGCTTACCAGCAATTTCTGCAAGACAACGCCGACAGCATCAGTACGTTTAAAGACAAGCAGGCACAGGCGTTTAAGGCTGAGGTTGCACTCTGGAAAGACGAAGTGGTTGCTACGCAAGAGCCCGTGGCACCAGAGCTGCCCAGCATCGCTGTACAAGAGGGGCAATTGCTGGTGGAGGCCGATTTGTCAGGAAGTATTTGGAAGATTTTGGTGGAGCCAGGACAAAGCGTGGGCGAAGGGGAGACTTTGGTGATCGTGGAGGCCATGAAAATGGAGGTGCACATCACCGCGCCAGCGGCTGCCAAGGTCGATCGCATCGCTTGCCAAACAGGTCGAGCAGTCAACAGTGGCGATGCATTACTGGTTTTGACGCCGCACTGATTTTGTTTGTGTGCATGGTCTTGACGGCACAAAGACCATGCTGCCTGAGTTGGATGCGTCGTGGGCGCTTGTAAGCGCCTTGGGTGCAAATTCTCGTGAAGCGAGAGTGGCGTTGGCGACTCTTCTTTTTCTACTCTTTATTGGTTGTTCAGCATGTCTACCGGTCTCGCCAGCAATATGCATATAAAAACGCAAGCCCGTGCCGCAGTGCCGCCCAGCCTGGCTGATCAGGTGTACACGCACGTCAAAAACGAGCTATTTGATTTGGCTCTATTGCCTGGCGATGCATTTGCAGAGGCAGATATTGTGGCTGTCACCGGGGTCAGTCGCACACCTGTACGCCAAGCCTTGCAGCGCTTGGCACGTGAAGGATTTGTTCAGGTCACCAGTCGCAGTGGTTGGCGTGTTCGGCCTTTTGATTTTGAGCGCTTTGAGCAGTTGTACGATTTGCGTATTGTGTTGGAGTTGGCGGCCGTGGCGCGCTTGTGCAAACAGCCTGAGTTGGTGCAGTCACCTGCCATCGAAGCCTTGCTGCAAGCTTGGGGCGTAGCACCGCATCAGCGTTTGCCGGTTGGGCGTGATGCCGCGCTGTTGGATGAGGCATTTCACTGCACATTGGTGGAGGCGACCGGAAATATGGAAATGGCAGCAGTGCACCGCGATGTGACTGAAAAAATCAGCATCGTGCGGCGTTTGGATTTCACCAAGCAAGCCCGCATCGATAGCACATACGATGAGCATGGGGCGATTTTGCAGGCGATTTTGAAACGCCGAGAGGCAGAGGCTTGCAGCATGCTCAAAGCCCATATTGAGGTCAGTAAAGCGGAGGTGCGCAAAATCACCATCCATAACCTGCACACAACGCGGGCTAGCTATTCTTCGCGCAGCATATAGCGCAGGGCTTTGCTGCCACACTGTGCGCTACAGTGCAGTTTTATTCGTTTCAAAAGAGCGTCTATGCTTGACTTTCAAGCCATCCTGGCGGCTAAAGACAACCTGCAAGGGCAGGTGTTACGCACACCATTTGTTGAGTCGCGCACCTTGTCGCAGATCGTGGGAGCGCAACTGTTCTTGAAGTTTGAGAATCTGCAATTTACGGCATCGTTTAAAGAGCGGGGCGCTTGCAACAAGATGGTCATGCTGACTGCGCAAGAGCGCGCACGTGGCGTGATTGCCATGAGTGCGGGCAACCATGCGCAAGGGGTGGCCTACCACGCCCAGCGTTTAGGAATACGTGCTGTCATCGTGATGCCTACATTTGCCCCAAGTGTGAAAGTGGAGCGCACCCGAGGTTTTGGGGCACAAGTGGTTTTGCACGGTGATGACTTGGAGCAAGCCAGTGCCAGAGCATTTCAAATAGCGCAAGAGCAAGGGCTGACCTTTGTTCACCCCTATGACGACGAAGCAGTCGCTGCAGGGCAAGGGACGTTGGCTCTGGAAATGCTGGAGGAAGAACCAGACCTGGATGTGTTGATTACAGCAGTAGGTGGTGGAGGATTGTTGGCGGGCGTTGCCACGGCGGCACGGCATCTCAAGCCTGATTTGGAAATTGTGGGGGTGCAGGCCAGTCGGTTTCCGGCCATGGTCAACGCCATCCAAGGTACGCAGCACCCACAAGGGCTAAATACCATGGCTGAAGGCATTGCGGTGGCCGTGCCAGGGCAAATGACACGAGTTGTACTTTCGCAACTGGTGGATCGTTTGCTGTTGGTGGAGGAGTCCGATATCGAACAAGCGGTGCTGATGCTGCTTGAAATTGAGAAAACACTTGTGGAAGGCGCTGGTGCCGCGTCACTGGCGGCCGTTTTGCGACATCCTGAGCATTGGAGAGACAAAAAGATCGGACTAGTGTTGTCAGGCGGCAACATTGAGCCGTTGTTGTTGGCGTCCATCATTGAGCGAGGCATGGTCAAGACAGGACGTTTGGCGCGAATTCGTGTCGGTTCACGCGATGTGCCGGGTGCATTGGCAAAAATTGCAACGATTGTTGCTGGTAGTGGAGCTAATATTGAAGAGGTTATCCACCAGCGAGCATTCACTGCCCTGACGGCGCAAAACGTCGAAATCGAGTTGGTGCTACAAACCCGAGGCTTGGCGCATCTGGAGACGGTCATCAGTGATTTGAAAAAATCGCAAATGGAAGTTTCTGTAGAAAAATAGTGCGAAATTGTTTAAAGTCGGCTAAAATGTGGTCACTGGACAGTGTAGGAATGGTTTGCTGTGCCTACACGAATGGTTTTGTCGTAGGTTCTGCTTATGTAAGTACCATTGTGGAGACAGTACAGTGCGGAACTCTAAGTGAGTAACGGATTCCTAAAAGAATCGTTTGAAAATTTGCGAGAACTATCCAAGATCCCCTCTCACCCCCGCTCCCCAGCGGGGGTTTTTTTATGTCCAACGCATTGCTGGGCGGCATTCCCATACTAGAATGGGCGACTCAATACAGCAAGAATCATGCCGTTATGCGACAAAATTTTCCCACTCTTGCCCTTTGTGCTGCAGTATTCGCTTTGTGCTTGGGCAGTGCCCATGCGCTTGAGAGCGATCGTGACCAGCCGATGAATATTGAGGCCAATACGATGCGCCACGACGATGCCAAACAGGTCACGGTGTTTTCCGGGGCTGTGGTGGTGACCAAGGGCTCTATGGTGCTGCGTGGCGACACAGTTACCGTGGAACAGCGCGCCGATGGTAGCCAATTTGGCGTGGCACAGGCTGAAGATGGGCGGCGGGCCTTTTTCAGTCAGGAGCGCGACACAGCCAAGGGGGCTCCACAAGAAACGATGGAGGCGCAGGCCCAGCGCATTGAGTACGATACCAAGGCTGATCGTGTGCGATTGGTGGGACAAACCCAATTGCGCAGGCTGGTTGGTGGCAAGTTTAACGATGAAATTACAGGTGGCGAGATCATCTATTACAACGCCACAGGGATGTTTACGGTGGATGGCGCGGCAAGGCAGGCGCCAGAATCAGCCAAATCGTCAGGGCGTGTGCGCGCCGTGATTGGTGCCAATACCACTAGTGGCTCCAAAGGGGCGACTGCACAACCGTCAAGTTCTGCGCCTAGCGCTGCTGGTCGCAGTTCAATTGAGTTAAAGACCAGTCCTGATCTGGACCGGTAAGGGTGGGAGTTGCTATGGGATTGGGTGTAGCGACAAGGGTAGGCGCCAAGGCTGCAGGCTCGGCATTGGTCGAGACATCGAGCCTGCAGGCCAAGCACTTGCAAAAGTCGTATGGCGGGCGCAAAGTTGTCAAAGATGTATCACTGGACATCAATAAAGGCGAAGTGGTGGGGCTGCTTGGCCCGAACGGTGCAGGTAAAACCACATCGTTTTATATGATTGTGGGCTTGGTGCGCAGCGATGGCGGCGATATTTTTGTCGATGGACATTCCATTGCCGATATGCCGATTCATAAGCGCTCACGCTTGGGTTTGTCATACCTGCCGCAAGAGGCCTCGATCTTTCGCCGTTTGACCGTGCAGGACAATGTGCGCGCTGTGCTGGAATTGCAAGTGGGGGAAGACAATAAACCATTGCCTCGCACTGAAATTGATGCACGCCTAGAGCAACTGTTGACTGAATTACGCGTAGACCATTTGCGCCATTCGCCTGCTTTGGCCTTGTCGGGTGGCGAGCGACGCCGTGTTGAGATTGCCAGAGCGCTGGCTACACGTCCGCGGTTTATCTTGCTGGATGAGCCGTTTGCTGGCGTGGACCCGATTGCGGTGATGGAGATTCAACGCAGCATTGCTTTCTTGAAAGACAGGGGCATCGGTGTCTTGATTACCGACCATAACGTGCGAGAGACGCTGGGTATTTGCGACCGAGCGTTCATCATCAGTGAGGGTTCCGTTCTGGCCCAAGGTTCGGCCCAGGAGATCATTGACAACCCTGATGTGCGTCGTGTGTATCTGGGTGAAAACTTCCGAATGTAATGGCGGGTATCAAACTTGGAGTGTCGCTGCGCACTTCGCAAAATCTGGCTTTGACGCCCCAATTACAGCAGTCGATTCGACTGCTGCAGCTCTCTACGCTGGAGATGCAACAAGAGGTCGAACAGATGCTCGACGAGAACCCCTTTCTCGAAGTGCAGGAAGAGGGCGCCGAGGCCGAGGAGTTTGGCGTTGAGCGCGCTGATACCCCTATTTCAACGGGCGATCGGGTGCTTGAGCGCGATGAGCAAAGTCGTGTTGGCGAAGAGTCTGCAGATAACCCCGCAGCGGAGACTGCTGAATTTGAATCAGGGCCAACCGACTGGGACGGCGATGGTACTTCTGATCTGTCGCCCAATGATGGCGAGTGGGGCGGGGATGCCCCTGGGCGCGGTAGTGGCCAAGCCGATGACGACGTTGATGCCGCTGATATCAACAGTGCCCATATCTCTTTGACCGACTTTTTGCACACCCAAGCGGGGGAATTTTTTCTCTCTGCGGTGGAGCGTTCAGCGTTGGATTTCCTGATTGAATCTCTCAACGAAGATGGTTATTTGGAAGATGCGCTAGAAGATTTGGCCTTGCCCTTAGCGCGCAATATGGACGAGGTCGATGAGTTGCTCCATCATTTCCAAATGGCGCTGAATTTGTTGCATACGATGGAGCCTGCAGGTGTTGGCGCCCGCCATCTGGCTGAATGCCTGCAACTGCAACTGCGCGCGTTGCAGCGCTCAGAAGAGTATGACGGCGATATGGCTTTGTTGGATTTGGCAACGCAGGTATGCGCGCAGCCGTTGGAGCTGATTGCGCGACGTGATATCAAGCAACTTTGTATGGCAACGCAAGCCAGTGCAGACCAAATGCGCGAAGTGTTGTTGTTGATTGCGCGTTTGGAACCCAAACCGGGCCGGCGCTTTGCCGATGTGGATCGCAACATCATCGTGCCCGATGTGATCGTCAGGCCTGCCAAACGTACTACTGGAAATCGTGAGTTTCTTGTTCGGCTCAACCCCGATGTGATGCCGCGCTTGCGCGTACATGATGTATATGCCAATGCCATGCGCAAGAGCCATGGTGGTCCTGAACTGCAGCAACGCTTGCAAGAGGCGCGTTGGTTCATCAAGAATATCCAACAGCGTTTTGATACGATCTTGCGGGTATCCGAGGCCATTGTGGAGCGGCAGAAAGACTTTTTTATTCGTGGCGAAATGGCCATGCGACCGCTGGTGTTGCGCGAGATCGCTGACGAATTAGGTTTGCATGAATCCACCATCTCCCGCGTGACCACGGCCAAGTATATGGATACGCCACATGGCACGTTCGAGTTGAAATATTTTTTTGGGTCGGGCTTGGAAACCGATTCAGGCACTAGTACCTCCAGTACGGCGGTACGCGCTTTGATCAAACAATTGATTGCTGCTGAGAGCCCGCAAAAACCGTTGTCCGACAGCAAAATTTCTGATTTGTTGAAGGACCAAGGCATCGAGTGCGCCCGCCGGACAGTGGCCAAATACCGCGAAGCCATGCGCATCGCACCCGCTAATTTGAGAAAGAGTTTGTGAGTTTATCTTCGGTATCCCCCATGGCCTCGGGCAGTCAGACTGCTGGTTTGACCTTGTTTTTGCCATGCGCCGCTCAGACTGAGGAGTTCCTTGGCGATGAAGTGCGGCGTATTTTGACTGCACCTGATACTGCCATCCAGGTGCAGCGTGGTGGCATTCGTATTGCCTTGAAGCCAGATACGCTGATGAATGCGGTGATGCGTCTGAACCTGCATAGCCGAATGGCGCAACGTGTTTTGGTGGCGCTGGCGCAAGGCAGCTATCGCAGTGAGGACGATGTCTATGCGCTGGCCTCCAGCATTGCTTGGGAACAGTGGTTTAACGTAGCCAAGACCATCAAGGTGGATGTCACCGCGCACAAAAGCCCGCTTAAAAGTTTGAACTTCGTGGCCCTGCGTCTCAAAGATGCGGTGGCAGATCGCTTTCGATCCCTCAGCGGCAGTCGGCCCAGCGTTGATACGCACAGGCCTGATGTGCGTATTCACTTGCACTTGGATGCAGAGCATGCCTTCATTTCGCTCGATACCAGCGGAGAGCCTTTGTTCAAGCGGGGCTGGCGTGAGGACAAAGGCGATGCGCCATTGAAGGAAACGCTGGCTGCGAGCATGATTGCAGCCACAGGCTGGGACCCACTGGGATCGACACCCTTGCCCCTGTACGACCCTTGTTGCGGTAGCGGCACTATTGTGGTGGAGGCCGCTCAGATGGCGTGTGGCATTGCACCGGGCTTGCAGCGTCGTTTTGCTTTTGAAAAGCTGCTCGGGTTTGATCGCCAAGCCTGGCAAACGCTGTGCAATGAGGCGCGTGATGCGCAGCGAAAACCGTTGGCTCCTGTTTTTGGCAGCGACATTGCTCACCGCATGGTGGACTTTGCAAAACGCAATGCAGAACGTGCAGGTGTAGGCCATGCTGTGCAATTGCGCGGAGGCGATGCCTTGCAGCGTATGCCACCTTCTGACGTGCCCGGTGTCATGCTATTGAATCCGCCGTATGGCACACGTATTGCTGCAGCAGGCGAGGGTGGGCGCAATATGCAGGAGCGGCGCAACGTGGGGTTTTCTGCGCGCGACTTTGCAGATGGTGATGATGGTGGCGCTTTCTTTCAGAAGCTGTCCGCGCACTGGAAGAGCCATTACGCCGGCTGGACGGCTTGGCTGTTGACGCCTGATATGAAGCTGCCGGGCAAGCTGCGCTTGAAGGAGTCGCGCCGGGTTCCCATGTGGAACGGCCCGATCGATTGCCGCTTGTTTCGTTTTGACCTGACCGCACGCAAAGTCCAGTCGCCAGATGGCGAGGTTTGAGCGAGAAATTTGCAGGTCCGTGTTGCTGTTCAGCGCGATTTGGCGTGTGTGTGCATCCACTGTCGCCAGACCACTCGTACATCGTAAGCCAGTGGCGCAATGACCAGTAAAACCAGTATCAGCGCGAGCGCGACTGTAAACCCATAGCCAATGCGGTTGAAGGCCCATGCGCCGGTAAGACCGCCCGTGAAAAAACAAGTGAGCAATGCGCTTAAGGTTGCCAACCGGCGCTTGTTGACGGTAACAGCTTCGCGGTCATCTTGAAAACGGGCGCGATTCCAATACAGCATTTTTCCTAATTCAATGCCAAGGTCTGTGACGGTGCCGGTCACATGCGTGGTGCGGATTTGTGCGCCGCTGAGCTTGGTCACAACGGCATTTTGTAACCCCATGATGAAGCACAGTAGCACGGCGGTCATCGGCACCAGCATGGGCGAGAGCACTTGTTGCAGTTGGCTCCCAATGGCACCGAAAACCATCAACAGCGCCGCCTCCAGCAGTAAAGGCATGGCGTATTCACTCTCTAACCGATGGCGGCGTGCGTAGTTCACCATCACGGCGGTGCATGCGGCACCACACAGGAATGACAGCAGCCCACCCAAAGCGGCCAAGGCCAAGTCATACGCGCCCAGCACAATGGAGTCAGCCATGTGCGCCACGATGCCTGTCATGTGTGAGGTGTATTGCGCCACCGCTAAAAAACCACCTGCATTGGTGGCCCCGGCTACAAAAGTCAGCATGAGGCTCAGGTGTAAATTATTGCGAGCGGTACGTGTGCGGCCCGAGAGATACCGGGCGCGCCGCCAATAAGACCAGAATTTCACGGTGAATGCTGCGATGGATGTTGTGCGATGAAAGCTCGCATTGTGCGCCTGAGTTGGTCTTCGCACCAGTTGGGGTTTGTGCAGAGGCCATGCACATTCCTTTGTCTTTCGTGTGTGGTGCGCTGTAAGAGTACAGTCCCGCCGTAGTCTGGGAGGCTGTATTGTGCAGGTGCCATCAAGTCTGCGTTTGGGCTTGCGGATTTACAGTAAAAAGCCCAGCGTGTTAGGCCGGGCTTGTGAAGAAAGCGGGTGTTTGCTTATTCGTCTTTTTTATTCAGGTACTTGTCTACCCAGCGTTGGGCTAATTGGCCTGCTGCTTCACGCCCACCCAAACCAAAAGCAAGCGCAACGGCAACAGCCACAGCACCAAGCACAAGGCCAAAGCCTAAGTTGATGATGTCATCGGCAATGCCCATGGCGCGCAGGCCCATGGCCAGCACCAGTGCCATGATGGCGACACGTGCAATGCGCGCTGGCAAGCGGCCTGCACCAGCGTTGGCTTGGACAATCGCTTTGCCCACCACATCTGCAAGCCAATAACCGACCAGTAAGATGACGCTGCCCAGTAGAACATCGCTGCCAAAGTCGATGAAGACCATCAACAAGTCACGCAAGCCATCGAAACCGAGTTGATTGGCAGCTTCCATTGTTGCGAACAGCATCACAAAAAACCAAGCCAGTCGCCCAATGAGGGTTGCGGGACGCAGTGTGCAGCGCGGGTTGTTATCAGCCGGTGTATTGGCTTGCTGGCACTTCAAACCTAAGCGGGAGGGGAGCCTATCAAAGCCTAGATTGTCCAGTAAGCGAACAATCAAGTTGCACACAGCACGTCCGACGCACCAAGCGACGAGCACAATCAATGTTGCGGCGAAAATATTGGGCACTGCGTCCATGAATTGCGACAGCATGCCAACGGCAGGGTCGGAGATAGCAGAAATTTGCAATGCATCCAAGGCTGCAATGATGGTGGGAATGATGATGAAGGTGAATGTCAGCGTGCCAAGCAGGCGAGAGACGCGAATTTCAGCAGGTAGTCCTAAACTTTGACCAAAACGGTCTGCACCAGCAGCCCCAGAGAGATTTGTGACTAGGCCGCGTAACACCTTGGCCAGCAACCAGCCTGCAAACCCAATAACGGCTGCGGCAAAAATGTTCGGCAAGCTGCCTGTCAGCCGCTGGGTTAAATCGGTCAACGGTGCAGTCAGACCTTGAATTTGCAAGGCGGCCACAATCGCGGGCAGAAATAACAGCAAGATCAACCAGAACACCACGTCGCCTAAGACCGCCCCGATGGGTTTTACATCAGCCGATTCGGATAACTTCTCATCCAGTTGCGTTGATGCAGTCATTTTATTGATGCCCAATTTCAGCACCACAGCCAGTACCCATGCGGTGAGTGCCAAAATTCCTGCAAGGAAAATGCGTGGCAAGTACAGCATGACTTCAGACGCCAGGCTGGAGAAGGGTTGGTACAAGGCATCAAAACGCAGCGTGCTGAACATGGCCAGCAAGGTCAGCAGTACTACAAACCAGAACCCCGTGTTGGCGGCAATTTTGGTGAAGCTGACGGGAGTTTCTGCCTGCTGGTTCAGCCGCTCGTCCAGCCGCAACGCGGTTAGTCCCTTGCGTATGCCAGCCTTGACAAGCAAGGCAATGACCAATCCAACCAGCAAAATCGCGATTGCTCCTAACATCAACGGTAAGTAGCCACCGAGGCTAGCTTGAAGCTGTTCACTAAACGATGGATTCATGGGAACTCCTTTCAAGAGAGGGCACAAGAACAGGTATGGTTTGTGAGATTTGAGTCAGGCAGGAAAGACGCTGATTTGAGGTGCTTATGGAGGAGTTAAAGCCGGATGGGGAGCCGCTGCAGGCTTAGCATGTGATTGGTTTCTGCTTGGCCATGTGCTATGCCGCAGCTGAGGCATAACACATCGGTGCAGCAGATCAGGCAGTCATTCCAGAGGTGCAGGCAGTTATCTCTTAATCCAAACGAGGATCTTTGTCTTCACGTAGTTCGACGGGCAATGGGATCTTACGGTCACGTGGGGTGGTCAGCGCGGCAGGAACAGAAGGCTCTGGTTCTTCGGCTGACTCGGGCGGAGTTGCTGGCGCTTGACTGAGCATGCGCTCAATGGCTCGGTCAATGTCGGCAGGGGGCGTACCTTTGAGGTTGGAGCCAAATGCCAGCAACCATTCTTGGGCTTCAGGAATGTCGCCGGATTGGGCCAGTACGTCGGCCATCAGATCCAGCACGGCATCGAGCCGTGGGAAATTGCGCAAGTCCAGCAGTCGCGCATCCGTTTGTGGCAATTTTTCGTATAAAGCACGCAAGATTTGTACGTGCTCAAAGGCTTGCGCAAAGGCGTTTTGGTCGCGCAAGGCACAGGCGTAATACAAATGCATGGAGGCAACACTCAAACCTGGCGTGTCCAGACTTTCTTCGTGCGCTTTGATGGCTTTTTCAAACGCACTTGTGCCTTGTGCAATAGCACCGGCTAAGGTCGCAGAAGTCACTACGTTGAACCAGTCGCTCACACTGTGGGTACGCAAGGCCAAGCTTTCAAAAATAGGCCATGCTTGGGCATATTGTTGCTGGTGAAAGTGCACCAGCCCTAAAAAACGCTGGCCATTGATGGCGATATCATCAAAGTGGGAGCCAGCTAGCTGCAGGGCTAAGTGCTGCGCTGAGTCGTATTGCCCTTGACGAAGCGCTTCATTGGTTTGATCCAGCATTTGGCGTTGCTCCTCTTCAGACAAGAGCGGGGCTTGCTGCGATGCAGAAGGGTCTTTTTGCCAGAGCTTTTTGATGCGATCCCACATGGGTCAGTGGCCTTTTCTTTCGGAGACAGCGTCGATGGTGACAACAGAAGGAGTTATGGACTGCAGCGATGGTGTGTGCAAAGCAGGTCGCGGTATACGACGCTGTGCAATGTCAACCAACGTTGTAGCGCAAAGCGCCGGTTAACAGTCAATGCACGGCCTGCAAAGAAACCGTTAACAGGCTCTAATACTAATCGAATGTGACAAACTTGGTGCGATACGGACGTTTGGAGACGTTACCAAATGCCAATTTTTCACGTATTCATGCCATTTCGGTGCAGTTTGCGCTGACTTTTTGCACGCTATGCAGTATGTGGAGTGCTTATCGTAGCTGGTTCAGTGCCGCTAAGCGCTCAGGGGTGCCCACATCCGTCCATGGCCCTAGGTACAGGCTGGCGCTGACTTTCCCTTGGGCGGCAGCTTTGAACAGCAACGGCCCCAGTGGTGCGGCCACTCCGGTGGGATTACCCGGCACAAGCGCACACCACGGCAACTCAAACAGGCTGCGTTTAAGCAGGGCAATGGTGCTGTAGGTATAACTTGGCCCTTCGCTTGCGACTTTTGCTTGCGGGTTGCAGACGTCCAGCTTGTCCAGTGCTGGGTAAGCCCGGTTTCCATGAAGCGTGAAATCGCCTTGAGGATTGTGGGCTGGGTTGGGGACCAGCCACACATGTGCAAGAGCATCTGATGCTTGTAAGGCAGAGCGCTGTGCGTCGTCGAACACAAATGCTGGTGTAAACACATCTCCTGCAACCAGCCAAAATACTTCCTCCAATTGGGGGAGTGCACGGCTAATGCCGCCTGCTGTTTCAATGCCAGAGCCAAAATCCAAGTCTTCGCGAGAATACACCAAGTTCAATGCCGTGCTGCTGTCGTGTTCCGATGCTTGGTAGCGCTGCCCTAAATGAGCTGGTATTTGCGGCCCCAGCCATCCCGTATTGATCACTACTTGCGATAGGCCTGCGTGGGCTAGTGCCTGCAAGTGCCATTCCAGTAGTGCTTTTCCCTGCACTTGAAGCAGTGGTTTTGGGGTGTGGTCGGTCAGCGGGCGCATACGTTGGCCGCGGCCTGCAGCCAACACCATGGCTTGCGCCGCAACAGCGGAGGTGGTTGTCATGGCCAGCCCTTTCGTTTCAGTCTTGGCGGTGGTGGTCTTGGCAAATGGCATCTAAGTCGCGTGCAATGGTGTCACCGTGCGCGCGCAGATTACGGCGATGCCACAACATGATCAGCAACGTAATGCCGCAAACGATGATGCCAAACCATGTCATCGCAGCCTTAGCGCCCAGCCCCATTTTGGTGGAATAGGCATACAGCAGGCCAAGCGCCAAGATGCAAGCTTGTTCATTGAAGTTCTGCACAGCGATGGAACGACCTGCTCCCATCAGCGTGTGGCCGCGGTGTTGCAGCAGTGCATTCATGGGGACGACCAAGTAACCGCCAAGCACACCAACAAAGACAAAAATAGGCACCGCCCAGAACAAACTATTGACCCAATGCATCAAGACGACCACGGCGCCCATGAGCGCACCCACTGCCAGTACGCTGGTGGCACGTTCGAGTTTGACCATGAAGGTTGCAGCCACTGCGCCAATGGCTGTGCCAATCGCTACCACACCCAGCAGCGAAGACGATTGGGTGGTGTTCAGCCCCAACACCACGGCACTCCATGCAAGCACGATATAGCGCAGATTGCCCGAAGCGCCCCAGAACAAGGTGGTCGTAGACAGGGCAATTTGCCCTAATTTGTCGCGCCAAAGGCAGCTGTTGGCCGAGATGAAATCGTGCAGCAGGGCTTTGGTGCAACCGATTGCCCCCAAGTTGGTGCCTTTCCACATGGGGCGCAGGGGTACGGCCGTTCGCGGAATGAACATATTGATGGTAGCGGCTAAGGCATAGAGCAGAACAATCAACCCCAAGGCCGCTTGCACTGGTGTATGGAAAGCGCTGTCCAAACCTGGGATGGAAAGCGCTTGAAGCCCTTCGAAGAAGGCATCGCTGACCAGCAACCCGCCGACAACAACACCCAAAATAATCGATGAGATCGTCAAACCTTCAATCCAACCATTGGCCTTGACTAGAAGAGATGGCGGTAGGAGTTCAGTGAGAATGCCGTATTTGGCAGGAGAGTAAGCGGCCGCACCCAAGCCGACAATGGCATAAGAGAGCAGGGGGTGTGAGCCATAGATCATCATGACGCAGCCAATGACCTTGATGGCGTTGCTGAGAAACATGACGCGCCCTTTCGGGTAGGCATCTGCGAAAGCGCCTACAAACGGGGCCAGCAATACATAAAACAACGCGAACATTGGCACCAAGCCTGCGCTTTGCCATTCAGGCGCGCCGCTGCGCCGCAGCAACTCCACGGCCACCACAAAAAGAGCGTTGTCCGCCAGTGAGCTGAAAAACTGGGCAGACATAATGGTGGAAAAACCGGGTTTCATGAGGCGCGGGAACTGGTGTTCTTGGTCAAAACGCGTCGTTATATCACGAGCCTGTTACGGAGTGAGACAATAGCCCATCCAATTGATTCAGACTGATTGCCATGCCTCGTCCTATTCATGCCGTGATCCATACCCAGGCACTTCGCCACAACATGGACATCATGCGTACCCGAGCGGCGGATGCCAAATTGTGGGCCGTCGTCAAAGCCAATGCCTACGGGCACGGTATTGAACGTGTTTTTGATGCGTTTCGCGCGGCAGATGGTTTCGCCTTACTGGATCTGCAAGAAGCCGAGCGTGTACGCGCATTGGGTTGGCGCGGTCCTATCGTGCTGCTGGAGGGCGTCTTTGAATTGCGTGATTTAGAGCTGTGTTCGCGCTTAGGCATTTGGCATGCGGTGCATTGCGATGCACAAATTGATATGCTGGCGGCACACAAAACCCATGTGCCGCACCGGGTGTTTCTCAAACTCAACGGCGGTATGAACCGGCTGGGATTCAAACCTCAAAGTTATCGCGCAGCATGGTCGCGGCTGAATGCCTTGCCACAGGTCGAAGAAATTTCGTTGATGATGCATTTCAGCGATGCAGACGGCGCACCAGGCATTGCCCAACAACTTGCGGTGTTTGAAGCCGCTACAGAAGGTTTGCCGGGTGAGCGCAGCATTTGCAACAGTGCTGCGACATTGCGGTTTGCCGCAAGCGATGCGCAGGCACGGCAAGACTGGGTGCGCGCTGGCATCGCGCTGTATGGCAGTTCACCCAATTACCCCAGTGCAACGGTGCAGGACTGGAATTTGTTGCCAACAATGAGTTTGCGCAGCGCGATCATTGGCGTGCAACACTTGCAGCCGGGCGATACCGTTGGGTATGGTTCACGGTTTGTGGCTGATTCACCTATGACTATTGGCGTTGTGGCGTGCGGCTATGCCGATGGTTATCCCCGGATTTGTGATACTGGCACACCAGTGTTGGTCGACGGTGTACGCACACGCACCATTGGCCGCGTGAGTATGGATATGCTGGCTGTGGACTTGACGGCGGCCAAAGCGCAGGGTAAACCTGCCGATTTTGGTAGCGAAGTTACCTTGTGGGGGCAGGCATCGGCTAGCCATGGCTTCACTGTGTTGCCTATTGATGAGGTGGCCGCCCATGCGCAAACCCTCGGGTACGAACTGATGTGTGCTGTGGCCCCGCGTGTGACCATGCAGACGCAAGACTAGCCTCGCGAGGCGCATCGTGCGATGCGCCCTCTTGCCAACCCATTGAGACACCTTCATGCTCGGATACATCCTCAAACGCCTGCTGTTGATGGTTCCCACTCTGTTGGGTGTGTTGCTCATCACGTTTGTGATTGTGCAGTTTGTTCCTGGCGGGCCCGTCGAGCAATACTTGGCAGAAGCGCGCGCAGGTGCCGGCATTGAGGGCGGCGGGCTCAGCTACCGAGGCAACGAAGGCATTGATGCTAAGCGCCTTGAAGAAATCAAGGCCTTGTATGGTTTCGATAAGCCTGCACACGAACGTTTTTTTCAAATGTTGGGTCAATTCGCGCGCTTTGATTTAGGGCGCAGCTTCATGTACAACAAAGACGTGTGGCAACTGATCAAAGAGAAACTCCCGGTTTCTATCAGCTTAGGGTTGTGGACGTTCTTGATCAGTTATTTGATTGCCGTCCCGCTTGGCGTGGCCAAAGCCGTTCGAGCAGGCAGCCGATTTGATTTTGCGACTACGCTGCTGGTGCTGATTGGTTATGCCGTGCCCGGCTTTGTGCTGGGGGTGGTGCTCTTAGTGGTTTTTGGCGGGCAGTTGGAATGGTTCCCGCTGCGCGGACTGACTTCTTCCGGTTGGGAGGACATGAGCATTGCCCAGCGTGTGTGGGATTATTTGTGGCACATCACATTGCCCGTCGTGTCCATGGTGGCAGGTAGTTTTGCCGTGACCACTTTGCTGACCAAAAATGCCGTATTGGAAGAAATTCGTAAGCAATACGTGTTGACTGCCAGAGCCAAAGGCCTAGGCGAGCGTCAGGTGCTGTGGCGCCATGTGTTTCGCAACGCCTTGATTCCGATTGTGACGGGATTTCCTGCTGCATTCATTGGCGCTTTTTTTGCCGGTTCGTTGCTGATTGAAACGCTCTTTACGCTGGATGGTTTAGGGCTGTTGGGCTATGAAAGCATTATTCGGCGCGACTACCCAGTGGTGCTTGGTACGCTGTATCTATTTACTTTGATTGGCTTGGTGGCCAAACTAATAAGCGACCTGTGCTACGTGTGGGTTGACCCGCGTGTGAAGTTTGATTGATGCTTCATGACTCCAAAAACGGTGCCTATTGGCGCCGTTGTCACCCCTTTTGGGTACAGGAAGCTAAGCTTTTGCAGACCTTCCCTAGTGCGCCGCGTATGCTTTGCGAAGGAGATCGCTGCACATGCGTGGCGCATGAGTTATCCCTTTTTACTGGTGCTTGTTCCGGTGGTTTTTCGAGACGTTTTCGTTGCTGCAGGCAACGGCAGTGCTTGGTTGAGGATATATTGGGTTAGTAAGCCAACCGGGCGGCCAGTTGCTCCTTTTGCGGCGCCGCTTTTCCATGCTGTTCCGGCAATATCCAGATGGGCCCAGGGCCAGCTGCCAATGAATTTTTGCAAGAACTTGGCTGCTGTAACTGCACCAGCTTCGCGACCGGCCACGTTGGCCATATCGGCAAAATTGGTTTTCAGGCCGCCGCCATATTCAGCATCCAAAGGCATGCGCCAGCCTAGATCTTGCGTTTGTTCGCCAGCTTTCAGTAAATCATGGGCCAAGGCGTCGTCACTGGCGAATACGCCACTGCGCACACCGCCCAGTGCAATGACGCATGCGCCTGTTAATGTGGCAATGTCGATCACAGCTTTGGGCTGTAAACGGTCGGCGTAAGTGAGTGCGTCGCACAGAATCAAGCGACCTTCGGCATCGGTGTTGAGGATTTCAATGGTCTTGCCGCTCATGCTGGTGACCACATCGCCTGGCTTGATGGCTTTGCCGCCTGGCATGTTTTCGGTCGCGGCAATCAAACCCACCACATTCACACGCGGTTGTAGTTTGGCTAGCGCTTGGAAGACGCCCAACACACTGGCAGCACCGCACATGTCGAATTTCATTTCGTCCATGCCAGCTGCTGGTTTGATGGAAATGCCGCCGGTGTCAAACGTTACCCCTTTGCCTACCAACACAATCGGTTGCTCTGACTTGGCTGCACCTTGGTAATGCAGTTCAATAAACTGCGGGGGCTGAGTGGAGCCTTGGGCTACGGCAAGGAATGCGCCCATTTTGAGTTTTGCAATGTCGCGTGGGCCGTGGATTTTGGCGGTGATGCCTTTGGCCTTGCCCAATTCTTGTGCGGTTTTTGCCAGCTCGGTGGGTGTTGCATGGTTTGCCGGTAGGTTGCCCAGTTCCTTGGCCAATTCCACACCTGCAGCAATACCTACAGACTGGACAAAGCTGCGCTGGATTTTGGCTTTATCGGCTACGCCAACTACCAATTTCTGCAAGGCGATTTTTTTCTCACTTGGTTTGGTAGCGGTATAACGGTAGCCACTGTCACTTAAGCTTTGTACCAGTGCATGCACTGCGCAGTCATCCAAGGTCGCATGCAAGCTGACAACTGCGGCCTTCTCGGTTGTGCTTTGGCGCAACGCGCTGGTAGCGCTGGCCAGGGCTTTGCTGATATCGGTTGCACTGCCAGCACCAGATGCGATCAGCAGAACGCGGCGGGCAGCAACTTGTGCGACACTGTAGAGCCACAAATGATTGCCCGTTTGGGTCAAGTCAAGGTCTTTGGCAGCAAGTGCCTGTGTAATGGCCGTTTCCAAGCCCGATGTGGTTTTGCCTGTGGCTGTTTTTACGCTGTCTGCGTCTGGCAGTAACACCACTAAAAGGTCTACTTTTTCTTTTGCAGCAGACAGTAAATTCAGGCTTTTGAGTTCCAACGTTGTTGGCATGATGTGCTTTCCTTTGGTCAATACGGCCTATAAATAGAACAATTGATTCGTCCAAACCCATGTTGTTTGATGCTTCTTTACGCAAGGATTTATCCCGCAGTTTCATTGGCACCTTGACCGTGTTGCTCACGGTGGTCGTCACGCTAATGCTGATTCGCACGCTGGGCCAAGCTAGCAAAGGTTCGGTCAGTCCGTCTGACATTATGCTGGTGATGGGCTACACCGTGCTTGGCTATATGCCGATTGTGCTGAGTTTGAGTCTGTTTGTGGCCATCATAGGTACCTTGGCGCGCATGTACCAAGACAGCGAGATGGTGATTTGGTTTGCCAGTGGCATGGGCATTGCAGGAATTTTGCCAACGCTGGCGCGCTTTGCATGGCCGCTGATTGTGGCTATTGCTGCCTTGGCATTGGTGGGCTGGCCTTGGTCGCAGGCACAGATTCTGGATTTGCGCTACCAGTTTCAGCAACGCAGTGATATTGACCGCATTGCGCCTGGCGAGTTTCAGGTCTCATCCAGCGGTGACAGCGTGTTTTTTGTCGACCGTGATAGCAGTTCTTTGGAGCAAGCCAAACAAATCTTTTTTGCCCGTATGCAAAGTGAAGAAAGCTCTGTGACCGTGGCCAAAGAGGCAAGTCTGATTCAACAAGATGGCCAGACATGGGTGCAATTGGCTTCGGGCCAGCGGGTAGAGCAAATTCAAGGGGCTAAACCAGCCATCCGCGTGATGGAGTTTGACCAGTACGATGCTTTGCTGCACCGTGACCCTGTGGGGGCGGCGCAATCATCAGTGCGCTCAACGCCATCGCTCGACTTGTTGCAACAATCCAATGATTTAGCCAATGCCTCTGAACTGGCTTGGCGCCTGGGGCTGGTTTTCGCGGCCATCAATTACGTGATCTTGGCACTGGCGTTGACCAGCAGTAATCCACGTTCAGGCCGCATGACCCACATCGTGACAGCGTTGCTGGTTTTTGTGGTCTATTTCAACTTACTTTCGTTGGGTGAGAGCTGGGTTGGACGCGGGGTTGTCAGTGCTCCAGTTTGGCTGGTGGTGTTGCACGGTGGTGTGTGCGCTGTAGGCTTGGCTTGGCTGTGGATGCGCAATGCCCAGTGGTCGCTCAAACGGTTGTGGGCGCGCAGGCAGGAGGTGCGTGTATGAAGGTTGTTACACGCATGCTGCAAAAGGAAATCATGGCCGCAGTGGCTATGACAACCAGCGCATTTCTTGCTTTGTTGATGTTTTTTGATCTGATCAGCGAAAGCCGCTTTGCCAGCCGTGCTGGCGCAGACAGCTACGGCATCACTGACGCGTTGGCACATTTGGCGTTTTCTGCGCCGATGCATGTATACGAGCTGATGCCCATTTGTGTGCTCATTGGCACGGTGTTTGTCATGGCACGCTATGCCAAGACATCGCAGTTCACGATTTTGCGTACCGCAGGTTTAGGCCCTTCACGGGCATTGGGCATCTTGCTCACGATTGGAGCCGTGTTCACAGGCCTGACCTTTGTTGTGGGCGATTATGTGGCCCCTTGGGCCGAGCGCTCTGCCCAACTGCTGCGTGCGCAGCATGTAGGGGGGCAGATTGTGGCCGGAGGCGGTACTGGTGCATGGCTGCGCGAGCGCCAAGGCGATCATTCCGTGATTGTGAGTGTTGCCGCGTTACAAACAGATGGTGAGGTGGTTGGTATTCGGATTTTTGAATACGACCGCGACGGACGGTTGGCTCGCCAGATTCATGCCAACAGCGCACAGGTCGACAGTGGTGCATGGCTGCTGGAGCAAGCACGTGAAGAGGTTCTGCCCGTTACCAGTGCGACCCCGGTGCGCGAATCTGATGGCAGCTTGACTGGCACGATGGAGTCATTGCGTGTAACCCAGTACCCTCAACTGCGTTGGGAAACCTCGATGAACAGAGAGATGATCAACGCCGCGATTCTCAAGCCTGATGGCATGTCCACCTTGCAGTTGGCCAACTATGTAAGCCACCTCAAAGCCAATGACCAGTCTACTCAGCGTTTTGAGTTGGAGTTGTGGCGTAAGGTGTTTTACCCTTTGGGGTGTTTGGTCATGATGGTGCTGGCGCTGCCTTTTGCTTACCTGCACTTTCGCTCAGGCGGCATCATGGGCTATGTTTTTGTTGGCATCTTGGTGGGCATCAGCTATTTGCTGATGAACAACGTATTAGGCTATGTGGGGAACATTCGCGGTTGGTCGCCGCTGCTCACTGCAGCAACGCCTGCGCTGGTCTATAGCGCATTGGCGTTGGGGGTCTTCACGCACATGGTGCGCCAGCGTTAGTTTGCGTTCGTTGGCGCGAATACGCTGTTAGCCAGCGAACTCAAAATAATTTACTTCGCTGTAGTTCTGCCACTTGCGGGGGCGGTGCAAAACTGTCGCTGCGAGCAACGTGCCAGAATGTACGAAAAAGGCCATGGGCGATCGCAGGCTCTCCGGAAAGCAGCGCTCCTGGTTGCAGAAAGGGATACAGCGTTGCAAAGGAACGCACTTCGTACGGGTTGATGCGGCGAATGATGTGTTCAGGCCCCAGTTGGCTAGGGTCAACTAAACCTGCGGCGCCCAAAATGTCGCGCAAAGCCTTCAGGGTGTTTTCGTGGAAATTGAAAACCCGCGTTGCCTTGTCAGTCGCATCCAGGTGTTTCCAGCGTGAGCGGTCTTGGGTCGCGATCCCTGTGGGACATTTGTCTGTATGGCAAGACAGTGACTGGATGCAGCCCAATGCAAACATGAAGCCGCGTGCAGCATTCACCCAATCGGCCCCCATCGCAATCGTGCGTGCAATGCCAAATGCACTGGTAATTTTGCCTGCTGCACCAATGCGAATTTGGTCGCGAATATTCAATCCAACCAAGGTGTTGTGTACCAGCAGCAATGCCTCGTTCATGGGCACGCCAATGCTGTTGCTAAATTCTGGCGGTGCCGCTCCTGTGCCACCTTCTGCGCCATCGACCACAATGAAATCGGGCAGTAAACCGGTTTCTTGCATGGCCTTGGCAATACCAAACCACTCCCAAGGGTGGCCAATGGCAAGTTTGAAGCCCACAGGCTTACCACCTGACAAAGTACGTAGTTTTTCAATGAATTGCAGCAACTCTAACGGCGTTGAAAAGGCCGAATGCGCGGCTGGCGAAATGCAATCTACCCCTTGAGGAATGCCGCGTGTAATGGCAATTTCTGCATTCACTTTGCGTCCAGGCAGCATGCCGCCATGTCCGGGTTTGGCCCCTTGTGAGAGTTTGACTTCAATCATTTTGACTTGCTCAAGCTGGGCATTCTGAATGAACCTCTCCTCGCTGAAATGCCCCTGTTCATCGCGGCAACCGAAGTAGCCAGAGGCGATTTGCCAGACCAGATCACCCCCACCTTCGCGGTGGTACATCGAGATCGAACCCTCTCCCGTGTCGTGGTAGAAATGGCCTTTTCTCGCCCCGTTGTTGAGCGCACGAATGGCATTGGCTGAAAGCGAACCAAAACTCATCGCCGAGATATTGAGCACACTGGCTGAGTATTTGTGCTTGCAACGTGAGCCGCCTACCAGCACGCGAAAATCATGCGATGGGTTGTGTGCTGGTGCCAGAGAGTGGTTGATCCACTCGTAATCTGTGCTGAAGACATCCATCTGTGTGCCAAATGGCACCACGTCATTGAGATTCTTGGAACGCTGGTAAATCATGGCGCGGTCCAGCCGCGAAAAAGGCACTTCCTCTTTGTCTGTTTGCACAAAGTATTGGCGAATCTCGGGGCCAATGGATTCCAGTCCGTAGCGAAAGTGCGCCAATATCGGGTAGTTCCTGCGTAGCGAGCTGCTCGATTGCCGCATGTCCAGTAAGCCCAGCAAGAATGTGGCCGAAAAAAACATGAAAGCAGCCCACCACCATGGCCAGGTCCAGGCCAATACGAAGGAGAGGGTGGCCAACACGATGGAAAGTGCGAAAGGAAGGTATCGACTCATGGTGGGGTTTCCTTTTGTTTTAACGCGCACTGAACGTTAACACGAGTCGACAGCCGGCTCTGCTGCTATGGCGCAAGTTCCAACGGTTGCCAGCAATATTAGGTGCAGCCTATACAACAACTGAGGTGTAGGACACATCTCGCCATGCAGAAGTGTTCTAAGTCGTCAGCTACGGAAGCAAAGAAGAACCAAAAGTGTTCCGCTGGCCAGCATGTTGACGTGCCTCGCTGCACACGACAAAAGGGTTCAAGGGAACTTCGTGCTGGGTATGTCTTTGCCTTTTTGTGTTCTTTTCTTGCTGCATGCGCTTGAAGTCAGATTAAACAAACGCCATAAGCACGAAGAACAACGTTGTCTGCATTCGTTTTTCCTTGCGATGCTGCCCTGGTAAAACACAAGTGTATTGTTTTGTTATTTTTTTTGTAGTGCTAATTCAATACTGAATTTTCGCAGCTCAGAGAAATGGATGTTGATACAGAAAACCGTAAGAGTTATTTTTTTTGCTTAATAAATGGGCAAACACAGCATTTGACACGATTTCCATTGTTGCATTCGATCTTGTTTGTTAAACAAAGTCAATCATGGTTAATCTTAGTGTTATTTAGATACCTTTAGTTTCATTTTTGAGCTTAGTTACATAGAATCAACCAAACCGAGTTTTCGGAGTGCTTTGCGCTTGCGATTGAGTTTTAGTGGCATTTTTTGCTGCATTGCAACAGTACGCAAGGCTTGGTTTAACGATGTGTTTCTGTTTGTTTTTCTTTCTTGGGGATGCAGCAGGAATGCACTACCAATAATTTCATTCAATGTGGGATTAATCATGAGAGATCTTGTTTCCCTTTTTTCAGGGCGAGCGCCTCAAGGCCAAGCCTTGCGCGCAGTGCGCCGTGGCAGGCCACAGGGCACGTTACTGAGTGGTTTGCCTGCACTATTGCCTTCAGTTGTTTTTGCAGGTGTGGCGGTGACGGCTGCATTGCCCGCGCAGGCCGCGGTGATGGAATTTGTGGCAGGGATGACGAATTCCGGCTCAGCTCCGTTTTCTCAGTCCGCATGTACGCTAACGCCGCCAGTCCCAGGGGAAGATGCCTGTGCCGGCGACTATATCGTGCGCACACACGACTATGCAGGCTACCGGGTAGGTTATTCGCTGACCCCGGCGGAATCGAATGTCTTGCTGACGATGACCATTCCTGCGGCCACAATTCCCCCTGCTTACAATGGCCCGCCTAATCCCCAGGTCGCTTTGTTCAATTATGTGGATTTGCCCGTTGGTGCAAATGGTTGCCAAGGCATCCAAGCTACACCTGTGGCTGACCCACCGCAACAGGGTGTTTCAGGCGTAACTGCTGATGGGCAGAAGGCATTTTGTTGGCAGCCTAATAATTCTTCCGCCAATAACCAAAATTTCCGTATGCGCATTGCCGGTACTGCGCCAAACGATACGGAGATACCCGCCCCCATCTTCACATTGACAACAAGCAGCGGAATAACGCCTGCGCCTACAGTTGTGCTTGATGGTCCTAGTTCTGATGGCACGGAAGAGTTTTATGGTTTAAAGCCACTCTATGTTTCTGCTGCCCCGAGGTGGGATGCAGTCAAATCCAATACTATCCGTGGCGCGCTGATGGTGCCAGGTAGCGGACCGAATGGGGAAGACGGTTATGTGTTTTCTTGGAACATCGGTGTGCGCGCAGTGGGTTCCCTCAAAGGCATTGAGGCGTTGAATACGGCCCGTTTTGTTGAGGATTATTCTGATTCCAATCCGTTATTACCAATAGACCAGACTGGCGCCGGAAATTTTCCTAATGCGCGTTTGGTCACATGGCCGATTGTGAATGCAGATTATGTGACAAGTACCAATATCACTGGCCCGTCCACGCTTGGCAACAGCAGTGTTCCTGTGGGGTCGCCACGCCATTGCGGCAATTGGCAGTCTCAGATGACTGTTTCCAGTAATTCATTCGACAACGTCGCCTACTATCCTGTGGATGCGGGCGCTGCTGTTACGAGTACTGGTGCCAATGCTGATATTTCGGTGAGCCGTGGTGGTGAATGTGTATTGGTTCCTGGTTCGAACGATACAGTAAACAAAACCGCAACTTTTGAGCTGATTGGTACAGACTTTAGTCTGAAGCACTTTCCCATTTATAAAGGATCGGCAAGGACTACTCAGTTGGTTAATTCGGCCAATTTGGAGCAGCCCACCAATGAATTTTGGGTGGCGAGTAAAACGGTTTTGGTGTGGGCACCGCTTACAGATGTCGTAATTCCACCTGGTCAGGGCGAAAAGATTGATTTCTTAACCAACAGGATCACATTTTTAGGAGAGTCTGTCACAGGCCAGAACAACCATGATCCCCATACTGATAGCAACGTTAATGTGCAGGCCGCTGAGCGTAGGATAGACGGCAGGGCAAGCAAAGTGCATTCGGCATGGGTCAATTTTTACTCAAACCCTAACGGATGGGACGTAACTGACCGCAACGATCCAAACATCACAACGGACTCGCATATCAACATTGCGGCCCCGGGGCAATATTTTGCCAACCGTTTGATTATCAGTAACGCTGGGTCGGAGCCATTGCCAGCAGGTTATACCTGCGACAAAATTGATAATGCGCGGACCACTTTTGTGGATGCGCGTGCGATTCCCTCTATTACACCCAATAATCCACGAAGGGCTGTGGACCCAGCTACAGGCATTCTTTCCAGATGGGAGGTGGGCCCGATAACCGGTTTCACACCGCGTTATGAGTTGGGTGTGGGTGGAGCAGGTATTACTAATGCCCCAAGTGCTGGCGGCGCAGCAACCAGCGGCAGCGGCACCTGGACCAGCGTGACTACAGTAAGCTCTCCTTATGATCAGGCCAATGTGGCGTCAGGGACTATGGGCACCAGTGGTTGCGGAGACTTAGATGCAACATGGTTTGACTCGATTGATGCATTGCAAGCGGCTGGTTATACATTGCAGGATGTGTCGCGGGTGCGCATGAGCTATGACGGTATGCAACCTGGCATAAGTTTCTGGCACATTATTCCAAGCCGGGTAAATAGCGTTACGGCATTCGCAACTGCTGTGGGATCAGCAAACGCTCCGTTTGTTGCGCCAGGCACGGTTGTAGCTGAAAACAGCACCACGACAGACATGATGTCAACCAATGTGTTCGACTGGGTGTATTCTGGCAACCGTGTTTTTAATGCTGCGAATAGTTTTGAAATTTATCAAAATGAATTTCCACAAATCACCAAGACTTCTCCTAGCCATCCGAACTCAGGATTGGTTGTACCAGGAAGCCAAGTGACGTACCGTTTGGTTGCGAACCTGAGTACTTCTGGCAGTGCGCATACAACAGATGTCGCTGTATACGATGTACTACCACCGCACATGGAATATGTCGCAGGCTCAACAACCTTAGGTGGTACCGTTTTTGCAGACCCGCAGTGCCACGTTGGGCCTATGCCATGGCCTACAGGCTGGGGTTCACCTACGACAGCCTCTGCGGCCATTCCGGCTGGCTACACCGCATGCCGCTGGGATTTACCCGGGCAAACGGCGACCAAAGCGGCTCCGGGTAACGCTCTAGCAAATTTACCTGCCTTGCAATTCCGGGCGAGGGTCAGTGCGAACGCGACAAGTGGAACTCCTTTGTTGAATACCTCGTTTGCCGATTCGACCAACAATTCTTTGCGAGCAGCCCGCTATGCGGGTGGGTCAACTGGTTTTGCCTGTGTTCCTAATCAAACTTGTTCATTCAGCAACTGGAACCTGTCTGTAGACGCGGCCCCTGGCGCTGTGTTGAATAAGGTGGTGAGTCATGAGGTGGTACCCACCGACTCTGACTTTAGTTACCAACTGCAGTACGGTGCAATTGGCAATACCATGCATGACTTCCGCTTGATTGATGTGTTGCCCCATATGGGGGATGGTCGTGTGCCTCCGACCAGTTTCTCCGGTAGCTTTGGTTTGGCCGGCCCGGTATCAGCAACTGCCACTTCCCTTGAAGGTGGGACAGATGATACTGATGTGGAGATTTATTACACCAGCAACACTGCAACGAATATTCATAACGCTCCCTACGATGTAAGCCATGTTTTGGATGGTTCTGGAGCCAATAGTGCCACTACAACCAATTGGTGTAGCTCGCTTGGTGGGAGCAACTGTCCTACTGCCTGGGCTGATGTAACGGCCATTTATGTCCGTGCGAAGGGTGGACAAGCTATTTCGGCTGGGCAGATGTATGAGCTCAAGGTTGAGATGTCTGCCAGCGGTAATACAGTAGGGAATATGTATGCCAACCAATTTACGGGTGATTCACCTAGTTTGACAGCGCGCAATCCAGGCTCGAATACCGTGACCACACGTGTCGTTGGTCCTGATCTGGCGATCGCCAAATCGGTCAGTCCTGCACGCGTAACTGCTGGGCAAAATGCTGCATACGAAATCATTGTTCGCAATGACAATTCCCATGTCAATGCAGGTCCGTTTCTAACAGGCAGCATTACCGTTACTGATCCTCTGCCAGCTGGTTTGACCATTGTGGCAACGCCAACAGGGGATGACTGGAATTGCAGTGCCTCTACAACAACAGCGGTCACCTGTGAGTATTCAGGCGCACTCCCTATTCCAATGGGGGCTACAGTGGGCGGTCCGATCACGTTCGGGGCTCAGGTGCCAAGCCCATTGGGCGCACTGACGCAGAAGTATCTCAATACTGCGAGGGTGATTACACCCACTACAGAAGTGACGACGGACAACAACGAAGATACAGCAGAATTTACCGCATTGGCTGAACCGCAAATTGGTACCTATAAGTACATCGACACTGCGGGTGGCTTGCCTGAAGCCAATAGTGACGGTACATGGACTGTTTCTTATGTCGTAGGTGCCCGTAATTATGGTCCGCAAGACGTGACGTCATTTAACTTGACAGATACTTTGACAGGTAGCGCGCCGAATTTTGGCAACCATGTGTCGGGTACGCCAACGGTGCCGGGCACCTATACCATCCTGGGCGGTTCACAGTCGTGCTCAATTGAACATGGAGAGGTTCTTCCGGGTGCAGAGTACGAGACCAATCCAGGTTTCAATGGCGATACGGCTACCAATTTGTTGCGGAACGCGACGGTATTGCCTGCGGCATCTGCCAGTTCTCCAGGCGAGGTGAGCTGTCGTTTTGCCGTGCGGTTTGCACCTGCTGCTGGGCAGTTTCATTTTGAAAATACGGCCATCGCCAGCGGTTCGGCAGACGGTACGCCAGTGACCGATCGCAGCTTCAACGGGAGTGATCCTAAGGGGGGCAATGCATCGGAGTTGCCAACGCATCCAGACAACGATGTGCCGACACCATTGGACATCACGCGTTCTGTGCAACCTACTGTGACCAAAACTGCTTCGGTAACCCAGTTCATTGAAGGCGATGTGACACCATTGGTCTACACCATCGTGGTTGGAAATGCAGGTTCTGACGGTTTGAACGACTTTACGGTGGTCGATACGCCGGCAACAGGCGTCACGTTAGGCAATTGGACTTGTGCAGTAACCAATGCTGGTGTTCCCTATGTGGGAGTGGCGACCGCTTGTGGTGCAGACAATGGATCCGGTGCGTTGAATACCACTGTTGATCTGCAGCCCGCAGCAGAGATTACCTATACCATCCAAGCGACAATTGGTGCATCAGTGGTGGATGAAGCGATCAACAGTGTGACGGTGAGCACACCGCCAACGCTTCCACCTGAAGTGACTTGTGTATCTGATTGCTCGGTTGAGAATACCAGCACGGTGACCAATGAACCACGAGAAGTGCAGCCAACCGTGCGTAAAGAGGCCAATATTGCCAGCTACCAACCTTATTTGACAACAGCAGTGCAGTACAGCATTGTGGTTGGCAATACAGGGCCACATGGCGGCACAGGCTTTAACGTAGTCGATACGCCACCAACAGGGGTCACGATTGATTCTTGGGAATGCGTTGTGACCACGCCTGGCACAACCTACTCTGGTGTGACAACAGCCTGCAGTTCGGCCAGCGGAAATGGCGCAATCAACACGACTGTGGACTTGCAGCCAGGTGCTGTTGTGACGTACACCGTGTTGGCCACCATTGCTGATGATGTTGTGGGCAGTTTGACCAATACCGCTGCCGTTACTTCACCACCAGGCGCTGAGTGCACAACCAGCTGTTTGGTAGAAGATGATTCAACCATTCCACCGAAGCCATTTGGCGCGCTGACTGTGCTCAAGAGCGTAGACAAGTCCTACTATGTGTACACAGCTGCAGAAGAAACTGTGCAGTACACCATTGAGGTGACCAACAGTACGGAAGGGCCTGTTGTGAATGCTACGGTGGCAGATGCGCAGCCTGCAGGAGTTACATTTAACGGTTGGACTTGTGTGGTCAGCAACCCTGGGGTAGATGCAGGCTTTGCCAATAGTTGCACGGCCAGTGGCAGTGGTGATATCAGCGATACGGTTACCCTTAATCCAGGTGCTGTGTTGACGTATACGGTTGAGGCCACGATTGCAGCAACTGTGCGTGAACCAGTTGAAAACGTGGCGACCGTAACGGTTCCTCCTGAGCAATGCACTACAGCGCCTTGCACAACGGAATCAACTGTGACCACCACTGGAACGCCAGACAGCACGCCTGTGCCATTGGGTGGCTTGCTGCCATGGCTGGCGATGTTCATGGCAATGCTGGCGGGTGGTTTTGTAACCTTGCGTCGTCAGGCCCATTGATTGGTTGCAGCCCTTGATACGTAGGCATCAGGGGCTGCTCAATCACTTGAACATGAATGGACGGGCGTAATCAAACTGCGGCAACCTACAGTGTGTAGAGGCATGCCATGTGCTTGAGTACACGACAGTTGAATGCAAGTGGTTACGCCAGTAAAGAAAAAGGAGTGCAATCGCACTCCTTTTTCTTTACTGAGATTGGGCAACTGAAAGTTGATGTCGCACTACCCGAATCAAGGTAGTCGGTAGGCGTCTTAGGGCGAGGTGACTTTGTAGCCGGCTTCTTCAATGACCGCTACCAAGGTCGAGCGCGGCAAGCTGCTGGCGACACTCACTAAGCCAGTAGGCAAATCCACTTGGATTTTGGCAGTGTTGTCGGTTTTCAGAATGGCTCTTTGCACAGCGTTGACGCAGTGGCCACAGGTCATGCCGGTCACTTTGAAGGTTTGGTTCATAGGGATCTCCTTGGTGTTATACGGGAATGGCTGGGCACGTCGCATGTGCCCGTTAAAAGTGTCTGTTGCTTGCTCGCATATCGTAGCTTGGATGTGAATCTTCTGTCGACTGTGCTGCTATCGACGGGGTGTTTATGGAGGGGGGGCGTGCAACCAAAGCGCTTGTATGGCGGCTTGGGCCAATTGGAAGATGCCGGGACTAAACAATTAGGGTTTCGCTATACGTCAAATTGGCGTGAAAATGTATGCGCCGTATGGGCGTTACAGTTGCCCGTAACTGTGCAGACCTCCCAAGAAGAGGTTGACGCCTAAGAATGCAAATGTGGTAATGACCAGGCCAGCCAGTGCCCACCAAGCCAGCACAGGGCCGTGCAAACCTTTGACCAAGCGCAAGTGCAACCATGCTGCGTAGTTAAGCCAGACAATCAGCGCCCAAGTTTCTTTGGGGTCCCAGCTCCAGTAGCCTCCCCATGCTTGGGCGGCCCACAATGCGCCCAGTATGGTGGCAATGGTGAAAAAGGCGAACCCCAGCGCAATGGTTTTGTACATGAGTTCTTCAAGGATGGGAGCATCTGGCAAGCGCCGAGCCAGAGGTTGACGTAAGCTCACCAGCACCGCGACCCATACAGCGAGTAACCCTGCGTACAGCGCGATATGGTTTGTGGCATTGTGCTGGAACGCGAAAGGCGTTGCGCACAAGGCAATGCCCAGCAGCCATAACGTCGCCAGTGTCCAAGATAGCTTGCGCTGTGCATGGTGCTGAATGAGCCATGCAAAGGCAAGCATCGCCGCCAGCGCAAACGCGCCATAACCAATGAAATTGGCCGGCACATGCAGTTTCATCCACCAGCTTTGTAGTGCAGGTACCAAGGGCTCAATGGCATGGGCTTGGTAATTGACGCTATACCAGAATAAAAAACCAACAGTGGCACAAATCAGTGGCAGCACCAGTGCCCCCATATGGCGCATGCGTCCAGCATATTCAGCTTCGTAATAAAGGTAGAGCACGGCGGTCATCCAGCAAAAAAGAATGAGCACTTCGTACAAATTACTGATGGGGATGTGGCCCATGCCGGCCCCCAGAAGATGGCTTTCGTACCACCGCACGAGACTGCCTGTGAGGGCCATGCAGCAGGCGGCCCAAGTGAGCGTACGCGCGATGCTGCTCAATGGCGAATGTTCAGCGCGCTGGGCCGTTTGCCACAGTGCCAGCCAATAAAACGTGGTGGCAAGCGCGAACAGTACCCCCATCCACAAGATGGCAGATTGGCTTGAGAGTGCGTATTGCAAAGCCCAACTGTTTTGGGCTTGTTGCAGGTCAGGCCCGTTTGGAGTTTTGTAAAGCGTGATGGCCAGCAAGCTCAGCGTGGCAGTGCTGATGGCAAAGCCCTGTAATGGCCGCCAGTTGCAGCCCAGCACACTGATGAGAAGAGCGCTGCCTAGCAGCAAGGCTGTTTCGTATGCATCCAGTGCCGCAGCGTAGTGCCACCATGTCCAAAGGCTGGCCGCGCAGGTCAGCAGTACAAAGCCCGCATTGCACAGGCGTGAAATGGTGGTGCGCTTGGGTGCGCCATGAGTGGATGTGCGCTGCGCCAAGGCGGGAGTTGGCGGTGGTGGAGGGGCTGTCATGAGTCAAAGGTGCGCTGCGTGCCTAGTAGCAAGGTGGTAAGCGCAGTGAATTCTCGGCTGTTTTCGCGTTGCGGACGATTGGACGACATGGCGATGGTGACTTGGTGTGTATCCATGTTCGCTTGCGTTGGCAGTGCGTGAATCCATACCCACAACCGGCGTTCACGCACAAACAGCATGATGAATAGACCCACCACCAACAACACACAACCTGGGTAAACCAAGTAGCGGCCAGGTGCTTTGCTGACCAATAGCACGCTGGTGTATACAGGTGTGAAGTTTCGAAGGGTGTAGAACACAGTGGCGGGGTAGAGCACCATGTCGTTGAGGCTTGCTACGGCAGCTTGCATGAATGCTTGTGTCTGTGGCGATTGCGGGTCACGTGCAGGCAAGTGTGCAAGCGCGCGCGCTTGCTGCAGCAGCTCCAGCAAGGTGTTGGTGAGCACGCGGCGCATCATGTTGGCTGCTTGGGTTTGTTCGTGAGTCGGTACATGGGTCTCAATGAATTGCGACAGGATCTCAAGGCCTGTTGCTGCATGTGCTGATGTGGACGCAGGTGCGACCTGTGGTGTGGTTGGCCATGCGCTGACAAAGAGATCTAGCACTTGTTGGCTAGACTGCGCCAGTTGTGTTTGTGTCGCAAGGGGCGCATGGGGCAAATCGCCTTGTGCGTAATGGGCAGCTGCGGCTGCGCGCATGGCAGGGTTTTGCATGGCATGGAGCAGGCGCACAAAGTCTTGCAGGCCACCATCAGCATCTTGGGGGAGGCGCCAAAAGACCATGGCCTCTTGCGCCGCAGTGCGTGCCCCAAACAGATACACGGGGACGCCATCGTCGAGCGTAATGGCGTGTGTGTAGTTCTGGAATTCAACGGCTTGCCCTGCGGCATCGCGAATGCGGTAGAGCATGCTGGAGCCTAGCGCAGGGCGTGCGCTGTTTACTGCCGTCAGATCGACTTGGCGTACATCTTGTATTGCAGCTTCTTCAATCCCTACGATCTCTAGGCGAGCTTCCGCAGGAGAGGGCATTTCGAGCTGTTGGCCTACTTTGGCATGAAGTGGCGCTGGCAAAAGCGGTTGCGGGTTGGTTGCAGGTGCGTTATGCGATGACGCTATCAATGGTACGGGCTGCAATTGAACAGGCGAGCCGCTATCGCCAAACCCGGATTGGTAGATCGAGAGGCCATGGGTATGCAGGGGCGCATTGACGGCAATAAGCCCATCGTCTGCTTGCGCATGGTCTTGGTCGTGAATGCGCACAACACTGGTGAACATTTTGGCTGCGCCCGTGGCGTACTGTTCACGTTGGAATTGGCGCAACTCAATCTCAAAAGGCAAAGGCTGCAGCCAATATCCATTGGCCGTTTGAACGATGGCGTCGCTGGCACGGGTGCCTTCGCGCACGAGTACGTTACCGCGATAGGCCAGGGTATTGCCACTCAGGCGGTGGGCTTGTGGTGTCTGCATCAACGCTTCAAAGCTAGCAGCAGGGGCGATATTGCTCCACTGCGCTTGCATGCGCAACCAGAAGTCACTGTCGATCAAGCCCCCTAGGCCAATGAGCACAATGGCGCTATGGCTGGCGATGTAGCCCCAGCGATGCCCTGTGCCACGTTTGGCTGCTACTAGCCATCCGGTAAAGACGTCCTGTGTCCCAGTATGTTTGCTGCGCCGCTCTTGAAGACGTACCCGCCAACCTGCGTTTTGCAATTGCTGTGCCCATTGGGTAGCCAGTTGTTGCGGTGGCTCAGGGTGCGAGTGTTGTGCGTGCACATGCCAAGGCATGGCCTTCAGGCTGCTGATGCGGATATGTTCCTGGTAGCGCCGCATGCCTGCAATGAACTTAGGGGCGTTGCGCAGCACGCACAGTGCGGTGCTGAGTGTGAGGAAAGCCAAAATCAGCATGAACCACCATGCGCTGTAGATGGCGTGCAATTGCAAGAGCGCAAAGATGCTGGCCCATAACGGACCAAAATCGGCCAAGTATTGCGCTGCAGGAGCATGCTGGGGCACTACTGTGCCAATGACCGACGCCAGTGCCAATACACATAGCAAGGCGATGGCAAATGGCATGGAGGACAGCAGCCGATAGCTGCGCCGCAGATGGGCACGCCAGTGGTGGTGTTGGTCTATGGAACCCGCTGCCATGGGAAAATCTGCTGTAAGGCTAGGCACATTGAAATGCCGCATGCCTCCTGTTGCGCAGTGCGCTATACGTGTTTTTTGAAAAGCTGTCTATTGTGCGCCTAGGCACTAAGCCTTCATTTTGTGGCGGTTATGCTATCTGCTTTGAGCCGTGCAAAATGCAGTGCATACTGCGGCCCATGACCGTTTCTTCTGCTTCTTTACACGCTGACCCGCTTGAGGCCAAAAAGGCCTTGGGCTGGTGGCACACCGCCCGTTTCATGATCACGGCGGCCCAATTAAACCAAGTGCCTCCTATCGACTTGCCTGAAGTGGCTTTTGTAGGGCGCTCCAATGCCGGTAAATCAACCTGCATCAATACGCTGACCCAGCAGCGTCAATTGGCGTTTGCCTCTAAAACACCAGGACGTACGCAGCACATCAATTTGTTTGCTTTAGGGCCTAAAGAGGCCCCTCAGGCTGTACTGGCAGATTTGCCTGGTTATGGCTATGCGGCCGTTCCCCAACAAGACAAGTTGCGCTGGCAGCGTGTGATGGCAAATTATTTGCTCAGTCGCCCCAACCTGAGCGCGATTGTGCTGTTGTGCGATTCGCGTTTGGGCCTGACAGAGTTGGATGAGGCGCTCTTGGAGATGATTCGCCCGCGGGTAGAAGCGGGTTTGCGCTTTTTGGTTTTACTCACCAAGGCAGACAAGCTCAACCGTACAGAGCAGACCAAGGCGCTGCAGATCACGCGCTTGAATGCAGGCGGCGGGCAGGTGCATTTGTTTTCAGCATTGAAGAAGCAAGGCGTCTCCGATGTGGCCGTCTTGTTGCGCGATTGGTTACTGGAAGATGCGCAGCAAATGGTTGCAGCATCAGAAAACACCGAGGCTGCAGTGCCGCAGGAACAAGGTTCTGCGCCTGAAGCTTAACAACGAATGGAGATGTGATGGCTGCGAACCGAGTACAAGCAATAACGTCGAATGGGCCTGCTCCGATGTGGGGCGTTGTTCGTAGCGCATGGGTCGCTGGCACCTGTGCCATGGCCCTGTGTACTGCGCAAGCGCAAACCTCAAGCACAGAGTCTTCTTCGCTGGGTTTGAAGGCCACCCCTGACGCATCCAGTACAGCCTCAGGCGCGCAAGCGGGTGATATCGGATGGCTGGAGTCCGCCCGAGACTACACCTACGGCGCGTCGTATTGGTTGGCCAGTACGGTGGATGGCTGGTTTGGCGATGAGCCTTTTGATGACAAGGGCAAAGTCTCTGGCTATGTGCGCTTGAACTCGTTGTGGGATCAGCGCGAAGGCGTGAAAGTCAATGCGCGTTTTCGCTTGCGCGTGGGATTGCCCAATTTGAAAGACAAGGCGTACGCGTTCATTGGTCAGGACAACAAGGATGAGATCGTGCGCGATCAGCCAGAGGCCTTTACCCGCGAGCAAATGTTGCTGCGTGAAAGCCGCCGTGGTGATCAGTCTTTCTTCGCTGGTTTGGGGTATGACTTTCAGGATAATTTGGATTTTCGCGTCGGTTTTCGTGGTGGTTTGAATCCCTACGTGCAGGCGCGTTATCGCACGCAATGGCAGCTTTCGCCGCGCGATATGGTGTATTTCCGCGAAAGCTTGTTCTGGTCGGTCAAAGACAGTTTTGGCTCCACCACCGTGGTTGACTACGAGCATGCGCTGACCTCGTCATTGCTGGCGCGGTGGAGTACCGTGGGAACCATCACCCGTCGTACAGACGGCTTCGAGTGGCAAAGCAGTGTGGGCTTGATCAAAGACTTCCCAGGCATTCGCACGGCATCGGTGGAAGCATTGGTGCAGGGCACCACCGGTGAGGTGGATATTTCAAACTATGGCATCAGGACGTCTTGGCGCCAGCCAGTCTATAAAGATTGGTTATTTGGCAAAGTCACTTTGGGCCATTTCTGGCCGAAAGACAAGGTGTTGGTCAGCCGCGAGCGCGCTTGGGCGCTGGGCTTGAGTGTGGAAATGCACTTCTGAATCTATGGGCGATAGGTCGGAGCGTTCAGGTGTTTGCGCGAAGCGCGTTTGCGAAGACTCCCGCCTGACGCAAAAGGTGCAGGACATTTTGAGTGATCCCTGAAGCCTGCACATAGCCATTATTGTTTTTGGATGGTCGCTTTTAATCAGCAACCATCAATCCATGCAATAAGTGCTGTGCTGTGGGCTGCGTTTTATGCTTCCCGTTTCAATAACGATCGGGCACGTGCATGTTGGCTGGCACAGGGTGGCGCAGATAGTCTGGGTGGTAGACCCGCGGTGGCAAGGCCACTTCTGGATGTGGGATGGCTTCATAAGGCAGTTGATCAAGCAAGTGGCTGATGCAATTGAGGCGCGCTTTTTTCTTTTCCACTGCTTGCACAATCCACCATGGCGCCTCGGCAATATGGGTGCGCTCAAGCATGACTTCTTTGGCCTTGGTGTAGTCTTCCCAACGGCGACGCGATTCCACATCCATGGGACTGAGTTTCCATTGTTTGAGTGGGTCGTGAATGCGCGCCATGAAGCGGGCCTCTTGCTCCTCGTCAGTGATGGAGAACCAGTACTTGATCAGACGAATGCCTGAGCGCACCAACATGCGCTCAAACTCTGGCACGGAGCGGAAGAACTCTTCGTATTGTTCGTCATTGCAAAAGCCCATCACGCGCTCAACGCCGGCGCGGTTGTACCAACTGCGATCGAACAACACGATTTCACCGCCTGCAGGCAGGTGCGAGACGTAGCGCTGAAAATACCACTGCGTGCGCTCACGGTCGTTCGGTGCGGGCAGGGCGGCAACACGGCACACACGTGGGTTAAGACGCTGCGTGATGCGCTTGATGACACCACCTTTGCCGGCGGAATCCCTCCCTTCAAAGATCACCACGACTTTTTCTTTGGTGTGCTGAACCCAGTCCTGCAGTTTGACTAATTCACCTTGTAAACGCAGTAACTCACGGAAGTAGGTTTGGCGATTCATGTCGCCGTCATCCACACTGTTCTCGTCAATACCCAAGGTTTTCAACAGACTGGCATCACTGAGCCGATCATCGTCGATTTCTTGTTCCAACTCTTCGTCATAGCTGTCGATCAGGTCGCGCTCAATACTGCGCAGAATGTCTTTGTGGTGGGTGAAGGTGGGGCGGTCGTTCATGGGGTAACTCCTAGTGATCACGCACGATATGCGTTGCGCATGACATCTTTATGACACAGCTTGGCCGCTTACTGCACAGGTCTTGTAACGACAAAACCGCCCGAAGGCGGTTTGTTGAATGCACGATTGTAGGCAGCGGTATCGCTACTGCCACCGCTACGTAAGCTCAAGGGTTGTAGGCTTTCTCGCCGTGGGAAGTAATGTCCAGACCTTCACGTTCAGCATCAACAGCTACCCGCAGGCCGACGGTTGCTTTAGCCACCATGAAGGCGATGAAAGCCACCACACCAGACAAAACAACCGTAACCAACACACTCTTGATTTGGATCCAGACTTGGCCAGCCATGGTCACATCATCCACACCAACGCCGCCCAGAGAAGGGAATACGAACACACCAGTCAATACCGCACCGATGATGCCGGCCACGCCATGGATACCGAAGACGTCAAAGGAGTCGTCCACATTCAGCAGGCGTTTGAGCCCGCTCACACCCCAGACGCATACTGCACCGGAGAGCGCACCGATGATGATGGCGCCCACTGGGCCCACAAAACCAGCTGCAGGAGTAACGCCAACCAGACCAGCCACGGCACCAGATGCGCCGCCGAGCAATGAAGGTTTGCCTTTGATCAGGGACTCAACAACCAACCAACCCAGAACACCTGCAGAAGTTGCCACGATGGTGTTGATAAAGGCCAGGCCAGCAATGCCGTTGGCTGCACCTGCAGAGCCAGCGTTGAAGCCAAACCAACCCACCCACAGCAAGCAAGCGCCAATCATCGTGAATGTCAGGTTGTGCGGGGTGAACGCTTCTTTGCCAAAACCAGTACGTTTGCCAAGCACGTAAGCACCAACCAAACCAGCGATACCAGCATTGATGTGGATCACAGTGCCGCCAGCGAAGTCCAGCGCGCCGTCTTCAGCCAGCAAACCGCCACCCCAGACCATGTGTGCCATAGGCAAGTAGCTGAAGGTAAACCAGATCACCGAGAAGACCATCACGGCGCTGAACTTCACGCGCTCAGCCAGCGAACCTACTACTAGGGCAACCGTAATGGCAGCAAAAGCAGCTTGGAACGAGACGAACACAAATTCAGGAATGGTGCTCAGCATTGACGAAATCGTATCTGGTGTGATGCCTTTGAGGAACACGTAGTCAAAACTGCCAAAAACCTTCCCTTCACCGCCAAAGGCCAGTGAGAAACCGTAAATGACCCACAGGAAGGTAATCAATGAGAACACGGAGAGCACTTGCAGCAGGACTGAAACCATGTTCTTGGAGCGTGCCAGACCACCGTAAAACAGTGCTAAGCCAGGAATGCTCATCAAAATCACCAAAACGGTGGAAGTCAGCATCCAAGCAGTGTCACCCGTATCGATTGCAGGTGCAGCATCTTGCGCAAGGACTAGGGGAGAGGCGGACAGCAGGCCGAGTCCAACAGCGGCCGCGAGATTCTTTTTCATGGAAGATTCCTTCAGGGGATTCTGGGAGAGAAATGAAAGAGCGCTATCAGATGGCATCGCCACCGGTTTCGCCGGTACGGATACGGATGACATGTTCCAATGGCGAGACAAAAATTTTCCCATCGCCAATTTTTCCGGTGCGCGCTGCGTTTTCGATGGCTTCAATCACCTGGTCAACGGTTTCATCAGGAACGGCCACTTCGATTTTGATTTTGGGCAGAAAGTCCACCACATATTCGGCGCCGCGGTACAGCTCGGTGTGGCCTTTTTGGCGTCCAAAGCCCTTGACTTCTGAGACCGTGATGCCTTGCACACCGATGGATGAGAGGGCTTCTCGCACCTCGTCGAGCTTGAATGGTTTGATGATGGCAGATACCATTTTCATGAGCGCTACTCCTGTTGCCCCGCGTTGTGCGCTTAGGGTCTGATGGATCAATGATGGTTGGGAAGCTGCCTCGCGCTTTCCTTGCGTTTGGGGGTGATGCCAAACCTCTTTCCTGTAACCGGACGTGAATTTGCGAGGATGCGAGGGAATAATGCACAGACCGTGCCAGCTATTTCCTGTGCAAGGCAGAACGCTTTTCAGTTGATACGTCTTTGAAGCTGCAGATTTACACATTCGCCAAGGTACGCACATGTCGGATGGATGCATTGCCGCCGTATATAAGGAACACGTATGCACCAAAAATGTGCGTTTTTTTGGCAGTGTAAATAGACAGTGAACTTTCTCGGTGCATGTGCAAGCGGTATGGAATCTGCAGAACGATGCACTCGGGTAAGGGGTTGGGAGGTTTCGTTTTGGTGCGTGTGAATCAAGGGTCGGGAGCTGGTGCACCAAAATATGCGCAGTTCAGTGCCATTTCTTTCCTTGGCGCTAGGCCGCAATGGTTCACTTTTGCTTCAACTTTCAGGTCTGTGCATCGCGTATAAACCATTGCTAAAGGCAAATAGCCCATTTCGTATGGGCAAGAAGGGAGGCTCACATGGGATTGGCACATTTGCAAAGCCGCGCCTTGTTGGGCCTGCGTGCCCCAAATGTCACGGTGGAGGTGCATTTAGCCAATGGCTTGCCCAGTTTCACGCTGGTGGGCTTGGCAGATGTGGAGGTGCGTGAGGCCCGTGAGCGTGTGCGTTCAGCCATCATCAACAGTGGCCTGGACTTTCCCACGAACAAACGCATTACGGTGAATCTGGCGCCTGCAGATTTGCCCAAAGATTCAGGCCGGTTTGATTTACCCATTGCACTGGGTATTTTGGCGGCTAGTGGTCAATTGGAGCTTGGCGCGCTGGCTTCTTATGCTTTTGCTGGGGAGTTGTCGCTCTCGGGTGCTTTACGGCCTGTGCGCGGTGCTTTACCTATGGTCATGGCCGCTGGGGCTGATGCAGATATGCGCGAGGCCATCGCCACTGGTGACATTGCCCAGCAATGGATTTTGCCGCCCGGCAGTGCGCAGGAGGCTGCTTTGGTGCCTGATTGCGTGGTGTATGAGGCCAAGCACCTGATTGACGTGGTGAACCATTTTCGTTTGGCTGCCCTACCAGTCGAATCCAGTGAAGACACGATGGAGGCTGGCTTGAGCCGGGTAGATTCGGCCCAACTCCATGCGGCATTGCCACAACCGCAATACCCAGATATGGCTGATGTAAAAGGCCAGCCTGCTGCGCGCAGAGCGTTGGAGATTGCTGCGGCAGGAGGGCACCATTTGCTTATGGTAGGCCCGCCCGGTGCAGGCAAGTCCATGCTGGCGCAGCGCATGGCAGGCTTATTGCCGCCGCTGGCGTTAAACGATGCCCTGCAAAGTGCCGCTGTCGCCAGTCTGGGAGGCCACTTTCACTGGCAGAATTGGCGTTGCCGCCCGGTACGCAGCCCACACCACACTGCCAGCGCGGTGGCATTAGTCGGTGGCGGCAGTCCACCCAAACCGGGAGAGATTTCGCTGGCACATCAAGGCATTCTTTTTTTGGATGAGTTGCCGGAGTTTCCCCGCATGGCGCTTGAGGCCCTGCGTGAACCCCTGGAGACGGGCACCATTCATATTGCCAGAGCAGGGCGACATGCTCAATTTCCTGCACGTTTTCAGTTGTTGGGAGCTATGAACCCTTGCCCCTGCGGTTATTGGGGATCAACGCTGCGTGCCTGCCGTTGCACGCCCGATCAGGTTGCGCGCTACCAAGGGCGCTTGAGTGGGCCTTTGTTGGACCGCATTGATATCCATATTGAGGTGCAAGCATTGCCCCCGCAAGAACTCATGGCCGCGCAAGAAGGCGAGACCACCGCTGCCATCCAGTCACGCGTGCAGCTGGCACGTGAAAAGGCGGTGCAAAGGCAAGGTTTTGGCAACCATGCGCTGCAAGGGCGTGCGTTGGATGCGTTTGCGCCATTGGCTCCGCAAGCACAACAGTTGTTGCTGACTGCGGCCACCAAAATGGGCTGGTCTGCACGGGCGATGCACCGCATCGTACGGGTCGCACGAACGATTGCAGACTTGGATTGCGAGAACCCTGAGCAGGCGTTGATTGCGCCCTCCCACGTGGCAGAAGCCGTGCAATACCGGCGCGCTTTGCGCAGTGTGGCGCAGTGACAGAAGCAGTCTCGTTAGGGCAACACGCAGTGTTAATGAAGGTTTTTGCAAGGTGTGGGCAGTAAGGCATAAGAGAAGCCGATTAGCAACACCACCTGAGATACGACCAATGTCCTTGTGGTGATACTGCTTATCGCTTACTCGGCCTCAGTGTGTATTGCGGGTTTACCCTATAATTGTCTGCACCATGCTAGGTGCGCTTGCTTTCTTGACGTTGGCCACTACGCATATGGTTATAGATGGGCCCGAAAGCCTTCGTCACGACACATTTTTCCGCTGCTTTTCCTATGTTTGATGTCAAAACGCCACCTTCTGCTGCAAGCACTGTTGCTGAGCCACAGGTTCGTGGTGTGGCGCCTTTGCATGAAGAACCTGCCCGTTTGGAGCGCACACAATCGGTGCCTTACACGCCCATTCGTTCACTGGGGGCTTCGCATCGAGAGCAAATTCTCGAACATTTGCTGAGTTTGCCCGCGCACGACCGTTATTTGCGTTTTGGCTACCCAGCCTCGGATGAGCAGGTCAAACGCTATGTGTATGGGCTCGATTTCAAGCGAGATGAAATTTTTGGCATTCACAACAGTGAGTTGGAACTGATTGCGGTAGCCCATTTGGCGTTTGATGCAGCAAGCGAAGGCAAACCGCGCGCGGCGGAGTTTGGCGTGTCTGTTTGTGGTGGCTACCGTGGCCGCCGTTTGGGCGCGCGTTTGTACGACCGCGCTGTAATGCATGCCCGTAATGCAGGTGTGCAAACCATGTACATCCATGCATTGAGCGAAAACGTCCCGATGCTCAGAATCGCCCGCAACGCTGGCGCGACTGTGCACCGTGATGGCTGTGAGTCAGAGGCTTATCTGACGCTACCGCCCGCCAATTTGAACTCGCGCTTGAGTGAAGTGTGGGAAGACCAGATTGGTGAGTTTGACTACCGTTTGAAAGCGCAGACCTATCAATTTCAGGCTTTCCTTAGCAGTCTGCAAAAGCAGTGGGGCACAACCAGTTCTGCGCCAGAGACCAGCACCAATACGGAAGAAGTGCGTTGAACTGAGCTAGGTGTGCACAGCGTTTCTACGGTGGTTAAGTCTGGCTTGGTTGCCATGGACTTCGGCTATGCTGTAGCCATGTCCAACCATTGCCTGCGGGCCCACGGTTTGAAGTGACCTCTGACGCCTCCCATCCCAAACCCTCTGATAAAGAAGACAAGCGCAGCCTGCGTCAACGTCTGACAGATTTCCTCTATCCACCACCTGCAACGCCAGAAGCCTTGATTGACATCATTGCTGCGGCAGAAGAGGAGGACACCATCAAGCCTGATGTGCGCATCATGCTCGAACGTGTCATTCGCTTAGAGCAGCTCACCGCTGCGGATGCGATGGTGTCCAGCTCCCGCATCGATATGCTCGATATTGACGCGCCATATGAGGTGTTGCTGGAAAAGGTCATCCGCGATGCACATTCACGTTTTCCGGTGTTCGAGGGCTCACGCGAGAACATCATTGGTATCTTGCTGGCCAAGCACTTGTTGCAACTACAGCGCTCGCCCGATTTGAACATTCGCGCTTTGCTGCGACCCCCTTTGGTGTTGCCTGAAAGCAAACGTTTGAATGATTTGCTGCGCGAATTTCGTTTGCACCGCAACCACATGGCAGTGCTGGTGGATGAGTTTGGCCGTACATCAGGCCTCATCACAATCGAAGATGTGCTGGAAGAAATCGTTGGCGAGATTGAAGACGAGTTCGACGAGCCTGAGGATGAAGGCGAGATTTACCAACTGGCCAATGGAAGCTGGCGCGTTCGTGGGGATACGCCCATTGATAAGGTGCAGGAAAGCTTTGGAATCCAGTTCGCTCCAGCGGATGTGGAAGATGGTGTTGAAAGTATTGGAGGCCTGATCACGCAGCGTTTGGGGCGGGTGCCCGTGCGCGGCGAAATCATGGAAGTGGCCGGATTGGCTTTTGAGGTGCTGCATGCCAAAGGCGGTGCGGTACGGTGGTTCAGAGTGCAGCCGCACGAGGCTGCGGACCAAGTCTGAGAGCACTTGGCTATTCGCAATTTTTCTGGCGCGTCTACTGCGGCACTGCGCAGTGCCTGATGGAATGGTTTGTATGTCTTTGCTTGCGAAAGAGTTTCGTCTGATTCGTTTTGAGCGCATAGCCGCTTGGCTGTGCTTGCCTCTGCTGGGGATGCTGCAGGCATGGGCGCTGGCCAGTCAAGATGGTAGTGCGCACTGGTGGGCGCAATCATTGGCGCTGGCCGGTTTCTTTTTATTTCTGGATGGCAGCCGCAGCGCCAAGCAAGCTGCTTGGCGCGGTTGGTGGTTTGCGACGTGTTGGCTGGCCTCGGTATTTAGCTGGCTCTACACCTCCATGCACACTTATGGCGGCTTGCCTGCTGCGCTGGCCGCGGCTGCTGTGGTGGCATTGGCGGGTGCGTTGGCGCTGTATTACGCGCTGACAGCAGCCTTGTATTGGCGCATGCGCGTGCATGGCCTGATGGGCAGCGCCTTGCTGTTTTCTGCATGCTGGACATTGGCCGAATTGGCGCGCGGCCAGTGGCTGACAGGTTTCCCCTGGGGCGCCATTGGGTATGCCCATGTGGATGGCCCGTTGGCATGGTTGGCGCGCTGGGTTGGGGTGTATGGCATTGGCGCGGTAGCGGCTTTGGGTGCTGCGTTGCTGGCATTTGTGCTGGTCACGGTGTTGGGCTATATCTTGGGACGCTTCATCAGTGTTTCGCGATTGCCAGTGAGTGCGCCGCGTATGCTGTCTGCGCCTGGTTGGTTGTTGGCGCTGGTGGTGCTGGTGCACTTGGGTGGTGTGTGGCAATACGCGCAATTTCAGCGCAGTAATAAGCAGCGTCACCATGCGCCAGTCAGTGTGGCGCTGCTGCAGGGCAATATTCCCATTTCCGAGAAATTTGACCCAGCCACTGGTGTGCTGGATTCCCTCGATTGGTATGGTCAGCAATTTCGCGAACGCCGCGAGAGTTTGGTGATCGCACCTGAAACTGCTATCCCTGTACTCAAGCAAGATTTGCCTGTGGAGTATTTTTCTGTTGTGACCGAGCCCTACCGAAACGGTAACCAAGCCCTGATGACAGGCATTCCGTTGGGTAGCCCGCTGGCTGGGTACACCAATTCGGTTGAAGCTATCAAACCGGGCGGGCAACCTTACATTTACAGCAAATCCCACTTGGTGCCGTTTGGTGAATTCGTACCGCCCATGTTTCAGTGGTTCAACGACATGATGGATATCCCGCTCGATAGCTTTAGCCGTGGTGCAGTGGTGCAACCTTCATTTGAATGGAAGGGTGAGCGCTTTGCTCCCAATATTTGTTATGAGGATTTGTTTGGAGAAGAGTTGGCCAAGCGTTTTGCAGATCCTGCGACTGCGCCGACCGTCTTTGTCAACTTCAGCAATATTGGATGGTTTGGCGATGGCAAGGTCATTGACCAGCATTTGCACATCAGCCGCATGCGTACGCTTGAGCTGGATCGCCCCATGATTCGTGCCACCAATACAGGCGCCACAGCCATCATTGATTACCGTGGCCACGTGCAGGCGATGGCGCCGCGCGCCAGTGTGCAAGTGTTGACCGGCGAGGTAGTCGGCATTGGACACATGGGGGATCCTGCACACATCACGCCTTTTGCCAAATGGGCTGCGTTGGCTGGTTTGTGGCCTTTGTGGTTGTGGGCCTTGATGACCGTGTGTCTGGTTCCTATGTTGCTGCGCATCTTGCCCAGCATGCGACCGATGGCGCTGCAGCGAAGCCACCATGCTTGAGATCGCCAGCCTGTCCTGAGAGGTGGCCGATTGGTGCAGCAACCCCCATGTTTGCCCGTTTGGGCGTCATTTCAGGCCGGCGTAGGCAATGCCCGCACCTTTTTCTCCACGGCATGGGCTGCTGCCAGCAAATCGGCAGTAATACGTTCATCAATATTGAGGTGGCCCTCATACTCGCCTAAGTTGCGAATATCGTGGCATTTGGCCAGTACGCGCCATACTGCTGGACCTAATTCCAACGTGTGCGGCAGCAGTTGGAAAACGATGTAGCGGTTGCCTGACCGCCAACCATGCCAGCGCAGTGCCGCCAAACACAGGGCATGTGCGGCGTTGTAGGCTAAGTCAAAACGACTCTCGATGGACAGTTGAGGGTTGTCGGCATCATCCAGGCGTGCCATGGCCGATTTGATTAAGCCGGTAAATTCTGCTGCGTCAGGCGGCTCGGCGCGCAATGGTTTGCCTGGGCCACTGAGGTTTTGAAAGGCTTGTTGTGCGGCTGCATTCATGGTGGGTGACGAAAGCTTTAGAGTGTGCTTTGAAAGCTGTTTTCGCCTAGCACCCATATTTTGGGTTGCGCCCACACTTTGCTGGCAAAGGCATCGTGTTGTGCCAAGCGGTCGCGCCAATCTGTGGGTGTATAAATGCTAGGGTTGATCGTGCGACCCCATTGTGCACTCAAAGGCTCCAGTGCTTCAAACACGTCACCATAAGTCAAGTCATCAGCCAATAGCATCAAATCGATGTCGCTGCTGGCGGTGTCCTCTCCTTTAGCGACCGACCCATACACAAAAGCGGCTTGCAACTGGTCTTGCCAAGGGACCAGTGCCATACGCAATGGGTCTGCCAGACTCATTGTTTTTTGCACCAAGCTGCACAGTTCTTGGTAAATGGGTGAAGCCGCGTTGGCCTGGTAATGCTTTTGGTGGCCGCGTTGCTCGATGGTGAGCAAGCCAGCCTCACTCAAACGAGTCAGTTCGCGTTGGATGGCGCCTGAGCCGCCGCCTGTCATGGCAATGACTTCTGCGCCATAAAAGCTGCGTTGTGGCTGACCAAAGAAAAGCCCCAGTACCCTTTGCTGGGTATGGCTGAAGAGGGCATTGGCCAAGCCTGTGAAATGGGGTGCTGCTTGAGCATGAAGAGAAGAAGGTGACACAATAAAATTCCCAATATGGGTTTAATTGTACCTTTTTTGGGTTTTTGTGGCCCCAGAATGGGTTTTTTGATGGAGTGCGCAAGAGTGATCGATACAAGCCATCAATCCAACCAAGCTCATGGAGGACAGAGCGCATGAATTAGAATCGGACACTTGGCCTGATCTGGCCTTGAATTGATGGCCGCACTATCGGCGGCGTTGCACCTCGTTGCGTTTGACTCTCATACTGCCATGCTTACTTTCCAGCAAATCATTCTTACCTTGCAAAACTACTGGGACCAGCAAGGTTGCACATTGCTGCAACCGTATGACATGGAAGTGGGTGCAGGCACCAGTCACACCGCCACATTTTTGCGCGCGATTGGCCCCGAGCCATGGAAAGCTGCATACGTGCAACCCAGCCGTCGCCCCAAAGATGGCCGCTACGGCGAGAACCCCAACCGCCTGCAGCACTACTACCAATACCAAGTCGTGCTCAAGCCTGCGCCCGCCAATATCCTGGATTTGTATTTGGGCAGTTTGCAAGCGCTCGGCTTTGATCTGAAGAAAAACGACATCCGCTTTGTGGAAGACGACTGGGAAAACCCCACACTGGGCGCGTGGGGCTTGGGTTGGGAAGTCTGGCTCAATGGCATGGAAGTCACGCAGTTCACCTACTTCCAGCAAGTGGGCGGAATTGATTGTCGCCCCATCACAGGCGAAATCACTTATGGGCTAGAACGTCTGGCCATGTACCTGCAAGGGGTTGAAAACGTCTACGATCTGACCTACTCAATCGCCCCTGATGGCACGAAAGTCAGCTACGGCGATGTGTTCCACCAAAATGAAGTTGAGCAATCCACCTACAACTTCGAATACTCGGACGCTGATTTCTTGTTCACAGCATTCAACGCCTATGAAAAAGAAGCCCAACTGCTGATGGAAAAACAACTGGCCCTGCCAGCTTACGAGCAAGTACTCAAAGCGGCGCACACCTTCAACCTGCTCGATGCGCGTGGCGCCATCTCCGTAACAGAGCGTGCCGCCTACATTGGTCGTATCCGCAACCTCGCGCGCAGTGTGGCCAAGAGTTACTACGAGAGTCGTGAGCGTTTGGGTTTCCCCATGGCACCACGCGATTGGGTTGCACAAATGGAAAAAGCCGCAGGCAACGAGAAAAAAGCCGCCTAAAAGCAAACGAACAGGAGCTGCCAGAAGTGCCCACCATCTTCACGCACATTGCAGTTCCTATCGCCGCCAAAGTAGCTGTCGGTGCGCGGATCCCGGCATCCATGCTGCTGATGGGCATGTTGGCGTCCATCCTCCCTGATTTCGATGGAATCCCCCGCCAATTCGGCGTGCGCTTTGAGGGAATCTGGGACCACCGTGGTTTTACCCATTCCCTTGGTTTTGCCATGGCTGTGGGGATGTTGGGCATTGGCTTTGCCCAGCGCTGGGGCATTGCGTGGTGGAAAGCCTGGTTATGGATGTGCCTGTGCTGCTTCTCTCACCCTCTGCTTGATGCCTGCACGACCGGACGATACGGCGTGCCTTTGCTCTGGCCACTTAGCGATGTGCGGTTTAACAGCCCATGGAAGTTCATCGCCATCTCCCCTATACGGGCTGACTCCTTTTTCTCTGCCCGTGGCTTGGCCGTATTGAAAAACGAGCTCTTTACGGTTTGGTTGCCACTGCTCAGTGCTGCGGTTTTAGTGCTGCTTGGGCGGAAAATGCGCTAAGAACCAATGACCAATTGTTTTTGTTAAGCCCGGGTAAGTTTGCGCTGATGCATTTCAATTAGGGATTAGGAGTGGTGAGGAATTTGAATTTTTTTGAATGATTGTGTAACAATCGTTTGATGATTCGAGATGCCTATTCTGCACATTCATCTTTAAATCCTGCGCTATCGCCTGCACAGAAATTAAGCGCTCACCTTTTGCAGGTTGCCGTGCTTGCTAGTCAATCTGGATCGTATTTTGGCGCTTCAGAATTAAGCAAGGTGTGTGGTTTACTACATGATCTTGGCAAGTACTGTGAGCCCTTCCAAAGGAAGCTGGAAGGCGAAAAGTTGCAAGTCAATCACTCCACATGGGGCGCCAAAATCGCCTTGGAGAAATATCCGCAAATCGGCTATTTATTAGCTTACGTTATTGCGGGGCACCACGCCGGTTTGGCCAATGGCAGCGGCATGAGTGGAGAGCGCAGCAGTTTGAAAGATCGCTTAGCTGACCCACATCTGCCCAAGCTTGAAGAGGCTTGGCAACACGAGGTTCAATTGCCTGAGATGGCCGCGTTGGCTGCTGAATTGGGCCAACTCAAACCGGCCAATGGCAACGTGGGCTTTAGCCTCGCTTTTCTCACGCGCATGATTTTTTCAGCCTTGGTCGATGCCGATTATCTGGATACCGAGCGTTATTACGACCAGTTTGAACCCGTCCATGCACAAAGCGCCGAAATACGCGCACGTGCCATGCCAACGCTTTTGGAATTGCGCAGCAGCTTGGATGCCTACATGCAGGCATTCAAAGCAAAAAGTGCGGCCAACGCCAAAGGCGCATCCAGTGAGGTCAATCAACTGCGCGCCGAGATCTTGGCCTATGCGCGGGCGCAAGCATCCCAAGCGCCTGGGCTTTTCTCACTGACTGTGCCCACGGGCGGCGGCAAAACCTTGGCCTCATTGGCCTTTGCGCTCGATCACGCTATTGCGCACGGCCAGCGCCGTGTGATCTTTGTCATTCCCTTCACCTCCATCGTTGAGCAAAACGCTAGCGTCTTTCGAGATGCCTTAGCCCCTTGGAGCGATGCGGTCTTGGAGCATCACAGCGCGTTCACCGCACCACAGCTGGATCAAAACGACCCCGAACGCTATCAAGCACAAACCAAGCTGCGCCTAGCGATGGAGAACTGGGATGCGCCCGTCATCGTTACCACCGCAGTGCAGTTTTTTGAAAGCTTGTTTGCCGCGCGCACCTCGCAATGCCGCAAGCTGCACAACATCGCAGGCAGCGTGGTGGTCATTGATGAGGCGCAAACCATCCCACTGCATGTGCTGCGCCCCGCCATGGCGGCGATGGATGAGCTGGCGCGCAATTACAAAAACTCCATCGTGCTGTGCACCGCCACCCAGCCCGCGCTGGAAGCGCCGGACTTTAAAGGCGGTCTGCAAAACGTGCGGCCATTGGTGAAAGATGAAGCCAAACTCGCCCAGCAGTTGGAACGTGTACGGGTGCGCCACATTGGCAATCTGGACGATGAGGCATTGACAGAGCACATGCGCTGCCGCGAGCAAGTGCTGTGCATCGTCAACAACCGGCTGCATGCGCGCGCGGTCTACCAAAGCATGGCCGATTTGCCCGGCGCCATTCACCTGAGCACGCTGATGTACGCCAAGCACCGCAGTGCAGTGTTGGCCACGGCACGCCAAAGGCTCAAAGACCAATTGCCCTGCCGCATTGTGTCGACCAGTTTGATTGAAGCTGGCGTCGATATTTCATTGCCCACCGTGATGCGCGCAGAGGCTGGTTTGGATTCCATCGCCCAAGCAGCAGGCCGCTGCAACCGCAATAAAGAATGGCCGGTGGATGCCAGTGAAGTGCTGATCTTTGCCAACACCAATGCGCAATGGGCACCACCGCCGGAGCTGCACGAATTTGCAAAAACAGCCAACTCCATCTTGCGGCAAGAGGACTATCGCAATGCGCCGCTCTCGCCTGCCGCCATCAAAGCTTACTTTGACATGCTGTACTGGCAAAAAGGCGATGACCAGTTGGATACTGCCCGAATACTGGAACAGCTCAAAGACGCGAAGCTGCACAACTTGCCGTTTGAGGATGTGGAAAAGCAATTCCAGATGATCAAAAGCAGCCAGCTGCCCATCATCATTGGCCGCGACGACGAGGCAGAAAAAGCACTGAAGAGCTTGCACTTTGCCGATAAAGTTGGCGGCATTGCCCGCACGCTGCAGCCCTACACCGTGCAAGTGCCACGCAATGCCTTTGCTGCCTTGCGCCAGGCGCGCGCCATTCAACCTGTTGCGCCGGAGAAATGGGGTGAGCAATTCATGGAGCTGGTCAACCTTGATCTGTACAGTGAAGAGTTTGGGCTTTGGTGGGAAGAGCCGACATTCATGGAGGCTGCTAGCTACTTGTTTTGAATTAAATAGAGCGAAATATTGTTAGAAGCATAGTCTATACTAGCCTTGTCTTAACAACGAGGATGTACATCCATGAAGCATGTTCACGTGTCTCTCAAGGTCAAGTTGCCACTGGAGGCAGGACGTCGATATCTCGATGTTCTGCTGTTGATCAGTAGCCTTATCTATTTGAATGCGGTGGCACTGAGCAAGCTAATGTGAGTTGAATACTAGTCAACCTTGACTAGGAGATGCGCCCCATGCGGGCGCGTGAGATGGCAAGTGTCGCGCCCCATGCGGGCGCGTGGATTGAAACTAACATTAGTTGGCTCTAACCCTAAAGCCCCCAAAGCCATGTGCTTTGGGGCGCCTATTGAAAGATTCATGTAAATAGGGAGTGAACTGCAATGAGCTACGGAATTCGCCTGCACATCTGGGGCGACAGGGCTTGCTTTACGCGGCCTGAAATGAAGGGGGAGCGTGTCAGCTACGACGTCATCACGCCGTCTGCCGCACGAGGGATTTTGGAAGCGATCCACTGGAAGCCCGCCATTCGTTGGCAGGTAGACCGCATTCACGTGCTCAAGCCCATTCGGTTTGAATCGCTGCGCCGCAATGAGGTGGGCAGCAAAATCCCCGTCAACAACATCACCAAATCCATCAAAGCGGGCAGCACCGCTGGACTTGCGGCTTATGTCGATGAAGACCGCCAGCAGCGCGCCACCACCTTACTGCGCGATGTGGCCTACATTATCGAAGCGCACTTTGAGCTGACCGACCGCGCAGGTGCCGAGGATTCCGTGGGCAAGCATTTGGACATCTTCAACCGCCGCGCGCGCAAAGGCCAGTGCTTTCATGCGCCGTGCATGGGTGTGCGGGAGTTTCCCGCCCACTTCGCTCTGCTGGAAGAAGGGAGTGAGGAGCCTTCATCCCAGTTAACCGAGGGCGAACGCAATCGCCACCTCGGCTGGATGTTGCACGACATCGATTTTGCCCGAGGCAAGCAGCCGCGCTTTTTCCAAGCGCAGATGGCAGATGGCCTGGTGGCCGTGCCCGCATGGGACAGCAGCGAGGTCAAAGCATGATCTTGCAAGCCCTCGCCCAGTACTACCAACGCCTGCTAGAGCAACCCGACAGCGGTCTTGCGCCCTATGGTTACAGCCCCGAAAAAATCAGCTACAGCATTGTGCTCAAAGCCAATGGTGAAGTCACTGATGTGCGCGCCACGCTGGATACCTCGGGCAAAAAACCGCAGCCCCAAGTCCTCACCGTGCCGCAACCCGAGAAGCGCACAGCAGGAGTGAAATCCAACTTCCTTTGGGATAAAACCAGCTATGTGCTGGGCGTTAGCGCCACCAGCAAGCGGGCCGATCAAGAGCATGCCGCCTTCAGAGACTTGCACTTAGGCCTGTTGCGAAAAACGGAAGATGCAGGCTTGCTCGCCCTTAAGGCCTTTTTAGAGCAATGGCAGCCCGCGCAATTCGAAGCACCACTCTTTCCTGAGGCAATGAAAGACAGCAACGTGGTCTTTCAGCTCGAAGGTGAAAACCGCTACCTGCATGAGCGCCCCGCAGCTCGGGCTTTGCGTGCAACGCTTTTAGAAAAGAGCCCTGCGGCAGAGGAAGCCGAACCAAGCGCAGCGAGCTCGAAAAAAACCAAAGGTAAAGCCAGCACCGAAGAGGCGGCAGCCAGTCAAGGTTTTTGCTTAATCTCCGGTGAGTGGGCGCCAGTCGCTCGCTTGCACCCTGTCGTTAAGGGCGTGTGGGGCGCGCAAAGTTCAGGTGCTTCGATTGTCTCATTCCAACAAGAGTCTTTTCGCTCGTTTGACAAACTGCAAGGTGCCAATGCCCCAGTCTCCGAACAAGCTGCATTCGCCTACACCACTGCGCTGAACCACTTGCTGCGCCAAGGCAGTCTGCAACGCTTGCAAGTTGGCGATACCAGCGTGGTTTTTTGGGCGGAGGCGGGCAGTGGCGCACAAGCGCAAGCGGCAGAAAGTCTGCTCTCTGCGCTGTTTACTCCACCAACGGACGAGCAAGAAGCCAAACAAGTCAATGAAGTATTAGAGATTGTGCAAAAAGGCCGCCCCGTGAGCGAGGCCCGATTGGCTTTGCAGCTTGACCCGGCTACCCGCATTTACGTACTAGGCTTGGCACCGAATGCCTCGCGCTTGTCGATTCGGTTTTGGCTAGTCGACTCATTGCAGCAGCTGACGCAAAAGCTCGCCCAACATGAAGCGGATTTGCGCCTTGAGCCACTTCCGTGGAGGGCCGCGCCCGCCGTATGGCGCTTGGCCTTGGCCACGGCACCCTCGCGCTGGAGCGAAAAAACCAACCGCTTTGAAGCCAAAACCGACGACGTGCTGCCCCTACTTGCGGGGGAGTTAATGCGTGCGGTTCTGACTGGTGGACTTTACCCAGCGAGCTTATTGGTCAACACCGTCATGCGCATGCGCACCGATGGCGACCTCTCTGGCATTCGCGCAGCCATTTGCAAAGGCGTGATCACACGCCAGCGACGCTTACAAAAGCAATCATCGAAAGAGGAGATTTCTGTGAGTCTTGATTCCACATCCAAACAGCAAGGCTACTTGCTGGGGCGTTTGTTTGCCACATTTGAATCGGTGCAGCGCAATGCGCTGGGTGGCAATGTCAATGCCACGATTCGCGACCGTTATTACGGCGCTGCATCGGCCACGCCGGCGAGCATTTTCCCGATGTTGGTGCGCAATGCGCAAAACCATTTATCCAAGCTGCGCAAGGAGCGCAAAGGCCAAGCTATCAACCTTGAAAAGTTGATTGGCGAGATCGTGGCCGGTTTGCCAGAGCAATTCCCGCGTACCCTGAACATCGAAGATCAAGGCCGCTTTGCGATTGGCTACTACCATCAATCGCAAGACTTCTACACCAAGCGCAGCGGCGATGACGCCAGCGCCGAAAACGCATTAGAGACCACCGAAACCCAAGGGGAAGAATAAATGAGCCAAGTCATCACCAACCGCTACGAATTTGTTTATCTGTTTGACGTCACCAACGGCAACCCTAATGGCGACCCAGATGCCGGTAATCTCCCCCGTTTAGATCCCGAAACCAGCCATGGCTTGGTCACCGATGTCAGCCTCAAGCGAAAAATTCGCAACTTCGTCGCGCTGGATAAAGAGGACACCGAAGGCTTTGCCATCTACATGCAAGAAAAAGCCATCCTCAACAACCAGCATGAAAAGGCATGGAAAGCACTCGACATTCCGAAAGACGAGAAAGACGGCTACAAAAAACTGCCAAAGGACGAAGCCAAAGCCCGCGAGATCACCGCGTGGATGTGCAAAAACTTTTTCGATGTACGCAGCTTTGGTGCGGTGATGTCTACCGGTGTGAACGCCGGCCAAGTGCGCGGCCCTGTGCAACTGGCTTTTGCCAGCTCGATTGAGCCGGTGCTGCCGCTGGAAATTTCGATCACCCGCATGGCGGTGACCACCGAAAAAGAAGCCGAAGCCCAAAGCGGCGACAACCGCACCATGGGCCGCAAGCACATCCTGCCCTATGGGCTGTACCGCGCACACGGCTTTATCTCCGCCAAGTTGGCCGAGCGCACCGGCTTTGGTGAGGCCGACTTGCAGCTGCTGTGGCAAGCGCTGATCAATATGTTTGAGCATGACCGCTCCGCCGCACGCGGTGAGATGGCCGCGCGCAAGCTGATCGTCTTCAAGCACGACAACGCCATGGGCAATGCCCCCGCCCATGTGCTGTTTGATTCCGTCAAAGTCGAGCGCAACGACAAGAGCGAACACCGCCCACCGGCCCGCAGCTTTAGCGACTACAGCGTCAGCATTGGTGCCGTGCCAGAAGGCGTCACCATCGAAGAAAAGCTGTAATACGAAAGCGCCGCAGCCATGGAAGACGAAGACCTCATCGCCCTCTCTGCGCTGCAGCACTATCTGTATTGCCCGCGCCAATGCGCGCTCATCCACATCGAGCGCGTATGGACGGAAAGCGCTGCCACTGCCGAAGGCCGCTTGCTGCATCAAAAAGCCGATGAGGCTGGTACAGAAATCCGCCATGGCGTGCGCACAGCCACCGCCATGCCTCTGCGCAGTAATGCGCTGGGAATTAGCGGCGTGGCCGATGTGGTTGAGTTTCATGCGCCGTCTGCGTCTGCACCTGCTTCCACATCTGCCGCTGATGCAGCGCCCCTCACGACAGAGGCGGATACTAAGCTCCACCTTGCCTTGGTGCCACTGCCCGTTGAATACAAACGCGGCCGCCCCAAGCAACACCGCGCCGATGAAGTACAGCTGTGCGCCCAAGCTCTGTGCTTGGAAGAAATGCTCGCCACTCACGTGCCCGAAGGCATGCTGTTTTATGGCAAAACACGCCGGCGCAAGGCCGTGGATTTTGATGTTGAATTGCGCACACTCACGCTGCAAACGATTGCCGCCACACGCACCATGATTGCTGCGGGCCAAACGCCCACAGCGCAGTACGACGCCAAGCGCTGCGATGCCTGCTCCCTCATCGACGATTGCCAGCCGCATTGGCTCGGCCGCAAACAAAGTGCGGCGCAATGGTTGGCTCAGCAAGTCAAATAGCTCAAAAGATTCCTCAACGATGCGCCCCTTACTCAACACCCTCTATATCACCACCGATGGCGCTTGGCTGCGCAAAGATGGTGAAAACTTGGTGATGGAGGTCGATGGCGAGCAACGCGCCCGCGTGCCAGTGCACATGCTGCAAGGCTTGGTGTGCATTGGGCGGGTGTTGGTGTCACCGCCGCTCATGGGCTATTGCGCAGAGCGCGGCATCACCATCAGCTACCTCTCGCCCAATGGAAAATTTTTAGCGCGCGTTGAAGGGCCGGTTTCTGGCAATGTGCTGCTGCGCCGCGCGCAATACCGTCAAAGCGATGGTGAACAAGGTATGGCGATTGCTCGCCACATGGTGATTGGCAAAATATTCAACCAACGCGCGGTGTTGGCGCGGGCGGTGCGCGATCACAGCAGCAGCATGCCTGAGGCGAATGTGCAGGATTTACAGCATGCAGTGTTGCGCTTAAGACGTATCACCGATCACGCGCAGCACTGCAATGATCTAGATACTTTGCGTGGCCTAGAAGGTGATGCGGCGCAGTTGTATTTTGGTGTGTTTGATCACCTTATTCGCGTGCCATCGCCGGCCATGCGTTTTCATGGCCGCAGTCGACGTCCACCACGTGATGCTGTTAACGCATTGCTTTCTTTGCTATATACCTTGCTCACGCATGATTGCCGCAGTGCCTTGGAAACTGTTGGACTGGATCCCGCAGTGGGTTTCTTGCATCGTGACCGCCCCGGCAGGCCCAGCTTGGCATTGGATGTGATGGAGGAATTCCGTCCCGTGCTGGCCGATCGGCTTGCGCTGTCTTTGATCAACCGCAAACAAATTGGAGAGAAGGACTTTCAGGTAATGGATAACGGCGCAGTCTTGCTGAAAGACGAGGCGCGTAAGACGCTATTAGTGGCATGGCAAGAGCGCAAGCGTGAGAGTTTGCAGCACAGCTTTATTGGTGAAGCTGCACCGATTGGAATTTTCCCATTCTTGCAAGCCCAATTGCTTGCACGCCATTTGCGTGGAGATGTGGATGCGTATCCACCTTTTATTTGGAAGTGATGTAAGCCGCAATTGTAGGAAGTGGACCGGATTATGTTGATTCTTGTTAGCTACGACGTAAGCACAACCAGCGAAGGAGGCCAGCGCCGCTTACGTAGAATCGCCCGTGAGTGCCAAAACTATGGCCAGCGCGTGCAGTACTCTGTGTTCGAGATTGAAGTCAACACTGCACAATGGGTGGCCCTCAAAGACAAGTTATGTAGCCTGATTGACCCTGACCTCGACAGTTTGCGCTTTTATTACATGGGGCAGAACTGGAAACATAAAGTCGAACACATTGGTGCAAAGCCCAGTGTAGATTTAAATGGCCCATTGGTTTTTTGAGCGGCTGTCACCAATAAAACCGGTTTTGTAGTGAAGTCTCACAAACGTTCTTGCCGCACCTACGAGAGCTACAGCCTATTTTCCTGAGCGTAAGGGAAACAGGGCGTGCATGAGGCTGCTGGTTTAGCTGCTTTTCTCTTTATTTCGCACATTACCCCCTGATTTTGCGAACTATAAGTGCTTGAGCACTTCCAAGAGTGGTTCGCATTTTTCTAATGCATTGATATTAAATAGTATTTTCTTCTAGAGTCGAGAGCCTGTACGGTAAAAAGTCTAAAAAATACCTTGTTCGCATTTTGTTCAAAAAAGTGCTTGGCGCTACAACAGGTTATAAATGCGCCGTCGCGCCTCCCGCAGGCGCGTGGATTGAAACGCGTAGGGGTAGAGATTGACCGTTGGTTGATCTCGTCGCGCCTCCCGCAGGCGCGTGGATTGAAACACGTCTTGCACGTCAGCGTTTGCAGTAGTCATGGTCGCGCCTCCCGCAGGCGCGTGGATTGAAACGCGTAGGGGTAGAGATTGACCGTTGGTTGATCTCGTCGCGCCTCCCGCAGGCGCGTGGATTGAAACTCTTCAAAAATACGGGAAACACCAGCAGCCTTAAGTCGCGCCTCCCGCAGGCGCGTGGATTGAAACAATTTCTCAAGGCGGCCTGTTTGTTGGACGGGTGTCGCGCCTCCCGCAGGCGCGTGGATTGAAACTCGGGCCAGACAAAGAGGGCGGAGGACGCGACACGGCGCGCCTCCCGCAGGCGCGTGGAGTGAAACTCTTCAAAAATACGGGAAACACCAGCAGCCTTAAGTCGCGCCTCCCGCAGGCGCGTGGATTGAAACTCGGGCCAGAAAAAGAGGGCGGAGGACGCGACACGTCGCGCCTCCCGCAGGCGCGTGGATTGAAACAACCGCGAAGCCCGCCTGCGCGCGCCGGGTAAGCGTCGCGCCTCCCGCAGGCGCGTGGATTGAAACTCTCAAAAGAGGAGGGGCGAGAACTAGGGATAAAGGTCGCGCCTCCCGCAGGCGCGTGGATTGAAACGGCCTGCATCTGCGCTATGCGCGTCTCGTAGCGCGTCGCGCCTCCCGCAGGCGCGTGGATTGAAACGAGCGGAGCGCGGTGGAAGTGTCACAACTCCTAAGTCGCGCCTCCCGCAGGCGCGTGGATTGAAACAAAGCACCGCTGGTGCGCGCAATCCTCAGCGGCCGTCGCGCCTCCCGCAGGCGCGTGGATTGAAACTGCTATTGATGCGCCGGAATCTGGTCAAGATTTTGTCGCGCCTCCCGCAGGCGCGTGGATTGAAACTCACTGATGTACCAAAGCAGTCAGGCAACACAAGCGTCGCGCCTCCCGCAGGCGCGTGGATTGAAACTCGACCCTGGTGCTGCAGCCGATTGTGAATTATGGTCGCGCCTCCCGCAGGCGCGTGGATTGAAACTAGGAGAGCACTATGAGTGGTGGTTTATATCCCGGTCGCGCCTCCCGCAGGCGCGTGGATTGAAACACCGATATAGCAATCAGCAAAATCGACGAAATAAAGTCGCGCCTCCCGCAGGCGCGTGGATTGAAACCTATCGCGAGATGTCGGAGGATGAAGCGGCACGAAGTTGCGCCTCCCGCAGGCGTGTAGCTGCGCCAGCCTGCTCAAGTGACTGTCAACCCGATCGTCATGCAGACTGGGCGCAGGCTCTTCCAATGTCGCTTGTTTATCCGTCGGGCAATTCGCGGCTGGCCAGTGCGGCGGCAGCAGCGCGGGTTTCTACGCCTAATTTCTCAAACACGTGTTCTAGGTGCTTGTTCACGGTGCGTGGGCTGAGGCCGAGGATGTCGGCAATATCGCGGTTGGTTTTGCCTTTGGCTACCCAGGAGAGCACTTCGGTTTCTCGTGGCGTGAGTGCTGCATTGGAGAGCCTGTTGCTGGTTTCGTTGACAAGGGGGCTGCCTGCATCGCTGTTGAGCAGAGTCAGAATCAGCATGGCTTCGGCCGATCCCGGTGCTGCGGTGTTGCGTACCCGCAAGCGCAGTTGCGACTCCAAAGGGCATTCAAAGCGGTCTTCTGTTTGCAAGCGCTCTAGCCAATCGCTGGGAATACGTGGTCGTTGGCTGGAGCCGTGTGCGCGCGCAAGCCTTTCGAGCCACAGGGCTGCGGTGGGTGATTGCCACACGATGTGACCCATGTGGTCCATGATGAGCACGCCCATGCCAGCGACATCGACGGCTTCGCGGGCCATGCGCGCCATGCGGGCGTTGTGGGTGTGGCGGGCCAGACGGGCCAGCACCTCTTCAATCCGAATGGGCTTGACTACGTAATCGACCCCGCCGCTTTCAAAGCCGCGCACGATGTCTGGGGTGTCTGCCAGCCCTGTCATGAACAGCACGGGAATGTGGGCGTGTTGGGGGGCTGCTTTGATGCGCTGGCAAGTCTCAAATCCTGAGAGACCGGGCATCACCCCATCCAGCAAAATGGCATCCGGCATCACGTGTTGCAAGCGTTGCAGGGCGGTTTCACCGCTGGTGGCAATCAAGACGGTATAGCCCTGGTCTTCCAGTGCATCGCACAGCATGCGCAGGCTGTTGGGGTCATCGTCCACCACCAATACCGTGGGCGCGCGTGTTGCTGGTGTGGATGCAGCGGAGGTCTTCGCGTTGTCGTTCATGCCGTTTTCATTCAATCAGTGGCCCGTTCTTTGCCCATGCGCTGCGCTTCGAGTACGGCAGGGGCGTTGTCAAGGGCTGGTATGTTCAATGCCTTGCTCAGCGATTCCAGATCAAACGCGTCCAGATGCATGCGAAACCATTGCACGTGCGGTTCGTGTTCGGCGGCGGGGCCTAAGCGTTTGTGCCATTTGTCGAGTGCGCGGTGCAGGCCGCGGATATGCCCCATTTGAATGAGCTGCAGTATCTCTGCGCGCTCTTGTTCGGTCAGGTCCCATTGCGTTGGTGTTGCTGGTGGCGCTTTGGTGGTGGGGCTTGGTGGCGCTTGCGTCAACCATTCGAGGTGGAGATGGTCTTGCAGCGCTTGCAGTAATTCGGATTCCAACACTGGTTTGCCCACAAAGGCTTGGCACTGATGGGCTTGCAACAACTCTTTTTGGTTATCGAACAGGTTGGCCGAGACGATGATGATAGGGGTATCAGTCATGCCAGCCTGGCGGATCGCGTCGGCGGTATCCCAGCCGTTGAGGTCGTCCATGGACAGATCCATCAAGATGGCATCGGGGCGAATGTCTTGCAGCAGCTCCAGACATTCGGTGCCAGAGGCCGCTTCGCGCACTGAGAAGCCCAAAGGCAGCAGCATGCCCGCCACCATTTGGCGGTGCAATGGCTGGTCATCGACCGAAACAATCGTGCGCGCTGGCCCCGTGAAACCGATGATGGCCTGCGGTGCTTCGGCCTTCCAGCCTGGATCAGGCACTTCGGGTAAATACAGGCGCAGGCGGAATGTGCTGCCATGTTCGCTGGTGTCTGCCAGCGTCAACTCACCGCCCATGAGAGAGGTGAGCAAGGCTGTAATGGTCAAGCCAAGCCCCGTGCCTTGTACGTTGGTGCGCCGCCCGGCCGAGCCACGCTCGAACGGTAAAAAAATACGCTGTCTGTCTTGCGCTGCAACGCCAGGGCCAGAGTCGATGATGTCGAACTGGAGCACTTCGCGTTGGCTGTTGACGTGCAATGTCACGTGGCCCTGCTCGGTGAATTTGACGGCGTTGGAGAGCAGGTTGATCAAAATTTGCCGCAATCGCTTGGCATCGGCATTCACCCAGCGGGCCAGTCGACCAGCATGGCTATAGTGAAACTGCAGGCCCTTGGCCTGTGCGTGCGGCGCAATCATGCGCACCACATCCTCCATGAATGATGCAAAAGGCAAGGGCTGGCGTTCAAGCTGCAGGCGGCCAGCCTCAATCTTGGCCAGATCGAGCAGTCCATCAATCAAACCCAGCATGTGCTCCCCGCTGTGGTGGATGGTGCGAATGGCATCGCGTGGTGGCGTGCTTTCATTGCGAAGCAAGATCTGGGTGTAGCCCAAGATGCTGTTCAGGGGGGTGCGCAGTTCGTGCGTCATGCCCGCTACATAGCGGGTTTTGGCCTGGTTGGCGGCATCGGCAGATTCTTTGGCGGCCTGCAAGGCAGCATCGGTGCGACTGTGTGCATCGATTTCCTGTAGCAGCAGGTGGTTGTGGCGGGTAGATTCTTCTTGCGCCATTTTCCGGCTCTCACTGGTCAGAACCACCCACCATGCGGCGACTGCCACCACGACAGACAGTACGGCAAATATCTTCAGGAAGATGACGCCTAAACCTTCGACCTGCAGACCCATAGCTTGGGCAGAAAACGATTCTTGCGCGTAGATCAGCCCCAATATGGTGGCCAGTAAGGCGACCAGCGACAGCGTGACACCGACGAAATGCGCCACGCGAAAATTGAAGCGTTCAGCCAGTCGAGCAGGCAGCCAGTGCTGTACCCAGCTGCGCACCTGCTCTGAGGCTTTGGATTGCTGTTTGCAGCGGTCATGGCAGCGCGATTCGAGTGTGCAACACAGCGAACAAATGGGCGCGCCATAAGCAGGGCACCAGGCCATGTCGTCTGATTCAAAGCTGTTTTCACAAATGGAGCACACAACGCTTTGCCCTGGGCTCCAGCGCGGTGCCTCTTGGCGAGCCAGGTAGTATTTGCCTTTGGTAAACCATGCCAGCAAAGGGGCTGCGCCCAGTGCGGAGAATAAGGCAATCAGCGACGAGAAAGCTTGCGCGGTGTGCCCGAGAGCGCCTGCATAAGCCAGCATGGAGGCGGTGACAGCGACCGCCATAGCACCAATGCCGACGGGGTTGATGTCATACAAATACGCCCGTTTGAATTCAATGCCTTTGGGGCTTAGGCCCAAGGGTTTGTTGATGACCAGATCCGCCACCAGCGCACCAATCCAGGCAATGGCCACATTGCTGTAAATACCCAGCACGTGTTCGAGCGCAGCAAACACGCCCAGCACCATCAGCAATACGGCAATGAGCACATTGAAGACCAACCACACGACGCGACCAGGGTGGCTGTGCGTGAGGCGCGCAAAAAAATTCGACCAGGCCAGAGAGCCAGCGTAGGCGTTGGTGAGGTTGATTTTGAGCTGCGAGACGATCACAAACAGCACCGTGACCGCCACCACGATAGCCGGATCGCTGAAGACGTAGCTGAATCCGGCCAAGTACATGCGCGTAGGTTCCACCGCTTGTTCGGTGGAGATTTGGTATTGGAGGGCAACAAAAGCCAAAAAGGCACCCCCCAGCATTTTGATGGCACCAGGGATGATCCAGCCTGGCCCAGAAATGAGCACTGCCATCCACCAGCGCCAACGGTTTGCGGTGGTCTTTTCTGGCAAGAAACGCAGATAGTCGACTTGTTCGCCAATCTGCATGATCAGGGCAATGGCCACCGTGATGGCAGCAGCAGCCATCACCGGATCGAAGCCACTGTTGCCAGAGATGCGCCCGACCAGACTGGTGAAATCACTGTAGAACGTGGGGTGCTTGAAATAGATAGCCAGAAAGGGCAGCACAATCAGCACCATCCATATCGGCTGGGTCCATAGTTGGAGGTGCGAGATCATGGTGATGCCGCGCATCACTAACGGAATAACCACCAAGGACGAGAGCAGGTACAGCACAGGCAGTGGCCAATCGACGTACAGCTGTAGCGCCAAAGCCAGTATGGCCGCTTCAAGTGCAAAGAAAATGAAGGTGAATGTTGCGTAGATCAGGGAGGTGAATGTGGAGCCGAGATAGCCAAAGCCAGCCCCCCTTGTGAGCAGGTCCATGTCCAAGCTGTAGCGTGCCGCGTAGTAAGCAATGGGCAGGCCTGTGAGGAAAATAATCAAGGCGACCACTGCAATGGCCACCACAGCATTGGTGAAGCCATAGCTCAGCGCAATGGCAGCGCCAATGGCTTCGAGCGCCAGAAACGATGTAGCGCCGAATGCGGTGTTGGCTACCTTGAATTCAGACCACGATCTGAATCGCCGTGGCGTGTAGCGCAGCGCATAGTCTTCCAAAGTTTCATTGCCGACCCAAGCGTTGTAGTTGCGCCTGATGCGCAGGATTTTTTGTGGACTGGCGGTCATGGCAAAGCAACGTGGCTGGGTGTGTGCAGTGGCTTGAAGCTAGGCGAAACAAAAATAACAAGGGCAGGTGGAGGGAATGTTCCAGTCACTAGGCCTGCACATGCGAGATGCGGGGTTCAGACAGTTCCTTCCATCTGGTTTTATGGCAAAACGGATAAAGCAAAAAATATGCCATTTCACCAATTTGGTGCGTGATTGTGTTTCAGTTTTTTTGAGAGGTTGGGGCTTTCTCCATGACAAGGGGGCGATGCACGATGTGATGGAGTCGCGATTGCTGACAGCTCGTCACAATCCGACGCAAGTTAGGCTGAACTTCACTTTACGGTATGGGTTCCCACAGGGTATTGGCCAGACTTGGCTTTGCGATGGCAATCATCCAAGGTCTGGCCGCTTTCCATTCCCAACAGGCTTGGCCTTGTCGTTCAAGCCGCTGCAGTTGAATTGATCTACCGCACGATGTTGGGCCCGCGGCAGCCTCGTAAGGCGGTTTGGCACCCGTATCGAAACCATGTGGCACTGTGCCATGCAGTGCAGCTTACGTGTTTCACTACTTGCGATGGTTTAGCCGTTGTCCATTGGAGAAAATCGGTTTGTCCCAATTGCGTCTGACATACAACCCCGCGCTGGACGGTTTACGTGCCATGGCGATTGTTTTGGTGTTCCTCTCTCACGCCCATGCACCGATGTTTGATGGTGCGTTTTTTGGTGTGGACTTGTTCTTCGTTTTGAGCGGTTTTTTAATCACCTCGCTCTTGCTCAAAGAGTTTCAGGAATCAGGACGGCTCGATTACTGGCGCTTCTATCGGCGCCGTTTTTTGCGCCTGGCGCCTGCCTTGTTGCTGTTTTTGGCTGCGTATTGGTTGGTGGCGCCGCTGGTGTGGCCGGATCTGGACGATGTGAATCAAGATGTACTGGTTTCTGCGCTGTACATGGCCGATTACGGCATTGCTTTTTTTGACAGCCCCAATACTTTGCTGCATATGTGGTCGCTCTCGGTGGAGGAGCATTTCTATTTGGTGTGGCCGCCGTTATTGGTGCTGCTGCTGGCCCATACCGCGCGAAAAAATCTCTGGCGCCCTGTATTGCTGCTGGCTGTATTGATGTTCGTGTGGCGTGCCTATTGGGTTGGCCAAGGGCAAGAGTTTTATGAGGTGTTTTTCCGCTTCGATACGCGTGCCACGGGCATGTTGATGGGCAGTGCCTTAGCCGCCGTTGCTGTGCACCGTGCTGAATGGATGGACGCCTTGCATGCCCGCCAGAAGCATCTGCTGTGGCTGTTGCCTGCGTTGCCCTTTGTGGTCATTGGCTACCAGTGGGGTGATGCTGGTGCCTTGTTATGGGGCTTTACCGTGGCTGAATGGGTTGCCGCAGTCATCATCATCGCGGTCATTAAGCAAAAAGGCTTGCTGTTTGACATGCTGAGCCTGCCTGCCTTGGTGTGGCTGGGCAAAATGTCCTACGGTATTTACCTGTGGCACTACCCAGTGGTGCGCTATTTGCGTGCCCATATGGATTGGCAATGGGTGTTGGTGTTGGGGCTGCCACTTTCGGCTGCTTTGGCTATGCTGTCGTTCTACACCATTGAGCGCTGGGCCTTGCGCTTGCGCGACCGTACTCCAACGCAGCGGCAGCCCATGGCCGTGGCTTATGGCGCAGCCTGAGCGAAGAACGTGCTGACGTTCTCAGAGGTTTGCTGGATTGGCCAGGGTCTGCGCCAGCCAGTGCGCGGCAATCTGTTCGCGCGTAGCGCACCAAATGCCCGCTGGGTCTGCGCTGCGGGCGCGGATGTGCGCAAGGATCTGGTCCAGCGCACGAATGCGGGCAGGGCGCCCCAGAATACGTGTGTGCAGGCCAATCGTGAGCATTCGCGGGGCATGCCGGGCCTCTTGCAGCAAGACTTCAATGGCTTCGATGGTATAGCGCGCAAAGTCTTCTGCGTGCACAAACCCACCTTGACTGAAAAAGCGCATGTCATTGGTGTCGAACCCGTAGGGTAAAACCACATAAGGTGCGCGTCCTTCTGGTTGCACGACCCAAGGCATATCGCTGCCGTAGTAGTCGCTGTCGTATGCAAAGCCCAATGACTGCAGAATGCTGCGCGTGTGTGTTGATGCAGAGGACTTGCAATGCCAGCCGCTGGGCAGGCGCCCCCAGTGCTCTGCAATGCAGGCCATGGTGCGTTCAATGTTCTGGCGTTCTTGATTGGGGTCTTGCAGCACAGGAGACTCCCAGCGCCAACCGTGCCCGCACAGTTCCCAGTTGTGTGCCAGCGCTTCTTGGGCTACCCATGGTGTGTGCTGCAAGGCGCGGCCGCAGACGTTCAAGGTCAATGGGCATTGGGCTTCAATGAAGCGCTTGGCAATGCGTTCGTAACCAGCGCGGGCACCGTATTCAAAGTGGGTTTCCATGCAGTAATCGGGCGCTCCTGCAATGGTGTTGACAACTTCGTGTGTGCCTTCATTGATGCCATCGCCTGCGCTGTAACGCAATTGCGCCCCCTCTTCAATATTCAGCACGAAGGAGATTGCTAAACCTGCTTCATGCGGCCAGCGCAGTGCCAGTTGGCTTGCTTGTGGGTGGTAGGGCGATGGGTGTGATTGCGGCATGGTGAAAGGATGAAGTGGGCTGAAACAGCAGTGTCAGTACAACGGAAAATGCTTTGCGATTGGCGGCACAATGCTTTTTTTCTTCTTTGGGAAACAGGCATATGCAACCAGCAGACCCGCAGACAGTGGATAGCCAAGAGGCAGCGCAGACAGGTGTGGCACAGGCGTTGCAGCGCGCCCGTAACACGGGCCAGCAAGTTGATGCTGCGCCGTTTGAGAGTGTGCTCACCAGCCATGCGCAGGCGTATGCTGTGCAGGTGCAAGTAGCGCAGGCCATGAAATGGTTCGACGGTGTGCCTGGTTATTGGAAATCTGGGGGCGGCAGTCGTGAGGCTGTACTCACCCATGCACCTCTGCCGCCAGCGGGGGTGTTTTCCAGCCCTGCGCAATTGGGTGATTGGCCTGCCCATGCACTGGGGATTGAGGCGGAGATCGCTTTGCGTTTGGGGCGTGATGTGACGCCCGAGCAAGCGTTGCAGCTGGATGGTTCGCATGCGCTGGCGTTGGTCGATGCCATGGCTGTCAGTGTGGAGCTGGTGGACTTTCGATGGAAGCAAGCCGCTGAAGCGCCTTTTCTGCTCAAACTGGCCGATTTGCAGTCGCATGGGGCTTTGGTGCTGGGGCCATGGCAGGCGTTTGAGGCGCGAGACTGGTCTGCGCAGCAGGCCAGCGTGCGCATTGGTGCGCGGACGACCAATGTGGTGGGAACCCATCCACTGGGTGACCCGGCTTGGTTGCTGCCGCAATGGTTGCGCCATGTCACGCAGCACTACGGCACCGTTGCTGCGGGCACTGTGGTGACCACAGGCAGTTGGAATGGCATGCCGTATGCGCAGGTGGGCGATACGGTGCATGTGCAGTTTGAGGGAATGGGCGAGGTGCATATACAGCTGTGACTGCAGGCGAATTTTTATGCGCTTGCATAGGCCTTGCCGAGGCCTATGCTGCAGGGATTGGCAAGAGGCGTCCATGGTGCTTGCTGCTCTGCTCATAGACTGAGCCTAGCTGCAGCAGCGCCTGGTCGGCACCGTAGGCGCCAGTGAGCTGGATGCCAATTGGTAATCCTGTTGCGCAGTTGTTCGGCAGTGTGCTGCCACAGTGGTGTGGGAGTGTTCAGCGCATCGCCTGGGGTAACCATGTGGCCAGTGAAGGCACGGCAATCATCAGCAAGGAAAACAGCAGCAAAACGATGACGTACGGAACGGCACCGATGATGGCGTCCCGGATCGAGCCTTTGTCTGGACGGATGCCGTGCACGACAAACAGGTTCATGCCTACAGGGGGGGTGATCAGACCCAATTCGCACATGATGACGATGAAGATGCCAAACCATACTGGATCGACGCCTAATGCGACGACGATGGGGAATGTGATGGGCACGGTGGCGACCATCAGGCTCATCACATCCATGAACATGCCCACGATCAAATAGAACATCAAAAGCATCAGCAAGGTCGCTGTTGCAGACAAACCAAAGGACGTAACCCATGCTGTCATGGCTTCAGCAACGCCTGTAAGGCCAATGGCGAGGTTGAGGATGAAGGCCGCTGTCATGATCAGCAAAATCATGCCGCTGGTGCGGGCAGTCTGCACAAAACAGTTTTGCAGCAAAGTCCAGTCGAGTCTGCCTGAGCGCCAGCAGAAGAACAAGGCGCAAGTCAGTCCCAGTGCTGCTGATTCAGTGGCAGTGGCAAAGCCGCTGTACAGGCTACCCATGACGACCAAGAAAACTACGCCGGGGGGAATCAAGTCTTTGAGCAAACGGATGCGTTCCATCAAAGGAACTTTGGGCTCGCGCTGGGTATTGCCTTCTACCAATGCTTGGATTAACACCCATAGCATGAAGAAACCCGCCAGCAGTAACCCAGGAATCAGGCCTGCCATAAACAACTGACCAATGGAGGTGTCGGTCAAAGAGCCATAGACAATCAAGTTGACTGAGGGAGGAATCAGAATGCCCAAAGTGCCACCTGCGGCAATAGAGCCCAATGCCGAGCTCATGCGGTAGCCTCGGCGGTGTAGTGAGGGCAGGGCTACTGTGCCTACTGTGGCTGCTGTTGCTACAGAGGAGCCGGAGGTCGCAGCAAAAAGCGCGCTGCAGCCAATATTGGCATGCAGTAAACCACCCGGCAGTCGACCCAGCCAAGCCCCAATGGCGCCGAACATGCGGTCAGCAATGCCAGAGCGCAGCAGCAATTCACCCATCATCACGAACAACGGAATGGCAGTTAGCAGGCTGTCATTGTGTACGCCCCAGACAACCGGTGCAATGGAGTTGATAAAGGGCAGACCATAGGCGGCGAGTCCGCCCAAAATACCGACAAAAGCCATTGAGGTGGCAATGGGCAGGCCCATGATGATCATGCCCAACATGCTGAAAAATCCCAGGAGGATGAATGCGGTGAAGGTCATGCTGCGCCTCGCTCGTTGCTGCCGGCTGTTAATGTCGGCGCTGCTTCATCTTGAGAGCGCGCTTGTAAATCTTCCAGTTCTTCGCTGACTTCTTCTTGTGTGGATTTAGGGGCTAATAAATCATCTATTTTTTGCCAGCGTCGCTGTAGCAACCACGCGGTAGACATGACGGCATAGACCGTGCATGCGATGGCAAAAATGGCAAGGCATAACACCCATACGGATTGAGGCCATACCAGTGGGGTTGCCCACGGGGTTTGAGATACGCTTTTGTACTCGTAGGAGTCGACCAGCGAGTTCCACCCTAACAAGGCCATCAGCAAGGCGAACGCCATCATCATGACGGCCGAAAGCCAGTTGATGGTGGTGCGCATACGCTTGGGAAAACGCGCAAAAAAAACATCAACCCGAACATGCGTGCGGCCCAGCAATGCCACAGTAAAGGCCAAGGTACTGCCAATGGCCAGTGCATAGCCGCCTAGCTCATCAGCACCTTGCATTGAGACGTTGAAGACTTTACGAATCACCGTCTCGAACGCCACGATCAATGAGAGACCGATGAAGATCAGCCCAAAAATTGTGGCCAGTATGGTTTCCAGTTTGTCTTTCATGGGCTGTCCTTATCAGTCGCGGGGCTTACTCGATACCGAGAACTTTGCCTGCGGTGGCTTTCCAGTTGGCTGAGCAGTCTTTATTGGCACGGTCGCAAATCTCAGCCCATGTCGGCACGGAGATTTTGGAGACGGCTTCTGTCAGTACCGCGCGATCGGCTTCTTGCAGGGGTGAATCAATGAGGTGGTACTTTTTGCCCAATTCGCAGCTGTCTTTGCCTGCGTTGCAGGCCATGGCATCAGCGGTCAGTTCTTCGGAATATTTCCAGATGTCATCGGTGAGTTTGGTGAATGCGGCCTGGAGTTTTTGCTGTTCTTCAGTGCTGAGTTCTTTCCAGCGTTTGAGGCTGATGCCGTAGCCATTCATGGCCATTTGTACGCCTAGTGCGTATTGATGCGTGGTGACTTCAGGCCAGCCTGAGCTGTTGGCTGAACTGGGGCCAGTGATGGCACAGTCCACCACGCCCAAAGACAACGCTTGGTGCACTTCAGTGAATGACAGAGGCACAGGTGAGGCGCCTACGCTTTCCATGAATTTCGCCAAGTTTTGGTCATACGTGCGTACCTTCAGACCTTTAAGGTCAGCCAGTGAAGCGACGGGTTTCTTGCAAAAAAGGATTTGTGGACCGAATGGCCAGGCACCCAACATCTTGACGTTGAACTGCTTTTGCAGGCGCTCATCGACCACAGGCAGGTACGCGTCGTAGATTTTCCGGGCTGTGGCGTAATCAGGCGCAGCACCAACCAGATCAAGGCCCAGCAGCGTGGGCTCGTCGCGGGAGTTTTGCGATACACGCAGCGAGACAATGTCGAACAAGCCCGCTTTCATGACGCGCAATTGCTCGGTGTCTTTGATGCCAAGTTGGTCCACTGGCTTGTAGTCTGCGTTGATGTTCAGGCCTGTGCGTTCTGCGAAGTTTTCAAAAAATGGGCGCTCATAGTTTTTTTGCACCATGCCGGTGGCGGCTGGTTGCCCGATGACTTTGTAGGTGGTTTGTGCCTGGCCGCTGCTGGCCATGGCCAGAGCTGCGACAGCACCTGCTGCGGCCATCAGATTGCGAAGTGGGAAGCGGATTTGGCGCGACATGGAAAGCTCCTGAGTGAGGGGGAAAGGAATAAAAGATGAGGGCGATCTTCAGCGCATGTGTGCCACGCGGATGGCCGATGCTGGAAGCAATGAGGAGGGCCCGCAAGAGATCAACTGACCACGGCCTGTGTGGGGGTGGAATTGCCCATCCCAGAGCACTTCGCCACGCGCGATCGTGATGCCCGGCCAGGCCTTGAGTGGCTGCCCTTCGTAGGGGGTGTAGTCCACGTTGTGGTGCAGTTTGTGGTTGTGGATGGTGTAGGGGCCTTCTTGCCAGACGACCAGATCGGCATCGCTGCCAATGGCGATCGTGCCTTTGCGTGGGTGCAGGCCAAAGGCCTTGGCGGGATTGGTGGCAGTGAGTTCAACAAAGCGTTGCGCACTGATGCGGCCACCGAGCACACCTTCTGAATACAACAAGGCCATGCGTGTCTCCAAACCGGGGATGCCGTTGGGGATATGGTCAAACGAGACTTCCTGACCTTGGGGATGTTTGCCTTGTTCGCCCTCGAAACGGAAAGGTGCATGGTCAGAGGAGAACACCGTGAAGAGACCGTTTTGCAAACCGCGCCAGATGTGTGCTTGGTTGCTTTTGTCACGCGGTGGGGGGCTGCATACGCAGCGCGCGCCTTGGTAGCTGTCGTCGATGCCCAAATCTTCTGCGCTGAGGAAGAGGTATTGCGGGCAGGTTTCAGCAAACACCTGTAAGCCATGGGCTCTGGCAGATTGGATTTGTTCCATGGCTTCATGCCCGGAGACATGCACGATCAGAATGGGCACATCGACCAACTCAGCCAAAGCAATGGCGCGGTGTGTTGCCTCGCGCTCGACCAACATGGGGCGAGCATGTGCGTGGTAGCGAGGTGCCGTGTGGCCTGCAGCTTTCAGGCGCTCCGTTAACCAAGCGATGCAATCGGCATTTTCAGCATGCACCATGGCCAGTGCCCCATGGTTGCGTGCCACGTCGAGGACATCCAGAATTTGCCGGTCTTGCAGCTTCAAATCATCGTAGGTCATGTACACCTTGAATGATGTGAAGCCTTGTGCGATCAAGGCAGGCAACTCTTGCTGCAACACTGCGGCAGTGGGGTCTGTGATGATGAGGTGAAAGGCGTAATCGACATGGGCGCGACCGGCTGCGCGTGCGCGATAAGCTTCTACTGCAGCCAACAGCGACTGCCCACGTTGTTGTGCCGCAAAGGGCACCAGTGTGGTGGTGCCACCGCAAACGGCAGAGCGCGTGCCCGACTCGAAATCGTCGGCCATGCGTAGGGGGCCGCTGGTGATTTCGTCGAGGTGGCAGTGGCCATCTACGCCGCCTGGCGTTACGACCCGGTGTGCTGCGTCGATCTCGCGCAATCCGGGAGCCAAGTCTTTACCAAGCTGTACGATGCGGCCGGCCTGGATGGCGATATCGGTTTCAAATTGATCGCTTGCCGTGACTGCCAAGGCATTGCGAACCACGAAATCAAACGGTGCAGGCATACAGAAATGAACCCCATATTCTGTAGACAAGTTGTTTTTTACTTTGTCTACATGAGTTTGAATACTTTTAAACGGTTCAATGCAATTTGTATGCCATGAAAATTTGACGATCCATTTTTCTCGGTAAGCCTCTTTAGGAGGTTGAGAAGATTGGCATTAAAAATGCTGCATGTTTGTTGACGTTGAGATTTTTTATTGTCGACAATTTGTTTTTTAAAGCCAATCTGGTGCGGTGCTGATGCCTGTGCCCCAAAACCATGCAGAAATCTATTCGACTGGGGGTTTTGACTCCTTCTTCTAATACGGCGCTGGAGCCTTTGACCAGTGCCATTGCCGCAGCTGTTCCGGGTTGCACTGCCCATTTCAGCCGTTTCAAGGTGACGCAAATTGCATTGAGCGAGCAGGCATTGGGCCAGTTTGATGACACAAACATTTTGGCTGCCGCTGATTTACTGGCTGATGCCAAGGTGGATGTGATTGGCTGGAGTGGTACAGCCGCAGGCTGGATGGGGTTTGATAAAGATGCTGTTCTGGCCCAGCGTATCACTGAGCGCACCGGGATTGCTGCCACTACAGCCATCTTGGCTTTGAATGAACTGATGGCTATTGGCCAGGTGCAGCGCTTGGCGATTGTTTCGCCATACACGCTGGATGTGCAGGAGCGCATCATGGGCAACTACGCTGCGCAAGGGGTTGAGGTGGTTGCGCACACGTATGAGGCGTTGAGCGACAACCATGCGTTTGGACTGCTCACGCCAGAGCTGCTATGGCAACGTATGCAGCAAACGCTGGTGGCCAAACCGCAAGCCATCGTGACGTACTGCACCAACTTGCGAGCAGCGCAATTGGCGCAACGCTTCGAGCAAGAATACGGTGTGCCTGTACTGGATACCGTGAGTACGACGGTTTGGGGCATGCTGCGTGCCGCTGGCGCTGACCCGGCCTTGGTGCGCAACTGGGGGCAGCTTTTTGACTGGCGCTGAACGATGATTGGGGCCTTATGAACACATCCACTAAGGCTGCGGGTATGCGCGCGGCTGACAACGCCCATCTCCATGCGGCGCATGATCCAATCTACGAAAAAATGTATGCCGCCATTTTTGAGCGGCGCTTACCCCCTGGTACCAAGCTGGGGGAAGACAAGCTGGCCGGAATTTTTGGTGTAAGCCGTGCGCGCATTCGCCAAACGTTGGCGCGCTTGGCGTTTGATCAAATCATTGAATTGATTCCGCAGCGCGGCGCTTTTGTCGCCTCACCTACACCGCAACAGGCACGCGATGTGTTTGAAGCGCGCCGCTTGATTGAACCGGCTTTGGTGGCGCGGTTGATTGGCGATGTGCAGCCAACCCATTTGGCGCAACTCAAAGCCCATGTGAAGCGGGAGATGGCAGCACGTGCCAGCGGGGACCAGCATGCCGTGGTGCGACTGTCTGGCGAGTTTCATACCTTGCTGGGAGATTTGGCTGGCAACAGCGCGCTGGCTGCATCGCTGCGGCAAATGTGCGCGCAAACGGTGCTCATCATCGCGCTGTATGACTCGCCCACGCGGCAGGCTTGTCGTGCTGATGAACATGAGCAACTGGTGGCCGCCATTGAAGCCAAAGACACGGGGCATGCTTGTGCCTTGATGCTGGAGCATTTGCGCCATATTGAGGCTGGTTTGGTGCTCCACAAGGATGCTGTGGAGGTTGATTTGCAAGCGGTTTTCTCAGATGCTTTGGAGTGAATTTGTATGCACATTGTGTTGATCAACCCCAACTCCAGTGCCGCTGTGACTGAGGCTTTAGCATTGCCCGCTCGGGCCATGTTGGGGCCTGAGGATGTGCTGCAGGCGCATTACTCCCGAGTGGGGCCTGTCGTGATTCAAACGCCAGAGCAGGTTCTGCAAGCTGCCGATGAGGTGCTGGCACTGGCGCAGCAGCATGCCCACCATTGCGATGGCGTCATCATTGGCATGTCGCTGGATGCGGGCCTGGCTTCTTTGCGCGCCCAGTGGCCAACGCTGCCCGTTGTGGGAATGACGGAGGCAGCCTGTTTGCATGCATGTTTGTTGGGGCCTCGTTTTGGTCTATTGACCTTGGGCGCTGATATGGCGCAGCTCTACCAAGCCCATGTGGCCAGCTTGGGCTTGGGCCACCGGCTCGAAGGCGTGGCTGTAGCGCCTTGGCCTGCATTGTCACCGCATGCTCAAGCAGAGCAAGTGCAGACAGAGGCTTTTTTACAGCTGTTGGCCCACGCGTGTCAGCCACTGCTTGAGCAAGGCGCTGCCAGTATCGTATTGGCAGGGGCGGTGCTGTCTGGTTTGGGGCGAGCGCTGGGGGCCATGCTAGGCGTACCTGTTCTGGAAGGAACGGCCTGTGCCGTAGGCTTGCTGCGCAGTGTGCATGCGCAGCGCTGAACGTGAAGTCTGTCCAGCGTGGTCTACGCGTTGAGAGGGCAGATGTGGGCGTTGGGTAGGGCCTTGCGCAAGGTAAGGCCATGGGCTGCGTAGTGCATACGCGCAGGGTATACGTCATTTGACGTATTGGCGCTAAGCGTGGTGCGGCGCACCATAGCGGCTATGGCGATGCAACCCATGGCACAGCTTGGTTGCAGCGTCTGAGGCATTGCTCAATGTCGCTTTCCTTAACCCTGCATGGAGTCTTCGCATGTCCAACACACCCAAACTCCCTTCTGATTTGCTGGCGATGCGCCGTCGCCGTTTGCTGCAAGGTGCAGCTGCTTTGCCTTTGATGGGCATGGGCCTTGGTAAAGCCGCCTTCGCTCAGGCGCCTGCCACAGCAGCCGTCAATACCACAGGCTTAGCGGTAACGGATACTGAAGTGACGGTGGGGATCTTGCATTCCGCTACCGGTACCATGGCGATTTCTGAAACCGGCTCCATTCAGGCCGAGTTGCTGGCGATCAAACAAATCAACGAAGCGGGCGGTATCTTGGGGCGCAAGATCAAGGTGATCCGCGAGGACGGTGCTTCGGATTGGCCGACATTTGCTGAAAAATCCCGCAAGCTTTTGGTCAACGACAAGGTGGCCACAGTGTTTGGTTGCTGGACTTCTGCGTCGCGCAAAGCGGTGTTGCCGATCTTTGAAAAAGAAAACGGCCTGCTGTACTACCCAACTTTCTATGAAGGTTTGGAGCAATCTAAAAACGTGATTTACACCGGCCAGGAAGCGACGCAGCAGATTTTGTGGAGTTTGGATTGGGGCGCTAAAGAGAAGAATGCTAAGACTTTCTTCTTGGTCGGCTCTGACTACATCTGGCCACGCACCTCCATGAAAATTGCGCGCAAGCACATCGAGTCGGTTGCCAAACTCGGTTCTGTCAAGGGCGAAGAGTACTACCCATTGGGCCACACCAACTTCAATTCTTTGATCAACAAAATCAAGATTGCTAAACCCGATTGCATTTTTGCCGCTGTAGTGGGGGGCTCGAACGTGGCGTTCTACAAGCAGCTCAAAGCCGCGGGGATTACCGGCGATAAGCAGTTCTTGCTGACCTTGTCGGTCACAGAGGACGAGATGACCGGCGTGGGTGGCGAGAACTTCAATGGCTTCTATTCGTCGATGAAATACTTCCAAACACTGGAGAACGACAACAACAAGAAGTTTGTGGAAGCGTTCAAAGCCGAATACGGTGCCAATGCCGTGATTGGTGATGTGACGCAAGCTGCTTATCTGGGCCCATGGCTGTGGAAGGCAGCGGTGGAGAAGGCAGGCAGTTTTGATGTGGACAAGGTGGTGGCTGCATCGCCTGGCATTGAATTGCCAACCGCGCCAGAAGGCTTTGTCAAGATCGATGCCAACCACCACTTGTGGAGCAAGGCCCGCATCGGTCAAGGCCAACCTGATGCGTCCTTCAAGGTGGTGGCTGAGTCGCCTGAGCTGATCAAACCCGATCCATTCCCTGCTGGCTACCAGTAATTGTTGACATGGCGCCATGCGCTTGAAGACGGGTGCATCGCATCTTTGATGTGGTGAGCCAGTGCGATTCAGGGCGCAGGCTCAGCCCAACGCTGCCTGCGCCTTTGGCATTTTCAAACCCCTTGAACACGACGCGATTGATGCCCGAGCAGTTGCTGCATAAGCGAGCTGTGGGCAAGAAAAGGAGCAGGCCATGACCTGGACGGATATCTGGAACATCACCCTGATGCAGGGGTTTGCGGGCTTATCGCTGTTTGCGGTGCTGCTGTTGATGGGGTTGGGGCTGGCCATTATTTTTGGTCAGATGGGCGTGATCAACATGGCCCACGGGGAGTTTATGACCATTGGCTCATACGTCGTGTTCATGGCCTCAGTGTTCACCCAGAGCTACATGCCCAACTTGATGAGCGCTTATTTTCCTGTGGCGATTGTGCTGGCCTTTATGGTGGCATTTTTGGCTGGCTGGCTGCTTGAATGGGCTTTGATTCGCCATCTCTACAAACGCCCGCTGGATACTTTGTTGGCCACTTGGGGTGTTTCACTGGCTTTGCAACAATGCTTTCGCACCTTTATCGGCCCCAAGGAAGTGAGCCCCACGTTACCGGACTGGCTGATGGGTTCCTGGTCGCCAGCTGAAGGGCTGGATATTCCGATCAATGGCATGTTCGTGCTGGGCTTAACCGTATTGGTCACATGCTTGGTGATGCTGGCGTTGTACAAGAGCCGTTGGGGCTTGCGGGTACGCGCTACCGTGAGTAATCGCGTCATGGCCAATGCGATTGGCATCGACACCAAAAAGACCGATCGTTTTACTTTTGCGATTGGCTGCGGAATTGCTGGCGTGGCGGGGGCTGCCTTCACCACGATTGGTTCTACCGGCCCCACATCCGGTTCGCTGTACATCGTGGACTCCTTCTTGGTGGTGACTTTTGGTGGTGCAGCAAGCTTGTTGGGTACGGTGGCTTCGGCGTTCGGGATTGCACAGACACAGTCGATTGCAGAGTTTTTCTTGACCGGCTCCATGGCCAAAGTGCTGACTCTCTCGCTCATCGTGGTCATTTTGATGATCCGCCCACAAGGTTTGTTTGCCAGCAAGGTGCGTCGTTAATCGACCTCCAAGAGACTGCAAGGAGTTACCCAACATGAACGCACTCAAACAATGGATTGAACGCTACCAGTTGCTGAGCCTGGTGGTATTGACGGTTTTTTTGGTGGTGGTCTTGCCACTGACGCTGGACATCTTTCGCCTGAACTTGATTGGCAAATACCTGTGTTACGCCTTTGTCGCTGTGGGCCTGGTGATGCTGTGGGGTTATGGCGGTATTTTGAGCTTGGGCCAAGGCGTATTTTTTGGCTTGGGTGGCTATGCGATGGCGATGTTCTTAAAGCTTGAAGCCTCTGACCCAGAAAGCACCAAAATCCAATCAACCCCAGGTATTCCAGACTTCATGGATTGGAACCAGATCACCGAGCTCCCGTGGTTGTGGGTGCCTTTCAAAAGTCTGCCGCTGGCTTTGATTGCGGTGGTGCTGATTCCCATGGCTTTGGCCTGGGTCGTGAGTTTTGCGATGTTCAAGCGCCGTGTGAGCGGGGTGTATTTCGCCATCATCACGCAGGCTGTTGCCTTGATTTTGACGGTGCTCATCATCGGTCAGCAAGGTTACACGGGCGGCGTCAATGGCATCACCGATTTGAAAACCATGCTGGGCTGGGATATCCGTACCGATGAAGCCAAGTACATCCTCTACTTTGTGTGCTGTGCGTTGCTGATTGGCGCCATTGTGTTGTGCCGTTGGGTTCAAACCAGCAAGTTGGGCACTTTGCTTTTGGCTATGCGGGACAAGGAAGATCGGGTGCGTTTTTCTGGCTATGACGTCTCGGCATTTCAAGTCTTTGTGTTTTGTCTGGCCGCTGGTATTTCCGGTATTGGTGGCGCTATGTTCACGCTGCAAGTGGGCTTCATGTCGCCGTCGTTTGTGGGCATCGTGCCTTCCATTGAGATGGTGATTTATGCCGCAGTCGGTGGGCGCATGAGCTTGGTCGGGGCGGTCTATGGCACTTTGCTGATCAATGCAGGCAAGACCGCGTTTTCAGAGAGTTTCCCGGATGCATGGCTGTTCATGATGGCCGCCCTCTTTATCGGTGTGACGATGGCCTTCCCCATGGGATTGGCAGGGGTGTGGGAGCAGCACATCAAGCCGCGCCTCTTTAAACGCAAGGGTGCAAGAGAGGCTACCTTGGAATCCAAAGAAGGGAGCGCAGCATGAGTGCGACCAATACGGATTTCGCGTTGGCGATTGAGGATTTGACCGTGTCCTTTGATGGCTTCAAAGCCATCGACAACCTGACTTTATACATCGATAAGAATGAGTTGCGTGTAGTCATTGGCCCTAATGGCGCTGGCAAAACCACGCTGCTAGATTTGATTTGTGGCAAGACCCGTGCAACGGGGGGCTCGATCAAATTCAAGAACCAGGAGGTGACCAAGATTGCTGAGTACCAACGTGTTCGCCTGGGGATGGGACGCAAGTTCCAGACACCGTCGATTTACGAAAACCTTTCGGTGTTCAAGAATCTGGAGGTGTCTTACCCCTCAGGGCGTTCAGTGTTGGGCGCGCTGGCCTTCAAGTGCACTGATGACGTGCGCCAGCGTGTGCAAGAGGTGGCCCAAGACATTGGCTTGGCAGACAAGCTGCAACTGGAGGCAGGCTTGCTCTCGCATGGGCAAAAACAGTGGCTGGAGATCGGCATGCTGCTGATGCAAGACCCAGAGTTGTTGATGCTTGATGAACCCATTGCAGGTATGAGCGCCAGTGAACGCGACCAAACCGCCGACTTGCTCAACCGCATCTGCAAAAACCGCGCAGTGATTGTGATTGAGCACGACATGGATTTCGTCAAGCGCATCGCCCACAAAGTCACGGTGATGCACCAAGGCAAGATTCTGGCTGAGGGCTCGATGGAGAAAGTGCAATCCGATCCGCAAGTGATCGACGTTTATCTGGGGCATTGAATATGACGCAAGCCAACCTCCAAGTACAAGACGTGTACACGGCCTATGGCCAAAGTGAAGCTTTGCACGGCATCTCGTTTGACGCCATGCCCAATGAGACCGTGGCCATCATGGGCCGCAACGGCATGGGCAAGACAACACTGTTTAAAAGTCTGATGGGTGTTTTGCCTCTGAAAAGCGGCAAGGTGATGGTGGCAGGGCAAGACATCTCCAAAGATGAGAGCTTCAAGCGCGTGGCCAAAGGCATTGCCTACGTGCCGCAGGGGCGCATGATTTTCCCGACCTTGACCGTAGAAGAAAACATCCAAACGGGGTTGGAGAATGCTAAGGATAAAGTGATTCCAGAAGAGATTTATGCGCTCTTTCCGGTGCTGTTTGACATGCGACGGCGCAAGGGCGGCAACCTCTCTGGCGGGCAGCAGCAGCAGCTGGCCATCGCCCGCGCTTTAGTGACCAATCCGCGCGTATTGCTGCTTGATGAACCTACCGAGGGCATTCAACCTTCCATCATCAAAGACATTGCCAAGGCGCTCAACGAAATCCGCGAAATGCGCAAACTCACCATCATCGTGTCTGAGCAGGTGCTTTCGTTTGCGATGGATGTGGCCGATCGTCTGTTCGTTATTGAGGGCGGCAAGCTTGTGCACGAAACCGCCCGTGCCGATACCGATCAGGCCCATATCAAGTCCTATCTCTCTGTGTGAGGCCTTGAGCCCATACAGGCGCTGATGCCGCGCATTTGGCACCATTTTCTTAGCAACACAAGGAGCAACACCATGCCCGAAACCCTCATTAAAGTGGACTTGAATCAGCCCGCCACCAGCAATGAGCAAGTGCACAACCGCTGGCACCCAGACATTCCTATGGCGTGTTGGGTTAATCCTGGCGAGGACTTCATTCTCGAGACCTATGACTGGACCGCTGGCGCGATTGGCAACAACGAAAGCGCAGACGATATTCGCGACTTGGACCTCTCCATCGTGCATTACCTTTCCGGCCCAGTTGGCGTCAAAGGTGCAGAGCCTGGTGATTTACTGGTGGTGGATTTGCTTGATTTGGGCGCTAAAGAAGAAGCGCCGTGGGGTTTTAACGGTTTTTTCTCCAAAACCAACGGCGGCGGTTTCTTGACCGATGAGTTCCCCTCTGCACAGAAAGCGATTTGGGACTTTCACGGCATTTACACCAGCTCCCGTCATATTCCTGGTGTGCGCTTTGCAGGCCAGATTCACCCCGGTTTGATTGGTTGTCTGCCCTCTAAAGAATTGCTCGATACATGGAATAGCCGCGAGCAAGCGTTGATCGACACCAACCCTACGCGCGTACCTCCGCTGGCCAATCCTCCTAAAGCAGACACGGCGCACATGGGCAAACTGCAAGGTGAGGCGCGTGACAAAGCTGCGGCCGAAGGTGCGCGCACCGTGCCACCGCGTGAGCATGGTGGCAATTGCGACATCAAAGACTTGTCTCGTGGTTCGCGGATTTACTTCCCGGTGTATGTGGATGGCGCTGGCTTGTCAGTAGGGGACTTGCACTTTGCACAAGGCGATGGCGAGATCACTTTCTGTGGTGCCATTGAAATGGCAGCGGGCTGGGTACACATGAAGGTACAGCTGATCAAAGGTGGCGTAGAGAAATACGGCATCAAGAACCCCGTGTTCAAGCCTAGCCCTTTGACACCAAACTACAACGATTACCTGATTTTTGAAGGTATTTCAGTGGACCAGAGTGGCACGCAGCACTATCTGGATGCCAATATTGCCTACAAAAATGCTTGCTTGAACGCGATTGAGTACTTGAAGAAGTTTGGTTACTCTGGTGCGCAAGCTTATGCAATTTTGGGTTCAGCGCCTGTGCAGGGGCATTTGAGTGGGGTGGTGGATATTCCAAACTCGTGTGCCACGCTGTGGTTGCCAACTCAAATTTTTGAGTTTGACATTAACCTTAGCCCGAATGGTCCGGTGAAGTACCTGGATGGCAGTATTGATATGCCCATCTCGCCTGATCTGAAATAACGCGTCGATGCCCCAACGCTTTGTATACATGCATGCGATGCTTTGGGGTATGTCATGTGATAGAGGGTTCTACCCGAGCAGGATTTTTGCTATGCCTACCTACGAATACGTGTGTGATGACTGTGGCACTTTTGATGCCATGCGCTCTTTTGAGCAGCGCAATACGCAGGCCGTTTGCCCAGAATGCGGCAGTGGTGCATGCGAGCGCATTTTTGCGTCAGCGCCGCGGTTAGCTGCAATGGCTGGCAGCACGCGTAAGGCGCATGAGATCAATGAGAAAGCGCGGCACGAGCCGATTCGCTCCAAAGATTACCAAGCCTACAAGCACCCTGCGGGCTGCAGTTGTTGCAGCAGCAAGCCAGGCTTGCCAAAAGCCACACGTACTACAGCCGATGGTGCCAAGTATGCGCCTAGCAAACGGCCGTGGATGATCAGCCACTGATTGCAGCAATCAATAGGGCATGAAACGGCGTTGTTGGTGATCTTGGCGGCGATTGCGCCAGACATGGCGGAGGACAGCAGGAGTCGAACCTACCAGGGAGCGTCTGACGCCCCCTACCGGGTTTGAAGCCCGGGCGCACCACCGGGTGCGTATGTCTTCCATTGCGTAGCAAAAAGACCTGTTAGCGGGTGGCAAGCACTTGCTTTACTTTCTTGCTATTGAGGCGGCATTTTATAAGCAATTGCACTCGAACTGGGGTTCCTGCGATGCAGGCAGTACGAGATACATACTTTGAGGCGAGTTGAGGGCCTGTCTAGCAGTTGCGTAGTACGCGGGTTTAGCCTTGCCAGCCTTAACCTTCAGCGCATAAGGGATGGCTATATGAACAGCCCACGAATATATACAAATCCGTCAAAATAGCGCCCTCATTACCTCCCAATCAGGGAGGGCTTGCATGTTGGGCTCACAACGTCCACAGATCTTCTCATTGATCCGATATGGCAACACCTTTGACGCTGGGTTTGCGCGGTCTTCCGCAAGAAGAAGTCATTCTCATCAAGACGATTTTTCGCCTCTCAAGCCAATGGTTGTCACCTCAATGGTCAGTTGTCGATGATGGTCCTGTCGATGTGTGCATTGCCGATAGTAGCAGTTGGAATGACGATGTACAGCAAGAGTTGAGTGGAGTAGCACGCATCCCCACCCTGTATCTCAGTCGGGCGAGTAATCCGGAGATCGATGCCGTATTGATGCGGCCAATTCGCGCTGATGCATTGGTGCAATGGTTATTGGATACCGCTCGACAGCTGGAAACTGCGCGAAAGGCAGAAAAAACAACGCAGACTCGAGCTACCACAGCTGCGCATACACGAGTACCAGCACTAGAAATGCCTTCTCATGCAGAGGCGTACTTGGACCACGATTCGCGCTACTTATTGCGTCGTTGGCCGCCAGCACAAATCATTGGCAACGATCCTAAGCGCTTGCGCATCACATCACTGCTGTCTAAACAGGCGCTGCAAGTCAATGAGCTCTCTAGCTTGTCTGGCGCTAGCCTCGATGAGTGTGAAGAGTGGGTCTCCACGTTGTTGCATTCTGAATTATTGGATACCCGCGTAGGATCCAAAGTCGCTGTGATTTCTACTGAAATGCAATCCTCAGGTGTTCCTGCTCGCTATCCATCTGCGTCAGTGTTGCCAGCGGGGCAGCCCCCCAAGCGCGGCTTGGGTTTAATGCGTGCCATACGCAGGCGTTTGGGGATTTAAGTTGCAGTCGATGCGTTTCTTTTGTAATGACAATACCCCAATGGGGAATGGTTGGATGGAGAGATGACAGAATACAAATTACTTTTTACGGGGCCTATGGGGGCAGGCAAGACTACAGCGATTGGTGCTGTGAGTGAGGTTAAACCTGTACTGACAGATGTGCAAAACACAGACCAGTCCGTGGCGAAAGAACGCACAACTGTAGGGTTGGATTTTGGCCTTTTGACGCTCGAAAATGGTGACCGTATTCGCCTTTTTGGTACGCCTGGGCAGGTGCGTTTCGATTTTTTATGGAAAATCCTGTCGCAAAATGTGCTCGGAATTGTGATCTTGATAGACAACTCCAAACCAGCTCCGCTGGACGATTTGCGCGTGTATTTGGATGGCTTTGCCGCCCAACTCAAGCATGTGCCTTGCGTGATTGGTGTAGGTAGAACAGATGCGCATCCTGCGCCGAGCTTGGATGAGTTTTCTAATGTGTTGAATGAGCGTGGATTGGTCTTGCCTATATTGGGCGTGGATGTTCGTTTGCGCAGCGATGTGGTGCTATTGATCGATTGCCTTCTCGCGCAAATGGAGGCTTCTTTATTTATGGAGAACAAGCGATGAGTGCAGCAAGCATCCCTCTTCCTTCTGCCGTGGCCGCCCTGGCACAACAAGAGGCCCAGCGCCTGCTGGATGAGATTCTTGAAGTTCAGGCTGTAGTGGTTGCCTCTGTCGATGGTTTTGATGTGGCCTCGGCGATCCGTTCGAATATGGATGCAGGCCGCATTGCAGCAATGGCCAGCTCTATTGCTGCTATCAGCAGTGTTGTTTCGCATGAGGCGCAATTGGGGCGTAGCCGCAGCGTTACCATTGATACGGAGTCGGGTTTTGCCGTTGTGCGCAGTGTTTACCGCACGGATGTCGAGCTGATCATCAATGTGATTGCAAATGAAGGGGTGTTGATAGGTGAAGTTGCCTACCGTACCACGCAGTTTGCTCGTCAGCTTGCAGAAGCATGAGTGCCGCCTATTTGCTACGCCAAGCCTTGGATCAGCTGGCGCAGGATTTTCCAGATCTGAAAGGATGCGTGCTTGTTGAAATCAGCACAGGAATGGTGTGGCATGCAGCAGGGGGCAATGAAAATATTGCTGTTCTGTCTGAAGCTGCCAGCGATTATTGGCGTCTCTGCGGGCGTCTAGAGTTGCCTTTTGCAGAGCTGGGTGAACTTCAGGCTTGTGTGTTTCTGCACAAAAATGGCCGAATCACCATGATGCAATGTGGCCAAGATATGTTTCTTTTAACTTTGTCGATTCACCATGCCCCCGTCGATTGGGCTGCATGGCAAAAGCGCACACATGCGATCGCCAAAATGGTTAATGAATTGTAGGAGTTGTGTAAGATGCGACAAGAGCATTTGATGCTTAATCGTTCAAGTTCCTACTGATGAAGCCTGTTTTTTTAAGAAGCTCTATCAAAGCTTTTGTTTTTACCTAAGCCCTTCAAAAAGGATCTACAAGCTATGTCAACAATCAAACAAACACTGGACGAATTGATGGAAGTGGATGGCGCTATGTGTGCTGCTATTGTGGATTCCACGAGTGGCATGATGCTGGGGTCTGTGGGTACGGGGGTCGACTTGGAAGTTGCCGCTGCAGGCAATACTGAAGTTGTGCGCGCTAAGATGAAAACCATGCGTGCGTTGGGCTTGAATGATGTGATCGAAGACATTCTGATTACCCTAGGCAAGCACTACCACATCATTCGTCCTGCTTCACGCAAAGAGGGCGTTTTTATCTATTTCGTGCTGGATAAACAGCGCTCTAACTTAGCGATGGCTCGTCGTAAGGTGCAAGACGTGGACAAAGAGCTAGCATTCTGATCATCTAAAAGCTTTCTTTGATCTCTGACAAAAAGCAAACGTGTGCACAGACGCTGTTTGCTTTTTTTGTTGCCATTTTGAGCAGCTTTGTTTGCTTGAGCAAGAAGCTGGTCTGCAGGATGCAAGAGTCAACGATTTATTTAAATTGCCGCAAATCGGAATGTCTCTGTGCTGCTGGCAGTCAGAATGGCTAAAATTCCTATCCTTTAAGAACAGTGCTCGCAGCGCATGGGCCAAAAGCTTGTGAGACGAAGCACCATCCCACCATGTCCAGTGCTCCTTCTTCCCCGCAAGAAATATTCATCTTGGGTAAAACCAAGGAAGGCAAGACTTTTCGCCCTAGTGACTGGTCCGAGCGTCTTGCCGGGGTAATGAGCACCTTCCGTCCCCCTGGCATGATGCCAGGAAACCACATCGTGTATTCACCTTGGTGTGTGCCAACCGTTATTGATGGCACAAAGTGCGTCGTGGTCCATTCGGCACTACGTGACCATGAACCAATGGCTTGGGATTTTGTGATGAATTTCGCGCGGGATAACAATTTGGAAACTGTGGAAGCCTGCCTGTTGCCAGATGCGAAAACTTGATACAGCCAAATCCTTCAGAGAAGGGAATTGAGTTTTTGTCGCCATCTGCACTAGAATGATGGGTTTTTCCACACAACCTCTACATAGCAGGAGCCGTCATGGCCAATAAATTTTTCACTGAAGCTGACCGTAAAGCCTCTCCTCGTCCAGTAGCACCTAATGGCTACCACATTCCTCGTGACGGCGGCGGACAAGGCGTCAGCAAAGAACGTGGCGTGCATACACGCAGCAAGAAAAACCCAGGTAAGCGTGCTCACCAAGGTTAATCAAAAAGGGGCTTTTAGCCCCTTCATTTTTGCCTTCTTATTGCTGTTGGTCGGAGAGGATTCAGTATGCGCACGGTGTTGTTTGTAGGTGGTGGGAACATGGCTCGCGCCATCATTGGGGGCTTAATTCATCAGGGTAAGGCGCCATCAGATATCCGGGTGATTGAGCCGGATGCACAAACACGTGCTGCATTGACAGGCGATTTTTCTGTTCAAACGCAGGAAGAAGGCTCACCCTTAGCACATGGCGTGGATTTGGTTGTGTGGGCGGTCAAGCCTCAGGTTCTTAAAAGCGTTATGCATGGGTTGGCGGGCATGCTTGCAGATGCGCTGCATGTGAGCATCGCCGCAGGCGTGACTACTGCTTCTATTGGCCAGTGGCTTGGTAGCCAGCGTATTGTGCGGGCGATGCCCAATACGCCTGCATTGATTGGCAAAGGCATCACAGGGGTTTTTGCAGGTGATGCCGTGGAGGCCGGTGACCGTCAGGCTTCAGAAACTGTCCTACAAGCCGTTGGGCAAGTGCTATGGGTTGAGCGTGAGGCGCAGTTGGATGCCGTTACTGCACTTTCAGGTTCGGGGCCAGCGTATGTGTTTTACTTTTTAGAGGCTATGCAGCAGGCAGGCACGCAGCTTGGGTTGACTGCTGAGCAGGCATATCAATTGGCTGTAGCCACTTTTGAGGGAGCATCGGCCTTGGCAGCGCAATCAACAGAAGCTCCAGAGGTGCTCAGGCAGCGCGTAACCTCTAAAGGGGGTACCACCTTTGCGGCCACGACAGCACTGGATGCTTTGGATGTGAAGCCGCATTTTGTCGCAGCGATGCAGGCATGCCATGATCGTGCGGTTGAAATGGCTCAAGAGTTTGGCAAGTAAAAGGGGGGGCGAAAATTGAGGGGTACATTTATTTGATGTGTCCTTCAACGCTCCTCAATGCATCAGACGGTGCAGTTGTTGCTGTGCTGCTTATTCGGTCCACTCTTTGGTAATGGCTGCAACCAAGTCGATGAGCCGTTCATCAGTTCCCAAGGCTGGGGCGAGTGACCATTGAACATTTGGATATTGATGCGCCAGCTTGTCTTTTAAGTGCGGCAGGTCTTCTTTGGTGTGGGTTCCCATACCAATGAAGACGGGGTAGATAACAATTTTTCCTAGCTTGCTGTCTTGTTGCAACAGGATTGCTGCTGCATCTTCCAAGCTGGGTTCGCACAATTCCAAGTAGGCGCACTGTATTGCGAGGTCTGGCTTTTGCTTTTGCAAGGCTTGCTGCATTTTGTTCATCGGTTCACGCCAGTGCGGATCGCGTGATCCGTGGCCCAGCAGTAGTAAACCCGTTTTGCTGATAAGAGGCATGAGTTGTTTTCCTAAAGCCGACGGTGATTGCTGGCTGCGCAGCAAAGAATTGGTTGCATTACTGTGTTTATCTGTGTCGTCGTGTGTTGGCTAACAGAGGATGGATACAGGCCCTTCCAAGACAAGAGATGGCAACTACGTTCGACTAGGTAAATAACGAGAGATTGTCTTCGCTCTGCATTTGCAATACCAATGCTGCAATGATAATAAAGCAGTAAATGGCATAAAGAAAAAGGCCTAACGCGTGAACGTTAGGCCTTTGAATTCTTTGGTGGGTCGTACAAGATTCGAACTTGTGACAAACGGATTAAAAGTCCGCTGCTCTACCAACTGAGCTAACGACCCGCCTTCGTGATGCAGTTTGTTTGCTGCTTCATGCGAAAAACAAGATTGTAGCAGGCTTTTTTAGCTTGAATGGAAAAGTTTAAAAATTTCCTAAATTATTTAAAACCCATCCTGCAGCCACCATTCCAAACGTAGCGGTGACCGTAACAGTTGATCCATATCCTGCGCAGTTAAGGGTATTGTCCTCTTGGGTTGCGCAACTGCTGTTGGCTTGTTTGACAGATTCGCGACTGAATACGCAGGGCACCTGCATTTTTTTACCGTTGGATGGGAAATGGTAATGGCGTCGCAAGCGATAGCGCAGCTGTGCCAGTAGAGGGTCGTGTGTAAGCAGGCCTAAGTCTTGAACTTCAACTTGTTGTGCTTGGGTTTTCCCTCCAGCTGCGCCGACGGAGATAAAGATACGTTTGCTTTGTAGCATGGCCTGTGCAATAGCTGCTTTGGCTCTGACTTGATCGCACGCGTCAATAGTTGCATCAATGGCATTGGTTGCCAGTAGTGCTTGTACGTTGTTTTCGTCAACAAAGTCCTCCACAACATGAACCGTGCAGGAAGGGTTGATTTGAGCGATTCGGGCTTTCATGGCCTCCACCTTAGGCTGGCCGATGGTGTCTGTTAGGGCATGAATCTGGCGGTTGATGTTCGATTCGGCAACGTTGTCCAGATCAATCAGTGTGAGTTTTCCTACGCCACTGCGCGCTAGTGCTTCGGCCGCCCATGAGCCGACTCCTCCAATGCCCACTACAGCGACATGTGCTTGCGCAATGCGCATGGCCCCAGTGTTGCCGTATAGGCGCTGCAAACCGCCAAATCGGCGTTGGGGATCAAACAATTCACTCATTACAGTATGCCCAGTTGATTAAGGCGATTGGAATAGGTAAAAAAAACAGCACGGCCCATGCCGTGCTGATGATAGGGATGTCGAGAGGTGCAGGTAGTATGGCCCTGGCCATAAGGGCATTTGCTGCAAGGGCTAATCGGTTTTGGCCTGAAAGCATCCCCTGGCAATGGGCGCTACTTTGACTATTAGCGCAGGCGTGCCAAACGCTCGCGTGCGTCGGTGGCTGCGGAAGAGTCTGGGTAGACTGAGATGAGGTTTTGCAGTGTTTGTCGTGCGCCAGTCACGTTTTTCAGCTCAATTTGGGAGTTGGCCACACCCAATGCAGCATCTGGCGCGCGTTCGTGCTGAGGCGCTTGCTTTAGCAGTGCGTTGAATGTGTTGATAGCCTGCTGATATTCCCTTGTGGCATAGAGGGAGTTGCCCAGCCAAAATTGCGCGGAGGGGATGTAGCCACTGTTGGGGTGCTGATCAATAAACGTTTTGAATGCATTGCGCGCTGCTTCGTATTGACCATTGCGCAATTGTTCAAGCGCGGCGTCAAAGGCCTGCTGCTCTGCGGGCTGTGCTTGGAAATTCGAGCCGTCAACTTGAACTGGCTGTGGTTCAAACGATTTCAGGCGAGTTTCTGTGCGTTGCAGGTTTTGGGTGAGTTCTTCATTCTGCCCGCGCAGCGTTGCCACTTCGTTGCGAAGGGCGCTGATCTGCCCTTGCAGCTCCAGAAGGCTGGAGCGCATTTGCTGAATCTCTGAAGCTGTATTTTGATCTACCAGCTGCAATTGATCGACTCGGCTGCGCAGCTCCAGAATGGCGCGTCGGGCATCGCCATCTTCAAACAGAGCATGGGCCGCGCTGGGCAGCATCATGGTACTGACCATGGCCAGAGCAGCAAAGCGCTGGATGGTGGCGGAGACAGGAGGCAGCACGAGTCGTTTCATAGGAGATTACTTGTTATAGCGGATTTCTACGCGGCGGTTTTGGGAGAAAGCTTCTTCGCTGAAACCAGTGGCTTTAGGCTTTTCTTTGCCGTAGCTGATGGCTTCGAGCTGAGAAGCTGGCACGCCCAGCAAATCCAGAGTTTGGCGGACAGCTTCAGCACGGCGTTGGCCCAGTGCTAAGTTGTATTCACGGCCGCCGCGCTCGTCGGTATGGCCTTCCAGTGTAACGGTGATGTTGCGGTTGGCGCGCATGAAGTCTGCGTGCTTTTGCAATGTGGCTTGGTACTCTGGCTTGACGCTGTAGCTATCGAAGTCAAAGTAGATGGTGTGTGCCACGTTCACTGGGCCTTCGCCTTCGATAGGCGAGATGGACAGGTCGACGCCGGAGATGCTGCTCTGGCCTTGGCCGCTGGCATCATAGGCTGCGGTACCTGTGCCTGAATTGGCTTGGTCATCCAGCTTGGTTTTTGAGCTGCAGCCAGCCAGCGCAACGGCTGCGGCAAGCACAGAATAGGAAAGAGATTGTTTGAGACTCAACATGTTTAACTCCAAATGTGCGTTGGTTGCGCACGGACTTTTTTCTGACAACGTTACTAACACAATATCAACTACCAACCGCCAGCGGCATGGCTTTGTGCTGACTTATCGCAGCAACGGGCCCCATGCCGGCTCACGGATTTCGCCCCCTTGGGCTGCCAAGCGCACTTTGACGCGACCATCGACAGTAGTGGTCATGAGCGCACTTGTCCCCCCTAAACGTGTTGCATACAGTAACTGTTGACTGTTGGGAGCGAAACTTGGACTTTCATCAGCGGAGGTGTCGGTCAGCGGCGTGACGTTGCCACTGGCCAGCTCCATGACATGCAGGCGATAGCCGCCGGTGCGTGAGATGTAGGCCAAGTAGGCCCCATCTGGGCTGATGGAGGGAGAGATGTTGTAGTTCCCTGCAAAAGTTACGCGTTGTGCGGCTCCACCATTGGCGCCAACACGGTAAATCTGCGGTGAACCACCTCGGTCACTCACAAAATAGATAAATTGCCCATCGGAGGAGTAGTCGGGCTCCGTGTCGATTCCTGAGCTTTGCATGATGCGGGTGGCTTCACCGCCACCGGCACCAATGGTGTAGAGCTGTGAGCCACCATCGCGGGTTAGGGTGACAGCCAAACGTCTGCCGTCAGGCGACCATGTGGGCGCGCTATTGGAGCCCCGGAAATTGGCCAGCAAACGTCGTTGTCCGCTGGCTACATCGTGCACGTAGACCACTGGCTTGCGAGATTCAAAGGACACGTAGGCCAGTTGTTTGCCATCAGGTGACCAGGCGGGCGAGATGATCGGTTCTGAGCTGGTCAGTGCGGCTTGGGCGTTTTCGCCATCAGAATCAGCGACCCAGAGTGAGTAGCGTGCCGCTTTGGCGACGTAGGCAATGCGGGTTGAGAAAATGCCAGGCTGCCCCATCACTTTTTCATAAATGAAGTCGGCAATGCGGTGGGCGGCCAAACGCAGGTCCGCGGCCGGCACCAAATAGCTTTGGCCACCAAAATCTTCACCACGTGCGACGTCCCACAAGCGAAAACGAATGTCAAAACGGCCGTCTCCTTGGCGTGTGACGCTGCCTGCACTAAGCCAACTCGCGGTACGTTGACGCCAAGCATTCATGTCTGGGCGGGCCAATTCATCCAGCGCAACACCGGAGGTGTCGATATTGCGAAAAAACCCACTGCGCTCTAGGTCGGCACGCACAATGGCGGAGATTTTTTGTGGTGATTGGTCTTCCCCGCGGAAAGTGGCAATTGCAATGGGGTACTGGAAGTCGCGCCCACCGATATCAATACGGGGGCTTTGCGCAAAAAGCTGTGGTGCAGCGCCTGCGGCCAAAAGCGCGGTGACTGCGCTGCGGCGAGTTGTCATGGCTGTGATGCCGCCCATATTGAGTTGATTCCACAGATAGCCGTGTTTTTTCATGCCTTTTCCCACTCTTGTTGACTGCAACATAGGCCGATGCCCATGTATGGCGGAAATGTCTAAACAGTACAACCTTTCAATGCGGTATGAACGACCACATTGATCCCGCTTTATTGAACGGATCAGATTGTGCCCCAAAGGATGCAGAGGAAAGTAAACCCTTGCTGCACACCAAGAATATTTTTCATTTGCTGTGCATTACTGTGACTTTTTTTCTAACTGATTCCGAATGCTTTTGCTTTTTTTGATCGAAATTACAGGCAATAACATTGAAAGGTCTCACTGAAAGTGAGTGAGAGCGTTTTGAGGCATGGCAGTTCCGTGGGCACCGTAAAATCATGCCGCATGACCCAAGCGACTCCACCAATCCCCTCTTCAACGTCTCAGCCTGATGAGCCCTCCAAGTCTGCAGCATCAGGTTCTTTGGTGGCGCGTTTGAAGCGGCTTATTCCCTATTTCGGTACACACCGGTGGGCTTGGCTCTTGATGTTGTTGGCCTCGATGGTGATTGGTAGCACAGAGGTGATGATGGCCACCGCCATTCGCTACATCGTCGATGATGGTTTTACCAATCAGACCATGCCGCTGTGGATGATCCCTGCTGCGTTGATTGGTATTTTTGTCGTGCGTGGTATGGCGCAATTTGTTAATCAATATTCATTGGCGCGGATTTCCAATCATGGCATGTACTTGATTCGCACCATGTTGTTTGAGCGGTTGATGCGGGCTGATATCCGTGTTTATCAAAACAATTCGGCCAGCAAGTTGGCCAATACCGTGGTGTATGAGACCCAGAACGGCTCACTCAACTTGGTGCAAGCGGCACTGATTCTTTCGCGAGATGGCTTCAGTCTGGTCGCATTGATTGTGTTTTTGCTCTACTTGAACTGGCAATTGACCTTGCTGGTGTTTTTGATGGTGCCGGTGATTGCTTATGTCATGCGGGTGCTTTCTAAACGGCTCTACAACGTCACCAAACTCAGCCAGAACGCTACCGATGAGCTCGCTTATGTGGTGGAAGAGAATTCACTGGCTAACCGCATGGTGCGTTTGCACGCGGCACAAAACCAGCAGGTCGATCGTTTCAATGGGTTGAGCCGACGACTGGAAGGGTTGGCCATCCGCAGCACAATTGCCTCGGCCGCCATGACGCCAATCACTCAGGTGTTGGCAGCTGGTGCCATTTCAGTCATCGTGTGCCTGGCCATGTGGCAAAGCCGTACGCAAGATCCGCTGACGGTGGGGGCTTTTATGCAATTTGCGCTGGCGATGTTGGGCCTGGTCTCCCCCATGCGCCGCCTGACAGATGTGGCCAATCCTTTGACGCGCGGTGTGGCTGCGCTGGAGCGTGGGTTAACGTTGCTCGACTCTTTAGGTGAAGAAAAGGGGGGCAGTTTCCACCTTGCTCGGGCGCGCGGTGAGATTCAACTGCAGGACGTCACCGTGCAGTTTGAAGGCCAGGCCGTGCCTGCGTTGAGCGGCCTTAGTCTCAAGATACAAGCTGGACAGACGGTGGCTTTGGTGGGGCCTTCGGGTGCCGGTAAGACGACATTGGTGAATCTGCTGCCGCGTTTTCTCGAATCCAGTTCCGGGCAAGTTCTTTTGGACGGACAGGCTATCGAACAATGGGATATCCAAAGCTTGCGCAACCAGTTTGCAATGGTCAGTCAGGATGTCGTCATGCTCAATGTCAGTTTGGCAGAGAACGTGGCGTTAGGCACTTCGCCCGATGCTGCGCGTGTTCAGTCCTGCTTGGAGGCCGCTAACCTTGGCGATTTGGTGGCCAGTTTGCCCAATGGCATCCATACCGTCGTAGGGCATAACGCCTCTCAGCTCTCTGGTGGACAGCGCCAGCGTTTGGCGATTGCAAGGGCTTTGTATAAAGATGCGCCGATTCTGATCCTTGATGAGGCGACCTCTGCGTTGGACACCCAATCCGAGCGGTTGGTGCAAGAGGCATTGCAGCGTTTGATGCATGGCCGCACGACTTTGGTGATTGCACACCGTTTGAGCACCATCGAACATGCTGACAGCGTGTTGGTGATGGAGCGGGGCCATATCGTGGAGCAGGGAACACATGCCAGTTTGCTGGCTGCAGATGGTTTGTATGCCCGTTTGCACCATGCCGCGCCAGAGTCAGCTCCCAAACCCGCTGAAGAGTGAGGTTGGGGCTGCAAAGCAAGGGTATTTGTTGCACTGGTTATGCGATTTCTCTGGCCCTGCAGGCATAGAGCAGAACATGTTGCTCAATTGCTGCGTGCTTCGGAAATGAAGCGCGATAATACCGGCGCTCATTTTTGCTCTTTGATGGATACGCCCTATGACAATCACCGCAGACCAACTTGTACTTCAACTCCAGGCCTTGATTGGTGCAGACCATGCCCGTGCACAGGGGGATTTGTCCGCATGGGAAGAAGACTGGCGCCAATTGGCCAAAGGCAAAGCGCTGGCTGTGGTAAGTCCTGCCAATACGGCTGAGGTCGCGGCAGTGGTGCAGGCCTGCGTGGCAGCTAAAGAGTCTGGCCTGAATGTTTCTATTGTTCCTCAAGGGGGCAACACAGGGTTGGTTTTGGGGGGGACGCCAGATGATTCGGGCCTGCAAGTGGTGCTTAGCCTCAAGCGCATGCAAGCGGTACGTGCGTTGGATAAGCAAAATCTCTCTATCACGGTGGATGCAGGATGTATTTTGCAAAACCTGCAAACCATTGCAGCGGCCGAGGGATTGCTGTTTCCTCTGAGTCTGGCGGCAGAGGGCAGTTGCGTGATAGGCGGCAATTTGGCAACCAACGCTGGCGGCACGCAGGTGGTGCGTTATGGCAATACGCGTGACTTGTGCTTGGGCCTGGAGGTGGTGACCGCCAAGGGCGAGATATGGAATGGCCTGTCTGGCTTGCGCAAGAACAACACTGGATACGACCTACGCCATTTGATGATTGGCAGCGAGGGGACGCTTGGCATCATCACCGCAGCGACCATGAAGTTGTATCCGCAGCCCGCGGCAACGACGTGTGCGTGGTTGGCGGTGGATACGCTTGATCATGCTGTGGAGTTGCTCAGTTTGGCGCAAAAGCACTTGGCATCGGGGTTGACGGGTTTTGAGACGATGGAGCAAGACGCACTCAAATTGGTAGAGAAACACATGCCACATATGCGCATGCCGATTGATGTGACTGTTGGTAATGCCTTTGTGTTGCTCGAGTACTCTGACGATGAGAGCGAAGACCGTGCCCGTGTGCGTTTGGAGATCTTGCTGGAGGCGGCTTTCGAGGCAGGCTTGTTGACCGATGGTGCTGTGGCGCAAAACCTCGATCAAGCGCAAAAAATGTGGGATATTCGTGAGCACATCACGTTGGCGCAGGCTGCTGAGGGTTTGCACCTCAAGCACGATATTTCAGTGCCATCGTCGAGCATTCCGGCTTTTGTGCGTCAGGCCAAGGAAGCACTGGCCAAGGCCTTACCTGGCGCGCGGGTGATCAATTTTGGTCATCTGGGTGATGGCAACCTGCATTTCAACGTGCAAGCTCCAGAAGGAGAGAATCCACGGGCATTTGTTGACACCTGCCAGCAAACTGCAGAGCACGCCATTTACGATGTGGTCGCCTCTTTTGGTGGCTCATTCTCTGCTGAGCACGGTGTTGGGCGTCTCAAACGCCACGATTTAGCGCACTATAAAGAGCCGGTTGCCCTGGGCATGATGCGCGCCATCAAGGCCGCATTGGATCCTCTGAACTTGCTGAATCCACACGCCTTGCTGCCTGATGCGTGAGCCTTTGCCTCGCGCTGCGTTCCTACCCAGAAAACCCTTCTTCGTTTGAAGTCGCCCCATTGCGCCAAGTTGGTGCAATGGGGGCTTGTCTTGCCCTTTTTTGGGGTGTTTTTTTGCCTGCATCATTTCTCGCAGGTATAAAAACTTGGCGCGCTTTTTGTATACAGATTGGCTCTGGCCTGAGTGCATTGTCTGCATCAGGTGCATGTTTGCAGTGCATATATTGGTTGCACGTTCGAGCATGGTGGTTTAACGAATCGAGGAGCGCAGGTGAAAGTCATCATCATTGGAGCGGGTATGGGCGGTTTGAGTGCGGGGCTTGCACTCAAACGGTTGGGGCATGAGGTAACCGTCTATGAAAAGGTGACGGAGATCAAACCCGTTGGGGCGGCTATTTCGCTTTGGTCCAATGGCGTCAAGTGTTTGAATTATTTGGGTTTGCATGCGCAAGTGGCAGCCCTGGGTGGGCAAATGGATTCGATGGCCTATGTCGATGGCCTCAGCGGTAAAACGATGACCGAATTCAGCTTGCAGCCGTTGGTGGAATCGGTCGGTCAACGGCCGTATCCCGTCTCGCGTGCAGCTTTGCAGCAGATGCTGCTAGAGCAATTTGGTGCTGGTGCTGTTCACTTGGGGATGGCCCTGACTGATGTGACCGATGACGGGCACCAGGTGACCGCGCATTTTGCCGATGGCCACAGCGACACCGCAGATGTATTGATTGGAGCCGATGGAACCCACTCTACAGTGCGCGGCTATATCTTGGGGCAGCAGCCCGAGCGGCGTTATGCAGGCTATGTCAATTGGAATGGTTTGGTAGACATTGCCCAAGACATTGCCCCAGCGCAGCAGTGGACCACTTTTGTAGGGCAGGGCAAGCGCGTGTCTGTCATGCCAATCGCTGGTGGGCGTTTTTATTTCTTTTTTGATGTGCCTTTGCCTAAGGGGCTCGCCAATGTGCGCAGCGAATACCAACGGTTGCTGCGCTCCTATTTTGAAGGGTGGGCCACGCCTGTACAGACCTTGATTGACCGGATTGATCCAGAAACGACGAACCGTGTGGAGATCCATGACATTGAGCCGTTCATGACCTGGACCAAGGGACGTGTGGCTTTATTGGGTGATGCAGGGCACAGCACGACACCTGACATTGGTCAAGGCGGCTGCCAAGCCATGGAAGATGCCATTGTGCTGGCCACTGCGTTGCAAACCAATACTTTGGGGGTGGAGGATGCGTTGGTGCGTTACCAGAACCGGCGCAACCAACGCACGGCTGATTTGGTGTTGCGGGCACGCAAGCGCTGCGATGTCACCCATGCCAAGGACGCGGCCGTGACTCAGGCTTGGTACGACGGGTTGTGGACCGAGGATGGCAGCAACATCATCCGCGGGATTGTGGCCAATATTGAAGGCAATCCTTTGGATGCTTGATGGTGCGCTATACGCATGGATGCTGCCATCTGATTAAAAGACGATTTCAGGAGCCACGGTACGTGGAATACGCCCAAGGGCTGACCAGCAATGGCACATGGTAATGCTGTGTGGGGTCAGCCACGCCAAAGTCTAGGAGCACCACATTGAGAAATGGTGGGTCGTTTTGTGGTGTACTTTGCGCCTTGAAGTAAGCCGCCACTTCAAACGCCAGTCGGTACGTACCCGCCTGTAATGCGCCATCGCTAAACAGTGGCGTGTTGGTTCGCCCATCGTTATTGAGTACATGCTTGCTCAGGCAAGTGGCTTCTTGGCCATGGATGGCATACAGCGAGACGGTCATGCCTGCTGCAGGTTTGCCGTTTGCGGTGTCAAGTACGTGTGTGCTCAGCCCCATTGAGGTCTTCTCCAATCTTCAATCAAGTGGTCGTATTGATGGTCACGGTGGAGCAGTAATCGTGCCACAAGGCAGCCATTTCGCGTGGTTTGACGGTTAGGCACGGCAATTGCATGTCTACAAAATATAGTTTGAATGTATACAATTTTGCGTCCATCATCATGATGAATGCCGAATAAGTGCCGTGCAGTTGAAGGAAGGATTGTTCTATGAGCCGCAGCTATGACAGCACCGCTGTCTACCCTCGTGACATGGTTGGCTATGGGGCCACGCCCGTGCACGCCCAGTGGCCTAGTCAGGCGCGTGTGGCAGTGCAGTTTGTCCTCAATTATGAAGAGGGCGGTGAGAACCATGTTTTGCATGGCGATCAAGGAAGTGAGCAGTTCCTCTCCGAGATGTTCAACCCCGAATCGTACCCCGCTCGCCATCTGAGCATGGAAGGGGTGTATGAATATGGTTCGCGTGTCGGGGTATGGCGGATTTTGAAAGAGTTTGAAAAGCGTGGCTGGCCGCTGACAGTGTTTGGCGTAGGCATGGCCTTGCAGCGGCACCCAGAACTGACGCAGGCTTTCGTGGCGCTAGGCCATGAAATAGCCTGCCACGGTTGGCGCTGGATTCACTACCAAAAAATGGATGAAGATACCGAGCGTACGCACTTCAGGTTGGGCATGCAAGCGATTGAGCAGCTTACTGGGCAACGCCCTCAAGGTTGGTACACCGGGCGTGATAGTCCCAACACCCGCCGCATTCTGGTGGACGATGGCGGGCTGGAGTACGACAGTGATTATTACGGCGATGACCTGCCATTTTGGATGCGCGTGGCGCGTACTGATGGGCAGGTGGTGCCGCACTTGGTGGTGCCCTACACGCTCGATACCAACGATATGCGGTTTTGCCTGCCGCAAGGTTTTTCCCAAGCAGAGGACTTTTATGTGTATCTGCGTGACAGTTTTGATGTTTTGTACGCTGAAGGGGCCGAGACTCCACGCATGATGAGTGTGGGTATGCACTGTCGCTTATTGGGGCGACCGGGCCGGATAGTGGCGTTGCAACGTTTTATGGACCATATCGCCAAGCATGACCGTGTTTGGGTGTGCCGTCGTATCGACATTGCTCGCCATTGGAAGCAAGTGCATCCGTATCAATCTGAGACTGCGTGAGAGGCTGACCATGACCGATTCTTCTGGGGTAGAGCGAGCAACACTGCTAGGCTTAAACACAGCCAGCACAGTCGATGCAATTGGCATGCTCGATGGCATTTACGAGCATTCGCCTTGGGTCGGGGCGCAAGCCTTGGCTGTGCGGCCATTTCGCTCTCTGGCGCAGCTTCAGTTGGCGATGGTTGATGTGGTGCAGCGCAGTGGTGTTGAGGCACAGCTGGCCTTGATTCGCGCCCATCCTGAATTGGCCGGTAAGGCCATGGTGGATCAAAGCCTGACGGCCGAATCAACCCATGAGCAAAGTAAAGCAGGATTGACCCATTGCACGCCAGCTGAGTTTGCTCTGATTCAACAGCTCAATACCGCCTACGCGCAAAAATTTGGCTTTCCCTTTGTGCTGGCAGTGCGTGGCCCGCGCGGCACAGGATTGAGCAAGCGCACCATCATTGAGACGCTGCAGCGCAGGTTGCGCCACCCTGTTGATTACGAGCGCGCTGAAGCGCTGCGCAATATCCACCGCATTGCGCAGCTTCGCCTGAACGACAAATTTGGAGTGCAGCCTACCCTAGGCAATGCCTGTTGGGATGGTTTGGAGGCGCTTGCCAAATGGACCGATGCGGGTTATGAAGGCACTGGCCAATTGACCGTGACGTACTTGACCGATGCGCATCGTGCCTGCGCACAACATATTGCGCAATCCATGCGAGAAGGCGGTTTCGATGAGGTTCACATCGATGCTGTGGGGAATGTCGTGGGACGCTACCTTAGTGATGTGGAGGGGGCCAAAACCTTGTTGACAGGCTCGCACTACGACACCGTGCGCAACGGTGGAAAATACGATGGCCGATTGGGCATTTATGTGCCGCTGACATGGGTGGCGCAATTGGCCCAAGCGGGCAAGCGCTTGCCCTACCATTTGGAAGTTGTGGCCTTTTCCGAAGAAGAGGGGCAGCGCTACAAAGCTACTTTTATCGGCTCCAGCGCATTGGTCGGGGCCTTTCAGCCAGCGTGGCTGGATTTGGAGGATGCCGATGGCATTTCTCTCAAAGCGGCGATGCAGCACGCGGGCCTGGACCCCGCAGCTATTGCGACGTTGCGACGTGACCCGGCTCAATACTTGGGCTATGTGGAGGTGCATATTGAACAAGGGCCGGTGCTTTATGAGCGCAATCTACCTTTAGGTGTGGTGACCTCCATTAACGGCAGCGCCCGGTTTGCAGGCGCTATGCAGGGGCTGGCCAGCCATGCGGGCACGACACCCATGGGGCAGCGCCATGATGCAGCGGTGGCTGTGGCCGAGTTGTTGCTTTTCATCGAAAAGCGCGCTGCGCAAGACGGTGATTCCGTGGGCACAGTAGGCGTGCTGGAAGTGCCCAATGGCTCGCTGAATGTTGTTCCAGGGCAATGCCTCTTCACCATTGATTTACGTGCCCCGAATGATGCGCAGCGTGATGCGCTAGTGGCCGATGTCTTGGCAGAGCTGGCGCGTATTGCCGCAGCCCGTGGGGTTACGTATACGTTGGAAGAAACCATGCGGGCGGCTGCAGCGCCAAGTGCTGCGCCTTGGCAAGCTGCCTGGGCGCGAGCAGTCAGCCAACTGGGATTGCCGGTACACGCGATGCCCAGTGGTGCAGGCCACGATGCCATGATGCTGCACACGGCCATGCCGCAAGCGATGCTGTTCGTGCGTGGAGAGAATGGGGGTATTAGCCATAACCCCTTGGAAAGCACGACCAGTGATGACATGCAGCTGGCTATTGAAGCCTTTGATGCATTGCTGCGCGAAGTAGCCAATTCTTCATTCACAGCAGCATAGCCCTGTAGTTGTTGCCGGGAAGCTCGGTGCAACACAAGGGTTTGCCCAGCACACTTATCTCTGAATACGACCATGACAACCTCAACCATTTACCAGCAGTTGGATGCATGGGTGGACGCCCATTTCGATGCGCAAGTCGCCTTTTTGCAGCAACTCATTCAAGTGCCCACGGATACGCCGCCGGGCAACAATGCGCCCCACGCCGAGCGTACCGCTGAGTTGCTCGCGCAAATGGGCCTGCACGCAGACCAGTACGCGGTGCCTGCCAGTGATGTACAGGCCCAAGGCATGCAATCAATTACCAATTTGATTGTGCGCCGTGTCTACGGCACAGCGGGCGCTGATGGGCAGGCACATCCCGTGTTGGCTTTGAATGCCCATGGTGACGTTGTGCCCCCCGGAGATGGCTGGAGCCATGAGCCCTATGGCGGTGATGTGGTTGAGGGGAAAATCTATGGGCGCGCATCGGCTGTAAGCAAAAGCGATTTTTCAACTTTCACTTTCGCGCTTCGCGCTTTGGAGGCTGTAGCTAAGCCTGTGCAAGGGCAACTCGAATTGCATTTCACCTACGACGAGGAGTTTGGTGGGGAGTTAGGCCCAGGTTGGCTGCTGGCGCAAGGCCTGACTAAGCCCGATATGATGGTGGCTGCAGGATTCTCTTACGAGGTGGTGACCGCACACAATGGTTGCTTGCAAATGGAGGTGACCGTGCATGGCAAGATGGCCCATGCAGCCATTCCCGCCAGTGGTGTAGATGCGCTGCAGGCGGCTGTGAAAATTCTCAATGCGTTGTATGCGCAAAACGACCAATACCAGTGCATCACCTCCAATGTACCGGGCATCAGCCATCCTTATCTCAATGTAGGCAGGATTGAGGGCGGAACCAACACCAATGTGGTGCCAGGTAAAGTCAGCTTCAAGCTTGATCGGCGCATGATCCCGGAGGAGGATCCACAGCATGTCGAGGCAGAAATTCGTAGGGTGATTGAGCAAGCCGCCATTTCAAGCCCAGGCGTGCATGTTGAGATCAAGCGTTTATTGTTGGCAAAATCCATGCAGCCACTAGCGGCGAATGCTCCACTGGTGACAGCGATTCAAACGCACGGAAAATTCATCTTCGGCCAGGACATTCCAGCCAAAGGAACGCCGCTTTACACCGATGTGCGCTTGTATGCGCAGCGCGGCATTCCAGGTGTAATTTATGGGGCAGGCCCACGCACGGTCTTGGAGTCAAACGCCAAGCGTGCCGATGAGCATCTGTTGCTGGACGATTTACGAGGTGCGACCAAAGTCATGGCGCGGAGTCTCTACGACTGGCTGTGTCAGTCGCTGTGAGTACAGTTCTCTAGGCACAAAGCAAACGAGCGTAATAAGGAGGTGGCCGCACCGTACTAGCCCGATCGCGATGGTTTGTGTTGTATGGGTGCCTTGTCCCCGGCACATCCATGTCTGAGAAGGTTTGCAGTTATTTTGACTGCTTCCTTCTCTTATTCTCAAATCTTGCGGCGTACACGTGAGGCAGTCAGGCCCAATGCGCTAGCCAGCATCAGTAAGGCCCACGTATTGGTAGTTGGAACTGGTGTTGCAATGACTGTGGGTTTTTGCGTGATAACTGTGGTGTCATCTGAAACGCTATCAACAGGGATACCGGCTATGGGGTTCGCACTGGCCGTTGCCTTGTTATAGACATGTCCTGCTGCCAGGTCTTTTTGCTGGATGACATAGGTTGCTGTAGCCGTAGCTTGACTGCCAACAGGCAGGGTGCCCGGTATGGCCTGATTTGGCCATGCAATATCTAAGCTTGACAGGCCCTCCAGTGGGTCAGAGATTGTTACGCCGTATAAGTGTGTATCACCGCTGTTGGCCACAGTCACGCTATAGACAATCTGATCACCTACATCGGCAAGAATGGAGGAATTGTTCGTGTCGGAAACGTGTGCTGATTTAACAATAGACAGTTTTGGATGAGCGGCCTGAACGGGTGTTTCGGTGGCGTTGGACAAAGAAGTTACACGACGATTTTTTACCTTGGTGACTGCTGATGCGGTTGCTTGATTAATGATTTTTCCAGATTGACTTGCCACATCGTCGCTGTTGATTGTGTATACCGCTGTTGCTGTTACAGATTGGCCTGGTGTTAGGCTTATCGGGAGTTGTGAATTCCAACTGATGGCCACTTGGGCACTTTGCAGCATGGCGTCCTCGATTTGCACATCATTCAAATCGGCTCGACCTGAATTGGTCACGGTGAAGGTGTATGTGATTTCATCGCCCACGTCACCCACTATGCCGGAGCTATTCGTATCCGAGGGGGCTGAAGCTTGTTTCAGGACCGTTAATGCAGCCAAGGTGTTTTTCATCGTGCATTCAGCTTGAGTTCCTGGTGCTGGATCGATGGTGATTGTTTGGCCATTTTGCGTCGTGCGGGTGCAGTTAAGCTCAGTGTCATAAACAGCAGGCGATGCTGCGGAATTGTCGATGTCTTCTTCGATGTTGAAGCTGGCGCCTTGCGGCACAACGGTGGCGACACCTGATTGCAATTGACCTGTGGCTCCGTTGGCGAGTGAGGTGGCAATCGAAACCAGTGGTGTCGGCACTCCTCCTGCTGGTTGTTGTGGTACTGCAGTAATGGTTGCGGTATCCCCTTCGTTGGCCCCATCCCATCGTTTAGTCAATTTGAGAGTGGATTGCGTAGTGTTAGTGTTGACCATTATGCAAACGATAGGGTCTGTATTCACACTGACGCTGCCGATTTCCACATCGAAAACTCCCGGCTTCACCTCGGTTGTGGTAGTGTCTCCGGTACAACTGAATGCTTGGCTATACGTAGTGCTTCCAATGTTTTTCAGCGTTTCACTGATGCGTATTTTGTCTCCTGCAAATACGGTAAAAGGCGTACTGTCTTGGATGAGTTGGTCTGTAGAGCCATCGGCCGTAGCTGTTAGTTGATCAATCTGGATCGTTTCATTATCGCGGGTTGCAGACAATTCAGCGACGTGACCACTAATGGCACCATTCCATTGTTTTGCCATCGCCAATGTTGTGGATGGGCAAGCGAAATCCGAAAAAGCCATATAAGCATTATCGAAATTCAGATTGTTGGTGATATAGGCTTGGTAAGTTATTTGGTGGCCAGGCATCACAGCGACTGAGCCCCCAAATGGTTTCCATACTTGAATGCGCGGAGGAACGTTTACCCCATTCGCATCGGTTGGTGATATATAGCCGGTATCTATTTTTACAAGTTCCTTGGGGTTGCCATTGCTGTCTTGCACTGAATTATCCAAGATTCGGATATAGCCAAATCCTCGAGTTGATTGGCTGTCACGAACTGAGAAATATCCACTGAAATTGACGAGACGCTCGGTCAGATCAGTCGCTCCGCAAGTCGGAACAGTAAATGTTTGAGAAATCGTATTGCTACCACCACTGATGTCGAGGTAGTGCTGCACAGCCCCTGCGGGTTGTTCTTCTGCATCTAACGCAGGGCCGTTATTCCCATAGCTTTCCCCCCCATTAACAGCAACGACATTCGATTGGCCCCCTGTGCCGATAACCCATGGTGCAATAGAGGCTCCTATGTTGTTCCCCATAGCATTCGGCGGATTATTTTCAAATCCATTATTCACAATCAGATTTGCAGACCAAGCAAGACCTGAATAGGCAGTTAGTGCAGCCATGATGCTGGTTACAGCACCTTTTTTTATCCACTTTGTTTGCGTGTAGAGAGCGATCATTGCAGTGTTTTATAGGTGGGAAATTTCGCAAGGACCCGCAATTTATCAACTATTTTGCGTTGCAACACAACGCACAGCAAAGTTAACAATTCATGGCGCTTTCGTACCCATGAAGGTGCTCAATTAGGGCGCTCGTTGAACGCATATGCAATCACGATTGCACTATGATGCGTTAACTGTTGGGCCTCGACTACTACAGGGGTGAGATAGGGGGACAGTGTATATCTGCACATTTTCAGAACTGTCCCAAATACGCTGAGCATAAAAAAAACGGCCCATGCATTCACTTCATGGGCCGTTAGAGATGTGGACGGCGACTCTTACGCGGTCACCGTTTTACGGTAGGTCGAAAGCCTACAGCCATCTTTATTTTTCTCGTCCAGATGGCTGACGTGTCGGCGTGAGATTCGACTTGTCTGCGCAGACAAGCGCGCATTATAGCAAGCGCTTCAATACTACGGTGAGGGGCTGCGTTTAAAAGCGCAGCGTTTGAACGCCTTCAGGGCTGCCTAATAAGCATACGCTGGCTTTGTGGTGCGCAAAAATGCCTACCGTGACAACACCTGGCCAGACGCTGACATCATCTTCCATCGCTTGTGGGGTGGTGATACGCAGGCCGCGTACATCGATGATGTGCATGCCATTGTCGGTGACCAGTGGTTGACCTTCTTTGTTTAGGCGTACTGTGGCTTGGCCACCCAATGCATGAAAGCGCCGAACGACCGTGGTGCTGGCCATAGGCACAACTTCAACGGGCAATGGAAACTGGCCTAGTACGTCAACCAATTTGCTGGCATCGGCAATGCAGAGAAACTGCTTGGCCAGATCTGCGACAATTTTTTCGCGTGTCAGCGCTGCCCCGCCGCCTTTGATCATGTAGCCTTGGTGGTCGATTTCATCGGCCCCATCAATGTACCAGTCCAGGGATTGAACGGCACTGCTGTCCAATACTGGAATACCTGCTTGAAGCAGCAAGCGGGTAGTGGCTTCAGAGCTGGAGACTGCGCCTTGAAGTGGAATGCCTGCCTGCGATAGCGCCTCAATGAATTTGTTGACGGTTGAGCCTGTTCCAACCCCTAAAACACTATGGGGCTGGACATAAGCTAAGGCCGCTTGGCCAACGAGGGTTTTGAGGGTGTCTTGATCCATGGTTTGTGTACAAATGCGTGCAAGAGGCGGCGTATTGGCTTGTCACTCAATGAGAGAAGGCAAGCTTTGTGGCCAATTAGTGCGGGCGTGCCGCAATTATCACCATTGCGCATTATCTCTTCCTTTACACTTGCACTTCATGGACTTGTACCCTTTGTTTCGGCCTTTCCTTTTTGCACTTGATGCAGAGGTGGCCCATGATTTCACGCTCGACTGGTTGAAAAAAACCCAGTCGCATTCCGTATTGCGACGTTTGTATGCGCAAAAATCCGTGGCTGACCCAGTCACGATTGCTGGGTTGACGTTCCCTAATCGGGTAGGGTTGGCTGCAGGGCTGGACAAAAATGCCCGCTGCATTGATGCTTGGGCCGCAATGGGGTTTGGCTTCGTGGAAGTGGGAACGGTGACGCCTGTTGGGCAAAGCGGAAACTCCAAACCGCGCATGTTTCGTATACGAGAAGCGGGCGCAGTGATTAACCGCATGGGCTTTAACAACAAGGGGCTCGATACGTTCTTGAAGAACGTGCAGAAGTCGCGCGTTCGCGGTGATGTGAACCATCCCCAGCATGGTTTACGTCTGGGCCTCAACATTGGCAAGAATGCAGCTACGCCGATTGAGCGTGCAGCCGATGACTATGTGGCATGCCTGCGTGCTGTGTATCCACATGCCGATTACGTCACTATCAATATCAGCTCCCCTAACACCAAGAATTTGCGCGATCTGCAATCCAATGCTTCTTTGGATGCTTTGCTGCAAACACTGGTGGATTGCCGCGAAGAGTTGAAGAAAGAGCATCCACACAAACCGATGTTCTTGAAAATTGCGCCGGACCTGGATGCAGAGCAGGTGGGCTTGATTGCACAGTTGTTGCAACGCCATCAGGTCGATGGTGTAGTAGCCACTAACACCACTATCAACCATGCTGCTGTCGAGGCGTTTGAGCATGGCGCAGAGGTTGGGGGCGTCAGCGGAGCACCTGTACGCCAAGCCAGCACAGAAGTGATTCGGCAGTTGCGGGCTGCCTTAGGCCCTGATTTCCCGATCATTGGGGTAGGCGGCATCATGGATGCTGAAGATGCGCTAGAAAAAGTTCAGGCAGGAGCTGATTTGGTGCAAATTTTTACCGGTTTGCTTTATCGTGGACCTGTCTTGGTACCGCAAGTAGCCCAAGCGCTTCAGGCACATTCTGTGTCGGTGCAGAATAGCTAAGAACGTTCTGAGTTAAGGAATAGACATTTTCCAATTAAAAAAGGACTGGTGTTTCCAGTCCTTTTTGTGTTTACAGCGTTTGCGTTGACTGAACGCCAGTCAACGCATGGGATGCTCATGGTGCGCTAGCTGCTGGTTGAGCGCCGCCTTCGTTTGCACCTTGGCTTGCGGGGTCGACCGTGCCTGCATTGCCATCGGGTTCGGTGACGAATCCGATTTTGGATAAACCTGTTTCGTTGGCCAGTGCCATTGCACGGGCAATGCGGTCGTAACGCACGTTTTTGTCACCACTGATGTGCAGTGCTGGCTCTTTGTCAGGTGTTGGTGCGCCATCAACAGCTTGCTTCAAAGCATCACGCAACTCATCATCACTGACTGCGGTGGTATCCAGGTAGAACTGACCATCTTGGTCAATACTCAGGCTGATGGTTTCTGGCTTTGAATCTTCTGGCGCAGTGGTCGCCTGCGGCAGCTCGACGTTCATCGCTTGTTTGATGACCGGAACCGTGATGATGAAAATGATCAGCAGCACCAACATGATGTCGATCAACGGCACCATATTGATTTCACCCATCACATCGTCAGAGTCCTGCTCAAGGTTGGAAAATGCCATGGCTATTTAGCCTTTCTTGAGGGGCAGCACTTTAGCTGCTTCACTGCCGTGCGATACACGGGCACCAGTCACATAGTAGGCGTGCAGGTCGTGGGCAAAGCCGTTGACATGCAGCAGCAGCGATTTGTTGCCACGCACCAGCGCGTTGTAGCCGATCACGGCAGGAATGGCCACAGCCAAGCCTGCTGCAGTCATCACCAGTGCTTCACCGATGGGGCCTGCCACGGTGTCCATGGTGGCTTGGCCGCTGGAGCCAATGGCCAGCAGCGCATGGATGATCCCCCACACCGTACCAAACAAACCAACGAATGGAGCAATTGAGCCCACGGTGGCCAAAATGGATAAGCCAGATTGCAAGCGTGCTGTGAAACCATCAATGGTGTAACGCAGGTTGCGGGTTACCCAGTCGCTGATATCCAAGCTGTCGTGCAAATGTGCTTGCGTGTTGCGATGGTGGTTCACAGCGTCACGGCCTTCAAGTGTCAGCAGCAAGAATGGGTTATCGCCTTGGTTGCCCAGTTTTTTGATACCAGTGGCCAGGTCTTCGCTATGCCAGAAGTCTTTGGAGGGCTTGACCATGCCTTTGAGGCGAATCAGGCTGATGCCTTTGATGATGATGACGGCCCATGTGGCCACTGACATCAGCAATAGCAAAATAGCAACGGTGCGGCCTACGGCATCGGCTTGGTTCCAAGCACCTAACAATCCAAATCCGGGTTCCATGAAAACTCCTTAGCAGGGAAAAAGCAAATAAAAATGGGTTGGGAAAGAGGGGCAAAACCAATGTGTGCAGTCTGGTTTTGCACCGCTCATTTATCGAGGCAGTTTGAAGTTCACCGGCAGTACATACCAGTCTTCAATGGGGACACCGTTGCGCGTTGTGGGGCTGAAACGGCCATTACGTAGCACGCCTTCAACTGCAGCGCGATCAAGGCGCGTGGAACCGCTGGATTTGGCCACTTCCGCTTCTTTGGCACGCCCATCGGTGCCGATGAGCACCCGAACCCGCACGACGCCTTCTTCACGCAAGCGCAAGCTTTGCTGTGGGTAAACGATGCCATGGTTGGCAGTGGCCGCATTGCGACGTTCATCGCGCACGATCACGGGCTCCCCTTCAGACGATTGGGGGGCTCCGGCCTGCTGCTGCGCGCCTGTCAAATTGGCAGCCGCAGGCGCTGCGGCCGGCGGAGTTGGTGCCGGTGGTGCGGGCGTAGCTGGCGCTGGTGGCGCAGGCGGTGGTGGAGGCGGAGCCTCTACGACAGGCGTGCGCTCTGTTGGTGGTTTGGGCTTGACCACAGGTTTAGGCTGTGGTTTGGGCGGTTTAGGTGGCGGTGGCTTGGGGGCCGGTGGCGGTGGCTCTGGTGGAGGAGGGGGCGGAGGCACCGGAGGTGGGGGCTCAGGCGCAGGCGGTGCCGCAACAGGGGCTGCTGTTGGCGTGGGCGCTGGTGCAGCAATGAGCTGGGTCATGATGACGGCTGGCTCAATGATGTCCTTGGGCGGCGTAGAAATCATGGCTTTCTGGATGCCCCACAGCGCAGCTGTGTGCAACAGCAAAACGCCTCCGACGACAAAAACCTGATTTCTGGAGGAGGGAGGAGACTTGAGCGAGTACGTAGTCATGACACGGGCAAACCCGACGCGCCAAAGCGCATAAACACGGTTTGCGGCGGGAAAAACGAAAACAGATAAAGAAAGTGGCTTACTTGCGCAAAATCCACCAAACGGAGCCAAGTACGAGCATCAAGCTGGCTGCGAGCGAAACGAGGAGTTCCATACCAAAGGCCTTTCGGTTCGATTAGCAGGCTGATCCGTACAAGAGGCGTTGTCGATGGCGGCCACGGGTTGAGACGCGTGGCACTGCTCTACCAAACAGCGTGCAGTGCATTCACACTGTCCGCATTGGGTGGCAACTCCTAACTCAAACTGGATGTCATCAAAGCTCATGCCTGCGTGGGCGTGACGCGTGATTTCACGATCGGAGACTCGGCGACAAACACACACAATCATGGCTTTGCCTTTATGGCTGGCTTGTTGATACGGATCAGATTATAAATGCGAATTTTTCGCATTAGCAACAATTATCGTAATCCCTAGATGAAATAGGGGATCCGCGTGGGTTTGGGCTGTAGTGGCAGATTCAGGAACGCAGTTCTGCGCGCAGTTTTTGCAGGCCAGATCGCAAGCCTTCTTCAACGGTTGGATGGTAGAACGGGCAGGCCAGCATGTCTTCGACGGTTTGCTTTTGCTGAAGGGCCCAAGCCAGCAGGTGGCCTAGGTGTTCTGCAGCAGGGCCCAGCATTTCTGCTCCCAGAAAACGACCGGTCTTGTGTTCAGCATACAACGCTAAAGTCCCAGTATTTTGCCCATCCACACGGGCGCGACCTTGATTAGCAAATGGTTGAATGCTGCGGGCAAAGGCTGTACCTGCATCGGTCAGTGCGCGGTGGCTTTGCCCAACCATGGTGATTTGTGGATGGCTGAACACGATGCCAAGGGATGCGCGTAGCGGATAGGCTTGCACCTTTGGCCAGCTTGCAGCGTTGTGGCCTGCTGCGTATCCATCATCTGTTGCCTCATGCAGAAGTGGGCGTTGACCATGCACATCACCAGCCATGAAGATTGGGTGACCGGGGATTTGTCGTGTGAGAGGGTCTACTTGAGGCATACCACGCTGATCGATATCGACACCTGCGGCAGCTAGGTTCAATGCAGCAAGATTCGGACTGCGGCCTGTCGCCCAAAGGAGGTAGTCAAACGTGTCGGTGTGGTTTTCACTCTCACCAAGGGTGCTGTACTGAAGTTCAACGCCTTCAGTAGTCAGGCGCGCATGGTGTAGTTGGCTATTGAATGCGGTGGGCAATAAGGTTTGTGTGAGGGCTTGTGCTTGACTGAGGACTTCAGGATCAGTCAGCGGGCCGATTTTGCTGTTGCGGCTAAACAAGCGCACTCGCACGCCTAAGGCATGCAGGGCATGTGCCAATTCGAGGCCTATGACACCGCTTCCCATGACGGCTACAGACTGGGGCAAAGTGGTCCATGCGAAGATGTCGTCGTTGACGATCAGGCGATCACCCAGAGCGCGCTTGAGCTCGTCTGGGATAACTGGTGAGGAGCCGGTTGCAATGATGACGGTGCGGGCGTTCACTTGCGTATGCTCATTGATGCATAGCGTACCTGGTGCTGTGAAGCGTGCTTGGCCATGCAAGCGTGCTTCCTGCGGCCATGCGAGCACATCATCGATAGAAAACTGCGCAAAGCGGTCGCGCTCCTCACGCACACGCTGCATCACTTGCGCACCATCAATGGTGATGTTGTCTGTGTGGATTCCCAAAGAACCACTGTTGCGCGTAGCGCGCGCTGCATTGGCTGCGGCAATCAGTAGCTTGCTGGGCATGCAGCCTACGCGGGCGCAAGTGGTGCCATACGGGCCTGATTCGATGGTCACAATGCGGTCGGTGGTTTTTCGTGCGGCTTTATAGGCCACCATGCCGGCGCTGCCTACGCCAATGATGGCGATGTCGGTGTCGAGTGTTTTCATGCGTCGATTGCCTGTATAGCCAAGGGAAGTCAACAACGGCTAACCGTACCAGCAAAACCAGCCAGTGAGCCAGCATCCGCTCAGTGGCACGATATCCTGCAAGGTTATTTTGTGAGTGGAGCAAAGTGATGGCTTGGTGTCATGCAAAGAATGTTTTCATCCATTGGGCGATCAATTCGGGTTGGTCGTGTTGCAAGTTGTGGCCCGCATCATCGACTGTCTTGATGGTGTGCTGGCGTATTTGTGCAAGCCGCTGGTGGTATTGCTCTAGCGTGTACCTGCCGCCCCAAAAGCTAGTGAGGCTGCACTCGGTAGCTTCAATGGCCAGTACAGGGGCGGTGATTTCACGGTAGATGGCGAGTGCCTCATCTGTACGATAAACCGTGTGACTGGAAATTTTGTGCGCAGGGTCGACCAGAAGATGCCATTGGCCATCCAACGCTTGCTTGGCCCAAACGCCTGCGAGCCAGAGGGCTTTGTCTAATGACAGGCGGGGGTTGGTTTTCATGAGCCGCTGTGCGACAGCTTCGCGACTGGCATAGGGCTTGATGGTGATTTCACCGTTGCGTCGCTGTGCTGTTTCATTCAGCCAGGTACGCAGCTTTTTTGGTGCTTGCTCTGGCCTGCCATCGGGCAGACCAAACCCTTCTAGGTTGACCAGACGTCGAATCCGTTCAGGCCGAATCCCAGCATACAGCATGGCTACGTTGCCTCCCATACTGTGGCCTACCATGTCAACGGGGTGGCCATCGCCAGCATAGTGGTCAAGCAAAACCTCTAAATCTGCGAAATAATCGGCAAACCAGTAGGTGTCTACCGGGGACGGTGGTTGGGTAGCACCAAAACCTCTCCAATCTGGGGCGATGACCGCGCGTTCACCAACCCACGACTCGCCCAAGGCATCCACGATAAATTGGTATGAGGCACCTACATCAGCCCAGCCATGCAGCAAGACCAGAACCGGTGCAGATGCATTGGTGTTCTGACCCCAGCGGTGAACGTGGTAGGTCAATCCTCGAACGGGAATGGTTTCTGTGCGAGAGGCGATCAATGGCGTATACATAAATGGGGCATCAAGAAATTGGTTTTAGGGTGCTCATACTGGTCAATCCATGAACACGCGAAACGAAAGCAGACAATGAAAAAACGGACACTGGGCCAAAGCGATCTTCAGGTTAGCCCGATTTGCCTTGGCACCATGACATTTGGTGAGCAAGTGGCAGAGCCCCAGGCGCATGCCATTCTGGATCAGGCGCTGGAAGCTGGTGTGGACTTTTGGGACACGGCCGAGATGTATTCTGTACCGGCACGTCAGGAAACCTATGGCGCCACCGAGACAATTCTGGGGCGCTGGTTTGCTAAAAATCCACACAAGCGTGCAAAAGTGGTGCTGGCCAGCAAAGTGGCTGGACCTAGCCGCGGTATGCCGTGGATTCGTGAAGGCAAAGGGTTGACGGCGCAAGACATTGTCGCGTCGTGTGAGGCCAGCTTGCGCAGGCTGCAAACGGATGTCATTGACCTCTACCAGATCCATTGGCCTGAGCGCAATGTGCCAGCATTTGGTGCGATGTATTTCGACCCCGCGCAAGAGCGCACCCAAACGAGTATTTTGGAGCAGCTTGAAACACTTGATCGGTTGGTGCGTGAGGGCAAGATTCGGCACATTGGCTTATCGAATGAGACCCCATATGGCGTGCACGAGTTTGTACGCTTGGCTGAGCAGCACAATCTGGCACGGGTTGTCAGCATCCAAAACCCTTATGCGTTGACCAACCGTTGGTATGAGAACGCGCTGGATGAAACGTGCTTCCGTTTGAACGTGGGCTTGCTGGCGTATTCGCCACTGGCCTTTGGTGCATTGACGGGCAAGTACGATGACAGCGGCATTTTCAGCGCAGCCGCACCGCGCGGTCGCCTGAGCATCTACGAGTCCACACAAAAACAGCGCTGGGGGCGTGAATCCGCCTTGGCGGCGGCCAAACGGTACAACGCACTGGCGCGCGAGAACGGCCTCACACCAACGCAGTTGGCGTTGGCTTTTGTCTATCACAAATGGCAAGTAGCCAGCACCATCATTGGCGTGACCAGCCAGGCGCAATTGGAGGAGGATCTGGCCGCTTGGAATGTTGCGCTCAGCTCTCAAGTGTTAGAGGCCATCGACGAGATTCGTTTGGAACTACGCGATCCTGCTGTTTAAGCAGGATCTGCTGCGTATTAGGTTTTATTTGGCCTGTGTTGGCTCTTTGAGTAATGCGCGCACATCGTCTGCGATCGCCTGTGGGGCAGTGCCGTAAGGCAGATACAGGCGCATTCGGCTTTGTGTGTCGTAGACAAAACCGCCAGCGGTATGGTTCATCGTATAGCTGGACGGGGAAGGGCCTGCTACTTTTTCATAGGTCACACGAAAGCTTTGCGCCATGTTGTTGACTTGCTCTGCGTTGCCTATCAATGCAATCGCCTTGGGGTCAAAGCTTTCCAGGTAGGCGCGCATGACCTCAGGGGTATCGCGTTCTGGATCGACGGTGACAAAAATGGTTTGCAATTGGTCTGCTTGTTCGCCAAGCAGGTTTTTGACCTCGGCCATTTCCATCATGGTGGTCGGGCACACATCTGGGCATTGCGCGTAGCCAAAGAAAACATAAGTGACTTTGCCTTTGAAATCTGCCAGATTAGTGGTTCCGCCCGTGGCATTGGGCATGCTCCAATCCTGTCCAAATCCAGAGGCGCTAATGTCTACCCCGTTGAGCGCTGGTGCGGGTGGCTCGCTTTTACAGCCAGTCAGGGCAAGTGCCGCAGTGGCTGCGGCGATGCACAAGGCCGTGTGCAGACGGCGCGTAAAAGGCAAGCGAAATGAAAAAGTCGTCATGGTGTCCGTGATCTTGATGCTTCATGCTGGTGCTGATTTGTGGGCCAGCTGAACCTAGCTGAAAGAAGGGTGTGCAATGCCCTTGAAGGGCGACTGGCAGTGACCGCGAAGGGTTGGCGCATTCATTCTGCCGCAACCCCTCTGTGGTTTTTCAATACAGCAGTCAGTGCTGATGCGCCGTTGCAGTACTGTCCTTTTCGGCACTACTGTCTTCGTGGTGGTCATGCGCCGAGGAAGCTTCTTTGGGGTCTTCTACCCAGACTTCAACAGGGATCTCGCCAGCTTTCTCAAAAGTGATGGTGAGGGTGAATTTCTCACCTACTTTTAGCGGAGCAGCTAAATCCATCAACATGACGTGGAGCTTGTTGTTGTCGCCCATTTTCAATGTTTGGCCTGCGGGAATGCGTACATCGTCGACTTTGAACATGCGCATCACATCATTTTCCATTTTCATATCATGGATTTCGGTGTGTTTGGCCACATCGCTGCGTACGGAAAGGATACGGTCTTCCGCTGTGCCGGTATTTTTGACGCCAAAGTAAGCGGCAGAACTCAGTACGCCAGGACGTGACGGTTTGGCGTTCGGGTGAATGATTGTGAGGTCACCCACTTCAAAGCTGTGCGCGTGGGCGGAGAAGCTCAAGGCAGCGGCCAAGCAAAAGAGAACGGATTGGATCAATTTTTTCATGATCGAACATACTTTCAAATAAGAGATCGGAAGGCTTGCAACAGCGAGCGCAGCTTCTTGCCATCGTGTTGCAGCGATTAAGGCATACGCAGTGTCTGCTTGCTCATGCTTAGGGCATTGGCAGGCACCGTTGGATGGGATGCATGTCCTTTGCTTTTTGTGAAGGACTACTAAGGCGCCATTTTTAGGCGCGATCACGCATCCAATAGTCAGCAAAAGCGCTATCAGACAGTTGGCGGTGCCCGTGTCGGAGGGGTGAGCCGGTAGCCGTCCGTGCCTGCTATGGGGCTGATGTAAGGGACAGGTTTTTGGTAGGCCACATAGGCTTTGAGCAGCGGGTCAGGCAAACGCGTAGAGCCGTCATGCAAAGGCAAGACTTGCGTGGCGTGGTTAAAAGGGCAAGGTGCCATCCATGCAATGGATGATTCGTCACTTTTGGGAGTTTGCTGCGTTTTATGCAGGCCTAGGAAAGCTTCTATGCTGATTTGATCGGTATCAACCCATTCCATCCCGTTGGGCGTACAGACCAAAACCCGGTGCGTCGTTGGCTGCGCGGCATTGATGATGGCAGGGTGCAGCGCAGCCCACAGCACCGCCACTATCAGGGCGAATGCAATCAAGCGGCGCTGGGTTCGAGGGAGAAACATGCCAGAAGAACGCTGCAAATGAGGTCAAGCAACAAGGTGCAGTGAATGATGGTCTCGAATGAGACGAATGTGAGTTGGGCAGAGGAGTTCCCCAACGCATACACGGCTGCCAAGAGATTTAAAACAAACAATTAGAAGGCGTCCTCGCAACCAGTGTGTGGTTGCTTTCATGCGTTATCGCCGTCTAACAGGATGATTATGCCGTGGCTTCAATGGCCTTTCGAAATCTGCGTTAGTCGTCTCCAGCCATACCTGCTTGAGTAGGCTCGGCAGCCTATGGTTATCAAGCGCACATTGACTCTCAGGCTTGGCCCTTCAGCGGATATATCCGCTGGGTACAAATCGAACATGCGGCACATGTGCGAGATGCTAAAGACGGTCCTATGCCTTTCAATGACTGCCCACTTCAATCTGACTGCCGTGCATGTGACCATGCTCCAAGATTTGCGTGATCGACTCAATCCTAAATTTGTTTGGGTAACGTTTTGCGTTCATATAGGCTCCTATTAACTGAAATAGGAGGCTGAAAACTATCTACAACACGCTGCTCGATGCAAGATTAGTTGAGGCTGTTTAGAGCAGGCGTGCCTTCACGCTTTTTCCCTTGACCCGGCCGTTGTTGAGCTTGCTGACTGCTTGCGAAGCGATGTTGCGTGATACAGCCACGTAGGTTGAAAAATCATTCACATTGATTTTTCCGATTTGTTCTTTGCTGTAGCCGAAATCGCGCGTCATGGCACCCAGTACGTCGCCGGCACGTATTTTTTCTTTGCGACCACCAATAATCTGTATGGTGCGCATGGCGGGTATCAGGGGTGCATTTGAGCTTGGTGTTAATTCAGCCAATTGGTGCCATTCGGATTCGCGACCTTGCAGGACTTCAATCCGACCTACTGAACCCATTTCATCCATACTGGCTAGGTTCAAGGCAAGTCCTTCTGCATCGCCTCGGCCTGTCCGGCCAATGCGGTGAATATGAATCTCAGGATCGGGCGTAGTATCGACATTGATGACGGCTTCTAAGTTAGCAATATCCAGGCCACGAGCCGCCACATCGGTTGCGACCAATACGCTGCAACTGCGATTGGAAAATTGCACCAGCACTTCATCGCGCTCGCGCTGCTCGAGCTCCCCAAAAAGGGCAAGGGCGCTGATGCCTTGGGCCTGTAAAACGGCAACCACATCTCGGCATTGCTGCTTGGTATTGCAAAAGGCGATTGATGATTGCGGACGAAAGTGGGCCAGTAGTTGAGTGACCGTATGGAGCCGCTCAGACTCCTTGACCTCGTACCAGCGCTGCGCAATTTTGTGCGCGCTGTGTTGGGCGGCTACTTTCACGGTTTTTGGCTCTTGCATAAAACGCTGTGCAAGTTGGGCTATGCCGTCTGGATAGGTGGCAGAAAATAGTAGGGTTTGGCGTTTTCCTGGGCATTGGCTAGCGACCGTCACGATGTCGTTGTAAAAGCCCATGTCGAGCATGCGGTCAGCTTCGTCTAAAACGAGGGTGTTCAACGCAGTTAAATCAATGTTGCCGCGTTCCATCAAGTCCATGACGCGTCCGGGAGTGCCAACAATGATATGGGCGCCGTTCTCTAAACTGGCAATTTGGTTTCGGGCTGGCACGCCACCGTACACGGTAACGACTTTGATGTTTTCTTCTGCACGTGCAAGTCGGCGAATTTCTGTGGCTACTTGGTCTGCCAGTTCGCGTGTTGGGCAAAGAACCAAGGCTTGTACTGAAAACCAGCGGGGATTGAGCCGTGCCAAAAGGGCTAAACCAAAAGCGGCAGTTTTGCCGCTGCCTGTGCTGGCTTGTGCTATCACATCTTTGCCCTCCAGCGCCAGCGGCAGGCTAGCGGCTTGAATCGGCGTCATCTGGGTATAGCCAAGCTGCTGCAAATTCGCTTGCATGGCTGCTCCCAAGAGGAGTTGAGTGAAAGAGGCGGTGTCTGCCGCTTGCGGGGCATGGGGTTGTGATGCATTCATGCCGCGATTATCTTCTGCTTGCAGATTGCGTTTGTGGTCGCAGGGCTTGGCGATAATTCTTTATAGCGACATTCCTGCCCTGTTTGGTGCGCTCCGCGGACCTCTGAACGAGTGGGCAGTACATTCAACTGCGCAGGATATGGCTGTCGCGTACGCGGCGCGTAAAGCCTGTGCGGTCGAAATGTTCTAGCACTTGAATGGCACGCTTGCGGCCAAGTTCGGTGGCATCGCGAAAGTCTTTGGCGGCAATCGCTTGGTTGGGGGATTGTTTTGCCAATGACGTGGCGATGGACTGCAGCGCTGCAATGGCATCGGGGTGGTAGAACAGGTCTTTGACGACTTGGTAGAGCCGTCCTTGGCGAGTGAGTTTGCGCAGCAAGGCACGCACGGTTTCTTCAGCCAGTCCATGGTCTTTGGCCAAGTCGCGCACCCATGGTGGATCGAAATGTCCATCGTGCAGGTCGGGCAGCAGCATCTCGGCTATCTGCTCTTCGGCTGCACTCAATTGCACGCTGTGTCCAGGTGCGTGCAGCCATGCGGCAGTTTGCGCGATATGTCCTTGCTCCAGCAGGGTGGCCAGCAAGCCTTGCCATAGCGTGTCATGCTTGCTGTGGGTCAAGCCGGGTAAGCCCATGCGACGCAAGCGTGCCGCGTTGACGCCGGGTTCATCTGGGTTGCGTTCGTGAAACCGCAAGAGGGCTTCTTGTACTTGTGTTTGCAGTGTTTGCCAGTGCGATTGTGCAAGTAATGTAGGGTCAGGGTCTTGCGCGTTTTTGCCTAAAGCAACACTGCTTGAGGGCGTGGGCATGGCGTGCAGCGACCAACCGAGCAAGCGTGCCAATTGTTTGCGGCTGATGCCCCAAGGCGATTGGGCAATGAGGGCACTTGGGTCTTGGGTGCTGAGTGTGGTTTCTATGGCGTTTAAATAGGCCATGCGCTCGATGCTGCGACGTTTGCGTTCAGGGGCGTAAGGGTCGAGTACGGTGCCTCCCGCAATGGTGTGGGTGGCTTGGGCGTTGCGCACAATGAAGTGATCGCCCGCGGTGACGAACACATCACTATCGAGCACCAGTTGCGCGTACCCTTGCTCTGCCGCGGCAATGTGTTCTGCTTGCAGTGGTACGACATGGGCTATGTGGCGGCTGGTTCCTAAATGCAGGTGCACGGTTGCCCATTGTGTCAGCGTTGATGACTGGCTGGTGTGTGCATGCTCGCTGGCCTCGTTTGGTAGCATGCGGAGACGCACATCCAGGCGCCGTGTGGCTTGCAGCGCTATCGGGTCAGCAATCCAGTCTCCGCGTGATAGCGCGTCCTTTTCGATGCCTGCCAAGTTCAAGGCCACACGCTGACCTGCTGTACCAATAGCGCTGGTTTGGTTTTGTGCATGGATGCTGCGCACCCGCAGCTGCGCTCCAGAGCCGGAGTGCTGCACGTTGTCACCAACCTGGACGCTGCCTCCAAAGACGGTGCCGGTCACGACCGTGCCTTGTCCTGGCAATGTGAATGCGCGATCCACGGCCAATCGGAAGAGTCCTTGGTGGCTACGGGCAGGAAAAGTCTTGGCAACTTGCAACAGATGCTGGCGCAGTGCGGTCGTCCCTGTATCGGTCGCATCGGCCGCATTGGTTGCGAAAACAGAGGCGTTGGCCAGCGCAGTGCGTGCTAAGAGGGCTTGGATGTCTGCACGTACAGCGTCTAATTGCTGTGGGGTAACGCGGTCGGCTTTGGTCAGGGCCACAGTGCCTTGCTGCACGCCTAGCAAGTCGATGATGGCCAGGTGCTCGCGTGTTTGCGGCATCACACCGTCGTCTGCCGCGACGACCAGCAGCACGTGGTCAATGCCAACGGCTCCGGCCGCCATGGTGTGGATGAATTTCTCGTGTCCTGGTACGTCGATGAAGCCGAGAATGTCCGTACTGTCTGGCACAGGCGTGTAGGCATAGCCCAGTTCAATGGAGATGCCGCGTGCCTTCTCTTCTTTGAGGCGGTCGGTGTCAACGCCAGTGAGGGCGCGCACCAAGGTGGTTTTGCCATGGTCAATATGGCCAGCGGTGCCGATGATCATGCTGAGTGTCTTTCGTGGTGGTGACTCAGTATTGTGGTCAGAGCCGAGAGCTGCGCGATGAATGTGGCTTGATCGGTATGCTCAAGGCAACGTAAATCCAGCCACAAAGCATCGTCTTGCAGGCGACCGATGATCGGGCGCGCAAGGCTGCGCATGGCGGTCTCTAATTGCTGGAGCTGTCGCCCTGAGTGTTTGCGCTCGGTGGGGCGAATCATCAGCCCGTAGCTGGGCAGGCTTTCCACAGGCAACGCGCCGCTGCCTATTTGGCTGCTCATGGCTGCGGTGCTGACTTGGTACGCGCTGCCCAGTGTTGTTTGTAGGGCAGGTTGTAACTGATCGGCTTGCGCCTGCATCTCTTGTTCTGTGCGGGTAAACAGGCGCAGCGTGGTCAGTCGCGTGGCCAATTGTTCTGGGTGCAGGTAAAGGCGTAGTGTTGGCTCTAGCGCAGCTAAGGTGAGTTTGCCTACGCGCAACGCGCGTTTGAGTGGGTTTTTCTTGATTTGTGCAATCAGTGCTTTGCGGCCCACAATGATGCCCGCTTGTGGGCCGCCCAGCAGCTTGTCCCCGCTGAAGGTAACCAAGTCTGCGCCCGCCTCGATGGTTTCACGCACAGTGACTTCATGCGGTAGGTCCCACTGGCGCAAATCGACCAAGGTACCGCTGCCCAAGTCCACCATCATGGGCAATTGGTGGGCATGGGCAATTTGGGTTACCTCAGCGTCACTGACTGATTTGGTAAAGCCTGAGATGGCGTAGTTGCTGCAATGCACTTTCATCAGCAATGCTGTGGCATCGCTGATGGCGTTTTCATAATCGCGGGCGTGGGTGCGGTTGGTGGTGCCCACTTCCACCAAGGTGGCGCCAGCGCGTTGCATGATGTCTGGAATGCGGAAGGCGCCGCCAATCTCCACCAACTCCCCCCGTGAGACGATGGCCTCTCTACCTGCCGTCAAGGTGGATAGACACAACAATACTGCCGCTGCATTGTTGTTGACGATGGTTGCTGCTTCTGCGCCGGTGAGTTCGCAAATCAAATCTTCGACCAGATCATCACGGTCTCCACGCCCGCCTGTGGCCAGGTCGTATTCAAGATTGCTGGGGGTTGCCAGGGCTTGTGCTACTGCATCAATGGCCTCTTGTGGCAGTAATGCGCGGCCTAAGTTGGTGTGCAGCACCGTGCCCGTGAGGTTGAATACTGATTTGAGGCGTGGTGCAAAGCGTTGCGCAAGTGCTTGGCAGGCGGCGGCAATCAACGTCTCTGCGTTAGGCGTTGCTGCCGCATTCTTGCTGCCTAACCATTGGATGCGTGCTTCTGCCACCGCACTTCGAATGGCCTGTGTGGTCTGTGTTTTTCCATAAGCAGAAAGCAGCGTGGCGGTATGGGGGTGCTGCAACAGCTTGTCTACGGAGGGAAGATGAAAAGGGGCGTTCATGAAAGTACCAAGGCAAATCGAGACCTCAAGCATGAAGCGGGTGAGGCCATGTTCTGCGCCATGCTGTTGTGCGCGCAGAGTTCATGCAGAGGACTGTACCGCAGACGGTGGGGTGCTTCGTATTCAGCGTGATGGAGATGCAAGCCATACCTCAGCATATGGCAGACCAGCATGAAAAAACCGCACAGTCCAAAGGCGGATGTGTGCGGCTGTATGCAGGTGTTGCTTGCGCTTACCGCGCAACGCAGTGTGATGCGTTCACTTTAATCGACGCTGGCGCCGGATGTCTTCACCACTTGCGCCCACTTGGTGGTTTCGCTGGCCATGAAGGCGGCGAACTCTTGCGGTGTTTCGCTGTATGCAACGCTGCCTTGCTCTGCAAATTTCTTCACAATTTTCGGATCTTGAAGTCCTTTAACCAATGCTGCATGGAGCTTGTTCACGATAGGCTCAGGTGTGCCTGCAGTGACGTAGAGGCCAAACCAGGAGGTCGCTTCGTAACCTGGAATGCCCGCTTCTGCAATGGTGGGAACATCGGGCAACTCAGGAGAGCGCTCAGCAGTGGTGACAGCCAATGGAATGAGCTTGCCAGAACGCACGTGGGTGATCGCCGAAGGCATGTTGTCAAACATGATGGCCACTTGGTTGCCCAGCAAATCTGCAATCGCTGGTGCGCTGCCGCGGTAAGGAATATGCTGCATATCCACACCCGCCATTTGTTTGAATAGCTCACCCGAGAGGTGGATGGAGCTGCCATTGCCAGAGGATGCAAAGTTCACTACGCCAGGATTGGCTTTGGTGTATTCAATCAATTCGGCCACGGTTTTGAAAGGCTGCTGTGGATTGGCAACCAACAGGTTGGGTACCAACGCGACGCGACTCAAAGGCTGAAAATCCTTGACCGGATCGAATGGTAGTTTCTTGTACAGGCTGGCGTTGATGGCATGGGTGCCTACAGTACCCATGAAGAGGGTGTAGCCATCGGGTTTCGCACGAGCTGCCGCTTGCGCACCAATATTGCCGCCAGCGCCTACCTTGTTATCGATCACCACACTTTGTCCCAATTCTTCACCGAGGTATTGGCCAATGATGCGGGCGAGAATGTCTGTGGTGCCACCTGCAGAGAATGGCACAACCAAGGTGATAGGTTTGGTGGGGTAGTCTTGCGCTTGTGCGGTTTGTGGCAGCCATGCTGTGGCCATCAATGCAGATGCCAATGCGAAGCTGCGGATAAGTGCTGAGCGGCGGCGGATAAATGGTGTTTGTGTCATGGAAGCCTTTCTTGCCTCAATTGAAAGAGTGGACATGAATCTCAACCCGCGCGGCGCATCGGTGTGGCACAAGCGAGTGAAGCCGTGGGGGTCAAAGCTGAATCTGATGCGGTGTTGTTGTAGATGGGCTGCGGTGTGCAATCAACTGGGGGCCAAACCCAGCGTGGCACCACCACAGACGTATAAGGTTTGCCCGGTGACAAAGCCGCACTCGGGCGCCAGGAAAAAGGTCACGGCCTGGGCGACGTCATCAGGGGTGCCAATGCGGCCTACGACAACGCTTTCAAGAATTTTTTTGGTGGCAGGCGCATCTGCCGGATTGCTTTTCAAAAACAGCTCGGTGGCGATGGGCCCTGGTGCTATTGCATTGACGGTAATGCCATCTGCGCCCAATTCCATGGCCAGGGTGCGTGTCATGCCAATCAATCCAGCTTTGGTGGTGGCGTATACCAAGCGGTTGACTTTGCCCAAGGCTGCACGACTGGCCATGTTGACCACACGCCCGTGGCCGCAGGCCTTGAGTGTGGGCAAGAAGCTTTGAACCAGTTGCATGCTTGCGCGCAAGTGCAGCCCTACGACATGCTCCAGATCGTCCAGGCTGGCTGTTTCAATTGTCCCCGGGCGTGTGGCGCCTGCGTTGTTGACCAAGGCTGTGATGTCGAACGCTTGTTTGGCTTGTTCGGCCGCTGCTGCAGTTTGTTCAGCGCAAGTCAAATCCGCTTGCAGCGACAGCACTTGTGGGTGACTCCAGTTGGGCAATGCATAGTCGATATTGACGACCTGCTTGCCTTGCGCAATGAGGCGTTCAGCAATGGCTTTGCCAATTCCCGCGCTGGCCCCGGTGATGACTGTGGCTTGTAGTTTGGTCATGGTTATACGCGCTCCAACAACATGGCAATGCCTTGGCCCACGCCAATGCACATGGTGCAGATGGCATAACGGCCGCCGCTTCGGTGCAGTTGATTGACCGCTGTGGTGGCCAAGCGGGCACCGCTGGCGCCAAGCGGGTGACCTAGCGCAATCGCGCCGCCATACGGGTTTACACGCGGATCGTTGTCGGCAATGCCCAGTTCTCGCAGCACAGCCAGACCTTGCGCAGCAAAGGCTTCGTTGAGTTCAATCAAATCAATTTGTGCCAGCGACAAGCCGGTTTGTGCCAGCAGTTTCTGCACTGCCGGAGCTGGGCCGATCCCCATGACGCGGGGTGCCACACCGGCCGTGGCAGTAGCCACTATGCGTGCTTTGGGAGTCAGCCCATGCTGTTGGGCCGCAGCTTCGCTGGCGACTAAGAGGGCGCAGGCACCGTCATTGACGCCACTGGCATTGCCTGCGGTGACGGTGCCGTCTGGGCGAACTACGCCTTTGAGCTTGCTCAATGCCTCTAGTGGAGAAAGGCGCAGGTGCTCATCTTGTGAAAAGATGAGCGGGTCGCCCTTTTTCTGCGGCAATTGCACTGGCACGATTTCAGCATCAAACAGGCCTTGCGCTTGTGCTTGCGAGGCCTTCTCTTGGCTGCGCAGCGCGAACAAGTCCTGATCGGCGCGGTTGATGCCGTAATCTGTGGCAACGTTTTCAGCCGTTTCAGGCATCGAGTCCACACCGTACTGGGTCTTCATTAATTTGTTGATGAAGCGCCATCCAATGGTCGTGTCGTACACCGCATTGTTGCGGCTAAATGCGCCTTCTGCTTTGGGCATCACAAACGGTGCGCGGCTCATGCTCTCCACGCCGCCGGCAATCATCAGGGCAGCTTCGCCCGATTTGATGGCACGTGCGGCAGTGCCCAAAGCATCTAAGCCTGAACCGCAGAGCCGGTTGAGCGTGCCACCAGGCACACTGTCTGGCAATCCGGCCAGCAACACGGCCATCCGTGCCACGTTGCGATTGTCTTCCCCAGCCTGGTTGGCGCAGCCCAGTAGAACGTCGTCAATGGCCGCTGGATTGAGGTTGGGGTTGCGTTCGAGCAATGCCTTGAGGGGCAAAGCCGCCAGATCATCGGGGCGAACGCTGGCCAAGCTGCCACCGTACTTGCCAAAAGGGGTGCGAATGGCATCGCAGATAAAGGCATCAATTGTCATAAGGGATGCTCCAAAAAAATAGGGTGTTGCGTGTCATGCGCACAGGTGCGTGGCAGGTTGTGGAGGGCCTTTTAAGGCTGGGATGTCTTGTCAGGCCGTCTGTTCAGCAGGCGCTGTCGCATCAATAGGAAGGCCTACCAATGTCTCCAGCTCTGCATGGGCTAAGCCAGGCACTGCGTCAATCAGCCGCAAGCCTGTTGCTGTGCAGGCAAACGTCGCCAAGTCGGTATAAATGCGTTTGACGCAGGCAATGCCCGTGAGCGGGTAGCTGCATTGCTGCACGATTTTGCTTTGCCCGGTTTTGGTCAGCAAATCCATCATCACCCAGGTTTGCTTGGCACCAATGGCCAAATCCATCGCGCCACCCACGGCAGGAATCGCGTCTGGGGCACCGGTACTCCAGTTCGCCAAATCGCCGTTGGCAGAGACCTGGAAGGCCCCCAGTACGCAGATGTCTAAATGGCCGCCGCGCATCATCGCAAAGCTGTCGGCATGGTGAAAGTACGCGCCGCCTGGCAGCAGAGTTACAGGTTGTTTGCCGGCGTTGATCAGGTCGAAATCTTCCTCGCCAGCGGCAGGGGCCGGGCCCATGCCCAGAATGCCATTTTCACTTTGCAGGATCACTTCCAGACCGGCTGGAATGTGGTTGGCCACTTGCGTGGGCATGCCAATTCCCAGATTCACGTAGGCACCGTCATGGATGTCTTGCGCGACACGGCGCGCCAGTTCGTCTTTGCTGCGACGTTGGTAGTTTGTGCTCATTGGATTTCTCTTGAATCAAGCGGCCTTGTAGCCAGCGCCTTGGGTCACGGTGCGTGCAATCGGCACGACGTGGCTGACGTAAATGCCGGGGGTGATGACGGTCTCGGGGTTCATCTGGCCTAGCTCCAGCACTTCGTGCACGGTGGCAATCGTTGTTTTGGCTGCGGTGGCCATCACCGGACCAAAGTTGCGTGCGGACATGCGGTAGTTCAGGTTGCCCCAGCGGTCGCCTTGCTCGGCCTTGATCAGGGCCACATCGCCATAAATCGGGTACTCCAGCACGTAGTGGCGGCCATTGATCTCGCGGGTTTCCTTGCCTTTGGCCAGCTCAGTGCCGTATGCCGTCGGACAGAAAAACGCACCAATGCCAGCACCTGCAGCGCGAATGCGCTCGGCCAGATTGCCTTGGGGCACTAGCTCCAGTTCCAACTTGCCACTACGGTACAACGCATCAAACACATACGAGTCAACCTGGCGAGGGAAGCTGCAAATGACTTTGCGCACCTGGCCCGCTTTGAGCAGAGCAGCCAAGCCTGTGTCGCCATTGCCAGCATTGTTGTTGACCACGGTCAAATCACGTGCGCCATGGTCGATCAAACCATCAATCAGTTCATTGGGGATGCCTGCTGTGCCAAAGCCACCGATGAGCACGGTGGCGCCATCTTGTATGTTAGCCAGTGCTTCTCTGACGGTTGGAGTGATCTTGTTGATCATGTATGTACCTTGCAAAAACCAAAATAAGTTCGCATAAAGAACAAATGTTCGCTAAAAGAATTTTATCCTTTTTATAATCTGAGCGAATGCACACAGAACCAACGATTTCTAAGGATTTACCCCAGCCCGGCGACAGCTACGTGCAATCGTTTGCACGGGGTTTAGCAGTGATTCGCTCCTTCAATGCGCAGCATGCGGAGCAAACCTTGAGTGAGGTAGCACTGCATGCAGGACTCACACGCGCTGGCGCGCGCCGCATCTTGCTGACGCTGCAGGCTTTGGGATATGTGGCCTCGGATGGCAAGTACTTTCGCTTAACCGCACGTATCCTTGATCTGGGATTTGCCTACTTGTCATCCATGCCCATGTGGGATTTGGCCGAGCCCTTTATGAGTGACTTCGTCAAGCAGGTGCAGGAGTCCAGCTCGGTGGCGGTGCTCGATGGCACCGATGCGGTGTACGTGCTGCGGGTGCCAACGCAGAAAATCATGCGCATTTCATTGGGGGTTGGTTCGCGCTTGCCTGCCTATTGCACATCGCTAGGCCGCGTTTTGCTGGCCGGGTTGGAGCCGCATGAGGTGCGTTCAGTGCTGCAGCAGTCAGAGATCCGAGCAACTACGCGCAATACGCTCACCGATATTGCGCGTATCGAGAGCTGCATTGCACTGGTGAGAGAACAAGGCTGGTGTTTGGTGGATCAGGAGTTGGAAGAAGGCCTGATCTCAATGGCCGCGCCTATTCGGGATAAATCGGGAAAAGTAGTCGCGGCCATCAACGTCAGTGGGCAGGCCAATCGCACGAATGCGCAGGAAATGCGCGAGAGAATGCTTCAACCACTGCTGCAAGTGGCGCAATCTATTTCCAAGATGGTAATCAGTACGCGCTGAAGTTAACTCAGCGCACAGTGCTGAGGCAGTGTCAGGGCTTATACAGCCAGCGGCTTCTCGATCAGCAATAACGGATTGTCGCTGGCGCGGACGAAGTCGGTCTCACCCATGAGCAAGTCCAGCATCAGGGTGGCCAAATCATCGGCTAAGGGTTCAGCGTAAGGGCTCTTTTCTTGGTTAACGAGTTTGCGATAGGTGTGGCATTCATCGCAGGTTTCTGCAAGAACGACTTGGTCTTTGACTTCTTTGCCTTGACTGTCGGTTTTTCCCTCTTGCCCTTGGATTCCTTGGTAGCTAATGCCTTTGGTCGATTCGCAGTGGCTGCATTTGACGCGCACCATGTGCCATTCGCTACAGCACAGGCTGCAATGCAGGTAGCGGTGGCCTGCTACGCGTGCACCAATACGCAATACGCTGGCAACGGGTGCGCTGCCGCAAATAGGGCAAATGGCGGCAGGTTCTGCATAGGGTACGGCTTGCTCAGGTATGTGCGCTGCAATATGGGCAAACTGCACTTGCAGGCTGGCCATCACGATGGGGGCAGTGGCTAATTCATCGCGACCCACATTGTCAGCCAGCACTTGCTTGGCCAATGCAATTAAAGCTTCGTCATTCTTAGCATGCAGTTGCTGCAGGGCAGGGATCAGGCTTGGTGGAAGCGCGCTGGGCTTTTCTGCGGTGGATTGCTGATGTGTGGCGATCAGTGTATCCACCAAACGGCGCAGCGTTTGAGGCCAGGTTGAGGGCAGCGCTTCGGCTTTAGAGAGCAGTGGCATGCCGTTGGCATTGGCTTGCTCGATGGAGGTTTTTGATAGAGGCTTTGGTGTGGGCAGGTCTTTGCACACCTGTTGTTGTGCGAGTACCAATTGCGCGGTAAAGCGCAAATAGTCAGCAATCGGATTGCCTTCTGCCAGTTGCAATAAGCGTGCTGCACGATCTTGAAACAACATGGCTGGTTGCGGCAGGATGATGCGGGGAAAACTGATGCCGTCGAGTGCTTCGATTTCACCGGGTTGAAGAATGCGTTGCATGGCGGTGTAGACAATCGTGAGTGGAAGAGACTAAAACACAACGCCGGGTGTATGCCCGGCGTTGTGGAGGATGCGCGTCGGCCTTGGATTGGCTCATTGTCGCACCATCGTAAAGCGATGGCATCTACAAAGAACCTGCAAGAGCCTTGGCTGCCAACGAGGTGCCGTGTATTCAAGTGGGCGAGCGTTTGGCTGCAGCCTGTTGAGTAGCCGCAACTGGGCTTTGTTGGGCTTGGTGCTCTTGTGCGAGTTGTTCTTCTCGCTCGACCACTTCGTCATACCACAGGCGGTGATTGCGGCGGGCCCAAGCGTAGCTGACTGTGCCGCGAGTCATGGCTTTGATGGATCCCTTGACCCAGATCGCTGCATAGATATGCACGATGATGGAGGTGATCAAACCAAAGCCAAATAAGGCGTGCAGTAAGGATGCCCAGCGTCGCACATCAATGGGGAAGTAGGCACTGAAGTATTGTTTCCACATGATGACTCCTGTGACCAGCAACCCGATCATGCTGATGAGCAACACCCAGAACAAGATTTTTTGGCCCGCGTTGTATTTGCCGATCGGCGGCAGGTTTTCTTCGCGGTTGTTGAGCATGTCCATGGGCTGCTTCATCCACTGGATGTCTGCTTTGTCCAGAAAATTGTGGTGCCAGAAACGGATCACCAAACCGCTGAACGAAACGAACATCACCAAGCCGATGAACGGATGCAGAATTCGCGTCCATGGTCCACCACCGAGAACGGCGGTAAGGAAGAACATGGAGGGATGAAACAGCGCCAAACCAGACAACGCGAGCAACACGAAACTGATTGCGGTAATCCAATGGTTCGTGCGTTCGTTGGGGGTGTAACGCTGAATTGCTGGTTTACCTTGCGAGTCGGTGGCAAAGTCTGTGGGAGTGGGGCGGTGTGCTTTACTCATGGTGTGCCTCCTCCTTGGCAGGCTCTGCCTTGCCATGCGCAGCATGGTGCTCGTGCGGGTCTTTTACGCCAGCAGCATTGCGCCGTGCCAGTGCCTCAGCAGTGGTTTCGTCTTCATCCTTGTGGCTTGGTTCGTTTGGGCCAACACGGGTGTAGTGGAAAAAACCGCCAATAGCTGCCAGTGCCATACCTGCCAATGCCAGTGGTTTGGCCACACCTTTCCAAACGGCCACCATTGGGCTGATTTTGGGCTTGTCAGGTAGACCGTGGTAGAGCGATGGTTTGTCTGCATGGTGCAGCACGTACATGACGTGCGTGCCGCCTACACCAGCCGGGTTGTAGAGGCCAGCATGTTCAAAACCCCGTTCTTTCAAGTCTTCAATGCGTGTTTCGGCCTGATCAATCATGGACTTCTTGGTGCCAAACATGATGGCGCCAGTCGGGCAAGTTTTGACACAGGCTGGCTCTTGCCCGACTGATACGCGGTCAGAGCAGAGTGTGCATTTATAGGCTTTGTTGTCCTTCTTGGAGATGCGGGGTACGTTGAAGGGACAGCCCGTGACGCAGTAACCGCAGCCAATGCAGTTTTCCTCGTGGAAATCCACAATACCGTTGGTGTACTGAATGATGGCGCCGGGCGAGGGGCAAGCTTTGAGGCAGCCTGGATCTTCGCAGTGCATGCAGCCATCTTTGCGGATTAGCCATTCAAGGTTGTCGGTTTCCGGGTTTTCATACTCGGAAAAGCGCATCACCGTCCACGAATTTTCGGTCAAGTCCATGGGGTTGTCGTAGACCCCATGGTTGACGCCTACGTCGTCACGCAGGTCATTCCACTCCATGCAGGCAGTTTGGCAAGCCTTGCAGCCAATGCATTTGGAGACGTCGATGAGTTTGGCCACTTCACCCGAGCGCGGTTCGCGCGCTTGCGGTGAAGGGGTTGTGGTGGCGGAGCGCCGTTTGATATCAAGAGATTGCAATGCCATAGGTCACTCCTTAAACCTTTTCAACCTTGACCAAGAAGCTCTTGGATTCAGGCGTGAAGGAGTTTCCGTCCCCCACGTACGGTGTCAGGATGTTGGCCAGGAAGCCCGGCTTGGTCACCCCTTTGAAACCCCAGTGGATGGGCACACCCACATGGTGGATGGTTTTGCCATCAATTTGCATGGGCTTGATGCGTTTGGTCACCACTGCGGCAGCTTTGATATAGCCGCGTTTGGAACTGACCTTGACATGGTCGCCTGCCTTGATGCCCAACTCATTGGCCAGCGCTTCGCCAATCTCAACGATTTGCTCGGGCTGGATGATGGAGTTCAGTAACGCATGCTTAGTCCAGTAGTGGAAGTGTTCCGTCAGACGGTAGGTTGTTCCAACGTGTGGGAATTCATCAGGCGTGCCGAATGTTTCCCACGTTCCTTTGAAGACCCGTGCTGCTGGCGAGCTGGTGGCCTTAGGATTGTCGCGGTACATCGGGTTGTAGCCCAGTGGAGTGTCGAACGGTTCGTAATGCGTAGGAAAGGGCCCTTCGGCTAAGCCTTTGCGCGAGAAGAAACGAGCAACACCTTCGGGATTCATGATGAACGGACCAGCGCCCACTTCCGGTGCGGAGGTGATAGCAAAGTCAGGCACATCGGGGCCTACCCAGGCAGAGCCATTCCATTCCACCAAGGTACGGTGGCGGTTGAAGGGCTGACCTTGTACATCGGCAGAAGCGCGGTTGTACAAGATGCGGCGGTTCAGCGGCCAAGCCCAAGCCCAATTCAGCGTGTTACCAATGCCGGTAGGGTCGGAGTTGTCGCGCCGCGCCATCATGTTGCCCGCTTCTGTCCAAGAGCCACCATATATCCAGCAGCCTGAAGCCGTGCTTCCATCGTCCCGTAACTCCGCAAAACTGGAGATTTGTTGGCCTGCTTTGCGCAGCACTTTGGTCGGATCTTTTGGATCCACCAAATCTATCAAGGCCTTGCCGTTGAGCTCTTTGGCCACTTCGTGTGGATGAGGTTCGTGCTCTTGGGCATACGGCCAGTCCACACTCAAGATGGCATCAGGATAGGCACCGCCTTCTTCTTGGTAGAGCTTGCGAATGCGCAGGAACAGCTCTGACATGATGTGGATGTCGTTGCGTGCTAGGCCAGGCGGCTCAGCTGCTTTCCAGTGCCATTGCAGCACGCGGCTTGAGCTGACTACCTCTCCCTCATCTTCTGCAAAGCAGGTGGTTGGCAGGCGGAATACTTCAGTCTGGATCGATGCAGTATCTACATCGTTGTACTCGCCAAAATTTTTCCAGAATTCCGACGTCTCTGTCGCTAGCGGATCCATCACGACCAAGAACTTCAGCTTTGATAGCCCTGAACGTACGCGATGACTACTGGCTAGCGCCGCAATCGGGTTAAAGCCCTGCGCCAGGTAGCCATTGACTTTGCCCTGATTCATCAACTCGAAAATTTGCAGCATGTCGTACTGCTTGTCGAGTTTAGGTAGGTAGTCGTAACCCCAGTTGTTTTCGGCAGTGGCATTCTTGCCATACCAAGCTTTCATCAGGCTGACATGGAATTTCGGGTAGTTCTGCCAGTAGCTGATTTGTCCTTGGCGCAACGGTTTTTGCGTGCGTGAGCCAATGTATTGCTGGTAGTCCTGTTCTTGCTCAAATGGCATAGACAGGTAGCCTGGCAAACTGGCAGAGAGCAGGCCTAGATCGGTCAAACCCTGAATGTTAGAGTGACCGCGCAGCGCGTTCATGCCTCCGCCAGCAATACCAATGTTGCCGCATAGCAATTGCACCATCGCCCCTGTGCGCAGAATTTGCGCACCAATGGAGTGTTGCGTCCATCCCAATGCATACAGAATAGTCGCTGCGCGGCCTGCTACGGCGGTGCTGGCAAATTTCTCGGCCACATGCAGGAATTTGGCGGCAGGCGTTCCGCATACGCGCTCTACCATTTCTGGTGTGCAGTTGGCGTAATGCTGCTTCATTAACTGGTAAACGCAGCGCGGGTGTTGCAGCGTGGGGTCGGTTTTTACAAACCCGTCTTCGCCTAACTCGTAATCCCACGATTTTTTATCGTAGCTGCGTGTTTCCTCGTTATAGCCCGAGAAAATACCATCCACAAACTCAAAGTCATCGCGCACGATGAACGTGAAGTCGGTGTAATTTTTCACATACTCGTGATGGATCTTGTCGTTAGCCAGCAGGTAATTGATGATCCCGCCAAGGAAAACAATATCCGATCCCGTACGGATAGGCGCGTAAAAATCCGCGACTGAGGCCGAGCGGTTAAAACGAGGATCGACCACCATGAAGTGCGCTTTGTTATGCGCCTTCGCTTCGGTAACCCATTTAAACCCACAAGGGTGTGCTTCAGCGGCATTGCCGCCCATGATCAGGATAACGTCCGCATTCTTGATATCTACCCAGTGGTTCGTCATCGCTCCACGGCCAAACGTCGGGGCAAGACCTGCCACCGTCGGGCCGTGTCAGACACGGGCTTGGTTATCGAATGCGAGAAGGCCCCAGTTGCGGGCTACTTTATGTGTGATGTATCCGGCTTCGCTGGTGGCTGCAGAAGCGGCCAACATACCAGTCGTGGTCCAGCGGTTGACGGTTTGGCCTTTGTCGTTTTTTTCAACGAAGTTGGCATCCCTGTCATCCTTCATTTTGCGGGCAATGCGGTCTAGCGCTTCGTCCCACGAAATGTCGCTCCACTCGGTTGCGCCTGGCGCACGGTATTGTGGTTTGAGCAGGCGGTTGGGGCTGTTGATGATGTCCAGCAGCGAAGCGCCTTTGGGGCAGAGCGTACCGCGGTTGACCGGATGGTCTGGGTCGCCTTCGACGTGGATGACGGATAGCTTGGCATTTTTGCCGCCGTCGCCAAGCGAGTACATCAAAATGCCGCAGCCGACTGAGCAGTATGTACAGGTCTGACGGGTTACTGTGGTCGCGGCAAGCTTGTATTGCCGAACCTCAGCCAGTGCGACTGCGGGCGAAAAGCCCATTACAGCCAAACTGGATCCCGCCAGAGCCGAACCAGTCACTTTCATGAACTGGCGTCTGGAGAGTTGCACCATGGGGTAATCCTTTCTAGTGAAGGATGCGAAATCAAGAATTAGAACGTGCAGATTGTAATGTGAACGCTGCAATTAGGCTTAGGCACAGCTAGAACTCGCAGGCTTGTGAGGTGTACAGTTCTGTTTGTTATGCTGCTTGCTGCGGCCCATTGCATACATTTGCCTGCTAAATTGAAGCCGATATGCGGGCTTTGCCCGATGTTTGGTGTGGAGTGAGGGTGTCTAGGTGGTCGACGGATCAAAACAATTCTGAGTGGCGATTGAGGGTATTGTGAAATTTTTGTGTCTATCGCCACGCGGCGGCGTTACCAATGCCCGCACAGATGCGTATAAAAGAGGATGAGCAACCCATGATGGATGACCAGCAATTGATGCGTTATGCACGCCATGTGCTGCTAGATGAAATTGATATTGATGGGCAAGAGCGTTTGTTGAACAGCCGCATTTTGGTTGTGGGATGCGGAGGTTTGGGGCATGCAGCCGCTGCGTATTTGACGGCAGCAGGTGTTGGCACTCTGTGGCTGGCTGATGACGATGTGGTGGATGCCACGAATTTGCAGCGCCAGTTCTTATTTTTACCAAGTGATGTGGGGCAGCCTAAAGCACAAGTGTTGGCGCAGCGGTTGGCGCATCAGAACCCTGATGCCACGATTCGCCCGCTGGTTGAGAGGTTGACGCAAGAGCGCATTGTCGGTGTGCTTGGGCAAGTCGATGTGGTGCTGGATTGCAGCGATAACTTTGCGACCCGCCATGCAATCAACCGCGCCAGTTTGCGAACCCAGACGCCGCTGGTTATGGGGGCTGCAACCCGTTTCGAGGGGCAGTTGAGTGTGTTTGATCCCCGGTTGGATGACTCGCCATGCTATGCATGCCTTTTTGAAGAAGGGCAGGCCGATGATGGCGCATGTGCCGTTTTTGGGGTTTTTTCCCCATTGGTGGGGATGGTGGGAACCGCGCAAGCCACGGAGGCACTCAAACTGTTGCTGGGTATTGGCGCAGTCGCTTGCAAACAGTTGGTGCTGTTTAATGCGTTACAGGCAGGAACGCAAACGTGGGCGTTGAAAAAGAAGCCTCTTTGTGCCGTTTGCGGGCACTGGAAACGTTGTCGGTAGCAATTCGAGTGCGCTGTAGTAGCGTATGCGATGCTGCATTTATGGGGTGATGGCTTTCCAATCACCACTTTTGCCGCCTTCCTTTTCGAGCAGGCGCACCTGCTCAATCACCATGCCTTTGTCGATCGCCTTGAGCATGTCGTAGATGGTCAGCAGGCCAATGGATGCCCCGGTTAGGGCCTCCATCTCAACGCCCGTTTTGCCAACGGTTTGCGCAGTCACATGGATGTGTACACGATAGGCACTGTCATCCAACGTAAACGCCACATTCAAATGCGTCAGTGGAAGTGGGTGGCACAGCGGAATCAGCGATGACGTTTGCTTAGCACCCTGGATGGCGGCAATGCGCGCAATGCCCAGTACGTCGCCCTTGGGACTGGCTTCTTTGGGGTTTTTCAATGCAGCAAAAGTAGCAGATGAGAGGGCGATGCTGCCATGCGCAACCGCTTTGCGGTGGGTTGCTTGCTTGTGTCCCACATCGACCATCCAGGCTTGGCCTTCAGCGTCAAAGTGGTTGAGTCCAGAGGCGTTCGATGTAGTGGCGGTCATGCTAATAGAGAAGTCGCGTGATTTACTGTGCAGCGGTATGTGGCCGCTTGTGCGCCAATCGTTTTGGCACGAGAGGCGCTACTGTAGCAAATGTGCTAATCCTGCCGGTGTTAGCCATGCCGTGCGTGGGTGTGCGCAGAGGAAAGTCATTTTTTTCTATATGACGTGGTGCTTTTCGTTGTGTCTGGTTGTATATTACGCGCTTTGATACGTCCAGCCATGTGCTGCCATCTTGCTTTGAGGAGTTGAATCACCATGTCTTGTTCCCGTCGTTTTGCATTGCGTTCGACCGCAGTGGCCCTGGCTGGTCTGGGTTTAAGCTTGGCAGCTTTGAGTGTGCATGCAGAGACCATTACTGTGTCTGCCGCGGCTAGTCTGACTGATGCGTTCAAAGAGATTGCCAGTCACTATGAAAGCCAGCATCCGGGTGACAAGGTGCAGCTGAACTTTGGGGCATCAGGTACTTTGCTCCAGCAAATCGATAAAGGCGCACCTGTGGATGTGTTTGCCAGTGCGGATGAAGCCACGATGGACAAAGCTGCAGCCAATGGCTTGGTGGTGGAGGGAACACGGGCCACTTTTGTGCGCAACACATTGGTGTTGATTCAGCCCATCGCAGCGACGCAGGCCATTGATTCGCTGGCCGCCTTGCAGGCAGAAAGTGTCAAACGCGTCGCCGTAGGCAACCCCGATAGCGTGCCAGTTGGTCGTTACACCAAGGCGTCATTACAGGCTGCGCAGCAATGGGATACGCTGCAGCCCAAAGTGATCTTGACGCAAAACGTGCGCCAGTCGTTGGACTATGTGGCGCGTGCAGAGGTGGATGCAGGCTTTGTGTACGGCTCAGATGCGGCTCTGTTCAAAGACAAGGTCAAGATCAGCTACACCGTGCCCGTTGAAAAGCCCGTGACGTACCCGATTGCGGTGATTAAAAGCGGTGGCCAGACAGAGGGGGCCAAACGCTTTATTGAGACCGTCACATCTACGTATGGCCAAGACGTGCTGGCCCGCTTTGGATTCGAGCCAGCTGCTGCACGTTGACATGATCAGCTGCTATTGCGTCGGGTGTAGAGGCGTGGGTTCGTGTGCGCAGGAGTGGGCGTGAACTGGTCTGATTTATCGCTATGGGCCGATGTGCTCACGCCGTTGTGGCTGTCGCTGAAAGTCGCTTTTTGGGCAACACTGATTGCGAGTGTCTTGGGCGTGGGGCTGGGGTTGTACCTAGCTAAGAGTAGGTTATGGTTGCGCAACGTGCTCGATACCTTGTGTACGTTGCCGATGGTGTTGCCGCCCACCGTGCTGGGGTATTACTTGTTGGTGGTGTTTGGAAGTCAGGGGGCGATGGGGCGCTGGCTTAAAGACAGCTTTGATATCAACTTGATCTTCAGCCTCGCTGGTGCCACCGTGGCGGCTACCGTGGTCAGTTTTCCTTTGGTGTTTAAGCCAGCACGTGCTGCCTTTGAATCGATTGACCCCGAGCTGGAGCAAGCCGCGCGTGTGTTGGGTGTGCGCGAGTGGGGTATTTTGCTGCGGGTGAGCTTGCCACTGGCTTGGCGCGGCATCATGGCCGGGATCATGTTGGGGTTTGTGCGCGCCTTGGGCGAGTTTGGCGCCACATTGATGATTGCAGGCAGCATTCCTGGCAAAACGCAAACCCTCTCGATTGCCATTTATGAGGCAGTGCAAGCGGGGCGCGATGGGGTGGCCAATATCCTGGCGCTGGTCATTTCGGTGGTGTGTATTGGTCTCTTGTTGCTGGCAACATGGTTAACACCAGGCCGCAGAAGAGCACGGGGAGAGTGAGCATGCCACTCTGGTGTGATTTGGATGTGAGGAAAAGCCTGCATACCGCAGGTCGGACGTTTGAGTTCGATGTGCAGTTGCAAACTGATGTCCCTCGCATCGCTTTGATGGGGCCATCGGGTATTGGCAAGACGATGGTGTTACAAGCCATTGCTGGATTGATCCGACCAGATGCAGGACATATCCGACTGAGTGAGCACGTGCTGTTTTCTGCTGCTGATCGTGTCAGTCTGGCGCCGCAGGAGCGGCGTGTAGGGTATTTGTTTCAGAACTATGCACTGCTGCCGCATTTGACGGCATTGAGCAACGTGGGCTTTGGTCTGCGTCGTGGCGCATGGGGGTTTTTGACCCGGTCACAAAAAGACCAGGCAATGTATTGGCTGGAAAAATTCCAACTAGGGCATTTGGCTGGGCAATATCCCCATACCTTGTCTGGTGGCCAGCAGCAGCGCTTGGCCTTGGCGCGTTTAGCGATTCTCAAACCGCGCGTGTTGTTGCTCGATGAACCTTTTTCTGCTTTGGATCCGCATTTGCGACAAAGCATGCGGGAAGAGGTGGCGCGCTTGCTTCACGATTTGCACATTCCCCTCATCATGGTGTCTCACGATGAAGAGGATCGTGTTGCGCTTGATGCGGAGGTTGTGCGACTAGGGCAGGTCAATGGGCGTACCGTGAGGGTGTCTTAGTCCGTGTTTGGGATCTGCACGCAGCGCGACTAGGTGGGGATCGTAAGCACGTTCTTAGAGCCTGTTCGAAGTCTTTGAACAGGCGAAAGTTTCTGTCGTCTCTTGGCATTCGTGTTATGGGGCGTCGTGTGTTGCCACGTCTTTATGGCGTGGCCTTTTTATGTTTTCCGCTATGTTTAATTGGATATATCGGAAGTAAGTGTAGGTGTGCTGCAGCGGTTGTGCATGGCAGCGTCATTGATTGAAAACGGAGAAAGAAAACCATGAAGAAACACAGTATTGCGCTTGCGGTTTTGGCGCAGTTGGGGGCGTTGTCGCTGGCATATGGGCAGTCCAGTATGACGGAGGAACCCGCTGCGCAGGAGCAAGCCAAAAAGGCCAGTAGTGCAGCGCCAACAGCGGGAATGTTCACGCTGGGTGAGATCACCGTACAAGCACCCTCGAAAGACACGCTATTGCCTACCAGCAGCATTTTGACGCAGCAAGCATTGCGGACACAGAACCAAGAAACCGTTGGCAATGCGCTGAATTTGCTGCCGGGCGTACACGCTGCGTATTCTGGGTCACGCGGAGAGCAACTGTTTTATGTGCGCGGCTTTGATCGCTTGCAAGTGCCTGTGTATATCGATGGCATCCCTACCTATGTTCCATACGATGGGCGCATTGACCTTGGGCATTTCACCACGTTTGATCTGTCTCGAGTTGAGGTGGCTAAAGGTTTTTCTTCGCTGATCTACGGCCCTAATGCATTGGGCGGGGCTGTGAATTTGATCACGCGTCGGCCCGTTCAATCTTTTGAAGGGGAGGTGGGCGCTGGCATCGGTTTGAATGATGATGGAGATGCCAATAATTACCGGGCCTATGCCAATCTGGGTGGCAAGCAAGAGCAGTGGTGGTACCAAGTGGGCGCGTCCTACCTCAAAAGTGACAGCTTTGATTTGCCTGGTGATTTCCAGCCACGCAACGTACAGCAAGGCAAAGGTGAGCGTGAGAACAGCCGCCACAAAGACCAGAAACTCAGCGTGAAGCTTGGTTTGACACCTAACGCGACCGATGAGTACGTTGTCGGTGTGGTGCGCCAGGAAGGAGAAAAAGGCCAGCCTACCTACGCAGGGGCTTTGCCTTTGAGTGGCTCAGGCTCAGGCATGCGGGCGCGTTGGTGGCAATGGCCCCAATGGGACAAGACCAGCTACTTCTTCACCAGCCAGACCGAAATCAATCCGCTGTTGACGTTGCGCACACGCCTCTATCACGATCAATTTGAGAATACCTTGGTGGGCTATGACTACCGGAATGGGGTGGTAGGCAATGTCGGGTCAGGCTTTCCTAGCTACTATGATGATGACACCACAGGGTTGTCATTAGAGGGCGATTTGCGTTTGAGTGAGCGCAATTTGCTGCGCGTGGCCTACCATTTCAAAGATGACGTGCACCGCTCCAGCGACGATGGCACGCCTTGGACACATTTCAAAGACCGCACGCAATCGCTGGCGGCCGAGAATACGTTTGAAGTGAACGACACCTTGAGCGTAGTGGCGGGGTTGTCGTACAACGAGCGCAAGAGTCTATCGACACGCAACTACGGCACGAACGCCGCATCGCCTGCCACACCTTCGCTGTACAACGAGCCCAAAGGTGACAACAACGCAGTGAACTACCAATTGGGTGTTTTTCAGGCGCTTGGTGAGGCCGGGCAATGGGGCCAGTTGCGTGCCAGCTTTGCCAACAAAACGCGTTTTGCCACGATGATGGAGCGCTACTCCACCCGTTTTGGCCGCGTCATTCCAAACCCCGATTTGAAAGCGGAGCGCGCGCGCCATTATGAAATTGGCTATAACGCTGCAATTGCTGCAGGCTGGACATTGGATGCAGCACTCTTTCGCAGTGATGTGCGGGACTCGATCCAGACGGTGACGGTGCCGTCGAGCCAATGCAATGCCACGACATGCGATCAACCCCAGAACGTAGCGCGGGCGCGCCATGTTGGGGCTGAGTTGGGCCTGCAAGGCAGCGTGGGCGTGTGGGACTTCACTGGGAACTACACTTGGCTGCGACGTAAGAACGTGAGTAACCCAGCGGTGCTTGCTACCGATACACCGCGCCACAAACTGTTTGCCAGCGCCAGCTGGAACTATGCCGCATGGCAAATCACGGCAAGCACAGAAGCGGCCTCAAAGCGTTACTCTTCCTCTGATGGTGTGCAGGTTGCCAGTGGCTACGCGGTCTATCACCTCAAAGGCGTCTACCGTTTTGCCAATGGAATGCAGCTCGAAGCAGGAGTGCGCAACATGGGTGACAAGCTCTACAGTTACAGTGAGGGCTATCCGATGGCTGGCCGTAATTACTTTGTCAATGTGAATGTGCCGTTTTGAGCACATGCGATTGAGCACTTGTGATTAGCAATCAGCCAGCCTGCGCACCATTGACAAGACCCATGAAGGTAAAAACATGACATTCGCTTTAGCCGCTTTGGTGCACGACGGGCACGGCATTGCAGAGCCCGTGTTGCACGCCTTTGTTGCGCAATTGAAGGCGCAAGGTGTGCGTGTGCGCGGGTTGCTGCAACGCAGTGAGGTCGAGATGAGTGCTGCGGCAACTTTCGCTGTGCCTAGTCTGCAAGACGAGCCACAAGCCAGCGTGTGCCAGCGCCATATGGAACTCATCGATATTGATAACGGTGATTGCTACCGCATTTCGCAAGATTTAGGCAAAGGCTCAACGGCCTGTTGCCTGGACTCCGCGGGTGTGGTCGAGGCCAGTGTGGTATTGCGTCGGGCTTTGCAAGACCAGATGCAACGGCCTGCTTTGATCGTGGCCAATCGTTTTGGCAAGATTGAGGTGGAGGGCTCAGGCTTGCGCCAGGAAATGGCCGCTGCAGTAGAAGCGGGCGTGCCTTTGTTGACTGCGGTTGACCTGCGTTTTCTGGCTGAGTGGAAAGACTTTACCGGTGACTTGGGGGTGATTTTGCCCCCAGATGTACCTGCTTTGCAGGGATGGTGGCAGACCTGCCAAGGTGCGAGTAAGGCGCTTGCAGTCATGCCTGCGGTCAGTGCAGATGGGGATCTGGCACCAACCGCGAGTCATGCTGTGCAGCAGTTCGGGGGCTTGTGATGCAGCGTCGGGATTTTTTACACGCCACATTGGCTGCGGCCCTTGCCGCGTATACGGCGCCTGCTGCATGGGCGCGTGAATCGAAGCGGGCACCGTTGTTCGAGATTTTTGGCCATTTGCGGTCAGAGCCAGCACGGGTTTTCGTCGCCGGTCCGCCTGCGGCGGTTTTGGTGGCGGCGTTGGCGCCTGAGAAGCTGCTAGGCTGGCCTTCGCGCATGTCCGATCAGGCACGGGTGATGCTTTCTGCCCCACTGGCTGCACTGCCTACAGTGGGCCGCTTAGGTGGGCGCGGCAGCTCCATCAGCACCGAGGCCTTGCTGGCATTGCGTCCTGATGTGATTGTGGATGTGGGGTCGATCGACGATTACTACCGCTCGCAAGCACAGCGTACGGCCCAACAAACGGGCATTCCATATATTTTGGTTGATGGCCGGTTGCCAGAAACTGCTGAGCAATTGCGGCAGCTCGGCGCGGAGCTGGGCGTGTCTGAACGCGCACAACCCTTGGCCGCCTATGCACAGCAGACGTTGCAGCAGGCACAAGCCCTGCGGACGCAGTGGCAGCAGCAGCCTCCCCGGGTCTATTTGGCCCGCAGTGCAGATGGACTGGAGACTGGTTGGCAAGGCTCCATCAATGCCGAGTTGCTGGAGTATTTAGGCGCACAGAATGTGGCGGCAACCCATGCCCAAACTGGTGAGGGCGGCACAGGCCCGGCAGGCAATGTGGGGCGCGTGTCGTTCGAACAGCTTCTGGCTTGGAATCCTGATCTTATCGTCACCCAGGAAGCTGGGCTGGCGCAACGCCTGCGCGCAACACCGCTGTGGCGCAGCATCAAAGCCGTGCAAACCGGGCAAGTCTTGCAAGCCCCGCATGTTCCTTTTGGCTGGCTTGATGCGCCACCAGGGCCAAACCGTTTGATGGGGCTACGCTGGTTGACTTTGGCGCTGCAAGATTGGCGTGCCAGCCCAAGCAGCGCTGCGTCTGAGACCTTGCAAGCCCAGATTGAGCATGAAGCGCAAACGTTTTACCAGTTGTTCTATGGCATGCGCAATGGAGCGCAATGGCCAGCAGGAGCGTTGCCTTGGGCATGAGGCGGGGATCGACTGGGGCCGATAGTTCGGCCTCTCGCATGGGACACACAAGCATTTCTGCTGTTGTGGTGCTGATCGCCGCATGGTGTTTTTGTGTGGCCGCTGTGGTGCTGAGTCTGTGTGTTGGGCAGTACCCGTTGTCTGTCGCCCAAGTTGTGCAGGTGCTATCGAGCAGTATTTGGGGGGGCACTGGTGTCCCTGTTGAAGAGGCTGCACGAATCGTCGTATGGGAAGTGCGCTTGCCGCGCGTATTAGCAGGTTTGGTTGTCGGCGCAGCCTTGGCGGCAGCAGGGGGCACGTACCAAGGCATGTTTCGCAATCCGTTGGTCTCGCCAGATATTTTGGGCGTCTCAGCCGGTGCAGGGTTGGGGGCTGCATGGGGTATCTCAATTGGCGCCTCGATGCTGGTGGTGCAAAGCATGGCGTTTGGGGGCGGTGTGCTGGCCGTGGCGTTGGTATGGTTGGCAGCGGCCACGGTGCGGCGGCACGACCCTGTGCTGGTGCTGGTGTTAGCCGGTATTGCGGTTGGCACTTTGCTGGGAGCTGGTGTAGCTTTGCTCAAAGTACTGGCTGACCCTTACACACAACTCTCCGCGATTACGTTTTGGTTATTAGGCGGCCTCAATGCCGTGACCTTGGCGGATGTGCGAAGTACCGCGCCCATCATGCTGGTGGGTTTGCTGCCTTTGGTGTTGCTGCGTTGGCGCGTGAACATTCTGAGTTTGAGTGACGATGAAGCTCAGGCCTTGGGCGTGCATGTGCAGCGGTTGCGTTTGACCATGGTCGCAGCAGCCACCTTGATGACGGCTGCTGCAGTGTCTATTACTGGCATCATCGGTTGGGTTGGCTTGGTGGTGCCGCATGTGGCACGCTTGCTGGTGGGGCCAGAGTTTGGCCGTTTGCTGCCTGTAGCGATGTTGCTGGGGGCGGGCTTTGTGGTGTTGGCGGATACGCTTGCGCGCAGCACCGTGGGGATGGAATTGCCGCTTGGTGTGGTGACTGCGCTGGTGGGCGCTCCGGTGTTCTTGTGGTTGTTGGCCCGCAGTGGCAGGTGGAGTGCTGCAGATGGTTGAGCAAGCAACACCTTTGCCGGATTTTGCGCAATCAGGCGAATCATTGGAACAGTCCAGTATTGCGCGTGAGCCGATTCGGTTGCAGGCACAGCAGTTGGCTGTTGGGCATGGCCAGCGGATCGTAGCCCAGGGGATTGACTTGGATCTGGGCGCCGGTCAGATCACTGCGTTGTTGGGCCCCAATGGAGGTGGGAAAACCACCTTGTTTCGTACCTTGCTGGGTTTGCTGCCGCCGTTGGCGGGCGCCTTGCTGCTTGATGGCTTGCCCCTTGCGCAATGGCCTCGACGCCAATTGGCCCAGCGCATGGCGTATGTGCCGCAAGGGCAAACCCATGTGTTTACCTACACGGTGCTGGATACCGTCTTGATGGGGCGGGCTGCGCGGTTGGGGCCCTTGGCCCAACCGCGTCGACAAGATCGCGATATTGCGTGGCAATGTTTGGTGCAAATGGGCATTGCCGCATTGGCACATCGCAACCAGAACGAGATCAGCGGGGGTGAAAGGCAATTGGCACTGATCGCCCGTGCGTTGGCACAACAGCCTAGCTTGCTCATCATGGACGAGCCCACCGCCAGTCTTGATTTTGGCAACCAACAGCGGGTACTTGATCAGATTCAAGTGCTGCGAAACGCAGGGATGGCCATTGTTCTTTCAACCCATCAACCAGAGCATGCGCTGCTGGTGGCTGATCAAATTGCCTTGCTGCACCAAGGTCGGTTAATTGGTCCAGGGCCAGCTCAAGCGATAGCCAATGCCGAAGAGCTGGCGCAAATTTATCGGGTGAGCCCTGCGCAAATTCGCAAACGCCTGGGATGGTTGTTGGGCTGATTCGGTCGGGCGTTTGCTTTTACCCCTTTCTTTGCTGAGTGGCACTTCTCATAGCTTATGGGCACTGTTATGCGTGTCGGATAGCTTTGCAGAGCAATTCCGCAAGCAATTGCGACTGGGGTGATAGGGTGCTGTCGCGCCGCTTTGCAAAGAATAAGTCGCGCTCTATCGTAGGGCCATCAACACCAACGGACCTTAACCCATGCCGTTTAGCATCAAACAGGGTCGGGAGCACTGCCAAGTACCCTTCGTTTTGTACTAGTCCCAGTATGGATGAGAGTTGGTCAACCTCAATGGTCCAAGGCAATTCAATGCCTGCACTGCGCAGTTCTGCATCGATTTGAAGGCGAGTGGAGCTTAAAGGGTTGAGCCCCACCACCTTTTGTGTGTGCAGCTCTTGCCATGTGACTTTTTTGCGTTGATTCAACCAAGGGTGTGTTTTGGCGCACACGATATTGAAGCCGTACGAGGTTATTTTTTCTGCGACGATGGCTGAACCAAAAGCCATCTGCGTAGATATGCCGAATTCAGCATGCCCTTGCTCTACCAGGTTCATGATGGAGGTCGCAATACCATCCCGGACTGAAACGAGAACACTTGGGTGCGTGGCGTGAAACTGGGGCAGTATTTGCGGCAAGGTGCTATAGGCGACTGTAGCAATGCAGGCGAATACCAAGTTTCCTTCGTCTCCTTGGGCTATGCGCATGGCTTGAGAAAAGCAATCATCCATTTGAGCCAGTAGCGGTGATACCTGGTCATAGAAAGTTGCCCCTAGCGTAGTCAGCCGAACATGGCGCGTACTGCGGTGGAACACTGGCCCGCCAATGGCCGATTCGATGTTGGCGATACGCCTGCTTAGCGCCGATGGGCTAATGAACAGCAGATCCGCCGCTTTTTGAAACTGCCGGGTGCGTGTGGCGTAGCAAAAGGCACGGATGTCGTCGATGTTGTAATTGATGCGCATGGTGCAAGTATTTTGCATGTTTTTGCGTTTGACGCTGGATAGAGAGCTGCTTAATCTCTCGTTCCATGAAAAAAGATACCGCTCAAAACGCAGTGCAATTGCAGTCACTGCGCAGCTTTTTTGTTGGTGGACAGACGACGCGTCTGGATGGATTGCCGGTTCAGCACCGAAGCATGGTGCTCAATGGTGCCTTGCGTGAAGTCAATCCAAATGGCGCACATATGCATGGGCAGATGTATGTGCAGCATTACCAACTCACAAGCCCCACTCACGCACTTCCTGTGCTGCTGTGGCACGGCGGTGGCATGACTGGGGCCACTTGGGAGACGACACCTGATGGGCGTTCTGGCTGGTTGTGGAGGTTTTTGCAGTCAGGCTTCAATGTGTATGTCAGCGATGCAGTGGAGCGCGGCCGCTCGTCGTTTGCCATGACGCCTCACATCTTCAAAGAAGAGCCTGTTTTCCGCACCAAGGAAGAGGGGTGGAAGACATTTCGGTTGGGGCTGTCGTACTCGGACACGCTGAGTGAGTGCCATATTTTCGAGGACCAATTGTTTCCTACGCAGTCATTCAATGAATTCACTAAACAGTGGGTGCCGCGTTGGCCGGGCCACGAGGCCATGATTCTTGCCGCGTATGAGGCTTTGGTTCGAAAGGTGGGGCCTTGCATCATCGTGGGCCATAGCCAAGGTGCGGGTTTTGCTGCAGAAATTGCGCGCAGGCTACCCGCTTACGTGCGCGCAGTGGTTGCAGTCGAACCGGGCGGCATGCCTTCTGAGTTGCCGGGCACAGCACTGGCTCCACACCTTGTGGTGTGGGGGGACCATATTGAGTTATCTGGTAGCCACTGGGTCGGCTATCGCGATCAGGCGGCACGCTACTTCGCCGAAGCGTCTAAATGTACCCAAATCACTGAACTTGACTTGCCTGCTGCAGGGATCAAGGGCAATTCGCATTTCCCCATGATGGATGTCAACAGTGATGATGTTTTTCAACATGTGGTCAGATGGATCACAACCAACCAGCCGTAGGCCATTGCTATAAAAAAGGAGCCACCCATGATTGCATTTCACCCTCGAACGTTGGTGTTTGCCGCAGCCAGTTTCGTGCTCGCTTGTGGACAAGCGCAGGCAGAGAGTTCCTATCCAAACCGTCCCATTAAGCTGATCGTGCCCTATGCAGCAGGTGGGACAGTCGATGTCTTTGCGCGCGTGATTAGCCCCGGGCTTGAAGAGAAACTCAAACAACCCATCGTTGTCGAAAATGTTCCGGGAGCCGGTGGCGCCATTGGCGTGAACAAAGGGGTGAAGTCTCCTGCAGACGGGTACACCATTGTGATGGGCATAGTGTCAGACGTGGTCTTGGCTCCACTGACCGAAAGCGCAGTCACCTATACCTACAAAGACTTAGAGGCAATCGGCCCACTTGGGACAAGCGGTCTGGCTGTAGTGGCAAACCCTTCCATAGGAATTAACTCCTTTTCCTCGTTGATTACCTATGCAAAAGCCAATCCAGGGAAGCTCAGTTATGGCGCTACAGGTGCAGGCTCTCTTCCCGCTGTGGCCATGGAATCTTTGAAGCGGCGCACAGGAATTGATATCGAGTTCATTCCCTATACATCTGCTTCGAAAATAGCTTTGGATCTGATGGGTGGACACCTGGATATCGCGCTATCAGGCTTGCCTGCGCTGTTGGAGCCAATCAAGTCAGGAAAGATGATGGCAATTGGCGTGATGAGTAAAGAACGAGACATCGGCTCACCGGAGATTGGTTCGGCCGGGGAAACCCCTGAGTTGGGCGGCATGGACTTTTATTTTTGGACGGGCCTCTTTGCCCCTAAGGGAACAGCTCCAGCCATTGTCTCCAAGATTAATGAAGCCTTTGCCGAGGTGTTGCAAGAAGAGGACGTTCGCATCCGCTTCAAAGACTATGGGGTCAAGATCAGCGAACCAATGACGCCTGCACAGTTTGCAGATTTCGTGGCCAAAAGCAATGCCGATTGGGAAGCTGTGATAAAGAGCCAGTGACACGCTCATTGATATGCCGCCCTTGTCTCACTTTGGTGAGCAGGGGGCTTATGAAGGACGATAAGGGAAGGAGATAAGGCGTGAAGATGCGCTTAGTCTTCGGTGCCAATCATCACGCTGGAGGCCTTGATCAAACCAAAAGCTTGTGCGCCGATCTGCAAATTCAGATTTTCTGCAGAATGGGTTGTGATGGTGGAGACGATGGTAAGGCCAGGGGCGATTTCCAGTGTGACTTCGGTGCTCACGGGGCCTTTGGTCAATGCCACTACTGTGCCAGGCAATACATTGCGTGCGCTGATTTTCATCAAAAAACTCCTTATGAATGGATGGGGTCAGTCTGGGATCGTAAAGACGTAGTTGGATTGTGCCCGTTCGCGGCACCCAGTGGTGCGACAATGCCAGCATGAACACACAGGTGAAATTCCGTTTGCGTTTTTACCGCGATGCGGTGATCGCCATTGGCCCCGGCAAAGTGGAGTTGCTGGAGGCGATTGCTTCAGCGGGCTCTATTTCAGGAGCTGCACGCCAGTTGGGCATGTCGTATCGGCGTGCCTGGTTGCTGCTTGAAGAGCTCAACACGTCGTTGACGTCTCCTGCGGTGGTCACCGCTACCGGTGGAGCTAGAGGCGGCGGAGCGAGTTTGACGGAGGTGGGGCAGGCGGTGATTGCCCACTATCGTGCTATTGAAGACAAAGCCAGCAAAGCCGCAGCACAAGACATTCATGTGTTGACGCAATTGTTGGCAGGATAATTGACTGCGGACTACAGAGTGGCGCAAGTATTTTGCGCCTTCATGGTTGATGATGTTCAAAGCAAAGAGCTAACTAACGGCCATTCCAATCCCCAGGGAAGTTGGCTTGGGCCGTACAGGAAATGAAGTACGCGGCGGCGGCTGTGTCCTTTTGCTTTTGAAGATGCGTGCAGTAGGAGTGGCTTCATTACAAGCGCATCGCCAGGATTGGTGACGCACACGACTTCTCCTGTGCGGGTGCGTAATGCTATTGCTTGCTCCTCCGTCAAGATGCCTTGTAAGTGAGTGCCGGGTACTACTTTTAATGGGCCATCATTTAGCCCGCAGGTGTCGATATGGATTCTGACGGCAATCAACTGCTCTAGGATGCTGCGTGGTGGCTGGAGGAATAAGCTGTTTTCTTTGCGGCTCCAGCTATGCAGTTGTGGGTGTTTGACCCATTTGCGAATGGGGATGGATAAATCTTGGTGCAGAGCTACGAGCCAGTTGCGTTCAGGCGACTTTTCGAAGTAGGTGCACTGAATGGCCATGTATCCCTGTGGCATGAGTGCTGCCATTTCAGGAGAAGACATCAAATCTTGCGCCAATTGTTGGCACCAAACTTCTTGAAGCAAATTCCGTGTGCCTGCGCCTTCAGTGGGAGTATTTGCTAGATCTGGTTGTAATGCAGCTATTGCCTTGCCGCATAGCACAGCTTCTTGAATGTGATAACCGTTAGTTTGGAAGCCATTGGCCGCGTGCGACATAGAAGTCATGAATCGGCATTCAAAAAATCAGTGTGTCGCAGGCTTAGGTCGAAACGCTGCACAAACTTCCGGCCGAGTTTCTATACAACCTGCGCCAATCAAATCCAGGCAGTAAGGCACGGCGGCAAAGATGCCGTGTGCAATGACACTGCCGGTGTCTTTGTCGCGAAGACCGCCTAAGGTTTCAGCAATTGCACGTGGACGTCCGGGCAGGTTCAGGATCAGGGCCTTGCCACGGATGACTCCTACTTGCCGCGAAAGGATTGCTGTGGGCACAAAGTGCAAGCTGATTTGCCGCATTTGCTCGCCAAAACCAGGCATCTCGCGATCGGCCACGGCCAATGTGGCATCGGGCGTGACGTCGCGTGGGGCGGGGCCCGTGCCGCCCGTGGTGAGCACCAGATCACAGCCGGCGATGTCGACCAGATCCATCAGGGTTTGTTCAATCAAGGGCTGCTCATCAGGGATGAGCCGTTCTTCGTACACCAATGGGTTGCGCACAGCGCTTTCGAGCCAGGATTTCAGTGCGGGAATGCCTTCATCCTGGTAAGTGCCTGCGCTGGCGCGGTCACTGGTGGAGACGAGACCTACACGAATGGTGGGCAATGGGGTAGAGGCAAGCATGGCGTGTGGTGCGTTAAATCTGATTGAACAAAGGGTACACGGTGAGGGTGTCGCCCTCTTGCACCAGCATGCCAGGCGGCACTTCAGCCAAGGCGTTGGCATGTACGGCACCTGAGAGCATGTTCGAGCCCTGTTGTGCCACTGGGCGCACGTGCCATTGCCCGGGACTGTCGCCTCGGTTTGGTGTCAGTGTGACGCGCACAAATTCACGCCGCGGCTCTGGTTTGTTGCGGGTGAAGGCTGCTTGCGCCTTCCATTGCATAGGGCGTGCACCTTCAGCAGAAAGCCCCGTCAGGCGCTGCATGGCGGGTAGGGCCAGTTGCTGAAAGGTCACTAAACTGGAAACGGGGTTGCCCGGCAGCATGAACACACGGCAGGTGTGGTCCGGGCGGTCAATACGACCCCAGGTGAAGGGTTTGCCTGGCTTGATAAACAAGCGCCATTGGATCAGTTCACCCACTTCGGTGAGGGCGTTTTTCAAATGGTCTTCTTCACCAACAGAAACACCCCCGGAACAGACGATGGCGTCTGACTCGCCGGCTGCGCGTGCCAGCGCCTCACGCGTGGGGGCAAGTTGGTCAGGCAGATTACCTCCATCGGTAACGGCATAGCCCAACGATTGCAGCCACGCGATCAGCATGATGCGGTTGCTGTCATAAATTTGCCCTGGACCCAAGGGTTGACCGGGGGGGACCAATTCATTGCCGCTGGAGAACACGGTCACGCGCACTTGCGCATGGACGCAGGCGTGGGTGTAGCCTTGGCCTGCGAGTAGGCCAATGGTGGCCGGGGTGATGCGCTGGTCTGCAGTGAGCAGCACATCGCCTGCACGCAACTCTTCTGCCCGGCGGCGAATGTGTTGGCCGTCTTGAATGGTCTCGCCCGCTTGCAGGTGGATATGAGTAGGGCCACCGTTTGTGTCTGCTGCATCGTTGTGGGTCACCTTTTCTTGCATGACTACCGCCGTGGTGCCTTGGGGCACTGGTGCGCCGGTGAATATGCGAGCGGCTTGGCCCGGTTGCAGCGTGAGTGAGGCGCCAGCATCCCCCGCAGCAATACGGTGCACTACGTGCCATTGCGTCAGTGCATTGCCGTTGATGGCGTAGCCATCCATGGCGCTGTTGTCAAATTCCGGCACGTTGTGCTGTACGGCAACGTCTTGTGCCAGCATGCGGTGGTTCAATGCAGCCAAGGCTACGTCTTCATGTCGTTGCAATGGGGTATGTGTCTCCAGCAAAGTGTGGAGTGCGTCGTGGTAGTCGAGCAAGTCGTTGGCCATAACAAATCAAAGAGAGGCGGTCAAAGAAGAAGACGAAACAACCAGATCAATGCGCTGATTGTGGTGCTGCAGGCGTTTGCATGGCGCCGAGCGTGGCATGGTCGTTGATGTTGGTGAAAGCGTGTTCATCGTCAAACACCACGGGGCGCACTTTCAGTGGCTCAAGCCAACTGCGCAGACTAGGGTTGGGGTGCTGCTGGATGTGTCCCCACAGGCGCAACAATGCGCTGGGTTTACACAGCGCGATGCTCGGGTGTGGGCCGCTGGGGGTGGCCGCCATGACGGCGCAGGTGTCTGGGCTGCTGAGTAGCGTCTGGCGTAACCGAGGTATTAAATCTGCCGGCAGGTAGGGAGTGTCACAAGGGGCGATGAGAACGGCATCCAGTGTGGCTGGCCATTGCGCCGTGGCACTGAGAATGCCTGCCGCAGGCCCCTGGCCTTGCAAATTGGGCAAGTCGCTAAAGACAGGGTATCCGAAACGGACGTAATCAGCCACATCGTGGTTCGCGCTGATGGCGAGGTGGTCGACTTGCGGCAGCAGGCGCTGCGCTACATGCTGCACCAATGGCAGGTCGTGGAGCAACAGCAAGCCTTTGTTCACGTAGCCCATGCGGCTGCCTTGGCCTCCGGCCAAAATCAAGCCGCCGATGCGCAGTGGGGCAGTAGCTGGAGTCGTTTCCTGATCCCAACGCTGGCGCACATGTTGGTCGCTCGATTTGGCCTCCACCCAGAGTTGGTTGCCATCGACAAAATGTTCTTGCTTCCAGAATGGCGCCTCAGTTTTGAGGTAATCCATGATGAAGGCATTGGCCTCGTAGGCGGCCAAACGGTGGGCGCAGGCGGTATCGACCAGCACGATGTCCTCACCAACGCCAATCGGGCCTACGCGGTGAATGACACGCACCATTTGTACATCCCAACGCTGGCGTGCCAGCGCGATGATGCGTTCAATTTCCGCCTCGGTCACGCCGGGGAAGTGCTCCAGCACCAAGTGCGATTGAGCTGCACTGCGTGCATCGTTGCGCACTTTCCCTACAAAACGCACTTGCGCGCCTGCACTCCCCCGTGTGGGTGTGTTGGCCTCGTCGAGTGCGGCCAGATCAATCGGTTCAGTCTGAATGCGAACGCTGAACATGGCTTAGCCCCCGGTGACCGGTGGCAGGATGGCCACTTGGTCGCCGTCGTGCACGGCTGTTGCGCCGTGCTGCAACTGTTGGTTGATGGCTATTTTGAAAATACGACCGGGTTGCAGCGCCTGCTCCCAATCGGGGCCGCGCTTGCGCAATTGGGCCAGTAAATCGTCGGTGGTGCCGCCACTCCAGGCCAGCGTTTCTGTCCCTGAGGCTTGCAACTGTTTGAGATTGCCGAAGTAAGTGATGGTGATCATGGAAAAAAGTAGCCTCAGGGTTGCGCGGTCTTGGGGAGGGCGCCTCAGGCTGAACATGGCTTGGTTGGCTGCATACGCCTTGCGGTTGATGCAGGCAGTGCGCCGAGTGTAGCAAGCAGGGGTTGTATGTGCTGGCAACCTCCGTGCAAAACCATACAGGCACGAAGCGCGATTTTTGCTACAGCAGCCCAGTGCGCCCTGCGTAAAGGCATTTGCTGGTGCACGAATAATGGGCTGCTACCAAATCAACCGATAATGTGCGGTGTTGCGCAGAACCAGTATGTTGCCAAGAGCAGCGGGTTGTGTGTTTAGTCTTTTGTCCAATTGTTGATTTGTTTCGCTTGACGGCGCCATGCTTTTGTAACTGTATGGCCGTGACCTCGCGACAGCAAACGCACCATTTTCAGAATCCGTCAATGACAACCGAAAACCTGCTCGTTGAATTGTTTGTTGAAGAACTTCCTCCAAAAGCCTTGCGCAAGCTTGGCGATGCATTCGCGCAAGGGATCGTCTCTGGGTTGCAGGCTCAGGGGTTGTTGGCTAATGGCGCAGCCGTCACAAGCTTTGCCACGCCACGCCGTTTGGCCGTACACATCGCCGCCGTATCTGACAAGGCCCAAGACAAGCCTGTATCGCAAAAGCTGATGCCGGTTTCGGTGGGATTGAAAGACGGTGTGCCTACACCCGCTTTAGTGAAGAAACTGGCTGCTTTGGGGCTGGATGCCGCTGCCGTTGACCAGCTCAAGCGTGAGGGCGAAGGCAAGAGCGAAGCCTTGTTTCTTGACAGCGTACAAGCCGGTGCGACCTTGCAAGAAGGTCTGCAGAAAGCACTGGAAGACACTATTCGCCAGTTACCTATCCCCAAGGTAATGACCTACCAATTAGAAACGGGTGTGGCTTTACCTGGTTGGGACAGCGTACAGTTCGTACGTCCTGCGCACGGATTGGTGGCTTTGCATGGCCAGAACGTGGTGCCTGTGAGTGCCTTGGGTCTGCAAAGCGGCAACACCACCCACGGTCACCGTTTTGAAGCGCAGGAAGATCCGATCGTGTTGCAGCACGCTGACCGCTATGCGCAGCAGTTGCGCGAACAAGGCGCGGTGATTGCCCATTACGACGAACGTCTGCAAGCCATCCAAGACCAATTACAAGCGGCTGCCGCGGCCGTGGGGCAAGGCAGCCAGCCTGTACAAGACCAAGCCTTGCTGGAAGAGGTCAACTCACTGGTGGAACGCCCCAATGTGCTGACTTGCCAGTTCGAGCCTGAGTTCTTGCAGGTACCGCAGGAGTGCCTGATTTTGACCATGAAGGCCAACCAGAAGTACTTCCCGCTGTTGGCTGCTGATGGCAAGTTGACCAACCAGTTCTTGGTGGTATCGAACATCAGCCCGGCAGATGCCAGTGCGGTGATCGAAGGCAATGAGCGCGTGGTGCGTCCACGTTTGGCGGATGCGAAATTCTTTTTCGATCAAGACCGCAAGAAAAGCCTGGAAAGCCGTTTGCCGCAACTGGCCAAAGTGGTTTACCACAACAAGCTGGGCACGCAAGGTGAGCGCGTGGAGCGCGTACGCGCTATCGCTCGTAGCATTGCCGAGGCACTGGGAGTGGACGCGGCGCAGGCGGATTTGGCTGCGCAACTGGCCAAGACCGACTTGGTGACCGACATGGTGGGCGAATTCCCTGAGTTGCAAGGCACCATGGGGCGTTACTACGCAGTCAACGATGGCCTACCTGACGCCGTGGCAGATGCCATTGAAGACCATTACAAACCGCGTTTTGCGGGTGATGCTTTGCCACGCGGCGACGTAGGCGTGGCCGTGGCGCTGGCCGACAAGCTGGAAACCCTGGTTGGGATGTTTGGGATTGGCAATCTGCCTACAGGCGATAAAGACCCATTTGCTTTGCGCCGCCATGCCTTGGGGGTGATTCGCATGTTGGTTGAGAAAGCGCCTCAACTGGCTTTGGGCGAATTGCTGACCCATGCGCACACCGCTTTTGTGGGCCGTATTCCAGCGGCGACAGAATTTGCCGATGCAACCCACGCGCTCAGCAACTTCATTTACGAACGCTTGGCGGGCAGCCTGCGCGAGCAAGGCTACAGCGCACAAGAAGTGGATGCCGTGTTGGCTTTGCAGCCGCAGCGGCTGGCCGATGTGGCGCAGCGCTTGCAAGCCGTGCGTGTGTTTGCGCAACTGCCCGAGGCGCAGGCCTTAGCAGCAGCCAATAAGCGCGTGGGCAATATTTTGAAGAAAGCCGAAAGCCAAGTGCAAGCCAGCGTGCAGGAGACGCTCTTGCAGGAAGACGCCGAGAAGGCGCTGTACAGCGCCTTGCAGGCGGTGGCACCACAGGCGCAAGCGGCCTATGACCGTGGAGACTACACCAGCAGCTTGCAGGCATTAGCCGCTTTGAAGGCGCCTGTGGATGCATTTTTTGACACAGTGATGGTCAATGCAGAAGATGCAGCGCTCAAGGCTAATCGCTTGGGCTTACTCAAGGTCTTGCAAGAGGCCATGAACCGCGTGGCCGATTTGTCGCGCTTGGCGAGTTGATGAACCATGCATGGCTGACCGGCACAGCGATACGATGTGACCTTTCAGCATGCATGTAGAGAGCTAAGATCGTAAACACGTTCTAAGAAATAGGGGCAAGGTTGCCATGATGGCGTATATTGCCTCCTGTTTTTGAGCAGACAATGCTCCCGCAAGCAGCCACGCTTTACCTTTGGCAATAGGCTTGCTTGCATGGTGGCGCCATGGAGTCCATGGATTGCGCTGCCGCACTTTTTCCGCGCGTTCGGATGGGCGTTTCACCCAACACACCTGGTTCCGGGCCATAGCGCAGCCCTCCGTCATCCTGGAGGTATGTGACTGCATGCAGACGTGGACAACACACCTGAGCGACCACCAGCGCTTATGCTGAAGTGGTGGTTTTCGCTATGAAACTTTGATTCGGCTGTAGGTAACATCCATGCACGGGGCGTGTACGCCTGAGGAGTGCGGCTTTATGGGCCGCCTCAAGCCGTTCAAACCATAACTGTTTTGGAGAAATGCATGTTTAAGAAGATTTTCACCGCCGCTGCCTTGGGTTTGACGGTGTCTCTGGCTGCCGCACAAAGCTGGCCAACCAAACCCGTGCGCATGATTGTTCCTTTTCCTCCCGGGGGCGGTACAGATATTTTGGCGCGACTGGTTTCAGCCAAACTCTCTGAGACACATGGTTGGAACATCGTGGCAGACAACCGCCCAGGCGTGGGTGGCACCTTAGGTATTACCGAGGCGGTCAAGTCTGCCCCAGATGGCTATAACTTTGTGTTTGGTCAGAAGGACAATTTGGTGATTGGCCCTTGGCTGTACAAGAGCCTGACCTGGAATCCAGTCAAAGATTTGGCGCCGGTGGCGCATGTGGCTTATTCGCCGGTGCTGATTGCCACCAGTGCAGATTCCCCATTCAAAACGCTCGCCGATGTGGTTGCAGCAGCCAAGGCAAAACCTGACACGCTGACCTATGGTTCGCCAGGCAATGGCACCTCTATTCATTTGGCCACGACGATTTTCGAGAAAGCTGCAGATATTAAATTGGTGCATGTGCCCTATAAGGGCTCTAACCCAGCCATGCTGGATGTGATTGCAGGCAATGTGCAGCTGCTGGTGTCGTCTGTACCGTCTGCATTGGGGCAGATCAACGCAGGAAAACTGCGACCATTGGCAGTGACATCGGCTACGCGCAGTTCATCTCTACCTGATGTGCCCACCGTGCAAGAGTTGGGCATTGAAGGGGTGCGCCAGTTTGACGTGTCCACTTGGTATGGGGTGATGGCACCGGCAGGCACACCGCAAGAAGTGATCAATACAGTGAACAAGGCCGTTAACCAATTGCTCTCTGATGAGCAAGTACGCAAGTCTATTCAGGCACAAGGGGCTGAACCTCTTGCTATGGAAGTGGGCGCATTTGGAGATTTTCTCAGCAAGGATTACACCGCGTGGGAATCTGTGGTCCAAGATTCGGGTGTTCAACTCGATTGATGTTGGGGGATGCCTCTGCTGCATGAGGGCACAGGCATGGCGCAAGGCCTGCATCTGCACTTGTGGATGCAGGCTGTTCTTTTTCTATGACGCCTATGTGGCAGCTGCTGGACACATGGCGTTATGTATTGTCAGTAGGTCTGGTGGCCGCAACAATGCGGCAATAAGGAGTTTTCAAGATGGCACAAGAGCTGCAAGCAACGCCTGATGAAATCGGCTGGAATGACTTCATGAAGGTGCAATTGCGCGTGGGTAAGGTGCTGAGTGCAGAAGTATTTCAAGAGGCGCGAAAGCCTGCCTATATTCTTCACGTGGACTTCGGCCCTGAAGTAGGCGTTCGCAAATCCAGCGCGCAGATCACACACCATTACCAACCAGAGGCATTGGTTGGACGTTTGGTGGTTGCCGTGGTGAATTTCCCGAAAAAGCAAATAGGCCCTATTCAGTCAGAGTGTCTGGTTACTGGATTCCATGATGCCCAAGGCCATGTGGTGTTGTGTGTACCAGATCAGGATGTGCCGTTGGGCACGCGGCTGCTGTGATGCGCAGATGCAGGTATGCGCGCTGCGTGTGATAAGGGCACAATGCGTTTGGCATAAAGAGACAAGTGCATTCGGTGTTTGCTGAGAACGTGTTGGCATTTTTATAGGCAACCACTGTGCGGGTTCTGCCAGCGTGTTCTCGTGTTGCTCAAACGGCGCCGTGCATCGAACAAAAAAGAAAGTGCAGTGGTATGGCTTCCAAGATTTCTCCATCCACCGTGTTGCTTTTGAGTGTGCCTCCTTTGATGTGGGCGGGCAATGCGGTAGTCGGGCGCATGATGGCGCCCTTGGTCCCTCCAATTACCTTGAATTTGCTGCGGTGGTTATTGGCTGCATTGATTTTGCTGCCTTTTGGGTGGCGTGCATTTCGGTCTGATAGCGGATTGCGCAAAGCATGGCGACCTTTGGCCTTAATGGGACTGGTAGGAATCGGTTGTTACAACGCGTTTCAGTATTTGGCGTTGAAAACCTCTACGCCACTGAACATCACTTTGGTGGCTGCCAGCATGCCCATTTGGATGATGCTGGTGGGAGCAGTATTTTTTCGCGAGTACCCGGCAGCGCGGCAAATCGTGGCTGCCCTGTTTTCGATCGCAGGTGTTCTGGTGGTGCTCTCGCACGGAGATGCCCAGCAACTGCTGGCCCTGCGTTTGGTGCCAGGTGATTTGTTCATGTTGGCAGCAGCATTGTGCTGGGCTGTATACAGCTGGTTGTTGATGCGCGCCGTTTTTCCCGAATCCTTGCGCAATGACTGGGCAGCTTTTTTATTGGCGCAAGTGGTTTTTGGCATTGTGTGGTCGGGTTTGGCCGCCACATTTGAATGGCAAGTGAGCGCACAGCACCTTGAATTGGGGTGGCCGCTTGTGCTGGGCCTTCTATTCATTGCTGTTGGGCCTGCGGTGATTGCTTACCGCTGTTGGGGTATTGGTGTGCAGCGCGCAGGCCCCACCATAGCGGCCTTTTTTACCAATCTGACGCCACTGTTGACGGCGCTGTTTTCTGCATGGTTGTTGGGTGAGGTGCCGCAGCTCTACCACGCTGTGGCGTTTGTCCTGATTGTGCTGGGCATAGTGTTGTCTGCACGGCGTTGAATGCGGCCTGGCACTGCATGAGCCAAGCCCTGTTGGCGTATGCGGAAATGAACCCAACTGGGAGGGGCAGAAAAGCGTATATTGGCGGGCTTGCCCGATAGCCTTGAACCTTGCTCAGTAATGGATTCTTCTCAACATTCTTCCGCTTCAGCCCCTGCACAGCAGGGGCCCTCCGCCTCCTCTGCCACCACCACTGCCCGTCCTTCACGTAAGGCACGCCAGAAACCCACTGGCCTAGCCTATTGGATTGCTGGCGTGCGCTCTTGGTTGCACTTGTTGGTGATGGGTAGCACCATGGTGTTCTATGCCACTTCCTTGATGATTGCTGCATTGTTTGTGCGCGGTGAGCCGGTGTACCGCATTGGTGTGGCATGGCTCTCGGTTTGTGTTTCTAGCGCGAAGTGGATGCTGGGTATCCGCTACCGTGTGCAAGGCATGGAGCACTTGCCTGCGCATACACGTGAGCAAAAAGTCGTGGTGTTGGCCAAGCATCAATCGACGTATGAGACTTTTTTGATGCCGTTGATTTTGCGCCATGTGGTGCTCTCTTATGTGTTCAAGAAGGAACTGCTTTCTATTCCATTTTTTGGTTGGGGCATTGGTCGTATGGACATGGTGCATATCGACCGCAAGCAGGGCTCCAAAGCCTTCCACAAAGTGTTGGAGCAAGGCCGCAAGCTCACGGATATGGGCAATTGGGTGATGATGTTCCCCGAAGGCACCCGTGTGCCACGTGGTGAAGTGGGCAATTACAAAGTCAGCGGCTCACGCCTTGCCATTGATACAGGCGCCGTGGTGGTGCCTGTTGCGGTAGCTTCTGCGCGTTGCTGGGCACCAAAAGCTATCGTGAAGTTTCCTGGGGTGATTGACGTCTCGATTGGCAAGCCCATTTCTACCGAAGGCAAAACACCTAACGAACTGATGGATGAAGTGCAGCAGTGGATCGAACAGGAGATGCATCGTCTTGATCCTGAGGCCTATGAACTGACCCCTGCATCGCAGCCAAGCGGCACCACTGCTGCTGCCCCACGACAGGATTCGCAGGATTGATGGCGCATGATGCGGCTTTGGAACAGCTCAACCTGGGGCTGTTCAATGATTCGGAGCAGGTGAAACTAAACCAGGCAAACCGTGTCTGGATGCACCCTCAGGCGAATCGATTGGTGCAGCTGCAGCTCAATGGGGATGTGGTACGCGTCGGTTATTGCTGGGCTGCAGCCAAGCGCCGCACGATTGGGATGCAGATCAGCGCGCAAGGTTTGCAAGTTCGCGCGCCGCGTTGGGTGAGCCAGACTGAGATCGAAGCCACTTTGCAGGCCCGGGCACGCTGGATAGTGCAGAAGCTGCAGCAGTTGCAGCCAACCGAACAGGCACTGGGTAATGCACAGCGTGATTGGGGTGATGGCACCTACCTCGCCTGGCAAGGGCAATGGGTTCGCTTGGCTCTGGGTTTTGCCGGACGCAAGGCCTGTTTGCAGGTGCTTCCTGAACCTGAGCCCATGGAGCAAGGCAAACGATGGGTGGGCGCAGGCGCGATCTCGGTGCTGCCCTTGCCCATCGAAAGTAGTTCGGTAGAGCCTTGTCAGAATCAGGCGCATTCTTGCGCAAATGTCCAACAGCACGGCACGCAGCCGATGGTGGGCCATGTTCTGTATTTGCCGGTTCCCTTACATGCTGAACCAGCAGCGATTGCAGCTGCTGCGCAGGTGTGGTTGCGCCAGCAAGCGCTGCAGTTACTGCAAGCGCGCACCGCTTACTTTGCGCCATTAATGGGGGTGCAGCCTAGTCGGTTGTCACTCACTAGCGCCAGCACACGTTGGGGAAGTGCCAGCAGCACCGGTGCTGTTCGCTTGCACTGGCGTTTAGCGCATATGGAGCCTGTCTTGTTTGATTACGTCTTAGTGCATGAACTGGCCCATTTGCACGAAATGAACCACAGTGACCGTTTCTGGGCATGGGTAGAGCATGTGCAGCCCGAATATGCACAGCATCGCCAAAAACTCAAGCAAGTACGGCTAGAGCCTTGGATCTAGACGTGAGCCGACGACTCTGAATTTGTATGGCGCACAGTGCGTTCTGTAATTGTAAAAAACGATGGTTTTTGACTATTTGCTCCATCCAAACTGCAAGCAATTTTGAATTTAATCATCGTTAACTCTCTTAAGAGGCTATATCAACTTGTTCTGACATTCTTTTTTTAAGAATGCTCTCTCCGTCACGAAGGCCGTGGTGTTTGCACTGCCTTTTCTACGTTTCATAGGAGGGAAGATATGTCATCCGGTCAAGTTGAAGTTGCAAGGGTATTGCAGATTAAGGCAGTTGTCTTAGGCACTTTGCTAGCGATTGCTGCAGGGCAGGCACAGGCGCAGACACCATTGGTTGTGAATGTGCCGGCGACCGCAAATATTTTTTATGCTGGTACTGAAGGTTTGACGCCTCCAAGCATTAATTGCACGGCTTTACCAAATGGTTTGGGGGATGGGACATTGCCGCCGATTGTTGATTTGCCTGTGGGGATTCGTGCCTTTCAACTGGCCAATCGCAATACTGCCAATATTGGTTATGGAATGTCTGGACCTCAAGCGACAACGCCTGATGGTGTTCTCAATCACACCACTGTCGTTCGGAATCCCTCGGGCACTTTCCCCGGTTTGCAGTTTGATGGCCGTTACGGCATGTTGGCTGCAGTCTTCTTAGATGCCAATGAGGTACTTCCTGGGGCTGTGCAATCTCCCGTTTCCGTGAATGTGTATACGGCATCTGACATGAATGCGGCTGTTGTTGCTCAGTCCCTGCATCAACCCTTCTTTGTGGGGGATGGGTCGGTGGTTGATTTTGCGCAGGCTGGCTCAGGCTTGCCGGATGGTACAGAGTTAAGGCAAACGTTTACAGTACCAGCGGGTGCTACCCGGATTGGTTTTGGATTGGCCGATGCACCAGGTATTAATGGTGATAACAGGTGCTATATGGACAATCGCGGCGCCATCAATGCCCAGATTGCAATGGCCGTGACTGATGATGCAGGCACAGTAAGCGCTGGTGTTGATAGTGTTGCTATTGCTGATGTACGTGCCAATGATTTTTTGGAAAATGGCCCGCCATCTGCACCACGTGCCACGTTGGCCACTGAGGGCAGTTGGCCTGCTGGTATCACGCTTGAACCAGCGACAGGGCAAGTCAAAGTGGCCGCTTCTGTAGCCCAAGGCGTTTACCCAGCCCTGGAGTACAGCTTGTGTGACACCAATACGCAGCCAAGTGCCAGTTGTTTGGTGGCGCAGGTGAATGTGACGGTGACGGCGCAAGTGATCAAGCTTATTTCGGTGCAACCCGATACGGGAACCGTTTCGACAGTAGGGGGAGGTACGGCTGTTGTCAATGTGAGAGCCAATGACACGTTGGATGGGGCGCCTGCAACGGCCAGCACGACCACGCTGTCTCAGCAAAGTATCTGGCCCACTGGTATCGCGTTGAGCACAGTGTCAGGCGCAGTGACAGTAGCTGCAGGAACACCTGCAGGGATTTATCCCTTGAGCTATTTGTTGTGCGAAGCCGATACTGCAGGGCAAAGTACGAGTAACTGCCAAACTGGGCCGATTACAGTGACTGTGACGCCAGCTGATGCGATGACTGTGGTTGCACAAGCTGATCCGGCTTCTGTCACTACGGAATTCACTGGTGAGGCGATTGCGAATGTACGTGCTAACGACTCCTTTGATGGCGCAACTGCGAATGCAAGCAACACTACGTTGGCTAAAGTGGGTAATTGGCCTGCTGGCCTTGATTTGGATGTGGACTCCGGAGCTGTTTCGATTGCCACTCCTTTGGCTGTAGGTGTTTACAGTGCGAATTACTTGCTGTGTGAGTCCGCGAATGATGTGAATTGCGTCTCTGCGACTGTGACCGTGCGCGTGACAACTCCACCGGCGGAGCCTGCGCAAGCCACTCCCGTTCCTGTGGATAGCAAGTGGGCGCTATTAGGCATGGGGTTGGGGTGTGCTCTGCTTGCAGGATTACGCCGTCGCAAGCGCTGAGCAAACAAGAGCACAGAGACATAACGAACATGGGCGCCAGATGGCGCCCATGGCGTTGATAGGGGGGCGATTGCAAGCCATCATGAGATGTCTGATCCAAATATCAGACGGCGCGGGTGCCTGAGCTTGGAGTGCTTTGTCCGGGCATAGTGCAGAGTCTCAGTAACTAGAGGTATCAGATGCGCTTATGAGGGCAATTGCATGTGCTGCATGCGCCAACCTGGATCTGTGCATTCGCGTCGTACGGTGCGTATGCGCTGCCCATCGCGGCGCAGGACATAGCGGTCTAGCACCTCCAAGCCTTCTAAGCGAAGTTTGCCGTTTACCAAGAAGAAATCGCTGGCTACGCTGAACAACTCGCTGCTGAGGGCATCGCCCTCCAATAACGCGCTAGCGTCTGCCACGCTTGTGAAGGGGGTTAGGTTACGCACGGCGGCCAAGCGGGCTGCAGCGGTTTGGGTTTCGTTGCCAGGTAGTACCGCGGCCAACACGCGCTCACTGGCTGTATTGAGGTTGATGCGGGTGCGTTGCGGCAAGACCGTGATGTAAGGCTCAAGCAAGTGAATTTGCTGCGTACTCAAACCTAGCCAGGTCAATTCTTGCGTGCACGTTGGGCTAAGGGCGACGTCGGCATCCAAAGCGCTACGGGTGGATTCGAGGTATTTTTGCGCCATGTCTTTAGCCAGTTCGGGTGCCAAACCCAGAGACGCAAAGAGGTGTTCAAATATTTCCAGCGTGGCGGTATCGACGGTATTGTTTTTCACCAGATTGGTGACATTGAGGCGGCCATTAAGGTCTTGCATGCCACCAGAGAAAAACGCATCGGCTAAGTCGGTGTTGGCGTTCTGGGCCACATTGTTTTCTGCATTGAGAAAGGTACCAAGCTTGGCTTCCTCCAAGGGAACAGACCAAGGTTCATTCAAGTGATCGGTGTTTCCCGCTCGTGCATCCAGATGCAAGATGATTTTGCTCCAGTCCAGTGCGCCGGCTATCAACCAGCGTGCCTGCACTTGTGCGCGTTCATCGGTCTCTGCTTGCACGCTGTGGTATTGCTGCCAAGTGGCTGCTGCAGCCAAGCTCGCCACCAATGCCACCACGAGCATGGCCAGCAGTAAGGCCGCCCCTCGTTGGCGGTGGCGTTGGTGCGGCATGTTGTGGACAGCGAGGGTGTTCATCGTGTCATTCCGAAGGTGGGCACGAGCCAGTCTCTTGTTAACGGGCCACTGAACGCCTGGCCAGAAGCCAAATCGATTTGAAGACGAATGCCATCAGGCAAGGCGAACAAGGCGTTTGGCGCGGTGTATTGCGATGCTTGGGGCTGTTGGTTGTCCTGATCGTTTTCGTTTTGATCATTGAAGGACGGAGGTCCCGTATCTGGCTTTTCTGTGCTTGAGAGTGGATTGCTCCAATGGCCGCCTCGCGCGTAGTACAGCTGCCACTGGATGATGGGTAGAAGAGCAATTTCCTGTCCTTGTGTGCTGCCGCCTTGTCCTTGTGACCACAGCTGTGCAGCGGCCCAAGCTTGGCGCCATTGTGCGCGACTGGCAATGGGGGCCGATTGCCAGCGCAGCCAATATTTCTGGTCATTGACCAAACGGTCTGACCAAGCGACTACCACGACACTTGGCGCATCCGTGGGGTGAATTCGGGTGCTTTCGCGGGTGATCCGAAACACTTTGCCATCCCAGTCCATCGGGGTGAGGGCCAGAATATTGCTCATGTGCTCCAAGTCGTTTTGCCATTGCATCATGCTGGTTTGCAGCACGGATTGTTCGGTGGCTTGGCGTTGTGTGTAGCTTTGCGCGCGTACCAAAGCATCAATGCCGCGCCAGCTGACAGCGGCCATCACCGCCATCAGTGCTATGGCCACCATGACTTCAATGAGGGTAAAGCCATGATTGGTTGGGCGCTGTGCCAACGTTGTGCCGTTGCGGTTTAGGGGGATTGAGGCCATATCGCTGCTCAGAACCGTCCCACCATCGTAGAGAGGGACAACACAAAGTATTGGTCCGTGCTCACCCGTGCATCTACGCGGCGTAACGAAGGGTTGGGCGTGCCACTGGTCACGACCTCCACTTGAAAGTGGCGTCCTGCTTGCTCACACGACACAGGGGTTGTTCCTATGGGGGGCAATTGCATCAGCATTCGGGCCTGGATGAGCGCATTTTCTGCGCACCATTGGGCCAGCATGACGTCGCTGCGCCGGTCGGCATTGTGAATCAAGGCCCCTGCAGCGCGAGAGCCCGCAGCCAGTGCTACGGCCACAATGGCTAGTGCAACCAGTACCTCAATCAGCGTAAAACCACGCTGCAGATGTGGCGCTGGTTGTGTGGTGGGGGGCGACAAGGGGGGCATGGTTGCTTGGCGGGGGATGTATTGAAGGCGGACAAGATAAACACGCTAACGGGTTTGGACGGCAAAGGGGTGTAGCCCATCAGTGGCCACACGCACGCGCAATTGTGGGTTGCCGCGCCAGCTCAGTACCACTGCTTGTGCAGGCAGCAGGGGTTGAGGGCCCAGTGTGACGGGGCGTTCTACAAGGGCCACAATGTTTGGGCTCTCCCATCGTGTTGGGCGGGCAGCAATCCATGATTTGTCAGGCCCCTCAAATGCAAAACCTTGCTCTGTCACACGCCACTGCAGTGGATTGCCACTGGCACGCGAATGCACACGAGCAGATTCCAGAATGGCGGCCAATCGTGTGCCTTCACGTTCTAGGGCGCGTAATTGGCTATCGGGCCATTGAATTGCCACTACAGCCGAACCAATTGCAATGATGGCCACGACCACCATGATCTCCAGCAGCGTGAAACCACGGTGCTGGCGCGACTGTGCGGGTACTGCTGTACGGTGACCTTGCATTTATTGCCAGCTGCCAATGTCCGCATCGGCGCCTTCGCCACCAGGCTTTCCATCTGCGCCGTAGGACAGAATGTCGACCTCGCCATATACGCCAGGGAAAACGTAGACGTAAGGATTACCCCAAGGGTCTTTAGGCAGTTTGGCGTTGTCCAAGTATGGGCGACTCCATTTGGTGGGCACAGGTTCAGTGGTTGGGCGTGCAACTAAAGCTTGTAGGCCTTGATCGCTGGTGGGGTAGCGCATGTTGTCTGTACGGTACAGTTTGAGCGCCGTCATGATGGTGCTGATATCGGCCCGCGCGGCGGTTTGTCGTGCTTCGTCAGTGCGGCCCAGAATGCTGGGGGCGACCAAAGCGGCAAGTACCCCAATGATGACCACAACCACCATGATTTCAATCAGCGTAAAGCCGCGCTGCACGTGTTGCTCAAAGGAGGCGCGGGAAGAGGTTTGTGGGGATGTTGAGGGGGCAAGAAACATGGCAAGTTCAGTCGTGAAGGCAAAAAGAAAAGCAAGCCAAATGCAGCGGCTCGTGGCGAGTGATCTCTGTCAAACCTGTTGCAGCATTCGCACTGGAGGATGGGCGTTAGCAGGTTTTATGATGGGCGCGATTGAGTTAAGTTGCAGATAGGGCGATATACCGTAGTTGAGTGACAGTCTTGTGTCAAAGCGCATGCCAACAGTTCCACATGGGGTTTGGTCAGCCCAATCAGTACGCAACCGATAGTTCTACCAGATTTGTCAATCATAATCGCGGTATGCACACTTCTTTGCTCCAAAACCGTTTGTTTCAAGGCCTACTCACCGCTGCTGCCTGGGCCTTGGCGGTCGGCTCTGCGGTCTATTGGGCGCTATCTATGCCCGTTGCAACCAATGGCGCAGATGCTGGTGCGGTGGCTACCAATGCCTTAGTTGCTGACGCAAACGGCTTGCAGCGCTTGTTTGGCGCAGTCGATGCACCGGCGGCGACCGTAGCGGCAGCGCCAAAGCAGGTCACCCAACTGGCACTGGTTGGTGTGGTTGCAGGTGCCAGCAGCGGTCAAGGGGCGGCCTTGATTGCTGTCAACGGCCAGCCGGCGCGAACTGTCAGAGTGGGGCAGTCTGTGCAAGGCAGTGATGGCCTTTATTTGCAGTCATTGCAAGGCCGTACTGCGCATTTGGGCGTAGAGCCCAATGGGGTCGCTACGTTGCAGCTTGAGTTGCCAGAGTTCACTCCCAAAGCAGGCAGTGGCGCAACCAAGTCGCCTCCATCACAGAGCGCCCAGTTGCGCCGCGCTAACGATTGACATGGTGCACATCTCCTCTAATGCAGTTTGCAAAACGCATGGATGAAGTGCTGTTGTGCCGCATTGTTGGAGATGCTTTATTAGCTTTTCTCCGTTATGGCTGCATGCCGCGTTGAACGCAAATATACGGGGCATTTCGAGGTACGAAATCATGGCGCGTTAGGCGCCTTTTTTTTGCCTGCGTGTTTGCTGTCACCTCTGTGTCATCTACGGATGTTTTTCTGTTAAGGACTTGGCTTCTTGACGAGTGCGTTATGCGGGATGAGGTCTTCGAGATACGGGGTGAACTTGCAATTGCAAGTTCAATGTGCTCCTTTGAAGGTGTTAATTGATATTGTTTATGTAGATAAATTGTTCATTTTTTTGGTATTTATTGCGCTAATTGAAATCAATAAACTTCAGGCTATTCCTTCAGCATGGTGGTGCTTGGTAGGGCGGTTTCCTTATTCGACAACGCTCAAGGATGAGTAGGGAGCACCCCGCTATCTGCCTTCAGGTTGGGGCCTTACTGGTGCTGGCTATGGCTGGGAATGGCGTTGGGTTGTATTGCAAACGGCTGGTTGTTGGTATTTTTTGGGGCTATGACGCTATTGCATTTCGCATGCAGAGCATGTATGGCACAGATCGCGTTACTCGTTTTCACTTAAGGATAGATATGTCAGATCGGTTTTCGCCTCTTGAGGCTGTCTGGAGTCGTCGCAAACTGTTGGGTGCGGCGGCTACGCTTCCGGTTGCGATGGCCGCCAGTGGGCGGTTGCTTGCTGCTGAACCCGTGGCATCCGTTTCAGCCGATGCCGAGGAAGCAGAGTTGCAGGCGCTGTATGAAGCGGCCCTCAAAGATGGGGGCAAGCTCGTGGTGTATGCCGGTGGTGATACGCCGCAGCAACAAGATGCGACAAAATTGGCGTTTGCCAAGCGCTTTCCTGGGGTGGATATTCAGATCACCGTTGACTACAGCAAGATCCATGATGTGCGCATTGACCATTTAATTGACACCCAGGGGCCTGTGCCCGACGTGGTGCAGCTCCAAACCCTGCAGAATTTTCCCCGTTGGAAAAAGCAAGGCCACTTGCTGGATTTCAAACCAGTCAGTTTTCCCGGCATCCATTCCCAGTTTCGCGATGAAGATGGAGCATGGCTGGCCATCGGGGTATTGGCTTTTAGTTTGATGTTTGATGCATCGTTAGCGGCAGAGGCTCCGCGTTCACCGCAGGAGTTGGCGCATCCTAAGTGGAAGGGCAAGATTGCGTCGTCTTACCCGCAAGATGATGATGCAACGCTGTTTTTATACACCCAGTGTGTGCGCACTTATGGCTGGGATTGGCTCAATGCATTGGCGCAGCAGCAAGTGCAGTTTGCGCGTGGCACGCATTCGGTGCGCGAGGCCATTGCCGCCAAACACGCCTTGATTGGAACCGGGGGCTCTGGCTCATTAACCGCAACGGATGCCCCTGTTCGCTGGGCGGTTGCTGAGGGGCATCCATTCATGGCTTGGGGCCAGCGTGCAGCCATTCTTAAACAAGCCAAACATGCGAATGCGGCCAAGCTATATATGGCCTGGCAAGTTTCCAGGCAAAGGCAGGTAACGTACTACAACGGCTGGTCTGTCCGCACTGATGTTCAGCCTGCAGGTGGGCTTAAACCTATATGGGAGTATGCAAATGCCCATGTCACTGCGTTTCCAGAGTTCATGCAAGACAGGGCTTTGGTGGAGCATTGGCGCCAGACATTCGCACTGTATTTTGGCGATGTACAAGGCCCGCCAAGCCCTGGGGTACTGGGTCTCAGGCCGGGGCTGTAATAGCCGATTACACCGCTCATGGCCAATCGGGTGAGCGGTGGTCGAAATAGCCTAGTTGCAGCGGCTATAGGGCATTGGCCACGTCGAAGCATTCAACTGTTTTTTTGAAAATGCGACCAAGGGTGATCACATGTGTTCACTGCAGCGGGCATAACCATAGCAATGGGGTTTCTGTGCAAGTTTGTTGCCTGCAAGGGACTTCTTCGGAGTTCAAATCATGAAAAGTAAATTCGACTTCAGCGTTTCTCGTGACAACCTCATTCTTCCGTTTATGGGGGATGTGTATGAAAAATTTGCCATGCCAGTGGGCTGGCTGGTTTTGCGTGTGCTACTGGGGGGGGGATGCTCATTGAAGGCTGGCCCAAGCTGATGAGCCCTATGAGTCAAGTCGGGTTTGTTGAAATGATCGGTTTTCACCCCGGCTGGCTTTTTTCACCCTTATTGGCCGTGATGCAGGTGGTTGGAGGGTTCTCTCTCTTGTTTGGTCTTTTTACCCGCCCACTCGCATTGGCCAATACGATTATGTTGCTGGTAACGGTCTATTTCCACTTGCACTTTCCGTATGATGCTGCGCCGCTATTGACCAGTGCCGGGGTGGAGGCACTTAAGGCGAATCCAGACTGGGCAACCGCTGCTGGCGCAAAACGGTTGGCTGATGGTGGTGCATTTTTTGTTGAGCTGCTGCAGCACAAGGCATTAGAGCTGTCCAGTATCTGGGCTGCTGGCAATTTGTTTTTTGCTGCTTTCGGCGGAGGTTTCTTTTCGCTTGACCGTGTGATGAAAAAAACCTTCTGAGCCTGCGTCACTGTTGTGCATCAGGTTTGCGCGGGTCAGCCTTCGAATGGCGTACGTGCAAATACCAGCGCGTCGACCCTGCTCGCGCCTGCCGCCTGCAGGGTTTTGGCGAGTGCAAACAAGGTTGCTCCGGTGGTCATCACATCATCAACGAGCAGCACCCGGCGACCAGCCCACATGGTGCTGTTTCCGCTTGTCAGTGCAAACATCCGATGCATGCGTCGTAAGCGTTCCTGGCGCGATTGCTTGGCTTGTGTTTGCGGTACATGGTGCCGTGTGATGGCATAGGGCAAGCATTTTCCGGTTTGGTCGCACCGATGTGCCAATGCGCGGCAAAGTTCCCAAGCCTGGTTGTAGCCGCGCTCACGAAGGCGCTGGGCAGACAGAGGCACCGGCACAATCCAGTCGCAGTGCTCTACCAATACGTGGCAATCGGGTTGTGCCAGAAGCAATTGGCTCATCGCTTGGGCCCATGCGGGTTGTTGTGCGAACTTGAATGCCGCAACAGCCTGATGCCAAGGGTAGGCATAGTCTACTGCTGCGATGCAGCGCTGTAAGGGGCTTGGCAATGCCGCGCAGGAAGGGCAGGGCATTTCTGGTGCTGGCAAAGCCAATGCACAGCACGTGCAGCGCGGAGTTTGGCGGGCATAACGCACCAGGCACGTTGCGCATATTCCGCCGGGCTGGTGCCAGACCGGCCATGCATGGCAGAAAGGGCACTGCGCAGGCAGCAGGTCACCAACACGCCACCCCCTGAGCTGCCGCGCCAGTCGGATGAACTGGTTGGTGTGCCGCACGCGGTTCATGGTTGTAGATGTAAAGCAAGGTAGCGCATGGCCCTATGGTACGCAAAGCTCTTAGGTAATGCCTATACTTTCGCTCCTGACGGATGATGCGGTCACAATCGGGATGACGAATGCATTGTTGTGGCAGGGAATGCAATTTGGCAGATAGGGGTTCTGGACTATCTCCAAACATCCTGGTGGCCTAGTCACATTTTTCTTTTAAAAGCATAAACCGGTGGCGGCCCATTGCAAACAGTTGCTAGTGCGACTGCCGCACGCATTTCACGATGAGCCTTTCAGATTCTTCCTTGACGCCTCCGACCCTGGATGTACGTGCCTTGGCGCGTTGGAACCACAGGGCGCCTGCGCAAAGCCCCTGGTTACACGAAGAGGTAGGCAGGCGTATGCAGGAGCGGCTGCAATGGATTGTCAAACCGCCCCAGACCTGGATGGACTGGGAGCCGGTGCGCGGTGGTATGCAAGCCCATGATCTGGTGCAGCAACGGTTACCTAAAAGTCAAGCGTGGTTGGTGCATGCACAGGCACACCATGCACAGGCGGCCAAGCAGCGCTGGCAAACTTCGGTTTGGTCCCGGTTGGCGGGGGCTAAAGCCGTGCAGTTTCAAGAGCCGCCGTTTGAGGTAGACATGGTGTGGGCCAACATGGGCTTGCATTGGGCTGTCAATCCGCCTGCGTTGATTCGGCAATGGGCTGAACACTTGCATGCGCAAGGCTTTGTCATGTTTTCCTGTTTTGGTCCTGATACGTTGGTGCAATTGCGTCGTTTGCATGCAAACATGGGCTGGCCTGCCCCTGCGCAAGAATTCACCGACATGCATGACCTTGGGGATATGTTGGTGGCACAAGGCTTTGCCGAGCCGGTCATGGATATGGAGCATATCCGCCTGCAATTTGCTACCGCTGAACGTGCGCAGCAGGAGTTGCGTGAGCTGGGGCGCAACCTGCATCCCGCACGTTTTGCCGGATTGCGTGGCCGTCAGTGGCATGTACAGTGGTTGCAGGCCGTACAAGGCTTGGCCAACAGTGAAGGCGCTATTGAGCTGAATTTTGAAATCATCTATGGTCACGCCTTCAAGGCACCGCCTAAGATGAAAGTGGCGCAAGAAACAGCCATTAGTCTCAAAGATATGCGCCAAGCTCTGCAAAAACCAGTGCCTTAGCCATCCCGCTTACGGCCCGCTGTTGATGGGAGCGAACGGCTACAATGAGCCCCCTTTGCCGCAAGCATGCACAAAGCCACTGGGTTTCTCCTACAGGGGTGTCTATGTGGCTTGCAGTGCAACATGCAAGGCGCGTTCACGGTTTTTCCGCGCCGCAGTTTGGTGCATGTTGGTGACTTTTGTATGGGCGAAACCGCCATCATGTATTTTCTTAGCGCCCTTTTTGGTTCACAGATGAATTGCTCACACTCCACATTGCCAGGACGTATGTCATTGCTGGCTTTGCTCATGGCCGGTAGCCAGGTGTGGGCGCAATCGCACGAGGGCGTCCTGTGCGCTGGAAACCATGCATCTGATGCCATGACAGTTTCTGTGGGTTGGGGCTGGATGCAGTGGGCTTTGATGCTGTTGTGTTTGATCTTGCTCGTGGTGGCCTACAGCTTGATTTTTTTGTCCACCGTGCGCCACCGTCGCCGCAGTCCGCAGGCTAAACGCTGGCGCGACTCCCGTTTGGCCGATGTCGTGTGGACATTGGTTCCGTTGGTTTTTGTAGGGGCTTTGCTCTGGCCAATGCTCAAACCGGTGTGGCAGGCAGAAAGTAGTGGAGACATTCGTTCGCAAGCCCTTGTGCACCGCGCGAGTGGTTCTGCAGACTGTGGTTTGATCGCGCCGGCTAATGCTGTGCCCGAGTGATTGGGGACCAACACTGCGGGTAATTTGCGCCATGGCCGTTATTGGCCCTGCTGGTGAGGTACCGTAGGGTAACGCCAGCGCAATAACCAGAAAAGGACTGCGCCCAAAATCAGACTGGCGGCAGCTACGCTCAGCGCAATGGCAAACCCTTGCTGTTGCGTTTGGGCATGCCCTAGTAGCCATACCACCAAAGGTGGCCCCGCAATTTGTCCCATGCCATACAACGTGGTGAGCGCGCCAATGAATGGCGCCGCTTGCAAGGGACGCAGTCGACGCACTTCTTGCATGGCAAACAAGGTTAGCGCCGTGAATGGCAGGCCTAGCAAGATACTTCCGAGAATAAACCCCATGCTATTGGCCAAGAACAGCGGCAGCACCACTCCGCAAGCTTGCAAAAGATAACTGATGACTAACAGGGAGCGTCTGTCGCGCCACGGCGCAATCAGACGGGTACTGGCAGCGCCCACGGCAATCGACAGGCCAAAAATAGGCCAAAACAGCGCAATCAGACTCGAGTCCGGCATCACGCTGTGCGCAATGACGGGCAAATACGTGGCCGTGATGATGTAACCAAAACCGGCTAACCCGTATGCAATGGTCAGTAGTATGTGTTCTGCAGTCCATGGCGCGCCGTGTACGGTTTGCGCTGCCGTGCTGGAATGCGAGGATGTGCGCGCTGAAGGGGTTGCGCGTTCGTGCTGGCTGGCACGGCGCACGACATGGAGCACAAACGTGGTCAGAACCACCGCAGCGCAGCCCATCACTGCCCACACCACTTGTGCGTGGGCTTGCCATAGTGCCATTTTGGAGACCACGAGTCCCGATACCACGATACCAATTCCTGGCCCGGTGTAGATCAGGCCGCCTAGCTGGTTTGCGTTGCGAGCGGCCAATTGCTCTAGGCACCATGCGGTGGTATAGACAAATGCAAACGCTGAGACGATGCCTGCTGCAGTTCGCGCTAGCGCCCAGAGGGCGTGCCATGGCAGAGCCATGCAAAACAGCAGTGCAGTGGTGCCTAACAGGCCTGTAGTCATCAGGGGTAAGGTCAGTTGGCGCAGTTGTATGGGGGTGCGATTGCGCAGGAGCAAAGGCAAAGCCATGCAGGCCAGTGCGCCTAGCAAGTAACCGATGTAGTTCAGGGTCGCCAGCCAGCTGCCCCCTGGAAGGTCTACCAAGCCATCGTGCACCATCAGTGGCAGCATGGGGGTGAAGGCAAATCGGCCCAATCCCATGGCGCAGGCCAGAGAGATAGCGCCGGTGATGGCAATGACAAACGCCGATGGTGAGGCTTGTGGGCTGGGTGTTGATGAGGCGTTTGGGTGAGCTGTCATATGGAATGCGTCGAGAGCGCACCAATAGGCGCGTTGGAACTCAAAAGCCTATGCTCTGTGGATGGCAAACGTCGATTGTGCGCTGTTTATGGCTTTTGTGCATGTTGCACAGTGGCTTCCAGCCATGTTCTGAATGCAGCTAAGGCAGGACGTTCGGCTTTGCGCTCAGGCACGATGAGCCAATAAGCGCGATCTGTGCTCAGAGGCTTCAGACAAGGGGTGATGAGCGCGCCAGAGGCCAGTTCTTGCTGAATTAAAAAGGGGGGTATAAGTGCCACCCCCATGCGGTCCATGGCTGCTTGGGCCAGCATGGAAAACAGCTCCAGGCGCATGCCAGACATGTCGTGTGCCACACGCAGCCCTTGGCTTTCAAACCATTGGCGCCAGTGGTAGGGGCGTGTGGCTTGCTGCAGCAAAGGCAGCTCAGCAATGGTTTGGGCCGGTAAATCACCCGCGTGGGCGATGGCAGGCAAGTTGGCCAGATGCGGACTGCACACCGGGACAGGGTATTCGTGCATCAAGAAGTGGGCCACTGTGCCGGGCCAACCTGCATCACCAAAGTAAATGGCCGCGTCGTACTCGGTTTGGTCAAACAGGAAAGGGCGCGTCTGGGTATTCATATGTACCAGTACGTCGGGGTGCTGGCGCTGAAAGTCAGGCAAGCGTGGCAGCAGCCAGCGGGTGGCAAAAGTGGGAACGACTGCCAGCTCCAGCTCTGTTCCTGTGCCCTTTTGCGCCATCAGGTTCAGCGTGTCGCGCGCCAGCGCATCCAGGCGTGGGGTAATTTGGCGGTAGTAGCTTTGACCTGCTTCCGTCAATTGCACGCCACGGCGCGTGCGGCGAAACAAAGCCACACCCAGATAGTCCTCGAGTGAAGCGATTTGCCTGCAAATGGCGCTTTGGGTGAGGGCCAGCTCATCGGCTGCACGGGTGAAGCTTTCATGTCGGGCCGAGGCTTCAAAGGCCAACAAGCCGTGGGTGCTAGGGATTTTTCGACGCATGGGAGATTATCTTTCGGAGTGCGTTTTTTGCACAATAGCATGTCAAAAAAGCGTTTGAAACTGCTTAAATGCCTTTTTAAAATGCCGATCATGCATTTTAAGTGGCGCGCATTCAATGCCCTTGTACTGCATAGCCTGTGATGATTTGAAGGCTATGCGCGCAGGTGCTCTGTATTCAATGTGCAGCCGTATCCCCTCTCGTTCCACGTGCGATCACTAGGAGACCTTACATGTCCGCATCCAAAGCTTTTTTCCATTGGGAAGACCCCCTGAACCTGGAAAGCCAGTTGACCGAAGACGAGCGCCAAGTGCGTGATGCCGCCCGTGCGTATTGCCAAGAAAAACTCAAGCCACGCGTGCAACTGGCTTTTCGCAATGAGTCCACCGATCCGACCATCTTCCGTGAAATGGGTGAATTGGGCTTGTTGGGGGCTACCATCCCTGAGCAATATGGCGGTGCGGGCCTTAACTATGTGTGCTACGGCCTCGTTGCCCGTGAGGTTGAGCGCGTGGACTCAGGCTACCGCTCCATGATGAGTGTGCAGTCTTCGTTGGTGATGGTGCCTATCAACGAATTTGGTAATGAAGCCACGAAGCAGAAATACCTGCCCAAGCTGGCGTCTGGGGAGTGGATTGGCTGTTTTGGTTTGACTGAACCCAACCACGGCTCTGACCCCGGCAGCATGATTACACGTGCTAAGAAGGTCGATGGAGGCTACAGCCTGACGGGCAGCAAAATGTGGATCACCAATAGCCCGATTGCCGATGTGTTTGTTGTATGGGCGAAAAATGACGAAGGTCAAATTCGTGGCTTTGTGCTGGAGAAGGGCTGGAAAGGCTTGTCGGCCCCTGCCATTCACGGCAAGGTTGGGTTGCGAGCATCCATTACTGGTGAGATCGTGATGGATGAGGTCTTTGTGCCAGAGGAAAATGCTTTTCCGGATGTGCGTGGTTTGAAAGGGCCTTTCACTTGCCTGAACAGCGCCCGTTACGGTATTGCCTGGGGGGCTTTGGGCGCTGCTGAAGATTGTTTTGAAACAGCGCGCCAGTACACTCTTGATCGCCAGCAATTTGGCCGCCCGTTGGCCGCCAACCAGTTGGTGCAAAAGAAACTGGCCGACATGCTCACTGAAATCAACATCGGTTTGCAAGCCTGTTTGCAAGTGGGGCGCCTCAAAGATGCGGGTCAAGCCCCTGTGGAAATTACCTCCATTATCAAGCGCAATAGCTGCGGCAAGGCACTGGATATTGCACGCCAGGCACGTGACATGCTCGGCGGTAATGGTATCAGTGATGAATTCGGTGTGGCCCGCCACTTGGTGAACTTGGAAGTCGTGAATACCTATGAAGGGACACACGATGTGCATGCGCTGATTCTGGGGCGCGCCATCACAGGTATTGCCGCATTTGCTAACTGATAGCGGTACATCACTCCAAGACGTTCAGTAGCCCTATAGGTATAGGGCCACTGGTGGCTGCCGCAAGTCATGCACCTGGGGTGCATGGCGGTATGGAGCCGGGTCTTGGCATTGGGCAACCAAGGTTTTTTTATGGGGGACGCCCTTTGGGGCGCGGACCTTCACGATCGCACGTACATCGCATTCTGCTGGCTGCGTCCCCCGCCTTATAAGCGCTATGGCCGCCCTTTGAAGGGATAGGCCATCTGCCTATCGCTCTGTGTGACAGAGCATTTTTTCTCTCTCTTGATAGGGTGTTTATGTCTGGCGCACTTTCGCATATCCGAGTTCTTGATCTGTCGCGTATTCTGGCAGGCCCTTGGGCAGGGCAATTGCTCGCCGATATGGGCGCCGATGTGATCAAGGTCGAACGTCCGGGTGAAGGTGACGACACGCGGCGTTGGGGCCCACCTTGGGTGAAGGATGAGGCTGGCCACGACACCGACGTGGCATCGTATTTTCTGTGCGCTAACCGCAACAAACGCTCTATCACGGTAGATATCACCCAGCCTGAAGGCCAAGCGTTGATTCGGGAATTGGTCAAGCGCTCTGACGTGGTGCTGGAAAACTACAAGTTAGGCGGCTTGAAAAAGTATGGCCTCGATTACGCTGCGCTGGCTGAAGTTAATCCGCGTTTGGTGTATTGCTCCATCACCGGTTTTGGCCAGACAGGCCCTTACGCTCCACGTGCGGGCTATGACTTTTTGATTCAGGGGTTGGGGGGCTTGATGAGCGTGACAGGCCTGCCTGATGGCGAGCCCGGTGCCGGCCCAATGAAGGTTGGTGTGGCGCTCACAGATATTTTGACCGGCTTGTACGCCAGTAATGCCGTGCTGGCGGCACTGGCTTGGCGCGAGAAAAGTGGTGGGCGCGGCCAGCATATCGATATGGCCTTGCTGGACGTGCAAGTGGCTTGTCTGGCTAACCAAGCTTTGGGCTACCTGGCCACTGGCAACAACCCGCAGCGTTTGGGCAATTCACACCCCAGCATTGTGCCGTACCAAGACTTTCCAACGGCCGATGGCTACATGATCTTGGCCATTGGCAACGATGGACAGTTTCAGCGTTTTTGTGCAGAAGCAGGCCAGCCAGAATTGGCGCAGGACAGCCGCTTCTCCTCGAATGCCCAGCGTGTGCAGCACCGAGCAGCGCTGATTGCACTGTTGCGCCAAATCACGGTGCAGCGCACGACTGCGCAGTGGATTGAGGCGCTGGAAGCCAAAGCCGTGCCCTGTGGGCCAATCAACCAACTCTCAGACGTGTTTGCCGATCCTCACGTGCAAGCGCGCGGTATGCATTTCGAAATGTCGCATCCGGCAGCGACAAACGTGCCGCAAGTGGCATGCCCCATCAAGATGTCAGCCACACCTGTTGAGAATCGCCTGCCACCTCCTGCCGTGGGCCAGCACACTCAGGAAGTTTTGGCGGAGTTGGGTTTGTCTGCTGAAGTTGTGGCACAACTGCGCCACAGTCAGGTGATTTAAGCGCCTATTGGCGATTGATGAAACGGGCTGGCATTGGGGCTTGATACCAGCGCAAGCATGCCTTTTTATCGCCCTTTTTCTGGATTGCGCAGCCCATAGTCTGCGTCTTTCCAGGCTTTGGGCATACCGGTATTGGTTACTGCTTGCATGAGCGAGGGCATCATGGTGTCACCATGGGTCAGGTCAGGCCACAGATGAAACTGGGCCTTCAAGCTCGGCCATTGCAGGGCACTGAGTTCAGCAGCCATTTCACGTGCGCGGGTAATTTGCAGGCGAACCGTGTGGCGTTGCCCTGTTGTTGGGGCATTGGCTGGCCGTGCTTCGCTACTAGGTTCTTCTAATGAGCCTGCGTAGAGAAAGACGTTGGCATGGGCCACATCGGCTAAGTTGGCCTCCGTAGGTACTGCTGCATAGCGCTTGGCATATTGCTGCGTAAATGCTGCCTGTTCCTGCAGGAGGTAGGCATCGTTCCACCAGATGGATGGACTGGCTGCGTAGTAATCGGTAAACAGTGCCGGGCGGGTAAATAGACTATGCAGAACAAACAAGCCACTGAGTGAGTGGCCAAACAATCCCATTTTGCTGCGGTTCAGTGGCAGGCGCTCAATCCAATCGGCCAGCAGCACGTGTTCGAGAAAATCCAGTAAATGCTCGGCTCCGCCTTCTGGTGCTTTTGCACCTGGGGCGGGTGGTGTGTAGTCGCGGTTGCGCTTGGCTGAGTCAAATAACGTGTCGCTGGGGTGCCCAATGCCAATGATGATGCTGGGTTCCCCGCGGACATAAGCTGGGCGTGTTTGTTGCAGTCTGGCCCATTGCGCTGCAAGCGGGAAAATGGCGTTGCCATCGAGAACCACCAAAGCGGGGTAGCCTTCGGCTGGAGGAGGGCTTTCGGGCATTTGCAGCCAGACGCGCCAGACATGCCCAGATTTTGGGTCTTCCCAATCAAGCCAGCCCGACAAGGGCATGCGTGTGTGGTGCATGGGGTGGTCTGCAATGCGAGGAGGGGTGTTGTTCATGGCAGTGGTGCAACCCGATAGCCAGAGCCCCGCACCGGCCAAGGCCATGCTTTGGTGCAGGAAATGGCGGCGTGATGCAGGCAAAAGACTTGGTGGCAATGGTAGAGAGCGAGTGGGCATGGCGAAATCATGGCAAGCAGCCTAGTGTCGTGTGTACCACGGTACAGGTTGTTACTGCAGACCGTGTGACGCAGGCGTTTGCGCTAAGGAATGATTACAGTTGGAAGTCGTACCCGATCGTTAATGGTGCGTGATCGGAGAATTTCTCCCCTTTGTAGATGTGCTCGCTACGGGCCAATTGGGCGATGGCTGGCGTGGCCAGATGATAGTCCAAACGCCAGCCCACATTGTTGGCATAGGCTTGGCCCCGGTTGCTCCACCAGGTGTAGCAGGCATCGGTGGTATCTGGCTGCAAACTGCGGTACACATCCACTAGCGGTACTCTGGCATCTTGGGTGTCGTTGAGCAGTTGTGTCATCCATTCGCGCTCTTCTGGCAGAAAGCCGCTGTTTTTTTGGTTGCTGCGCCAGTTTTTCAAATCTGCTTGTTGGTGGGCGATATTGATGTCACCGCACAAAATGAATTCTCGCCCTTGCTGCAGCGCATTCAAGTAGGGGTAAAAACCTGCCAGGAAACGGAATTTGGCTGCCTGCCGCTCTTCCCCGGAAGAGCCACTGGGAAAGTACGCACTAATGATTGAGCGTTTTTTGCTGGGGCTGTCAAAACGCAATTCAATATAGCGACCTTCGTCATCGAACTCGCCTTGATCCCAGCCGTACACCACATCGGAAGGCGTGTGGCGTGTATAAATGCCTACCCCGGAGTAGCCTTTTTTCTGAGCCAGATGAAAATAGCCCTGCATACCGTCGAGTTGCGTCAGCTGGGCTTTTTCCAAATCCGGCAGTTGCGCTTTGACTTCTTGCACGCACATACAATCGGGCTTATTTTTTTCAAGCCAAGGCACCAGCCCTTTGTTGACTGCAGAACGAATACCGTTGAGGTTGAGGCTGGTGAGGTGAAACAATGCTTTTTGCATGGAAAGAGTTTTTCAGATGACTGCTCAAGAGGCTAACCGCACACATCCTGCTGCCGACGATTCATCAGCACAGGCTGCTCAGCAATTTGTGCAATTTGCCATAGAAAGTGGCGTGTTGAAGTTTGGTGAATTCACAACCAAGGCCGGTCGGCTGAGCCCTTACTTTTTCAACGCAGGCTTATTCAATGATGGCCAGAAGTTGTTGCGATTGGCCCAATTCTATGCAAATGCCATCGTCCGCAGTGGCATCGAGTTCGATGTCATTTTTGGCCCCGCTTATAAAGGCATTGTGTTGGCAGCGGCCGTCTCGATGGAATTGGCGCGTTTAGGGCGTGCGGCGCCCTATGCGTACAACCGAAAAGAAGCCAAAGACCATGGCGAAGGCGGTATGTTGGTCGGTGCGCCGCTCAAAGGCCGCGTGTTGATTGTGGATGATGTGATCTCAGCTGGAACGGCGGTGCGCGAAGCCATGGCGATTATTCGTGCTGCTGGTGCCACTCCGCATGCGTTGGCAATTGCGCTAGACCGACAGGAAATGGCGACCGAAAATGGCAAAGACGTCGCACATAGCGCCGTGCAGTTTGTGCAAAATCAATTGGGGTTGCAAGTATGCTCCATTGCCAATTTGGCGGCAATTCTGGATTATCTGGCCCAACCAGAGAGTGCTGACGGCGCAGCGTCTGCGCAACTGGAGCAATACCACAGCAAAGTGCAGGCCTACCGCGATCGTTACGGTGTGTAAGATTTACTGTCTTTCCGGTAGACTATTTCGGAAGATGGGGCGGTAAGCACTATGGGCATTGCCATAGAGCTATTGCATCGAAAAAATCACGATCACTTCTTCTTGTTAGGTTGTTATGAAAATGGTCATGTATGTGGTGAGAAGACAGGTATGGCTATTGGGGGGCGCTTTGCTTGTGGCCTTCAATGGCTTGGCGCAGGCCCAGGATCGGGCCAGAATTTATACCTGCGTGGATGCTACGGGCCGGACCTTGACTTCTGATCGTCCAATTCCCCAGTGCAATGACCGACCCCAGCGAATTCTGGATGGGGTAACAGGGCACCAGCAAGGCATTAAAGAGCCTAGCTACACCCAAGCAGAGCGTGAAGCCATTGAGCGTGAGAAAAAACGCGAGCAGGATGTCCTTCGCGCAGCGAAGGACAAACGCCAACGAGAACGTGTGCTGCTCATGCGCTATCCGAATGAGGAAGCACACAACCAAGCCCGTGAAAGTGCCAAGGAGAGTTTGGTTACGGTGATCACTGCTGCGAATTTACGGCTTGCGCAAATTCGTGATGCCAAAATCAAGCTCGATAAAGAGTTGGAGTTTTACGACAACGACATAGCGAAGGCGCCCCCTGTCCTCAAACGGCAATTTGCTGACAACCAGCAGGACATGCAAGACCAGCAAACCTTCATTGATGGCAAGCAAGAAGAAGTTATGCGGGTTGATCGGCAGTTTGACCAAGAGCTGAATGAACTCAAGCAACTTTGGTAGACGTCATTGCTTGCTAGCTGGATAGCATAAGAAGTTGAAGACATAAAAAAAAGCGATGCAAAGTCTTTGTGCCTTGCATCGCTTTTTTCTCAACATGTCTAGCGCATGTTCACACGGCCACTTAAGGGGTGTCGGGCTCCATGTTGGTTGATTCTGACGATTCTGCATTTTGCGCTGTTGCATGCTCTGCTTCTTGGCGCTGCTGTTGGTGCAGCCGTGCACGGGCCAGCATCAAACCAGCTTCCTGCACCGTCAAACCATACATTTCGGCGAATGCTGCTACGTTTGAGCCGCTGGCTTCGTATGCGCGCAACATGGCCTCATCGCGTGCTTGTTGCTCCGTAGCCGTCTGGACCACTTGCGTCAGAGTCGCCTGTACCACCGCATCGCGGGTATGCACGCTTTCTGCATAGGCAGAGGGGCGCAAGCCTGAATGCTCTACAGCCTTGGTAAGGCGATGTTCCAACCACTCTTGTGCTTGCGCGCGCAGTGGAGCTTGTTGGGATTCTTCGGCACGCTCTGCATGGCGCAGCTTGCGGCGAAACAGTTCCGTCAATGCGTGAAATGAATGCTCTACAGCCATCGGCTCAACGGCCTGGCCTTGCAAATCGTGGCGCGCACGGCCCATCGATACCGCTTGCAAGTAGCGGGTGGAGCGGGTGTGGATTGCCAAACCCTGTTTGAGATCTTCTGTGTCCCACTCTGGGTTGGCCGCAACAAGGTCTTCGAAAATCCCACGTTTGAGTGGCAGTGGTTGAGCGCCAAACAAGGCCGGGTACAACGGCGCCAAGCGCTCCAGTATAGGGTGCGCTGGTTTGAAGGGGGCTACAGGTCGGCGTGAAGCTGCTCGGCGGCCTTGGGACGCGTTGGGCTTGCGTGGCTTGTTGTGATCCGAGTTGGCTGGTGAATGAGACATGAAAGAGACGAAACAAGTGAGAACGAATGTGTGCGCAGTGGCCGAGCATGAAAACAACCCAATTCGGGACGAGCCCTTCTATTCTATTGAGGGGATAGTCATCAGCAACACTGGCATTGGCGCGAAGGGCGCATCATGCCATCGAAATTACAGCTTTGGCAAATTCAGTGGTCAAGCTAGTGTCTGCAGTGTTTTTCCGCAGAGCATTGGCGAAGTTTTAGGTGTGGACTAGGTCAGTCGTGCACAAGCGCGGCAAGTGCACGTTCAACAGGTATGGGAATAAGGCTTTTGGCCAATCCGTCTGCGCGGGTGAGCCCTTGGTTGATGATGACAATTGGTTTGCCCAGCTGCGCAGCCAGCACTGCATACCGATAGCTCGATTGCACCATCAACGAAGTACCCAGCACCACAAGCCCACCAGCGAGTTGCAGGGCTGCGGTGGCCTGCTGGTGTCGCTCGACGGGAACATGCTCGCCATAAAACACCACATCAGGCTTGATGATACCGCCGCAGATTGGGCAGGGTACTACGCTAAATTGGCTGAAATTGACACCTTCTAGATCTGCGTCGCCATCAGGGGCTGATGCCGCCTTTGCAGCCAACCATTGCGGATTGCGTGCTTCAAGCATGGTTTGATAGGCCGGTCGTGCCATGCGGTGTCCGCACTGCATGCACCGCACCTGATCGAGCCTGCCGTGCAAATCAATGACGGCCGAACTCCCGGCTTTTTCGTGCAAACCGTCCACGTTTTGGGTAACGACCAATCCGAGTAAGCCTTGACGCTGCAACGTACACACAGCCACATGGGCGGCGTTGGGCTGCACGGTGCTGAAAAATCGCCATCCCACCATGCTGCGCGCCCAATACCGCGCCCGTACGGCTGCATCTGCCATGAAGGGTTGAAAGTAGATGGGGGCTGGCCGCTTCCATTGCCCACGGGCATCGCGGTAATCGGGAATGCCAGAGGCGGTGCTCATACCTGCCCCGGTCAGGGCCATCCACGCGGGGCCTTGGTGCAGCCATTCGTGCAACTGCGCCAAGGCAGCGATGTGTGCAGAATTGGTGTTAGTCATGCAGCCGCACTAAAAGATGATGGACACAACGACTGACTTAGAGCGACTAACACAACCCTTGATACGTCGAAAGCAAAACCGTGTCGTACTACTCGTACTGCCTGCGGTTTTGCGCCTAGTCTCAACCGCAAACCTTCGGTTTGCTGGGTTGTGTTAGCCGCTCTTAAACCTTTAAAACTCTGCATGTGCAACGCTTGCTTGTCGCGCTTTTGTAATGCCTCAGCACTTGATGCCCACATGCAAGGCGGCAATGCCTGCAGTTAGGTTGTGGTAGTCCACATGGCCAAAACCGGCAGTGTGCATCATGCTTTTAAGCGATTCTTGGTCGGGGTGCATGCGAATCGATTCGGCCAGATACCGGTAGCTATCGGCATCGCCAGCAATCGCTTGGCCCAAGCGCGGCAAAATGTTGAAGGAATACCAGTCATAGGGCTTGCGCAGCGGTGGCGCTATTTGCGAAAACTCCAGCACCAGTAACTTGCCTCTGGGTTTGAGTACGCGCTGCATCTCTGCCAGGGCTGCATCTTTGTGGGTCATGTTGCGCAGCCCAAATGCCACACTCACAACGTCAAAATAATTGTCTTGGAACGGGAGTTTTTCTGCATCGCAAACCATGGTGGGTAATACCAAGCCGTGATTGAGCAGGCGATTGCGCCCGGTGCGCAACATCGCTTCATTGATGTCTGTGTGGCACACCGTGCCAGTAGGGCCAACCTTTTTCGCAAACGCCTTGGCCAAATCTCCCGTGCCACCGGCAATATCTAATGCCTTCTGGCCGGGGCGTAAATTGGCCACCAGCAACGTATACGCTTTCCAAGCGCGGTGCAAACCGGCAGACATCAAGTCGTTCATGATGTCGTACTTCGGCGCGACAGAGTCAAACACCTGGCGAACCTTGCCAGCCTTGTCTTCTTCGTTGACGGTTTCAAAGCCAAAATGGGTTTTGTTCATGGTGCGGATCTTTAGAGGGTCTAAAAGGCCAGGTGCCTATTAGAGATTCAATGTGTGCAAAGTAGTTCGGTCGGTCCAAGCCAGAAACAAGGCGGCTGTCACTGAACTAAATATGGCGCTTTAGAAATGTTGCTTTAGTCGCAAAGCTGGTTTTTCTACGTAACGCCAAGAGAACATGGCAAAAGCGATCGTCAGGGGGATGGCAACCAAAGCCATTTTCCACCAAACATGCAATTGTGGGAAAGCGTACGCAAGCGTTTGCTGAATTGGGAAGCCGTATAGATAAATCCCATAGGAGTAGTCACCCCGTGAGAGAAAACCAAGTTTAGGCAAAGGCGTCATGCCCAGATAGACGGTGAGATACATCAGGGGAACCAGCGCTGCAATGGCCATGCCTGGCTTGAGGCACATGAAGGCATAGGCTATTCCTGCGATCACAGCAAAATCTGGCCGAATTGGAATGTAGCGCGCTGCTTGAAAAAGCCAACTGCCAATCAGAAAGGAGATGATCAGCGCATTGCCTGAATACGCATAAACAGGCTTGCCAAATTGGGTGATCCAATCTAGACCGATTAGGCCAATAATGGCTGCCCCCGCCAATGCAACATACAGGCCGCGGTGATACACGACTTTGCATAGCATCAGCGCTCCAATCAGCAGGTAACTATAGTATTCAGGATGAAGAGTCCATAAATTACCGTTGACGGTTCCAGGATAAGGATTGTCTTTGAACACGCCTGGCAATTCAAAGTGAATGATGCCGATGATGTTGAGAAAGTACGACCAAAATCCGCTGCTTGTAAAGTATTCGCGCAGATTGAGTGTAGTGACCAATGCACCCAGTATGAGGGCAGAAAGAGATACTTCGACAACAAGCGCAGGAATGATGCGCAAAATGCGATTGGCAAAAAACTTCTTGAGCGACTGTAGCCGGACAGCGCTTCCCGTTACCAAGAAGCCGCTCAACCCGAAAAACATGGGCAAGATCGCTGCATAGGCCGGAAACCAGAATGACTCATGAAACGCGTACCAGTAAAACCCGTGTGCAACAGGCACGCAGTGCAGCAGTATCACGCTTATGGCAAGCGCAATGCGCATGAAGTCAAACCCTGGGCCAATCCCTCTGCAATCTAGTAGTTTTTCATGCAGTGTTTGAGTTTTTATAAGGAAAAGGGGCATTGGATTCAGTCAACAGCCGATAAGGTCTGGCAATGGAGGGCACTCCATATCGCGGGAGTGTGAGGCTTGCTGAACATGCGACATGCCAGTGCTAGGCTTCAGAAGATTAATTATAAATTGAGCCGTTCGCTGCGAGGGGGTGGGGCTCTTTAGCGTGACTGCAACTAGCAGAAGTGGGTAGCACTTGCTTTTGGGTGAGCTTGGGCGATTGCGGCCATTGGCCTACGCATTGCCTTGTTCGGCCGGTAGCTTAATCAGGCAAAGCCTGCGCCTATACTCAAAAAGGTAATTTCTCACTCTAATCTTGATTGATGGCGCTATGACGCAACGAAATAAACATCTTGATGCCGCAAAAGGTGTGCTGGTTTTCCTTGTGTTGCTTGGACATGTGCTGCACTACAGCAGGCAGGTTCCCATTTTGGATGTGCTGTATCGGTGGCTGTATTTATTTCATATGCCTGCATTTGTTTTTCTGTCTGGCATGGTCAGTAGCAGCATATTGGATTCGCGGCGCGCGCGCGCGCTGCTTTTTTCCGTGCTGCTTCCTTTTCTCGTGCATCAGGCGGTGCAGTCAGGGTTGTTGGCTTACCTTATACACAAGCCTTGGCAATGGGCGCTGAGCCAGCCAGTTTGGGCCATGTGGTACTTGAGTAGCTTGTTATGCTGGCGCCTAATGTTGCCTTTATTGGCGCAATTAAAGTATCCGTTGTTTGTGTCAGTTGCGATTGCACTGTTGGCTGGACTTGACGCGGAAATCGGGACGGCGTGGTCCCTGTCGCGAACATTTGGTTTTTTGCCTTTTTTTGTTGCTGGCTATTTGTGGGGACAGCGATCTGAGAAATTATCACTCCCTTCGTTGCACTGGGGTTGGGCTGTTATGGGGCTGTCTGCGCTTTTGCTTGTGGCTGTTTTGACACGCCATGCCAGTATTTCTTGGTGGTATTGGTTTGTAGGGTATTCAGCGTTGGGGGCTAGCGCAACTACGGGCATGTTGTACCGTGCGTTGCTGCTGCTGTGTGGTGCCGTGGGTGTTGTCAGCATCCTCAGTCTGGTTGGTGCGATCAAGGATGTTAATAGGCTGGCGGTGCTAGGTGCGGCGTCAATCACGCCTTATTTGCTGCATATGTATGTCATCGTAGTAGCTGATCATGTGGGAATGGGGGGCTGGATAGCATCGCTGCCTGCTGCGATAGGTGTGGCTGTGGTTGTTTGTTGCACGATGCTATTGACGTGGGTGTTAGCGCAAGTGGGAAGGAAGTTCCCCGGCTTTTGTGACTTTTCTTGGCTTGAGCGGCATGCCGTAACGCAGGTTTTTTTTCGTATGCGTTGATTTTGCGGCCTATGCGTATTCATTCGGAATTGCAATTCTTGATACACAAGCTTATAGAAGCATGCGCATAGGATCTGAGTTTCACTGTGGCTTGCTTAGAGCCGAAAAGCTACAAAAAAACTGCGCGAAAACTCTGCGGCGGCGTAATTGCGCTTGCGTATCTTGTGGCTTGCACCTAAACTTGCGACCAGAATGGCATAGGTTCTTGCGCACGGTTGAATGGTGTGTTGTTTTTTTGAAAAAACTACTAAATTCCGCTTGTGGAGCCATTTCGACGGCAGGTGTTCATGCTACGATGCCGCAGCGTGATTGAATCTTGGTCGTTACGCTTTCAAACCTCTTCATTTTTGGAGTTAACTCATGAAAAAAAATGTTTTCGCATTGAGCGTTGCCGTTGCTCTGGCCTCTTTGGCTGGTGCGGCTAATGCCCAAGAAGTTCCTTTTATCCCGAATACTGGTGGTGATGCTGCTACCAAATTCGTGGTTAATCCTGGTGGCGTAGGTCACATTCAATTGTTGCCTTACTACTCTGTGCAAGGCAATAAAAACACATTGTTGAACATTGTCAACACTGATACCCAAAACGGTAAAGTGGTGAAAGTGCGTTTCCGTGGCGCACGTAACTCTGACGACGTGTTTGACTTCTACGTGTTCCTGTCCCCAGGCGACGTATGGCGTTCACGTGTTTACCGCGATGGCGGCGAACAAACTTTCCTGCAAGCAGTAGATAATTCTTGCACATGGCCTAACAAGGCATTGCTGGAATCCACTCCATTCCAAACAACTCGCGTTTTCAACGAGTTGGAATCTGAAGTGCGCGAAGGTTACGCTGAACTGTTGACGGCTGCTGACATTCGTCCTGAGTCTGATTTCTACAAAGCCATCAAGCATGACAGCAAAGGTCAAGTGGCTTGCACTGAAACAGCTATTGCTGATGCATTGAAGCCTCTGACAACAGAAGCCAATGCTAAAACTGCTGGTTTGGACTTCCCAACAACAGGTTTGATCGCTCACTGGGCTATCACTGATGTGGTGAATACAAGCACTGTTAGCGCAAATGCAACAACATTGTTGGCTGTTGATGGTGATGGCGTTGCCGCTGAAGGTAATATCGTTGTTGCTCCTCAGCAAGATGTTGATGCGCCAACTACATGGCGTACAACAGGTACTGCAGATCCATTGTTGGCAAAAGGTGCAGTCGCAGGTATTTCTTACTTTGACTTCCCTGATCTGTCTACACCATACGTTGGTGGTACTATCACACCAGCTCAGCAAGCTAACGTGGTGTCTAATGCTTTGGCCGTGTCTGAACTCATTAACGAGTTTACAACTGGCGCAGGCGTGAATTTCAAAACTGACTGGGTGTTCTCTTTGCCAACACGTCGTTATGGTGTGGCTATTGATTATGCGGCCAATGCAGGCAAAGGCGCGGCAGTTTACAATACCAGCAGCGCGTTCTTCGATGCTAATAATGCTCAATTTACAAGCGTTGAAGGCGTCCCATCTGTTAGTATTGGTTTGAATGCTACTTATTGGGACAATGAAGAAGGTAGCGGTATTAACGCTACTGTGTCCCCAGGCGGCGGCCGTGCTCGTATCACTGGTGAAGTGAACGTGTTCTCCTTCAACAGCGATCCTGCTGAGTCTGTATTGGGCGCACAAATTTCTGCATTCAACGTGACTCCACGCGTGAACGGCAATGTGGTGGAATCCGGTTGGGCTAAAGTTGCTTTGACTAATGCTGCAGTTACTAATGCTGCGCAATGGCCATCGACTTTCACTGATGCTCAGATTAACGGTCTGCCAGTGGTGGGATATGCAGCTTTGACAGTGCCATCCAACTCCATGTCCTTCACATGGCCACACCGTTTCAACCGTTTCACCAAGTAATTGGTTTGGAGTGATGTTTTAGTTCGCTGAAACATCACTTGGTTGAGACTGTAAAGTCAAAAAAGCAGGCGCAAGCCTGCTTTTTTTTTGACTAATGGGGCTGAACTAACGATCCTGAAGATGCTCTGAATGAAGGCGAATGGGGCTGTATATTGAGCCGCAAAATCCATTCTTAAACTATTCTGAAGGTGTAAATTGAAAACGCTTATGAAGAAAAGCCATACAAATTTGAATAAATCTAGTGCTGCAGCATTGTGTGTGGCGCTGGTTGGTGTGTGTTTGGTGGGGGGGGCTCAGGCGCAAGTGGTTGTGCGTGGTAAAGATGTGCCAGTTGAAATCACAGTGACTGATATTGAGGCAGATGCTGCCGTATTGGCCCCAGAGGTGCGGCACCATGCCTTGTCTGACTCTCTCAAAATACAAGCAGCAGCCCAAGGTTTGTATGTCCGCGCAGCGTTGGCTGAGGAGGCGAAGAAGCAAAATTTGGCGCAATCGCCAATTGCTCAGGCACGTCTGAAACAGGCCGAGCAAAAAGTATTGATGGACTTGTTGTTGGAAAATGTGGAAAAAACCAAGGCCCCGACTGAGGCGGACTTGCTCAAGTACGCGCAAACAGAATACAAGCTCAATCCGGAGCGTTTCAAGGTGCCCGCCGAGAAAGAGGCGAGTCACATTCTGATTTTGGGGGATACGCCAGAGGCGCAAAAACGCATTAATGAACTTTATCAAGAGCTTGAGAAGGGTGCTGATTTTGGTGAGTTGGCGTTTGCTAATTCACAAGACCAACGCAGCGCAGCGCGCTATGGTTCCTTGGGGTATTTTGCTAAAGGAAAAATGGTTCCGGAGTTTGAAGAGGCGCTGGATGCCTTGAAGGATAAGGGCGCTTATTCGAAGCCCTTTAAAACACCATTTGGGTGGCATATCGTTCGCCTTGATGATGTACGCGAAGCGGGGAAGTTGCCTTTTGATGAGGTAAAGACCGATTTAATGGAGGCAGGTAAAGTGGCAGCCATTAAGGATTTGCGCGATAACTTGATTCAAAAAGCTGCGCAGGCCAATACGCCTGATGAGGCTGCAATTGAGGCGCTTGCCGCTGAAAACAAGAAGCTGGCTGATCAAGGTCGCCAGAAGTAATTACGTGGGCCTGGCTCAGTACAGTCGTGCTGAGTCATTTGTATTGGGGTTACGTAAAAATAAAAAAAGCCGCTGTTTTCAGCGGCTTTTTTTTATCGAATACATGTGAACGTGGTGCCCAGGAGAGGACTCGAACCTCCACGGAGTTGCCCCCGCTAGCACCTGAAGCTAGTGCGTCTACCAATTTCGCCACCTGGGCACTTCAGTGCAAGCGCAAATTGTAGCGTACAAAAAGATGTTGTGGCTCAGGCCAAATGCAGGCGCTGCAAATAAAGAGGCTAAAAGCGCTTGTTTGCAGCGTTGAAAAACAAAAAAGCCACTCAAATGAGTGACTTTTGTCGTTAAACTTGGTGCCCAGGAGAGGACTCGAACCTCCACGGAGTTGCCCCCGCTAGCACCTGAAGCTAGTGCGTCTACCAATTTCGCCACCTGGGCACTTCAGGAAAGACAGCGATTGTAATCCAAAATAACGGATCTGTTTTGAATAAATCACATTTAATGCAAGAAATTGTCGGCGTTGTCCAAGGCCGACGTGAAGGACATGGGTTCGTGACCCCCGAAACCGGTGGTGACGACGTTTATCTTCCTCCAGAAGAAATGCGCCACTTGGTGCACCGCGATAGAGTTAGTGTGCGTGTGGTACGCATGGACCGCAAAGGCCGTGCTGAAGGCCATGTGCTTGATATTCTGGAGCGACCCACTAAAACCATCATTGGACGCTTGCTGCAGGAAAGTGGTACTTGGTTAGTGGCGCCGGAAGACCGGCGTTATGGGCAAGACATCATCGTGCCCGATGCGGCCACAGCCCACGCCAAGACGGGCCAAGTAGTCGTGGTGGAGCTGACAGAGCCACCAACCTTGCATGGCCAGCCTGTGGGGCGCATTACTGAAGTGCTGGGCGACGCCGATGATGCTGGTATGGAAATCGATATTGCCGTGCGCAAATACGATGTGCCACATGCGTTCTCAGAGGCGTGCCAAAAAGCGGCTGCGAAACTGCCCAGTACGGTGCGCCCAACGGATCGCAAGGGGCGTATTGACTTGCGCGATGTACCGCTGGTGACGATTGATGGGGAAGATGCACGCGATTTTGATGATGCCGTGTATTGCGAACCTGCTAAGGTGGGACGCGGCAAGGGCTGGCGGTTATTGGTCGCGATTGCTGACGTAAGCCATTACGTCAAGTCAGGAGAGGCCATTGATGTGGACGCTTTTGAGCGTGCCACCAGCATTTACTTTCCACGCCGGGTGATTCCCATGCTGCCGGAAAAACTCTCCAACGGTTTGTGCTCGCTCAACCCTGGGGTGGACCGTTTGTGCATGGTGTGTGACATGCTGGTCAATGCCAAAGGTGAGGTGCAGGCCTACCAGTTTTACCCTGCCGTGATGCACAGCCATGCGCGCATGACGTACATGCAAGTAGCCGATATTCTGGCCAACACCCGAGGGCCCTTGGCGCAGCAGTACGAAGCGCTATTGCCTGAATTCTTGAATTTGAATGCGGTGTACCAAGCGTTGCTGGCTGCGCGCAAGTTGCGTGGAGCGGTTGACTTTGAAACGACAGAGACCCAAATTCTGTGTGATGACAATGGTCGGATTGCTCAAATTGTGCCGCGAACCCGCACGGAAGCACACCGCTTGATTGAGGAAGCCATGCTGGCCGCTAACGTGTGCGCGGCGGATTTTCTGCACAACAGCGGGCATGTGGGCATTTACCGTGTGCATGAGGGCCCCACCCCTGAGCGCCAGAACGTGCTGCGTGCCTATTTGAAAGCTTTGGGCATTGGTATAACGATTGGCGACGACCCCAAGCCGCAAGACTTTCAGGCCATTGCTGAGGCGACCAAGGACCGTGCGGATGCTCAGCAAATTCATACGATGCTGCTGCGCTCGATGCAGCAGGCCATTTACACGCCACACAATAGCGGGCATTTTGGCTTGGCGTTTGACGCGTATACGCATTTCACCAGCCCCATTCGCCGCTACCCAGATTTGCTTGTGCACCGGGTGATCAAGGCTATTTTGACCAATGGCCAGTACCGCCTGCCAAGCATTCCGGTCGCGAATGCTTCGACCGACCCATTCCGTAAGAAGCTGGCAGCGAAAGTGGCGCCACCTGAGCGTGCCTTGGCTGCGCAGCAGGGCGCATCAGCCAAGAAACGCAGCAAGCAGTTGCAGCCTGATTTTGAGGAAGTGCAAGCGTGGGAAGCAGCAGGCTTGCATTGCAGTGCGAATGAGCGCCGTGCTGATGAAGCCAGCCGCGACGTGGAGTCGTGGCTCAAATGCCAATACATGCGCGAGCATTTGGGCGAGGTGTTTGCGGGCACCGTGACGGCGGTAACGACGTTTGGCCTGTTTGTGACTTTGGATGCGATGTATGTGGAAGGGTTGGTGCACATCACCGAGCTGGGCGGCGAGTATTTCCGTTACGACGAAGCGCGGCAGGAGCTGCGCGGTGAGCGCACAGGCACACGTTATGCGGTGGGCACGCGGATGCGCATTCAAGTCAGCAGGGTAGATTTGGATGCCCGTAAGATCGATTTTGTACCTGCACAGGATGACATGGCGTTTAAGGGGGCTGCTGCGAATGGCCATGCCAAAGCAGTGCGTAAAAATGCCAAGCCCAACGGTCAGTGGTCTGAACGCTTGGATACCGGGGCAGATGCAGGCAACAGACCTGGCAAAAACAAAGGGCGCCAAGGCGGGCGTGGCGGCAGTAGCCATCCTTCTGGCGGCGTTGCTAAAGCCTCGGCAAAAACGCCGCGCAAATCGGGCGCGCGCAAAAGTCGTAAACGCTGATGTGATGGGCTTTGAGTCGCTAAACCGTTGGGTTTAGCCGCTTTACTATCGCAAAAAAACAAGGCGCACTCCACAGTGCGCCTTGTTTTTTTTCGGCGATACCAACGCGCTTATGCGCACTGACGACTGGATATGCAATGCCAGCGAAAGATTTGACAGGCATTTAACGCCGCCAGAAAGAGGGTAGCAAGAGCACCATGACGCTGAGAATTTCAAGACGGCCCAGCAACATAGCGAAAGAGCAAATAGAGAGCTGGAAATCGGTCATGAAGCTGTAGTTGCCTGAAGGCCCCACATCGGCTAAACCGATGCCGGCGCAGTTGATACTGGCCAGAATGGCAGAGAAGGCGGTCACGGGCTCAATGCCTGTCATGATCAGCAGCATGCTCAGCACAATGATGGAGCAGGTATAAAAAAGAATGAACGCCAAGATGGAAAAGATGACTTTGTTGTCCACCATATCGCCATTCATGCGCACAGGGTTCATAACACGCGGGTGCACTAACCGAATCAATTCACGCTTGGCCTGCTGCAGCAAAATCAAGGCGCGGATCATTTTGATGCCGCCGCCCGTGGAGCCAGCACTGGAAGCGACGGAGGACAGCAACAACATCAACATGGGGGCGAAAATGGGCCAGTGCATATAGTCTGCCGTGGCGTAGCCGGTTGTGGTGGCCAGTGAAATGGTATTGAACATGCCGTAACGCAAGGCTTCGGGTAAGGCGTAAATGTTCTTCCACCATAGAAAAAGGCTGATGATGAGACCTCCTATAACCAGCGTGCCAATCGTGGCACGTACCTCCGCTTCGCGCCAAAATCCGCGCAAACTGCGCTTGCGCATGGCCACAAAATATAAGGCGAAGTTGCAACTGGCAATGAGCATGATGAGCGTAGAGATGGTTTCCAGTAGCGCGGAGTCGAAGTGCCCAAAGCTGCTGTCGTAAGAAGACAGGCCGCCTAAACTGACGGTGGTAAACATGTGCATGAGGGCATCGACTGCGGGCATGCCTGCGACCCAATAGGCCAAGAAGCACAAGATAGACAAGCCCAGGTAAACCGACCATAAGCCTTTGGCGGTTTGGGTGATGCGCGGGGTGAGTTTGGTGTCTTTGATTGGGCCAGCGACTTCAGACTTGAAGACCTGACTGCCCCCGACTCCCAGCATTGGCAAAACGGCAACGGCCAGAATCAGAATGCCCATGCCGCCTTGCCATTGCATGAAGGTGCGCCACATGTTGAGCGATAGTGGCAGCGTGTCCAGGCTTGTCAATACGGTGGCGCCACTGGTGCTCAGGCCTGAAACAGCTTCAAAATACGCGGGTGCTATGCCAATGGGGGCATTGATCTGGTGGGAAATCAACCAGATCGGGATAGCGGCAAATGCGGGCAGTAAAAACCAGACCGAGGTGACCAGCATAATGCCGTGGCGCGGCTGCAGTTCTTGGCGGCAATGGCGCAGGCGGTAAAAGCCCAAGGCACCAGCAAACATGCCGATCAGCATGGGGAGGGCGTAGTCAGCCCAGAGTTGTTCTTTGCCCAATATGGATGTAGCCAGTGGCACGCAAAGTGTTGCTGAGAAGATGCCAAGCAGCCCACACAGCAGGCGCAGAACAGGCAGAAAGTCTTGCATGGTTGATGACGCGGTTGTGTAAATGCTGGTAGTGCCAGCATTTACCATCAGAAAAATGTGGGTTTGACGCTGAAGGCTTTTTCCACTTCACGGACCAGCCGTTTGTGGGGCAGGAAAAAGACGATATGGTCGCCGGTTTCAATCACGGTATGGCGATTGGGGAAAATCACTTGCGGTTCGGCTGTTGCTGCTTGGTTGCTGCTTGTTTCTTCTGTGGATGGGGCACTTGGTGGCAAAGAGGTGTTGGGCGTCAATTCTGCCGTTGGGCTGGCATGCTCGTCAGGAGGGTCTTGCGCTGGTGGTGGCTCGCAAGCTTCCATTCCGCGTACGATCAAGCCCATGTGTACATCACGAGGGAGTTTGAGCTCAGAGACTTTTTTGCCCACAACTTGGGATGTTTTTCGGTCGCCACGCACGACGATTTCCAGCGCTTCGGCTACGCCGCGGCGCAAGCTGTGCACGGCTTGAACGTCGCCATGGCGCACATAGGTAAAAAGTTCGCCGAGCATGGCCTGCGCGGGGGTCAGTGCGATATCAATTTGTGTGCCATGCATCAAGTCGGCATAGCTGCGCTGGTTGATCAAGGCCAATACCCGCTTGGCGCCCATGCGCTTGGCCAGAAGGCAGGTCATGATGTTGTTTTCATCGTCCTCGGAAAGGGCCAGCAGCAGATCAATCTCTTCAATGCTTTCTTGTTCCAGAAAGTCCTCATCAGTGGCCTCAGCATGAAATGAAAGCACGTCGTCAGGGAGCTTGGCAGACAATGCCAGACTGCTATCGCGGTTGCGTTCAACCACTTTGATGCGGTAGTAGCCTTTGCGATGCTGGCTGAGTAGTTGGGCCAGTTTGAGCGCCACAATGCCCCCATCCACAATCATGATGCGGCGCACACTGGCTGCTGGTGCTTCGATGGGCTTGGTCAGTAGGGGCAATACCTCGGCGGCACTTTGACTGGTGGTGAGGATAAACACTTCATCATCTGGCTCAATGCGGGTAGAGCCTTCGCTGGCGACAAAACGGTCAGGCTGGTCAGCAAAACGACGGTAAATGGCCACAATGCGCATTGGCAAATGCGGGTGCAGCGCACGAATTTCGGCGATGGTGCGACTGGTCATAGGGGCTGCAGCGCGTGCCCGAGCGGCTGTGAGGACGGCGCGGCCTTCGGCAAATTCCCGCACCTGCAGGGCTTGGGGGAATTCCACTAACTTGCTCAGATAGCGCGTCAACGAGTCTTCAGGGCGCAGACATTGGTCAACCGCAAAGCCTTCAGGGCCAAGCAATTGACTGTCCTCCATCCAGGCGCCAGAGCGTACCCGTGCAATGCGGGCAGGAATGCGGAACACCATATGGGCAATTTTGCAGCAAGCCAAGTTGGTTTCATCGGTGGAGGCGCAGGCGATGAGCAGGTCGGTGTCGTTGGCGCCGGCTTCTGCCAGCACAGCAGGGTCAATGCCATTGCCAGCCACGCCGCGCAAGTCAAAGCGCGATTCGAGTTCATGCAGCAGTGCGACATTGGTATCGATCACGGTGATGTCATTGCGCTCAAGCACAAGGCTTTCGGCCACGGCCTGGCCAATGCGGCCGGCACCTAGAATAATGATTTTCATAGCAATAATGCTGCGCTGATGGAAATGGTCGGCATCATACTGAATGGATCGGCAGGGTGCTCTGCACAGGCTCTTGCATGTTTGCTAAGCCACAATTCCTGCACCCATATTGCGATTGTGGCGTATTCAGTGTTTTTCCCATAGTGCGGCAACTTCAAGGAGCAGCGCATGCGCACTTATACCGGTGTATTGGATGTGCCCGCAGGCTTGCCTGTTAGTGAGTTGGACACGCCAACGTTAGTGATTGATTTGGATGCGATGGAGCGCAATGTGGAGCAGATGGCTGCATTTGCTGCGGCACATGGTGTGCTATGGCGGCCACACGCGAAGATGCACAAGTGCGCGGCATTAGCCCGGCATTTGATTGAGGCCGGCGCGAGTGGTTGCTGTGTGCAGAAAGTGGCTGAAGCACAGGCCATGGCCGCTGGCGGTGTGACAGATATTTATATCAGCAATGAAGTGTTGGCCCACAGCAAACTCAAGCGTTTGGTGGCATTGGCGGCACAACTGCACGCTAGTGGCGGCCGTTTGGCTGTGGCAGCGGACAGTGTGCTGGCGGTAGAGGCATTGGCTGGGCATGTGCGCCAGCATGAGCAGTACCAAGGCCCCGCACCCGTAGATGTGTTGGTGGAATTCAATATTGGGCAAAATCGCGCAGGGGTTCAAACTGCTAGCGAAGTGCTGATGTTGGCGCAGACGGTATCTGATGTGCCATCACTGCGTTTTGCGGGGCTGCATGCCTACCACGGTGGTGCTCAGCACATAGAGTCTGCTGTCGAACGCCACGCTGTCATGCAGCAGGCGTACGCTAAAGTGCACGAGGTGGTGCAGGTGTTGCGCGCGCACGGCTTGGATGTTGTGACGGTAACTGGCGCAGGAACAGGAACCTTTGCACTGGAGGCCGCCAGTGGCCTTTATACAGAACTGCAACCTGGCTCTTTTTTGCTGATGGATGCGCACTACGCATGCGTGCAGCCGGCTGCACAGCAACCGGTGTTTGAGCAGGCCTTATTTGTGAAAACGCAAGTGGTCTCGCGCGCAACGCACCATGCCGTGGTCGATGCAGGCCATAAAAGCCATGCCATTGATTCGGGCCTGCCAATGGTCTGGAACGGCGGCGCACAGGTGCAGTACGGTTTTGGCAATGGAGGAGATGAGCATGGCCTTATTACCGCATTGGCAGGGGCAGAGCTGCCTGCATTGGGGGATGTTTTGTGGTTGGTGCCAGGCCATTGCGATCCAACGATCAATCTGCATGATGCGATGGTAGGCCTACGCGGTGGCTTGCTGCATGGCGTGGTCGAGCGTGTTTTCCAGGTCGATGCGCGTGGCGCTTTGTGGTGAGGCATGCGCAAGTCGCACACGCGGTGTAAGGTTCTGCGTTTAGTAACGTTCGCCACAAAAGGATGAAGGCGGTGTGTGGGACTCTGGTATAAACGCTGCTTTTGATGGGGCCAGCAGCATAGGCTTGCGACAAGTCTGAATGGGCGACGCATTCAAACAGTCCGCTGTGAGTCCGCAGTGGCAGACGTTTGCCAAGGCTTGTCTGCACTGGCTCAAGGAACGCTGGCAGATGGCTTTTGAGTTCTATCTACCTGCGGGTAGGTCCATCGTACGAATTATTTTTTTGAAGGTAGCACCAGTGACAGCACTATGGCGCTTGTGGATGAGCGCAACTTTGGCTTTGGTAGTGGCAGGTTGTTCTTCTTTAGGGGCGCCACAAAGCGCATCAGTCACGCCAGATATCCCTTCCGGGGCATTGGCGCCTATTCAGCGCACCACTCTTACTGGGCTTGCAGTGCAAAGCCAAGCTCCGGCACCAGATTTATGGACGCGCATGCGCGCTGGTTTCTCGATGCCGGACTTGGACTCTGGCTTGGTGCAGGACCGCGAACAATGGTATGCCAGCCGCCCCGATGCATTGTGGCGTATGACTGAACGCTCAAGCAAATACCTGTTCCATATTGTTGAGGAGTTGGAGCGCAGGGGCATGCCTACCGAATTGGCCTTGTTGCCGTTTGTGGAGAGTGCCTACAATCCCGCCGCGGTCTCCAGTGCCAAAGCTGCTGGTATGTGGCAGTTCATGCCAGCGACAGGTACTTATTTTGAGCTCACGCAAAATGCGTTTCGCGATGACCGCCGCGATGTACTTGCCTCTACGCGAGCGGCGTTGGATTATTTGCAAAAGCTGCATGACATGTTTGGTGATTGGCAGTTGGCGTTGGCAGCCTACAACTGGGGCGAGGGGAGTGTGGGGCGAGCCATTGCCAAGAACGAAAACTTGGGATTGGGCACACGTTATACAGACTTGACGATGCCCGACGAGACGCGCTGGTATGTGCCTAAGCTGCAGGCCCTCAAGAACATCGTCAGTAACCCTAAAGCTTATGGCGTTGAGCTGGCTGATATTGGCAACCATGATTATTTTGAGACTGTGGCCATCACGCGCGATATGGATGTGGCCTTGGTGGCCCAATTAGCAGGCGTGAGTGAGAGCGACTTTCGCTTGCTCAATCCTGCTTACAAAGGCCCCACCATTTTTGCTGCAGCTACGCCAGAAGTGTTGTTGCCCTGGGATAACGCGCAGACTTTCAAGGCGAACTTAAGCCAGCAACGCGATGGCCGTTTGGCGAGCTGGACGGTGTGGACTGCACCTCAGAAAATGGCGGTTTCTGAGGTGGCGAAGAAAGTCGGGGTTGAAGAGAAGGTGTTGCTTTCTGTGAACACCATTCCGCGTGGCATGCTCGTGGATGCAGGGGCTGCCTTGCTGGTGCCGCGAACTGCATCGCTGTTGACGGACGTGGCTGCGGATATTGCTCATAACGGCCAGTTGAAACTGGCAGCGGCAAAAAGCCAGTCGACTACACGGCGGGTGACGGTGGTGGCGCGCAAAGGAGAAACCGTGGCAACGTTGGCGCGCCGCTACAAGGTGGCTGCTGCTGATGTGGCCAAATGGAATAAAGTCGGGCGCAATGCCCAATTCCGTACAGGTCAGCGCTTGGTGGTTTACCAAGCAATCAAGTCAGCAAAGCAACAATCTGCACGAAAGTGATTCGGGCCTGATAAACCATGAGGTTTTAGGTGCCAGTGACTTGGTTGCAGGACAACAAAAAAGAGCCGTTGAGGCTCTTTTTTGTTACGGAAGGTCCACTTTGTGGTTGAGGCTTTTGTATGCACTGCCTTTATCCGTATCGGCAGTGGCTGTTTTTGCGCTGGGCTGCAGCCATTCTGCGGGCCAAGCGCGCGCTTCGTGGGGCGCTGTAAAGGTGGGAGTGGCTTATGCCATTTGAGACTGGAGGTAGTTTTCCAAGCCCATTTTCTGGATGAGCCCCAACTGCTGTTCCAGCCAGTAGGCGTGGTCTTCCTCTGTATCGCGCAGCTGTTTGAGCAGCATATCGCGTGAGACGTAATCACCTTCAGCTTCGCACAAACGCATGGCGGCACGCAGGCGGTCACGCACTTCAATTTCTGTGTCTAGATCTTTTTGCAGCATCTCAGGCACTGAGTCGCCTGGTGTGAACTCCAGCGGACGCATATCAGGCTTGCCTTCGATCATGAACAAGCGGCGCATGATGTCATCAGCATGCTGCGTTTCTTCTTCCATTTCGTGGTTCAGGCGTACATAAAGCTTGTTCAACCCCAAGTCTTCATAGCGGCGTGAGTGGTAGAAATACTGGTCGCGCGCAGCCAATTCACCGCGCAGCAAATGCACGAGTGTTTCAATGACTTTTGGGTTGCCTTGCATCGGTGTGTTCTTTCGTTAAAACCTGAGCACGCTGCGCTGCTCCGGGATATCAGTTACGTCGAATCTAGACTTGGTTGGGCATGCACGGCTGTCGATGATTCGCTCAAGGCTGAAGTATGTCGTGTCTACTGCATTTTGTGAATCCAAGTCCCTGCAATGCTGGTCGATATGCAGATAGGTATGGAAAGGCGCTTAATAAGCGTTCTTATTGCCAGTTGCAGACACGCTTACCATGCAGCAAATATTAAAGTGGTCAATTCGCCAAACAGGCCAATTCACTTGTGTGTTGAGCGCGTGCATTGCATGTCTGCGCTCGTTGGATTTTTGCCGCACATTGGACCCAAGTCCATATTGATCGCAAAGGCTGCTTGCCATACTGTGCAGACGAACCTCCCTATAATACTTTTTGCTGCTGCCTCAAACGTTTGAGGGTGTGTGCCAGCGCCGTATGGCAATGCCCTCAAGTGGGCTGTATGGTGGATTTTCACCGCCTCATCGGGTGTGTTTTCTTCGTTTTTTGCAAGTGATTCAATGACAAGCAGTAATCAAGGGTTGACGCTGGTAGCTTCAGATATGGGAGCGGTCGATGCCGTCATTGCCTCTCGCTTGACGACCAATGTGCCCCTCATTGGACAGGTGGCACGTTACATCATTTCCGCCGGCGGCAAGCGCTTGCGTCCGGCTATGTTGCTGTTGGTTGCGAATGCATTGGGCTACCAAGGCCGTTTTCACCATGAAATGGCCGCGGTGATGGAGTTTATTCATACGGCAACACTGCTACACGACGATGTGGTTGATGAGTCCACCATGCGCCGTGGTCGGCCAACCGCCAACGAGAGTTTTGGCAATCCTGCCAGTGTTTTGGTGGGCGATTTTTTGCATTCCCGCGCGTTTGAGATGATGGTGGAGACTGGCAATATCGGCGTTATGCAAGTGGTTGCCGCTGCCACCAACATCATTGCAGAGGGTGAAGTGCAGCAATTGCTAAATATGCACGATGCTTCCTTGGATGAGGCAGGGTACTTGCAGGTCATTCGTTCTAAAACAGCCAAGCTGTTTGAGGCCAGCACCCAAGTAGGGGCGATTCTGGCTGGTGTGCCTGAAGCACTGGAGCAAGCCGCTGCCACCTATGGACAAGCCTTAGGGACTGCTTTTCAAATCATTGATGATGTGCTTGACTACGACGGCAGTGCTGGCGAGATGGGTAAGAACGTTGGTGATGATTTGCGTGAAGGCAAATCCACGCTGCCGTTGATCGTGGCCATGCAGCGTGGCACGCCTGAGCAGGCGCAAACGGTGCGAACGGCCATTGAAGAGGGCTCCACTGAGCAACTGGGCGACATCATTGCCATTGTGCGCAGCACTGGTGCAATTGATGTGGCACGACAGGCCGCGCATGATGAGGCGCACCGCGCCTTGTCAGCATTGGCAGGCTTTCCTGAGAATGCTTACACAGCCGCTTTGCGGGAATTGCCCGAGCAGCTGTTGGCGCGCCGTAGTTGAACCTCAACACAGCACTTAACAGTGCTGTGTTGAGGTTGAATGGATTTGCCTGGTTCACCTAGGTGATGGAGACATGTATGGACTTGTATAACTACTTCTACAGTTCAACCTCTTACCGCGCTCGCATTGCGCTGGCGCTTAAAGGGCTTGATTTCAATTACATTGCCGTGAATTTGCGCACACTGGAGCAGCGCTCAGAGGCTTTCTTGCAGCGTAACCGTGCAGGGGGCGTGCCTTTGTTGGTGGATGGTGATTTCTCTCTGAGCCAATCGTTGGCGATTTTGGATTACTTGGAGCAAACGCACCCCGCGCCAGCCCTGCTACCGCAAGACCCCGCGGCGCGCGCGCGCGTATTGGAGCTCAGCTACGCCGTGGCTTGCGACATCCACCCTGTGAATAACCAACGCGTATTGCGCTATTTGCAGACCGTGCTGAATGTGACCGAGGAGCAAAAACAAGATTGGTACACCCACTGGATTGCAGAAGGCTTAGCCGCTGTAGAGCAACTGTTGGTCAACGAAAAGGATCGTGGCGGCACGGGGCCTTATGCGTTTGGAGCACAGCCCACATGGGCCGATTGCTGTTTGGTGCCGCAAGTGGCCAATGCCCTGCGCATGAAGTGCGATATCAGCGCTTATCCGCTTGCCCATGCGGTCTATACCCATTGCATTGCACAGCCTGCGTTTGCCAAAGCAGCGCCATTCGCGCAGCCAGATGCGCCTGCCAAGCCCTAAGACGTTCTAAAGGACGGGGTTTACCTTGGCCTAGTTCTGTCACAGTGTTGCGCGTTGAGAATAAAGAAATCGACTTCACAGTAGAAGTCGATTTCTTTATTTGTAAGTGGCCGCAGCACTTTTTGCTTCTGCGGCCGCAGGCATTAATATTCCCAGAAGATCCGTTGGAGCTCTTTGGTGTTGTTGGTTTTGGTCAAGGCCACGGCAGTCAGCAAGCGTGCTTTTTGTGGGTTCAGATCATGCGCAACCACCCAGTCATATTTGTCATCGGGCTGCTCAGCGTTGCGCAAGACAAAGCCTGCAGGCACGCGTGAAGCGCGCACGATGATGGTGCCTTTGCTGCGCTCGGCGGTCAGGTCTGGCACGATGCGATTGGGTACTGAGCCATTGCCTGTGCCTGCGTGCACAATGGCTTTGACGCCAGCAGCCCCAAAGGCTTTTACAGCTGTCGGCTGCACGTTGCCGTAGCTGTAGGCGATTTCTACGGGGGGCAACTCATGGATGCTTTCAATCGAGAATTCGCTGGAGGTTGTGTGGCGTTTGACTGGAGCGCGGAACCAGTAGTTTTTGCCTTCCACCACCATTCCCAAAGGCCCCCATTGGCTGGAGAATGCGCTGGTTTTGATGTTGGTGAGTTTGGCTACATCGCGTGCGGTGTGAATCTCGTCGTTCATCACAATCAACACGCCTTTGCCTTTGGCATCGCTGCTGGCGGCTACGCTGATGGCATTGAGTAAGTTTAGGGCTCCATCGGCAGAAATGGCTGTGCCAGGGCGCATGGAGCCAACCAAAACAATCGGTTTATCGCTAGGAATAACCAAGTTCAGGAAGAAGCCGGTTTCTTCCATGGTATCGGTGCCATGGGTGATGACCACGCCATCAACATCGCCTTGTTTCAATAGGTTATTGACATGCTTGCCTAGCGTGATCAAGTTGTCATTGGTGAAGCTCTCTGAGGCTATTTGAAAGACCTGTTCGCCAGTGACTTTGGCAATGCCCTGTACTTCGGGTAAGCCGGCCAGAAGCTGTTCGACAGGGACTTTGGCCGCTGTGTATGAAGCGCTGTTCAGTGCGGAGGCTCCTGCGCCGGCAATTGTGCCGCCAGTAGCCAGCACAACCACGTGTTTTTGCGCTACCTTGGGGGAGATTGGCGCTGTGGCCGTGGTGCTGACACTGCTGCTAGCTGCGGAGGGAGTTTGGGGCACCTGCGCGCACCCTGCGGCAGAGATGAATGCTGCACTGAGCAAGGTGAACTTGAAAAAACGCTTCATTGCATAGTCCTTTTACTGCTTGGTTGTTGGAATCAATGGGCGGCTAGCTGGGGCTCAGCATCGGCCTGGACAGATCAAAGCAACAAGCTAGAGTGGATGCGACTCAACTCGGCTGAATATTCTTGTGAGATCCACACTGGCTGCTGCCGTCACTCTCTGATGACGAGCCCATCCTAGCAAGAAGCATGCGCAATGGAAAAGGGGTTTCTTCTAATCTGTGCTTTAGCAACAAGTCCGCGCAAGGTTCGGTTCTGAGGCCGTACAAGTGCGCTAATGCGTAATTGCTTGTGAAAGCAGGCTTTAGTTCAATGTTTTTTGCCAGTAACCCAAATCAATCCACTGCCCAAATTTGTGCCCTACCTGTGCCAGGTGGCCGACTTGGGTGAAGCCGAATGCCTCATGCAAGCGAACGCTGCCCGCATTCGGTAATGCAATAGCGGAGATGATGGTGTGGCAATCGGTGTGTGCCAGTTGTGAAAGCAGTTCGGCGTAGAGTGCGTGGCCTATGCCGCGTCCATGAAAATCCTGATGGACATATACGCTGGGCTCGACTGTGTGGCGGAAGGCGTCTCGCGAATGGTACTGGCTGGCATAGCAGTAGCCGACAATCTGCTCATCCAACAGATATACCAGCCAAGGATAGGATTTTGTGTATTTTTCAATGCGCTCTTGCATTTGTCCGGCAGATAAAGGCTCCACTTCAAAGGTTGCGCTTGAGTGCAAAATATAGTGGTTGTAAATGCGGCTGATGGCGACTTCGTCGCCCATTTGGTAGGGTCGGATGGACATGCAAATCCTTTCAGAAGGTTCGAATTATCCGCTTGCCATGCCGTATTGCTGCGCATATTTGTGTGTTTTGCTGTCGATAAACGGCCCTCGTTTAACGCGCTTCGAATCCTAATTCTTAACGGTTATTGAATGGCGCTATCTTTCTCTATTTGTTTGGCCGACCGAGGCGTGTGATGCGTAAATCTTTCTATTCTGCTGGCGCAGCGCGTCGTCCTGTGGTGCGACGCTCATCTAAGGTGCGCAGCCCCATGTCCATGGTGGAGCCTCCGCGATTGCTGTTGTTCAACAAGCCTTGGGGCGTGCTGACGCAGTTCACTGACACCGAAGGCCGTGCCACTTTGGCTGATTATGTGAATGTGCCCGGAATGTATCCTGCAGGCCGTTTGGATCGCGATAGCGAAGGTTTGTTGTTGTTGACCAATGATGGGCAGCTGCAGGCACGCATTGCGCATCCTGACCACAAGATGGAGAAAACCTATTGGGCGCAAGTGGAGGGGGTGGTGACTGAAGCTCAACTTGCCAAGTTGCGCCAGGGCGTGGAGTTGAAGGACGGAATCAGCCTGCCTGCCCAAGCGCATCGGTTGCCAGACGATGCGCAAACACAGCTGTGGCCGCGCAATCCGCCAGTGCGGTTTCGCCAGGCGATTCCCACCAGTTGGCTGGCCTTGACGATCACGGAAGGACGTAACCGCCAAGTACGCCGAATGACAGCGGCGGTAGGCTTGCCTACTTTGCGCTTGGTGCGTGTGCGTATTGGGCCTTGGACCTTGGATGGATTGCCGCAAGGTGCATGGCGCGAGGAGGCGGTGCCTCCCATTTTTTAATGACTTGCCTAGTTGGGTGTTCTGGCGAGAACTGTAGGCATGACGCATGACAACAAGTATGGCTTACAAATAAAAAAGCCGCTTTCCATAAGAAGGCGGCTTTTTGCTGTCATGGGCACAGAGTTACTTGAACTTAGGCAAATTGAATTGGGGAGGAACCCCCATGCGGGTATTGATGACCCACTGTTGTGCGATCGACAGCACGTTGTTTGTAAACCAATACAACACCAGACCTGCCGGGAAGAAGAAGAACATCACGCTGAACGCAAAAGGCATGATCCACATCATCTTGGCTTGCAGTGGGTCTGGTGGTTGCGGATTCAGTGCCACTTGCAGCAAGGATGAAAGCATCATCAGCAATGGCAATACAAAGAATGGGTCTGGCACTGACAGATCATGAATCCAGCCAATCCAAGGCGCCTGGCGCATTTCCACGCTGGAGAGCAGCACCCAGTACAACGCAATGAAAAATGGCATTTGAATCACGATAGGTAAGCATCCGCCCAGTGGATTGACTTTTTCTTCGCGGTAGATGCGCATCATCTCTTGCTGCATTTGCTGCGGATTGTCTTTATAACGCTCGCGCAGTTGCATTACACGCGGGTTGATTGCCTTCATCTTGGCCATGCTGGAATAGGCCTTGGCATTGAGCCAGTAGAAAGCAATTTTCAGCAGCACCACCAAGGCAACAATCGACCAGCCCCAGTTGCCGATAAATTCGTGGAGCTTATCGAGCAGCCAGTACAGTGGCTTAGCCAGTACTTTGACCATGCCGTAGTCTTTCACCAACTCCAGGCCTGGAGTGATGTTTTGCATTTCTTTTTCGATCTGAGGACCGGCAAAAAATGTGGATTCAAGTGCTTGGCTCGCGCCGGCTGCGATCGTGCCAAATGGTGCAATGGAGCCCACCGAATACAGACCGTTGCCTGGGCGGCGCACAAAGTTCTCCCGAGCAACTCCTTCAGGCAAGATCCAGGCGGAAGCAAAATAATGCTGCACCATGGCTACGTAGCCTGTGTCGCTGTTTTTCTGGAACTTTGTGCTGCCTTTGTCGATGTCTTTAAAGGTGACCTTCTGGAATTTTTCCTCGTCACTGTAGACAGCCGGACCTGTGAATGTGCCCGCGAACATGACGCCGCTGCTGATTTCTCCGCCATCGCGTACCAGTTGCTCATACACCTGTGGGGTGATGCTGGCGCCGCTCTGGTTGATCACTTCATGGCGAACGGCAATGTCGTAGCGGCCACGTTGAAGTGTCCATGTCTTGACCAGCTGCACGCCATCTTGGACGGGCGATTCAAAGCGAATAGTCAGGCTGTCCTGTCCATCAGCCATCGTGCGTGGGCCATCCACCACTTTCATGATGGTTTTGTGGTTGGGGAAATTGCCCCCCAGCAAACCTGTCTGTGCGACGTAGGCACGTGTGGCGCTTTGGTCGAGCAACACCTCATGTCCATTTTTCTGGTCGTTCTGGTATTGCAGCAGTTCCACGCGGTTCAGTGAGCCCCCTTCGGTGCTGAACGTCAGTTTGAACACATCAGAGGTGACGACCACATTTTCAGCCGCTTCAGCGACAGCCGCTTGTGTGGCTGCGGGTACATCTGAGGAGGATGCGTTGGCTAATGCATTGCTGGCAGCGGGAATTTCTGGTGAGGCGTTAGCACTGTTGAGCGTACCAGGCACCTGTGCCTGCGAAGAAGCATCAGCAGTTTGTGTTGGCTGCGGAAAGAATAGGGCTTTATTGCCGTTATGGATTTGCCAACGATCCCACAGCAGAATCAGGGAGAACGCGAAGATCACCCAAAGGATGGAGCGGCGAATATCGTTCATGAGGACTTCTTGGACGAAGAGGGGGAAGAAGAAAGCAAGCGTGAAAAAATGCCTGAGGAGCAATCCTGAGGCACTGGATCATGCCCGCCCTTGCACCAAGGGTGGCAGCGAGCAAGACGACACACAGTCAGCCATGATCCGCATACAGCGCCATGGCGCTGCAGTGCCATGATGGCATATTGTGAACATGTAGGCTCAAACCGGCACGCACTGCCCAGCCAAGGACTCAGCAGGAGGCGGTACAGTTTAACCAATCCCACAAGGAGCTCACGCATCGTGCCCCACCTTTTGTGTCAGCAGGGGGTGAGGAGATGGTGGCGACTGAGTGAGGGCAGACTGCTGTGGCGTCATAGGCTGCTGCTGCAATTGCAATGCAGCGCGCTCAAACAATTTGACCAGTTGGGCCCGTACACGTGCCGCCAACAATGGAGAGGAAGCGCTTTTGGCGAGCACTGCTTCCGTTTGACCCTGCTGATTAGCACTCTTGGTAGCGTAAGGCTGGTGGCGCGACACTTTTGATCCCTTGGATGGCGACTTCGCATTACCGGGATGAAAGCTCAATCGCAAGCGAATCAATAGCGCGTGTGAATCAGGGGCAAACATCTGCGGAGCGCGACTGTACTCCAGCGCAAGGGCATACACCTGCCTGCGAATCAAATTGCGGGTAACGGCCCGCTTGGCCCAGCGTTTAGGCAGCAACGCACCTACCCACCATGACGACTCACCAATACTGGCAAGATCAGGTGGGGAGGCAAACAGCAAGGCGCCATCCTTTGCGTCAAACAATGCCTGTGCCGACACTTGGTGTAAGCAAAAATGGCTTGTTTTAGCAATAGGCGGATGGGCCAGCATGCTCTGGAACTGTTTGCGGGTTTTGAGATGGCGAATGCTCATGTGCCGCAGCTTGCGCGCAAAACCGTGCTTGTGACCGAGAGGTTAGAGCAAGCAGGCTTTGTGCGCATCATGCTCAGGACAGAGCCAGACGCTTACGGCCTTTGGCACGGCGTGCGTTGATTACGGCGCGACCGCCGCGTGTTTTCATGCGCACCAGAAAACCGTGGGTGCGTGCGCGACGAATTTTGGATGGTTGGTATGTACGTTTCATGATGATTCACCTCTGAACTGATGGAATGCGACGCTTTGGACTCGGAAACTTCTGCCCGTGCTTGTCTTTACGCCAACAAGGCATTCGCAAAAGCCTTATCAGCGCCTGTTTTGACATCAAGCCACTCATCGATAACCGCAAGCGGCTACTGCACCCTCTTATCGCTAGGAGGTGGGTTTCTGTGGAGTGTGCTCTTGGTTTTTCCTGTTACCGTATGCATTGACCCTTAAATGTTTAAGAGCAATAAAAGCCTAAAAGGCCCTCACAGTAATAAAAAAAACGAAGTCAGCAACCTCACTAAAACCCACCATTTCTTAATCAAAGGCTCCACAAAAGGCGCTGCCAATGGTTTTGAAATGAATGCAAATAACCGGCTCAGTCAAAGCAAACCGTAGATTATCTCATGGCTTGGGTTTGGCGCCAAGGAAAAGTGTTGATCAATTGGTGATGTGTGTGAAAAAAGGCTGTGGATAACTTTTTGTCAGGGGTGGCATGGGCCTATAATTGAGCTCTTTTTCTCCTTGGTTTTGCCGTCTGTTTGGCGTACTTGAATTGGTGTGGTTTGTTTTTTTTAAGTGTTTGATTTTTAATTTATTTCTTTGTTTTTTTTTTGGGCTTTTAAAGTTTGCGTGACTGCTGTGGTGACGGTTTGGCTGTGTCTTGCGGTCGGGAGAATGTTTGTGTGGCAAAAGTAATGGATCAAGAGTTTCAACAAGGTCAGGCGAATGCGGCAGATGATGGTCTATGGCAGGAATGCTTGGATCGGCTGGCCGTGGAAGTGCCGTCCCAGCAGTTTGGGGCTTGGCTTAAGCCTTTGCGTGCGCAATATATGCCAGCCAGTGCTACGGTGCAGCTATTAGTGCCTAATCGCATCGCGCTGGATTACATTCGCGGGCGGTATTTGGAGCGCATTGTTGGGCTGTTGAATGAGCTCAGTGGGCGCGAGTTGCGTATTGAACTGGGTGTGGCTGCCCGAGGTGGCGCGGTGGCTGGTGCTGCCGGGCGTGTTGTGCGACGCCCGGCACGTGTGGCGCCACCACCTGCAGCGGCAGCGGGTGCCGATATGGAGAGTTTGGTTAACCGGGTGCAGGCAGATTTATTGGCGCAGCTTGATCAGCCGCCAGGGTCTGAACAAGCCCATCGAGCGACGCAAGCAATGCGTTATGCAGATCACGATGGCGAAGTGACTGCACCAGTTGTGCGTTCGAATGGCTTTGAATCGGACGACATGCAAGATGGTCGTGCTCATGGTCAGGGTGTTTCCGCAGGGCAGGATGGTAGTGCTGCCAAGCCTGTTCCTTCTCGCCTAAATCCGCAGTTGACCTTTGAGAATTTGATTGAAGGTTCGGCCAACCGCATGGCGCGTGCTGCTGCTTTGCATGTGGCCCATGCGCCGGGCCAACTGTACAACCCTCTGTTTATCTATGGGGGTGTTGGTTTGGGTAAGACCCACTTAATGCACGCCGTGGGAAATCAGGTGCTGCGTGATCAACCGCAGGCCAAGGTGTTGTATATCCATGCGGAGCAGTTCGTGACCGATGTGGTCAAGTCCTACCAGCGCAAGACGTTTGATGCTCTCAAGCAGCGCTACCACTCGTTGGATTTGCTGTTAATTGATGATGTGCAGTTCATTGCGGGTAAAGAGCGTACTCAGGAAGAGTTCTTTAACGCATTTGAGGCGCTGCTATCGAAGAAGTCGCACATTGTGATGACAAGCGATACCTACCCCAAGGGCTTGACGGATATCCATGAGCGCTTGGTTTCGCGTTTTGATGCAGGCCTGACAGTGGCTATTGAGCCGCCTGAGTTGGAGATGCGAGTAGCGATTTTGATCAACAAAGCCAAGGCTGAAGGCATTGCCTTGTCTGAGGATGTGGCCTTTTTTGTCGCGAAAAATGTGCGTTCCAACGTTCGCGAGTTGGAAGGTGCCTTGCGCAAAGTGCTAGCGTATGCCCGTTTCAACAGCAAAGACATTTCTATCCCTGTGGCGCGTGAGGCGTTGCGGGATTTGCTTTCAATTCAGAATCGCCAGATCAGTGTGGAGAATATTCAAAAAACGGTGGCTGATTTTTACAAAATCAAGGTGGCCGACATGTACAGCAAGAAACGGCCAGCCAGTATTGCGCGGCCTCGCCAGATTGCGATGTATCTCTCAAAAGAGTTGACGCAAAAGAGCTTGCCAGAAATTGGAGAGCTGTTTGGTGGGCGCGACCACACGACGGTGTTGCATGCAGTGCGCAAAATTGCACAAGAGCGTCAGCAGCAAATTGAGTTGAATCAACAACTTCACGTACTTGAACAAACGCTTAAGCGTTGATGTGCGCGGCTTAAGTCACATTTGACTGATAAGGCCGCTATGTGCGGGACTTTTCGCCGTCATAATGTTCTATTAAGAGATAGTGCAATAGATTGTTTTTTTAGGGGAAAATAGCATTTTTCCTGTTGCAGCCTCAGGCCATGCTCAACGAGAGGCGCTGCATGCGGCAAATGTTGTTTTTGTACCCAACTATCGAGCGCGGTGTTCAAAACTGCGCTGCGTTTTCTCAATAGGCCCAACCCCTTTCATTCATGGAGAGACAAGGTGATTGTTTTTAAAGCCCCTCAGGACAAAGTGCTATCGGTTCTGCAATCGATCGCGGGCATCGTAGAGCGCAGGCACACACTGCCGATCCTTGCCAATGTGCTGCTGCGCAAAACAGGCAATACCTTGCAATTGACCACCAGTGATCTGGAGGTGCAAATTCGCACCACAGCAGATCTTGGTGGTGATGCAGCAACTGATTTTTCAACCAGCATCGGTGCCCGCAAGCTGATTGAGATTTTGCGCACGTTTTCAGCCGACCAGACAGTGACACTTGAAGCCTCTCAAGACCGTTTCGTATTGAAAGGGGGCAAGAGCCGTTTTACATTGCAGTCATTGCCTGCGAACGATTTCCCGTTGGTGCAAGAGTCACCCAACTATGGGCCTGCTTTTTCTGTGCCGCAGGCGGTGTTGAAAAACTTGCTCAGCCAAGTCTCTTTTGCCATGGCTGTGCAGGATATTCGCTACTACCTGAATGGGATTTTGTTTGTTGCAGAAGGCCGTACATTGAGCTTGGTGGCTACTGATGGCCACCGTTTGGCGTTTGCATCGGCAACGCTGGATGCGGATGTGCCCAAGCAAGAAGTGATTTTGCCGCGCAAAACAGTGATGGAATTGCAGCGTTTGCTGCGTGATGCTAAGCCGAGCGACGATAAAGACGCGCCACCGGCGATGATTCAATTCCAGTTCGCCAACAACCAGGCCAAACTGAGCTTCAATGGTCTGGAGTTCGTGACCAAGCTGGTTGAAGGCAAGTTTCCAGATTACAACCGTGTGATTCCTGTGGGCTACAGCAATGTGGTTACTTTGGGGCGTCAGGCTTTGCAGGCCAGTTTGCAGCGCATGACCATCATGACTACCGACAAGTTCAAAGGTGTACGCCTGAATTTTGAGCCAGGTGTGCTGCGCATCACCTCGGCCAATGCCGAGCAGGAAGAGGCCCAGGACGAGTTGGAAATCGACTATGGTGGCCAGCAGGTCGAGTCGGGCTTTAATGTCAGCTACCTGCTCGATGTGCTCTCGAATATCCAGCAAGACATGGTCAACCTGTCGTTTGAGGATGGCAGCAGTTCTGCCTTGATCAGCATTCCAGGGGATGCCAACTTCAAGTACGTGGTGATGCCGATGCGCATTTAAGGGCGCTGCACTGCAAGAGCTGCCAATGGCGGCTCTTGCGCTTTGAGATGTGCTTGTTTTTGCCGGTTTTAGCCTCATTTATGAAGCTCAAATCCAGCGCAAAATTCCCTCAATGCCCTTCAATGCTGGCGTATTTAGCAAGCAAAGCCAGACGATTACTGACCGATTCACACAACCCATCTCCAAGCCTAAAGCAGTGCAGCTTATTGCTTAGCTTGGTTTGATCTCCCTCTCAGCGCAGCAAGCACTCATCGTGTGGTGGATCCTTAGTAGCGCGATGAGATGCAATGGCAACCAAGCGTGAGCAGCCAGTACCCAGTGCAATCGCTGATGACCTCCAGCCTTGCCAGAGAAAGAAAGATTCGCATATGACCGATACCAAGCAACCAGATCCTTCCGAGAACCCAGAAAGCAATCAGTCAACTGCCGCACCAGCTGATTACGACGCAGGTTCGATTCAGATTCTGGAAGGGCTGGAGGCGGTGCGTAAACGCCCAGGCATGTACATTGGCGATACCTCCGATGGTACGGGTTTGCATCACTTGGTGTTTGAGGTGGTGGATAACTCCATTGATGAAGCCTTGGCTGGGTACTGTGACGATATTCTCATCACGATTCACGCAGATGGTTCGCTCTCAGTACAAGACAATGGCCGTGGTATTCCAACCGCCGTCAAAATGGACGATAAGCACGAGCCCAAACGCTCGGCTACTGAAATCGCTTTGACCGAGCTGCATGCGGGCGGCAAATTCAACCAAAACAGCTACAAGGTCTCTGGTGGTTTGCATGGTGTGGGGGTCTCTTGCGTGAATGCGCTGTCGTCCTCTTTGGTTGTCACGGTCAGTCGTGAGGGCAAGGAAAATAAGCTTGAGTTCTCGCGCGGCAAGTTGCTCAATCGCCAAGTGGAAGTCGTCAATGGTGTGGAAGTCTCTCCTATGCAAGTGGTCGGTGAGACGAGTAAGAGGGGCACTCGCGTGCACTTTTTGCCTGATACAGAAATCTTTCAGCAAAACAACGAATTTCACTACGACATTCTGGCCAAACGCCTGCGCGAGTTGAGCTTTTTGAACAATGGCGTGCGTATCCGCTTGCTGGATGAGCGTACCAACCAAGAGGATGATTTTGCTGGCAGCGGTGGTGTGCAAGGCTTTGTGGAGTTTGTCAGCAAGGGCAAACAAGTGCTGCATCCCACCACGTTTTATGCCAATGGCAATCGGCCTGCTGAAAGCTATGGTGGTATTCCTGGTACAGAAATTGGCGTGGAAGTGGCCATGCAATGGACCAGTTCCTATAACGAAACCGTGCTGTGCTTTACCAACAACATCCCGCAGCGCGATGGTGGCACCCATTTAACCGGGTTGCGCGCTGCGATGACACGCGTAATCAATAAGTACATTGAAGAAAATGGCTTGTCGAAAAAGGACAAGGTCGAGGTCACGGGCGAGGATATGCGCGAAGGTTTGAACTGCGTGCTATCAGTCAAAGTGCCTGAACCTAAATTTTCCAGTCAGACTAAAGACAAGCTGGTCTCCAGTGAAGTGCGCGCGCCGGTTGAAGACATCGTTGCCAAAGCACTGACCGACTTCCTGCTGGAGAAACCCAATGACGCCAAGATGATTTGCAGCAAAATCGTCGAAGCCGCTAAAGCCCGTGAAGCAGCGCGCAAAGCGCGTGAAATGACACGCCGCAAAGGGGTGCTTGATGGAATGGGACTGCCGGGCAAGTTGGCAGACTGCCAAGAAAAAGACCCGGCCATGTGTGAAATCTACATTGTCGAGGGTGATTCCGCTGGCGGCTCTGCCAAGCAGGGGCGCGACCGTAAATTTCAAGCCATCTTGCCGCTACGCGGCAAAATCTTGAACGTTGAAAAGGCGCGGTATGAAAAACTGCTCTCCAGTAACGAAATTCTGACCTTGATTACTGCCTTGGGAACTGGCATTGGCCGCAGTAGCGGCGATGACAAGCCTGGCGTGGATGATTTCAATGCGGCCAAACTGCGTTACCACCGCATCATCATCATGACCGATGCGGACGTGGACGGTGCGCACATTCGGACCTTGCTCTTGACCTTTTTCTACAGGCAAATGCCAGAGTTGGTTGAACGCGGTCACATCTACATTGCGCAGCCACCACTGTACAAAGTCAAGGCAGGAAAAGAAGAGTTGTACCTCAAGGATGCGCCTGCGTTGGACCAATTCTTGACCCGCATTGCTTTGCGCGATGCCCGTGTGTATGTCAAGGATGGTGCTGAGCCTGTGGGGGGTGAAGAGTTGGAAAAGTTGGCCGCCACCTATCAAAAAGCACAAGCTACCATCACCCGTTTGGCTGCCTACATGGACCATGAGGCCCTGCAAGCGATTGCCGATGGCGTGCATCTGAATACCGAAACCTTGGAAGAAATGCAAGCCACAGCCAAGGAGTTGCAAGAGCGTCTGAATGACCGTGCGCATGTCAGCGAACCCGCCACTGTAGAGGCCGTGACCGATCCACGTACAGAGAAGCTGGTTTTGCGCATCAGTCGCACTCACCACGGCAACGTCAAAAGCAGTTTGATTACCCAAGATTTTGCCAAAGGGGCTGATTACCACTCCCTTTCGGCAGCTGCCCAAGCCTTCAACGGCATGATGGGTGAAGGCGCCAAAGTCCAACGAGGTGAAGGCGAGCGCATGAAAGAGCAGGACGTCAAGACTTTCCATCAAGCCATGCAATGGCTGATTTCAGAAGCTGAACGAACCACCAGCCGCCAGCGCTACAAAGGTTTGGGTGAAATGAATGCGGAGCAATTGTGGGAAACCACGATGGATCCGACTGTGCGCCGCTTGCTGCGTGTGCAAATTCAGGATGCGATTGCCGCAGACCAAGTGTTCACGATGCTGATGGGGGACGATGTGGAGCCGCGCCGCGATTTCATTGAAACCAATGCTCTGCGCGCAGCCAATATTGATGTTTGATGATGTAGGTTCTCATTGATCTTGCAAATATTCTCAGTATTTGCAAATCGCGCTTAGCGAAACGCCCGCACATGCCGGGCGTTTCGTTTTTGGTCAGGTTAATTAAGTATTACCACACTCTGACGCCAACTTCCACTCAAACAGGCCAATTTTGACTTTTAGCCGATTGTTCGATTTCGCTATTGCAAACAAAGACCATCTGGCTAACAAAGCTAGCTCATCAATCCTTGGGTGGTCACGAGAGAGACCGTTTTACCAGCTCTAACAGCTTGGCGGGATTTGCCGTTAACAAAAAACGCACCACTTTGATCGAGTGTTTCAGCTGGATCATCTCAAGCGCTGTCTCTGTGAGCGGTGCGTTGAATTCAGCAAGCTTTTCAGCGCTCGGCGGGTTGACTTGTGTTCAGATCGAACCAGTTTTTGTGCCATGGTGCATTAACTCTGTGGCTCTTCTCTGGAAGAACATAGCAAGCCTAGCCTTAAGTTGCAGCGACTTGCCAAAGAGTTCCCCCCTTTATTATGTTCTCTATCGTCAGACCGTCTGCGGGGTCGGCAAAGGAACCTTGATCTGTATCGCATCCCCAGCCTGTGAGACTTGGATCATCCTGATCGCAGCATTCCCACAAGGACATACATCTCGCCATTTCAGGCAGATGTGATGCTGTCATTGCAGGCGGCACAATGACAAAGACGGTAGCGTTTTCCCATGGATTCTCTTGCAAAATCCCCGCTGCCAGTCCTGCTTTTGTGGCAATGAAGTGCGTGCGGCGACGATAGATACTGCCGTCAAGCTCCTTGACTGGTAGCACCCCATGGATATGCCAAACAGGTTGCCCCACCAGTACTTCTGCAATCGGGTAGTGCCGAATTGGTGGCTCTTGATCGGCGAAGGCCATCATGGGTTGCTCGAAGCGCTTTTCTAATTGAAGCATTGATGGCCCTTTCAAAGGCAGAGCAGGTTTTTGATCGGTAAGCAGGTAACAGTCGACTCATACCTTGCGCAGTTGTGAAATTTTCTTCGACTACTTCCATGCGAAAGCTACCGGAGAACAGCGAGAGCAAAAGGTTGAGGGTTGAGATGGCCGTGAATCATGACGAGCAACGCGCTTTTGCGAGTACCCGAAAAATGTGAGCTTAATTATTTTTGAAACAGCCAATTCACGGTTAAAGCAAAAGCAAACCATGAGGCCGCAATTGCTGCCGGTAGCAATAGGATTGTTCGCCAATAGCGCTGCACGCGCAGTAACTGCAGTACAGCCATAAAAGCACCTATCAACATTGGAATACCCACTAAACCGTACGCCGTGACAGCCAAACCACCAAGCACATAATTGAGATTCTTGTATCCAGTCAGGCTGGATGCATAGGACCAAATTGGTCCAAACCATTGCAATGGTTTCATGACCAGGTAGTAGTAATAGGCCGCAATGTATTTGAAGGGATGTGGCAGAGTTTGCCATTGCGGCAACGTATCCCACAAGAACCAACCCATGCCCACCAGCAAGGCAAGAATGGTGATTCTTCCTTGAGGAATATCCGGCAGTGCAGTGATCGAGCCTTTGTAATTCCCGTTTTCGTCGTAGAGGTAAGCCATGGCGAGTGCCTATTGCAAATGTTTGGATATGACCAGCGTAAAGTCATTGATCAAGATATTTCAATGCTGGACTGGTCAAGCGGCTCATTTGAGATTTTTGATCCAGAAGCGCCGCTCATCGATTGTGAAGTTGGGGTCGTAGCCCACCACCGTAAGCAGCGAACCCACGTAGTACAGGCCGAACTGATTCAGCAACCACTGCTCCATGGCCTGATCGCTCGGCAATTTGTTGTATAGCGGTGTTGGACCGTCTCCTCGGACTTGCCCGGTGGTCTTGCCTGGAACAGGGAAACTTTTCCATGTCACCACGAAGTCATTGGACTGCCTTGGCAATTCCTTGGCGCAAAGCGATAAGCCGGAAAACCGCTCCACTCGCTTGGCATCACGCCACAACACAGCGTCAAAGTTGATGCACTCAGATGCCTTCAGCGAAAGGCTACGAGCCATCGTCATCTGACCATCAGGGATTTGCAGGTTGGTAATCACAACCTTTGGCCACTCAGGAGCGCGACCATCTGTCGAGAGGTTGCTCTTCAGGACATTGCGCAAGGGGGTGCTTAGCACGCTGTTGCTGCTTTGGGCAGTAGAAGAGCCGCCTATGCTCTGGCTGAGTTCACTTGAAATCGTTTGCCCCAGATTGCTCAAGGAACCGAATGCATCTTGGACGCCTGTCGTTGCGCACCCTGTTAGCAAGATAGGCACAAGCACCGCACACCAGGGTGCAACATGAGGCAATTCCTTTCGACGCGAAATAGCAAGGGCATCCCGTTCTGCACACGGGTGTTTGCCTGCTTGCGCGGTTACTTTATTCTCCTGAACCCTATACATAACCCCTCCAAAATGTCACTCATAGAGTCCATTTTAGATCGATATCCATAAAATGTCACTTATAGAGCGGGAACTTATTGGGCGTGGCCTTAAATAAGGGGTACCCATAGCATCCTTTCCTTTTAGGAGAGAAGGATGCCGACGGATCCCAAAAGGCTTTTTGGCTTGAGATTGATAGAGCTGAGGAAGGCCAAAGGATGGTCACAGGAACGTTTGGCTCTGGAGAGTGGCCTAGCACGCAGCTACCTTGGCGGTGTGGAGCGCGGGCACCGGAACATCGCACTGCTCAACATCGTCAAGTTGGCAGAGACGCTGGAGGTCGCCGCCCCAGCTTTGCTTGAGTTGCCTGCGGAGGCTGTAGGCCCTGACAATATTAAGTAGCGTGTTGCGCCTACTATTGCTGGTTCCTATTGCAGGATGCCATAGATCCAGCGAGGGATTCGTGCTGTTGGAAAGAGTTCTTCAGACACTGGAGTGAATTTGCTCATCCGGGATTTTCCGCAGATTCCTCCGAGTACAACAAGCGGACACACGATTTTTGCAGCATCCAAAGTCAGCGCTTTTTTTGATTCGACTCAAAAAGTTGCACTCACTTAAATTAGAGGTTCGATGCTATTTATAGCAGGTCGAAGCACATTGTAAAATAATGTGCAATTTCCGCTTTCGGCCAAAAGCGGAAGTTCGCTTGACCACTAGCTCAATAAAAAAACTCGACAAGCTGATCCTTTGGGCAGGGAGTCCAAAAATGAAAATTTTATTGATTAAGAGGGATACGTGATGATCCTGCCAGACAACGAGACGAAAGTTGACCTACTTAACAATGAAGCCATCGCTAAGACGATCATCGCGCTACTGAGGGAGCGCCCTGAAAGTCCTGTGACGATAGGCGTGCACGGTGACTGGGGCGCCGGCAAGTCGAGCGTTCTGGAGATGGTCGAGGCGCAACTCGAGAAGGACGAGAAGGTCCTCTGTCTCAAGTTCAATGGCTGGCGGTTTCAAGGCTTCGAAGACGCCAAGATCGCCCTCATCGACGGAATCGTTGATGGCCTGTTGGAGCAGCGGCCCGCACTAAGAAAGGCCACCGGGGCCCTCAAAGAAGTCGCAAAGAGTATCGACCTTCTCAAGGTCGCCAAGAAGGCCGGCGGGCTGGCATGGACAGCATTCACAGGTATTCCGACACCAGACCAAGTCGCGGGCATAGTTTCGACTTTGCAAAGCTGGCTTTCCGACCCCGCGGCCTTGGCGACCAAAGAGAACATCGACGGTGCGATCGAAGGCGTGAAGTCTGTAATGACGCCTCGAGAATCCAAGAGCGTTCCTCGCGAGGTCGAAGCGTTCCGTGAAGCATTTGACAAGCTGCTGGTCGAAGCAGAAGTCGACCAGTTGATCGTCCTGATCGATGACTTAGACCGCTGTCTTCCTGACGTCGCGATTGAAACCCTCGAAGCAATACGGCTGCTCGTTTTCACATCACGCACCGCCTTCGTGGTGGCAGCGGATGAAGCGATGGTTGAATATGCCGTTCGCAAGCATTTTCCTGACCTTCCTGAAACGACAGGACCACGCGACTACGCGCGGAACTACCTTGAAAAACTCATTCAGGTCCCATTCCGGATTCCCGCGCTGGGTGAGACGGAAACCCGCATCTATGTCGCACTGCTGCTGGCCGGCGCGGAGTTGGGGGAAGACGACGCCAGTTTTGGGCAACTGATCGAAGTCGCCAGAGAGCGCCTGAAGCGCCCGTGGGAAAGTACGGCCCTCGACTCTGACACAGTGAAGAAGGCCTTGGGTGACAAGGCGGAGAAGACGCACAACGCATTGATGCTCAGCGACCAGATTGGCCCCATACTCGCAAGCGGTGCAAAGGGCAATCCCCGTCAGATCAAGCGGTTCCTGAACACGCTGCTGCTCAGAGAAAAGACCGCTGCGGCGCGCGGCTTTGGAGCAGACATCAAGCTGCCGGTGCTGGCCAAACTCATGCTGCTGGAACGCTTCACCCCTCGGCTTTTTGACCAGATTGCGTCGGTCGCTGCAGTCCATCCGAAAGGACATTGCCAAGACCTCGCCAGCCTCGAAGCCTTCGCCAGCGCAGATCAGGCACCGCCTGCACCCATCCCTGCGGCCGATGCAAAAACGAGCAAAACGGCAGATGCTGGAAAGGCCGTCAAGGAAGACTCGGCTGCACTCCAGGAGTGGAAGGCCACTGAGGCAATGTGCTCTTGGGCCCGGGTGCAGCCAGCGATCGGCAGTCTTGACCTCCGGCCTTACCTTTTCGTGACACGCGACAAGAAGGACTTCTTCGGCCCCATCTCAACACTCGGACACCTCTCCGCAGTTGCCGACAAGTTGTTTGGCCCCAGGCTGGTTGTGCTGGGATACCTCGAAGAGCTCAAGCAGTTGAAGCCTGCAGAAGCAGACAAGGTGTTTGAGGCGATACGCAGCAGAATTGTAGGAGCGGACACGTTCGACCTAGCGCCTGAAGGCATCGCAGGGCTCAAGGTCCTAGTTCAAGCGCAGCCGCTGTTGCAGGCACGCCTGGTCGACTTTCTCGAGGCGCTGCCGAAGTCGCGCTGTGGCGCCTGGGTTGTCAGCGGATGGCAAGGCGTCATCACCGAAGGTTCGTGCATCACGCGTTTTGAAGTGCTTCTGGACTCGTGGAGCAAAGCTCCGAGCAGCCAGGAGTTGAGAGCTGCGGCACAAGCGGTTGCCAAACAGCCGAAAGGCAAAAACTAAATGGGAACCTCAACAGCTTACGGCGGCCCAGGAGGCGACACGCCACTCGTGCCTTCTTGGCTTGGTGATGACGGTGGCGGGAACCCGCCTGGACCTGCCTCTCCAACGCCAAGTCCCACTCCTCCTAACAATCCTCCCCCGCCGAACCCACCAATCACGCCACCGCGGACGCCGCCGAGGCAGCCGATCCCACCAGCGGCCGATCCCCATCGTTACACAGCGCCGCGCGGGAATTTCACCCGATTCGCACGGTCGGGGGGCAGTGATCGGGCGAGTCTAGGCAGAGCAGTCTCTCAGTACGTCTCCTCCGCTTCGGGCGGCTCTCGCCAAGCCGCTCAGCGTATGGGTGCATCGCGTGTAGCTGGCGCCCGACTGGTCAGCTTCCTCGCCGACGCACAGGCGCGCGGCCCTCAAGCGGCACTGCGCACGCTGAACCTAGAGTCACTCGCCGGGAGACCGTTGCCTGAGATTCTGGTTGGCTTGGCTGACCATGTTTGCCCGGGCGCGGGAACTGTCGACGAGGGCATCGCACGCGAAGCCTATGTAGAAACAATCGTCGAACTGACCTCCGCTGGCATTACAGATCTCGACGCGCTCACAGCCGACCAGATGTTGACGGTCTTCGAGATCTACGCGACGCACGCCATCGAAGCGCGCATCTGCAACGACATTGGCACCAAAGCCATCACGATGCCGGCCGATGCGCAGGCAGCGATCCGTGTAGAGGCGCAGCTGCGCGATTTCATCCGTAATGGGGTGAGCGACGCTTTGGCAGATGCCCGTGGCCCCAGTGCTGCCCCACTGAGCTCAAACCGGGTCCAGAGCTTTGTGGATCAGGTTTACGAAGACGCCTTCAGGTTCTTGCATGCCCGGGGCGAAGCGGAGAGCGACCAATGAAGAGACACGTAATTGCCGGCCGCTACGGCCCAGAGGACCGTACGCCGATCCAAGTCAACGACGACGAGCAACTGACCGACCTACAGCTGATCATCGGTGATCGGACGCTTGATCACGGCATCGGCGCAGCTCTGACCAGCCTCAAGGCGCTAGGTGCCCATCCTTCAGAGATGGGGATTGATCTCGCGGTTGTTGCGGCCCACGTCCACGCGGCAGACACGCGCATCTCAAGGGCCCACGAATCTCAAGACTCATGGACCCGAGAAGTTCGTTTGGTGATCCCGGTTCACGACCCGGACACGTGGTCCGCAGCGACTGGGACGCTGACCACGCTACTGAACTTCTTAACCGGGGACCGCTGGGCACTCCAGTTCCGTGAGCGCTCTGAGCGATTCGCGACGCTTGTTCCGGCGAACGCAGCCTCTCTGCTTCCACCTCCATTCACAGCGCTCAGCTTGTTCTCTGGTGGTCTGGACAGCCTCATTGGCGCCATTGATCTGCTCGAGCGTCAAGCCGAGCCTCTGCTGGTCAGCCATTTCGGCGAGAGCGCAACAAGTGACGCTCAGAACAAACTGTTCAACTTCTTGAAGAAGCGCTACCCGAACCGGCCGTTTGACCGTCTACGTGTCGATATGGTGTTTCCAGTTGGCCTGGTGAAAGATGTGCAGTCCGAGAACAGTACGAGAGGACGCTCCTTCCTCTTCATAGCCCTCGGAGCTTTGGCTGGTACTGGCCTCGCTGACGGCTTCACGCTCCGGGTTCCCGAGAATGGCCTCATCGCGCTGAACGTACCTCTTGACCCGTTGCGTCTGGGATCCAACAGCACAAGGACGACCCACCCCTTTTACTTGGCTCGTTGGAATGACCTTCTTGCCCAACTCGGTGTCGCAGGCCGTGTCGAGAACCCATACTGGAGCTTGACGAAAGGAGAGATGGTTCGTGGGTGCGAGAACGAAGCTGCCTTGCGCGAGATCGCGTCATCGTCTCTTTCTTGCGCACACCCCGCCAGCGCGCGATGGCAGGGGCTGCAGGGTAGAGGCATTGAGCATTGCGGCTACTGCCTTCCTTGCCTGATCCGGCGCGCTGCGTTGGAGCACGCGTGGGGCCGAGGCGGCGACAATACGAGCTATACCGAAGCTGACCTGCACGCCCACATCCTGGACACGAGCCAATCGATCGGACAGCAAGTTCGCTCGTTCCAATATGCAATCGCGCGGATTCAGGCCAATCCCGACATCGCCCGGCTGTTGGTACACAAGCCAGGATCACTGGTTGATGTGATGGCAGACGAAGAGCAATGGGCAGCGGTGTATCGCCGGGGCCTCAGCGAAGTCGGCGACCTAATTGCCGGTGTTCGTACCGCTCCAGTCTAGAGGGTGTCAGCCATGCTTCCGATCCAAGGCCTCATCGACTTTCACTGTCATCTCGATCTCTATCCCGACCATGCCGCCGCTATTCATGAAGCAGAGGCCGCCGGCGTGTTCACTCTCGCGGTTACAACCACCCCAAAAGCGTGGCCCCGCAATCACGAGCTAACACGAAAGACTAAGCACGTCAGGGCGGCCTTGGGATTGCATCCCCAGTTGGTGAGCAGCCGAGCGGCTGAAATAGCTTTGTGGGAGTCGTTGTTACCACAGACTCGGTTCGTCGGAGAGGTTGGCCTAGACGCTGGCCCTCGGTTCTACAAGTCGTTGGATGCCCAAAAAGCGGTCTTCACTCAAGTGCTGAAAGCGTGTGCGGCAGCAGGAGGGAAGATCATCAGTGTGCATAGTGTGCGCACCGCTACCGCGGTGCTTGATCACATCGAAGAACACCTGCCGCCAGGATCCAATCGAGTCATTCTGCACTGGTTTAACGGCTCCAAGTCGGAGGCGGCTCGTGCTATCGAAATGGGGTGCTACTTTTCAGTTAACAGTAATATGCTAAAGAGCGAGAGGGCCACAGCTCTTATAAAGACGTTGCCATTCAGCCGGCTACTTACTGAAACCGATGGGCCCTTCACCGAAACTGCTGGTCGGCAATCAAAACCCACTGATGTTGCAGAAACAGTGCAGCTGCTAGCTGAATTACACAACACTCCTGTCTCGACGTTAATTAAGAAAATGAATCAAAATCTCCGCGAGTTGCTTGAACAGAGCAGATGACTTGGAAATCGTAATCGACCTGTTTTTCTGGTGATCTTCAGTTGGCTCTGCAGCCATCTGCATTTCAACTTTAAGGGTTAATCAGGAAAAGAACATAAAGGGCAGTTGCTGCTGCGAAGCAGTATCTAGAGAATTACCCCAGTCGAACTAGCACTTTGTGTCGACTGTTGGTATTTAGAGTTGGTCACCACAGTGATGCCTGCACAGACCAGCTTAAAAGGAGCCGAACTAAGATGTTGAAAAGTGTCTAGGAAATACTGGACGATTCAGCCTGTTGTTTGCATATCGTCTAATTTAGTTATTACCCTCAAATGGCAACCAAGCATTTCGAATATATCGCGAACAAGATTGCTGCCGCAAAACACAATGCAGATAGCTTGTGTTCGAACATAGGTCACCGTGGCATGGAAGGAGAGATTCGCGAACTCGCAGTGAGAGAGTGTGTTGAACCATTCCTAACTCAAAGCTTTTCGTGTGGAACAGGAAAAGTCATCGACACATATCAATCCATATCAGATCAGATTGACTTGGTCGTGTACCATCGTAAGGTCGCACCGCCCATCCTCATAAGCAAAGATCTTGGCCTGTTCCCAGTTGAATGCGTTAGATATGTTTTCGAAATCAAATCAACGCTAACTGCAACAGAGCTAAAAGATGCGAACAAAAAATTTCGTTCCATTCGGAACTTGAAATCGTTTCCCAAAGTAGATGCAAAAGGAAACAAAACGAACGGAGGGCTTCCGGCAACAGTCTTATTCGCTTTTGGCTCAGACATCGATGGGTCTGAAGTAGAGCGGTATATGAAACATACGAAAGACGACTGGCCACCTTGTACGGTCTTGTGCGTAATTGGCAAAGGGTATTGGGTCTTTGATACACCAACGCAGAAGTGGCACGGTGTCGATACGTCAAACTCGACCATCGAGAATGTTGAGTTCTCCATGTTCATCACTGGTTTTATGAACACTTTGGCAGCCGAGGAAACATCAATCCGGCCGTTTTATCCCGGGGCATATGTCAATTCTCAAGAAGTGTATTTTAAGGGTGTTGACGCTCCAGATGGCTAACTTAGCTTTCTTGGGAAAATCCCCCTGCAAGCATAGAAATACACCTGATGCCACAAGCTAGAGTTTTTACGGTCTGTGTAGGGTCGAAAATCGCCATTTGTATTGCCTGAAATGGGCCAGAATCAGTCCTAACATGCATCCCGGTAGGCGGCCACCACTTCAGGCTATTTACGGTAATGCAGCTGCGACGACTTTCCGACTCCTCTGCAGCGGGTAAAAAGTTCTGAAGGCTACAAAGAGGTCTCACACAGATTCGTAGCGAATGAGTGCAGACAGCGTGTTCGCGACATCTGCGCAACTCCTGCTCAGCTTCGGTATCGCTTCTAGCCAGAAGCAGATGGGTGCAAAGCAGCGGGGCAACGTGACCGGCTAATTTTCGACACCAACGCGCCAAGGTCACTTACAGTGGCCTAGAGACACGAGATACTCCCAATCAATTGACACAAGCTAAGAGGCTAAAGATGACTCTAGTAATTGCTGGCTATATGTTTGACGACCCAACTGCTGGCTACGTTTGGCCAAGCAGCATCGCCAAGCGCGAATCGAACGCAGCAGAGACCGCCGAGCCCAGCGGCATCTTCATCGCCGCAGATAGTACTATTTCTAGCAATACACCCCTCCCGAAGACGCTGCTCAGCGGCTTCCGGAAAATCTACGAAGTACGAGCAACTTTGTGGCGTCCATATTTCATCGGTGGGTACCTTGTAGTGGTCAAGTAATTTCGGACACGGCGATAAGAATTTTCAGGTTGGTTGCTGTGTTTGTCTGAATTTGCGCTCATACATCGCAGGCGAGCAGTAGCCCAGCGTTGAATGCAGTCGCACACGGTTGTAGAAGTTCACGATGTAGTCAGCAATATCGCAGCGCGCTTCTTGGTGATTGGCGTATGTTTTGCGCCATGTGCGCTCCATCTTGAGGTTCAAGAAGAATCGCTCCATGACTGCGTTGTCCCAGCAATTGCCTTTGCGGCTCATGCTGGCAATGAGCTGGTGCTTGGCCAAGAGCTGGCTGTACTGCGCACTGGCGTATTGACTGCCACGATCGGAATGCACAATCAGCCCCGGCTTTGGGTTGCGGCTGTTGATGGCCATCTGCAAAGCACAGCCAACGAGCTGTGCATGCATGCTCGATGCCATTGCCCAGCCCACAATGCGGCGCGCATAAAGATCCATGACGGCAGCCAGATACAGCCAGCCGCTGCCTGTGCGGATGTAGGTGATGTCGCATACCCACGCCGTGTCGGGTGCTGTCGGCGTGAATTGGCGTGCGAGCACATTGCCAGCTATGAGCAAGTGGTGGTGGCTGTCAGTGGTGTGTACGAACTTTCTCTTCCACCTGGCTCGCAAACTGTGTTTTTGCATCAAGGTACGCGCACGGTGACGCCCTATGCGAAGCCCTTGCGCTTGCAAGGCCTGACTGATGCGCCGGCTGCCATAGGTTTGATCGCTCGCCTCAAACGTCGCCTTGACGCGCACAGCGTCAGCGCAAATCTGGTTTGCTCGGTTTTGCCGCGTGCGCCGTGCGTAAAGGCCCGATCGGCTCACGCCCAGCAGCGCACACAGTTTTGTAAGGGGTGCCTTCTTTGCCAACTCGGTGATGAGCTTGTCCATCACTTGATTTGCCGGGCAAAGAAGGCAGATGCTTTTTTTAGCAAGGCATTGTCTGATTCGAGTTCTCGCAGCTGTTTCTCCAACTCACGGATGCGCAGCTGCTCTGGCGTAATCGGTTTGCCTGGGCCGGTGCGGCCCATCTTTTCTTGGCGCAATTGATTGACCCAGCGGCTCACCGCGGATCGGCTCAAGTCCATGTCTTGGCACACTTGCGATTGACTCAGGCCTTGCTCGACCACCATCGTGGCCACTTGAAGCCGAAAGGCATCATCAAAGTCTCTTCTTGCTCTTCTTTTGGTCATCTTCTTGGTCCTCGGCTGGGTTACGTTTCCCTATTAAGGTGTCCGTTTGAATTAGACCAGCACACTTCAGGGGCTATCAAACTGAGCACTCATCCTGTCAGCTTCTAGTGGCTTTTGCTGGAAGCACTTTGACTGCGCAGCACTACCTTAACTCAATCACCACACATCTTCAGAACCTTCGTATCTCTCATCGGCAAAGGACAATAGGCCAGCTTGAACCGATTGAGTACATGGTCCGCCTTGAATGTGAAACGAATCCGGTTGAGAAAGGAGGCTTTTTCGATGACGACATATATACGCCGAACGACATGCTGGCCTTAAAACTCACAGCGGACGACCTAGCGCGCGCCATACAGCACTCCCTGGAGCATGCTATGAGATCGGCCAAGAAATACAAGCTGGACAGGCAAGACTTTAACTCGCTGAATACACCATTTGTCGCGGGTATGCTGTGTCCAACCACGAGGAAGTACTGAATCACACCGGATTTGATGGAGGCTAGTTAGTTGAAGTGCAGGCGTCAGCCTGCATGAATCACACCGGATTTGATGGAGGCTAGTTAGTTGAAGTGCAGGCGTCAGCCTGCACGGTTTTGGTAACTTGCCGCCAGTAGTGTGCCTCAGCTTCTGCAGGCGGTATATGTCCTATGGGTTCTAGCAATCTTTCATGGTTAAACCAATGCACCCATTGCAAGGTTGCCAATTCCAATGATTCACGCGTTTTCCATGGTCCTCTTTTGTAAATGACCTCCGTTTTGTATAGGCCGTTGATGGTTTCGGCCAAGGCGTTGTCATAGGAATCTCCAGTGCTCCCCACCGATGGCATCAACCCAGCCTCTGCCAAACGTTCTGTATAGCGCAATGAAACATATTGGCTGCCCCTATCGCTGTGATGAACCAAACCCGTATCCTGCTCAGGTTGCCGGGCACACAACGCTTGTTCCAAGGCATCAACCACAAAGTCTGTGCGCATGTGGCTGCTCACTCGCCAGCCCACAATGCGCCTGGCGTACACATCAATCACAAACGCTACAAACATCCGGCCTTGCCATGTTGATACATAGGTAAAGTCAGACACCCATAACTGGTTGGGGCGTTGTGCTTTGAATTGACGGTTAACCAAATCCCGTGGGCATGGTCTTGCAATATCAGGCTGTGTGGTTCGCACCTTTTTACCCCGGCGTGCACCTTCTAGTCCCAGCTTGCGCATCAGGCGCTCAACTGTGCAGCGGGCAATGGGCAAGCCCTCTCGGTGCATTTG
>NZ_STFG01000020.1 GCF_004833285.1 Lampropedia puyangensis
CAAAATCATCTTCCAACTTGCTATCACCGTCCAGCTCCCCATCCCATAAAGAACAAAGCACCGAACTCGCGAAGGGCGCAACTATACCGCCATTCCAATCAACAAAAATCAAATCGATGGGAAAATTTTCGAGTTTCTTATTCTTTCCATGCATTCCATACCGGAAGCGCCTGTTTTGGTAGTGGTGGCAGATGGCCCAAATCCCCTGAACCCTCAATCGGAAGATGGAAATCGCTCCCTCGGGAGCCCATTAGTTGCAAGGAAGACGCTAAAGCAGCCAGTCTCTGCATTTCTGCCTCTGATAGACGTGCGCCAGAAACCACCTCAATAGCTTCGCCTCCTAACTGTTTGAAGTGAAGCGCAAGTATGTCCAACTCCCAATCACGCAGATGGTATGCCAAAGGATGCGCTAACACCGCCACGCCGCCTGCCTCACGCACAGCAGAAATTGCCATGCTCATGGCAACCCATTCAGTAGGCACATAGCAACGTTTTCCATCTCCCAGATAATGCTCAAACACGTCTTGCACCGATTGAGCCTGTCCGCTCTCAACCAAATAGCGTGCGAAATGTGGGCGCGTTAAATTCGCTCTTGAGCCAGCCATTTGCAATGCGCCTTCAAACGCGTTTTGAAAGCCTGCCTGCTCCAGTCGATACGCCATTTGCTGCGCCCGATCATCGCGCAACGCGCGGTTGGCATCTACCAGTGATTGAAAAGCGGTATTGCTGGGATCAAACCGCAATGCAACAACATGTAGCGTGCGTCCAGCAAATAAAACAGAGAGTTCAACTCCATGCACATAGGGCAATCGCAAATCTGCAGCCACTTCAGCGGCCTGCGCTTGGCCAGCCAGGGTGTCATGGTCCGTCAACGACCACAACTGCACACCATTGGTTTTAGCTCTCACGGCCAATTCAGCAGGTGTCAGCACTCCGTCAGAAGCAGTAGAGTGGCAGTGCAAATCTGCGTTGAGTGCATCAACAGCGTTGTCTTCCCTAATCATCGGCTGCCTCAATGTTCAAGGTTGTGCGTACCTATTCAATGCCACCCTAGGCTTGATAAGGATTGGCAAAACCCAAGCCTTGCATGATCAGAGTTTCTTCCGCTTCCATTTCTTGCGCATCTGCTTCACTGGTTTCATGATCCCACCCTTGTGCATGCAAAGTACCGTGCACTAATAAGTGGGCGTAGTGCTCCTCCAGCGTTTTGCCTTGCTCGATCGCCTCACGCTCTACCACTGGAGCGCAAAGCACCAAATCAGCCATCACGATAGGCTCAACTGCATAGTCAAATGTCAACACATTGGTTGCATAGTCTTTATGGCGATACTCCCGATTGAGCGTTTGCCCTTCCTGCGCATCAACGATGCGAACCGTGACCTCCCCATCGGCTGCCAACGCATGGCGAATCCAACGCTCAACTTTATGGCGTTTGAGAACCAAACGGTGCTTGGCCGCGTCAGGAAATCGGCCATACTGCAAAGAAAGGGTCAACGTAGGCAATGTCATTTGTGTTTATCCTTGTTGTTGTGCCATAGGGCGACATTGGGTGAGCACCTCTTGTTCAATGGCATTGCGGTGCGCCGCCCGCACACGCAACGCCGCAGCCCCACTTGCATCGACTATCCAGCGGTAATTCTCTTGTGCTCCGCTGGATACATACAGAACGCTCGCCGCCTGAAGGCTTCGCTCAAATTCGAGCGATTGACCATCCCACTGAAGTCTGAGACTGGAGGCGCGCCCTGCAGAGGCCTCTTGATAGCGGGCCAACACCATTTGCGCTCCCGCTGATGCTTGGCACTGGTAATGGGCAACGGTGCTTGACACCGAACCAATACCGGGAGTTGGCGCCTGCCGCACCTTCGCTCCTTGCGAATGAACAACATCAGGCTGCAGTGCCAGCGTTGGTTTCTCAGACGCCATTCCGGAGCACCCCAATGAAACTATGGCTACTGCAACACACAGCGTAGCAAGTCCCGCTCGAACAGGTTGACGCCGCTCACACATTGGGAGTCTCGCCATCTGGATGCTTTTTACGCGTTGCAGCGCCAACTGGCCGAGACGAGCGTGTGGCGGGAGTCACCGCATCGTAGGCATCCACAATCCTTGCTACCAACGGATGGCGCACAACATCTCCGCTATCAAACTCAGTGAATGCGATGCCTTTGACACGCTTGAGAATGTGCCGTGCATCTAAAAGTCCGCTCGCGGCTCCTTTAGGCAAGTCAATCTGACTGACATCTCCCGTGACGACAGCTTTGGCACCAAACCCAATGCGGGTGAGGAACATTTTCATTTGCTCTGGCGTTGTATTTTGCGCCTCATCCAAAATAACAAATGCATTGTTGAGCGTGCGCCCACGCATGAATGCCAACGGAGCGATCTCTAGGGCATTGCGTTCAAATGCCTTCTGCACACGATCAAAGCCCATCAGCTCGTAAAGCGCGTCATACAACGGCCGCAGGTATGGGTCAACCTTCTGCGTCAGATCGCCCGGCAAAAATCCAAGCCGCTCACCAGCCTCGACAGCAGGGCGCGTCAGCACGATACGCTGAACCTGATTGCGCTCCAAGGCATCCACCGCACACGCCACGGCCAGGTAGGTCTTGCCGGTTCCCGCAGGGCCAATACCAAAAGTGATGTCATGGCTGGCAATGTGGTTCAAGTACACCGTCTGGTTGGGTGTGCGAGCGCGCAGATCACTGCGACGTGTGGATAACCGCGCAGATCCATCGGCAGACTCATCCACAGGGCCATCGCCTGCCAGCATCAACTGCACATGGTCAGCCGAAATGGTTTTGTGCGCCATCTCATACAGTGCCTGCAGCACCTCCAAGGCGCGTTCAGCAGGGCGTTTGGCGCCCTCAATTTTGAACGACTCCTCGCGTCGAGAGATGCTGGTTTGCGTCGCGGCCTCAATGGTGCGGATATGCATCTCCATGGGGCCGACTAAATTGGCCAAGCGTGAATTGCTCACGGGAATAAAAGAATGGCGCAAAATCACTGACAAATCAAAAATCCAATCGAGAGAATCTAGAAAGCGCTGCACAAACTTGCCCAACTTATCTCGTAACAATAGGCAATAGCGGCGCAAAAATAATGCCAAAGGGCGACTCTGGCGCAATAATTCGCTGGCCCAAACGGCATAACGGTTAGTACAGCAGAGAAAGTCTCTCAGCTGCGCTCAATGCATAAGCACATTATCGCAACTCTTGGAATCTCCATGATAGGAAAACTCAGCGGCAAACTGGTAGAGAAGGCCCCGCCTCTGGTCCTCATTGACTGCCACGGCGTCGGCTACGAAGTATTGGTGTCCATGAACACGTTCTACAACCTGCCCGCACTGGGAGAATCCTGCAGCGTGCTCACCCATCTGATCGTGCGTGAAGATGCCCATCTGCTCTACGGGTTTGGCACAGCAGAAGAGCGCAGTTGCTTTCGCGAACTCATTAAAGTCTCTGGCCTCGGCCCCAAAACGGCGCTGAGCATCCTCTCGGGCATGACCGTGGCCGATTTAGCCAACGCCATTGCACAGCAAGAACTTGGACTGCTCACCCGCATTCCCGGGATTGGCAAAAAAACCGCAGAAAGACTATTGCTTGAGCTCAAAGGGAAAATTGGCGAACTCTCCAGTGCCAGCGCATTAACCGCTGGGCCAAGCCAGCATGGCGATATTTTGCAAGCGTTGCTGGCATTAGGTTACTCAGACAAAGAAGCCCAACAAGCCCTCAAAGGGCTGGCCGCTGATGTTGGCGTAAGCGATGGCATTAAGCAAGCCTTGCGCGCATTGGCCAAATAAATTCATTCAAAGGGAGACCATGGCTTTACCACTCGCACACCATTTGCGCTGTCTGGCGCTGGGTCTGTCAGCAGCATCGTTGAGCTTTGCGCATGCTGCGACGATTCAATCCATCACCCCATCAGGCCGGGTTTCTGATGCCGTGCAGGTGGTTGTCACCATGCAACAAGCGGCCGTACCGGTAGGTCAACCCACAGCAACGGCACCAGTCGTAGTTCGTTGCAATGGCAACGAAGCGGCGGGCCAAGGGCGCTGGCTGGATGAGCGCCGCTGGGTCTTTGATTTCAACCACGCGATCGCCGGTGGACAGCGCTGTGAAGTGCAGTCCAGTGCTTCCTTCAAAGATCTGGATGGCACCAGCATCTCCCCCGCGAAAAGCCAAACCTTCAACACGGGTGGCCCCAGTGTTGAACGCATTCTCCCCTATACGTGGGACGGCAAAATTGACGAACAGCAACACTTTCTACTGTTTCTCAATAGCCCTGTTGACACCGCCACAATTGCATCGCGCGCTTGGTGCCAAAGCAAAGACGTGGGCGAGCGGATCCCCGTGCGCATCCTCGATGAGAAAGAACACCAATCGCTGCTGGACAACCTGGCATCAGGCTATCAATCCAGCTATGAGGAAGATAGCAATACGCCCTCTATCGCGCTCACGTGCCAGCGCCGTTTGACCGCAGGCAGCGAACTCTCGCTCGTGTGGGGCAAGGGAATTGCTGCTCCCAATGGCTTAAAGACCGAAGAGCAGGACACTTTTGAGTTTGAGGTACGCAGCCCCTTTCAGGCCACGTTCTCATGCGAACGTGAGCAAGCCAGCAAGCCCTGTATTCCAGTCCTTCCCGTCACGGTACGATTGAGTGCTGACGTTGACATGCGCTGGATTGAACAATTCACCCTGCGCAGCGCAGATCAACAATGGCAACCCGTCGTGCAGTCCCGCGATGAGTGGGGCTACGGCGAGGGTGATGACACCACGGTTGCGCAATGGAAAAACAATCCCGCCGCATACGAAGGCCGCTCCTTCAACTGGCTGCGCTTTGATGGCCCGTTCCCCGAGCAAGCCAAGCTCACCCTCACAGTTCCCAAAGAGCTCAAAGACGATGCAGGACGCCCCCTAGACAACGCAGCGGCCTATCCATTAGAAATTTCAATGGCGCCAGCACCTGCGCTGGCGAAGTTCCCTTCCGGCGATTTTGCAGTGATTGAACGCTTCGCGGAAGGCTACCATGAAGATGCCCTCTTACCCATCACTTTGCGCAAGGTAGAAGCGCCACTGCCCATTACCATTTTGCCGGTGCAGTCTGATGCCGACATCATTGAATGGATGTTCCGTACAGAACGCTTGAGCCCTGGCGGTTATGTTGACCGCGCTCAGGCTCAAAGTCTGGGCATTAACAACTTGCCAACTATCAACAGCAACGATCCAGACGAGCGTGAACCTTCGTATGTCGAGACCCGCGCCATTTCATTGCTGGCCCATGTGCAGGGCACTCAAACCCAAACCATTCCCGCTAGCACAGACAATCAAAACCGGGCATCCACCGAAGTGGTCGGCATTCCTCTACAATCGGGTTTCCAAGTGGTAGAGGTGGCCTCCCCTGCCTTGGGAGAATCGCTGCTCAATCCAGAATACGCCAGCAAACGCGTGCTGTACGCACGCACCAGCGTGCTCGTGACCAACCTGGCAGTGCACTTCAAACTGGGCGCAGAAAATGCCTTGGCATGGGTTACCTCGCTGGACAGCGGCCAGCCCGTAGCCAACGCCAAAGTCCAGATCAGCCGCTGCAATGGCGATGTCGTTGCCAATGCCACCACAGACTCAGAAGGCATTGCGCGCTTTGACGATGTAGCGGGCCAACCTAGCGAGTGCCGCCGCGAAGGCTTTTATTGGAATGCCCGTGCCTACATGGTCTCCGCGCGATCTGCCGATGGCAAAGATCTAGGCTTGGTCTGGAGCGACTGGAGCCGTGGCATTGAACCATGGCGTTTCAACGTGCCCACTGCCTCGTTCTACAACAGCAGCCAGGAATCCGTAGCGCACACCGTATTGGATAGAACCTTGCTGCGCGCTGGAGAAACCGTCTCCATGAAGCACTTTCTGCGCACTGAGACACTCCAAGGTTTTGGCTCCCCCACACAGGCTGATTTGCCCCATACCCTCGTGGTGCAGCATATTGGCAGCGGGAAAAAATACGAGCAGGCACTGCAATGGAGCACCTCTGCAGAAGGCGCTGCCAGCGCCACCTCCGAACTCAAGCTCCCCAAGGCCGCCGCACTAGGGCAATACAGCATTACCCTACAAGGGGATCGCTACGACAACAGCTACAGCACCACCAACTTCCGGGTCGAAGAGTTCCGCCTTCCAGTATTCGAAGGCAGTATCGTGCCAGTAGGCAGTCCGCATTTGATCGCAACCGACAGCGTCGACATGAATGTGCAACTGGGCTATGTCAGTGGCGGTGCTGCAGCCAACTGGCCCGTCCAAGTCTCAGCCATGCTGGAGCCCCGTAGCCTACGCTTTGAACATTACCCCAACTACAGTTTTGATGCGCCACAACACAACGCACAAAGTGACTCCGCCGACAGCGAAGGCAGTGATGCCGCTGCGACGCTGGACACGCAACGCAAACGCCTGTTGCTGGACAAAAAAGCGTTGCAACTGAACCAGCAAGGCAATGCCACCGTTACTGTTGCTGGTTTGGCCTCTGCCGTCAACGACCAAGGCAACGGGCTTGCCGATTTGCGGGTTGAGGCCACATTTGAAGACCCTAACGGGGAGATGCAGACCATCACCAGTGTGCGGCCTTGGTGGCCTAGCGATGCGGTTGTAGGCATTGCCACCGACAGTTGGATCTCCGTCAAAAAACCACTGCCTGTGCGTACCATCACACTCAACCCCGATGGCAAGCCACAGGCCAACACCCAAGTGCAGGTCAAGGCCCTGGCACACACAACGTTGACCACCCGCAAACGCATGGTTGGCGGCTTCTACAAATACGAGCACCACTACGAAACCAAAGATCTGGGCACTGTATGTACAGGCCAAAGCGATAGCAGTGGCCGCTTTGACTGCACAGCCAATCTGCAAGAGCCTGGCCAAATTGAGTTGGTCGCCCAAATTCAAGACAGCGCAGGCCGTGCATTTTCGACAGCCACGCAAGTGTGGGTCACGCGTGAGGGTGAAATGTGGTTCGACGGCGAAGCCTCTGACCGCATGGATGTGCTGCCAGAAAAACCTAGCTATGAACCTGGCGAGACCGCCCGCTTTCAAGTGCGCATGCCCTACCGCAAAGCCCAGGCATTGATTGCCGTCGAACGGGAGGGCATTCTGGAAACGCACCTGGTCGAGCTCAGCGGTCAAGACCCTAGCTTCACCCTTAAAGTCGGCGACGCATGGGCACCGAACATGTACGTCAGCGTTTTGGCCGTACGCGGACGTTTGCGCGAAGTACCGTGGTACAGCTTCTTCACCTGGGGCTTTCGCTCCCCAGTCGTGTGGTGGAATGCATGGCGTAACGACACGGGCGAAGCCGTAGCCCCAACAGCCATGGTGGACTTGAGCAAACCGAGCCACCGACTGGGCGTCGCTGCCATCAAGGTCGGCCACGAAGGCCACCGCATCCAAGTCAAACTCAGTGCTGACAAGCCCCGCTACGCCACGCGCGAGCAAGCCACGCTCTCGATTGAAGCCACCTTGCCCAACGGCAAGCCCGCAGCCCATGCTGAAGTTGCTTTGGCGGTTGTCGACAAAGCCTTGCTGGAACTATCCCCAAATACCACCTGGGACTTGTTGGCCGCCATGATGCAGACCCGCAGCTGGGCCGTGCAAACCTCCACAGCCCAAATGGAAGTCCTGGGTCGCCGCCACTATGGCCGTAAATCCGCCCCTGCTGGTGGCGGCGGCGGCAGTGGGGCCGATGGGGCCACGCGCGAACTGTTTGATACTTTGGTGAGTTGGCAGCCGCGTATACAACTCGATGCCAATGGCAAAGCCCAAGTGAAAGTACCGCTCAACGACAGCTTCACGACGTTTCATGCAGCGGCAGTCGTTGACGCTGGTTTGCAATACTTTGGCACAGGTAGCAACGAGCTGGTGGTCGCACAAGACCTGCAACTCATCAGTGGGCTTCCCCCAGTAGTGCGTGAGGGCGACCAATACGACGCACGCTTTACTGTACGCAACAGCACCCCACAAACCATGCAAGTGCAAGTGACCGGGCACTATGGCAACAACACACTCAACCCCACCACCGTGGACATCCCTGCGGGTAGCGCACAAACCGTGCAATGGCGCGTCACTGCCCCCCTGCTGCAAAGCCAGGATCCGCAAGAGACAATGCAATGGACGCTGCAAGCGAGCGCCAGCAACAATGCGCTGAGCGATAGCCTCAGCCTCACTCAAACGCTGTTGCCCGCTGTTCCAGTCACAGTGCGTCAAGCCAGCCTGCGCCAAATCACTGAACCCGTAGATCTGCAAATTGGCATGCCTCAAGATGCGATTGAGGGTCGTGGCCATTTGCAAATTGATGCACAAGCCTCTCTCGGCGGCGACCTGCTACCGGGCCTGAAACGCTGGTGGCAGTGGTACCCCTACGGGTGCCTCGAACAACGGTATGGCAAAGCCATTGGCCTGATGGACAAGGACTTGTTTCAAGCCGTGCATGACGATGTATCCAGCTACTTGGATCAAGATGGTCTGGCATCCTTCTTCCCGCCTCGCTACCCGGACTCTGGCAGCATTTACCTGACAGCACACTTGCTCGCCGTCGATGCGGCAATGCAAACACTGGGCGAAAGCGCCATGCGCCTTGACGAGGATTCACGCAAAACCATGCTGGATGCCCTCACCAATGTGGTGGAAGGTCGACTCGAACGCAAAAACGAAATCGTCCGCAAAGACCGCACCGTTGACCGCCTGTTTGTGGTTTCTGCACTCAGCGCCCATGGAGTGGCCAATACCAGCATGCTTGAAACCATGCAAATTGCCCCGCAGCGCTTGCCCACACATGCCCTGCTCGATTGGTTGCAAGTTCTCAAAACCTTACCAAACATCGCCCAGCACGACGCGCGCATGCAAGAGGTAGAACAAGAGCTGCGCAGCCGTATCATCCAAACTGGGGGCGCAGTGCTCTTTACCACCGAGCGCAGTGACGACTGGTGGTGGATGATGCAAAACGGCGACAGCAATGCCGCACGCCTGCTCCTGTTAACCGCCGACCTGCCAAGCTGGAAAGACGACATGGGCGGCTTAGCAAGCGGGTTGCTGGCACGCCAGAAAAACGGCGCATGGGGCACCACCACGGCCAACACATGGGGCCAGTTGGCCTTGCGCAATTTTGCGCGCCTGCACGAATCTGAAGTAGTAGCCGGCAGCCTGAATGCGCAATTGGCAGGCCAGCAACAGCAAGCCCAGTGGCCAGACCAGCCTGCCGCGACAGGAAGCTCCGCCAGCCAGCCCGTGAACACCAGCACCGACAAACTGCGCATGGACTTTGCTTGGCCTGACGCCATTGCTCGCTTGGGCGACGCGGACAGCGCATCGCGTCTGCACATTGAACAGCAAGGCAGCGGTAAACCTTGGGTAACGATCAGTGCCCTTGCCGCTGTGCCTATTCAAGCACCGGTGTCTTCTGGTCTGCGCGTAGAGAAAACCATCACCCCAGTGCAGCAAGCGCAAGCGGGCCAGTGGCAGCAAGGGGACATTTACCGTGTGACACTGACTGTGCATAGCAACGCCCAAGTTGGCATGACCGCACTGACTGACCCCATACCCACAGGCAGCACCATCTTGGGCACTGGTCTGGGCCGCGATGCGCGTATTGCAGCAGACAGTCAAAGCGATAGCAGCACGTCATCCAACTGGAGCGTGGCGTGGGAAGAGCGCAAGATGGACGCAATGCGTGTGTATTTCTATGGGCTGCCCAAAGGCGCCACCCGCTACCAATACACCGTACGCATGAACCAACCCGGCACGTTCTACCTGCCCCCAACCCGGGCTGAAGCACTGTATATGCCCCAAGTGTTTGGCGAGACACCGAACACCACCATCACCATTGGAGACATGGCGCGTTGACAGTGTTTTCGGCAATTTTAGTGAAGCCTGAAGGTCTGACGCCTGTTTCGCCCAAAAGGCGAAAGCATGCGGCCTGGCCATCTTGGTCACCAACCACGCTGGCCGCGTACCTACTGCTGGCGTGCCTAGGCACGGCGCAAGCTCAAGTGCAGATACCAACAGCACAGCAGGTGGCCACTGCTGCGGGCCAGGAAGCCGACATCCTGAATATACAGACCGATGGAAACGCAGAGCTGCCCAGCTTTGTCCAGGTTCAGCAAACATGGCAAAGCAGTGCACGCTGGTTGCTGGACCGCACCGGCACACGCATCCAGCGTATTCGCACTGACTTCAACGCCCGCCGTGGAGATTGGGTCGCCTTGGCCGATGTTTCGCCCGCCCTGCTGCATGCCGTTTTACTGACCGAGGACAAGCACTTTTACGAGCACAGCGGTGTCGATTGGGGTGCCGTGGGCGCAGCAGCTTGGGGCAACTTATGGAACGAACGCACGCGTGGGGCATCCACCATTACCATGCAATTGGCAGGTCTGCTCCATGAAAACCTTCGCGCACGCGCAGGTGGTCGAAGCTGGGGACAAAAATGGCGCCAGCTCTGGCTCTCCCGAGAACTGGAAGATACATGGAGCAAAGCCCAAATTCTGGAAGCCTACTTGAATCTGGTGCCGTTTCGCGGCGAGATCATCGGCATTGATGCGCTCTCGCGCAGTCTCTTCAACAAAGCCGCGCACGGTCTGGACATGCGCGAAGCGGCCATTGCCGCAGCCTTGCTGCGTGCGCCCAACGCATCGGTTGCGCGCCTCAGTGAAAGGGCCTGCCAGGTGCTACAACAAGCCCAATCGCCATGGGGCAACGACTGTAAAGCCGTAGCCCTCTTCACGGAAGCGGCGTTGCGCAACCGCCATTACGATGCCGAAAGCGGCATCGCACCACACTTTGCCCGCTATGCCATGCGCCAATGGAGTGCGGCACACCCCAACACGCAGCTCCCCGAACAATTGCCCAGCACCTTGGATGCACGCATTCAGACCCATGCATTGCACAGCTTGCAGCTGCACCTGAATGCCCTGCAAGGGCGTAATGTGCAAGATGGGGCTGCCATAGTCCTCGACAACGCCACCGGCAACGTTTTGGCATGGGTAGGCTCTTCTGGTCAGGCTTTAAGCCAAGCAGACCAAGTGGACTCCGTGCTGGCAATGCGCCAGCCTGGCTCTACGCTAAAGCCATTTCTGTATGCACAAGCGCTGGCAGAGCACCGCTTGACAGCGGCATCTTTACTGAACGATTCACCTGCAAAAATCCCCACGCAATACGGCATTTACGCACCAGAGAATTACGACCAAGGCTACAAAGGCTGGGTTTCTGTGCGGCAAGCGCTGGGCAGCTCGCTCAACATTCCTGCCGTTCGCACCTTGCTGATGGTCTCCCCCGAAGCCTTCTCCGCCCAGTTGCGCTTGCTAGGCTTCTCGCTGCCAGAACCTTCGGGATACTATGGCTACAGTTTGGCCTTGGGGGGCGTAGACGTTTCTTTATTGCAACTGACAAACGCCTACCGCAGTTTTGCCAATGGCGGCTTGCGAAGCGACGTACACACACACAACCGAAGCTTCGCCAAACACCCCTTCCGCCCAAGAAACACCAAACGCACCAGCAGAACGCGTTTGGCCAGAAAACGTCGCTTTCCTTGTGGGTGACATGCTCTCTGATCGGCATGCTCGCATGCTCACATTTGGTACAGACAGCCAACTGGCTACGCGTTTCTGGAGTGCGGTAAAAACAGGCACCAGCAAGGACATGCGTGACAACTGGGCCATCGGTTACACGCCCAACTTCACCATTGGCGTATGGGTGGGCAATGCCGATGGCTCGCCCATGCAGGATGTCAGTGGCATTTCAGGCGCAGCCCCAGTCTGGGCTAGCATTGCTGCTTTGATGCATCAAATCGATCCAGCCCCAACGCCGCGCCCCCCTCATGGTCTGGTGCGACTTGCCGTGCAGTATGTCCAAAGTGACTCCGAACGAGAGCACGCGTCTTCAACCGTGGCGACAACGGCCACTTCCGCACAGCCGCGTTTGGTCGAGTCTGGCCGTGATGAATGGTTTATCCCTGGCACCGAGCAAAGCGTCTTCGTTCTGGGGCCATCAGACCCCGCCGAACTGACAACGCCCCCTGCGACTGCCAGCGGCAGCGCAACGCCTCGCATCAGTCAACCGTTGGATGGAACCATTTTGGCTCTGGACCCTGATATTCCACCCGCAAACCAAATGCTGCGCATTGCATCGACAGCCACCGCTGAGACTAGCCACTGGTGGGTCAACAACACCCGTGTCACAGGCTTACGCAATACCCGCTTCTGGTACTGGCCGCCCCAGCCAGGCAGCTACACATTTGAATTGCGCAGCGCAGATGGTCGCACGGTCTTCGACCAAGTGCACATCGAAGTACGTGGCGCGCAGTGGGCCGCGTCAGCATCCACAAACACACACAACCCTTAGTGAACAGGCGACACTCCATACGTATGGGAAGTCGCCTGTTCTCAGTGCTCGCTCACATCAAGCAGCAAGGTGAATGTGGCACGATTTCGCAATAGTGTAAGAACGTGCTTAGGGTGGCAGTCGCGACCTTAAGCAGGTGCAAAGGCCTTCGCAATCTGTTGCGTCACCAGCAAGAACTTTTCCATCTCAGCTTGCGTATGGCAATGCAAAGGCGAGACCCGCACCGCCCCTTCAAGCCCAAACGATTCCAGCATGCGCTTGGAATAAATGCTGCTGGCTACTCGCTCGTACACCGTAACGCCGCGTTTGCCATATTCAATGACCGCTTGTGCACAATCCAAATGCTCAAAGCCCATCGCCAAAATCAGGTCGCGCTTGCTGAGATCAGGGGAGTCTAAAAACACATGCACTCCCGGCATATTGCGCAGCCCCTCTACGCTTTCAGTACCGTTGAGCAAGGTGGCCAGTAACGCCCTTTCCTGCAGTTCAATGTGCGTAATCCCTGCAACAAACTGCGTGCGACGATCGGTGCTATCGTTGAAATGGCTGCCAACCCAGCACACATAATCCACGATCTCGCTCAACACCGCGAACTGCCATGGTGCGCTGCTGCCCAAGTCCCAATACGTTTCGGGCTTGCCTGCCAGCTTGTGGTGCGGTAATGCAGCAGCACGTTCGGAGAGCCAAGAGAAACCCGAACCACGGCAGCCAAAGAACTTGTAGGGCGCGAGGTTGATGCCATCCACAGGCGTTTTCTCTAAGTCGATCAGACCATGGGGCGCATGCTGCACAGCATCTACAACAATATACAAGTCAGGCTTAATCTCGCGCGCACGCTTGACCACGGCCTCCATGTCGACTTTGGCCCCCGATATGTTCGAGGCATAAATCACACTGAGCACGCTGGTTTCTTGGTCAATCAGCGAAACGATAGCATCGACATCAATGCCGCCTGTAACCCTATTGCTTGGAGCCACACGAAGCCCCCTGCCCAAACGCTGGGCATACAGCGCCATCGCATCAAAGGCAGATGGATGCTCCAGCACAGTGGTCACCATGTTGGTTCCAGGCACGTGGTCTGCAATGGCACGCACCATATCAAACATAGCGCCGGAAGCCGTCAGCGATGCATACACACTACCGCCACGGGCATTGAGTACCGTGCGCAGGTCTGCACTGCCTTTGGTTTGGATCGTTTGCAAGTCAACGGCAGCAGCATGGCTACGCTCTGCGTTGTCCGGTATGGCATCGACCTGTGCAAAGCGTTCAATCGCAGCTTTGAGACGCAAGGAGCCTCCTGCATTGTCAAAGTAAAGACGCTCGCGTCCTTGGTGATCGTGTTCGATCCCCAAAAACCGCGCGCGCACTTCACGCATCAATGCATCAGAAAAAGGCAACCCGTTTGGGTATGGCGAAGACATGGTTTAAATACCTTTGTTATTCGGATTGTTGTAGAGGGCGCGGACCGCGTCCGTCATAGGAAAGTGCAAATTGGCGTTTCTGGGAGGAATAGGTGACTCGAACCATTTGGAATAAATCTGCTCGATAGCACCGGACTTCATAAGACCAGAGACAGTTTCGTCAACCAACGCTTTGAACTCTGGATCGTTCTTGCGCAACATGATTCCGTAGGGCTCCTGGCGCAACGATTCATGCGTCAAGATGGTGTATTCGGCTGGGTTTGGCGCAGTGGCGATCATGCCCGCCAATTGCACATCGTCCAATACATATGCGTCTGCGCGACCTGTGGACAGAAGAATAAAGCCATCTGAAGTGTCTTTGACAGCCAATTCTTTGACATCGAAATCGCTGTTCTTGCGTGCAGCGCGCAACAACTGAATCGAGGTGCTACCCGAAACGGTAGCTACCGTTTTCCCATTGAGGTCGGCAAGCGATGTGATCCCCGAGCTCTTTTTGACAGCCGCGGTGATGCTGGTCGCAAAGTGGCTTGGCGCGAAGTCCACTTGCTGCTGGCGTTGGGTGCTGTTGGTAGTGGTTGCGCAATCGAGATCGACCGTGCCGTTTTGCAGCAATGGGATTCGATTGGTGGAATTCAACATGGTGTAACGCACTTCAAGTTTGGGTAACCCCAGCTTGGTCTTCACCGCTTCAACAATTTGCAAACAGATATCGTTGGTAAATCCAATCGGATCGCCACTGGCATCAATTTTGTACGAAAACGGGATTTGGCTATCACGCGCACCAATCTGGATAAAGCCGTTGTCTTTGATTTTTTGCAAGGTTCCACTGTCTTGTGCCGACACCGTACAGCAAAGCGCAGCCATTGCCAGTCCTAGTCCGAGAGAAAGGGGCTTGGAGAGATTCATATCGCGGTCCTCGATTGAAGTGGTAAAGGGGAACTACGTCTGCATCTTCATCCCTGCAATGCATTTCAAAAAGCGATTTTTTTTAATTTAATTTAATGCAAATAAGTGATGTATTGGCACTGCCATAGCAAAAAGAAAGGCAGCACATCCGTGCTGCCTTGTCCGTGCTAATGGAAAACCATTACAGCGCGGCAATCCCTGCCTTGGCCACTTGGGCGTCCTGATCGGACTTGACGCCGGAAACGCCAACAGCGCCCACCACATGACCATCCACCACCACAGGCACGCCACCTTCCAAGAAACCTTGTGCAGGCGCACTCAAAAAAGCGGTACGGCCGTTGTTAATCATCTCTTCATAGCCTTTGGTTTCGCGGCGACCCAATGCAGAAGAGCGCGCTTTTTCAACACAGATGTGCGCACCAATCGGGGCACAACCATCCAAGCGGCGCAAAGCCAGCAGATGGCCACCCTCGTCCACAATCGCAATCGTCACGGCCCAATTATTGGTTGTAGCCTCGGCAACAGCCGCATCCAGCATGCGGTCCACATCAGCGGCTTCTAAGAAAGATTTGGTTTTCATGGCAACAAATTCCTGTTTCAATGAATAGGAGAAAATCTGCTCACGCAAAACATGCGCGAGAAAAAGCGTACACAAAGCACACGTGCCAAACAGGCAACGAACACCCCCATGTGTTGCGCCCAATGATACTGGCAAGGCTCCGGCACTATTGCCGCCAAATCTGTCAAAGCAGCTTTGACCTGACATACAACGCGCCAGTGCCAAGGCAGACATGCACGTCAGCCCATACCTCTCAAGGCGCAAAACGCCTCTACATCCCAAGTACCTTCTGTCGCAACTCCTCACAAATGTGCCATCCAAAGAGGAACCATTGCCCCAGACAGCCATTCCAAGTCCCCCATACTGCGTCGTTCAAGCCAGCAAACGCTAGCCTGAGCCGCGATCGGATAGGATAAGCACTTAGAGCGCAGGCCTCGAATCGGCCTGCTTTTTCTGGTTTTGCCTCTGCGTTGCGCAGTTCATTTGAGCCACCATTGCCATGCTGCTACCCATGCATTCGTTCCGTTTTCTAGCCATTGCTGCCCTGACTTTAGGGCTGGCTGGCTGTGCGTTGACCAGCAAAACATCCCCTTCACTGCCAAGCAGCGTTGCAGAGGCCGCTTTCAGCGAGTCGGACACGTTCTCGCGAACCTATGGCAGTAGCCCTGAGCGCAGTTGCGAGGCAGCCCGGCGTGCATTGCTGAGCCAGGCCTATCTGATGACCGAGGTCGCCCCAACACGCCTTTCAGCGCGCAAAAATTTCCAGCAAAACCGCGACCAGCATTACGAGGTGGAGTTTCACATCACCTGTGTGGCCAACCCTGGCCAATCCAGCACGATTTTCGTCAGTGCGGTTCAGCAGCTGTACGGGCTGCGCAAAACCAATTCTTCAGCCTCCGTTGGCGTAGGCATCCTAGGCTCATTCTCTGTCCCTGTGATGTCTGAAGATGAATCGTTGATCAAAATCGGCAGCGTCACACTTACCAAACCCGATCTGTACAAGCGTTTTTTTGACTTAGTGGAAAACCATCTGGTTGCCATGAGCAGCATGCCAGAAGAAGCCACAGCCAGTGTGGTCAGCAGTCAAGCAACTCCAGCCATCTTGCCTGAAGCCCCCACCACCGCCTCTGCGCCGGCACCTGCAGTCCCCACCCTGGCAACCGAAGATTCACTCAACCCCGGCGCACCAGACCTAACCGATACCGTGCCTATTCCGCAGAAAGCCCTGCAGCAAGAAGTGCCCGAATCCTTGCCGTCAACACCGATGGCGAACTAAGCCAAACAACGCTGCAAAGATCGGCACAGCACAGTCTCCGCACAACATGCAATTTGCTACACTAACGCTATGTTGTTCTTGAGTCACTCATGCGCCCCGCGCGCAGGCCGCCATCGCCAAGGAGCTTGGCCCTGGCGTAAGCCAGTCTATTGAATCACTCCTCCCGCGCTTTTGGGCGTGCGTGCCAGGTACGATCTGCGCTGACTGTGCCTTCGGCAAAACGACCTCTCATGGCCTAAAGCCCCATCTTGATACGTTGGGGTAACCTAGGCCACTCAAGACCCATTCGTCAAACACAACACCCTTCGTATTTGGCGACAACCATACAGAGTAACGACCGTGATCAGCGAACTGGAATTTCAAAGCCTTGCCCGCGAAGGCTACAACCGCATTCCTTTGATGGCTGAGGCCTTTGCCGACCTCGAAACGCCACTGTCCCTCTACCTGAAGTTAGCCCATACACAAGACGGCGGCAAAAACAGCTTCTTGCTGGAATCTGTCGTTGGTGGTGAACGTTTTGGGCGCTACAGCTTCATTGGTCTACCAGCACGTACGTTGCTACGCAGCAGTGGCTTTGGCGTTCATGCCAAAACCGAAGTGCTCACCGATGGCCAAGTTGTTGAGACCTCCCACGACAATCCGCTGGACTTCATTGCGCAGTACCAACAGCGCTTCAAAGTTGCCTTGCGGCCTGGCATGCCACGCTTTGCTGGCGGCCTGGCTGGCTACTTCGGTTATGACACCGTGCGCTACATTGAGCGCAAACTCGATAACAGCTGCCCGCCTGACGATCTAGGTTTACCAGATATTTTGTTGCTGCAAACTGAAGAAGTGGCCGTCATCGATAACCTGTCGGGCCGCCTGTACCTGCTGGTGTACGCTGATCCCAGCCAGCCAGAAGCCTACAGTCGCGCCAAGCGCCGCCTGCGTGAATTGCGCGAACGCCTCAATACCAGCGTGGTGGCTCCCGCCATCAACGCCAGCGAAAGCCACCAGCCCGTGCGCCACTTCGCCAAGGCCGATTACCTGCAAGCCGTTGAACGCGCAAAAGACATGATTGCGGCCGGTGAATTCATGCAAGTGCAAGTAGGCCAGCGCATTGAGCGCACTTACACACAAAGCCCGCTCTCACTGTATCGCGCGCTGCGCTCGCTCAACCCCAGCCCCTACATGTACTACTACAACTTCACCGGTGCCGATGCACAGCCTGGTCAAGCTGGGAGCGACTTGTTTGTTGTGGGCGCAAGCCCTGAGATTCTGGCGCGTCAGGAGCGCACCGATGAAGGGCAAAAAATCACCATCCGCCCTTTGGCCGGTACACGTCCACGCGGCGCTACGCAGGAACTGGACAAGGCCACAGAGCAGGAACTGGTTGCTGACCCGAAAGAACGCGCAGAACATGTCATGTTGATTGACCTGGCCCGCAACGACATTGGTCGCATTGCAGAAATTGGCAGTGTCAAAGTCACTGAAGCTTTTGCCGTCGAGCGTTACAGCCATGTCATGCACATTGTCAGCAACGTGGAAGGCATTTTGCAGCCCGGCCTAGGCGCGATGGACGTACTCAAAGCCAGTTTCCCAGCCGGCACGCTCTCTGGTGCACCCAAGGTCCATGCCATGGAATTGATTGACGAGCTTGAACCTGTCAAACGCGGCCTGTATGGTGGCGCCTGTGGCTACCTTAGCTACGCAGGAGATATGGATGTCGCCATTGCCATCCGCACTGGGGTGATCAAGAACCAGACGTTGTATGTACAGGCCGCAGCAGGTGTGGTTGCCGACTCCATCCCAGAAATGGAGTGGCGCGAAACAGAACACAAGGCGCGTGCACTGCTGCGCGCAGCCGAATTGGTTGAAGAAGGATTTGACTCATGAGCACGAACGCCCCCACTGCCCCCATACAAGCATGCGAACAAGCCATTGGCAAAACCGTGCATTGCAAAGACATGACAGAGGTACGCCAGCACGTTGACGCACTAGATGATATTTTGGTGCCCTTGCTGGTAGAGCGCGGCGGCTACATGACCCAAGCGGCACGCATCAAAGCAACCCAAGCGCAAGTACGCGATGAAGACAGGATTGAATTTATCGTAGCGCGTGTACGCGAACGTGCAGCCCAAGAAGGCGGTCAGCCCGATGTGATCGAAGCCATCTACCGCAGCATGATGGAGGCTTACATCGCCTACGAACACAAAGAGTTTGACCGATTGCGTGACAACACGCGTGGTGAGCAAAACGTTTAATCAAAGGCGCCTCATGCACCTGCATCCTTCCCAACCGCCCCATTCCAAAGTTCCGCGCCGCCATGCCTTGCAGACACTGGGGGCCTTGGTTGCAGCGCCATGGCTACTCAGCGCCTGCCAGTCACAGCCCGAAACGGCGGAGGAAGGCAGTCAACCGGTAGCGCCAGCGCCCCATCATGATCCGCTCGCCATTGATTGGCTTGCGCTGAATGAGGCGCTGGGCCAATACCCTCACCAAGCGCCTTTTCTGGAGCAATCAGCCATTACTGCGCGCTTGACCAGTTTGCTGGGCAAAGACGGTTATGCCGCTGCAATGCAGAATCTTCAAGTCAGCGGCCCATTGTCTGTTGAAGGCAGCGTATTTTTCATTACAGGCAATCGTGCCCACCAAGGGGGTGTGGAGGCAGTTGCCATTGCCTTGGATGAAGCCAGCAACCGCATTCGTGTCTGGCTATTGCAAAGCGGGCAAACCCGCTCTTTTGCAGAACAAGACACCACCTTCGCCTGGCCACGGGATGTCCAAATCATGATAGGCAATGCCCAACTTTAGAACGTATTCACGTTCTCAGCCCACGCTACGTTGAAACACACCCTTGAGAATTCTGCACACTTCTGACTGGCACCTAGGACGCCAGCTTTTTGGCCGCAAGCGCTACGATGAATTTGAAGCGTTTTTAGATTGGGTGGCACAAACCATTGAGCACGAAAGCATTGAAGTGTTGCTCATTGCAGGTGATGTGTTTGACACCAGTACACCCAGCAACCGCGCGCAAGAGTTGTATTACCGTTTTCTATGCCGCATGGCCGCCTCTTCAGTGTGCCGGCATGTCGTCATCATTGCTGGTAACCACGACTCGCCCAGCTTTCTCGATGCGCCAAAATCCTTGCTGCGGGCGCTGCAAGTGCACGTCATTGGACAAGCCCAAGCACAACCTGAAGATGAGGTTGTGGTTTTGCACGATGCACAGCAGCGCCCTGAACTGATTGTGTGCGCCGTTCCCTATCTGCGTGACCGCGATCTGCGCACATCCCAGGCGGGTGAAAGCCTGCAGGACAAAGAACGCCAGTTGCTAGAAGGCATTCGGCAGCATTACGCCACCGTGGCGGCACATGCACAAACGCTTCGTGAAGGCATTCTGGCGCAAGAAAGAGTCAGTACACAAATACAGAGCAAGCAAAATGCAAACGGCCTCACTGCGGCACGCACATTGCCCATCATCGGGATGGGACACCTATTCACAGCTGGTGGGCAAACAGTCGATGGTGATGGTGTGCGTGAACTGTATGTAGGCTCACTTGCCCACGTTGGCGCGAGTATTTTCCCGACCAGCTTGGACTATGTCGCACTGGGGCATTTGCACGTCGCCCAAATCGTTGGCGGCAACCCCTGCATTCGCTACAGCGGCTCCCCCATCCCTATGGGGTTTGGTGAAGCTGCGCAGCGTAAGAGCGTCTGCATTCTGCAGTGGCCCACCGAAATAGTGGCTACGCCAGTCGATACTGCCAGCGCTGCAATACCTCCAGCCATCACCCAACTGGAAGTCCCCTGCTTCCAATCGCTGGTGCGCATCCAAGGAGATTGGGCAACAATCGCACAGCAATTACAAGACGTGGTCAGCGCCTCGCCCAAGGCGTGGCTGGAAGTCACATACAGTGGGCAAGACATCATCACTGACCTGCGCGAACGCATCGACGGCATGCTGCAAGGCACGCAGATAGAAGTGCTGCGCATACGCAATCAACGCATTGTGCAGCAGCTGTTGACCTCTTCCCAAGCACACGAAAGCTTAGAAGACCTCAGCCCGCAACAGGTATTTGAACGCTGTCTGGATGCACACAACGTGCCAGCAGAGCAACGCCATGAACTGGTACTCAGCTACCAAGAAGTGCTGCGCACACTCGAACAAGAAGACACACAGGCCGACTAATGCGCATTCTGGCAATCGAGCTGAAAAACCTCAATTCACTGGCCGGGCAATGGCGGGTTGACCTGACCGATGCGGCCTACACCGCCGATGGCCTGTTTGCAATTACCGGCCCAACCGGAGCCGGCAAGTCCACCTTACTTGATGCCATCTGCCTGGCTTTGTATGGCCAAACACCCCGTTTGGGTAAGCTCTCAAAAAGCAGCAACGATATTTTGTCTCGCCATAGTGCCGAATGCTTTGCAGAAGTGACATTTGAAACGGCCAATGGCCGTTGGCGATGCCGCTGGAGCCAACACCGTTCGCGCAAGAAAGCTTCAGGCGAGCTGCAAAACCCCAAACACGAATTGGTGCGTGCCGATAGCGGAGAAATCATCGACGCAACCTTGCGTGGCGTGGCCGAGCACGTTGAACGCCTGACCGGCATGGACTTTGAGCGCTTCACCCGCGCCATGCTGCTGGCTCAAGGCGGCTTCGCCGCTTTCTTGCAGGCTGGTGCTGATGACCGCTCACCCTTGCTGGAGCAAATTACCGGCACTTCCATTTACAGCGACATCTCTATCCTGGTGCATGAACGCCACCGCAGCGCACACCAACAACTGCAATCGCTACAAGCTGCATTGCAAGGTATCGCCGTACTCAGTGCAGAAGAACTGCGCACGAAACAGCAAGCGCTCGATGAAAGTACAGAACATGCCCAAATGCTGCAAGCGCAACTGCAGCTCACAGACGAAGCACTGCGCTGGCATGCACAAGTGCGTAAGCTGCAAACCGAGCTACAACAACACGACCAGCAGGCACAGGCACTACAGGCCCGTCAAGTCGCCTTCGCCCCAACCCTCGCGCGCCTGCAGGCCGCGTTGCGTGCGCAAGAATTAGCGCCTGCGCACGAGCATCTGTTGGCCCTGCGCCGCAACCTGCAAAGTGACACCAAAGCGCTTGAAAACCTGCAGCAAAGCGCCCCGCAGCGGCAACTAGCCTGCACACAAGCACAGGAACAAGAGCAATCGGCGCTGGCACAACTGCAAACCGCGCAAAACCTTTGGAACAAGGCACAAGTGCCCTTGCGCCAGGCGCGTGAAATGGACTGGCACATTGCCAACCAGCAGCAATCCCTGCAAGAACAAGCCAACACAGTCGCAGCCATACAAAAACAACTGGACGCCTTGTTGCTGCAACAGCACCAAGACAAAGCCAAGCAAAATCAACGGTACGAGCAGCACCGCATGCTTGTGCAAACCCAAGCGCACCATGCAAACGATGCCGCATTGGTTGAGCAGCTCAGCGCCTTGCAAGAACAACTGCACCAGTTCACCGAAGCACAAGCGGCGCACGCACAGCAAACCCAAGTGCTTCAAAACCTTGAGCGAACTGCACAAACTGCACAGCAAACCCACGCCACAGACGTACAAAACGAAGCGCACCAGCACCACCTGGTGCAAGCAGCGCAGCTGCATTTAACGCATGTTCAAGCACAGCGCGGCAAGCTGCTGCAAGGGCAAAACCAGCACCACCTGCACCAGCGCGCAATCGATCTCCGCGCAGCGCAGCACACCTTGCACAAAGGCCTGGAGCTGGGGCAACAATGGTTGCGCCTACACCAGCAATGGCAGACCCAACAAGAACAACTGCAAGTGCTAACCCAGCAGCGCGACCATGACACAGAACACTTGCGCCAACTGGAAAAGGACATCAGCCCCAAACAGCGTGAGCTGCAGCTATTGCAGCGCCAGCATGAACTGGAATTGCGCATTCAAAGCCTGCAAAAGCACCGCCATAGCTTGCAGGACGGCTCCCCATGCCCGCTGTGCGGAGCGCTGGATCACCCCTATGCCGCGCAAGTCCCGCAAAGCGATTCCGTAAGCACGCAGCAAGCCATGGCCGCCGTGCAATCAGCGCTCCACATACTGCAACAACAGCACGATGCACTCCGTCTGAATGTGGCCAAAGCACAAACAGGCTGGGACTTAGCCCATACAGCGCTGCAGCGCTGCCTCCAGCAACTTGACGAAGTGCAGCAAGCCTACGCGCTGCAGTGGAACGACTGCTGCCGTTGTATTCCAGAAGAAGTGCAGGCAGCCGCCACGGCAGATAACACATCAGAGCAAGACCGCGTTAAACAACAACAAAATTGGTTGCAATCAACACTCGCAACCAACCAATCAGAGTGCAAGCTGCTGGACCAGACCATCAGCCAAGTGCAATTGTTCGACGCGCAAGTGCATGACGCACAACAGTCTCTAGAGGCGGCTCGCGCAACGTGGCAGCAAGTCCAGCACCAAACCCAAGCCAGCCAACATGAGCAAACCCAAGCCATGTCGGCACTGGCCGCCCAGAGCCAAAATACTGAGCAGTCGGCGCAGGCACTGACCACACTGCGACACCGTTTAGACATGCAGCTGCAACCCTTCGCACTGGCAGACTGGGGCACGCAAAATACCGCGCAGATATTGACGCAACGGCGTGACCAATGGGTCATGCGCCAAAACACCTTGCGCAGCCTAGAAACCGAACTAACAGCGCAAACGCAAGCACTCGCGCAGCAAACCAGCCAAGTGCAAGCACTTGAAATCGAATACCAAGCCGCGCAAACGCAATACGCCCTAGCAAAAAATAACTTGGCACAGCAAAAGCAACAGCGCCAGCAACTGCTCGATGGGCAGCCAGCTGACACTGTAGAAACGAAGCTGCAAGCGGCTTTGGCTCAGGCACAAAAATCCTTGGAATTTGCCAACCAACAACGGCAAGCAGCAGAGCAAATCCTCGCACAAGTGCAGGCCCGCATTGCCGATCTTCAAACCCGCATACACGCGTTAGAGGCCGATCTGCACACAGCACAAACGCAATTTGCAACGCGGCTGTCAGCCCAAGGCTTTGCCAATGAAGACCAGTTTTGCGACACCTTGCTGCCATTGCAAGAGCGCACTGCGCTGGCCGATCAGGCCAAAGCGCTGGAACTGGCATGGGCCGCACTGGTTGCACAGCAGCGCGCCACTGAAGCGCAGTTGGCCAACTTGCAAATGCAACCGCCATCCAACGCGCAAGAAGAAGCACTGCTTGCACAAAAAACACACGACTTGGGTGTGCTGCAACAAGCGCAGGAAACCATGGCCGCCATCAAACACCGTTTGAGCAATCACGCCCAATTGCAACAAGAGCAAGCACAGCAACTTGAGGCCATTGCTGCCCAGCAACGTGAATGCCAGAGGTGGGATCACCTGCACGCGTTGATCGGCTCCGCAGACGGAAAAAAATACCGCAATTTCGCCCAAGGCTTGACCTTCGAAATCATGGTGCGCCATGCGAATGCACAATTGCGCACCTTGAGCGAGCGCTACTTGCTGGTGCGCGATACCCAGCAACCATTAGCGCTGAATGTGATCGACACGTTCCAAAACGCCGAAGTGCGCAATACCAAAACCCTATCGGGAGGTGAGAGTTTTCTGGTCAGTCTCGCTCTCGCATTGGGCCTCTCGCGCATGGCGAGCCAAAACGTACGCATTGATTCTCTGTTTCTCGATGAAGGCTTTGGCACCTTGGATGAGGACGCACTCGATACGGCCCTAGAAACTCTTGCCAGCTTGCAGCAAGAGGGCAAGCTCATTGGCGTGATCTCGCACGTTCATGCGCTCAAAGAGCGCATCGCCACGCAAATCCAGATCATCCCGCTGCATGGCGGCAAAAGTGCGTTGCAAGGCCCAGGCTGCTCGCTCATCTCTGCTTCATAACGCAAAGATCAACCAGCCATAAACCATTGGCTTAGTCTAACAAGATACGCCCTCGGCAAACATGGCAGCGCCTGCACTGGGCAGCACATACAAGAGCAAGCCCTTCCCTGCAAGACTGGCAGTCCAAAATGCAAGTTCAAGCCATATGGCCTCTATACAAATAGTTTTGATTCAAATCATTTGTATAAAATTAATATTATGCATACACCACCCGCACAATCTGCACATCGTCAAATTGGGTTCAAGCTCGTTGGATTAGGCAGGCGATGGCGTCATACCCTCGACGTACGCCTTGCAGAGCAAGGTCTTAGCGATGCAGTCTGGACGCCGCTGATGCACCTTTACCGCTTGGGCGATGGCTTATCGCAAAGCGCTTTGGCAGCCTCAGTGGGCATTGAAGGCTCAAGCCTGGTTCGCCTGCTTGATGCGCTGGTCGCCCAGGGCCTTGTTGAGCGCCAGCCTCACCCCACAGATCGGCGTATCAAACAGCTGTACCTGACAGCGGCAGGCCGAACCACAGTTGCCACTATTCGCAAGCACTTGGCAAGCATTGAAGATGCCTTGCTTATTGACCTAGATTCGGATGCCGCTGCAGCCATGCTGCAGTACATCGACCTAATTGAAGCGCGCATACAAGCCATGAATCACAAGGAAAACATATGACACAGGAGAAGTCCAACCATGTCACCTTGTTCCGCGCGCTGCAGCAAGTGGCATCGCCTGCGCGGCTGACTGAGAGTTTGGTGCTGCAACGGCCCGCATCCCTGCACAATGCATTGTTGGCAGGCTTGCAAGCCGCCATTACCGTGGTTCTGGCTGCCGGCGCATTGCATCTTTGCGCATGGTCGCATCTCGCCGCATATGGTGGACTTGGCGCATTGGCCGCGCTTTACGGACGCACGGCTCCTAGCCACCAGCGCCATCGAGTAGTGATGACCGCTGGCCTGCTTCTGGTTCTGCCGATCTGGCTGCTGTCAATGATTGGTTTGGCACCACTTAGCACCACAAGCATGCTACTGACTTTCGCCCTCATCTCAGGATGCTTGGCCGCGCTGGTTCACCGCGCCCAACTGGGCTTGCCAGGCGTTGTCATCTTCATATTTGCAGCCAGCGCAGCACTTACCCCTGCCTCAGATTGGTCTGATGCCATGGCACGCGCAGGGGCAGCTGCGTTTGGCGTCGTCAGTGCCATTGCCGTGTGCTGGACCACAGAGCACTGGCGCCAAAGCCTGCCGCATACCACTACTGCACAAGGTTCTCTGCCAGCCACGCCTCGTTATTCAATCCGAGCCTTTCTGGCCGTCTCCCTGTGCACATGGATTGCCGCAATGATCGCCCAAGCTGCAGGGCTAGCCCATCCAGCATGGGCATCGATTGGCGCCGTAGCCGTCATTCAAGGCGCGCATTTGCCCAGCACCGTCCACCGCGGCTGGCAACGTACGCTGGGCACCATCGTTGGTGCAGGGATTGCGTGGGCCATCCTGGCCCTGCATCCTAATTTTTGGGGCTTGTTGGCAGCAGTTGCTCTCTTACAGATTCTGACAGAGCTATTCATGGGCTACAACTACGGTCTAGGCCAAATGGCCGTGACACCGATGGCGCTTTTGATGACTGCACTGGCATCTAACACGGGCGCCGCAGACATGGCTATTGCCCGCATTTACGACACGGTATTAGGGGCCGTGGTTGGGGTTGGTTTGGCGCTGCTGCTTTCAACACTGGAAGAGCGCGTTTTTCTTGAAAAGCACCATTTGCGTCTCTAAATCAGCAAAACTTGGTGCTGCATGCCGCAGCAATCGCGCCTTGCAGCAACGGTTGTACTTTATTGGGTGCCGCAATCACCAGCGGGCAACCTGCGAGCAGCTTGCCCGCTCAGATCGCAAGAACTGCTGTGGTCTCAACGCAGTTGCACCGGCTTGGCAATACGAGCTTTGAGTACGCGTTCAAAATGGGTCGGATCATGGGGCAGCAGCATGCTGGCTTCGCGCGGCAAATAAAAATCCCACAGGCGCGAAATCCAGAAGCGCAATGCCGCAGCACGCAACATATCAGGCAGCAAGGCTCGCTCATGCTGCGTCAACGGCCGCACCGATTGGTACGATTCCAGCAATGCTGCCAAGCGTGCCTCATCCAATTGACCAGTTGCTAAATCAATGCACCAGTCATTGATCACAACGCTCAGATCAAACAACCACGTATCGACCCCAGCAAAATAAAAGTCAAACACGCCACTCAAACGCTCGCCCACAAACATAGCGTTGTCACGGAACAAATCGGCATGAACAGGACCGCAGGGCAGTTGCGCATACGCTGAGCTGGACGCCACCGCGTTTTGGTGCGCCAACTCGACTTGCAGCAGCGTTTGCAAGGTGGCGGGGATGTAGCCAAGCACCACTGGCACGGTCTCATTCCACCACGCCAGTCCCCGTAAATTCGGTTGGGACATCTCAAAATCTTGCCCCGCCATGTGCATACGCGCTAAGGCTTGGCCCAGCTGCGCACAGTGCGGAACTTGGGGCGCCAACTGGCTGCTTCCTTCGAGTTTGTCCACGACCGCAGCCGGTTTTCCCTTGAGTGTAAAGAGCAGCTGCCCTTGGCTATCTTGCTTAGGCGCAGGTACAGGAATTCCTTTACTGGCCAGATGCCGGGTCAGGTGCAAATAAAAAGGCAATTGCTCTTGTGTCAAACGCTCAAACAAGGTCAGAACAAACGTCCCTTGTGAAGTGGTGACAAAGTAGTTGGTGTTCTCAATTCCACCTTGAATGCCTTGCAGTGCCGTTACGCTTCCCAAATGCAGTTGATCCATCAGGCCCTGTGCCTCTTGGGGTGAAACCTCGGTGTAAACAGCCATAACAAAAAGTGCAAAAAAATCTAGAAGAGTACGTGCAGAAACTGTCTTCCTGAACGTACAGCCTCACCGGCAAAGTGAACAACAAAAAAGCCAAGTGCATCAATCACTTGGCCTCTATATAACAGAAGGCAAACCGCCCCACCCTGAACAAGAGATGCGCCCGATTCTATGCCATCTTTGCATTCCTGCAGCGTATGGCCGTGCGGTCTGGCGGCACAGGTGCAATGGGGTCGTTCCTATTCCAGTCAAATGAAGTCTCACCATGCCGCACACTACAATGCTTTGGTTGTTTTGACCTGCCTTCTTGGGCCTGCCTATGCTCCAGTACACGACTGTCCCCGTTACCGCGTTTCAGCAAAACTGCTCCATCGTATGGTGCGACACGACCAAAGACGCTGCCGTCATTGATCCCGGTGGCGATTTGCCAAAAATTCTCTCCGTTGCCAAACAGCTGGGCGTCACGCTTAAAGCCATCTGGCTCACGCATGCGCATATCGACCATGCAGGAGCGGCAGGCGAGTTGGCCCAAACACTGGCGTTGCCCATCATTGGCCCACATCCTGAAGACCAGTTCTTGATTGACGGCCTGCCAGAACAAAGCCGTGCATATGGATTTCCTCCCGCGCAGTCGTTCTCCCCCACGCGCTGGCTTGACGAAGGCGACAGCGTACAAATCGGGCAAGAGACCTTGAATGTCTACCACACCCCAGGACATACGCCAGGCCATGTGATTTTTCATGCGCCTAACCAACATTTGGCTTTTGTAGGCGATGTGCTGTTTGCCGGCAGCATTGGCCGAACTGATTTCCCACGCGGTAACCACCAGCAGCTGATAGACAGCATTGTGCAAAAGCTATGGCCGTTGGGTAATGAAACCGAATTTGTGCCGGGCCATGGGCCCAATAGCACTTTTGCGCGCGAACGCGCCAGCAACCCGTTTGTGGGTGGCACCTAAGCACGTATTGAGTATCTCCACGCAGACCGCGTTGGAGCCCAAAAGGATGCGCGATGCCAATTTACGTATACAGGCAAATTGGCAGCAACAGGCGCCTGGCACTCCCTCTTTTTTTGTGTCTTGCTCGACTGGGTGGAGATCCGCAACACGTTCTAAGTCCTGCTATTCAGTCGCCCCTTCCTCAAACCAATTGAAGGGGCATCCCAGATAGGCCTCATTAAGCTTAAAAATGACCTCTTCCGTCACTGCGCGCACTCTTTTGGATTCTCTTCGTCCTTATTTAGAAAAAGCGCCACTTGCCGCCTTGCTTCTTGGCATCACCTCAGGTTTTCCTGCAGCCATGATTGGCGCAACACTGACCACAAGGCTTGCCCAGCACGGCATCAGCAAGCAAAGTGTCATGGCATTTTCCCTGGCGTTTCTGGCTTACAACCTGAAATTCCTCTGGGCTCCTGCAGTGGACCGGTTTCGTCTGCCAGTCATCGCTCGATTCGGCCAACGCCGATCATGGCTTTGGTTTTCCGCAGCGATGCTTGTCGTTTCTCTCTGCCTTTTGGGTTCTACTGATCCCGCAACCAATCTCAGAACAGTGGCCATTTATGCCGTCATGACCGGAGTAGCAGGCGCAACACTAGACATCGTCATTGATGCGTATCGCATTGAAAGTTTAAGCATCGCTCAACTTGGCGCGGGATCTGGTATGTCGCAGTATGGCTGGCGGATTGGCGCAGCCACAGCAGGAGCGCTTGCCCTGATCATCGCAGAGCACGCCAGTTGGACTGTGGCCTACATCGGTTGTTCGATATTCGTTCTCCCTGCCCTTTTTGTCACACTATGGCTTGGCGAACCATACCGAAGCAATACGATTAATCAGAAAAAAAGCAAGCTGGCATCCATCGCATCTGCAGTCTTTGATCCTTTGCGTGATTTTTTCATGCGGCGAGGCGCGATCTTGGTCTTGCTATTTGTTCTCCTGCACAAAATTGGCGATACCCTCGCCAATCTCAGTGTTCGACTGCTCCTAGAGGAGCTGCAATTTAGCAACACCGAAATTGCCACCTATGACATTTTGTTTGGGTTTATCGCCACTTTATTTGGCATTTTTGTTGGAGGCCTTCTGTACAGGAGAGTTGGCCTAAAACATTCCGTGCTTATCAGTCTGATCCTGATGGCCGTGTCCAATCTTTCTTTCGCTGTATTGGCACATATCGGGCATAGCAACCTCATGCTGGCCTTCACGATGGGATTTGAAAATTTTGCCAGTGGCATCGGAGGTGTCGCCATCGTTGCTTACTTCTCTGCCATGTGTAATCTGGCATTTACAGCATCGCAATACGCATTGCTATCAGCAGCAGCCTCTATCGCAGGACGGCTCCTGACAGGCACATCAGCGGGAAGTCTTATTGAAAATTTTGGATTTATTAATTTCTACCTATTCACGACCATACTTGCTCTGCCAGGCCTTCTCATTTACTTGATTCTCATGAAATTCAACTTCGTTGAAAGCTCCATCAGTCGCCCCTGACGTTGAACTGGCCCAGTACATTGCGCACGGGCCAATACAATTGCACATAAGCCTGCTTTGTAAATCGCAGTTCAATAAAACCAGCGAGCTGGCACCAATACCAAGCTTGGAAACGCCACCAAAAGGAACATCACGCCAAATTGTGCGAGCATGAATGGCCAGACGCCGCGGATGACCTGGTCCATATTGACTCTGCCGACACCTGCAACTGTTGACAAAACAGTACCAACCGGCGGTGTCATCAGGCTGATGGAGTTATTGATCATGAAGAGCACGCCGAAGTAGATCGGGTCGATTCCAGCAGCTTTGACCAATGGCATAAAGACGGGGGTCAAGATAAGAATCGTGGGGATCATGTCCATCGCTGTTCCCACCAGCATGGTGATCAGCATCATGACAATCAACAGCAGCACAGGGCGATCGAGCAGAGGTTGCAACAATTCAATCAGCTCGGCAGGCAAGTTGGCCACGGTGATCATCCAAGCAGACACCATGGCGGCTGCTACCAGAAGCATCACAATGGCGGTCGTTTGGGCTGCTGAAAGGAATAGCGTGTAAAGCTGTGACAAGCGCAGCTCGCGGTATACCAAGGTTGATATCAATAAAGCATATACCGCAGCGGCCACCGCAGCTTCTGTAGGCGTGAAGATGCCCAGTTTTAAACCAAACACCACGATGACTGGTAAGCCCAAAGCAAAAATAGCGTCTTTTGCAGCTTTCACTACGTCGGCAAATGAAGCGCGTGGTTGTGCTTCTAGTTTGTCGTGACGTACCAACCACCACCAAGTAATAGTAATGGCCACACCAAGCATCAAGCCCGGTGCAATACCGGCCATGAAAAGGCGTGATATGGAAAGATTGGCGGCAACACCAAATAGAACAAAGCCAATGCTTGGTGGCAGCACAGGGGCGATGATGGCGGCCGATGAGAGCAAACCTGCAGAGCGAGCAGGGTTGTAACCGGCTTGATGCATCATGGGTAAGAGTAAGGCCGACAGTGCAGCGGCATCCGCAACGGCTGAGCCAGACAGGGCAGCCATGATGATGCCAGTCATAATGCCGACATACCCGAGGCCGCCGCGTACATGCCCAACAAGCGTCATGGCGAAGCCGACGATCCGTTTGGAGAGGCCGCCCGCATTCATGATTTCACCAGCAAGCATGAAAAACGGTACCGCTAAAAGTGGAAAGCTATTGGCCCCTTCAATCACGTTTTGCGCCAAGATCTGCGGGTCAAACATGTTCAAGTGCCACATGAGGGCGGCACCGCTGAGCAGTAAAGAGAATGCGATCGGAACACCAAGCGCCATGGCGCCCAGCAGTGTTACTAAAAAAATGGTCAAGGTCATGGTTTACTCCGGCGGGTGCGGTTTATTCGGATTCAATGGCAGAGGTCGTGAGCATGTGATTGGCGTTGCCTGTGATGAGCAGCCAAAGCTCATGCAGAAGGACAACACATGCGAGTGCGCCAAAAAGAACACCGCTGGCGTAAAAGATGGCGGTCGAAGCTTCCAAAACTGCACTCTTGGCGTTGAGGTTCAGAAGCATTTGCTCCCATCCGCCCATGACAATGAGTACGCATACAAAAAGCATCAAAAGCCGGGAAACAGCAAAGCAAAATTTGCGGCCACCAAGTGGCAGTCGGTTTAAGAGGAGGTTGGTACCCAAATGCCTTCTTTGGGTGAGTGCCACAAAGGCCCCCAGAAAAGTCATCCAGACAAAGAGCCATCGCGAGAGCTCTTCCGTGACGGTGAAGCCAGAATTGAATCCGTACCGTAGCACCACATTGCCAAACACCATAATCACCATGGCCGCTAAGCACAGCACCATGAAAATGGAAAATAGCTGGCATATTTTTTTGATGAAGTAACTTATCATCTAGTCATCTCCTTTTTGATTTTGATTCATATATCTGCTGAGAGGCTGCGAAAGCAAAAGCGATGGCTGGCCCCAAATTAATACCTGGCCCCGGATAGTGCGAGCCCATGATCGAATGCATGTCATTTCCCACTGCATGCAAGCCGGCAATCGGAGCCTGATCACGTAGAACGCGACCATAGGCATCAGTGACAAGCCCACGACTACCTGCAATATCTGCGGTGTAAAGATGGATGGCAAAAAATGCTCCGTCATCCAGTGGTCGTAAGTTCGGGTTGGGTTGTACGGAGGCATCACCCAAATTTCGTTGATAGGGTGTACTGCCTCGAGCAAAATCCTCGTCGACACCAGTGCTGGCTAGGGCGTTGTATCGCTGGATAGAGTCTTTTAAATGGGACAGTGCAATGCCTGCTTGCTTTGCTAGGTCATCCAAGGTGGATGCATGTATGAGATAGCCGGCTTGTATGAATTTTTTCAAGCCCCGACCACCTGGGCGAACGAGGCCTAAACCGTACTTTTGAATGGCTTGGCGATCGGTAATCAACCAAGCATGCCCTTCGCTTTGGCTGAGCATGGCTTGACCCAATTGGTGGTATGACACGCATTCATTGGCAAATCGTTTGCCTTGTGCATTGACAATCAACGTACCTGGCTTGCCGCGATCAAGTACGAAATGCGGGAAAACAGCCAAGCTTTGATCACGCCTTGTATGGATCGAGACAGGGGCCCAGCATGCATTGCTTTCCTGATTACTTCCTAAACGAGCGCCTAGCCGCAAGGTTTCATAAAGAAGCGCTCCCGATGATGTTTGACTGCGGGGCGTGTAGCGAACGCATGGTGGGAGCGATGTTGCTCGCCAATCTGGATGGTCGTTGAAACCTCCGCCAGCCATCACAACGGCCTTGGTGGCGGATAAAGTTATTTCGTTCGCTTCTTTTTGAATTCGCAAGCCGTGTACATCGCCTTGTTTTGTCAGTAGGCCTTTGGCGGTGCAGTTGGTCCATATCGGGACTTTTTGCTGTTGTAGCGAATAAACGAGCCGGGCCACTAATGCGTTGCCCATGACCAAGCGCGTTCCGCGGGTAAAACGCAGACGGTCTTTGGCATATCTGACGAGCAAACCAGTCGCATAGCGAAGTGATGCCCAGGATCGCCCCATTTGCAATAAGTGTCCGATGTCGGTGCGGTCAACCATCATGCCGTTGAGCACCGTGAATTCTGGAATAGGCGGTCTTAGTCGAAGAAAGTCCTCTTGTAATAAACGTCCGTCAAATGGAGGGCATTCCAAGGCACGCCCGTGTGTGCTGGCACCAGGCAAGTCTCCGCAGTAATCTGGGTGATAGGCGAAAGCGCGAAACTGCACAGCCGTGTGGGTTGTCAGCTCTTTAATGGCTTGTGGGCCTTGGTGGAGAAAAGCATCGCGTAAAGCAGCAGGGCTCTGTGCATGCGTTGCTGCCTCTAAATATTGAGCGGCAGTTTGCATTGAGGCGCTGCCGTCGTTGCGTGCGTGAATGCTTTCGTCGTACTGACTGCCTGGTATCCAGACAGCGCCTGCGGATAGGGCGCTGGTGCCACCAATCCATTGACTTTGTTCCAGCACCAAGACACGCATGCCTTTAAGCGCGCAAAACAAGGCGGTAGATAATCCTGCGACGCCTGATCCGACAACGATCACGTCGAAGCTCGCGTTTGTTGTCATGCCAATTCAGCCTGCGCAATCAGCCGTTGCGTGGCCACGCGCAATGCAGTTGCTTTTTCAAGTGGCGAGCGTGGATCTTGCAAAGGGGCTTCAATAGAAATCGGTACGCCAGCGGGTAGGCTTTGCAGCATGGCTGTTAAGTTGAGACCGCCTTCGCCGGGGATTAATCGCGCTTCGCGAGCTTGGAACATGATGCCCTCCATGCTCGCAGGGCGCTTTGCAGGTGCATCACAGATCTGAAAATAGCACCATTGCTCAGGGGCAATGGTGCGCATTGACGCTAGCGTTTCTTGCGCACGATCCCAATGAATGGCATCGACGATCAAGCCAGGCCCTGGCCCTGCCGCCTGAAGGACGCGTTTGGCAGATGCCAAGGAGTTGACGCCTCGCCACGGCATGAATTCCAGTCCCATTCTTAAGCCGAATGGAAGAGCGAGTTGGGAAAATTCAGCCAATCGCTGCGCCAAGGCAGACTCATCGGTGCTGTCGCCTGCAACCAAAACATAGCGAGCACCGAGCTGCGCCGCTGCCTCAAAAAATGAGAGGTAGTCTTGAGCGCAACTTTGGGCATGCAAACCAATGATTTCAACGTCATTGACCTTAATGTTCAAGTCGCGCATGCGGGCCAAGGTCTCTCGCATGAGAGGCGCTTGGTTGAGCATCGGAAAAACATATTGACCTTGTAGCGCAGGCGCTAAGCGTAAGCCAACTTGTTCAAAGCCTGCAGCTGCAGCTGTTTCGATAACTTCGGGAGGAGAAAGCTCAAGAACAGTTAAATGCGCAAGGCAGAGTGGATGAGACATGACCAAGGTTCCGCGATCTGTGACAGCGCGATAAAGGACTGCAATCACTTTTTGTGATTGCAGTCATGCTTTATGTGTTCGCTACCGAAATGAGGGACGGTGTTGCAGCGCGGCCTACTTGCTGCATATCTTTAGGTGTTGCTGAGACTGCGAGCTCGTAGCAGTCGTACTGGCTGTGCTCAGCACCTAAGGCTTTTAGTTTTGATGGTGCTAATTCACCATCCACTAAAGTGTGTAGCGCATCAAGCGCATATCCGGTGACCACCAGCACCCACTCAGCGACTGCATCTTTCCCGCGTATTTTTTCCTCTGCGGTGCGCTCAATCTCTGGGCTGCGATGCTGCAGAAGATGTGCCCCGGTGAAGCCTTTGCGACTTGGCAACGTCTGAATCAGTGCTTCCAAATACGCAAGCAAAGGGGCGTTGAGTGGTGCATTTTGCAGTGAGAGCCGAATCGTGAGGGCATGATTGGCTGTGGTGGTGCCTGCCGTGGCAATCACCTCACACTGGCTGCGCACCATTTTGTGATGCAAAGGCATCATCTTGACGGACCATGGCGTAGGGGAATTCAACCGAGCCAAGTAATCCGGCGATGACAAAACAGAATGGCCTTCCAGCTCATACATCACAAACGTTCCACAGCCTTGCCCCGTTTGGCGCCAGCGGGTAGCCCGCTGGAAACCGGGTATCCCTAGGCGCTCTGGAAAATGCTCATGAGCATGCCAGTGGCAGAACTCATCAAAACCATTTTCCTCAACCTCCCACCACATAGTGAGAGCTGCTTTGCCCAATATCGCCATAGATTACTTTCCGCTCCGAATGCGTGTCAGCTCTTCTACGACTTCGTTGTAGAGTTCAGCGCCGACTTCTTGTGAGTGTTTGGCCACAACGGGTTTGACTTTTTCACGCAAACGTTCAATTTCTTCGTCAGAGACAGCATTGACTTTCAACTCGTCTTTGAGGGCTTCGAGCGTCTTGGCTTCTGCTGCTTGTGAGGTCTCACGTTGAAAAATTTTCGCTTCTTGAGCGGCATCACGGATGATGGCGCGCTCTGTATCTGACATGCCATCCCATGTTTTTTTGCTCATCAGCAAAGGCATGCCTGTGTACAAATGGCGTGTGAGTGACAGGTATTTTTGTACCTCTTGTAATCGCGATGCAGCGATGACGCCAATAGGATTGTCTTGGCCATCGACAGTGCGTGACTCAAGCGCGCCGTACAGCTCGCCAAAAGTCATGGGAACTGGGTTTGCCCCTAACGTATTGAACAGATCGACGTAAATTGGTGACGCAATCACGCGAAGCTTCAAGCCCTGGATATCTTCGGCCTTGGTGATGGGGTGCTTGCTGTTGGTCATGTGGCGAAAGCCCAGATCCCATAACCCCAGGCTGATCAGACCGTGTTCGGCAAGGCCTTCGTCCAGTCGACGTCCAATCGGGCCATCTGCAATCGCGTAAGCCTCTTCGGCATTGTTGAATAAGAACGGCAAGTCGTAGACGCTTTGCTTTTTGTCGACAGATGCGACCAGCCCGTATGCCAGCGAGGTGAAGTCCAGAGTGCCCCCTCGAACTGCGGAGAGGTTTTGTGGGTCACTTCCCAAAATAGCGTTCGCGAACAGCTGAATTTTGATCTTTCCATCGCTTTTTTGCGCAACCAAATCACCGAATTTTTTGGCGCCTACGGCAAAAGGATGGTCCGGTGCCACGCTGTAGGCAAAACGCAAGTTGCGCTGTTTGACGTCTTGCGCATTCACTCCTAATGATGCGGTGGTCAGAATGACGCCCCCCACCACCAAGCTAAGGGTGCGCAGCATGTTTTTTGCAAATGACTTTCTCATTACGATGTCTCCTGTTTATTAACGATGTTTTAAATATGAACTGAAGTATTGCATAAAAAAATTGAATGATGTTCAAAAAAATAATGTCATTCATGAAAATAACAAAACCTGAAGAAAAACCTGATACGCTCGAACGCAACACATTCGGAGAAAACAATGAGCAGCGCCCTAGAAAAATCACTGGCAGTTCTTGAGTATTTGACCAATCACCCTGATGGAGCACCCTTGGTGCAAATTGCCAACGATCTCGAGCAGCTACGCAGCGGTTGCCATAGAACGCTGCAAGAGTTAATGAAGTTCGGTTACGTGCGGCAACTTCCTGTGCATGGCGACTACGCACTGACGACGAAACTAGCCTCTATTGGATTGAGCTTTTTAAGTCGAACAGGCGTAACCGATATTGCTGAGCCGGTGATTCGCCGTTTGGCTGACTTAACAGAAGAACTGGTGCGATTGGCCGTTGTGGATGGTGATCGCTTGACCTTGATGGCGAAGGCACAAGGAGCCAAAAGTGGCCTGAAGTATGACCCGGATATGGGGATTGATCTGCGCCTCTCCTGCAGCGCCGCTGGACATGCTTGGCTAATGAGCTTGCCGGAGGATGATGCGATTGCGTTGGTGACGCACCAAGGGTTGGGTGACGTCAAAAACTATGGTCCGAATGCTCCAACCAGCATTAAAGCGCTTCTTAAAATGTTAGATGAACATCGCGCGCGTGGCTTTAGTTTGATCCAAGACACCTATGCATTAGGCATGAGCTCGATGGCTGCGCCAGTGGCGCGGCAAGGAGGTCCAACAACAGGCGTGATTGTGGTGGCTGGCCCCTCCTCTCGTTTATCAATGGAGAGGATGCAAGCATTAGGTCCAGCTTTGATTGCTGCTGCAGAAGAATTGTCTATCACCGCAGAGGCATCGCCCCTCATGAAAACAGCCAATCTCGGAACGTGGGGTAATGTTCGCGAACCAAGATAAAAGCGACCAATGCGGTGATTACAACTCCATCGGATATTTAATTGACCCTACCTTCTTGCTCTATTCAAACCGCCAAAGCATTTGCCCCCCTCCTTGCAGAGCATCTGCAGTTTCCTACTTGCAGCACATTGCACGCAGTATCTGCAAAAAATATCCACTAGTGATACCATTCTATTTCGAAACCAATGAGTATCGAAACTAAACGGTATTGAAATGTCATCCTCTCCTACCAAACCCTCTCCCTTGGGCAGAACCCGAGACGCTCACCTTGATGGCGCGATCCGGCAAGCGGTGATTGAGATTTTTGCCGAGTCAGGCGCTGCAGGTGTGACCATGGATGCGGTCGCCCAGCGTGTTGGTGCGGGTAAAGCATCGCTTTACCGCCGCTGGAATTCCAAAGACGAGCTGCTGATTGACGCATTAACGGCTGCAAACGATGCGCGCAATCACCAAGAGATCGACACCGGCAACTTGCGCGATGATCTGATTGGGCTGTTTTCACAGCTCTACAGCGTAGACGACCCTGTTTTGCAGGCAGTTCACCAAGAGATCATGCGCGACTTGCGCAGCAGCCTGTCTTACATGGAAAAAGTCGCCCCTGAGCGGTTACTCAAACGCCGTCAACGTATCCACGCGGTCTTCGCCCGTGCGCAACACCGCGGTGAAATCGCGTCAAATGCTGACGTGGATTTGATTCAGGACTTGCTGCCCGCAATGATTCTTCACCGCTACAGCACCAAAGGCTTAATGATCACTGATGCACTGATCACGCGTTATGTAGATACCTTGGTCATGCCACTGCTGCGCCCCACACACGGGCAATAACCATGACGACAGTCACCACCAACGCCGCCCAAGCCGCTGCGCCAACCACTGCTGCGCCCTCACCCGCAAACACACACTTGACGATTGCATGGCGCTATGTGTTCACCTCCATCCTGCTGGGACTGACTCAAGGGCTGGGCATGAACTTGGTGAACAGCAATTTGCCTGGCATTCAAGGCTCCTTAGGCGCCACCCCCGCCGAGGCCAGCTGGCTGATTGCGGCCTACTTTGCCACCAATATTCCCGCTACGCTGCTGCTTACCAAAATCCGCTACCAGTTTGGTTTGCGCTGGTTTGCCGACATTGCCATCGGCATCTACTTCATTTTGGGCGTTACCCACCTGTTCACTAACCACTTGGGCTCTGCCATTGCCATTCGTGCAGCGCTTGGGCTGGTCGCAGCTCCCATGAGCAGTCTCACCATGCTCTATATGCTGCAGGCGCTGCCAGCGAGCAAAGCACTGTACAGCGCCATTTTGGCATTCGCTTGCCTTCAATTAGGGGCGCCACTATCGCGCATCATTTCCGAAGACTTGCTGATGAACGACCAGTGGCACGGGGTGACTTCTGTCATTGCAGCGCTGTCTTTACTGTGCTTTGCGGCCATCAATGTAGTTCGTCTGCAACCCATGCCCACGATGAAAGCATTCACCCGCGGCGACACCCTGGGCTTTACCCTATATGCCTGCGGTATGGCACTGTTCATCGTTGTCTTCGCTCAGGGCAGCTCGCACTGGTGGACAGAAACCCCATGGATTGGGATTTGCCTGACCGTAGCTATTTTGTGCTTTGGCTGCTATGTGTTTCATGAGTGGCACCGCAAGTACCCGCTGATTGACTTGCACTGGCTCTTTAGCCCCTTCATGTTGCGGTTTATTGGGGCCATGTTTTTATTTCGCACCTTGCAGGCACAACAAACGGTCGGCTCTGTAGGCTTAATGAACACTCTGGGGTTTTACAACGACCAATTGCACGGCTTATTCACCGTAATAGCCATTGGCACCTTGGCCGGATTTGCGCTGACCTTGCTGACCGTGCCAAAGAAACACTACATCGTGTTCGGCGAAATTGCGTTGGTTGTCGTGTTTATAGCTGCCTGGCTTGATGGCCATGTCACCGTGCTCACTCGCCCGAATGATTTATACACCTCACAATTTTTATTGGCCATGGCAGGCTCCATGTTCATGGCATTGGCCTTGATTCAAGGTTTGATGCATGTCATTGCTGGCGGCATGAAACATCTGATCAGCTTTATTGCGGTACTGACTGGCACCACGTCCTTGGCCACATTGTTTGGCCAGTCCATGCTGACCACGTTCGTGCAAGACCGAGCGCGCGTGCATTACGCTCACCTGGCCGAAGGTTTGCGCCTGTCAGAGCCTTTGGTGGTGCAGCGTCTAGGGCAATTGCAAGGTGCTTCATCATCACTCACTTCAGACCATGCTGCGGCCTCCCATCAAGCCATTGCGACCCTAACGCAACAAGTTACGCAGCAATCCATGGTGCTGGCTTACAACGATTTATCGCACGCTGTGGCCATACTGGCCGCCATCGGTTTTTTCCTGTTTTTAGCGGCCAAATGGCATGACTTCCGACGTAGCCAACGCCCTAGCGCCACGCCATCCCTTTCTGCTTCCGCTGTTTGATCAAGAGCAAATATTATGTCCCGCATCACCCAATTCATCCGCGCACGCGGCCACTGGCTGTTCCTCATTGCCGCATTCATTTCCGCCGCAATGGTGCTGTACGCTTGGCGCCTACCGCCTTTTCATACCGGGATCGAATCGACAGAAAATGCCTACGTTCGCGGCCAAGTCACCGTAGTAGCACCCAAGGTTGATGGCTACGTTGCCGAAGTACTGGTGCAAGACTATGACGCAGTCAAAGCAGGCCAAGTGCTGGTGCGCCTTGACTGCCGCAATTACCAGCAAAAGCTCGAGCAAGCACGTGGGCAGCTGGCCGTGCAGCAAGCCAATTTGGCCAATGCCGCGCAAACGCAACGCGCCAAAGAAGCCGTCACCGGTAGTGCACAAGCTCAAATTGCCGCAGCAGAAGCTGAAGTGGGTAACGCCCAAGCCCAACTGGCCCGAGCACGCGCGGACATGCGACGTGCAGAACCCTTAGCCGCAGACGGCTCACTTTCGCAACGCGAGCGCGATCAGACAGAGGCTGCGCTGAGACAGGCGGAAGCCACGCTCAAACGCGCCCAAGCTGCACGGGAACAAGCCCGCGCAGGCAAAGTGGTGGCCAACGAAGACTTACAGTCTGCCCATGTCAACCAAGATGCACTAAAAGCAGCTGTGCAATCCGCCGAGGCTGCCGTTGAACTGGCGCAAATTGATTTGGACAATACCGAAATCCGCGCCCCGCGTGATGGTCACTTAGGCGAAGTCGGCGTCAAGCTGGGGCAATATGTCGCTCCTGGAACGCAATTGCTGGCGGTTGTGCCTTCGCAAGTGTGGGTAGTGGCTAATTTCAAAGAAACCCAAACCAGCCACATGCAACCGGGTCAACCAGTACGCTTTGAAGTTGATGCGCTAGACAACACGGCATTGACCGGTCAGGTCGAGCAACTCTCGCCGGCAACCGGCTCGGAATTCAGCGTCATCAAACCAGACAACGCCACGGGCAACTTCATCAAAATTCCGCAGCGGCTGTCCGTTCGCATTGCAGTGGATCCCAACCAAGAAACAGCACAACGGTTGCGCCCAGGCATGTCCGTGGTGGTCCACGTTGATACGAATCAGCATGGTCACATCGAGACCTCACATCCGGCACAGGAAGGCTGATCATGGCCCAAAGACTCTCCCATCACGGTTTTCTAATCAGTAGCATCGCCTGCGCCATGCTGCTGCAAGGCTGCGCCAACTTCACATCAAACACTACCAGCCTGAGCGTTGATGTGCCAACTCAATGGACTAGGCACGACCCAGAGGCTGCCACCGACCCCGTTCACACGGCCTGGTGGAAGAGCTTCAACGACCCGACTTTGAATCATCTGGTCGACCAAGTACTAAGCCAGAATCGGGATTTGCGCGTAGCCGCCGCGCGCGTACAAGAAGCACGTGCCATGGCCGATGTGCAAGACGCCGCACGCTGGCCGACGCTGGATTTTTCAAGCAGCGCGCAACACAGTCGCAGCATCAGTGCTGCGCGCGGAGTTCCCGTTGTGGGTAGCGCCGTACAACCGCAGTTTCAGGCCGCCTATGAGCTGGACCTGTGGGGGCGCATTCAAAACCAACGCGATGCAGCACAAGCACAATGGCTCGCCAGCACCGCAGCACAAGACAGCGTACAACTGAGCATCACCGCCACCACTGTCAGCACGTATCTGGGGTTGCGCGCACTGGATGCACGCCTGGCATTGGCGCAAGACACTTTGCAGGTGCGTAAGCAAGCGCTCACATTGGCACGTTCACGCGAACAAGCCGGTTACAGCTCCACACTTGACACGCAGCAAAGCGAAGCCGAATACCATGCCACCGCGCAAGCCCTTCCGCAACTGCAGCAAGTCATTGCGCGACAAGAGCATGCACTCAATCTACTGGCAGGCCAAGCCCCGGGGCCTGTGGCTCGCGGGCTGACTATTGAGCAATTGCAAGCGCCCCATATTCCGGCCTTAGGCCTGCCTTCAGATCTGCTCGCGCACCGGCCAGATCTCGTTGCCGCGCAAGAGCAACTCATTGGCAGCGATGCCAGTTTGGCGGCTGCCAAAGCCCGGCTGTTGCCTTCGGTGCAGCTGACCGCATCGATTGGAGCGATCAGCTCCAGCTTATTGCCTGGCGACCCGTATAGCCTTTGGAACTTGGGCGGCAGCGTGCTGGCGCCGCTCTTCAATGGTGGCCGACTGCAATCCATGGTGAATGCTTCCGACGCACAACGCCAGCAAGCCCTCGCCAACTACGAAAAAGCCGTACTGACGGCCTTTAGCGAAGTCGAAGACCAGCTCAGTGCAGTACAGTCAACACAAGCGCAGCTGAGCGAAGCCAAAGCTCAGCAAGAAGCACTGCAAAAAGCCTCACACGTGGCCAATAACCGCTACCGCGAAGGCTACGCTTCCCACCTTGAAGCACTGGATGCGCAACGCAACCTATTCAGCGCTCAGCAAACCGTTTTGCAACTGCAAGCCGATCGATTGATTGCAACCGTGAATTTGTATAAAGCGGTGGGTGGTGGCTGGACGCAGCGTAATGCCACTGCCCAAGCCAACTCTATGCTGGAATAAATAAACCACTCAAAAGAGCGGTTTATAAGCACATGCAAGCCAAGCTCACTGAAGCAATGGAACGCCTGTTTTGGTCTGGATTTCTTCAAAGCTCACGCCGTCGGCCAACTCGACGAGCTTCAAACCTTGCGGCGTCACATCCATCACACCTAAATCAGTGATGATGCGATCCACCACGCCAACGCCAGTCAAAGGCAAGGTACACGATGGCAAGATTTTTAAATCCGTTGTGCCATCTTTTTTCTTGGCTACATGCTCCATCAACACGATCACGCGCTTCACGCCTGCAACAAGGTCCATCGCGCCCCCCATGCCTTTGACCATCTTGCCGGGAATCATCCAGTTGGCCAGATCGCCTTTTTCCGACACTTGCATAGCGCCCAAAATCGACAGGTTGATTTTGCCGCCACGAATCATCGCGAATGACTGATCACTGCCAAAAATGGAAGAGCCGGGCAAAGTCGTCACAGTTTGCTTGCCTGCATTGATCAAGTCGGCATCGACCTGATCATCGGTTGGGAACGGGCCAATGCCCAGCATGCCATTTTCTGATTGCAACCACACCTCTTTATCACCAGTATGGTTGGCCACCAGTGTAGGAATGCCAATGCCGAGATTCACATAAAAACCGTCTTCGAGTTCTTGCGCCGCACGTGCGGCCATTTGGTCTTGTGTCCAAGGCATGATCAGGCTCCTTGCTTTTCAGTAATGGTGCGCTTTTCGATGCGCTTTTCAGGATTGGGGTTATGCACGATGCGGTTCACATAAATGCCTGGCAGATGAATGTCATCGGGCGCTATGTCACCAATCTCAACAACTTCCTCCACCTCCACAATGCACACCTTGCCCGCAGTGGCTACTGCAGGGTTGAAGTTGCGCGCCGTCAATCGAAATTGCAGGTTACCGCTTTTGTCTGCACGATGCGCTTTGACCAACGATACATCGGGCACCAATGCATGCTCCATCACATAGGTTTGACCATCAAATTCACGCAGCTCTTTACCTTCGGCCACCATAGTGCCTACGCCTGTTTTGGTAAAGAAAGCTGGAATGCCTGCGCCACCTGCACGCAACTTTTCAGCCAAAGTGCCTTGCGGCGTGAATTCGAGCTCCAATTCACCAGCCAAATACTGGCGCTCAAACTCTTTGTTCTCGCCCACGTAGGAAGAGATCATTTTTTTGATTTGGCGTGTCTCCAGCAACTTGCCTAAACCAAAACCATCAACTCCTGCATTGTTCGAAATCACCGTCAAGTTCTTCACACCACTATCGCGCAACGCATCAATCAGCGCTTCTGGAATACCACAGAGGCCAAAGCCACCAACGGCAAGGGTCTGGCCATCAGCCACCAGCCCCTTCAAGGCTTGTTCAGCCGAAGGATAGAGTTTGTTCAAGTTGATCTCCTTGTGATCTGGAACAGGAAAAGTACACGTCAGGCAACTTGGCTTCATATGCGGCCATTGCAACTGCCAACACGCTACGATACTACGTAAATATGTACGTAGTTTTTCCTAAAGAAAACCCCTATGCCACAACCCGATGAGTACCGCATGGCATTCGAGATGGCCCCGGTTGGTTTGGTCATTTCAAAGCGACGCACGATTATCGATTGCAACCAACAGCTGTGCGATATTTTCATGACCAGCAAAGAAACACTCATGGGACGCTCTTTTCAAGAGCTTTACCCCAGCGCCGAAGAGTTTGAACGTTTAGGTGCCCGCATTGCCCCCATCCTCAATGCCAAAGGCCACTATGCCGACAGCCGCATCATGAAACGGGCCAATGGCCAAGTATTTTGGTGCCATGTCAGTGGCAAAGCCTTGGATCGCAGTGATCCACATGCAGCTGGAATCTGGAGTTTCGAGGACATCAGCGCGCAACGCCCCGTCACACAGCACCACCTAACTGGCCGTGAACGCGAGGTTGCCTCTCGCCTACTGGAGGGCAAAACATCCAAAGTAATTGGCAAAGAATTAGGAATTAGCCACCGCACGGTTGAGTTGTACCGCGCCCGGTTGATGCGTAAATTCCACGCGCACTCCACACCCGACCTGATTCAACGCATGTTAACCGTGTGATGGAAGCAGGGTGAATGCATATACCAAGCACACGAACCACGGAGCCGTTGAATGCAGGTCCTATGTATGCAGCTCTTCAACGCGTTTGGTCGGGAAGCTTTCCCAACTCTGGCAGCCGGGACATTGCCAGAAATAATTGCGCGCCTCAAAGCCGCAGTGCAAGCAGCGGTAGTTCAACAATGGCTGCATGGCCTTATCCAAAGCCCGCTCGATCACTGGATCTTGCTGCTGCAACTCCATCCAGTTAGCAGCAGCCACCAAAGATGGGTGCCTGCGAATATGTTCAACATACCATGCACCCGCACGCGGCAGCCCCATGTGACGTTCAATGGCCACCAACGCCAGCAGTACATCCAGACTGGCTTCAGTTTCATAATGCACACGCAATGCCGTATGCACCTGCTGCAAAAGCAATTGATCGTCTTGCAGGGCATCAAAAATCGTTCCGTCCCACATGCCTGCAAGAAGTGGCAAGGTTTGCGGCATTTTCTCAGACACTTGCAGCGCCCACTCTACCGCTTGGCGATGCTGGCCTTGGGCCAGCAACAGCTTGACCTGCTCAATACCTGGCCGTACACCAGCCGCATCAACGGCCTTGGCCTGTGCCAAAAGCGCAGCAGCACGATCGAATGCTTGTTGGCGCATGGCTTCGTTGGCCTGCTCACACAAATAGTGCATTTGTTTGCCTGCAAGCTGCGCACGCTCATGCTCATTCGTCATGCGTGCAGTCAAACGCAAAGCCTGCTCCCAATCATGGGTGCGCTCGTAGATATACAGCAGCGCCGTCTGCGCCTGGCTCTCCAAAGTGGTCCCCTCAAGCGGTCGCAATGCGTTTTCTGCCCGATCGAGCAAACCTGCCTTAAGAAAATCCTGTGCCAATTCCCACTGCGCTCTTGCTCGGTCCACCGCGCTCAAATCAGCGCGCGCGAGTAAGTGCTCATGCACGCGCACGGCACGGTCGTATTCGCCACGCCGACGAAACAAACTGCCTAAAGCAAAGTGCAGCTCCACCGTATCAGGGTCTGATTGCACGGCCTGCACAAAAACATCAATGGCTTGGTCTTGCTGCTCATTGAGCAAATACGTCAGGCCTTGGAAATAAGCCCGAGGCGCACTACGCTGAAGAATGCGCATTTGACGCCAATCTAAACGCGATGCCAACCATCCCAAAATAAAAGCAATGGGCAACCCCAAGAGCAACCATGCCCATTCAAAATCCATGTATTACTCCTGTTGCGTTGGCGTATAGGCACTGGCCTGAAACGCTGAGGCCATTTGCGCTTCACGGTTGCGTAGCTGGCGCCAGCGCGGAATGACTGTGGCCAAGCCGATGGCCAACCCCAGCGCAAATGCGACCAACATGGCCAACACCATGGGCCCATGCCACTGCATGCCAAAAAACCAATGCACCGTGACGGGATGCTGGTTATTGAGCGAAAAGGCAAACAGCAGAAAGAAAAAGGCTGCACGTAGCAGCCAAATCAAATATTTCATAAACACTGTAAGGCAACGGCTGGTAATACCACCAAGCGCTGCCATCATACCCTAGGGGTGTTCTTACTCCGAACGGCCCTTTGACCCTTGATCCACTGCTTCACGCAAGGCTTTACCTGGTTTGAAATGCAGCACCCGTTTTTCAGGGACTTCAACTGTATCGCCATTGCGCGGATTGCGCCCAATACGAGGCGCGCGGCGATTGACGGTAAAACTGCCAAAACCACGGATTTCAATCCGATGGCCCTGCTCCAAGGCATCGCCCATCGACTCCAACAGGACTTTGACGGCATATTCAGCATCCGTCTGACTCAATTGGGTGAAATGCGCCGCAAGCTCTTCAACAAGATCAGATCGTGTCATGGTTGGAGATGGAGTGAGTGCACATGTCCCATCAATAAAGATGGCATGGCATTGCAGTAAACAATGTCAGCATTGCTTTGATGGACTCCGATGATGGAGCATTAACCAATGCTTGCTGTGAAAGCAACAACCCCTGACACCAAGGTGCAGGGGTTGTGCATCAGAGAATCTTCAACGCTGGCAGAGCCCAAACTCTGCATACCAGCGATGCCGATTTACTTCTCTTCTGCGTTGTCCAGCTTGGCTTTGAGCAATGCGCCCAAGCTAGTCGTACCGGCATTTCCAACGGATTGCTGAGACAGGTTGTCCAGCGCTTCTTGTTGGTCAGCAGCATCCTTAGCCTTGATAGACAACTGGATGTTGCGGCTCTTACGGTCGATATTGGTAATCACAGCAGTGACTTCATCGCCTTCCTTGAGCACGTTACGGGCATCTTCCACGCGGTCGGCAGAGATGTCAGAAGCGCGCAGGTAACCGATGATGTCTTCACCCAGTTCGATCTCAGCGCCTTTGGCATCAACAGTCTTGACCTTGCCTGTCACGGATTGGCCTTTGTCGTTGATCGACACGAATGTTGTGAATGGATCAGCGTCGAGCTGTTTGATACCCAAGGAGATGCGCTCACGCTCAACGTCCACAGCCAACACGATCGCTTCGACTTCTTGGCCTTTCTTGTAGTTGCGCACAGCGGCTTCGCCAGGCTCGTTCCAAGACAGGTCAGACAAGTGCACCAAACCGTCGATACCGGAGGCCAAGCCCACGAACACACCGAAGTCAGTGATGGACTTGATTGGGCCCTTCACGCGGTCGCCACGGTTGGTTTGCTGAGCGAAATCTTGCCAAGGATTAACCTTGGTTTGTTTCATGCCCAAGGAGATACGGCGTTTGTCTTCGTCGATGTCCAGCACCATGACTTCGACTTCGTCACCCAAAGCAACGATTTTGGATGGAGCAACGTTCTTGTTGGTCCAGTCCATTTCGGAGACGTGCACCAAACCTTCGATACCTGGCTCCAGCTCAACGAATGCACCGTAGTCAGCGATGTTCGTGACTTTACCGAACAGACGTGTGTTGGCTGGGTAGCGACGTGCCACACCCACCCATGGATCTTCACCCATTTGCTTCAGGCCCAGAGAAACGCGGCTCTTCTCAGCGTCAAACTTGAGCACTTTGGCTGTGATCTCTTGACCAGCTTGCACCACCTCGGATGGGTGACGCACACGGCGCCATGCCATATCGGTGATGTGCAACAGACCGTCGATACCGCCCAAGTCCACGAATGCACCGTACTCGGTGATGTTTTTCACAACACCAGTCACGATCGCGCCTTCGTGCAGCGTTTCGAGCAACTTGGCGCGTTCTTCGCCCATGGAAGCTTCCACCACAGCACGGTGCGACAGCACGACGTTGTTGCGCTTGCGATCGAGTTTGATGACTTTGAATTCCAAAGTCTTGTTCTCGTATGGAGTCAGGTCTTTCACAGGACGTGTGTCGACCAAAGAACCTGGCAAGAAGGCGCGGATGCCATTGACCAGCACAGTCAAACCGCCTTTGACGCGACCAGAAGTCACACCAGTGACGAACTCGCCAGATTCCAAAGCTTTTTCCAGCGACAGCCATGAGGCCAGACGCTTGGCGGTGTCACGCGACAAGATGGTGTCGCCGTAACCGTTTTCGATAGAGCCGATGGCCACCGAAACGAAGTCACCGACTTGGACTTCAACTTCGCCTTGATCGTTCTTGAACTCTTCCAGTGGAATGAAGGACTCAGACTTCAAACCAGCGTTCACCACCACAAAGTTGTGCTCGATACGCACGACTTCAGCGGTAATGACCTCACCTGGGCGCATTTCCGTACGCTGCAGAGATTCTTCAAATAAGGCGGCAAAAGATTCAGACATGTGTTTCCTTGACCAGACTATCGGCTTCCGTCAGCCCTATTGCTGAACGTTTTTATCTCGACAGTTGGCAGTGTGTGGTGCGCTCTTGCCCTTGTGGGCCCAAGCCACCACCAGTTGGGTAGTGAAAAAACCAGCACGCTTGTCATCAAGCTTGCTGGGCGAACTTCGCGTGTGCCAAAGAAAGCAACTCAAAAGGCACCCTCGAACATCAATAGGCAACTGCACTCAGCAGTCTCACCTATATGTTGCACGCCATGGAGGTGAAAGGCCCGTGTTGCGAGGCTTGTATCAAGCCACGCTGCGCACTTGTGCCCACCACTGGAGCACTTGCTCAACCGCAGCATCCACGCTCATGTCAGAGTTATCCAACACCTTAGCGTCTGCAGCGGGTTTGAGGGGCGCCACTGTACGCGTCGTATCCCTCAAGTCACGCGCTTCTAGCTCTTCGCGAAGGGTGGTAAGTGTAACGTCAAAGCCTTGCGAAATCAATTGCTTATAGCGACGCTCGGCCCGCTTCTCCGCGCTTGCGGTCAAGAACACCTTGAGTGGCGCTTGCGGAAACACCACCGTGCCCATGTCACGCCCGTCTGCAACCAAACCCGGCACATGAGCACAGCCGCGCTGCCACTGCAGCAGCGCATCGCGCACAGCGGGGATGGCAGAGATCAGCGACGCATCACGACTTCCTTGGTCTGAACGGATGGCGGCAGTCACATCGTCGCCTTCTAGCAACACCTTCTCCCCATCAAACACCAACTGTAGCGAGCGCGCAACATCTGCCAAGGCATCTGCGTGCTCGGCCGCAATGTCCAACCCCTGGCGACGCGCAGCCACTCCTGCGATGCGATACAGCGCGCCGGAATCGAGCGCGTGGTACCCCAAACGCTCTGCCACCATAGCTGCCAACGTGCCTTTGCCTGATGCACTGGGCCCATCAATACAAATCACAGGCACAGCACCCGCTTTCGGGCGGGTCACAGAAAACAGCGCCTCAAAATAATCAGGAAAGGTTTTCCCCACGCAGCGCGGGTCTTCTATGCGCACCATGACCGCAGCCGGATTGAATGCTGCCAGAGCAAAACACATGGCCATGCGGTGGTCGTCATACGTGCCAATCGAAGCACTGCGCCACTGTGCCTGCGCAGGCGGCGTCACCGTCAACCAGTCTGCGCCACTCTCTACTGTTGCGCCCAGCTTGCCCAACTCGGCCACCATGGCATCAATGCGGTCTGTTTCCTTGACACGCCAACTGCCAATGTTGGTAATCCGTGTCGTACCTTCTGCATACAAAGCCATCACCGCCAAAGTCATGGCCGCATCAGGTATGTGGTTCGCATCCAGTTCAATGGCTTTTAACGGCCAACTACCACGCTGCACCTTAAGCCAATTCGGCCCAGTTTCTACATGAGCCCCCATTTGACGGGCCGCCTCGATAAAACGGATATCACCTTGAATTGAATCTTCGCCAACACCTTGAATGGTAATGGCGTGGCCAACCGCAGGATCACAGGCAATCGCGCCCAGCGCAACAAAATAACTGGCTGAAGAGGCATCCGCTTCCACATACAAAACACCGGGAGACTGGTAACGTGAACCTGCCGTCACGGTGAACCGCTGCCAATTCTCGTTACATACGTTGATGCCAAAGCGCTGCAGCAAGTTCAGGGTGATGGCGATGTAAGGCTTGGAGATCAACTCCCCCACCACCTCAATCACATAATCGCGCTGCTGCGCAATCAAAGGCAATGCCATCAGCATGGCAGTCAAGAATTGACTGGAAACATCGCCACGTATGCGAATGCATGTATTGCGCTCTAGCTCCGCGCGGTTAGCAGCCTGCAGTACCAACGGCGGATAGCCTTGCGTTTTTTGATAAGAAATATCACAGCCAAGCTGTCGCAATGCATCCACCAAATCGCCGATGGGGCGCTCTTGCATACGCGCAACCCCTGTGAGCTCAAAACGCTGTCCTGGGGCCGCCAACAAAGCCAATGCGGCAGTCAATGGGCGAATCGCTGTTCCCGCATTGCCTAAATGCAGCAATGCTTGCTCAGGCAAACCATGGCGATCCAGCCCTTTGATGGTTACGGTGTTTTGCTTATGTTCAATTGCACAGCCCAAGCTACGCAATGCAGTCAGCATGGCGTCGGTATCGTCTGAAGACAACACGTCATGCAGCACCGTGGTTTGACCTTCGCACAACGCAGCCAACAACAGCACACGGTTTGAAATGCTTTTGGAGCCTGGCAACAATACGCTACCGCTGGCACTCTCAAGAGCAGGAAGGTCAAGAAACGGGATGGAATACATGCAGTCTTTCAAAATGATCAAGAGGAGAGTGACGCAATACAAGAAGCATGCGTTGCGGCGCGGAACGCACCGCAATGGCATACGCCACGCCAATATCTCGATTGCCTGTGCGGCACAGGTTTATGGGCGCCAGGCGTTACGCGCCTTGCTGGCTTTGACAATCAATGCCTCCAGGGCATCACCGTCTTGTGCATGCAGCGCTTTTTGAAACGCTTGCATGGACAGCACCAACTGGCGCAACTGCCCCATAACTTCGGTCCGATTGGCCAATAACACATCGCGCCAAAGTACAGGATCACCACCCGCGATACGCGAAAAATCTCTAAACCCCGGGCCAGCCAACTTCATGAACGAGGCGTAACTTTCCTGTGAAAGCAAACTATTCATGAATGAAAACGCCACCAAATGCGGCGCATGGCTGATTCCAGCCAAAAGCGCATCATGCTCACAAGGAGGCATCACGTGTACGCGCCCTCCCACGGCTGTCCATAACGCCTGCGCCTCCTGCACCTTGTCGAGATCGGTGGCAGGCGTAGGTGTAAGCACTACATTGGCATCTTGGTAAAGCGCGGCCTCAGAATGCTCAACGCCCGAAACTTCTTTGCCTGTAATGGGATGCGCTGGAACGAAATACTGGCCGTTCCAGCCCAAATATTTCTCGGCGTTCTGCACCACGTCTTGCTTGGTGGAGCCCACATCCATAGTCAGTACGTTCGATTGCACAAACTGGCGGATACTTTTAAAAGTCTCGCTCGTAGCCGACACAGGAACGGCAATCACAATCAAATCGGACCCGGCACACGCCTGCATGGCTGACTTGGCCTCTTGATCAATGACCCCCAACGCCTTCGCCCGCGCCGTAGTGGAAGGCGACTTGCTGTAGCCAACGACCGATTTGACCAGCTTCGCACGCTTTAATGCCAAAGCCAGTGAACCACCCATCAGGCCACAACCAATGAGGCCCATTTGATTGTATGTTTTCGTCATTTCTCGATCACTTCGCGCGTCGCACACAACACGCCTTCATCACACAACAAGGAAGGTTTACAAACTCAGGCTTTGAGTGGGTACGCACCCAAGAGCTTGAAGAAGGCACTCAAGCTACGCAGCTCAGCCAACGCGGCGGCCACATGCGCCTGTGTTGGGTGCCCGTCCAAGTCAATGTAAAAGTAATACTCCCACTGCCCGGTACGTGCTGGACGCGATTCAAAGCGTGTCATCGACACATTGTGCTTTTTCAGCGGTGTGAGCAACTCATGCACAGCACCTGGGCGGTTGGGTACTGCAATCACCAAACTGGTGGCATCACGCCCAGTTGGCTCAGGCATCGCCATGGTCTCTGGCAGTGTGATGATGCCAAAACGGGTGCGGTTGTACGCATCGTCTTGAATGGCCGGAGCCACAATATGCAAACCGAACTGCGTAGCCGCACGCTCACTGGCAAGTCCTGCCCATGCCGGATTGGTCGCAGCCAAGCGCGCCCCTTCAGCGTTACTGGCCACTGGGCGGCGCTCAGCATGGGGTAAATGCTTGGCCAGCCATGCATGGCATTGCGCCAAAGCTTGGGGGTGAGCCAACACGGCCTCAATGCCATCGATACTGTTGTTCAGGCGCAGTAAATTGTGCCGCACCTGCAAAATCACCTCACCGACCATGTGCACAGGCGACTGCAGCAGCAAATCGAGCGAGCGCGTGACTACGCCTTCATTTGAATTCTCCAGCCCAACCACCCCAAACTGCGCGTTGCCTGACATGGTGGCGTGAAACACCTCATCAAAACTGTTGCAATACACAATGTCTGCAGCGCCACCAAAATACTCAACCGCAGCCTGTTCGCAAAAAGTACCAGCAGGCCCAAGAACCGCCACACGTTGAGGCGATTCAAGCGCCAGACATGCAGACATGATTTCACGCCAGACTGCCGCAACATGCCCATTTTTCAGAGGCCCTTGATTGGCTCGCTGCATTTTCTCAATGACTTGTGCAACTCTATCTGGACGGAAAAAAGTAGTACCCTCTTTTTTCTTCAGTTCCCCTACTTCTTGCGCCACACGGGCACGCTGATTCAAGGTATCCAACAGGTGCCGATCCAGGGCATCAATGCGATCGCGCAATGCCAACAATTCAGGGGTGGCAACAGGTTCATTGGGTTTATTTGTCATGGGGCGCACATTCGAAGAAAGTATTCAATCCAGAAGAAAACATCGAAACCAACCGCTGCCAGCTAGCCAGCACCAACACCAGTACCCATCAACCAGCCAGCAGCAGTTATCGCCGATCAAGCAGCCGTCTTCTCAAACTCACGCAGATAAGCAATCAACGCATCCACACCTGCCTCAGGCATGGCGTTATAGATACTGGCACGCATACCGCCAACAGACTTGTGACCCTTGAGCTGCAGCAGGCCTCGTGCCTTGGCACCAGACAGAAAGTCTGCATTGCGGCTCTCATCAGCCAAGAAAAATGGCACATTCATGCGTGAGCGTGCTGTGGCCGCAACCTTATTGCTGTAGAAGCTGCTGCTATCCAAATAATCGTAGAGTTTTTTCGCCTTGCGAATATTGCGCGCCTCAACAGCGGCAAGACCAGTCAGTCCGCCTTCTTGCTGGCGCAAGACCCAGTCAAACACCAAGCCCGCCACATAGATACCCCAAGTGGGTGGGGTGTTGTACATAGACTGGTTCTTCGCGACCAACTCGTAATTGAATGCGCTTGGGCAAATATCCAGTGTGTGGCCAATCAAATCCTCTCGCACGATAACAATGGTCAAACCGGAAGGTCCGAGGTTTTTCTGCGCACCAGCAAAAGCCAAGGCTACTTTGCTCCAATCGATGGGACGAGACGCGATATGAGACGAGCAATCGATCACCAAATCAGCACTCGAGCCTAAAGCCTTCAAATCCGGCAACGTCTGGTACTCAATGCCATGAATGGTTTCATTGCTGCAGATATGCAGATACACCGCATCTTTGGACAAGCTCCAACTCGCCGGGTCCGGGATCTCAGTAAAGCCGCTGGCCTTGGCAGTCGCTGCCACATGGGCAGTGGCATATTTACCCGCCTCCTTAAAAGATTTCTCTGTCCAACTGCCTGTTAACACAAAATCCGCGACCCCTCCGCGGGAGATATTCAAGGGGACGATGGCATTCTCTCCAATGCCACCACCTTGCATAAACAGAATCTGGTAGTTAGCTGGTACCGCCAGCAAAGCACGCAAATCACGCTCTGCTTTTTCGTAAATCGAGATGAACTCCGCACCACGATGGCTCATCTCCATCACACTCATGCCACTGCCATGCCAATCGAGCATGTCAGCAGCGGCGGTTTGCAGCACTTCTTCGGGCAGCACGGCTGGGCCGGCAGAAAAATTAAAAGGGCGAGGAATGGTCATGAAAAACCCACAAAACTGGAATCGAAAAAACACTAGTTTGTGCGCCGCCGTGATGGCGCACAGAAAAAATCAACCACCATCTTCAAAAATGCCTCTGCTGCATCATCATGGACTGCATGCCCTGAAAAAGCCTGATTCCACAAGTGCGCATGCGGCAACGCATCTTGCAATGCACTCACCTCAGCCAGACTCAAAAGCGGATCGTTATCTCCCCGAATCAGCAAAAGTGGCGCCTGAATGCCTCTGACCGCCTCACTCGGGTATCCATCTGCTGTTCTATCGAGCCAAAGCGCCTTCACTGCGCCAAGCAGCGCATCAAAATCTGGCTGTGGATTCTCTTGCTCATAGCTAGACAGCGCATGCGGGAACAACTGCTCCCAACGCTGACGCGTTAACCCCTGCAAAAAAGGAATCGACGGATCACCATCCAACAAACGCCATTGCGCCCCGACTGTGGCCAGCGCCTGCACACGCACAGGGCACTGCAAAGCCAAGCGATACCCGGTAATACCGCCATCGCTAAACCCCAGAATATTCACGCTAGCGAGCTTCAAATGGTCAAGGACAGCAACCACATCGGCCGCGTGCTGCGCATAACTCAGCGGCAGCGCCCCCATGGACGATCTACCGTGGCCACGAAAATCAAGAAGCAACAAACGAAAAGACTGCGCCAGTGCATCTACAACAGAGTCCCAATCATGGGAGCTCCCCATTCCGCCGTGCAAAAGCAACAACGGCTGTGCCTGTGACTGCCCAAGCTCATAAACAACCAACTCGGCACCACCGACTCGGCAGACATGCTGCCGAGCTTGCGCTAACAAACTCATTGCACCTGAGCCCCATCATCGCTTGGCTTGGGTGAATCGTCCTGCGCTGGCGCAGCACCATTCTCAGTCGCAGCTACATCCTCTGCGACACCGCCATCTTCACCCCCCTCATTCGCATCGTTCTCCACAATGCGTTGTAGGCCTATGAGCTTGGCGCCCTCATCCAGCGCAATCAACGTCACGCCTTGTGTGGCACGGCCGAGCTCACGGATTTCAGCCACACGAGTGCGCACCAACACACCGGTATCCGTGATCAGCATGATCTCGTCTTCCGGGCCCACCAAGGTAGCAGCAACCACCTTGCCATTGCGCTCCGACTGCTGAATCGCAATCATGCCTTTGGTGCCGCGGCCGTGGCGCGTGTACTCGGCAATCGCCGTGCGTTTGCCATAGCCGTTTTCGGTAGCAGTCAACACGCTTTGCGCCGACGGATCGCCCTCAGCCTCAGCCACGAGCATGGCGATCACACTTTGGGTCTCTTCCAAGTTCATGCCGCGCACACCGCGCGCATTGCGGCCCAAAGGACGCACATCGTTCTCGTCAAAACGTACAGCTTTACCGTTGTCAGAGAACAGCATCACATCGTGTTTGCCATCGGTCAGCGCCGCGCCAATCAGGAAGTCGCCCTCGTCCAAGTTGACGGCAATAATGCCTTTTTTGCGCGGATTATTGAATTCGTCCAGCGCGGTCTTTTTAACCGTGCCTTTGGCGGTTGCCATGAACACATACTGGTCGGCCGGGAAGGTGCGGGCTTCGCCAGTCAATGGCAAAACGACGGTGATCTTCTCGCCATTTTCCAGCGGGAACATATTGACGATAGGGCGCCCCCGCGAGCCACGCGAGCCTTCTGGCACTTCCCAGACCTTAAGCCAGTACAGGCGACCACGGTCAGAGAAGCACAGAATGTAATCATGCGTATTGGCAATGAAGAGCTGATCGATCCAGTCGTCCTCTTTAGTCGCAGCCGCTTGCTTGCCACGGCCGCCACGTTTTTGTGAGCGGTACTCGGACAATGGCTGGCTCTTGATATAGCCAGTGTGGCTGAGCGTGACGACCATATCCGTTGGGGTAATCAAGTCCTCGGTCGACAAATCTTGCGCGCTATATTCGAGCTCGCTTCGGCGTGCCCCCAGTTTGGTTTCACCGTACTCGGTTTTGATCGAGACCAGCTCTTCACTGATGATGGTCGAGACACGCGCAGGCTTGCCCAGAATATCCAGCAAGTCTTCAATTTGCGCCATGACCTCCTTGTATTCGGCCACGATCTTGTCTTGCTCCAATCCGGTCAAGCGCGAGAGACGCATCGCCAGAATTTCTGATGCCTGGGTATCCGAGAGGCGATAAAGCCCGTCTTTGCCCAACCCATATTGCTTGCCCAACGTTTCAGGCCGGTAGTCATCGGCATTGACCACACCACCATCCTCACGGGCACGCGTGAGCATTTGCTTGACCACTTGGCTGTCCCAGCCGCGGGTCATCAGCTCTGCCTTGGCCACTGGCGGCGTGGGCGACTCGCGAATGATTCGAATGAAATCATCAATATTGGCCAACGCTACAGCCAGGCCTTCCAGCACATGGCCACGGTCACGCGCTTTGCGCAGCTCAAAAATTGTGCGGCGTGTCACCACTTCGCGGCGGTGTTGCAAGAACACCTGCAGCAAATCTTTCAAGTTGCACAATCGTGGCTGGCCATCAATCAAGGCCACCATATTGACGCCAAAAGTGTCTTGCAGCTGGGTCTGTTTGTAGAGGTTATTAAGCACGACCTCGCCAACTTCTCCGCGCTTGAGTTCAATCACCAAGCGCATGCCGGACTTGTCCGACTCATCCTGAATATGACTGATGCCTTCAATCTTTTTCTCGTGCACCAGCTCAGCCATGCGCTCTTGCAAGGTCTTCTTGTTGACTTGGTAGGGCAGTTCGTCAACGATGATCGCCTGGCGCTGGCCACGATCAATATCTTCAAAGTGCACCTTGGCACGCATCACCACCCGGCCACGCCCTGTGCGGTAACCGTCTTTTACGCCATTCATGCCATAAATAATCCCGCCAGTGGGGAAATCAGGCGCAGGAATGAATTCCATCAAGTCATCCACGCTTGCCTCTGGATTGTTCAGCAGATGCAAACAAGCGTTGATGGTCTCTGACAGGTTATGCGGTGGAATATTTGTCGCCATCCCCACCGCAATACCACCCGAGCCGTTAACCAACAGGTTCGGGAAACGCGCAGGCAAAACCAAAGGCTCCTGCTCACTGCCGTCGTAGTTAGGGCCGAAATCAACCGTTTCCTTGTCGATATCGGTAAGCAGTTCATGCGCGATCTTGGTCAGACGTACTTCGGTGTATCGCATAGCCGCAGCGTTATCGCCATCGACTGAGCCGAAGTTACCTTGCCCGTCAACCAACATGTGCCGCAATGAAAAAGGCTGCGCCATACGCACAATCGTGTCGTACACAGCTGTATCACCGTGCGGGTGGTACTTACCAATCACATCACCCACAATACGGGCAGACTTCTTATAGGCCTTGTTCCAGTCATTGCCCAATTCACGCATGGCGAACAAGGCTCTGCGATGCACAGGCTTGAGCCCATCACGCGCATCCGGCAGCGCCCGCCCCACAATCACGCTCATGGCGTAATCGAGATAGCTGCGGCGCATCTCCTCCTCAAGGCTAATCGGTAGGGTTTCTTTAGCGAATTCGGTCATAGGATCGAAAGCCTGTCACAAGGCCCCAGCAAACAAAAGCAGATATTGTATGCCGTGGGACGCGCTGTAGCTATATCGCAACATCCAGAGAAGGAATGTGGCAATGTTTGGATTTGTGACGCTGTGACAGTGGCGCCTGACCCCATGGCTATGGCACAATCGGCTTCAACGTTTTTGATGCACGCCATCAGCGACGTCCCTTTTTATCGCAGCGCGGCTGCGGCCCTTTCCCCAAGAGGAGAACCATGAAGAAACTCAACAAAGTGGCGGTTTTGTTTGCCTCTGCTGCAATTGCAACAGCCGCTAGCGCTCAAATTAAAGCTGCCGATGGTGGCAATGTTGTCGACAACTGGCAAAACGGCTCTGGCGAGCTGGTTTGGAAAAACGGCACTAACGAATTGTGCTGGCGTGATGCTTTCTGGACACCTGCTACAGCAGCTGAAGGTTGCGATGGCGCCTTGGTTGCTCAAAAAGCTGAACCAGCACCAGCTCCAGCACCAGCTCCAGCACCAGAACCAGTTGTGAAAACAGAAAAAATCACTGTTTCTGCTGATGCATTCTTCGACTTTGACAAAGCCACCCTGAAACCAGAAGGCCGCGCCAAGTTGGACGAATTGGCAAACGCAGTTGCTTCTGACAAGTTCGAATTGGAAGTCATCGTTGCCGTGGGCCACACTGACTCCACAGGCCCAGAGGCTTACAACCAAAAACTGTCTGAGCGTCGTGCTAACGCAGTAAAAGCTTACTTGGTAAGCAAAGGTGTTGAAGCCAACCGCGTTTACGCTGAAGGTAAAGGCGAATTGCAGCCTGTAGCTTCCAACAAAACTCGCGAAGGCCGTGCACAAAACCGTCGCGTAGAAATCGAAGTGACTGGTTCCGCACAAGTCAAACAAGCTCAGTAAGCTTTACTGCATGCCTTGATTAAAAGCCCCTTACAGGGGCTTTTTTTATTGCCTATAAATAGCCAGGCACATATCAGCCTACAAGCACACAATGCTTCCAAGGCATAATTGGCAGTATGAGCACACCCGAACTGCCCCTCAACGCCGATGCGGCGGAACTTAAAAAATTTTCCGATCTGGCCCATAAATGGTGGGACCCAAACGGAGAATTCCAACCACTGCACGCAATCAATCCATTGCGACTTGATTGGATCAGTCGCCTCTCAGGCGGTTTAGACCAGAAAATGATTGTGGACGTAGGCTGTGGCGGCGGCATTTTGGCTGATTCGATGGCACGCCGTGGTGCAGCCGAAGTTTTAGGTATCGATCTTGCTGAAAAATCGCTCAGTGTGGCCAAACTCCATGCCATTGAGGCATCCACGCCAAATATCGACTACCAAACCATCAGCGCAGAAGCATTGGCCGCACAACGCCCAGCAAGCTTTGATGTAGTGACCTGCATGGAAATGCTGGAGCACGTACCCAACCCCGAATCAATTGTGCAAGCATGCGCCGCAATGGCCAAACCTGGCGGCTGGCTCTTTTTCTCCACCATTAACCGTACCCCAAAGTCATGGCTTTTTGCCATCGTTGGCGCCGAATATGTATTGCGCATACTTCCACGTGGAACGCACGACCACGCGAAATTCATCACTCCAGCCGAGCTCTCTCTCTGGATTCGCCGCAGTGGGCTTGAATTGCAAAGCAGCAGCGGCATGGAACACAATCCGCTGACCGGCAGATATTGGCTAAGCAGCAACACCGATGTGAATTACATGCTCGCCGTGCGCAAGCCATTTTGACAAAAATTTGAAGTCCAATTCGTGACCGCCCTCTTTCAAAACACCAAAGCCGTCCTCTTTGATCTCGATGGCACATTGATTGATTCAGCCACAGAGCTGGCACATGCCGTTAATCGTATGCGAAGCATACGCGGCCTTCCTCCTTTGCCACTTGAGGCCTACCGCCCTTACGTTGGCAGCGGCGCTCGCGGATTGCTCCCTATTGGTTTAGGCGTGGGGCATGAGGACAGCGAATTTTCCGCGTTACGCGAGGAATTCTTCGATACCTACGAAGCCTGTATTGGTGAGGCCACCATCCCCTTTGACGGGGTTGCACTGCTACTGCAAAAAATCGAACTCGCCCAACTACGCTGGGGGATTGTCACCAACAAAGTTGAGCGATTCGCTATTCCTATCGTTGAGAAAACGGCTGCCTTCCGCAACTGCAGCGCCTTAATTGGTGGAGATACAACCCCCTACTCCAAACCCAAACCTGAACCATTACTAGAAGCCGCAACACGCTTACACATCACAGCGTCTGAGTGCATCTACGTGGGAGATGATGTGCGCGACATGGTCGCAGGGCGCGCCGCAGGCATGAAAACCGTCACAGCACTCTACGGTTACATTTCCCCAAGCGAAAATACGCAAAACTGGCCAGCAGATGCCTACATAGAATCTCCACTACAACTTACACAGTTACTCGGAATAGACTAGAATTGCTGTTCTCTGGGGCTGTCCTGGTTTCGACGTGGGTACGGATCTGGAGTGGTGCATGTCGAGCTTGAGTTACGCTCGTAAATCTCAATTCAAAAAACTAACTGCAAACGACGATCGTTTCGCACTCGCTGCTTAATACCGGCGAGACTTGCAACAGCACGTTGATGGGCTGGGCAACAAAGTCGCAAGACTTTTAGCTGCAAGTTAATTTACATCAACTGGTTGGTTGCCGGGCACCTTGGCAACCAATGAGATCTAAGGATGCTGGCCTTCCTCAAAGCGTGTGGCTGCGCGTTGTAGAAGGCAAGATCAAATCAGACCACTAAACATGTAGAACTGCCCGGCAAAGGCTTGCGGACGCGGGTTCAATTCCCGCCAGCTCCACCACTTTTACTTCCAAGGCCGTCCGCTGACCTCCAGCAGACGGCCTTTTTCATTGGGAAAACAAGGTTTCAACGTCCAAGAACGTCCAAGGACTTCTGCTTACTTCCACGATTTAGATGGGTAACTCTCCAAAAAAGTTACCCATCTAGTTACCCATGGCAAAGCAAGACCTATTGAATGGCAAGCAGATACGCGCAGAGCTGAAAGCGGTTCAAGTCACACATGGATAGACACAGGAGCCGCCCTACCCACCCTGCTGCCCACCATCATGAAGCGCCGCAAGGAAAAAAAGCCAATGGGGACCCGCACTTGGTACCGCTTACCAGCCAAGCCATTACCGCACTGGAGAACGTGAGAACGCTTAGCGGGCATGGCCGCTACGTTGCTCCCCTCTACCCTGACCTGTGAGCGCCCTATGAGTGATACCACCGTGCGCAGTGCCATGCACCGTGAATCACACCGGATTTGATGGAGGCTAGTTAGT
>NZ_STFG01000021.1 GCF_004833285.1 Lampropedia puyangensis
CCAGCAGGGTCTGTGGCCGCAGCGTAAAACGCTTTGCCTATGTTATTAGACTGGGTGGGCTGAATGCCGATGGTGGTGCTGAACTGGGAGGCATCGGCCACAAAGAACAGACAAGCTCCATTGCCACCATTCGACGCCGCTTGTGGGATGAACAAACCATAGGCGTCATCAGTGGTGGCCGGGATGGGTGATGTAATAGTCGCCCTTGTATATAGGGCGTAGTCCGACGGAACGGATGACATTCGCCCCCAATACTGTCCCTCGATTGTCGACAACACACCCTGAAATGTGCTTGCGTACAGTGATTGCGGGTTCAGATTCGCGGTTATGTTACCAGTGGTGGGGGTAGCCGTGATTGTGCCCCACGAACTAGGTTTGATGCTGTTAATGGCTGTGGTAAATCTCTCTAGATGCGCGGGACACTGCCCTACAGTGGAGCCATCCACAAAGCTGACTACCATCAAATCGGGGCGCGTCATTAGTGCTGCTTGAACTTCATCCCAGCGATCTGGATTAGTGTTGCTGCAAACGGTGGTCAGCACTAGCAATTTGGCACTGGCAATGTCGCTGGCCAGTGAAGTTGTGCTAGAAAGCCCGCCTGTGCGATTGACAAACGTGCCTGTCGGGGCAACTGAGCTGAAGGCGTCACGAGCGTTTGTAACATAACCGTTCCAACCCAAGTTTGAAGTTTCATTCGAGCTAACAAACAGCACGTTATTTTGAGCTGTTGCACTTAGGGGCATGACTAATGTGACCAGCCCCAACAATCCAGCGCTGCATATGCCGAGCAATTTTCTAGATGTTTTGAGGGCGCTTTTATTTACAAAGGTATATTGGAAGCTCTTATTGAGGTAAGAAAAAATACGCATAGCGATGAGGAAAATTATTTTGTTGTGGGGTAAGGGGGGTGAGGTCGTCGGGAAAAGCAGCTAGTGCAGAAGTTACAAAACTCAGATGTGTGGCTGCCACTCTCATCACAGGCCGCCGAGCATGAAAACAGTAACATATCGTTATTTTTTTCTTGCATGATTCTAATAATGTGAATTATCTATGATTGATTTTTAAAAAATGTATTCAAAATTGCAAACAATTAAAACCATTAGATGAGACATGTTGCTTTGTAGATCTGGGCCAAGCGTTGTTGCACTAAAGGGACTTTCCAAAAGTGCAAGCGTTAATGGGTATATTTTGTGATTGACGTCAGAGGACGTTATTCACTGCGTGAGATCTTGTCAAAAGCGGTTTCGGTTCGCAGCCGCTTGTTTTGCTCTGCATCGCCGGTTATGGAGCAAGTTATAAGTTTGGAAGCTGGGTAGGCCGCCCAGAAGTCTCACTTTTACTCAAATTAGTCGAGGCGAAGGACTCAACGCATGGTGTCTAATCTTTCAGTCAAGCGGGCCGGCTTTCAGCCAGCCGTTTACCTTCAACGTTAGGAGTCAGGAAAGTGACATTGGCACTGGAAATTCGAAGATCGGCTCGTTTAATTATCATCGACAGTAATAACAATCTACTTTTGTTCAAGTATCACGATGAACACCGCGATCCATTCTGGGCTACTGTCGGAGGAGAACTAAAGCCCGGGGAGAGCTATCTGGATGCAGCCCGACGCGAGCTTTTGGAAGAAACTGGGAGTGACGCAAAAATAGGCTCATTCGTGCGGGAAAGAGAAGAAATATATGCGGTTGCTAGATCCACGCCTGCACGTTGGCTTGAGAAGTACTTTCTTGTCCGCTGCAAGTCATATCTACCCATAAATCAAGATGGATGGACTGATGAAGAGAGGGACACAATTCGAGATTGGAAATGGTGGAGCCTAGAAGACATGAAGATCCAAGATGGTGCAGTATTTAAGCCAGATTGGCTCCCTGAAGCTCTTGAGTCAGTTATATATGGAAATACTGGTGCCTAAAAAATCCATAAGAAACTCCCCGTCAAGTATTGGCGAATGAAGTCCTTGCCTTTGTGTTGAGAATGGACCTTAAACATCACTTATTAATCGATTTCGGCCTCACGGGCTTTACATGCCCAGCCTTCTTGAGCCCCTTTTGTAGCACTGCCATCGCTTGCCAAAGTGAATCTGCATACGCGGCATCCAACTGATTTCCTTCTTTTAAATGCGCAATGGTCTGCTGCAGCGCCTCATGCAGCGACTGCACGCTGTAGTTGCGCCTCCAGTTGGCATTGTCTTGCTGACGCTTCTCAAAATACGCCTTAGCCTGCGCCCTCTCCTCTGGTGTCAAAAGTTCAAGCTCCTCCTCAGAAAGCGCTGTCGCGTACTTGGCGCACGAGGTGATTACCTTGCTGGTAGAGCGTTTGAGTTCGGGCTGGTACTCACTGCGAATGAACTGAATTTTGCGCCCCTGTTCACGAATTTGCATGGCGTTCCTGTTGTGATGTTACGGATTAATATATATCCGTCTAATCGGATAATAAACTATCGAATGGACGGATGAAAATCTATCTTTCAAAATTAAATTGCATTTCTCAATCATATTTTTATGAATTAGTCAATACGAAACCTGCAAACACGTAACGACAGGTTTCGCATTGAGGCCAGCGGTCGGATTTCCGACACTGCAAGCACTACTGATGACGCACTGGTGTGTGTCTTTTACCCGGCCATCGGCAGGTGGTGTGCATGCAGTTGATTTTGGGATTCTTGGATTGAACTGACGTTGCAACTTGCCGTTGGCTGGGTGTTTCTTTCACCCATGCCCGGAGAGTTTTATGGCGCAACGCCTATCGCTGCATACGGCCACGATGATGTGCTTGGCTGGACTGCTGACAGCCTGCACTGGCCCACGAGTGGATCTGTACCCGATGGATGCTCGCGCCAAAGCCGAGATCGTTGGTGCATACCCTTCGCCTGGCGTTGCCCCTGCCGCTCCTGCCACTGTTGTGGCACCACCAGTCCAAGCTACAGCACAAACCGTCCCAGAAGTTCGTGTGAACCGCTACACCACCGTTGCAGCTCAGCCTACGGTTAATGAGGTGCTGCCTTTGCAAGCTGTTGTACGCCTGAATTACCCCAGGAAGGTGCAAACGATTGAACAGGCCTTGAGCTATACCTTGATGCGCTCGGGCTACCACCTGAGTCCATCAGGCAGTCTGGATGAAATGCGATTTCGGCAGTTGCCATTGCCTGAGTCGCAGCGGATTTTAGGCCCATACACCGTAGAGCGCGTATTGCAAACACTCATTGGCTCTGAATGGGTGCTGACGGTGAATCACCCTGCCCGCTTGGTGAGTTTTGCTAAGGGGCCATCAGGCCAAGGCGCTCCAGAGCCTTTGATTCCTGCCAGTTCAAGCCACTTTGTCACAGGACAAGGCCAGCTTGTCAGTCCTGTAGCGGCGGGGAGATAAGCCATGCATACAGACGATCAACAACGCCAGGATCAGGAGCGAGATCGCCGCGCTCAAGAGCAACGCGAGCAGCAGGAGCTGCGGCGCAAAGAGGCGCGTGAAAAGGAGGAGGCGCGTCTACAGCAGGAGCTCGAAGAAGAGGAGCGTCTTGAGCGCGAAGCAGCGCGCAAACCTAAAGAAGCGAAGCCCGGCAAAGAGTCGAAGGCCGTCAAAGCGCCCTCGCCTGCCATGGCTCCACGCGCAGAGCCTGTACTAAACAATCCATCTCTTGCGGCCAATCCAGCGCCTGTAACAGGCCAGAAGCCGGTTGAGGCCGTTGATGAATCAAAAAGCACGACAGCGACTGCCTCTGCTTTGGCTGATGCAGTGGATTCAGTGGATTCAGTGGATTCAGTGGATTCACTCGACGCTCAAGACGCTGTAGCACCCGTTGAAAAAACCAAGCGCAATGGTTCCAAACGTCTGTCTTTGAAGCTGTGGTTGTTGCTGTGCGCTGCCGTAATGGCCGCATGCCTATTTTTCATCCGTGGTGAGCGTCTCCAGTGGCTCTCTGGCTCAATCCACAAAGTGCAGGAGTCGCTGCCCACTGTGTTTGAAGAGGCCTTAGACCGCCTGCCCGGATTGGGCTCAGGTGATGTGGTGCCCGTTGCTGCAGAAACAACGCCCCTCCCAACGGATTCTGGCCCCGCAACTGCCATCTCAGACGTACTGAGTCTTGGGGAAACAGTGGTTGAACCAGAACAGGTAAAACCAGAGCCCACGCCAGAGTCTGTGCCTGAGCTCGTGTCCCTGCCCCTGCCCGCTATTGAAGCCAATCCGCTATCCGCACAAGTAGAGACACTGCAACAGCAATTAGAGGCGGTGCAAGACAAGTTGAGATTGCAACAGCAATGGAATGCCCAGCTCGAACAAGGCCTGCAAAACGCAGGGTTGCTCCAGCCAGGCGATGCGATGCATCCAGAACGATTCATCCGACCCACGATCACACAAGCCGCTGCTGTGCCGACAGCCCATGCAGCGGCTGCGCAGAATGCGACACCACGGCAGGAAGTACAGGACAAACCGCGCTCGAAGGCGCAACGGTCTGTGTCTGTGCGAAGCTCCTCCCTCTCAAAGCCTACCGCTGGAGCCGCACCCAAACACAAAGCCCCTCAGAAAGACCCTGAGCCTCAAGTGCAGTTGCTCTCGGTGGATATGTGGGACGGACGCCCATCCGTTGTCCTGAGCACTACGGATGCCTCTTTGGGCACACGGGTCATGTCGCCAGGCGATGTGAGCAATGGCATTGCCCTGACCCATGCCAATCCGCGCACCCAACAAGCGACGTTTCTCGTGGGCGGCAAGCCGTTGACGCTCAATAAGGGGCAATGAGATGAAACGCTCCCCCATCAAACCCTCTACCCAAGTCGCTATCTGGATGGTGCTGTGGACGACTACAGCCGCCTGGATGCCTGCATACGCGCAGACCGTGGGCAATACACAAATTGGCCAGACACAAGCTGCAGCCACTGCGCAAGCGGCCCATGCACTCAATGAATCCGACAAACTCCAGGCTCAGATTTGGGGATTGTCTGAGACAGAAATGCAGCGCGCCAAAACACTGATGCAAGGCCCACGCGCCTCATTCAGTGTGGAGAACATCAGCCCCTTAGAGGTGCTGGGTATCCATGCCCGCAATGCCAAAGAGCGCCAAGAATACGCCGAGAAGTTTGCCAAAGCATTGCGTGAAGATGTGGAGCGCACATTGGCGTTTGAGCGTGAGTTCCAGTCTGCGATGCAACGTCTGTACCCGAACTCACCCGTTGTGGATTACAGCGGTATGGAGCCCGTGGAAGTGCCGACAGCCGCCGCTGATATGGTCAATGTGCCACGCGCACTGGTGCGCGATCCTGCAGACAGAACACTCCAGCACCGCATTCAATCGTCCCAGGCCACGCTGGGGGTGCGCAGCCGCGCCATTGATGCCTTGCAAAACCCAGAGAAGCAGTGAGTGTGAGCATGCTGCGCCGTCATTTCCTCCTGACCTCACTGAGCCTGCCGGTGTGCAGTGCTGGGGTCGCGGCTGACCTGGGGACAAGTGCGGACAGCAAAATGATTTTGCCGCAAGGCAGTTTCAAGCGCATTGAACCCCAAGGGGCTGGCCGCGCAGCAACAAGCAGAACGACTTCGGCTATTGCCCCTCCATGGGGCTATGTCACCGTGGCAGCAGAGTACGCCATTCCCGCTTGGGCTATGTATGGCGTGGCCTTGCAAGAGTCTCAGATGAAGTTTGGTGAACGCGTCTTGCCGTTCCCCTGGACGCTGTGCGTGCGTGGACGCGCTGAACGCTACAGCAGCTACCGGGACACCTTGGCTGCATTGACCAGGCATGTCAAAGCAGGCATTACCAATGTGGATTGCGGCTCTATGCAAGTCAATTGGCACTGGCACAAAGACAAGTTCGACCAGGACAAAGCCGCAGCCCTGAACTATTGGACGAATTTGCGCGTGGGAGCCTCCATTCTGGCAAGTTTGAACGCACAGCATCGCAACTGGCATACCGCATTCAAGCTCTACCACACCGGCTCCGAGACGGCAGCAAACCGCAGCCGTGGCAACCGCTATGCGGGCGCTGTGATTGCACGCTTGCAGCGCCTGGGGGTGGATACCCATGCAGTGTTGGGGGTTCGCGCATGAAATGCCTCCCTTCCATCGCCGTGTTCGCCTTCGCATGGAGTGCAGCCGCAGCGCATGCGCAATTGGTCACACTGCATGATGCTGGCACGGGAGTTCCGTTAGAGCCCTACACCCATCAAATGCTCTCTGGTGATGACCAGTCAGGTCAACACCGTGGTTGGCGTTATCCGCTGCAGTCACCGCTTCAAGCGGGAGTGCTTGAGCTCGATGGCATTGCCTTGTATCAGCCGAAATGGTTGACGCGCAATATCGCTGTCGTCGGGACAGATACGCAAAGCATGCAATGGCTGGCATTCAACCATGCACGCCTCAAGCAGGTTGATGCATTCATCGCCGTGGTGCGCTCTGACAGTGCCAAGGCATTGGAGCCAGTCAAGCAGGTCGCGCAAGGTTTGTCTGTCGCAGAAGTGGCCGATCCCTTGTTTTCTGAGCAGCTTCAGGGCGCCGGTGTTGGCGTGTATCCCGTGCTGATCCACAACAATGGCCATGTCTACCAGCGTTTAGGAGGGCTGCCATGAAGTCCTCAACTGGCTTAGAAGCACTGCTACGCCACTCCTGTGGAGTGGTATTCGAGTTTCGTGCTGTGGATGGTGGCACTCATTGGCGTGGTGGCCCCTTGGGCCATCATGATGCCTTGGCACATGGGATTGGTGATGTCGGCCATCGCAGGGTATGCAGGTTGGGTGCGGTTTAAGCAAGGCATGGAGATCGTGCGTTACCACCACCATCTCAAATACTACCCCGTCACACGTATTGCGCCCCATAAGATTCCCGTTGGCCCCGGTGAATATTACTTGGGCGAAGGCTTTGGCTGGACGCAGCAGCACACGCAACGCAAGCACGAGACCCAACGGCCAGAGGCCAAACCCTTCATTACGCCCAGCCCGTTTGAATTGGCTCTGCGCAACTGGGGTGCCAAAACCATTGAACACAACGGATGGTTCAAACCTATTGCCGAGGTTGACCATTGGCTCAATCCATTCAAGCCCTCTATCCTGACTTGGGCGGCTCGCCCATCCTGCATGGTGTCGGCTCCATGGATGAAAAGCCGGTCAAGATGCGCCAGGCCAGCCGCAGCGGCCACATGGTGGTGATGGGCACCACACGGGTGGGCAAGACACGCCTGTTGGAGCTGCTGTGCACGCAAGACATTCATTCAGGGCATGTGGTCATCATCATTGATCCGAAAGGCGATGCCGAGCTGATGCTGCGGGTGCAGGCCGAAGCGCGTCGCGCAGGCAGGCAAGACCAGCTCTACCTGTTTCACTTGGGCTATCCAGAAATCAGTGCCCGCTACAACGGCATTGGCAGTTTCAGCCGCATTACCGAAGTCGCAGGGCGCACCACCAATGCCCTGCCGTCAAGCGGCAACAGTGCCGCCTTCAAAGAGTTCTCCTGGCGGTTCACCAACATCGTGGCACAGGCCCAGGTGGCTTTGGGGCGCATTCCCACTTACGACACCTTGCTGCGCGATGTGACAGGGATTGAACCATTGTTTCTGGAATACGCGACCTGGTATTACGTGGATCAGGCCTTGAATCACCAGCGGTTCATGGACTTCAAAAGCCAGATCGAACGCATTGATGCAGGCGTCAAAGCCAAGAAAGTGCCCGTGGACAAATCCATGCAATCACGCTCACCGGAGGTGATTGCCATGGCGATCTGGATTCGTGAATCCAAGGCCACGGACAACGTGCTGCTGGGGTTGCTCGGCGCTGTGAGCTATGACCGCAGCTTTTACGAAAAGATCATTGCCTCCCTTGGCCCGTTCCTGGAAAAACTCACCTCTGGCAAAGTGGGCAAGCTCATCAGTCCTGACTACTTCGACCCCGATGATGAGCGCCCCATCTTCGACTGGATGAGTGTGATGCGCCAGGGCGGCATCGTCTATGCCGGGCTGGATGCACTGTCGGACTCGGTCGTGTCCTCTGCAGTGGGCAACAGCATGCTCTCTGACCTGGTGAGTGTGGGCGGCAAGCTCTACAAAACCGGGCTCGACCCGCACCACCCAGAGGGCAAGATCACTCTGCCCACTGTGTGCTGCCACTTCGATGAGGTCAACGAAATTGCAGGCCCAGAGTTTGTACCGATGGTCAACAAGCTCGGTGGCTCAGGGTTTCGGATCACGGCCTATACGCAGTCCTTCTTTGATATTGAGTCCAAGGTAGGCGACAAGGCCAAAGCGGGCCAGATATTTGACAACTTCAACCACGTCGTCATGTTGCGTGTGCGCTCGGTGGCCACAGCCAACCTGATTGCAGAGCAGATGCCCGAGGTCGATGTCGTGCATTTGATGCCTATGTCAGGCGTGACGGACACGGCAGCCCAAGGCACAGGAGTGGACTTCACCAGTCGCAATGACGACATTTTACAAACCACCAAGACGCCCATGATTCGGGCTGCAGATATTTTGGAGCTGCCACAGGGCCAGGCCTTTGCCCTGCTCGAAGGCAATCGCCGCTTCAAGATTCGCATCCCGCTTGCAGACACCAAGGGTGACTTGTTTGTGCCCGAGTCACTCAAAAAAGTGGCGCAAGACATGAAGTGCCGCTACCGCAGCACAGAAAACTGGGCCGCAGAAACCGACTGGCTTGCCCTGCAGCCAATAGGGCCAGACATGATTGATGACCGCTTGGCCGAAGAAGCCGAGGAAGAGGCAGTACAACAAAAGTCGGCTACTGATACAGCACAAACGATGGCTATCGGGAGGGTCGTCTGATGGCAACCTCCAAAGAAGTCAGAGGCGATAGCCGTGGCCCGATCACGATCTGCCTTGAAGCAGCATTTGCGCTGGTGATGTTGTCGCTGTTTTCTGTGTTTGTGGGCGTGCTCATTGAGATTGCGGGCAGCTACACGTTCTGGAAGAAAGAAGGCATTGCCCATGCACAGCGCATCGTCCAGCAAGACCTGCGCTACATCCAGCAAGCACCCCGCAGCATCTTTGTCTCAGACACCCAGGCCTTCGCCACACAGGTCTTGCGTTGGGTGCGTTGGCCCTATGAGACCTTCGGGGTAATCCGCTGGTACCAGTCAGCCCACTCGTCTGTTTCAGTGCATACCAACACCCCAAATGGGAAAAAAGGACAACAGGCCGGTCAAACCGTCAAAGATGGAGTGCAAAGGGCATCAGGCAAGACCAGTCGTCTGATCTCGAGCATTGCCGTCACGTCGATGTTTGTGGCGCAAGACGTGGCCTTGCGCCTGGCCATCGCTTTGTTTGCCCTGCCCGCGTTTGCGCTGGCTTGCCTAGTGGGCATCGTCGATGGCATGGTCAAGCGCGATCTGCGCCGCTGGGGCGGTGGACGCGAGTCCTCCTACATCTACCACCACGCCAAACGCTACACGAAATGGGCTTTGACGGCAGGTTTTGCGCTGTATCTGTCATGGCCATTTGGCGGCATCAATCCCACCTACATGGTGCTGATCTTTACCGTTTTGGTGGCGTTCACGCTCTCCGTCACGGTCGCAACGTTCAAGAAATACGTCTGAAAAGGAGCCCTATTTTATGCACCCCCTGCCTCTATTCGTCCGTGTTCCCACACGCTCTATGCTGAGTGCCATTGCACTTGGCTGCGCTCTGGCCACAAGCCCATCGGCTTGGGCCACTGGCAGCGACATCGAGCGTGAACGCCTGGCCGTGATTGAAAACGAGCTCGTGCGCCTCAAGAGCCTGGTCGCGCAAGCCCATGCCTCAGCGCCTACGGGCCAGCGTGTGCGGTTCCATTACGACTGGTTGTTGGCTGATTTGGAGCTGATCCAAAAAGGCATCAACGACCACATGGACGCGCCGCGTCAACCACGGCCAGTGCCAGCGCTACGCGGCGACTACCGCCAATAAGCACCTATGCAGCACGACGCGCAATCGTTCAGTAACGCCTCCGGCATCCAGGCTGACGTACTGGCGTTGACCTTGCAAACCATTGGCGCGGGCGTGGCAATTTTGGTGTTCGCCTGGATTGTGTTGCACATCCTCAGCGCCTACCAGGAGGAGCGGATCAAGAGCGCTGAGGCCTTTTGGAATGCCATCAAAGCGACTCTCGTTTTGATGTTTGTTTTGCTTGTGATTTTTACCTGAAACCTTGGAGAGTTTTTATGCAATCAGTATCTCGCCTGGCCCGTGCGGCCTTGGGTCAATTGTCGACTAAATCGGCATTTGCATTACCGGCTTTTGTGGCCTTATTGCTGGTCGGCCTGCCTGCCGAGGCAGCGCTGCCGACCATTGCCGCGCCTGACGGCATTGATGGAGCTTCTTGCGGCGCGGGCGACTGGTTGTGCGCCATGGGGGGCTACTTCAAACAAGGCATCACGATTTTGGGACTGATCTTTGCCGCTTTGGCCTTTCTGATTGTGGTCGCCGGAGGTCTGAGCAAGTGGAAGGACTACTCCAAAGGCCGCCTTGATATGTCCGAGCTCAAGGAATACATGATCGTTGCTGCGATTTTTGCGATCTTCATTGTGGTGATGGTGACGTATGCCTTTGAGGTGTTCACCTCCTGATTGGCATAGCCCTTTACCCGCATCCACACCAGGAGAGAGACCGTGCAAGACAGAGCGCCACTAACGGATCTGATCAATGCAGAGCCTGCCATTTTTCAAGGGATGACAGTCACTGAAGCCAAGGTGATTGGCGCAGTCTCGATGGTGCTGTTTCTCACGCTTGGCACGGTGCTGTTTGCCATGACCGGATTCTGGCAATTCATTGTGGTATGCGGCATTTTTGGGCCTTTGGTGCTGATGTGGTTTGCCAGTGCGCAGTTGGCCATGGTCAAGCGCGGCAGGCCCGATGGCTATTACTCGCAAGCCATTCATTTGTGGCTCACCGAGAAAGGCCTGGGCCGCAGCCACTTCATCCGCCACAACGGTTATTGGGCCTTGGGGCGCACCTTGGATTTTTCGTTATCGGCCCCTTACGAGTTTCCCAGTGCTGAGAGTTTCAAACAACCGCTGACGGATAACTCCGTGACTTCCACCCCAAAGAGTGACCAAGAAGAACATGAAAACCATTGACGCATTAGAAAACGCACGCAGAGAGAATGCGTTGCTTGTCAAAATTTTGGGCGCTACGATTTTGATGGGCGCTTTGGGTATGTATTTGCTCTCGGGCACGCCCAAAAACATCAGCGTGCACCTAGCGCCCGACATGCGCGCCGGTGAGACCATTGATATCCGTGACGGCCTCTCGCCCGTACCAACGACCAACGTCTACGGTTTTGCCTACTACATCTGGCAGCAAGTCAACCGCTGGCAAGAGGATGGCAACAAAGACTATGGCCAGCAGATTTTTGCACTGCAAGCGTACCTGACACCACGCTGCAGAGCGCAACTGTTGGCGGATATGGAAAACCGCAGCAAAAAGGGGGAGCTGCGACAACGCACCCGCCTGATTACAGAAATCCCCGGCTTTGGCTATGCCGCCAACCGCGTTCTGCCCGAAGGCAACAGCGCCTGGCAGGTGCTGCTGGACATGCAGCTCATCGAGGAGTATCGCGGCCACAGCCTCAAAGACGTGTTCATCCGCTACCCGATTCGGGTGGTGCGCTATGACGTGGATCGTGAACGCAATCCGTGGGCGTTGGCCTTGGACTGTTTTGGCGCCTCAGCACCTACGCGCATCAGTGCAGCGGACGTGCAAGCCGGAGGCAAAAACACCCAAGACGTGGTCACGCCCATGAGCTTGCCACGAGCGACAAACCAAAGTGTTGACCCTATGCAGGACTTGGGTGCAACCACCGATAACCCTGCTTCAACGGCTTCAAAGGAGTAAGCGTGATGCCATCCAACTTTCCACTGCGTAGCCTCGCTTGTGCTGCACTGATCACCTTGGGTGTGCTGAGCATGTTGAGTATGCACAGACCACTCTGTGCGCAAACGATTGATGACATCCCTGCCCCACTGGTCGATATTACGCCTGGTGCCAGTGATGCACGCAACGACATGAAGCCACGAGACACTGCTGGAGATCCTACAGGCGCTCCAGACTTAGGGGAGTCACCAGATTTGAGTCCTCCTCCTGTCTCTGCCAGAGCAGCCTCCCCCTCTTCGCGTAAAGCCACTGATGAGACCGTAGAGTCGCCTGAACTGGGCACGGCAGCGCGAGCAGTGCGCGCCGCAAAACGTGCCGATGACAGCGAAGGCAAGAAACCTTTGCGCGAAGGCACAGAACGCGTGGTATTCAACCGGCGCCCTGTGGGCGTGGCTTTGCCTGTGGGCCAAGAGCGTTTGATTACGATGCCTGGCCCATCGGTACTGCATGTGCCCACGGACATTGAGGTGGCTGTGCGGCTGGAATCCATTGGCCGCACGGTCTATGCCACCGCGCTGCGCCCATTTGAGACGATCCGCATCATTGCCGAGCTGGTGGACACGGGTGAGCAGATCCCGCTGGATTTGGTGGCCAATGAAGGCACGGTGACTGCGTCTGCCGAGATGGAAGTGTTTCTCTCCTCCTCAGTCTCTGCCGACCGCAAGAAAGAGCCTGCGTTATCGACCGACGACCAGGAGCAAGAGCAGCAGCAAGCCGCGGACATGGTGGAGCTCACTCGTCATGCAGCACGGGCACTCTATGCGCCGCGTCGCCTGGCCTACAAGCCCAGCAACATCAGCCAAGTAGGCGTGGATACCCAACCTGTGGACGGATTGATCGCTGGGGCACTGGTGGAGACCACCCCTGTGGGGCAATGGCGTTCGGGCAATTTGTATGTCACGGCTGTGGTGGTGCGCAACCGCTCCAAATTTGCCCTAGAGGTGCCTTTGGAGGATGTGCGTGGGCAGTGGCTTTCTGCCACGGCCCAGCATGGGCGTATTGGCCCTGCAGGCTCAGAAACAGACACCACGGCAATCTACCTGGTCTGCCAACGTGCCTTTGAGTCCTGCCGATAAAGGGGAACACTATGGCAACCAGTAACCGACTTCTTCCCGTCATGGCCGGTGTTGTGGCCATTATTGGCTCAGTGATTCTTGTCCAGAAATGCTCCTCGGGTGGGCCTGTGCGCTCAGGCAGTGAGTTGCAAAAGGTGCCCACTGCTCCGACCACAGAAGATGGCGACACGATTGCAGAGTCCCTGCGCACTGTGACCACCAGCAACAACTCTTTGCGCGACGATGTGCAAAAGCTGCTGCAGCAAAACGAAGTGCTGATGGCCGAGAACACCCGCTTGAAAGCGATGAACCGCCCCTCTGCATCAAGCCTCAATACAGCCAACACGCCTGCAATGGATCGTGTAGTGGATCTGGGGGCACTGCCTGCAGCAGATGGAGGATTCAGCTCAGAAGTTCCTCCTGAGCCCAATGCAGGGCCAACCAGCACCGATACACCGTTTTCTACCATTGGCAAAGCCATTGATTCAGCCGCATCGTCTGCGAGTCAATTCGGGCATGCGGCCCGCCAGCTTGGCCCAGACACCAGCGTGATTCGCAAAGCCGCACGCGAGAACTTGCCGCAAAGCCTGACCGTAGAGCGCCTGCCCGATGAGACAGGCCAGGTGGCCTACCGCGCCCTGCCTCCTATGGGCTACCAGGCCATGATTGAAACAGGTGGTAGAGGAAAAGCCCCTGTGACACGCTATGTCCGCACCTCGGCTGCTGTAGCAGACCAGCAAATGGCATCCGCGCAAAGCGCGGTGCAACGGGCAGCGAAGAAGGCAGAAGATGTGCCCTACTTCACCCTGCCAGACAACTCCACGCTCGTGGACGTGCAAGCCATGACGGCCATTATTGGCCGCGTGCCGGTCGATGGCCGGGTCACCGATCCGATGCAGTTCAAAGCCATTGTGGGCCGTGAGAATCTAGCAGCGAACGGCTGGCAACTGCCAGGCGACATCGAGGGAATGATTGTCAGCGGCATTGCGGTGGGTGACATGGCCCTGTCCTGCTCAGAAGGACTGATTCAGTCCATGACCTTCATTTTTAATGATGGGACAGTCCAAACGGTTCAGTCCAAGCAAGGCAACTCCAACAACATCAATACCCAGAACGGCACACGCAGGAGCACGTACATGGGGTACATCAGCGACCTGCATGGCAACCCCTGCATTGTGGGCAAGTTCGTCACCAATGCACCGCGCTACCTGACCGACATTGTGGGGCTCAAAGCTCTTCAAGTGGCAGGCCAGCAGTATGCCAATGCGCAAACCACGACCACGCAACGCGATGACGGTGGCTACAACAACTCCGTCACAGGCTCGCGCACAGACTTTGTGATGGGGTCTGCTGCAGCCTCTGCGGCCAATGAAGTCTCTGACTGGCTGCTCTCGCGCTTGCAAAACAGTTTCGATGCAGTCGTCACCCCCTCTGGAGCCAACATCGTGGTGCACCTCACGCAAGAGGTGCGCTTAGACAAAGTGGTCAATGCCAGAAAAATCATCCACCGGCAGCAAGGCGCCACATCCAATCAACGCGGAGGCCACTATGGGCTTGAATAACACCTCTCTCATCTGTTTGGCACTGGCCCTTGTGCTGGGCGGCTGCTCTGTCTCTGGCCCACGCAAATCGCCCTTGATTGAAGCCACCGCAGGCAGTCCCACGGTTTCGGACATCTACCACGGCAGGATTGGGCAAACCCAAGCGCCAAAGCTGCCAGAGGCGAGGAATGAGTTTTCTGCGATTGGCAAGGCCCGCGCCATTGGTGCAGGCGATGAGCTCTCTGAACGCTACTGGTCTGCGATTGAGCCGATGAACCAACGGTTTCAGCGCGTGCCCAACCCTGACCTGGTGATGGTGGTCTACCCCCACTTGGCCAAGGGCAAATACCCCGTGCCTGGCTACGTCACGGTGTTTCCGATGTACGACGAAGTGCATTACGCATTGCCTGGTGAAGTCGAGAGTGAACTGTCCAATGCCCGGCGTCTATTCAAGCCTGAGCCCTTAAAGCAAGAGCGCAGTAGCACGCGTGCTGCAAAGGCAGGCGACAGCGATCTCTTTGTCAATTAAGAGGTGGGCATGCTGGGACTCTTCAAAAACAAAAAACACGCGGCTCAAGCCAAGCAGGCCAAGCCTTCCCAAGGCAAAGCGCAGCACCAGGATGAGCCGCAAACCCTTGCAAGCCGTCAGCGCATGGCCATGCGTGCGCCATCGTTTACGGACATGTTGCCCTACATGGCTTACGCCGCCGATGAAAACGTTTTTTTGATGCGCGATGGCTCCACGGTGGGCGCCATGCTGGAGCTCTCGCCCATCTCCACTGAAGCCAAGGCGGAGGACTACATGCGCGAACACGCGCACAAAGTCCAAGAGGCCTTGAACGCTTTGCCAGAGGCGTCACCGTCGCCCTGGATCGTTCAGTTCTTTTTGAACGACGACCAGAACGTGCTCGATCTCAAAACACGATTGCCCGAATACATCAAAAGCGTGCATGCCAATTACCCGGATCGCGCCAAAGCGATTCTGGAGTCTGAGTTTACCCAGTCGGTGATTGCAGAGTTTGACCACCATCTCGATCTGGCCTCTCGTGCGCAAGGGCTGTTTTTTGACTCTCAGGTGTCGAATCAAATCTGGCGAGCCCAGCGCAGACGTATCCGGTGCATCATCTACCGCAGGTTTGGGGCGATGGATGCAGATGAAGCCCATACAGCCGCAGCGCAAGTCAACACGGCCATGGCGATTATTACCGCAGCTCTTCACGAAGCAGGAGTACCTACTAAGCGAGGCACTGGCAAAGACTTCTACGAATGGCTCATGCCATTTTTCAATCCGGCACCGCATTGGGCCTCCAGTGTGACCGATGCACTGCAAAAAGCCCCTTACTGGGACGGTCAAGTGCCCGAAGGCCAAGCCCCAGTGTTTGGTTGGGACATTGCCCAATCCTTGCTGGCCAGTGAGCCCAAGTCTGACGTAGAGGCGGGACTGTGGGAGTTTGATGGACGTCCCTTCAAGGCCTTGGTGCTGGAGGCACTCACGCAATCTCCACAAGTGGGACATTTCAGTGCCGAGCGCACAGAGCAAGCCCATAGCTTTGCCCGCTTTGACCGGCTCCCTCCAGGCTCCATGCTGTCGCTGACCATTGTGATTGAGCCCCAGTGCAACGTGCAGCGCAATGTAGAGCGCATCCGCGAGGCCTCACGGGCTACGACTGCCTTGGCGATGCGTACCCATAACGAGTGCGATCACGTGCTCGAACGCATGGCCCAAGGCGACAAACTGTTTCCGACATTCTTGGTGTTGTATGTCACCGCAGAAAACCGGGAGAAACTGGCCGAAGCCGTCAACGAAGCCACCACCAGTTTGACCAGTACAGGCCTGCGGCTGATCTCCTCACGGCAAGACCTGGTGCCACTGGACTCGTTCATGCGGGCTCTGCCCTTCAATTACGACCATGCTTTTGATACCAAGCACTTGCGTCGCCAGCGGCTAACCTTTGCGTCTCAGATAGCTAACCTCATGCCGGTGTATGGCCGCTCCAGAGGCACACCCAACCCTGGCATGTGGTTTTGGAATCGCGGTGGTGAGCCCGTGTGGCTGGACCCACTGAACAAGCGTGATCGCAAGAAAAATGCACACATGCTGGTGTTTGGGCCGACTGGCGCGGGCAAATCATCAACGCTCAATTACTTGTCGATGATAACTATGGCCATTCATAAGCCGCGATTGGTAATCGTGGATGCAGGTAAATCCTTTGAATTGCTCATGAAATATTTCAAGGAAAAGGGATTATCGACGCACTCGGCCGTCTTTACCTATGGCTCCGACGTGTCACTGCCGCCATTTGTCCATGCTATGAGGGTGTTGGACGATCTTCAAGTTATGGAGTCGTTCTATTACGCCGAACGGCAGGCGCGTGCTCAGACAGGAATACCTGACGACAACTCGATGAGTCCTCTTTTGGGGGATCAAAACGATGAGGCATTACAAGCAGAGGTCATCACTGTTGAAGTGACGACAACTCGATGAGTCCTCTTTTGGGGGATCAAAACGATGAGGCATTACAAGCAGAGGTCATCACTGTTGAAGTGACGACAACTCGATGAGTCCTCTTTTGGGGGATCAAAACGATGAGGCATTACAAGCAGAGGTCATCACTGTTGAAGTGCTCAGTGCCTCCAATGAGCAAGATGAAGATTCAGAAGAAGATGATAGCAACGAGAAAAGGGATTTACTTGGCGAAATGCTCATTTCAGCCATCATGATGGTCACAGGGGGAGAAAAGGCGGAAATCGAGCGTCTAAGCCGCGCTGACCGCTACTTGATCTCCACCTCCATCATTCGTGCAGCAGTTAAATGCAAGGCAGAGTCACGCCTTCACCCGCTCGTACAGGACGTGGCCCTAGAGCTCATGGCCATGCAAAAGGACGCGTCCATGTCTGAGCTGCGCCGCAGCCGCGCAGAAGAGATGGGCCAGTCCATGATGAGCTTTGCGCAAGGCCTGCGCGGGCGCATCTTCAACCGTCCTGGCACGGATTGGCCGGACGTGGACGTGACATTGGTTGAAATGGGTACCTTGACGCAAGATGGCTATGAGGATGCTCTGGCACTGGCCTATACCTCCTTGATCGACTCGGTGCAGTCGCGCAGTGAGGCCAATCAAGCCGATGACCGCCCCACCATCTTTCTGACCGATGAGGGGCACTTGATTACCACCAACGAGCTGCTCGGCCCAAAAATAGCCAAAGGCACGAAGATGTGGCGCAAGCTCAACACCTGGTTCTGGCTGGCCACCCAAAACCTGACTGACTTCCCGGACTCCATGAGCCGCGTGTTATCCATGTGCGAATACTGGATGCTCTTGACCATGGACAAGAGCGAGATCGAGGAGATCGCCAAGTTCCGCAATCTGACCCAAGAGCAACGCCTGATGATCGAGTCAGCGCGCAAGGAACCGCCCAAATACACCGAAGGCGTGATGATCTCGGCGATGGGGCAAATGCTGTTTCGCAATATCCCGCCATCCTTGCCGATTGCCTTGGCCATGACCGAAGGCCATGAAAAAGCCCATCGGCGCAGGCTCATGGAGCAACACGGCTGCAGCGAAATGGATGCCGCTGTCATGGTGGCCCGTGAGCTCGAAGCCAAGCGCGAGTGATGGAGGGACATAAGCATGCAAAGGCTCCAACACACTTACCCCGAATCAAGCATCCGATTGCGTTGTGTCCGCTTTCTCACAGCAGGCCGCGCTGTGACGATTGCGCTGTCGATGGTACTTGTCCAATTCACCGCGTATGCGCAAGACACGAATGTCCAAGCGTTTGAGGGGATCAGCCACATAGATGTATTTGCCAATTCGGCCATGTACATCAATGGAGGGGATCTGGCTGATGCGCATGTGCAATTAGCCATACACAGGCTCGATGACATGCAGATGGTGACCCAAGAAATCAACCAGCATCTGCCCAAGACACAGGAGCAGGCTTTGGCCTATATGCGCGAGAACGAGTCGCGCATGCGTGCGCAGTACACGGACCGTATCCTGCTGGCGGCCCAAGGCATCACATTGGCACGGCAATACAAGCTCAAACAACTACCCGCTGTGGTGATCAATCAGAAGTATGTGCTGTACGGCCTGCTGGATCTGCAAGAGGCCGCTGCGATTTACCAGGAAAGAAAGGCTGGCCCCCAATGATGCACACCTTACGCTGGATGCTCCTGTCACTCGCATTAAGTGCGCAAGCGGCAATTCCCGCCATGGCACAGGTAACGGACACCAAAACCAGCACCGCAAAAATCATGACAGATACGGTGCAGGCACTGCCTTCATGCCTGAAATACACGGTCAGAGGCGTTTGCTTTTTCCTGCGTTGCTCTCTTTATGAATGCTCCATTGAGACTTCTGTGCGCGTGGCCCATTTTGTGCCAGAGGCCATCATCAGCGTCTACCAAAGTCCTGACGATCATCCTTGGGGAGATATTGGCCAAACAGTCTCTAGTAATGCCAATAAAGTCCAGGCCAAGTTGATGTCTATTGCACAGCCTGACACCGCTGCCAGTACCCATGAAGACATGAGCTCCATTACGGTGTTTAAAGGTGCAGATGCGTATGGCAATCCGGTTGGCATGTTTGCAGACATCATGGCCGGACAAACAACTGGGACAGCCAATTTTTCTGTTCCAGGAACAGGCAATTTGAGCGGATTTTTCACTAACGAAGTGCCCAAGCTGGCTCAAGCATGGAAGCGTGTTCCCTCCGATATTACCCAAGGCGTAGGGTCGTCCGTGACTGGTATGTTCAGCAATATCAGTGGTATTTTTGGCCAGGTTAAAACCATGCTCGGCGGACTCAACTCTGCCGCCTCAGCGTTGGGATTTTCCTCTGGACTCAGCAGCCCCATGGAGTTCGCTGTTGATGGTGGCGGCATATCAGGCATGCTCAGTGAAGGCATGTCAGCAGGTGGCTCTGAATACATTTGCCCATCGGCCGCATCATGGCTAACACTGCATTTTCAATCTGAAATTGATGGCTACTTTTGGCGTCACATCATTCCTTTAGAGCTGATGTATCCCTACACCTGGATACCTGGACAAATGGAAGTTGGCTCATGGGGGAGCTTGTATCCGCGCATTGGGGAGCAGGTTCAACAAGACCCATATCGCACCTCTGGTGTCATGGCTGAGCGGGTCAGAAGCATCATTGTTGCTGAAGATCAGCCTCATATCTATACAGAAATGGTGCCCAAAAAAGCTGGGTACATCACATTCAATGGTCGTCAGCACCAGTGGCAGCAGCTCTTTCCAGAGGCTCAAAAAGGGTGCATGGGGTTTGGAAGCACCAACGCATCACCGCCAACAAAAGAGAGATCCATCAGTAACTCTTACATCTGGAACCTGTGGCAAGACCGTGATTGCTGCCTCATCAAGGGGCTCTTTCTTTTCTCAATTCCCTGATTGCTATGAATACCCCATTCAGAAACCATATCGTTGCAGCCTGCACTTTGGCGTGTGTGCTCTCATTGGCGGTTGCTCCGCGCTCAGCCGATGCCCAGCCGGTATCAAATTCAAGCCTCTACTACAGGCTTGGCGGGGACTCACCTGCCAATCTGGCACTGAACCCCAACATGACGGCCATGAAAATGGGGCTTAATGGCGCCGTCAAAATGAACTACTCCTGTGGCAAATTCGATATTGGCCTGTCGTGGGCCAGTCTGATGAATTCGCTAGAAAACCTTGGAGCCACGGTCACTGGGGCTGTACAGGCCGGGATTTCAGCACTGCCTTTGTATATTCTCCAGCGCGCTCACCCCGGCCTTTATCAGCTCTTCCAAAATTTCTCTGTCAAGGCCGATACTTTGGTGGCTGCATCGCTCAAATCCTGCGAGGAAATGGAGCAGATGATTCTCGCCGGCGGCAACCCGTATGAGGATTACGTCAAGATGGCCAAGGGCGAAGGCTGGAAGGCTCAGGCCAATGCCGAAGGCAACGTAACGACCGCCAAAACAGACATGAACAAGCGGGAGTTTGCTCAAAAGCGTGGCGTCACCTGGGTCTATGGCTCTCTTGCCGGAGGTGAAGGTCAGCCCCCTATTGAGCCCGTCAAGGACATCACCATTGCCGGTTTCAATGCGACCTTGAATCAACCGATCACGGCCTCTCCAACAACCGATTATTCGAATGGCCCGCATGGCATTCAGCGGATGGTTCGGGCATTTCGCTCCGCATACCAGGCATCACAGTTCACCACGGAAGTGCTCGGCGACAAGGCTGTGAACCTCAATGAAGATACGCCTACAACCACCAGTACCGCTGGTGGACTTGGCCCAAAAATTGAAAAAGAACTTCTGGAACTGCAACCCAAACTGATTAGTGCAGTTCAGCAGCCAGAAACTGTGACTCTCGAAAAGCTCAACGTGATATCAGCACCAGGTATGGGGATCACTCCTCAACTGATGGAATCCATCAAACGCATGCCTCCTGACACACAAAGTATGGTGATTGGACGGCTGTCCGAAGAACTGGCCATCCAGCGCGTAGTAGATAAGGCCTTAATAGCTCGCAACATCCTTATTACAGGTCTTAGCTTGCCAGAAGTTCAGGCTGCATCAGAAGCGACAAAGGACGTACAAGTCAAGATAGATCGACTGACGCAGTACATCGACGATCTCCTATATGAATTCAGAATTAGAAAGGAAATGTCCAGCGCTACAGCCACGGCCATCCTTGAACACCAAATTGACCTTGATTCTGCTGCCGCATCGGTTCCAGGAGCACAGTTTTCTGATCCACATCCGATTCGCAATGGTCGCGTTGCGCAATAAGCAGTGAAGAGCTATTTTCCATGCTTAAACCAATCAAATACTTAGTTCTGAGTGCACTCATCGTTATTGCAATGATGTTTGTTGGCGTCGTTTTTTTACGGTTAGGCATCAACCTCAACTCGATACCAGCTCGCATGGAGCCCATCTATGAGTCAGTCCGGCTAATCCACATTGCTGCATGGTTGGTTCTAGCATGGAAATGGAATTGGCTCATTGACCTCATGATTAAAAAAGGACGTATTGACTTTAAGAATCGAGATCAATGGATTGAGGTCAAGACGAAAGTGCTCGCCATGGCTGCCATGTACATCCTGCTCATCGTGGTAGGTATTAACAGGTTATCAGCGTTATTTGCGTAAAGGAGCCAATCAATGGAAGTCGGCAGCTATTTAGAGATTTTCCTTACGGGCTACGGCTGGGGTCTTGCGAACATCATTGCAGGCGTGATTGCATCTACTGGGCTCGTGATGATTCCATTCATCTGGATTATCTTAAAAACGTGGAAAGATGCTAAAGAGCGAGGTGAAGAAGGCGTCGGAATTTCCTCAATCGTGGACACTATTTTGGTGCGCATTGGTGTAGCACTTTTTGTTTTCACCCTGTGTTTCTTAACCACGCCAATTACCTCTTTAGGTACGTTGACCTACAACCCTAGACCAACAGCGATGGACCCAAATCCCTCGCCTGCATCAAATACCGGAGGAACTCAAAGTACCTACGACAGCGCAATGGGCAGCGCATTCGACCAAAGTTATTCGATTGACCCACAACCGCAACTCACGAATGTACCGATGTGGTGGTATTCAGTTATGTCGATTGCATCGGGGGTGAATGGCGCTGTGATTGGATCAATGTCCAATCGAATGAGTGAGTTGCGTGAGCTTGAGGATGTACTGCGAACAACCACTATTGAAGACTCGCGAGTGATCAAGCCAATGCAAGCATTCCGATCCGCTTGCTTTAATCCTGCACGCTCAAAGTTCCTTGAAACTACGCACCAGGGAACTCCATTTTCTTCGACTGGAGCGGGTATTTTGAGCGATGACCCTAAAGATGCAGAATGGATCGGAAGCCTTTTTTTCAACAATGAGCCTGGGTATTACGACTCTTTGCGGGCACCCTTCCCTGTTACTGGATTTCCTATCAATTGCAGTAGGGATGTTGACTACCACGCATGCTCCGCTGGTTCTGTACCTTACACAGGCGCAGTAGTCGATCCTGAATGGGGACGTCCCACATGCAAAGAGTGGTGGTTAACGTCAGACACAGGCTTGCGGGATAGTATGGTTTCTGCTGCACGAACAGATGGCATAGCCTGGTTAGTAAGTACGTTGGGCACTGAGCAGATGAAAAACAATGTCGCCCAATCCTTGAGCTATCAAGCCAATCCACAATATGTCATGAATATCGGCAGTCAGACACAAGGAGCAAGCGAGCTTTCTTGGGGAACCAAGGCCGGACGCTGGGTGGCAGGTTTAGCCGGTTCTCCCAAACTTTTTATGGAGGGCTTGACCTCAGCTGCAACGATGAGATTTTTGATGGCACTCCTGCCAATGATTCAAGCACTGGTTTTAATGGGTCTCTACATGTTCTTGCCAATGGTTGTGTTCCTGTCAGGTTTCAACCTGAGCATCATGTTCACGGGAGCAATAGCCATTTTTACGGTCAAATTTTGGTCTGCAATGTGGGAGGTTGCATTCTGGATTGACGCAAGACTCATGCAAGCCATGTATGGGGGGACACAAATTGAAAATGTTGCCAAACAATTTGTCTACGCTTGGGAAGATGGCTCTTTACCTGGTGAAAAGCGCATTCTCTTGAACATCATGCTGATGGTGATGTTTGTGGGCTTTCCCATGATCTGGAGCGGTATGATGGCTTGGGCTGGTGCTCATATGAGCACTGTCTTCGGCAATTTCATGACCAGTGGAAGTAGTTTGGGGCGATCAGTTGGTCAATCTGGCGCAAGTAATGTTGTCAACGGCATCACAACCGCAAGCAAAGTTGCAGGAGGGGCTGGAGGAAAGGTGGCGGCGGTAGTCTCAAGAGCTTCCAAGTAATAAGTAAGGTGCAATGAAAAAAATATTGTTACTTACTCTCTCTTCCATCCCAATACGGCGTGCAAATTTTATTTACTTTTGCGCTAATGACCTCATTCTCTATATCAATCTGCTCTTGAATGCCTGTACTGAAGTGATCGTGTCGCGCCTTATTCTCTTTGCTGTTGTCCATTAGACGCAAAAAACCAACTACTAAGTTAAGCCCAATTTGAAGTGGGCTTAACTTAGCTGAATAATGTTTATTTAAATTTTTTTTCATTTAATTCAAATGATTTGTATGGCGACTTAGTTGACATACTTTAGCAATGCATCTTGGAAATATCAACATATTAATGGCGCCACATTATTTGGAAGCTTTGCCTACCCAACTAATGTCGAAATTTTTGCCAACACTTCCTCAATTACAAATTCAGGCACCGATTCAATTTTCCGACCTTTACGGGCCCGAATGTCTAGGGCACGGAGCTGTTCACAGCGTATAACCCCTGTGGTTTGCGTTCCAGTTCCCATGAGAGAAACAGCAAAGCCAGCCGTGCGTGCAAAACTTCCCCCGTTGGTGATTGGCAGTGTAATGGGCGTGTTGGTCAGCCGATTAAAAGCGGATGGCGAAATAATCAGTACAGGGCGAGTTCCTTGCTGCTCATGGCCAGCGACTGGGTCAAGAGAGACTAGGTAGATATCTCCACGTTCCATTACAAAATCTCTTCTCCAACCCTAGAGGAATTCAACCAATCACTGTCATCTCGGGTCAATTCTGCTGTCGAATCGCATTGGGCAAGCAACTGCTCCAGCGTGTAGCTCGGACGCTTGGTCGGCTCCATGATGAGGCGACCGTTATCCACGGCTAACCCCACTGTGGTGCCCACAGTCAAATCAAGAATATCTAAAAGTGCGGGTGGAACAGCCACCATCACTGACCCGCCTACTTTTCGCAAGTTGGTTGTGTGCATATAGGCTCCTTCTGGTAGTTATATAAAAGTATAACTCTACATGTACTTGATTACAAGCCTTACCAGAAACCATTTTTATTGCTTGCTTATTGTTTTTTGAGACTCCTGTCAAGGCCAAACCCCAACTTCTGTGAGTACGGGTTTCGACTGGTTGATTGCTCAAGGTATCCATACAGTGGTTAGCTCAAACACAAGGGAGCCACAAAGTGGATTTAGAGCAAGCCAGTATGACGCCAGGCGGTGCACGCCATGTGCCTGAAAGCACTGTGCTTTGGTCTGAAACCGAAGGGCAAGCTGCCAATGCGCTGACATACCTGCTTTGCCTGCTGACGTTCTGGCTGGTCTTGCCAGTTGGCTATGCGGTCTATCGCTTCTTGCGTTCCGCCACTACCCGATACACCTTAACTGATCAGCGGCTGCTGATGCAGACTGGAATCATCGTCAAGCAAATTGACACCCTTGAGCTCTACCGCGTCAAGGATATTACCGTTGATAGCAGCATCTTGCTGACCCTCTTCGGACGCGGCTCGGTGGTTCTGCAGAGCACCGACACCACGCATCCCACTAAACGTATTCATGCCATTGCCAGTCCCGCACGCGTGGCCACGCTCATGCGCGACCGTGTGAAGCAGTGCCGAGTCCTCAAAGGGGTTCGGGCCTTCGATCATTAAATAGTCTCAAGCAACCATGCGTTTCAAACAACTCCCCCTTCATTTATGCCTGGCTGTAGCTGGACTGGGTAACGCCTATGCAGTACCGGGCAATGCACCAGAGGCCGTTCGCAACGGTCTCAAACAAGCTATCGAAACACACAGCCAAGGGCAAGTTTCCGTGTCCGAAATCAACACGAGCCCTATTGAGGGTGTCTACGAGATCGTGACCAACAACGACGTGTTTTATTCAGACCGGGCAGGACGGTACGCCTTTATTGAAGGGCGCTTGGTTGATATGCAAAACAGAATCGACATGACCCAAGAACGGTTGGTCGAAGTCAATCGCATCCCATTCGATGACCTGCCATTGCACCTGGCCATCAAAGAAGTCAGAGGCAATGGCAGTCGCACATTCGCCGTATTTGAGGATGCACTGTGCCCCATTTGCCAGGTCTTTACCAAGTTCATCGACCAGCTCGATGACGTGACCATTTACCGCTTCCCCTTTCCTGTGATCAGCAAGGACTCTGCGGGCCCAGCCAGAGTAGCCTGGTGCTCGGCGGATAAAGCAGCAACTTGGCACGCCACGATGAATGGCTCTCGGCCCCAAGGCGACCAAACCTGTGATGTATCTGGCCTCGTGGACATTCTCAAGGTGGGCGAGAAGTATGAAATCAACAGCACTCCGACTGTTGTACTCTTGAATGGCAAACGGCTGGTGGGTGCCACACCGCCTGAGCAATTCATTGATGAAATCAACAAGAGTGTTAAACAGTAGGAGGACTCTATGCGTTTGTGTTTCAGCCCATTGTCCATTTTTGCCGCTACCGTGGCAGCCTCAGCATGCTTGAGCGTTCACGCCCAAGGCCAAGTACAGCAGCAAAACTGGCAGACGATGAACTTAGCCGTTTTCAATTCGCCGTACTACGAAAGCTCTGCCAGTGAGGCCGAAGTTGAATTGGCTCGCAGCATCTGGAAGGATGAGATTGCCTCTATCCCCACCAGCAAAGAACGCGGCAAACTACCTGGTTTTGTTTTAATTTCATCTACTGAAATAAACGGGAAACAACTGATTTTTTCAAGCCTGAGCGGTTCAGGTGTATGCCCTCCGGCACCAAACGGCAGATCGCAGGTGGATATATATGGTGAGTGTCCTCTGAAGATTACCTTGCTTAGTGCGGGAAAAGCCACCACACGCACAGTTGAGGGGTTCTGCCACCTTTACGGTCTACATAAGGACAACCCGTTATCCCTGAACCAAACTCAGTTCAATTTTGATCCTGAAACTGGTGTTGCTCAGTTTCGTGTCATTCAGCATGGTCAGCTAGTACCTCAGTGTAGCCAGCGTATCGTCGTGAAGGAGTAATTCAGCATGTCAGCCTCACGCTCTTTTTTACAGTATGTATTCTTCTCGCTGCTGGTAATAATCGCTGGACTAGCGATTGCCAAAACCTATGTGACTGCAGACCAGGTTGCGCAGGCAATCCGACAAAGTCCCAATGCTAATCAATGGTTGCGAGACAACGCAGATGCTGTAGGGCGTTTGGCCATGTTCGAAAGCGGAGGTCAACTAGACGTTTACAACCAAAGTTGTTGTTATGGCGTCCTCCAGATGAATACACAGAATCTGGATCGTGAGGGATATAAAAATCCTTCGGACTATATGAACGCCCCACTGCAAGATCAAGTCAATGCATGGGCTAATGTCATGTCGCAAGCATTGAATACAAAGAATCCCCAGGCACTGGCTCAGATGGGGATTTTCGACGGTCGAGAAGTCACGGGCGATATGGTGCTCGCTTGCGTCCAGTTAGGCATCGGCAACTGCGGCACCATGATCAGATCCGGTTCCTGCAGTGGTTTTGCCGATATCAATGGCACCACAATCTGCAGCATGGCCGACCGTATCCGTGACGGTAGCCACGCCGGTGGAGGCAGCAGCGGAACTGGCGGCATCCCTGGATACGGCAGCAGCTCCGGCTCTGGTGGAGATATGACATACCACCCATCCACCTATGAAGGAGCATCATTCGAATCCGGCTCCGGGCAGAACCCGGACGATATGCGCAAGCTGTTCCAAGGCATCTTGCTGGCTGTGGCCACGTTGGTCATCGCTTTTGGAATGCTCCATTCCTGGAAATCCTTTGCACGTGGACAGATCGCGGTCGCACACTTCAAACGCCACATGGTCATCAGTGGCGTCACACTGATGTTCATCATTGCTATCAGCGCATACCTGTAAGCCATGGCGGTTTCCTGGGCCTCTCAAGAGTCATTTAGCGCATGTCATGCGGCACCTGCTCGTGCACGTGTGACAGAGCTAAATCCCACTTTTGAGGTGCTCAAGGTCATCGCATCCTTGGCTGTTGTGATCATTCATACGGCCATGTACCGAAGCGGCAACGTTGATTACTCGCTTAGTTGGTGGGTTGCGACTTTCTTCGACGCGTCCAGTCGATTCGGCACAGCATTTTTTGTGATGATTGCCGGTGCCATTGCACTATCAGGCCAGTCAAACGAACAGCCATTGGACTACTACGTCAGAAAGCTCAAGCGATACCTCCCATTGATCGTATTCTGGTCAGTGTTCTATTTGTCCTGGCGTGCGTATATGCAGGGGGAAATGGCTTTAGGCCAGATACTGGATGATCTATTGATCGGTATGCCGTCATTCCACCTCTGGTTTTTATTCATGATGCTGGGATTGCATTTTTTCATTCCTATCCTGCGCATGCTCATTGATAGCCCGCAATGGAAAAATGCTGCCGCATACATCACAGTAGGGGCAGTAGTCTTCACTTGGGCAATGGCCTCGGCCCAGTCGTACAAGTACCAGATGCCATCCTCCTTCCTTGAGCTCGCAGTGAGCAATCTCATGTACTGCCTGGTCGGCTATGTGATCTGGACACATAAAGACCAATGGAGAATCAGTTCAAAAAACCTTTGTTTGGCCTGCTTGTCATGCGTGACACTGATTGTGCTTGCCCTTGCCATCTCGTTTGAGACGATGGGTGTGACCGCCCTATTTCTCTTTCTCAGCGACCGATTTCCGCTGGCGTCGATTTTGTCAATCAGCCTGTTTTTGCTCTCAGTAAGGGCGCATTGGCCACAAGCCTTGATGCGAAAGGTAGCTCCGCTAGGTCAGCTCACTTTGGGGGTGTACATCATCCATCCGTTTGTCACTAGCATCGTCATGATGAATACCGATCTGGACTATGCAAGCGGGTACAACTGGATGCTGTTGTGTCCCGTGGTCTACTTGCTGTCACTGGCAATGACTTATGCCATCCGGCGCACGGCTTTCATCAACATCGTCGTTCGTTAGATTGGGATGGCCATGAGCAATGAATCTGTCTTTGTATTCACAGATTTGTATTGTGCAATACAAAGCCTTTGTATCATTTCATAGGATGCTTTTATGCTGGAGACCTACTTTCTTATCGTCGATGCCTTAGGCGAAGCAATGTCCGCATTGGTCAAAGATCTGTATGAGTTCAGTCCGTGGATCGGATGGATTGCCTTTGGGGTGGCGGTTTTGGCTCCCATTGCTATTTGTCTTGTTCTCCTGATTGACATCATCAGAACGGCTAAGAGGCGCTTTTGGGACTGATGATTTCCCACAGGCGCATCAACCTCAAACTGACCCAACATGCAACTGCTTAGCCCCACCGCCACAACGTACTCAGAACTGCAAAACGCTTACGAGCATTTCAACAAAGTGCTGTTTGACAATGCCCTGCCCGCTTGCTTGATTACTCTGCAGCGTGAAAAGCGCACTTGTGGTTACTTTTCTGCCCAACGATGGGCCAATGTAGAGGGGCAATTCACTGATGAGATTGCACTGAATCCGGCCTATTTCGCCGTGACGCCCATTGTGGAGACGATGCAAACCCTGGTGCATGAGATGGTGCACTTGTGGCAGCACCACTTTGGCAAGCCAGGTCGCGGTCGTTACCACAACGATGAGTGGGCCAACAAGATGGAAAGCATTGGGCTTATGCCCTCTTCAACTGGTCAGCCCGGAGGCAAGCGAACGGGTGACCACATGGGGGACTATGCGGTTGAAGGCGGTCGATTTTTAATGGCCTGCCAGGCGCTGCTGACAGCTCAGTTCAAGTTGAGTTGGTATGACAGGTTTCCGGCAGAAGAGCACGTGGCCCATGGGCAAGCCAGCTATGCGTCTCAGCTAAGCGATCCTGCTGCTGCAATCTCTCCTGCACAAGCCAACCAAGCCTTAGCCAACGTGGTAAAACCCACGGTCAAGGCGGCGCGCCAAAGCGAAGATGGCACCTCGCTGCAAGCACCCAATCGAAGCAATCGCATCAAGTACACTTGCCCTAGCTGTGCTCAGCAAGTGTGGGGAAAGCCTGGTTTGAGACTGCTATGCGGTGGGGAAAACTGTGACAGCATTCCATTTGTTTAACTACTCATTTGAAATACTATGACTCGACAAAACGAAAATGCCGCTTTGGCTATTTTTGCCTCCATTGTGATCATTATTGGTGCAATCCTGATCGGGGTCTCGCGTGCCACAAGTCTTTCAATTCCGACAGTGATAAACGTGGGAGTGCCTTCAATTTTGGTCATCGCCTTGGCCATTGGCGCACTGCTTTATAGCCCATTTACCGCAGAATGGATCGTTCCTGTGGTGTTGGCTTGCTTGGCTGTTTGCCTTTTTCCTGCTCTTAATGAGTGGTCAAACAGCACAATAGGCAGATTTGAGTACCAAGGCCAATGGTTTGGCGAGAATTTCGCTCCCGCCTGGTATGGCACATGGTGGTTCAAAGCGATGCTTGTGGTGGGCGCGCCTGCCATCTCTTTTGCTGTTTTGAAATGGCGTAACAGTTATTGATAGGGGTGACTATTTTTTAAGCAGCCATATCCCCTCTTAGAGGAAATACGCCTCCCACGCAGGTTATCCACAGATTCATCCACTGATTTTGTGGATACCTTAGCGAGGTCTGCCGCTCTTGGATGATGCAAGCGAAGCAGCGCGTGGTTATCAACAAACCGCCGTGACACACAAATAGCGGTCGTGTCTAAGTGCTCGTGCCCCATGAGCACTTGAATTGTTTGAAGTGGCGCACCTCCCATGTACATATGGGTAGCGAAACTGTGTCGCAATGAATGTGGTGTCGCCTCAATACCGATCTGAGCAGCATAGCGCCGTACCATACGAAGCAGTTGCCGATATTGCATTTCTGGCCTTTGTCCTGGCAGGCAACTGCTCACACACAATTGACGCACCTTGTACGGCTGGTGTCCAGCCAGTTTCAGCAGCGTATTGCGAGCATTGAGATACATTGGCCACCATCGCGCAGCGGCCTTGCCAATGATAACCAGGCGTTCTTTGCATCCCTTTCCCCAAACGCGCAATCCACTTTGAAACCCAAGACTCTGTTGGATATCCAGGTTAAGGAGTTCCCCCGCTCTAAGGCCCGTTGAGTACAGTAGCTCAAGCACGAAACGATCCCGAATACCCACTAGCGTCTTGGTATCCGGTCTATGCAAAAGCATGTCTACTTGCTCGACAGACAACACCTTTTGATAGGCCTTGTGTGCAGCATTCCTAGCGGCGTGCCAAACGACAGTGGCACTGACATCTTTAGGACAACGCCCAGTCTCATTTGCCCAGCGATACAGCAAGCGTATCGCCCACTGTCTGCTGGCCAATGCACTTGACCCCATCCGATAACTGCAGTCATCAAGGTATTGCGCAATGTCCTCTGAGGTGGCATTCCAGCAGTGCCTGGCTGTATGCTCTTTGAGCCAATGAGCATAATGGTGGAGCATCTTTGCCAGTAATGCCAAGCTGCTTTCTGCGTAGTAGCCCATTTGGGCTATTTCGAGCAGGAATGCGTTCAGCCCATCGGTATGGTTGGATAGATAGTAGTCATTAGGTCGTGCGTATTCATGAGCAATCAAGCCCCTCCCCCTTCTCTGGCGCCCCTCTCTTGCGCCATGGGCAACACACACCCCTGGTCGATTATCTATTTAATTAATGTATTGCCCTAGAAATATCTGATGGGTTTACACCGCATCCAAAATGAAGATGCTATTCAGTTAGCATTAGTGACACTCGATATTTCAGTTAAGAATCATTTTCTGAATCATCACTCACTAATCCGTTCTCTACGATATAGACTGCGATTTGGACTCTACTGGTAAGGTTTAGCTTTTTGAGTACATTCTGAACATGTATTTTGACTGTGCTCTCTGAAACATCCAATTCGCGTGCAATGACTTTGTTACTCGCACCACGGGCCAGCAGTTGGGCCACCTGCCGCTCCCTAGCCGTGAGGTGACTGCGCATAGTTTCACTTTTTGAAATTTTGGTTTCCGAAACTGATTGCTGCCGGAACTGTTGAATCAACTTGCCGGTCATCGTGACATCGATCACAGGCTCACCTGCAAAAGCTCGCCGAATATTGCTCACCAGCGCGTCGGCATCAATGGTTTTTATGAGATAACCTCTTGCGCCAGAGCGCAGCGCCTGGGCCAGCTCATCTCCCTCTTCAGACACGGTCAGGACGATCACGGCACTCAGCGGGACCTCCTGGCTCAGCAGCTCAAGCGTCTCAAGCCCCGAAAGTCCGGGCATATTCAAATCGAGCAAAATCACATCGGGTTTGAGCTCCCTGGCGCGCTTGATGCCTTCACTGCCATCAGCAGCTTCTGCCACAATTTCAAAATCTGCCTGACGGCTGAGTAACAGACGCAGACCCGTGCGAAATAGATTGTGGTCATCGACCAGAAGAATACGAATAGTCATAGCGGGTGTTTATTTTTTTAGTCATTCGTTATATCGGCATTACGCCGCAATGCGCTCTTGTACCGGCAGTCGCAAGACCACAGAGGCTCCTTTGCCTGGGGTTGCTGCCAGTTCGAGGTGCGCATTCATGCGTGCGGCACGTTCGCGCATGATGCGCAAACCAACATGTGCATCACCACGCTCTGAAACCTCTGCGCTATCGTAGCCAAGTCCATCGTCACGGACGCTCATAGTGAAGTCACGGTCATTGCTCACGCGCACCTGGACACTTTGCGCTTCGGAATGTTTACGCACATTAGAGAGCGCTTCTTGCAAAATGAACAGTACTTGCAATTGCTGCTCAGGAGCTAAAGGAGCGCCCTGACCATACTGCACATCGAGGGCCGTTTGCATACTAGTTTGGCGGCGAAAGCGTTTGACCGTGTCTTCCAGTGCGGCAATAAAATCGCCACGCTCCAATTTACTGCGAAAGTTGGTCAACAGCTCTCGAACATCTTGGTAGCTTTCCTGCACCCCCGTACGCAGCAGTGGAAGAATCTCGTCAATCTCTGCTTGCTTTTGGTGCACAACCGCCTCTTCCAAGAGCTGTAGTTGCAAGTTCAAGAAGTTCAAACCTTGGGCTAAGCTGTCGTGCAGGCCCTGTGCGACCAAATTGCGCTCTTGTACTACAGCAAGCTCGCGACTTTGAGCCTCCAAGCGCCGATTTTCCAATGCCACACCCAGCAATGACCCGAGTGACTCCAGCAAACGTCGACCAGAATCGGGCAGTTCGGCTGGACCCGTGAAATGCAGTGAAAATGTCCCCAACACATTCTCGCGAGCCGAGATCCGAAACACTGCCACACTGGAAAATCCCTCACGGTGGCAATTGATATCGTTTGACTTGCCTTTACTCAAAAAATCTGTGGTTTGGCTTACATCACGAATCACGATCAGCTTTTTACCCGGCATCGCCACACTACCGCAGTGGCAATCGTGCACATGCATGCAATGCTCTTCTTCAATCAAGGCTTGTGAGAGTCCGACCGAGGCAACCAGGCTCAAGTGCTGCCGCTCACGGTCCAAAGTTCGAATACTCGCACCCTGCGCATCAAACAAACCCACAATGCGCTGTAGAAAACCGGCCGACATGGTCTCAATATCACTGGGCTGATTCAGGAATGCCGCCATGTCATAAAGGATGCTTATTTCCGCATTCTGCGTGGCCAGTTGCTGCGTTTTTTCAGTTACGCGCTGCTCCAGCCCCTTATACAAGTCCTCCAGTTCATCAGCCATCTGGTTGTAGCCGGTCGCCAGCACACCAAATTCGTCGCGGGTTTCCACTGGCAAACGGATGCTGAAATTGTGCCTTGCCACACTTTGTAAGCCATCACGCAGTTTGTGCACGGGTGCGATGATCCACACGTATAACAAATAAATCATGGCGATCGTGCCCAATACGGCAAGTACCGCCAGGCCACCTTGGGCTGCGCGCAGAACGGTGGTTTTACTGGCATTGTCTTGTTCAATCATCTTGACCAGCGTATCGGTCAACTCGGCCAACCGGGGCAGACTCGCAAGATAGGTTTGGCTTTGGCCAGTTTCGTTTGCATGTTCGGCCGCAGGCAATGCCACCTGCAACCAAAACGATTCCACCGCTTTGAATTGGGTGCGTATCGCTTCATGGGAGGGCAATAGCAATGGCCGCTGCGCATCGCCCACGGCTAAGCCCTGCAGCGTATGCGCCACGGCATCAAGTTGAAGTTGCAGATCTTGTCTACGCTGCTTTGAGCTGGCTGCTGGTTGCAACAACACAACGGCAATGCGTTGAGCCCGCATCCGCAGACTGCCTGTGTCGTTGATAGCTGCTCCAGCGCCTTCCAAACGCCAGGAAAGCCACAAGGTGCAAGTAATCATGCAAAGCACGACAACTAACGCCCCTATTGAGCTGGAAACAATACGAGTAGAGAGTCGGTGGCGTGTATCAGGCAGACCAACTGCAATAAATTTTTTGTGGGGAGTACTCACACAAGAGATCGAGAAAGAGAAAAGTAAACTGGCAAACTTAAGGGCTTTGCGAATCTACACATGCGCTAATGGTGTAGCAACAACCTTCACTGAAGTTTATTGTTAACGAATACAACATTCTTTGCTCATGCCCGTAGAAAGGTAGATGGAAATTATCAAAAATTCATAATGGACAAAACGGCCTACTTTTCATGTGGCTTGTTCAATGCCTCATTCTTTCTGGAGTTGTTTTATCCGCCCACGCACTACCCTCCCGTCTGTGACATGAAACGCATCACTTTCGTGCGCGCAGAGCTAAACTCATGGCGCTCAGGCTTAGCAGCGATGCCTTGGTGGATGGCCGCCTTCAACTCTGCATCGCAGGCACCTTGGCGCAGCATCTGTCCCAGCGGCACTTGATTTTCTTGGCCCAGACACAAGTGCAAAGTGCCATCTACCGTCAGACGGACGCGGTTGCAGGTTTCGCAAAAGTGACGTGACATCGGTGTGATCACGCCTAAAGCGGGGCGGTTCTCACCGGCTGACCAGTAGCGTGCGGGGCCACCGTTGCCAAAATCCAGTGCGGGCACAAGGCCAAAGCGCTGCGCGATGGCCTCACCCATGTCGCTCAAATTAGCAGCCACAAACTGCTGGCCGCTACTGCCCATGGGCATGGTTTCAATCAAACGTAAGATAAAGCCGCTGGCCAACGAGTAGGCCAACAGGCGCGACAAGTCCGACTCATCGGCACTTTGGTCAACCACGCAGTTGAGCTTGATCGGCGCAAAACCCACGCGGCGCGCTTCGTTCAAGCCTTCTAGCACTTTGGAGAGGCAGTTGCGGCCGGTGATTTCGCAAAAGCGTTGCTCATCCAAGGTATCCAAACTGACGTTCAATCGATCTACGCCTGCGGCTTTGAGACTGACGGCATGGCGCGCTAGCATGGTGGCGTTGGTGGAAAGCGATAAATCCTTCACGCCCGACAGTGCGCGGATTTGACCTGCCAAATCGGCCACGCCTTTGCGGGTGAGCGGCTCGCCACCGGTCAAGCGAATTTTGTTCACGCCCAAATCCACAAAAACACCCACCAGTCGCGCCATCTCGGTGTGGCTGAGCCAATTGATTGGCTCTTCAAAGTCTTTGAAGTCTTTAGGCATACAGTAGTTGCAACGCAGGTCGCAGCGGTCTGTGATCGAGACACGCAGGTAGCTGATGCGGCGGTTAAAGCTGTCGATCAGCGCAGGGGATGAATGGTCTGTCATGCACAACCTCCTTGGCCGTTGCCACCGCCGCCGCAGGTGCACCCTGCGTGGGAGGGTTGATGAAAGTGTTCATGTTGGTGCGCCTCTTGGTGCGCTTGCAAAGCATCGGTTTGCGCTTGCTGCAAGCTGGCCATCAGCGCTTCATGCGCGTGCTTATGTTCGTGGGCATGGGCGTGTTCATGTTCGTGCTGACCATGCGCAAAGCCCGCGCCCATGATGTTCTCGCCTTCGGCCATTCCGGCCAAATCAATGCCTTCGATCTGTGCCCGCGAGACCAGCACTTTGAGATATTGGCGCCAAGCCGTGTCCCGCGCCATGGCGGTGAGCACTTGTTCAATCTCAGCACGGGCCATTTCAAACGGCAGTTGGCGCCCTGCTTCGGCGTGCGTAACGCGCACGATGTGCATGCCGTGGCGGCTGTGGATCAGGTTGGGATGCACCGTGCCCGCGGTCACTTGGAACAGCACGCGCTCAAACTCCGGAACGGAATCGCCTCGGCTCAATTGCCCCAAGCTGCCGCCCACTTTGGCCGATGGGCAATTAGAGTAGGTTTGAGCCAGCTCGCCAAAGCGCTCTGGCGCGGCCAGTGCCTCTTGCAACACGGCTTCGGCCTTGCTGCGCAGCGCCTCCAAATCCACTTGCGGAGTGACTTGGAAGAGAATGTGATCGGCCTCCACACACGCGCCCACGGTAAAGCGCAGCAGATTGGCTTGGTAAAAGCGCTGGCAGGCGGCCTCATCGGGGGCATTGCTGGCTGCTTGGCTCTCCAGCAGCGCGCCAATAGCTTGCTCTTCATCGTCTGCGGGCAGACCTAAGCGCTTGGCCTCATCCAGCATGACGATGCGCAAAATGCGTGCGGTCACAGCTGCGTGCAGCGGGTTGTCGCTGTCTTGGTGCAACGCCAACTCTTCCTCGACTTCGGCATCATTCAATTCGGTTCCGTTCACGACGATTGGCATAAGGCTCTTTCGTTTACTTTATTTGTTTTACTAGGTGGGCTGATCGTGGGGTGAAGGTTGGCGATGGCGCCACCTGCCCACCGTCAGTCCTTACTGCCGTGGACGCACCAGTTGCCATGCGCGGCCTACGTAGGTGACCGAAGCAAAGCCACTCCAGATGTGCACCAAGCGGGTGAAGGGGAAAATCACAAACAAGCTCATACCCATGAACATATGGGCTTTGAAGAGGAAAGGTGCATCGGTGATGAGTTCAGCCGCTTGCATGCCGCGCAAAGTCACGATGTGCTGCGCCCAACCCATCAGCTTGAGCATCATGTGGCCATCCAAATGGCTGGACGACACCCAAATGGTCGACAGGCCCAAGCTCAAGGTGATGATCAGCCAAGCTAGCACCAAAAAATCGCTTTTGCGCGAGTTGTGGCGGATGCGCGGATCCGAGAGGCGGCGGTGAATCAAAATCGCCAAGCCCACAAAGCACAGTGCGCCCATCACGCCGCCAGCGGCCATCGCGAAGATTTGCTTTTGAGTATGGGTGATGCCCAGCGTATCCCACACGATGACCGGGGTGAGCAGGCCCACCAAGTGGCCAAAAAAGATACCCAACACGCCAACGTGAAAAAGAATATTGCCCAGCCGCAATTGGCCGGCGCGCAGCATTTGGGAGCTGTCGCTCTTCCAGCCGTATTGCTCGCGCTCAAAGCGCGCCAAGCTGCCGAAGAAAAACACCGCCAAGGCGATGTAGGGATAAATCCCAAAGAGAAAGGTGTGAATGGCATTCATGGTGATCTCCAATCGATCGGGGCCAAAAAGGGGTGCCGCTGAACCGCGTTGGGGCGAGGCCTCCCCCAAGATCGCCCCGTCGCTTTCATGCGCCCTCTTGCAGGCAGCGGCAAAAATCGTTTCGTAGCGATAAGGTTTAAGCCGTGGGGCGGCTGCGGTAGAACTGCAGCGGTTGCGCCGCACCTGCGGCCATTGCGGGGCGCAGCAGAGGTTCCACGCCATCGGCGCCGGGGCCAAAGGTTTCCATGGCCTCGTCCATATCGCGCACGGGCGGCTCTTCCTGCTCGCGCGGCTCCACCGTGGCCATGCCGCGCAACACGGCAAACACGCTGCTGTAGGCACTTTCACTGCGCGCCAAGCGCGCGCCAATGGCGGCCAGCACATGGATGGCGTCGTTGAGCAGATCCAAAGCCTGATCCGCTGGCAGGATGGAGAGGAACTCCAAAAACAGCGGCACATGGTCGGGTAGCTCGCTGTCGACCGGCTCAAAGCCTTGGGCTTGGTAAGTTTGCAGCAAATCCACCATGGCTTGGCCGCGGTCACGGCTCTCGCCATGCACATGCTCAAACAAGTGCAGCGAGTGCTTGGGCGTGCGGTCAAACACGGCCACATAGTCTTCTTGCAGCTCAATCAAATCGGTGCTGGCCAAACGGTCGAGCAGCGGCTCTAAAAAATCCTGCGCCGCAGGCTGCTGGGCCAGCGCTTGGCGGATTTCGGGAATGGCTTGCTGCAAATCCCTTTGCGGGTAGCTGAGCAAGGCGGACAAAATGCGGTAAATCATCGTGGCGACTCCTGATCTGGTGTGGCGTATGCAGCCTTAGAACACGCTGCTGTCGGCTTTTTTGCCGCGCGACTTGGGCATGTCCACAAAGATCACGCTGCCCTGGGGCTTTTTGCCAAACAAGGAGTGATCGGATGCGCCGCCCGAGCAACCATTGCCAAAGGTGAAGCCGCAGCTGCCTTTGTCGTTGAAGCTGTCTTCCACCTGCTCTTTGTGGCTGGTGGGGATGACAAAGCGGTCTTCGTAATTGGCAATGGCCAAGGTTTGGTACATGTCTTCCACCGTTGCGGCATCGAGGCCAACGGCTTCGAGCAGCGCCAAGTCTTGCTCGCCATACACGGTCTCGCCGCGTTTGTAGGCGCGCATGGCCAAGAGGCGCTCCAGTGCATGCAGCACCGGCACTTCATTGCCTGCGGTGAGCAAGTTGGCCAAGTAGCGCACTGGAATGCGCAGGCTGGCCACATCGGGGATGATGCTTTTTTGGCCCACGGTGCGGTGCGGCATGCGGCCTGTCTCGGCGGCCGATTGGATCGGCGAGAGCGGTGGGATGTACCAGACCATCGGCAGCGTGCGGTACTCAGGGTGCAACGGGAAGGCGACCTTCCACTCCACCGCCATTTTGTAGACCGGCGACTTGCGAGCGGACTCCAACCATGCCTCTGGAATGCCTTGGCGGCGTGCCTCGGCAATCACCTCGGGGTCATGCGGATCCAAGAACACATCGAGCTGCGCTTGGTACAGATCGCCCTCATCGGCCACAGCGGCTGCGGCTTCGATCTTGTCTGCATCGTACAAAAGCACGCCCAGATAGCGGATGCGGCCCACACAGGTTTCCGAGCACACGGTGGGTTGGCCCGCCTCAATGCGGGGGTAGCAGAACAGGCACTTCTCGGCCTTGCCGCTGCTCCAGTTGTAGTAGATTTTTTTGTACGGGCAGCCCGAGATGCACATGCGCCAGCCACGGCATTTGTCTTGGTCCACCAGCACAATGCCATCGTCTTCGCGCTTGTAGATTGAGCCGGAGGGGCAGCTGGCCACGCAAGCGGGGTTCAAGCAGTGCTCGCACAGGCGTGGCAAGTACATCATGAAGGTGTTTTCAAAGGTCGAATACATCTCCTTTTGCACGCCTTCAAACAGCGCATCTTTGCTGCGCGAGGCAAATTCGCCGCCCAAATCGTCTTCCCAGTTCGGGCCCCATTCGACCTTGTCCATCTTCTGGCCGGTCAAGACCGAGACGGGCCGTGCGGTGGGCGGAGTTTTGGAGAGCGGCGCCATGCGCAGATGCTCGTAGTCGTAGGTGAACGGCTCGTAGTAATCGTCAATCTGCGGCAGGTTGGGGTTGGCAAAAATGTTCGCCAAAATTTTCAGCTTGCCACCTTGGCGCGGCACCAGTTTGCCGGCTGATGAGCGCGCCCAGCCGCCCTTCCACTTGTGCTGGTTCTCCCATTCTTTCGGGTAGCCGATGCCGGGCTTGGTCTCAACGTTGTTGAACCAGGCGTACTCCACGCCATCGCGGCTGGTCCAAACGTTTTTGCAGGTGACCGAGCAAGTGTGGCAGCCAATGCATTTGTCCAAATTCAGGACCATGCCGATTTGTGCACGGATTTTCATAGTGGGTTGCTCCGTTCTCTATTTGTTCAGCGCGGCAGCTTGCGCGGCCAGGCGGTCTTGCTCAGCATCGTGGGCGGCTTGGTCGAGCGGGCCTTCCAGCCAATCGACCTTCTTCATCTTGCGCAGCACCACAAATTCATCGCGGTTGCTGCCCACCGTGCCGTAGTAGTTAAAGCCCCAGGCCAGTTGCGCGTAGCCACCAATCATGTGGGTGGGCTTGAGCACCGTGCGGGTGACCGAGTTGTGGATGCCGCCGCGTTTGCCGCTGACTTCTGCGCCCGGTGTGTGCACGATTTTTTCTTGCGCATGCGGCATCAAGCACATGCCTTGCGGAATGCGTTGGCTGACGATGGCGCGCGCTGTCAGCGTGCCGTTGACGTTGAAGACCTCGATCCAATCGTTGTCGACCAAACCGGCCTTCTTCGCATCCACTTCCGAGATCCACACGTGCGGGCCACCCCGTGAGAGCGCCAGCATGCGCAGGTTGTCGGAATAGGTGCTGTGGATGCCCCACTTCTGGTGCGGGGTGAGGAAGTTCAGCGCCAGCTCCACCTCGCCATTGCCGTGTTTGCCCAGCATGGGCGCGACGGTTTTGGTGTCAATGGCGGGTTTGTAGACGCAGAAGCCCTCGCCAAAATCCAGCATCCATTGGTGGTCTTGGTAGAACTGCTGGCGGCCGGTGATGGTGCGCCAAGGGATCAGCTCATGCACATTGGTGTAGCAGGCGTTGTAGCTGACTTCTTCGCTCTCCAGGCCCGACCAAGTCGGTGCCGAGATGATCTTGCGCGGCTGCGCTTGGATATCGCGAAAGCGAATCTTGTCGTGCTCACGCCCCAAGGCCAAATGCGTGTGGTCGCGCCCGGTGATCTTGCCCAGCGCCTCCCATGCTTTGACGGAGACATGGCCATTAGTCTCAGGTGCAAAGTTCAGAATCATCTCAGCGGCATCAATGGCGCTGTCCAAACGGGGGCGGCCTTTGCTCACACCTTCTTCGGTCACCAGCTTGCTGATGTGGCCCATTTCATGCACTTCGCCCTTGGTATCCCAATTGATGCCTTTGCCGCCATTGCCCAGCTTGTCCAGCAGCGGGCCCACGGAGGTGAACTTCTTGTAGATATCGGCGTAGTTGCGCTCCACCACCGTCATGTTCGGTGCGGTTTTGCCGGGGATCAGCTCGCACTCGCCCTTCTTCCAGTCTTTGGGCTCAAAGGCTTGGCCCAATTCACCGGGGGTGTCGTGCAGCAGCGGGGTCAGCACAATGTCTTTGCGGGTGCCGAGGAATGGCCCGCCAATTTCGCTCAAACGCTTGGCAATGAGTTTGTAGATTTCCCAATCGGTCTTGCTCTCCCACAGCGGGTTGACCGCCTCTGAGAGGGGATGAATGAAGGGGTGCATGTCGGACGTGTTCATATCGTCCTTCTCGTACCAAGTAGCCGTTGGCAGCACGATGTCGCCATACAAGCAGGTGGTGCTCATGCGGAAATCTAGCACCGTGATCAAGTCCAGCTTGCCTTCACCGGCCTGATCGCGCCACTGCACTTCGCTGGGGTGAATGCTGTCTTGGTCACTGCCGAGCACCGCGTTTTGCGTGCCCAAGAAGTACTTCAAGAAATACTCATGCCCTTTACCGCTGGAGCCCAGAATGTTCGAGCGCCACACAAACATATTGCGCGGGAAGTTGGCGGGGTTCTCAGGGTCATCACAGCTCATGCTCAGCTTGCCGCTGCGCAATTGTTCGGCCGCGTATTCGGCGGGGTTGATGCCCAGCGCATCGGCCTGAGCCGCCACATGCAGCGGGTTGGTTTGCAGCTGCGGCAGCGAAGGCAGCCAGCCCATGCGCTCAGAGCGGGCGTTCAAGTCGATCATGCTCAGGCCGTCGTAGCGGCTGGCATCGGCCGTTGGCGAGAGGATTTCGCCCACGCTCAGCTTTTCATAACGGTATTGGCCGCTGTGCGCGTAGAAGAACGAGGTGCCGTTCATCTGGCGTGGTGGGCGGCTCCAATCCAGGCCAAAGGCCAGTGGTGCCCAACCAAATTGCGGGCGCAGCTTTTCTTGGCCCACATAGTGCGACCAGCCGCCGCCACTTTGGCCAATACAGCCGCACATCATCAGCATGTTGATGATGCCGCGGTAGGTCATGTCCATGTGGTACCAGTGGTTCAGCGCCGCGCCCACGATCACCATGGATTTGCCGTGTGTGTCGTGCGCATTTTGCGCAAACTCACGCGCCACTTGCACCACCAAATGCGGTGGCACGGTTGTGTGCTTTTCTTGCCATGCGGGGGTGTAAGGCACATCTTCTTCATAGCTGGCCGCCACATTGCCGCCGCCAAAGCCGCGGTCAATGCCGTAGTTGGCCATTTGCAAGTCGTACACGGTGGCCACCAAGGCCTCGCTGCCATCGGCCAAGCGCAGGCATTTGACTGGCACATTGCGCACCAGCACATCGCCTTGCTCACCGCCAAAGTACGGGAAGGCTACGCCGGTGACGCCATCGTGGGCATCGGCCAAAGAAAGCAATGCATCCACTTCACGGCCGGTGCCAGCATCGCGGGCTTCCAAATTCCAGCGCCCTACTTTGGCGCCATCGTCCACTTTGCCTTCGCCCCAACGCAGGCCAATCGTGCCATTGGGCACCACCAGCTCGCCGGTGGTTTGGTCGATCAGCAGTGTCTTCCAATCGGGGTTGTTTTGCTGGCCCAAAGCGCCATCCAAATGCGAGGCACGCAAGAACGCGCCGGGCACATGGTGGCCATCGCGCGCATCGAGCATCACCAGCATGGGCATGTCGGTCAGGCGCTTGCAGTAATCGACAAAGTAGTCAGAAGGGTTCTCTAAATGGAACTCCTTCAAAATCACATGGCCCATGGCCATCGCCAGCGCGGCATCGGTGCCTTGCTTGGGCGCCAGCCAAATATCGCCAAACTTGACCATCTCACCAAAATCGCTGGAAACCGCCACGGTCTTGGTGCCCTTGTAGCGCACCTCGGTGTAGAAGTGGGCATCAGGCGTGCGGGTTTGCGGCACGTTAGAGCCCCACACCATCAAGTAGGTGGAGTTGTACCAATCGGCCGATTCGGGCACATCGGTTTGCTCGCCCCACACCTGTGGGCTGGCCGGTGGCAAATCGCAGTACCAGTCGTAAAAGCTCAGGCAGCCACCGCCAATCAAACTCAAATAACGCGCGCCCGCCGCATAGCTGACCATCGACATTGCCGGAATCGGCGAGAAGCCGACGACGCGGTCTGGCCCAAACTGATCAATCGTAAAAGCATTGGCCGCCGCAATCATCTCGGTAGCGGTATCCCAATCGGCGCGCACAAAGCCGCCCAAGCCGCGCACGGATTTGTAGCGCAGTGCTTTCTCTGGGTCTTGGCTGATGGACTTCCAAGCGGCAATCGGGTCCATCGTTTGGCGCGCCTCTTGCCACATCTTCATCAAGCGCCCGCGCACCATTGGGTACTTGATGCGCTGGGCGGAATAAACGTACCAGCTGTACGAGGCGCCGCGTGGGCAGCCGCGTGGCTCGTGGTTGGGCAAATCCGCGCGGGTGCGTGGGTAATCGGTTTGCTGGGTCTCCCAAGTGATCAAACCGTTTTTGACATAAATCTTCCACGAGCAAGAGCCCGTGCAATTGACCCCGTGGGTAGAGCGCACGATCTTGTCATGGCTCCAGCGCGAGCGGTAGGCGTGCTCCCAGCTGCGGTCTTCATTGACAACCGCGCCATGCCCGTCCGAGTAGGTGCTTTGCACCTTGGACATGAACTTCAGTCGGTCTAAAAAGTGGCTCATTGTGATTTCTCCGTGGGTCACCGCAAAAGCAACTGCGGCGTAAGGGACAGCATCAAAACCGTCCCTGTGGACGACTCGAACGTCGTGACCACACTGTAGAAATTCACACGCCCCCGCGCTATTGGTCAGAGGCAGGGGTTGGGGGAGTCAGAGTGACTAGATAGTTTGGAGTGGGGGGCAAGGTTTGAGGCTTGCATCAAGGGCCCTTTGTTGGCGAGGATGTCTGATTTGGTGTTTTGTAACGGCTCGCCTCAAAGGTGGTGATAATGTCAAACGATTGTGGTGGCGTAAGCGCTTGTCGCTTGTATAAGTTGCAGACCGCGCTGCTCGCTCGCCTTTTTTATGGTTCTGCAAGATGCTTGTACATCCCTCTTACATTTGAAGTGATGTGCACATTGCAGTTTTATCCGACTATCCGCAATCAGCGGGATGTCGTCTATTTAGAGTTAGATGTCACAGGAGAGATCGGTGAAGCCCGCTTTGTTCATTGCTTCTTCAAGCGAATCACTCGACCTTGCGTCCGCGATGCAAGAAAGCTTAGAGCACGTCGCTGAGGTAACTGTGTGGAGTCAAGACGTCTTTAAGCTCTCCAGATACAACATCGAGTCCCTTCTTGAAGCGCTGGAGTCTTCAGACTTCGGTGTATTTATGTTTACGCCGCAAGATGTTGTTAACATTCGCGGAGTAGAGAAACTTGCGGTACGCGACAACGTCGTTTTTGAGCTAGGTTTATTCATTGGCAAGCTTGGGCGCGAGCGTTGTTTCATCGCCATCCCTCGCGGCAGCGAGGAGAACATTCACCTTCCATCTGATCTGCTTGGCATTACACCCGCTTTGTACGAGTCGAATCGTCAAGACAAGAATCTTGTTGCAGCGCTTGGGCCAGCCGCTACCAAGATTGCACGTCAAATAAAGAACTTGGCAAAAAAGCCAAGCGTTAGCGACCCGGACTCAGACAACACGCCGGATCTCACCGAAGGTGACATAAAAGCACTTCTCCAGTCATGGATGGGCAGCCGTCCAGCGACGCTCAACACTGAAGTTATCCGTTTCGCAGACACAGACAGAGAACTCAAGCTTCCGCCGGGCTCGACGAAAAAGTACATCATTGAGATCGCTCGCCGCTGGGACTACGTGCCTTCGCAGCAGGGCGAACAAACTATTCTCTTCGTCGACGCGCCAGGAAAGAACTGGTGACATCTAACTCAGCAAGGTAGGGTGGGTAACCAGTTGCCCACCCTACGCACCGCCTGCTTGTGATGGATGATGCTATGATTCATTCAAGTATCTATTCACTCATCCATTCACTTCGGTGCAAAATTACCCCACCCTCATTCGCCAACAACTGCGTTCAAGCCCTGCCAATGCCGCGCAACTGATTGATGTGATTGGCATTAGCCAACCCACGCTGTCACGTGCTTTGCAGCAAATGGGCGACGAGGTGTTGCGTTTTGGTGCTGCGCGATCTATTCACTATGCGCTGCGCGATGCGGCGCGGGGTGTGCCCGATGTTGCGGTGTACCGCGTGGATCCGCAGGGGTGCGTGGCACTGCTGGGGCATTTGATGGCGGTAATGCCTGAGGGCTTTGTGATGCGGCAAGCCGATGGCCGCAGCCTGCACAGCGATGGCTTGCCGTGGTGGTTGCTGGATATGCGCCCGCAAGGCTATTTGGGCCGTGCTTGGGCGCAGCGCCATGCCCAGGCACTGCAGTTGCCACCGCGTATTGCGCAGTGGAGCGATCGCCAAACCTTGCAGGCGCTGCTGATGCTGGGGGCCGATCACCCCGGCAACTTGCTGTTGGGCGAGCAAGCGCGCCAGCAGTTTTTAGCGCAACGCCTGCCGCCCGCCATTGCGCTAGAGGGCAAAACCACAGCGTATGCCGCGTTGGCGCAAGCGGCCAGCGCGGGTGAGTTGCCGGGCTCTTCCGCTGGGGGGGAGCAGCCCAAGTTCACCGCCTACGCGTGGGTGCACACAGCGCTGAGCGACCGCGCAGAGAGGGGCGAAGTCAGCGCCCAGCATGTGCTGGTGAAGTTCACCGAGCGCGATGGCGGCGCGGTGGCCGAACGCTGGCGCGATGTGCTGTTGTGCGAGCACTTGGCGCTGCAAACCTTGGCCGAGAGCGGCGTGGCTGCTGCGCAAAGCCAGTGGTTGCACACGCCTGAACAAGCATTTTTAGAGGTGCAGCGCTTTGACCGCACCCCCAGTGAAGGCCGCCACGGATTGATCTCTCTGGCTGCGTTGGATGCGGAGTTTGTCGGCAACATCACTTTGGGTTGGCCCGGCGTCTGCCAAGCCTTGGCCAAAAGCAAAACCATCACGCCGCAAGCGGCCAGTACGGCGACTTTGCTGTGGGCCTTTGGCAGCTTGATTGGCAACACAGATATGCACGGCGGCAACCTCTCTTTTTTGACCGACCAAGGCCGCCCCTACGAGCTCGCTCCAGCTTACGACATGTCGCCCATGGCCTTCGCGCCCCGCAGCGGCGGTGGCCTGCCCGATGCCCTGCCCGCCCTGCAACTGCGTGCCGACATTCCCCACGTGCACTGGCACCAAGCTTTGGCGCTGGCGCAAAGCTTCGTCGCCAAGTTGTACACGACAAGCACATGGAGCCCACGCTTTTCGCCGTGCCTGCAGGCGTTAACAGAACATGTGAAACAAGCCGAGCAGCAGATTCGCAAGTTGGCTTGAAAAATGCAGCGCGTGGCGCAAGCGAGATCGGGGTCAGCAAGGTAAGGAGGGTAACAAGTTACCTACCCTACGCACTTAAGCCGCAAGTGCCATCGCGGGTAATGCGTTGCACGGCGCCTACTCGACCTAGGCTTGAAGCCGATGTTTTTTTTGCACAAGTTGTCCGTCGTCACACGCACGGGCGCTGCGTTCGTTGGAGCGCGCGCTCAGATCGGGCGCCAAAGCCTCGCGGCCGTCAAACACAAAACACTCGCCACTGTAATGCGCGCCGCCTTCTTGCTCGAAGTATTTGAGAATGCCGCCGTCGAGCTGCAAAACATTCGTCAGGCCCATGTCGTGCATCAAGATGGCCGCCTTCTCGCAGCGTATGCCGCCCGTGCAAAAGCTCACCACGGTTTTGCCTTCTAGCTCGCTCTTGTGCGCTTGAACCGCGTCGGGAAACTCGGTGAACTTGCTGATGCGCCAGTCGATGGCGTTATCAAAGCTGCCGTAATCTGCCTCAAATGCATTGCGCGTATCAAGCATCACCACCGGCTTGCCTGCATCGTCGTGGCCTTGGTCGAGCCAGCGGCGCAGCGTAGGCGCATCAACCGCCGGCGCGCGCCCGGCGACTGGGCGAATGGTGGGGTGGTTCATGCGGATGATTTCGTTTTTGAGCTTGACGATCAAGCGGCGAAACGGTTGGATGTGTGACCAGCTCTCTTTGGCCTCGAGCGCGGCAAAGCGATCATCGGCGCGCAGCGCATCCAGAAAGTCGCGCAGTGGTTGGGGCGCGCCCGCCAAAAACATATTGATGCCCTCGGGCGCCAGCAAGATGGAGCCACGCAGGCCAGCGGCCTCGGCACGCTCGCGCAGCAAGGGTTGCAGGTTTTCACGGTCGTCTATTTGTGTGAATAGGTACGACGCAATATTGAGCACAGCAGGTGTTGTCATAGCCCGTAATGTTAAATCGTAAACACATTTTTAGCACGTGCTCAAAGGCTTGAAAGCTCAAATCTCCGCAGCAACAACCACGCTTGCAACACTCTGGCGTGGTTGATCGCAGAATCACGCGCGGCGTAGATCAGGCTCACGGGCCCGGCTTGCAGGTAGGGCTGCAACTCCAGCAGGTCAGCTTGATCACCTTCTAACTCTTGGCGGTATTCCTCGCTGAAGGCGGCAAAGCGCTCGGCGCGGTGGTCAAACCACTTGCGCAATTCGGAGCTGGGGGCAATGTCTTTGCACCATAGGTTCAAATGCGCTTGGGCTTTGCTCAGCCCACGGGGCTAAAGCCGATCGACCAAGATGCGCGCGCCATCGCTGGCGCTGGCGACCTCGTAGGCACGCTTGATGGTGATGGGGTGAATGCCGTGATGAACCGGGTGTGGCATGGTCAGCGCCCTCCTTTGCGATCCGATTGTGGCACCCCGTTGCTGGGTTTGCCGAGCGCACGAGGACAAACTGCGGCATTGGTGCCTCGCCATCGGTGTTGATGTTGTTGACGAAGGCGGCGCCACCCCTTCACCGCCTCAGCCCATCAATAAGGGTTGGCAAAGATCAGCAAGGATACGGCGCATTGCGGCGGGCGTAGTACCACCAGGTAATCACCATGCAAGACAGGTAAAAGGCGATAAAGCAGTACAGCGCGGCGTTGACGCTGCCGGTGGCATCCAAAGAGGTGCCGAAGCTGCGCGGGATGAAGAAGCCGCCGTACGCGCCGATGGCGCCGGCAAAGCCCAGCACGGCGGCCGATTCGCGTGTGGCTTGTGCTTGGGCCTGTTTGAGTGCGGCTTCGCCCTTGCCTTGTGCAGCATCGGTACGTTGTTGCAGGAAGATCAGTGGGATCATGCGAAAGGTCGAGGCATTGCCCACGCCGCTAAAAGCAAACAACGCGATGAAGGAGTACAACACGCCGTTAAAGCTTCCGGCGCTGCCTTGGCCTGGCAGAAATTGCAGCAGCGCAATTACGCCGGCCACCATGCCAACGAACACCCAGTTCGTCACGCGGGCGCCGCCCAGTTTGTCAGACAGCCAACCGCCGCCTGCGCGGGTCAGCGAGCCAACCAAGGGGCCAATGAAGGCGTAGTGCATGGCATTGACCTCGGGGAACAAAATCTTGATCAACAAAGCAAAACCTGCCGAGAAGCCAATGAAGGAGCCGAACGTGCCCACATACAACCAGCACATCAGCCAGTTGTGTGCGCGCTTGAAGATCACGGCCTGATCGACGAAAGAGGCTTTGGCATCGGCAATGTCGTTCATGCCAAACCATGCGGCCACGGCAGTGACCACAATCGGCAGCACCCAGATGAAGCCTGCGTTTTGCAGCCAAATAGTTTGCCCAGTGGTTGGTGAGGTTTGGCCCTCACCGCCGAGCGCGCCAAACAGGCCCACGCCAATGACCAAGGGCACCACAAACTGCACCAGCGATACGCCGAGGTTGCCGATACCGGCATTCAAGCCGGTGGCCATGCCTTTTTTGTTTTTGGGAAAAAAGTAGCTGATGTTGGCCATGCTGGAGCTGAAGTTGCCCCCGCCCAAACCGCACAGTAGCGCCAGCACCAACAAGGTTGGGTAGCTGGTGGCAGGATCTCGCAACGCCACGCCCATGCCGATGGCGGGGATCAGCAACGAGGCGGTAGAGATGGCGGTAAAGCGCCGCCCACCAAACACCGGCACCAAGAAGGAATAGAACACACGCAGCGTGGCGCCAGAGAGCGCAGGCATGGCGGTCAGCCACAGCAGTTGGTTTTTGGAGAAGTGAAAACCGGCGGCGTCAAGGTTGACGACGACCACGCTCCACAGCATCCAAATGGCAAAGGACAGCGTCAGCGCGGGGATGGAAATCCACAAATTGCGGTTGGCCACGTGGTGGCCCGATTCCTGCCAGAAACGCTCGTTTTCAGGCTCCCAACGGGTGAGGACGGAGGACATAAGAAGCTCTCTTATCAAACAAAATGAACAAACGCGGGGCGCGATGGGCACGGCGGGACGGCAGCGCCCACCCTGCCCCTCAATGCGCAGGCGCTGCGCCTTGAGGCAAAGCAGCAGGTGCGGGTTGGCGGAAACTAAAGTGCATGCAAATCAGTGAGATACACACCGCGCCATACAGCAACATGAAGCAACTGCTGCGCACGCCGGTGATATCGAGCAGCACGCCAAACAAGATCGGCAACAAGAAGCCGCCCATGCCCCCGGCCAAGCCAACGATGCCGGAGACGGCGCCAATGTTGTCCGGGAACTCATTGGCAATGAACTTGAAGACCGAGGCTTTGCCAACGGCCATCGCAATCCCGACGATGAACAGCAGCGCGGTAAAGGCCCAGGCGTTAAGCCCCAGTGAAAACTGCAGTGGCCCTTGCACGCCTTGCACCGTGAACGCCGTGGGCGGATAGCTGAGCAAGAAAAAGCACACCCAGCACACCCACATCACCCACCAAGTGGTTTTGAAAGCGCCATAGCGGTCAGAGATCCATCCGCCCACTGCGCGCAGCACGCCGCCAGGCAGCGAGAAGCACGCAGCCAGCAACGCAGCTAACTCCATGCTAAAGCCGTACTCGCCGATGTAGTACTTGGTCATCCACAGCGCCAAGGCCACGTAGCCACCAAACACCACCGAGTAGTACTGGCAGTAGCGCAACACGCGCCGATCTTTGAGCAGCGCGAGTTGATCCACAAAGCGCGTTTCGCTGTGCACCAGATGTTCAGGTCGACTGGCTGAAAAAAACCAAAACACAATGGCGGTGGCGAGCAACACCACAGCATAAACCTTGGGCACAATCACCCAAGAGCCCCCCGCAGCTGCCATCAAGGTTGGAGCAATGAACTTGGTCAGCGCTGAGCCAGAATTGCCTGCGCCAAACACGCCCATGGCCAAGCCCTTGCGCTCATTTGAGAACCAGCGAGCTACATAAGGCGTACCCACGGAGAATGAGCCGCCCACCAGCCCCAGACACAAACCCAGCACCAAAAACTGCCAATACTGCGTGGCATAAGCGAGCAACCACACCGGCACGACCGAGAGCAATAGCAGCGCAAAGAACACCTGCTGGCCGCCGAAGCGATCCGTCCAAATACCCAGCGGCACGCGAATCAGGGAGCCAGACAGCACTGGCATGGCCGCCAGCAGGCCAAACTGGGTTTCAGATAAACCCAACTGGTTTTTGATTGGAATGCCGATAACGGCAAACACCATCCACACCATAAAGCAGACGGTAAAAGCCACGGTGCTGGCAGCCAGCACTCGCGTGGCAGTAGCAGCAGAAGGGTTGTTTTTTTCATGCGTAACGGGCATACAGCGACCTCGGTTTGTAATGCCCTGTCAGGGTAGGCCTCAAGCCTGTTGCCGCCTATTGCCCGGAAGCACAACGCCGCTGCAGCAAAGTGTCTAGTCACTGCTCAAGTTAGCGCTCTATTTAGTGGCTATGAAACCCTAACTGATGCGGCATGCTGGGTTCTGCTGTTAGCTCTTGCTGGTGCATGTCTGCATACCTTCTTATAAAAGCAGTCACGACCACGCTGAAATTTGCCCCATTGATGATGAAAACGCTGCTGCGCTGAGTAACTAGCCAGTCTGGGCAATAGCTACCGCGGCAGGATTCCTGCACCATCGTGCATTGGCGGGCCGCATGTGCTGCGGCTCTGTATTGCATCTTAAGTGCACACCATGATCACCATCACGTACTTCGGAAACCTCAAACAACTGCTCCCCAGCGGAGAGGAGCAACTCGCCTGGACTGGAGGTACCAGCGACGAACTACTGGCGCAATTAAGAGCCCGCAACCCTGACTGGGAACAAGCTTTGGCACCAGAGCGTATCTTCAAAATGGCCATCAACCAGCAACTGCTGCACCACTCTGTCGCTATTAAATCAGGCGATCATGTGGCCATTCTTCCTCCCGTCACTGGCGGCTGAGGCACAAACGTTAAGTGCCAAACTTAGACTACTTACAGCTTGGTTTTGGAAGGCAAGCCTGCACACGTTTGATGCAAAGCTTTGACTAAATCGGATTGAGTGAGCATGCCAACAACCCTGCCCTCGCCATCAACAATAGGCATGTGACGGTGGTTGTGTGCCGTGAAAATCGGAATGGCATCAACCAAAGGCTGGTCTTGCTGTGCCGTTTGCACGTTTTTGCTCATGATATCGCCCACGGTTTTCGGATTACGACCACGTATGCCACGGCGCAGCAAACTACGCAGACGCCATGCAACACCTTCATGCGCATCCAGATCAATCTGCTTCATGAAGTCGGCTGTGGTGACTATGCCAACTAAACGTTGTTGCCCATCCAATACCGGTAGTGCCTTGATTCGAAAGCCCCGCATCACGCCCCAAGCCTTGTGCAGCGGCATGGTTTCTGGCACTAGATGCGGCTCAGTAGTCATCACATCAGCACAGCTCCATTCACCTAAGGTACGTTGGTACGCGTTGGCTTCGGCTTGGCGCAATATATCGGCCAGATCATCGGCATTCATGTCCACCACTTGGTTATAGCGTAGCAAAGCCGCATCCAAGTCCGCTTGCGAAAACCGCGATGACAAGGCTGGCTGGGGCGCTGCAGCGCCAAGGGCATGTGGCCAAGGCCTGCCACTGAGGTTGTTATACACCAGCCCAGACAATACCAGCAGGAGTGAGTCGACAAAAACCGGCGTCAACGCATAGGCGAACTGGTCAACACCAGCGAGCACCATCAATAAAGCCGAGGCACCGCCGGGCGGGTGCAGGCAACGCAATGCGAACATCAGGGCAATAGCGCCTGCGACTGCCATGGCGGCAGCGATCATGGGATCAGGCAACCAGCGTAGGCACGCAATACCGACCAAGGCCGAAAGCGTATTGCCCCCAATGACGGACCAGGGCTGCGCCAATGGACTACTGGGCACGGCAAACACCAATACAGCACTGGCCCCCAAAGGCGCAATCAGCCATGCCATGCGCACCCCCCCCATGCCCAACAGGTCGTGGCTGAAGTGGTAGGCCCCCATTCCTGCAATAAAAATACCAAAGAAGGCACCAATGCAGATGCGCCACTTTTCGCGTGCATCCACACGTTGGGTCTGAGGCCAAAAAGCTTTAATAAATGCCGCCCATGTGGCGCTGCGGCTTGTTGCGCTGATCATACGTACGGTCTCACTTCCCAATCCACCTTTGCCAAGTTAGGCCTTTACCAACTCACAAAAAACATTGCCTTGGCCAAGAACACAATCACCACAACATGGGCAAAAACGTTGTAATGCAAACGCCTAGAGCGTTGCCCATTCAGGCGGCCATGCAGTCGCCACCACATGGCTGTGGCGATATGGGTTAGCACACTTAGTGCCAACGTGATTTTACAAACCAGCAAAATGCTAAAACTGCTGGCCAATGGCTGTGCCAATGCATCGCGATAGGACCACGCCAATGTCAAACCGGTGCCAAAGAGCAAACCAATCACCCAAGGCATCACACGCACACTGCGGTTGGCCAAGGCGCTCTCAAGCATTGTCATCTGAGGTTTGGAAAGCTGTTTGTGCAGCCCCTCAATCAAAACCACCTCGACAAAAACTGTTCCCACAAAAGCGATCGCCGCAAACAAGTGCAACACCAAGACCCAGTTGTAATGCATCATGACGCCCCTTTTTGTGGTGGTGTCGCAGGCTTGTGCGACACACGTTCGAGGCGCACATTAAGGGCCACTGGCGTGCCACCCGGCGCATCAGCTCGCGGACGTATCAGCCAAGGTGCAAAACGCCATAAGTACGTGCCAAAAGCCAGCGCCCATGCAATGGCAGCTGCTTGCAACGCCCATTCGCTCAATGGCCAGCCGGTCAACGCCCACAAACGCAGCCCGCCGGCTGCGATCACTAAGCTGTAGGTCAACACCATTGACCGATCAGTGCGCAATGGCCGGCCCAAATGCCCCAGCGCTGTGCGGGTGACCATGCCGATGATCATTACGGAAAAGCCGAGCACACCAATCACATGCAATGGCCAAGCAGCTGTTGGCACCCAATCAATTGCATGCGCGGCTGAAACCAAAAGACCAAGCCCAAGTGCCGCATAACCGACATACAAGACCCACAGTAGTGGTATGTGCCATACCCGCCATGGTTGCCAGCAACAGGTTTGCCAACAAGCCAGCCCGCCCACTATGGCTAAGGCTGCGGCGCTCACCATGTGCTGACCTAACCACGTGGCAACGATTGCAATAGCACCTGCAGCAATTTGAAAGTGACCAGAAAGCTCCAGCACAGGAAGCTGCAAATTCGCAACCGCTCGACTGGCAAAAAATGGAATAACACGGCGACCGATGAGGACTGCAATCAGGGCCATGCACCACATGCCTGCATGGATGTTGCGGCTCCACACCTCGTAATCAAGCTGCCATACAGCCAGCAGGTAGGCCGCATCTGTGGCAGCAAGCACCAACATCAGGCCAATCACGGCGTAATTGCGCTGACTGCGGGTTTTCACAATGGTGCTCCCAATCGCCCATGCGGCAGAGCAAAAAAACAGGCATTCACTGAGTGCAGCAAACACAAATGCAAACGCACCAGGCAGCACAAAACCGACTCGGGCAATACACCAGAGCCCTGTCAAACAGATCAGCCATCGCCCTTGTGCCGGGTTGATTCCCGTCCAATTCGCCGCAGCTGTGAGCAAAAAACCCACCGCAATGCTGCCAACAAAACCCCAGATCATTTCGTGTGCATGCCAGACCACGCCGGGCATCCATCCGACTAAGAGTTCAGGGACAAACACCCAGGCCAATACAGAACCCATTGACCACAGGCATGCGAGCAAGTACAAGGGTCGAAAGCCCATAGACCAGAAGGCCTGCCACTGCGGCGCAGCTTGGCGCGGCGGTGCCGGCTCTTGAATGTGCAACAACTCGGTCATGCGTTTCCTAAGCTGGTAGAAGCAACACGCGGCAGCTCAGTAGCTAATGATTGATCATCCGCGTTGTGTTGCTTGCGTTCCGTACGCTGCATTTGCCAGCCCATCCACAGGCTTTGAGCCATACGCTCAGCCATGGCCAGCGCTTGTGTGGCCATGGCTTGATTGGTTTGCTGCGCACAAACTTGCGCAAAAATAGCAAGCCACTGTGAAAACAAAGTGGCACTCAACCCTTTGAGTTCCGCATGCTTGGTCATGGGCGAGCCAGTGAAACGCCCAGTGCGCAGCAACACGCTGGACCAGAACTGGTGCAGCAGATGCAAATGGGCATCCCAGTCTTGAACGTTCGCCTCAAAAATGGGCCCCAAATGGGTATCAGCACGCACGCGGGCATAAAATTGCTCAACCAGCTGTTGAATTTCTGCTTCGGTGCACAGTGCTGGGGGTATCGACATAGCTTACTCCAAAGAGTTTTTGGTATGCGCGTCCCATGCAGTTAGGCCATACAGTCTGCATGGGGCGCACCGACATCAATACAGCTCTTGGTGAATACGACCTTGCGCTTGCAATGACGGCCAAAGAACTGCAGGCGTCTTGTCGGTTTCATCCAGCACGGTCTGGTCTGATGGACCCTGGCTGAGCACTGACACATAAAGCGCATTCAAGGCCCCTGCCACGGCTTTTTCTAAGTGCGTTTTATTGCCACACACATAAATGTGGGCACCACTATCAACCAGTGCTCTGAGCTGTTCACCATGCTCGGCAATGGCATGCTGCACATAGTATTTCGAATCGCCATCGCGCGAGAAAGCAGTAATCAGACATTCCAGTGCCGCAGAGGCTTGCAGCGCCTGCAGTTCTTCACGGTACAGAAAATCATGGTTACTGCGCTTTTCGCCAAAAACCAAGCACACTCTTCTGTGTTGGCCTTTGGCTTGCATTTCACGCAAAAGCCCAATCAAGGGCGCAATCCCTGTGCCAGTTCCAATCAAAATCAGCGGCGCTTGCACATCTTGCGGCAGATGAAAACCTGGATTGCTGCGGCAATACACCTGGATCGGCTCTGTCGCGTTGAGCAACCAGTGCGTGGCCATGCCATTGCGCTGCCGATCCCGGTGTGAGTGGCGAATTTCGCGAATGCACAAGTCCAGATAATCCGATGCACCGGGCGAAGCAATTGAGTAGGCGCGTGGCAGCCGTGGTGAAAGCCATTGCAGCAAGTCGTCCAGATGGATTTGACCTGGCGTGGCGAAGTCTTCCAATATGTCCAGAATATCAGCACCAAAAAGGTAGGCATCTAACTCTTTGCGCTTGCTGAATTTGAGCAATTCCTTAAGCGTGACATGCCCGGTTTTGCCGGCAATCTCTCGCAATACAGTTTTGCTGATAAGCCGCAACTCTTTTGTTTGCAAGGCATGGATCGCTTCAGCGTCACCAAGCCAACAAGCGATTGCCGCAAGCAATTGGGGCTCGTTCTTGGCAAGAACATGCAAAGTGTCGCCAGCCCGCCACGCCATGCCGCTGCCACGAACGTCCAGACGAATATGGTGCGCCGCACATTCAGACTCACAGCCATCAGGTGCTGGCAGGCTCAAGCATTTGCGCTCAAGCACTGGCGCTGCAAAGGCGTTATCTTCCCCATATGCGGTCACACGCAGCATTAACTGCGCACCTGCCTCAAGCTGGCCCTGCCATACCTGCATCAAACCCGCTTGCCATTGGGTAAAGAAATCGGCGTAATCGGTATCGGCGTCAACCCGTGGAATCAAGGCCTGAGCACCGCGCTCTTGCAAAGCCGCATCCAGCTGTTTGGTAAAGCCACAAAAATTCGGGTAACCAGTATCACCCAGACCAAACAGTACATACCGCAGCCCATGCAAAGCGTCGGACTGCTGCACTCGTGCTAAAAACTGCTCTGCATTGGCTGGTGGCTCGCCATCCCCGAATGAACTGGATACGATGACCAGTAGATCTTCCTTGTCCATCTGAGACAGTGACAAGGCATTCAACTCATGCACAGGACCGGTGGCATCCTTCCAAAGCGGATTGCACGCCAAACTGTACGCCAATGCCTGAGCATTGCCTGACTCTGATCCAAAGCCAATCACTAAGCGTCGAGCAATAGCAGGCATCGACTTTCTCCCCAGTCAACAGGCTGTTTAGTTGGCGTAATAATCGTCGAATTGCTCTTTAGAAAATTCGACTGCTTCAAAGTTTTCCATCAAGTCGTTGATGACGCGGCGAATACTGATATATGCGTTGATGTTGCCTGCTTCATCACGCAGTGGTTGCACTGTGGTATCGACCACATATACCCCTCCACCTTTCCCCACGTTCGGCACAATTCCTGTCCAAATATTCCCTGCTTTAATGGTGTCCCACATATCTTTGTAGACAGCCTTGGGAACTGACGGGTGTCGAACAATGCTGTGAGGCTGCCCAATCAATTCTTCGCGGGCATAGCCTGTGAGCTTGCAAAACAAATCATTAGCGTAAGTGATATTGCCTTGAAGATCAGTAGTGGAAATCACAGCCACGTTTTCAAGTGCGCCCAACAGTAACTCATTGCTGATCGATGTGCTCATAGCTATTCCTTTAAAAGTGTTTGAACATTTGTGGATGCATGCTCACGTACTGATTCAATGACCTATACATCCATAAGGTTTATTCTATATGCATCTTTAAGATAAATTCAAGAATTTCTGAAATTTAAAAAATAAAATAGTATGAATCAGTTGGAGAGAGATCCTGTTTAGGATCTACACACAGCCGCGCAAGACTCTAAAGAGCGCATGGCCCTTCAGGTTGGAGTCCAAAGGCGTGCTGCTGTATTGAAAATTCTTTCCGGGCAGGTAGTCAGACTATGTTTTTGCCACGCATCGCACCTTTTGGACTCCAACGTTGTCTGCATGGAGCATGCCTAAACACGTTCTAAGAAGATTGCCTAATATGTATTTCGTTGTGACGACTATGCGAAAAACTACACTGCGAGCCTACGATGCGACTAACCCTAAAAACTGACTATGCTTTGCGAACCCTTTTGTATCTGGCAAAACAACCAGAGAAACTGGCTTCAATTGGCGAGATCGCCAAACATTACGATATCTCTGAAAACCACCTAATCAAGGTGGTCCATGAACTTGGTCGCAAAGGCTTTATTGAAACCATTCGAGGCAAAGGCGGCGGGATTCGGTTTGCGGCAACCACTAAGGAAGTTCGACTTGGCGACATCGTGCGAGCGTTTGAAGATGACTTCGCGTTAGTCGATTGCTTCAAAGATCCAGCCCCAGAACGGCCATGTCGCCTCACCGGAAATTGCGGCTTACAAGGAATTCTGAGTAATGCTTTGCAGGCATTTTTTCTGCACTTAGATCAATATAAATTTAAAGATTTATTGGATCAAGGCTCTAATGGAGCGATAGGCTTACCCATCAAAATTGTCTAATGAGATGTAGATGGCACTTGTGTAACAAGTGGCATCTACAAAGCACCTATGAGACACAGAGTGCGGTTGTCGCAAGGTCTTTGAATCGACCAGTATTCTCTAAACCATTTTCAACCTGTAGTTCGCCAGTGCTCAACGTTCATCCTAGCACGCATTATTACGGTGATAACAGCCGAATGGCGCAAGGCGCTGCAAAACAGACCTTCAGTTTCCTCTTCTGAACTTTCGCTCCTGGCCGATAGGCGACATTCAACAAAATGTGACTA
>NZ_STFG01000022.1 GCF_004833285.1 Lampropedia puyangensis
CCTCGTGGCTGATTTGTTTGCTGCTGTGCCTGAGTTGATTGAAAAGCTGTAAGCGCAGCGCGTATGTGTGTTTGATTGAAGAAATGGCATCCTCAGTGGTGCCATTTTTTCATTTTTGAATGAAAAGAGAATGAGGCAACTATGAGCTACAAAGCCCCCGTCAAAGATTTGCTGTTCAACATGAAGCACCTGGCCAATATCGAGGCCGTTGCACAACTGCCTGGCTTCGAGGATGCCGGTCTTGACACTGCACAAGCAGTGCTGGAAGAGTGCGCCAAATTCAATGAGGATGTGATTGCGCCGCTGAATGTGGCAGGGGATTTGCAGCCATCGAGCTGGAAAGATGGCGTGGTCACCACCACGCCTGGCTTTAAAGAGGCGTTCAAACAATACGCAGAAGGTGGCTGGCAAGGTTTGCAGCATGCCCCCGAGTTTGGTGGGCAAGGTTTGCCAAAGACCATTGGTGCTGCCTGCCAAGAGATTCTCAACAGCGCCAACTTGAGTTTTGCACTGTGTCCTTTGCTCACCGATGGTGCGATTGAAGCGTTGGTCACGGCTGGCAGCGATGAGCTCAAAGCCACATACCTGGACAAGCTCATCTCTGGCCAATGGACAGGTACGATGAATTTGACCGAGCCACAAGCCGGGTCAGACCTGGCATTGGTGCGCAGCCGCGCCGAACCACAGCCAGATGGCTGCTACAAAGTGTTTGGCACGAAAATTTTCATCACCTATGGTGAGCACGATATGGCTGAGAACATCATCCATCTGGTGCTTGCCCGTGTGCAAGGTGCACCTGAAGGCGTCAAAGGCATCAGCTTGTTTGTGGTGCCTAAATTCTTGGTCAATGCCGATGGTTCATTGGGCGCTCGCAACGATGCCCATTGCGTCAGCATCGAGCATAAATTGGGCATCAAAGCATCTCCTACTGCGGTGCTGCAGTTTGGTGATAACGGTGGTGCCACTGGTTATTTGGTGGGCGAAGAAAACCGCGGTTTGGAATACATGTTCATCATGATGAACGCCGCCCGTTACGCAGTGGGCTTGCAAGGCATTTCGGTGTCCGAGCGTTCTTATCAACAGGCCGTGGCCTACGCCCGTGAGCGTGTGCAAAGCCGTCCTGTGGATGGTTCGGTCAAAGGCAGTGCCACGATCATTCACCACCCAGATGTGCGCCGCATGCTGATGACCATGCGCGCCCTGATTGAAGGCACCCGCGCCACGGCCATCACGGCAGCTGCCGCCTACGATGCAGCCCACAAACACCCTGATGCGCAAGTGCGCCAGGACAACCAGACTTTCTATGAGTTTATGGTGCCATTGGTCAAAGGCTATAGCACCGAGATCAGTCAGGAAGTGACGGCCTTGGGCGTGCAAGTGCATGGCGGTATGGGGTTTATTGAGGAAACCGGTTCTGCTCAGCATTACCGCGATTGCAAAATCTTGACCATCTATGAAGGCACAACCGCGATTCAAGCCAATGATCTGGTGGGCCGCAAGACCGGCCGTGATGGCGGTGCCGTTGCCAAGGCCATTGCTGCGCAAATCGAGCAGACTGAAGCCCAGTTGAGCGCTTTGGGTGGCGAGCCTGCACAAGCGGTTGCCCGTGAGCTAGCCCTTGCCCGCCAAGCGTTTTTGGACGTTGTGGATTACATGGTCGCCAATGGCCGCGAGAACCCCAACGCCGCATATGCAGGCAGCGTTCCTTATTTGATGCTGGCGGGTAATTTGGTCGCAGGCTGGAACTTGGGCCGTGCCCTGTTGGTTGCCAGTGCACAATTGAGCCAAGGGGAAGACAAAGCCTTCTATGAGGCCAAGATCACCACGGCGCATTTCTACGCAGAGCACATCTTGCCGCGCACGGCCGCGTTGCGCAGTGCCATCGTTAACGGTGGCCACAGCGTGATGGAGTTGCCAATGGATGCGTTCTAAGCCCAACATAACCCTTGATTTGCAGTTACAAAACCTTGTCGTACTACCTGTACTGATTTGGTTTCGTACCTAGTCTCAATTGCAAACCTTTGGTTTGTAAGGGGGTGTTAGCAGTTCAAAGCGACCTTCGCTACCGACACCCCTTTGCGGCGCAATCGCAAAGGGGTTTTTCAACGTGACAGGGCATTGGCACCTGAGGAGGCTGGACATGGGCAACCGGTTGAGTGCGATTACCACGCGCACAGGGGATGATGGAACGACAGGGCTTGGCGATAACACGCGCTTGTCCAAGGCCTCAACACGCATTGATGCGATTGGTGAGGTGGATGAACTCAACTCCCACATTGGTTTACTGCTATGCGAGCCGTTGCCTGCAGATGTAAGCCAACTGCTTCAAGGCGTGCAGCACCAGCTTTTTAATTTAGGCGGTGAGCTGTCCATGCCGGGCTACCAGTTGCTGCAAGACGATGCGTTGCACACATTGGATGCAGCACTGGTGCAGTACAACGCCCATCTGCCCAGATTGAAAGAATTTATTTTGCCTGCAGGCAGTCGCTCTGCTGCGCAGGCGCATGTCTGTCGCACCGTAGCACGCCGCGCTGAGCGCGCAGTCGTGGCCATAGGCCAAACCGAATCTATGCTGCCCGGGCCGCAGCGCTACCTCAACCGCTTATCTGATCTGTTGTTTGTGTTGTCGCGGCACTTAAACTTGAACCATGGTGAGGGGGAGGTGTATTGGCAAAGCGAGCGCCTTAAAGCCCAAGGCGAAGGTGCAGACGGCGGCGACCGCGCTGAAAAGGCTGCTGATTAATCAATCAGCAAGCCGGCCTGAACACCTTATCAACTTCTTTTATTGTCCGTTGCCCAAAATCGCCATGGTGATGCGCGAGACGCACACCAGTTTTTGCGCTTCATCGTGGATATCAATTTGCCACACATGCGTGGTGCGGCCAACGTGCACTGGGCGAGCCGTGCCTGTCACCCAGCCAGAAGTCACGGCACGCAAGTGATTGGCGTTGATGTCAAGCCCCACTGCATGGTGTCCTTCTGGCGCCGAGTAATAGGCGCCCATGGAGCCTAGGGTTTCAGCCAGCACCACGCTACAGCCGCCATGCAATAAGCCAAATGGCTGTTTGGTACGTGCATCCACCGGCATACGGGCGCGCAGAAAATCTTCGCCAATTTCTACCACCTCAATGCCCAGATGGGAGACCGCGGTGTTGGCCTGACTGCGCTCCATGATGTCTTTGCTGATGTCTTTTTTCCAGATCGCCATGGCGCTACGCCCTTTATTCCAATAGAGGTCATGAGACAACATGCAAGCGCGCTGGGCTCTGATTCGGCGCATGCCGGTTTACTGCCGCACATGGGGCCGTGTTAGGCGGAAATTTGTCAGGCACAGCGGGCGCTCATGCTGTATGTTTGAGGCCCATCAAGCCGATAGGCTTGGGCATTGTACGGCGCTCAGCTTGTGCCAGGCTGTCGCCTATGTTGGGGCAGAAGATGGAGCAAGCGCATTGCCTAAACAGCGCTGCGCTTGTGCATGTTCTGATGTCCTTCAGATCAAGGGCGGCGCAATGGTGGGGGGCTCTTGGTTGGTAGACGCTGTTTTTTCGGCATCGTTGTTGCGCACCACTAAAACCGGCACCTGTACAGAACCCAGAACACGGTCTGTGGTGCTGCCAAGAAGAAATTTCTCTAAACCAGAGCGGCCATGCGAGGCCATGATGATCAGAGAAATACCACGCTCCTGCACCGCCTGTGAGATGGTGTTTTGCACAATGGAGCCTTCAAGCGACAAGGTCTCAACCTGCAAGTTGTCTGCCTCTAAAAGACTGCGGGCTTTTTGCAGGGCCTGTTCAGCTTGCTCGCTGGATTCAGCCACGTACTGGGCTTGTCCGTAAGCCAAGTCGGTACCAATGCCGGTGAACGGGTAAGGGTCAACGACATACAGCACCAGCACTGAACTGCCGAATGCCTTGCCAATGGCACGTGCATGGTCGATCGCGCAAAAAGAAGTGTCGGTCCCGTCAATGGGCACCATGATATGGGAGTAGTTGGGCATCGCTGAACCTCCTGTCAGTGGGTTGAGATGAATGCTGTCCAAGCACCACGGCTCAATAGTAGCGCGATTTTGCTGCTGTGTGGACGACGATATCCATCAAGACCAGTTGCACGTCTCAATATCGTTTATGCCGCAGGTTCAGTCTGGTTGCTGTGTGGTGGTGCGCAGGCAGGGCGTTGTGTGCGTTTGCGCAGTACAAAGTAGTAGCGGCCTGCTTGCAAACCGTGCTCTACCAAGGTATGTCCACTTTGCTGTGCATAACGGGGAAAATCTACGGCAGAGGCGGGGTCTGACGTTTCAACGCGCAGCAATTGCCCTGCGCTCAAGGTTTGCAGGGCTTGCCTGGCTTTCAAGATGGGAATGGGGCACTCGTCTGAGAAGGCATCCACAACCGCTGCCACTGCGGTCACTGTTGGTGCGCTGATAGGTGGTTGTACTGCTTTACTGCGCTGGGAGGCAACAATGGCGTGCTGCGGCATGGGAGCCTTGCGCACAACGTCGCAATGCCCAGCGGTCTGGGCCGTGTTGGTGTGATGACGCACAGCTAGCACCTGGGCCATGATGCTGACGGCTATTTCAGGCGGGGTTTTGCTGCCAATAGCGAGGCCGGCAGGGCCATGCAGGCGGGCGATGGCATTTGGCGAGAGACCACCAAATGCCGCCAGGCGGGCACGCCGCTTGGCGGCGTTGGTGCTGGAGCCGATAGCGCCTACATAAAACGCTTGGCTTTGCAGGGCTTCGATCAATGCCACGTCATCGAGTTTGGGGTCGTGCGAGAGGGTGATCACGCAACTGCGTGCGTCGGGCGCGAAAGCGTGCACGGCATCGTCGGGCATGGCACCCGTGGTGTGTATGTCCTGCGCGGATAAACGGGCCTGCATGCCGCTGCGCGGATCGCAGACAGTGACCTGGAAACCATTGAATTGCGCCATGGCGGCCAAATAGGTGGCAATATCGCCAGCCCCAATCAGCAGCATGCGCCAGGCGGGGCCCAACGTGCACTGCATGCTGTGGGCATCGCAGTGCAGTGCAATGGCTGTGCTGGCGGTGGCGCAGTGCACAGCGCCGGTATGCAGATCCACTCGCTTGTGCATCAATCCCCCGGCGGCGATGGCTTCTACCAACGTGCGCAGTACGTGCGCATCAGGGTTGAATTCCAGCAGCAATTCGAGTGTGCCGCCGCAAGGCAAGCCCAGTTGATGCGCTTCCTCGGAGGTGATGCCGTAGTGCCGCCGCTCTGGTGCTGCGTTGCTCCATGCGGGAGCGCCGGGGGTGGGCAGCAAGCGGGTGCGTAATGCGTCTTCAATACACCCCCCGGAAACGGAGCCGACGGTGTCTCCGTGGGCATTCAATGCCATGAGTGAACCCACGGCCCTTGGCGCGGAACCCCAAGTGCGCAAGACAGTCACCAATACGGCAGGAATGTGCTGTTCGCGCCATTGCATTGCACTGCGCAGAACGTGCAGCTCGGCATCATCAGGCATGATCAAACGGTCCTTTCAAGTGGTGTTGGTGCAGGGCTTTTGCCAGCAGGTATGGGGTGTCCACGTCGATCACGATGCCACTGTCAGGCACCGGCAGCTCATACACAGCCCCAATTTCACGGGTTTGCTGCACGATGGCCTTGGCGCCGCAATCGCCGCGCAGGTTCAGCAACGCTTGCTTGTGCTTGGCGGCAAAACCAACGGGATGGCCGCGCTGCCCTTGGTAGCACGGTACAACCACACTGGCAGGTTGCGTTTGCAATGTATGGGCCACTGCGCGCAAGGTTGCAGCTTGTACCAAAGGCATGTCGGCGGGCAGGATGAGCCAGCCCGCCGCGTTGGCTGTGCTGGCTACGCCTAGCGCGATCGAGTCGCCCATGCCGGGTGTGCCACCAGCGGGGCGCACAAGGTGCCATGCCAAACCGCTGCTGCGCACCTGGGCCAAGGTGCTCTGCAGCACGCTGGTGCCTGCAAAATCGGCATCAAGCTTGTGGCCATGCCCACCTGCAGCGCGAAAGCGCGTGCTTTGCCCGGCTGCAAGCACGAGGACGATGATCGGCTGCGGTACTGCAGGCATGGCGCTACACGGCTGGTGGCGGCAGGGTTTCGGCAGGGAACAGTTGGGCAATGGCGCGCCGGATGCCGCCATACCCAGTGCAGCGACAGAGGTTGCCACACATCATGCTTTCTGCTTCCTGCCTGTTGGGGAGTGGCAATTGCTGATGCAGCCAGCTCAAATGCACGACCATGCCTGCGCTGCAGTAGCCGCATTGCACGCCGCCGCAGGCGTCTAGCGCTTGCATGACAGGCTGGGCCACCGGATCTTCGCGCAGCGATTCGATTGTGCGTACACGCTGGCCTTGCAGTTGGTAGGCCATCAGCAGGCAGGCATTGGCTGGCGCATCGTTGAACCAGACCATGCAGGCGCCACAACGCCCCACCTCGCAGCCAGGTTTGGCCCCAACCAAATGCCAATGCTCGCGCAGCAAGGTTAGCAAGCGGGTGTCGGGTGTGCAGCGAGCGCTGACAGATTGGCTGTTGAGTTCCAGGCAGAGATCGATCCATTCAACAGCATCTGGCTGTGTGGGATACGGCTGCGCATGCGTTGTTTTGCAGGGCAATAAGGGCATTGAACAGTCAGACATCGGTGCGCTCCAGCATGGCAATCACATCGTTGGGCAATACGGGCAAGTGTGTGACCGGGTGGCGCAGTGCGCGGGCTAAAGCATTGGCCACAACGGGGGTCGCAAAGTTCACGCTGATCTCGCCTGCACCTCGTGGGCCAATGGGGTCGGCTTCTGGCAGGTTTTGGATGGCCAGTACGTCCATCTCCGGGGCATCGGCAAAGGTCGGTATGAAGTAAGCATCAAGATTGCGGGCGGTGTAGCGGCCTTGCACACAGGGCAGGTCTTCCTGTGTGCACATGGCCATACCCATCACCGCTCCGCCTTCCATCTGGCCGAGCATCCCTTGTGGGGACACTACAGGCCCCAGCGCTGAACACATGACCATTTTTTCTACCTGCACCATGCCGTTCCAGCAATCTACGCGTACCTGCGCCAGCGCAGCACAAGCGCCAAACACAAAGTGGGTGTCATGGGCATTGCACTGTGGGTCTTCAGCGTGTAATTCCACAGTAATGGATGGCAGTGCATGGACAGGCAAGGCGTGGGCTAATTGGGCATAGCTGATAGCGCATGTGTGTTCACGGTACAGTCCGCCAGCGCCGAGTTTGAGTTGGGCGGGCTCGCATGCCAGTACACGAGCTGCTGCTGCGCACAATTGTTGGTGCCAGCTGGCACTGGCCTGGGCTGCCGCACGCCATGCCAGTGTGGTGGCGCGCGAGGCTGCGACTGGCCCTGAATCTGGAGTGCAGCGCGTATCGCCCAACACGGGGCGGACGTCGGTAGCGGCGCAATGCAAATGGCGCACACACACATTGCGCATGCTGCCAATCAGGTTTTGACCCAATTCGGTAAAGCCGCAACGCAGTTCAATCATGCCGTCGGCGGCCAAGGCCAAGACCATGCGACTGTGGCTCGGACCCCCTTTGCCAAAACCGTCGCTGCGGTGTACCAAGGCAAGGCCCACGCCATGCAGATAGCGGCCACTGCCGCTGTGCCAACGCTTTGGCCCTTGCCACAGCGGGTGCTGGCGTGCCACGTCTAACGCCCGTTGGGGGCCATCAAAGGGCACAACGGTTTGCCCTAGCGGGCCGGGATCTGTGGGGGCGGTTAGGTTCAGAGCGCGAAAGGCTGCGGCATCGATGCCGACTTTTTCCGCCAGCAAGTCCATTTGTTGTTCCAGCGCGAACTGCACCTGCACGGCGCCAAAACCACGAAAGGCCCCAGCAACGCCGTTGTTGGTGTAGGCCAGGCGGGCATGCAGATCCACTGCGCAGTAGCGGTATGGGCCAGGTGCGTGTTCCAGGGCCGCATCCAGCACTTCGGGGCCATGGGTGGCGTAGGCGCCGGTGTCAGCCAAGATGTCGGTGTACTGAAAGCACAAACGTCCTTGCGCGTCGCAGCCAGTGCGCATGCGGATACGCATGGGGTGGCGTTTGACACCGAAATCCACCGATTGGGTGCGACTCAAGTGCATACGGACAGGGAGCTGGGTTTTCCAGGCCAGCAAGGCGGCAATGGGCTGGATGGTGAGTTCATCTTTGCCGCCATAAGAGCCGCCAACCGGCGTACCTACCGAGTGCACTTGCGTGCGTGCTAATCCGAGCATGTCGGCAATGACTTGGCATTCACGGGCAGGGTTGTGGCCCGCGAAATACAGGCGCAAGCCGCCGTGCCCATCCGGTTCGGCAACTCCCCCTTCGGTTTCCAGAAAGGCGTGCAGTTGGCGCGGTGTGGTGTAGATGTGTTCTACAACATGCGAGGCTTGTGCCTCGGCGGCACGCAGGTTGCCATGCTGGTAGTGCGTTTGGTGCAGTAAATTGCCGCCTTGGTGTACCCAGGCTTCGGGCGGCAAGTCCGTCTGCAAAGCCGCCTCAGGGTCGTCCACCAGTGGCAGCGCTTCGTAGTGCACTTCAATCGCTGCCAGCGCAGCATAGGCGGTGGCCAAATCGTCTGCTGCAACGGCAGCTACGGCATCCCCCACATACCGCACTTTGTCGCTGCACAGCACAGGGCGGTCTACTTTGCGCAAACCATACAAGGCTTCGCCAGGGATATCTGCATGGGTGAGCACGGCATGTACACCGGCGATGGCGCGTGCTTTGGTGGTATCGATGTGCACTATGCGTGCATGGGGCAAGGGACTGCCGAGGAATAAGCCACGCAGCTGGCCTGTGGCAATGCGGTCGCTCAGGTAGCCCGGCGTACCACCGAGTTTTGCACGGCTGTCAGGGCGACGATCAAGCGGTGCATCGTTGAGTCGCAGGATGTCGTGTGGCGTTGACCATGTGTGCGTCATGGGGTAACCCTCTATGGCAGACAGCCGCTGTGGCCTGCAATCAAACGGCTGGCGATGGCAGCCAGATCGACAGGCAGACTTTCAAGGCAGGCCGCGCGAATGCGGTGCAAATTGAGGGGGGCGTGTTGGCTGTCATGGCCATTCGCACACAGTGTTTCTACCGTAAACAGGCGGTGCGCTATGGTGCCAGGCGCTGCGGCAGCAACGCGCTCAAGTACGGGGCAAGCGCTGGTGCTCCAACGCATGGCGATACGGATGCGTGCGGGCGAGAATGCCGCGCGGTGGCCCACTTTTTCAAAGGCGGTGCGAGGCACAGCTAGGTCGTCATGGCGGGGCAACCAGAACGCTGTCATCAACGGGCGCACGGGCTGGGCCAGTAGGGTGTGCAGCGCCTCGCAGCTGCCGTTGGCCAGTTCGGCTTGGGCATCTAAGGCCAAAAGTACTGGGCAGGTGTCGCCTACCCCCCAGCCGAGGTTGCCGCCCAGCGTACCCACGCGGCGAATCCCCGGTGCGCCCAATTGCGCCAATGCCTCGCACAGCATGGGGGCGTGCTGGCGCACGATGGGGTGGGTGCGTACCGTTTCCAGTCTTGCCCCTGCACCGATGCGAAGCCCCGCGTTGGTCAACGCGATGCTTTGGGTTTGGGGCCAGCCCATGAGGTCAATGAAGTGCACGTCCAGCGGCGCCAGGCGTGGGTCAGCCCATTCTTGCTGTACGACAGTGCCGCCTGAGATAAAGCGGGCAGCAGGCCCCAAGTCATTGGCCCACTGCTGGGCTTGGACTGGCGTGTGGGGAGTGAGTAAACGCACCGTGGCCTCGCTGCTGTGTTGCTGATTAATGCTGCGCCCAAAAGCGTTGGTGCAAGGCCAGAATGTCGTCGTGAACAGCCGCCACTGGGCCGATCAACTCCACCGGTTTTTGCCCGTGTGCGAACACATAGCGCGAGTCCACACTCATGGTCGGGTTCTCGCCGTGGTTGCCGGTGCATTGCAACAGGTCGTGTTCGGTCATGCCAAACACCACTCGACCAATGTTGGCCCAGTAGGCCGTGCCTGCACACATGCAGCAAGGCTCAACGGTGGTGTAGAGGGTGCAGGCCCATAAATACTCGGCACTGTAGTTGTGTGCCGCTACCCGTGCCAGAGTGGATTCGGCATGGTTAACAGTGTCGATGTTGCATTGCTCCATCAAAACGGTTTCATGGTCCGGCGCAACCAGAATGGCACCGAACGGGTGTTTTCCCAAAGTCACAGCACGTTGCGCTACGGTGCCTGCATGACGTAAATGGCGCAGCAGTTGTTCTTCACTTGGTGGGCTGCGTTTTACCGCAGGTGCTGTGGTGGGGTGGGGTGTCTCGGCTGTCATGGAATTGAGGCTAGTCGATGGGGCTCAAGCAAGGCTGGTCAAGCGTGTGGATGAGGGGTCAATGGCCCGCGTTTTGGCTCCAGGGAAACAAACGCGCTTGCAGCCAGCGCACCAGGCCATACAAGACCAGACTGCTCAACACCAACAAAGCCAATGCGGCAAAGGCCACGGGTACACGAAAGGATGAGGTGGAAAACAAGATCAGATAGCCCAGCCCTTTTTCTGCGGCAACAAACTCCGCAACCACAGCGCCCACAATGGCCAGCGTGATGGACACCTTGAGCGCGGAGAAAAGGTACGGAACGGCATAGGGCATGCGAATTTGCCAGTACTGGCGTGACGTGCTGGCACGCAGCGAGCGCGAGAGCTCCACCAATTCAGCAGGTACAGAGGCTAAACCCAATGCCGTGGAGACTACCAGCGGGAAAAAGGCGATCAGGGTGGTAATGACCACGCGTGGCAACCAGCCTGCACCCAAGGTCACCACGATGATGGGGGCGATGGCCACAATAGGTGTGGATTGGATCACCACCAGCCACGGCATGATGATGCGTGAGAGCAATGGAGAACGTGTGATGGAAATGGCCAACGGCAGCGCCAGGGCAATCGCAACCAGGTAGCCAGCCAGTGCCACTTGCAACGTGGCGGCGGCATGTTCAAACCAGCGCGCCGGGCCAAGCCCGATGGCAGCCGAAACAATGGCACTGGGTGCAGGCAAGATGTATTCGGGCACTTGTGCGAATTGGCAAATCAATTGCCATGCGATCAGCACAACGATAAAAACCAAGGCCGAAGCGTAACGGCTGGCTAAAGCACGCAAACGCGAGGGCAGTGTTTGTGCGGCATTGTCTGCAGGTTCAGAGGCATGCGTGCGCACATGGGGGCTTGGCGCGGCGGTATGGGGGCTGCTGGTTGAGGTGGTCATAAGCGGGCTCAAGCAGGGGTGCGGCTGAAAACTTGTACGCGAATGTCATTGGCCATTTGCGTGAAGATGGGGTCGGTCAGGGTTGCCATGTTGCGCGGGCGGGGCAGCGGCACATCGATGATGTCGTCGACTTTGCCCGGGCGTGCGCTCATAACGACAATGCGGTCTGACAGCAACAGTGCTTCTTGAATCGAGTGGGTCACGAAAACGACGGTTTTGGGCCGTTCGTTCCAAATGCGCAGCAGCTCGAAACTCATTTCATCGCGTGTCAACGCGTCAAGGGCAGAGAAGGGCTCATCCATCAGCAAAATGTCAGGATCGTGCAGCAGCGAGCGCGCAATCGAGACGCGTTGCTGCATGCCGCCTGAGAGTTCGCCTGGACGCTTGTGGCCGAAGTCGGCCAGGCCAATCATTTCCAGCAGTTCGCGGGCGCGGGCATGCTCGGCATCGGTCACGCGGCCGTATTTGTGCTTCATCGGAAAGGTGATGTTGTCAAGCACCGACAGCCAGGGAAGCAAGGTTGGTTTTTGGAACACCATGCCGATTTCGTCGCGTGGCTCTGTCACGGGCATGCCGAAAATACGCACTTGGCCAGAGGTGGGTTGCAGCAAGCCCGAAATCAAACGCAAGATGGTGGATTTGCCGCAGCCAGAGGGGCCGATGAGGGAGACAAACTCATTCTTGCGCAAATGCAGGTCAACCCCTTGAAGGGCCACAATGCGGCCTCCGTCGCTGGCACCAAACACTTGGCCAACGGCATCAAGATCAATCACATGTTCCATGGCGAAGCCCATTCTCAGGCCTTTGTAAAAGGGGTGGTCAAACAGTGTGGTTGGTGGATTTTGTTTCTCCACCAACGCCGTTTCAATCAAGGCTTGAGAAAGCTGCGGTCAACCAGTTGTTCAGGTTGCACTTTGTCTGCAGCGTAGTCCATCGATTGCGATACCCAGCCCCATGTGGCTTGCAGCAAGGCGGGGTCAAATGTGCCGAAACCGAACTTCTCGCTGACTTCGTTTTTCAACAAAGGAATGGAGGATTCAAATTCCGCTTGAACCACAGCAGCATTGGCTTCGGGGACATTGGCCTGCAAGTCCTTGGCCGCTTGCGCTGGGTTGGCGATCGCAAAGTTCACCGACTTCACCAGTGCGCGCATATAGCGTTGCAGCACTTCTGGCCTGTCTTTGATGAGCTTGTCGCTGGCCATGGCAGACCAGCCGTAGCCATCAAGGCCAAATTGGGTCCACGGCAGAATGGCCAGTTCTTGTTTGGCTTGGCCCAGCACATCCACAAAGGCGGGCCCCACCGTGACCCAGTTGATGGTGGCGTCTACACGCCCTTGTGCCAGCATGGGGGCCATGGTGGAGGGGTCTGTCTTGATGACGCGGATTTTGCTGACATCCACCCCATTTTTCTTCAGCACCACAGGCCACAGCGCGTTGGACGATGAAAACGTGGGCATCGCGACGGTTTTGCCTTCCATGTCTTTGAGCGATTGGATGCTGCTGCTGGCGCGGGTGAACAAGGCATCGGGTTGTTTGGAGTACAACGACATCACTGCCTTGACAGGCACATCGGCTTCGGCCGCCGCCATCATCAAGGCGGAGAGGCCAGCAAAGCCGACATCTGCAGTGCCTGTAGCAATTTTGGTGACCGCATCAGAGGAGCCGCGACCGGTCAAGACCGTCACTTCCAAGCCCTCTTCTTTGAAAAAGCCTTGTTCTATGCCCGCGTATACGAAGGCTTTGTCGCCACCGGGCAACCAGTCCAGCTGGACGGTGAGTTTGTCTGCAGCATGGGCTGCTGTACCGAGCAAGCTGGCAGTGGCCAGAGTCAAGGCGGTCAACAAAGGGCGCAATGTCATGGGAATCTCCGAGGGGTAAAACAAGCCAGAAGTGCTGGCCATCATGGTTGGTAAGCCGTCTCTTGCGCTGCGCAAGCTTGTGCTGATGAGAGGGATACAGCAAAGTCCGCGCCAGTTTGTGTTGGAGCGATGAAATGGCGCTGCTCCAAGTGCAGCAGCAGTTGTTGTGTCAACAGCGCAGGGCATGCCAGTTGTGGCACATGGCCGCAATCGAGGCTCAAGCGACTGGCGCCTGGCGAGAGCGTTTGCATATGGCGCTGCAAGGCCAGCAAAATGGAGCGATCGCGCAGGCACTCCACATAAATGCGTGGCACTGTGCCAAAGCACTCGGGCGTCAAATGGTTGCGCATGGCACGGCCCGATTCGGGTTGCCATACGAAATGGCGAGCCACTTGCCTGGCGTGTTCAGGCTCGCAATCGTGTAAGAAAAAATGCTGCGCCACGGCCTCGGGTACGCTGCTGGCGTGGCCACTTCTGTCCCATTGCAAATGCGGGCCAATGCCTTCGTAAGCCCATTGTGGGTGGGCCTGTTGGCATGCGTCGATGGCATCGCCAAGGCTCCAGCCATGTGGCAACATCATTCCTGCCAAATACACCAGTGCAGCAACAGCATGCGGGCGTTCTTGGGCGACTTGTGATGCGGTCATACCGCCGCCACTGTGGCCCACCACAACGGCTGGGCCATCCAGACTGTCGAGCACGCGCAGCACATGTGCGGTGTAGTCTTGCAAGTGCGGCTGCACTTGGGTTGGCCAACTCAACGTGGCGGGTACGCCATTGCCAGGCAGATCCACCGCATGCACATTCCAGCCTGCGGCTTGCAAATGCGGCACCCAGGCCTGAAAGGCCCAGCTGCCCTGCCAAGCACCGTGGATGAGGACGATGTGGCTGACCTTGTTGAACGTGTTGTTGGGCATACCTCTGGCCTTATCCGTAGGTGCGTTGGTAGCAGGCGATTTGGTGCTGCTCAACCGTGACGGTGGGGTACTTGGGCTGTTGGCCTTTTGTCAGGCAGCTTGGAATGCAGCGGATTTCATGCAAAGGGTTGCCTGTGAAGAAAAACGGCACCGAATAGCGCTGCCCGCCTGAACGGTTGATGACGCGGTGCAGGGTGGAGACATAGTGGTCATTCGTCCAGCGGGCCATCAAGTCGCCGATGTTGACCACATAGGCGCCATCCACGGGAGGCGCATCCATCCAGTTGTTGTGCAAGGTATCCCATACCTGCAAGCCACCGGCTTGGTCTTGCAGCAACAAAGTCAAACCACCAAAGTCGGTATGCGCGCCACAGCCCTGTTCACGTTCGGCAGGCTGTACTGGCTGAGGTGGGTAGTGCAGCAGGCGCAAAGTGGCAGCGGCTTCGTGCAGATACGCATCAAAGTAATCGTCTTCGACCCCTAAGGAAAGGCCAAAAGCGCGTATTAGGCGTGCGCCTAACGCATAAGCTTGCGTGTAATACGCCTGCATGACGGTGCGAAACTGCGTTGGCTGTTCTGGCCATTGGTTAGGGCCCGTATTGAACCGTTTGGCCAATACGCGGGGATCGTCTGCCGGTACTTCCGCTCCGATGTAGAAGCTCTCTTTCAGATCAGGGGCAGCCCCAGCTTCCAGCGTTTGTGCGCGCAGTGGTTCGTAGCCTCGATTGCACATTGAATGGCGTTTGTCGAGTGCGTTTTTGGCGGCATCCTCTTGGGAAAAGAAAGCGCGGCTGCAAGCAAAAACCGATTCAATCAAGGCCGAATCCACCCCATGGTTGACCACATAGAAGAAGCCGCGTTCCTGACAGGCTTGCCCCAGTTGCTGGGCAACGCCTCTTTGCGCTGCGACGTCCCCGGTGCGCAAAGGGCCAATGTCGATGATGGGGAGTGCGGCAGACATAACGGAAAACCTTGTATGAGTGGGCTAAGGGGAGGTGATGGGGTGTGAGAGCGGGGCGTCAATGACCGTGGTGAAGGCAGTGTAGAAAGGCGTTGGTGCATTGAATAGCATCGTTTTTCGAACTGGGTGATGCCAAAAATCGCTCACCAAAATGGATGAACCGTATCGGTGCATAGGCACTGGCATGCCTCTTTTTGGTGCGTTTTTTTTAAAGGGTGGAGGAGCCCGCCACAGGAGGGTAGGTTTCGATGGCGCGCAAGGTGATTTGCAGGAATGCATCGACCGCAGGTGGCAGCGAGCGGCCTGCACGCACATACACCCCCAGCTCCGAAAAGGTCGCTTGTGGTGCATCCAGTGGAATATGGGCCAAAGCGCCTTCCGCGATTTCTGTTTCGATTCCAATACGGCTTTGGAAGAAAATCCCTACGCCTTGTGAGGCCAAACGCTTGCCCAACTCCACAGAGGAGACCTCCATGCACACATGCATGCGGCCTTTGTAGTGTTGAATAGCTGGTTGCAGCAGGGCCCAGATGGACAGTGCCTGCGTAGGCAAAATCAGTGGATACTGGGCGCAGTCTGCAAAGCTCACGCGTTGCGATGGTGCCAGCGGATGCCCGCCGGGGACAACGGCCCCCAATCCAAAATGCCGAACCGCGCATTGGCGGATATGGTCGTGGCGTTGAATGGCAAAGCCAATGCCCACATCGGCATCCCCTGCGATCAAGGCGCGCACGACTTCGTCAGATCCGCAGGTGAGCACGCGCAATGTAATACCTGGGTAGCGCTGGCGCATTTGGGCAAGTACGGCGGGCAAAATGTCTGCATTCAGCCCTTCAACCGCAGCGATGGCGATGGCGCCACGGTGCACGCCCCGTAGCAACTCCAGCTCAGATAGCAAGCGATTCTGGTCTTGCAGCACGGTCAGCACATGGCGTGAGAAAGCTTCTCCTGCCACGGTCAATTGCAAGCCTGTGGGCAGACGGTCGAACAAGGCGGCGTTGAGCTCGCCTTCAAGCTGCAAAAGCTGCCGGTTCACTGCCGAAGACGATACATGCAAGCGTCGCGCAGCCTCGCGAATGGAGCCGCAGCGGCGAATCATGTCGAAGTAAACAATAGAGCGGGAATGGATGTGCATGCCCTTTGTAGAGCATTGACTGTGCCAAGTGCATTCGCACGCTGATGCATTGCGGTGGCGCAGCCATCCTGCTGCAGGAACTTGTGTCCAGGAGGTGAGGTCGTGACAACGTTTTACGCGTTTGTATCTTAGAGCGGCGCATTAGAAACTGGCTTGTGCCCACTCAAAGGTGAATGGGTATGAAGCTTATTGGTTGCTTTCCAGTGCGTTGAAATAGCCTCAGGTTGAGTCGCGAGGCGCAACATATTCACATTAAAATAACATTTTGTTATTGGGGTTACCAATGCGCGCATTGACCGTCTCGCGGCTTACTCAAACTATGGCTTGCATGCGAAGCATGCGTTGGGCATCCATGGCCGCATTGGCGATGGCTGTAGCGATACAGGCTGTTGCCAATCCACTCCCCATACACATTAGCAGCTCCTCTGCCTCTGCCGATACCGGCGTCTCCAATTCTGGCTTTAATGCTGCGCCGCAGACCATTTACCCAACGCTTTGGGAGGACCTGAGCAAAGACGCACCGGTGGTCACCCTCACCGCGACCAACCCGACCTTTACCGAGAACGGCGCTGCGGTAACCCTGTTCAGCAACGTAGCCGCAAATACCAACGACAGCGGGCAGGCCTTCACGGGCGCGCAATTTACCGTCAGCAACGTGGCAGGAAGCAGCGAATATCTGACCATTCACGGCGTGAACATTGCGCTGATCAACGGCAACAGCGTCTCGCTGGGCAGCGGCTATGGCACGGCAAGCGTCAGCCTGAGTGGCGGGATGGCGAGCATCACCCTCAGCGGGGCGACGCTGAGCAATGCCGAAATGAGCAGCCTGCTCTCTGGTATGACCTATGGCAACAGCAGCGATGATCCGGGCAGCGCCACGCGCACCGTCACCCTGACCCAACTGACCGACTCCGGCAGCAGCGATAACACGGTATCCACCAGCATCAGCAGCGCGGTGACGGTGGTCCCGGTCAACGACGCACCGGTCATTGAACAGACATCAGTAAACAGATACCTTAGTGAGGATACGGCGCTGCGCTTTTCCGCCTCGGATTTTGGTTTCAAGGATGTGGATAGTGGGGATACGCTGCAATCCATCACCATCGTCGAGGCGCCCAATGCAGGACGTCTGTTTATCGATGCCAATGGCAATGGCGTATACGACTCAGGCGACACCTTGCTGGGCAATGGTGCGGTTGTCAGTGTCGCCAATATTGTCAAGCTCACCTTTAGGCCACTCGAAAATGCCAGTGGGTCGCCTTACGCCTTCTTTACCTGGAGTGTCAGTGATGGCACAGCCTCGTCCGCAAATGTGGGTACCATGACTTTCCACGTCATTGCGGTCGACCGTGCACCAACCATCAGCGCCGAGGCCTCGCTGCCGGTCAAGGAAGACACACCGGCGCCAATCAACCAGATCAGCTTCCACGATGTCGACTCCACCCAGGGCACGGTTATCTTCTCGGTCGGCAGTGGCAACCTCAGCGCCATGAGTTTCAATGGTGTGACCGTGGGCGGTACGTCGAAGGCGCTGACCCTGACCGGCATCCTGACCGACATCAACGCCTTCATCGCCAACGACCACCTGCTCTACAACCCGGCGGCCAACGCCAGCGGCGATGTGACGCTGACCATCAACGTCAATACCGGCAGCGTGTCCGACGCCACCACCACCATGACCCTACAGGTACAGGCGGTGAACGATGCGCCGGTGGTCAGCGTGCCGGGTGCCCAGACCACCAAGCAGAACGAGGTCCTGGCGTTCAACACCCTGAAAGGCAACGCCATTTCGGTCAGCGATCCGGATGCCGGCAGCAGCAACGTGATCGTGATCCTGAACTCGGTGAACGGCACCATGTCGCTGACCGCTGCCGGCGGCGTGAGCTTCCTGACCGGCGATGGCGTCGACGACACCTCCATCCGCATGCAGGGTACCCTGGCTGATCTCAATACCACGCTGCAGAGCCTGACGTTCAAGCCGACCACCGGCTTCCTCGGAAATGCTCAGATGAGCATCCAGACCAACGACAACGGCAACTCCGGCAGCGGTGGTGCCAAGACCGATTTCGACCTGATCCTCATTACTGTGGTTCCGGCGAATCCGGTGGTCACCAGTGTTTCTGCCCAGGGGCTGGACCGTACCGTGAAGATCGGCGACGAGGTGCTGATCAGCATGACCTGGGACCAAGTGGTCAACGTCGATACCGCTGGCGGCACTCCGAGTCTGCTGCTGGAGACCGGGCTGGTCGATCGCGAGGCGGTCTATGTCGACGGCAGCGGCAGTAACACCCTGGTGTTCAAGTACACCGTGCAAGCCGGAGATATCAGCGCCGACCTGGACTTTCAGAGCACTGCGGCACTGCAAATGAACGGCGCGGTGATCAGCAACAACGCCAGCGACCTCGCGGTCTTGACCCTGCCGACCGTGGGCGGCGCCGATTCCCTCGGCGGGCGCAGCAATATCGTGGTGGATGGCGTGGCGCCGGTGGTCACTAGCGTGAGCGTGCCGGTCGATGGCACTTATAAGGCCGGGGAAAGCCTCGACTTCACCGTCCACTTCAGCGAAAACATAGTGGTCGATACCACGGGCGGCATACCGCGTATTGCGGTGACGCTGGACACTGGTGGCACGGTTTATGCCGAGTACATCAATGGCTCAAGTTCTAGCGCGTTGGTCTTTCGCATGACGGTGGTCAATGGCCAGCGCGATACCGACGGCATCACGCTGGGCACCAGCTTAGTGGCCAATGGCGCAACCCTGCAGGATGAAGCGGGCAATAGTGCCTTGCTGCTGCTCAACAGCGTTGCGGCGACCGACCAGATTTTGATTGCGGCTGCCAATGTTGAGATTGCGCCAGTACCCTTGGGGTCTGCCCCTGCGCAGGCATTGCTGGTTTTGTCGCTTTCCCTGCTCGCCTTGCGCAGAATACGTCGCGCCCAGCAAGGCTAAACCCGCAACGGTGTTGCGCAGTGGCGGGCAGCGAAAGGCTTTGAGGGCGCATTATTGTCCGTTCAGCCACTGTGCGTTAATGGCGATGTTCACGGCATAGGCCATATTGCAGCAAGCCTTCGTGAGTGCTGCACTTTAGGGTATACCCAAAAGTATGTCTTGCTGATGTGCCTGATCAGCCTTGCTGAGTAGCGCTACCGAGCCGTGTGGACGCAAGGATTTCAGCCCATATGCGCACAATATCCCGCAGCTTGCCCAAAGGCTGCGGGCCTTTACACACTATTTACCACCCAGCGCACAAGCCAGTAGCGAGTGGCTTGGCACAATGCCGTTCAGAAAAGAACTTTTAGACGTTCTTGACGCTCTTACTTACTTTTTGTTATCGATCAAAGAGAGACCCATGCGGCAAAAAACAAAACGATGGTGGCTGACAGTGCTGGTTCTGTTGGCTTTGGGAGGAGGGGCTTACTATGCCAAACAACAGTGGTTCACCCCTAATACGGCGCCAACTTACGCTACGGCGGCGGTGGTGCGTGGCAATGTGGAGAAAAGCGTTCTGGCTTCGGGCAAGTTAGAAGCATTTCAGCAGGTGAGTGTGGGAGCACAGGTTTCAGGCCAGGTCAAGCATTTGGCGGTGGAGTTGGGGCAAAACGTCAAGGCCGGGGATTTGATTGCAGAGATCGACTCACTGACGCAACAAAATGCACTGCGCAACGCCGAAGCTGCGCTGACAACGGCTAAGGCAGAGCTGGCTTCGCAGCAAGCGACACTGGCTCAGGTCAAAGCCAATTACGAGCGGCAAAAGCAGCTGCGTGCAGCCGATGCTTCTTCCCGCGCAGAGTTTGAGGCAGCAGAACAGTCTTACAAAGTGGCCCAGGCCAGCATCCAGTCCCAGAAGGCGCGTATTGCCCAAGCGGAGATTGCCCAAGATACCGCCCAGCTCAATCTGGGCTATACCCGCATCGTGGCACCCATGGATGGGCAGGTGGTGGCGATTGTGACCAAGGAAGGCCAAACCGTGAATGCCAACCAGTCGGCGCCGACCATCATCATTTTGGCGCAGCTCGATACGATGACCATTAAGGCTGAGATTTCGGAGGCCGATGTCACCCGCGTCAAACCCGGCCAGCCTGTGTATTTCACCATTCTGGGGGAGCCGGACAAGCGCTATGACGCGACGTTGCGCAGTATTGAGCCAGCACCTGAATCCATCAGCAGTACCAGTACGGCCAGCAGCACCAATGCCAACAGCACTTCCACGGCGATTTACTACAACGGGTTGTTCGACGTTCCCAACCCGGACCATAGTTTGCGTATTTCCATGACGGCACAGGTTTACATCGTGCAAGGCGCAGCCAAAGATGTACTGACTGTTCCTGCCAGTGCTTTGGGGCGTAAAGGGCCTGATGGCAACTACATGGTGCGAGTGGTGGGGCCAGATGGCAAAGTCACGCCAACACGGGTTGAGGTGGGCATTAACAACAACATCACGGCGCAAGTCATGAGTGGTTTGAGTGAAGGCGACCGTGTGGTGATTTCGGACTCCAGTGGTGCCTCTGCTGCGCGCACGCCAGGCGCACGGCCAGGCCCGGGTGGCCCAGGCATGCGCATGTAAGGAGGCCGGTTGTGACTGAAACCATCAAGGCAGGGCAAGCGCTGCTGTCACTGCGCAATCTGCGCCGGGAGTTCCCCGCTGGGGAGGGCACGATTGCGGTGCTCAAGGACATCAACCTGGATATACAAGCTGGGGAGATGGTGGCCATTGTAGGCCAGTCGGGCTCGGGCAAGTCCACCTTGATGAATATTCTGGGGTGCCTAGACCAGCCTACCAGTGGCAGTTACCAAGTACATGGCCGCGAGACAGGGCAACTTGAGCCCGATGAGTTGGCGCAATTGCGGCGTGAATATTTTGGTTTCATTTTTCAGCGTTACCACTTGCTGTCAGACCTGACGGCGCAGGGCAACGTGCAAGTGCCTGCCATTTATGCGGGCACGCCAACGGCCGAGCGCGATAGCCGCTCTTTGGCACTGCTGGGCCGCTTGGGCTTGGGCGAGCGTACTGGGCACACGCCCGGAAAACTCTCGGGCGGGCAACAGCAACGGGTGTCGATTGCTCGTGCATTGATGAATGGTGGGCAGGTCATTTTGGCTGATGAGCCCACCGGGGCGTTGGATTCTGCCTCCGGTGTTGAGGTCATGAAAATTCTGGCCGAATTGCATGCCGAGGGGCACACCATCATTCTGGTCACGCACGACATGCACATTGCCGAGCATGCCCAGCGCATCATTGAAATTCGTGATGGAGAGATCATCAGCGACAGGGCCAATGCAGCGCCTGTTGATATCGCAGCTTCAGCGGATCAGCGCCTCTCTGCCACAGCGCTTGCAACGGCGCCAGAGCAGGGCATTGCCGCTGCGCAATTGCATGGAAGAACACGCGCTCAACCACCATCGCGCAATGGTTTTGCTGCCGCATTCGATCGTTTCCTGGAAGCGTTCAACATGGCTTTACTGGCCATGAATGCACACCGGCTGCGGACCTTTTTGACCATGTTGGGCATCATCATTGGGATTGCTTCGGTTGTCTCGGTGGTGGCGCTGGGGGAAGGGTCACGGCGCGCCGTTCTGGAGAACATTTCATCCATTGGCACCAACACCATCGACATTCGACCTGGAACTGGTTTTGGTGACCGCACGGCTGGTCGCATCCGTTCGCTGGTCGCCTCGGATGCGGATGTGCTGGCGCAGCAAAGCTATGTGGACAGTGTCACGCCCAGCGTGAGCAGCTCGGCCACGATTCGTTTTGGCAATGTGGAGTCGTCAGGCCAAATCCAGGGCGTGGGGGAGCAGTTCTTCCAGGTGCGTGGCATGAAGCTCGATGAAGGCAGCCTGTTTGAACAAGATGCCGTGCATGAGCGCAGGCAAGTGGCCGTGATTGATGACAACGCCCGCAAAACTTTTTTCCCAGACAATACCGACCCGATTGGCCAAGTGCTGTTTTTGGGCAAAGTTCCTGTGCAAGTGATTGGCGTGCTGCAGGCCCAAGCGGCCTCGTTTGGGCTCAACAGCGGTAGCGTGACTGTGTATGTGCCCTACACCATGGTGATGAGCCGCATTTCAGGGCAGAACTACCTCAGCACCATCACAGTGCGGGTGAGCGACAGTGCTTCCTCGCAAGCAGCAGAAGCAGGCATTACGCAACTGCTGACGCAGCGCCATGGGCGTGAGGATTTCTTTTTGATGAACTCTGACACCATTCGTCAGACCATTGAAAACACCACACGCACCATGACGCTGCTGATTGCATCGATTGCGGTGATTTCGCTGGTCGTGGGCGGTATTGGTGTGATGAACATCATGCTGGTGTCTGTCACTGAGCGCACCAGTGAGATTGGCGTGCGCATGGCCGTGGGCGCGCGCCAAGGCGATATTCAGCAGCAATTCTTGATTGAGGCTGTGCTCGTGTGTGTATTGGGCGGCTTGATTGGTATTGGCTGTGCCTTGGCGTTTGGCGAGGTGTTTGCGCATTTCAGTAAAGACTTCCGATTGGTCTTTTCTGCGCAGTCGATGGTGACCGCTTTTGTCTGCTCTTCCCTGATCGGCATCGTTTTTGGCTACCTGCCTGCACGCAGTGCCGCGCGGCTGAACCCGATTGATGCGCTTTCACGCGATTGATTTTTTGAGTTGTTTCACATGTCCACCTTTTCCTCTTCTTCCTCAGTTGCGACTTCGATCGCGCGTGGGCCTTCACACCGTGCCCGAACCGTGTGTGCGTTGCTGTGTCTGGCATTGCTGGCTGGCTGCAGCAATTTGAAAACGCCGTATCAGCCTGGCCATAGCGTGGCCGTTCCCAACCAATGGAGTGCGAGCGTTGCAGGCCAGGCAGGGGAAGGGGAGCGCGTTTTGCCGCCCCAGTCTGCCGTTGTGCTGCAAGAGGCCTGGTGGCACCAGTTTGGCGATGACATCCTCAATCAACTGATTGAGCAGGCGTTGGCCCGCAACAGTGATTTGGTCGCCGCGGCGTGGAATTTGCGGCAAGCCCAATTGGCTTTGGGGCTTTCGCAAGACCGGCAAACCCCCTCGGTAGGCGCCAGCGCCTCTACCAATGCCAGCCGCAATCTTGATGGTGGCGGCAGTACCAACCGGAGTTATTCGGTGGGCCTGAATGTCAGTTATGAACTGGATTTATGGGGCCGCTTGTCCAGTCAAAGCGATGCCGCGGCATGGCGCGTGGCTGCCAGTGAGCAAGATGTACAAAGCACTGCAGTGGCTTTGGTTGCCAGTGTGGCCACGTTGTACTGGCAACTGGCTTACCAGAATGAGCAGATTGCCAATGCGCAGCAAAGTCTGGCGTATGTTCGCGAAACGCAGAAATTGGTGCAGGCGCAGTACGACGCAGGCAGTGTTTCTGGGCTGGAATTGCAAGAGGCACGCCGCAGCATTGCCAGTCAAGAAGCGGCATTGGCGCAGTTGCGCCAGTCGCATGCCAGCACACGCAACGCATTGGCGGTGTTGTTGAAGCTGCCCCCGACGGATGCAACATGGCCACAAATGCTGGCGCAAGAACCCCAAGCCTTGCCCGTTGCCGACGTACCGGACATTCCAGCGGGCGTGCCGGCTGTTGTGCTGGCACGCAGGCCTGATGTGCAGGCTGCTGAAGCCCGCTTGCGCGCTACGCTGGCAGACGGCGATGCGACCCGCGCGAGTTACTACCCCACCTTCAGCTTGACCGCAGGGCTTGGCAGTTCTAGCAATTCTTTGGGGCAGTGGCTGTCTAACCCGGTGGGCAGTTTGGGGGCCAGTTTGGCGCTGCCGTTCTTGCGCCAAACAGAAATGCGTTTGAACAATGCCGCTTCCAAAGCGACTTATGAGGCCGCCTTGAATGGCTTTGAGAAAACCTTGCTTACAGCGTTGCAAGAAGTAGAAGATGCGCTTGGAACCCGCCAGCAACTGGCCCAGCAACGGCAGTGGTTACAGCAGCAACTCGATGCGGCAGATAAAGTGCAGGCACTCAATGAAGTGCGCTACCGTACAGGTGCCACTGCCCTGAAAGCGTGGCTGGATGCGCAGGAAGCGCGCCGTAGCGCGCAATTAGCCCTGTCCGCCAACCGTTTTAACCAGCTGTCTAACCAACTGACGCTTTACAAGGCTTTGGGGGGCGATGCCGTATTGCCAGCACCAGATGTGCCGGCGGTAGAGGCGTTAACGATCGCATCGCACCCAGCATGATGTACTCAGGCAGGCGCTGCTGCGCGGTGTGGCACCCCACACTTTTTTTATTTGCGACTCGATAGCAGCAGCCCGCCCACAATGCACAGCATGCCCACGGCATGGTAGAGATGCAGTTGTTCACCCAGAACGGCCACGGATAGCAGGGTGCCGAAAACCGGCATGAGGTGTATGAACAAGCCTGCCCGCGCTGCGCCTGCACGGGCTACGCCCCAGTTGTAGAACAGGTAGGCCAGCACGGAGGGGAAAATACCGATGTACAGCAACGCGCTCGCTGATTGCCACGTCCAGACCGGTTTTGCGCCAGAACTGGCTTCCCACAAGTACAGTGGCAGTAAGGCCACAATGGCCAAGGCCATCTGTACCACCAGCAGCCCCAGGCGGTTGATGTCTGCCGGGATGGCACGAAGCCACAAGGTATAGACGGCCCAGCACACCATGGCAGAGAAGATGATCAGGTCTCCTTGACCAAATGCAAAACTGGCCACGCGCGCCCATTCTCCATGGGTGATGATGGTGAGCACCCCTGCAAAAGATAAGGCCAGCCCTATGGCTTGTATCACCGCTAAACGCTGGCGGTACAACAAGGCGCCGAGCAGCACGATCAATATCGGAATAAAGGAATTGAGCAAGATTCCATTGGTGGCGGTAGTGCTTTGCAAGCCCGTGTACACCAAGGTGTTGAATGCCGCGACGCCGACGATGGAAACGCCCACAATACGCCAGCGATTACGCCAGTACAGAGCTTTTTCGCGCAGCACGGTGCGCCAGGCAAAGGGCAGCAGGCACAGCAAAGCGATGACCCAGCGCAAAAACGACAGGGCAATCGGGGGCATGGTGCCACTCATTGCCCGCCCTACGATGAAGTTGCCTGCCCAGAACAAGGGCGGCAGTGCCAAGACCAAAAGCAGGCCCGGTGACATGGGGGATGCAGCAGGGGATGCGGCGTTTGATGAGGGAGAGGTCATGGCAAAAAGGCGGTCAAAACTTAAAGCGCGCCAAGACTAGGTTCTGGCGTGGTCTGCGGCGGCATTGGCCTGTTTGGTGTCTGTGTAGGCGCGATGCACATGACACCGCATGCGCATGCGCATCGCGCAGTGGCAGGCAGGGGCAGCGGGTTAGCCGCCCGCGATGGTCATGCGGTTGATCAGGATCGAACCGGTTGTTTTGGCGCCATAGTTGTAGGTGTCTGCTCCCACTGCTTCAATGCCCATGAACATGTCTTTCAAGTTACCAGCAATGGTGATTTCTTCTACTGGGAAGGCGATGCGGCCATTTTCAACCCAGAACCCGCTGGCGCCGCGTGAGTAATCGCCCGTGACACCATTGACGCCCTGGCCCATCAGTTCGGTGACGAACAGGCCGGTGCCCAATTTCTGCAGCATCACATCCAGGTTGTCGCCCGATTGGGTGCGCTTGGAGCTGAGCGTCAAGTTGTGCGAGCCTCCTGCATTGCCTGTGGTGCGCATGCCCAGCTTGCGTGCGGTGTAGCTGGAAAGCAAATAACCTTGTACACGGCCATCGCGTACCAGTTTGCGTGGTGCCACGCGTACGCCTTCAGAGTCAAATGGAGAGCTGCCTTTGCCGCCCAGAATGAAGGGGTTTTCCTCGATTTCGATGTGTTCGGGAAAGACTTGCTGGCCCAGCGAGTCCATCAGGAAACTGCTCTGGCGGTATAGCGCGCCGCCATTGATGGCGTGTGTGAAAGAGCCCATCAGCCCTGCAGCCAGGGGCGATTCAAACAGCACCGGGCATTGGCGGGTTGCGATACGGCGGCCATTGAGACGCGAGAGGGCGCGCTCGGCTGCGTAACGGCCTACGATTTCGGGCGCTGCCAGACGCTGCGCATCGCGCATGGAGGTGTACCAGTAGTCGCGCTGCATATTCGCACCTTTGCCTGCAATCGGGGCGACTGACAGGCTGTGGCGTGAGCTGGCGTAGCCACCCTCAAACCCATTGGTATAGGCCGCGTAGAAGTGGCTGTGCTGGGCTGAAACGCTGGCGCCTTCGCTGTTGCTGATGCGGCGGCTGGTGGCCATGGCGGCTGCTTCTGCACGTAAGGCCAGCGCTGCAGCGTCTTCGCTGTTGATGGCCCACGGGTGGTACAGGTCCAAATCCAGGTGGGTACCGGGCGTGGCAATGTCTTGTGCATCGGCTAAGCCGGCGTGGGGGTCTTCTGCGGTATAGCGGGCAATGTCGTAGGCTGCTTGCACGGTCTTGGCAATGGCCTCATCGGAAAAATCCGACGTGCTGGCGTTACCTCGGCGTTGGCCGACGAACACGGTCACGCCCAAAGACTTGTCGCGGTTGCGCTCTACGGTTTCCAGCTCACCTTTGCGCACACTGACGGACAAGCCGCTGCCTTCAGAGACTTCAGAGGCGGCATCTGAGGCCCCCAATTTTTTTGCATGTGCCAGTGCCTGGTGGGCCAACGCCTGGAATTGCTCTTTGGTAAAAGAAAACGCATTGAAAGGCGCTGCAGCGGGCGCTTTTGCGGTATTTTTTGCGCGCTTGCGCGGGGAATTTTGAACGTCTGGTTTCATGATGGCCGGTATGATACTTGGATGGCGTGCACACCCACCGGCGCAATGCCAGCTAACCCTGCCGCCATCCACACGATCACTATGTCTAGAAAATCCACTAAAGGGTACTTTGTTCGCGGCCGTTTTGTCACGGCAGGCAGCGAAGAAGACCAGCAACTGAAAATTGAGCTCAAAGGCCGCGATGTCAGCCGGGCTGATAAAAAACGTGAAAGCGACGAGCTGCAAGACTTGGGTGAAGCCCTGCTTGGCTTGCGCTCGGACCTGTTTGCCAAACTGGAGCTGCCAGCGAATTTGGTCGAAGCCCTGGCCGAGTGCAAGCGCATCAGCAATTTTGAAGGCCGTCGCCGCCAGATGCAGTACATCGGCAAATTGATGCGTCGTCTGGATGAAGAAGAGATTGAAGCCATTCGTGCTGCACTGGAAATTCAGCGCAATGGCAGTGCTGAGGAGAAAATGGCGCTGCACCAGGCCGAGCAATGGCGCGATCGCCTCATTGCAGACGACGACGCGCTGACCGAATGGTTGCAGGCGCATCCTTCGGATGATGTGCAGCAGATGCGCACCCTCATTCGTCAAGCCCGCAAAGATGCACCCGAGGCGACTGCTACTGAAGTTTCACAAGGTTTGGCGCAGCGCAAAGGCAAGGCCTATCGCGAGTTGTTCCAATGGATTCAGCGGGCGCGTCGTCTTCAGGCAGAACAAGCCGAAGATCTGCAGCAACACCGCGACGATTTCGAACGTCTGGATTAACCAGAAAACGCGCACGCCCTAGGCCAGTAGCGCGTTGACTTTCTCACTTGGCTTGTACTCAAAGGATCTGCACATGTTGAAAACGTACGCCTACGCTGCCCAATCTGCTCAGAGCGATCTTGCACCTTTTACGTTTGATGTCCGCGAGTTGGGCGATTATGACGTGCGCTTTGAAGTGCTGTTCTGTGGGGTGTGCCATTCCGACCTGCATGCTGCCCGCAACGAATGGGGTGCAAGCAGTTACCCGCTGGTGCCCGGCCATGAAGCCGTAGGCCGGGTCGTGGAGGTGGGCGCTAAAGTCAGTCGCTTTGCTGTTGGCGACCATGTTGGCGTGGGGTGTTTGGTCGATTCTTGCCGCACGTGTGCCGATTGCGCTGAAGGCGTGCAGCAGTTTTGCAGCGCTGCTGTGTGGACCTATGACAGCAAGCATCCGAAAACGGGCGAAACCACCCGTGGTGGTTATGCCAGCCAAATGGTGGTGGACGAAGCGTACGCCTTGCGTATACCGGCTGGACTAGACCTTGCGGCTGCTGCGCCCCTGCTCTGTGCGGGCATCACGACTTGGTCGCCTTTGCGTGAATGGGGCGTGGGGCCTGGCACGAAAGTGGGGGTCGTGGGCTTGGGCGGTTTGGGACATATGGGGGTGAAGCTGGCTGCTGCGCTGGGCGCGGAGGTCACGCTGATTACCACCTCCCCCGGAAAAGCTGCAGATGCCGCCCGGTTGGGCGCCTCCAGGGTACTGATCTCTACTGACAAAGTGCAGATGAGAGCCGCATCTAACCAGTTTGACTTCATTTTGGATACAGTGGCCGCGCAGCATGACCTCAATGCGTTGCTGTCGTTGTTGCGGCGCGATGGCACCTTGGTGTTGTTAGGCATTCCTGAAGACAACCAACCCAGCATTCGGGCCACCCAACTGACCACACGCCGCAAGCGTCTGGCAGGTTCGCTGATTGGCGGTATTGCGCAAACCCAGGAAATGCTGGATTTTTGTGCGGAAAAAGGCATCACCGCCGACATCGAGTTGATTGCCATGCCTGAGATCAACACGGCCTATGCGCGCATGCTCAAAAGTGATGTGAAATACCGTTTTGTGATTGACATGGCGACTTTGCCGCGTGCGTAAGCGCACGCTGGAGGCTCCCCCTAAGCAGTAGTTGGCAGGATGGACATGGCGTTCAATTCCCTCAGTGTGCTTGAGCGGGCCATTGCGCTGGCCGTGCAGGCCCATGCGGGCCAGCTTGATGACGACGGCTCCCCTTACATCCTGCATCCGTTGAGGGTGATGTCGTTGCTTGCCAAACCGGCCACGCAGGAGCAACGCATGGCGGCAGTGCTGCACGATACGCTGGAGCAAACCAGTCTGAGTGCGGCCGACTTGCTGGCGCATGGCATTCCCGCAGAGGTGGTGCAAGCCGTGCAAGTCTTGACCCGTCCCGCGCATGAGTCCCGACTGTCGGCCACCAAACGGGCAGCAGCGCACCCCATTGCGCGTGCCGTTAAAAGGGCTGACATTTTGGACAACATGGACCTCTCGCGTATTCCTTGCCCTTCAGCAGACGATGCTTTGCGCATGCAGGAGTACCAAACGGCACTGGCCTATTTGGATGGGCAGTCAGCCCCATGCGTGTGATTGAAAGGCGGTGAAAAGCCATGTCCAGTGCCCACAAAACCCGTCGAAAGCCCTCGCAATCGAGAGCGTGGATGACCTCCATTGCCATCCAGGATGCTTTCGTCATCAGCTTGCTCGAGCGTGGCTATGAACAGGTGTCCATCCGCGATATTGCCAATATTGCAGGCGTGGGTTTGGGCACCTTGTACCTGTATTTCCCCAATAAAGAGTCGATTGCCGCGGTCACTATTCGGCGTTGGCTACGGCATTTGGCGCGTGAGCTAGAGCGCAGCGGCAAAGCCGAAGGCCAGTCGGTGCAGCAACGCTGCCATGCCTTGGTGCAGCATTACCTGGACGATGTGTTTGCCAAGCCCAAGGCGTGGCAGGCGTTGGTCACTCTGGAGCGGCGCATCACCGATCCTGAGCTGTACCGACAGATGTACACCCATTTTGTAGAGGTGGTGGCTGTGAATTTGCAATCGGCCAGCGACTGGCCAGTAGGGCGCGATCCTTTTCCTGTGGCTTTTCTGGCGTTCTCGCTGTTGTGCTCTGCCGTGCGCGATGCTTTGCTGGTGTTGCAGACGCTGCCGCAGCGTGCAGGTTGGCAGTTGCAGTTGGAGGGCGCCATTGCAGGTGGCGTGGTGTGCGCGCTGCAGACGCCTGAACCAGACTGCCCTTGATGGGGCGCTATTGGTGGATGAGGCGGCGTAGTTACGACGGTCGCTTCATCTGGCATGTGGAGGGCAAGCTGGCCTGTTCGGGGGCAATCACGGCTTGGGTTTGCCAACCAAAGCCACTGTTGTCTTGGTCAACCACCACGGCCTTGCCGTCTTTTGCACTCCATACATCCACATAGATGGGGGTTTGCAGTTGGTGGTCTTGCGCGCGCATGGTGACTGGGCCTGAAATGGTATGCACAGTCAGGCCGGACATGGCGGCGGCCACTGGTACTGGGTCAGTGCTCTTGGCTGTTTTAATCCCTTCGGAGAGCAGCCGCATGGCGAATTCAGACGCGCCGAAGAAAAAATCCTCTTGCATGCGTGCTTTGTATTGCAGTGCCAGATCCGTTGCCCCATAGGTGTTGCTGTTGAAGTTGGAAACGCCCGCGAGCAGAACGTTGCCAACGGCCTTTTCCCCAAACGAAGGGGCCATGCCTGGGCTGTTGCCCGATAACGTGAAAATTTGCGTGCGTGCCATGCCCAAATCATTGGCGGCTTTGACCATCAGAGCCAGATCGTTGCCAAACGACACGGTCACCAGTGCATCTGCGCGCGCTTGCATCATTTTGCTGATGTAGGGGGCGAAGTCTTTGACTTGGCCTGTGGCGTGGTAGTCGTCACCAACGATCTCGATATCGGGCCGCAACTGGGTCAAAAACTGGCGTGCTGCTCGTGCAGACTCTTGTCCGTATGCATAGTTGGGGTTGAACAGGTACACGCGTTTGATGGCTGTGTTGGAGGCCAGATGCTGCATCATGGCTTTGATTTTCATGTCCACATGTGCATCGGTGCGAAAGTGCCAATAGCTGCATTTCTCATTGGTCATGGCAGGCGCGGCAGCGGCGTAATTGATGTAGACGATCTCACTGCCGGGGTTGCGGCTGTTGTGGCGGTCAATTGCCTCTTCCAATGCCAATCCGACAGAGCTGGAGCTGGCTCCTTGCAGAACATAGCGGATGTTGCTCGATTGCACTTGCCGCAGCAGTGAAAGCGCTTCTTGCGGAGACATTTTGGTGTCGAAGGGGACGATTTCAAAACGCACATCGCCTGCCCACTGCTCGGCATTGGCTTTTTCACTGAGAAACTGCAAATGCTTGAGTGCTGATAGGCCAAAGCCAGCCAGTCCTCCTGAGCTCATGTCCAGCGTGGCAATGCGAACGGTTTCTGTGGCGTGCGAGGGAGATGCAAGTGTGAACGAGCACATCAGTGCGGTGCAGGCGGCCAACACAGCCCGATGAGTAGGGGCGTTGAAGATAGGCATGGTTGTCTCCAGTATTTTTGTAGTGATTGCGCTTGTTTTTTTCGGGCGCATCACAGTGTAGGAAAGGCCCACGGTTGAGGTGTTCATGTTTGCGTTTCTATACGCAATGCGGCTCTTGATGGGCATTGCAAGGCTGTAGGCAAACACTTGTTCATGTTTAGCCATTGGCCTGCAATCGTGCACACGTTCTCAGAGGCAGCGAAAACCTGAACACAGGTCGCATATGGTCTTTTGTTGTGGCGCATCGCAAGGCAGACAGCATGCAAAGTGGCCGCACCAAGGCTGGCGTAGGGCTGGAGATGCGATGGTGAAATGGTCTTGCTGTTGCGATTAATTTGAAATATTGATTAAAAATCAATGTCTTGCGTTAATTCCTCCTCGGTGTGACGGCTTACAGCCGAATTCCCTGGCGTACAGGCGGCGCAGACCTTATGCAAAGCTGAACACCTGGCGATGGCTCTATGTCTAGAATTTTTTCGTTGTGCAGACTGCAGACGCTGTTTGGTAAAGCCTGTACCAAGCGCTCTCAAATCAACCCATGCGATGTGTTACGCCTGCGTGCGTGCCATGCTTATAACCAGCGAGACACCTATGACCGCCTCAATTGCTTCAGACAACCAAGTCCCCGAATTGGTCAACTACAACGTGTACAGCACAGACCCTGTGTTGCGGCAGGCGGTATTGCGCGCCGGTGCGCAGTGGCACGATGCAGAGTTGCTGCGCCAAGGCGATGAATATGGTGCTGAGGCTAGCCTGCGCATGGCCGAAGATGCAGAACACTATGCGCCTGAGCTGCACACCCATTCGCCTGCGGGAGAGCGGATTGATGCGGTGAAGTTTCACCCATCCTGGCATGAGGCCATGCGCATTGCCAGACACAACGGCATGACCAATTTGCCATTTGCCCTCGCCCAGCAGCCAGGCGTGTGGGCTGCTTATGGTGCGACCTTGTACATGCATGCTCAGATTGAATCAGGCTCCACTTGTCCGAGCACCATGACCAAAGCCTCCATCCCAGTGTTGCAACGCAACCGAGCATTGTTTGAGGCACTTTGGCCCAAACTGCGCGATACCCGGCATGATCCGCGTGATATTCCTGCGCAGCACAAGCACTCCATCACAGTGGGTATGGGCATGACGGAAAAGCAAGGTGGCAGCGATGTGCGCACCAATACTACGCGTGCAGAGCCACTTGGAGATGGGCCTTGGGGATCGGAGTTCGCCATCACAGGGCACAAATGGTTTTTCTCTGCGCCTATGTGCGATGCCCATTTGGTGCTGGCTAAAACAGACGAACGTGGCGCCTCGTGTTTCTATGTGCCGCGCTGGCGTCCTGACGGCAGTAAAAACCCGATTCACATTCAACGCTTGAAAGACAAAGTAGGCAACCGCTCGAACTCCAGCAGCGAAGTCGAATTCGATGGCGCTTGGGGTGTCTTGCTGGGGGAGGAGGGGCGTGGCATTCCTACCATCATTGAGATGGCAACCTACACGCGCTTGGACAATGCTTTGTCGAGCGCAGGTTTTATTCGACGCGCATTGGTGCAGGCGTTGCACTACGCCCGCCACCGTGTGGCGTTTGGTAAACCATTGGTAGAGCAGCCGCTGATGGCCGAGCTCTTGGCGGATATGGCGCTGGAATCCCAGGCGGCCACGTTGCTTGCAATGGATTTGGCAGCACGTTTCGATTCTGATGCTGCGCTGGATCTGGCTTGGCGGCGCATCGTGACGCCGGTGGCGAAATTCTGGAACTGCAAACGCGCTGTAGCCATCACGGCTGAAGCCATGGAGGTCTTTGGTGGCAATGGCTACGTTGAGTCTGGCCCAATGGGGCGCCTGTTCCGCGAAGCGCCGGTTAACTCCATTTGGGAAGGTTCAGGCAATGTCATGTGCCTGGATGTGCTACGGGCGGTCTCGCGCAATCCTGAGGACGTTTTTGTGCTGCTCGATCACCTTGATGCGGTAGCGACCAGTGCGCCCATGCTGCAGGCACAGGTGCAGGCATTGCGCGATGTGTTTTCCAGTCCACCTGCACAGCTTGAAGCACAGGCCCGCCGGATCACCCAGCAGTTGGCCTTGTGCGTACAAGCTGCATTGATGCTGCAGTATGCAAGCGCTCAGGCTGCGCAGGCATTTATCGAGAGCCGTTTTGCCACTGGCTGGGGCGTGGTCGTGGGCGCCACAGCCGGTGGTGCCAATGCTAAGACCTTGATGGAAGAGGTGTGGACAGTCGCTTAATGCTCGGTACACAGAGCGTGAAGAGCTGATGTGTTGAAGAACAGATTCAACAGCTTGTACAAAGACAAAGCCTGAGCAGGCTTTGCATGGCGGTAGTACTGAAAAGGAGACAACAATGACGGATTTCGTAGCTTTGCTAGAGCAGCATGCGCGCTGCCAACCTGAGAAACTGGCACTGCGTACTGCGCAGCGTGACTGGAGTTACCACGCATTGGCCGATGGCGGCAGGCGTGCCGCTTCGGTGCTGCAAGCACACGGCATTGGTGCGGGCGATCGGGTGGCCTTGCTGTGCTTTAACACGGCAGGTTTCATGCTGGCACTATTGGGTGCGTGGCGATTGGGGGCCACCGTGGTGCCAATCAACCACAAGTTGCAAGGGCCAGAGGTACAGTACATTTTGGCGCATGCCCGCGTGAAACTGTGCGTGGTCGATGGAGCGCTGGCCTCTATTGCTGCGCACAACGCGCAGTCGTGTGGTTGGCTGAGTACCGACACGGCCATAGACGGCATGCCGGATTTCGATGCCGAATGTGCCGCTGCCACAGCCATGCAAGGGGATGTGGTGCTGGATGGCCAATCTGTTGCGGAAATTCTCTATACCTCAGGCACTACAGGTAAACCCAAGGGGTGCCTACTCAGCCACAGTGCGGTGCTTCAGACCGCCATGAGTGCCGCGGCCAGCACTAGCTTGACGCGCACAGACCGTACGCTGATTGCTATGCCAATCTGGCATTCTTCACCTTTGAATAATTGGTCACTCGGCACGTTGCTCATGGGCGGCAGCTTGGTTTTCCTGCGCGAATACAGCCCACAGGCTTTTGTGCAGACCTTGTCTGACGAAAGAATCACGTTTACGTTTGGGGCTCCGATTGCTTATTTGGCGCCGTTGGCCGTAGTGGGGGATTTGAGTGTGTATGACTTCAGCGCCATTCGGCTGTGGGCTTATGGCGGCGGGCCACTGGGGGCCGAGATGGTACGCAAATTGGCACAAAGTTACCGCAACGACCGATTCATCCAAGTCTATGGTATGACTGAGACAGGGCCTTTGGGCTCAGTCTTGTACCCGGAAGAGGCCCAATCCAAAGCTGGTTCTATTGGGCGTATTGGCACGCCGGGCGTGGTGATTGAGGTACGCAACACCGAAGGCGCACGTTGCGCGGCAGGCGAGGTGGGGGAAATATACCTGCGCTCACCCGGCATCATGTTGGGGTATCTGGATGACCCACAGGCTACCGCCAAGGCCTTCGATGCGCAGGGGTGGTATGCCAGTGGTGATTTGGCACGCATTGATGAAGAGGGCTATTTGTTCATTGTCGATCGCTTGAAAGACATGATCGTCACTGGCGGTGAGAACGTCTATTCAAAGGAAGTGGAGGACGCCATTGCTGGCCACCCTGCCGTGCAGGATGTGGCAGTGGTCGGGCGCGCGCATCCGGAATGGGGAGAGACTGTGGTGGCCATGTTGGTTCTCAAGCCGCAACAAAACCTCAGCGACGAAGAGCTCAAAGCGTATTTGTCGCCTAAGCTCGCACGTTACAAAATTCCCCGTGTGTTTGAGTGGCGCGACCAACTGCCCCGTACAGTGACAGGCAAATTACTCAAGCACGTTCTGCGCGCTTCTTGATGTGGCGATGGCTTGGGCTGTCTGGCTGGCCGCATGGAGGTGGGGTTTTCGCTGTGTAGCCCTGGCATGAGTGGCCATGAGGGGTTGAGGGCACGCAGCGCTGCGCAGGCCATGTGGTGCGGAGAAAGGGACAATCAATGATTTATTGGTTGCATAAAATATAATCAGCCAGTACAATCCGAGGTTCGCCCTTTTTTGGCGATTTTCATACATCCGGGGAGCTGGTGCACATCACTGGCGTTAGAACCCGAATTGGAGTTTTACATGGCAAAGAAAATTGTCGGCTTTATTAAGCTGCAAGTTCCAGCAGGCAAGGCTAATCCTTCGCCTCCAATCGGTCCAGCGCTGGGTCAGCGCGGTCTGAACATCATGGAGTTCACCAAGGCGTTTAACGCGCAGACACAAGGCATTGAGCCAGGTCTGCCGCTGCCAGTGGTGATTACAGCCTACGCCGATAAGAGCTTTACGTTCATTATCAAAACCCCGCCAGCAACAACATTGATCAAAAAAGCGATCAAGCTGGACAAAGGCTCCTCCAATCCAAACAAGCAAAAGGTCGGCAAGATTACTCGCGCTCAATTGGAAGAGATTGCCAAGACCAAAATGGAAGATCTCAACGCAGCCGATTTGGACGCTGCTGTTCGTATCATCGCGGGTTCGGCTCGTTCGATGGGCGTGACTGTGGAGGGCGTGTGAGATGGCAAAGTTGACTAAAAAACAAAAAGCCCTGCAAGGCAAAATTGATAGCAACAAGCTGTACGCTTGGGGCGATGCCATTGCATTGGTGAAAGACGCTGCAACAGCTAAATTCGATGAGTCTATCGACGTGGCTGTGCAATTGGGCGTTGACGCTAAGAAGTCTGACCAGGTTGTGCGTGGCGCAGTGGTGCTGCCTAACGGTACTGGTAAGACTGCTCGCGTGGCTGTGTTTGCCCAAGGCGCTAAGGCTGATGAAGCCAAAGCTGCTGGTGCAGATGTGGTTGGTATGGATGAATTGGCTGCTGAATTCAAGACAGGCAATATTCCTTACGATGTGGTGATTGCTGCTCCTGATGCGATGCGTGTTGTGGGCGCTTTGGGTCAAATTTTGGGTCCACGTGGCCTGATGCCTAACCCTAAAGTTGGTACCGTGACTCCTGATGTGGCTACTGCGGTGAAAAACGCCAAGGCTGGTCAGGTGCAGTTCCGTGTGGACAAAGCCGGTATCATCCACGGCACAATCGGCCGCCGTTCTTTTGATAACGCCAAGCTGCAAGAAAACTTGCAAGCTTTGCTGGATGCTTTGAATAAAGCCAAACCGGCAGGCGCTAAAGGTGTTTACCTGCGTAAAGTGGCAGTGTCTTCTACGATGGGCGTTGGTGTCCGCGTTGAAGCGCAAAGCATTACTGCTGCTTAATGCGTTAAAAAATTCCAAGCGGTGGCCCTGCCATTGCTTGGTTCAGGTGGGCTGTTTGCAAGGTGTAGCTTTGTGGACAGGTCATCCGAGACCGCTGGTGCAGGCTTGCCTGCTTAAGCTAGTTGATGGGCCAGCGTAGATGGTGCCCACTGATTGGAAAATATTGATTCGATATTCTCTGGCAGTTGGTCGCTTAACTGGGCGCAACGAAGAAAGCGAAAGCTCAATTCTGTTGCATTGAAAGGAGAGGACCTTGAGTCTGAATCGCAGTGAAAAAGAGGCGGTCGTTGCAGAAGTGACTGACCTCGTCGCCAAATCCCAGACACTGGTGGTGGCGGAATACCGTGGTATCACGGTCGCTGACTTGACACGACTGCGCGTCAAGGCTCGCGAGCAAAACGTGACATTGAGCGTTCTGAAGAACACTCTGGCGCGTCGTGCCGTGGCTGGAAGCGCATTTGAAGTGGTGTCTGACCAGCTGACTGGTCCACTGATCTATAGCTTCTCGGAAGATGCAATTGCTGCTGCCAAAGTGGTGGCTGAATTTGCAAAAACCAACGACAAGCTGGTGATCCGTGGTGGCGCATACGAAGGCAAGGCCTTGGATGCTGATGCGGTCAAGCAATTGGCAAGCATCCCATCGAAGGAAGTGCTGTTGGCTCAATTGTTGGGTCTGATGCAATCGCCTATTTCGCGTACTGCACGCGTGCTGGCTGCATTGGCAGAACAAAAAGGCGAAGCGCAAGCTGCTTAATTCGTCGCTCCTGTGGCACAGGGTTGCCGCGCGCAGAGTGACAAACGATAAAACTGAAATTTTTGCTAGAGGATATTCAAAATGGCATTCGATAAAGACGCATTCCTGACAGCTCTGGATAGCATGACTGTTCTGGAACTGAACGACTTGGTTAAAGCAATCGAAGAAAAATTTGGCGTGAGCGCTGCTGCTATGGCCGCTCCTGCTGCTGGTGGCGCTGCTGCCGCTGCAGTGGAAGAGAAAACAGATTTTGACGTGGTCCTGAAAGACGCTGGCGCTAACAAAGTGTCCGTGATTAAGGCTGTTCGCGAAATCACAGGTTTGGGCTTGAAAGAAGCCAAAGAACTGGTTGACGGCGCTCCAAAAACAGTGAAAGAAGCTCTGCCTAAGGCTGACGCTGAAGCTGCTTTGAAGAAGCTGGAAGAAGCTGGTGCCAAGGCTGAATTGAAGTAAACACTTCTTTTTAAGCTGGTAAGCCAGGTGCTTGAAAAAGCGCCTGGCTTTTGTGGTTTAGTGGTTTTTATGTTTTAGAGTGCAGACAAAAACAAAATCGCGAGAGATGTTTTTGTGTGCTTTCTGAATTCACGACACGGCAAAGCACCTTGGTCGGGCGGTGTGCAATGCACCGCCGTCAGCCATGGTTGGTAGTGGCCAACCGCCAAGACTTGAGACGCCACGTTTTTACACATTGACTGGACATGTTGTAGAACTGCGTCTGTAAGTGAACCGTCGAAGAATCCCCTGAAACCTTCAGACCGGAGATCTCATGGCTTATTCCTTTACCGAACGCAAACGCATCCGCAAGAGCTTTGGCCGCCGCGATAGCGTTTTGACTATTCCTTATCTGCTGCAGATGCAAAAAGATGCCTATACCGCATTCTTGCAAGCAGAAGTTGCCCCTAAGAAGCGCCTTGATGAGGGCCTTCAAGCAGCGTTTAACTCCGCATTCCCCATTGTTTCGCACAATGGTTTTGTGGAAATGAAATTTGTTGAGTACAACTTGGCCAAGCCCGCATTCGATGTGCGTGAGTGCCAGACCCGTGGCTTGACTTTTGCTTCTGCAGTACGCGCGCGTTTGCAGTTGATCATCTACGATCGTGACTCTTCGACCGCACAGAACAAAGTGGTCAAAGAAGTCAAAGAGCAGGAAGTCTACATGGGCGAAGTACCCCTGATGACAGACAAAGGCTCTTTCATCATCAACGGTACTGAGCGCGTGATCGTGTCGCAGTTGCACCGCTCGCCTGGTGTGTTCTTTGAGCACGACAAGGGCAAGACCCACAGCTCGGGCAAACTGTTGTTCTCTGCGCGCGTGATTCCTTACCGCGGCTCTTGGCTCGATTTTGAGTTCGATCCGAAAGACCTGCTGTACTTCCGCGTTGACCGCCGTCGCAAGATGCCGGTGACAATTTTGCTCAAGGCGATTGGCTTGACGCCTGAGGCGATTCTGGCCAACTTCTTTGAGAACGACAACTTCACTTTGATGGACAGCGGCGCTCGCATGGAGCTGGTGGCTGACCGTTTGAAGGGCGAAGTCTCTCGCTTTGATATCACAGACGCCAAAGGCAATGTGATTGTGGCAAAGGAAAAGCGCGTTACAGCACGCCATATTCGCGAGCTGGAACAAGCGGGCCTGAAGGAAATTTCTGTTCCTGAAGACTTCTTGATTGGCCGTGTCGTGGCCAAAAATATCGTTGACCCTGACACTGGTGAGATCATTGCCAAGGTGAACGAAGAACTGACTGAAGCGCTCTTGAAGAAGCTGCGCACAGCCGGTGTTAAATCGCTGCCATGCATTTACACCAATGAGCTGAACAAAGGCGGCTACATTTCCCAAACACTGCGCACAGACGAAACTGCTGATGAGTTTGCCGCACGTGTGGCCATCTACCGCATGATGCGCCCTGGTGAGCCACCAACCGAAGAAGCGGTGCAGGCTTTGTTCTTCCGCTTGTTCTTCAACCCTGACACGTACGATCTCTCGCGCGTGGGGCGTATGAAGTTCAACGCCAAAGTGGGCAATCCAGACGCCAAAGGCGCCATGGTGCTGTCCAACGAAGACATTCTGTCGGTCGTGAAGATCCTGGTGGATCTGCGTAACGGCATTGGCGATGTGGATGATATCGACCACTTGGGTAACCGCCGCGTGCGTGGCGTGGGCGAATTGGCTGAAAACCAATACCGCACCGGTTTGGCACGTATTGAAAAAGCTGTGAAAGAGCGTTTGGGCACTGCAGAGCAAGAGCCTTTGATGCCACACGACTTGATCAATTCCAAGCCGATTTCTGCTGCACTGAAAGAATTCTTTGGTGCGTCGCAGTTGTCGCAGTTCATGGACCAGACCAACCCGCTGTCCGAAATTACCCACAAGCGCCGTGTATCGGCCCTTGGCCCAGGTGGTTTGACCCGCGAACGTGCTGGCTTTGAGGTGCGCGACGTGCACGTGACCCACTACGGTCGTGTGTGCCCAATCGAAACGCCTGAAGGTCCAAACATCGGTTTGATCAACTCGCTGGCGTTGTATGCGCGCCTGAACGAGTACGGTTTCATCGAAACACCATACCGTCGCGTAGTCGATGGCAAGGTGACGATGGATATCGACTACCTCAGCGCCATCAAAGAAGGCGACTATGTGATCGCTCAGGCCAACGCTGAACTCGATGGCGAAGGCCGTTTGACTGGTGATTTGGTCTCCGCCCGTGAAAAAGGCGAATCGATTCTGGTCAACCCAAGTCGTGTGGAATACATGGACGTGTCGCCAGCACAGATCGTGTCTGTGGCGGCGTCACTCGTGCCATTCCTTGAGCACGATGATGCGAACCGTGCGTTGATGGGCGCCAACATGTCGCGCCAAGCTGTGCCTGTGTTGCGCCCTGAAAAACCATTCGTGGGTACAGGTATTGAGCGTGTTGCGGCTGTGGACTCCGGCACCGTGGTGACTGCCAAGCGTGGCGGTATCGTCGATTACGTGGATGCGGCTCGTGTCGTGATTCGCGCCAACGACGCCGAAGCGATTGCCGGTGAAGTGGGTGTGGACATCTACAACCTGATCAAGTACCAACGTTCCAACCAGAACACCAATATCCACCAGCGTCCTATCGTCTCCAAAGGCGATGTGCTGGCCAAAGGCGATGTGATCGCTGACGGTGGTTCGACTGACTTGGGCGAATTGGCATTGGGTCAGAACATGCTGATCGCCTTCATGCCATGGAACGGCTACAACTTTGAAGACTCGGTAATGCTCTCTGAGCGTGTCGTCTCCGAAGACCGTTACACCAGCATTCACATCGAAGAGCTGGTGGTGATGGCACGCGATACCAAGCTGGGTTCGGAGGAAATCACTCGCGATATTCCCAACCTGTCTGAGCAGCAACTCAACCGTCTGGACGACTCCGGCATCATCTACGTGGGCGCAGAAGTGCAACCCGGCGACGTGCTGGTGGGCAAGGTCACACCAAAAGGTGAAACCACGCTGACGCCAGAAGAGAAACTGCTGCGCGCGATCTTCGGTGAAAAAGCCTCTGACGTGAAAGACACTTCGCTGCGCGTGGACCAAGGTTCTTCCGGTACTGTGATCGACGTGCAAGTGTTCACCCGTGAAGGCATTGACCGTGACAAGCGTGCTCAGCAAATCATCGAGGACGAACTCAAGCGTTACCGCCTGGACTTGAATGACCAGTTGCGTATTGTGGAAGCCGATGCGTTTGACCGTGTGCGCAAGTTGCTGATTGGCCAAGTGGCCAACGGCGGTCCGCAAAAATTGGCCAAAGGCAGCAAACTCGAAGCGGCATATCTGGAATCTGTGGAGAAATACCACTGGTTCGATATCCGTCCAGCAGACGAAGCGATTGCCGCGCAACTGGAATCAATCAAAAATTCGATTGAGGCCACACGCCACAGCTTCGACCTGTCATTCGAAGAAAAACGCCGCAAGCTGACCCAAGGCGACGAGTTGCCACCGGGCGTGTTGAAGATGGTCAAGGTGTACTTGGCGGTTAAACGCCGTCTGCAGCCTGGTGACAAAATGGCCGGCCGTCACGGTAACAAGGGTGTGGTTTCCAAGATCACACCTATCGAGGACATGCCATACCTGGCTGACGGCACGACTGCCGACATCGTCTTGAACCCACTGGGTGTGCCTTCACGTATGAACGTGGGTCAGGTGCTGGAAGTGCATTTGGGTTGGGCTGCCAAAGGTTTGGGTGAGCGTGTTGCTGCCTTGCTTGAAATCGAGAAGGACAAGCAAGTCAAGGAAATCCGTGCATTCCTTGCCAAGGTGTACAACCAGGCAGGTCACGTGGAAGACTTGGATTCATTCAGTGATGACGAAATCATCGACATGGCTAAAAACCTCAAGCGTGGCGTACCGTTCGCAACGCCTGTGTTTGACGGTGCCGATGAAGCCGACATCCAGAACATGCTGCAACTGGCATTCCCTGAAGACGTCGCCAAGGCCAAAGGCTTGACCGAATCGCGTACTCAGGCGTATCTGTACGATGGCCGCACTGGTGAGCGTTTTGAGCGCCCAACGACCATCGGCTACATGCACTTCTTGAAGCTGCACCACTTGGTGGACGACAAGATGCATGCCCGCTCTACAGGACCATACTCGTTGGTGACGCAACAGCCATTGGGTGGTAAAGCCCAGTTCGGTGGTCAGCGTTTCGGGGAGATGGAAGTGTGGGCGTTGGAAGCCTACGGTGCGTCTTACGTGCTGCAGGAAATGCTCACCGTCAAATCCGACGACGTTACTGGCCGTACCAAGGTGTACGAATCCATCGTCAAGGGCGAGCACGCGATCGAAGCCGGTATGCCGGAATCGTTCAACGTGTTGGTCAAGGAAATCCGTTCGCTGGGTCTCGATATCGAGCTCGAGCGCAACTAATAGGGAAAAGGAGTTAACGCAATGCAATCCTTACTCGACCTGTTCAAGCAATTTACCCCTGACGATCACTTCGATGCGATCAAGATCGGTCTGGCTTCGCCAGAGAAAATCCGCTCTTGGTCCTTTGGTGAAGTGAAAAAGCCAGAGACCATCAACTACCGTACCTTCAAGCCTGAGCGCGATGGTCTGTTTTGCGCCAAAATTTTTGGCCCGATCAAAGACTATGAGTGTTTGTGCGGCAAGTACAAGCGCCTCAAACACCGCGGCGTGATCTGCGAGAAGTGCGGCGTTGAAGTCACTCAAACCAAAGTGCGTCGCGAGCGCATGGGCCACATTGATCTGGCCGCGCCTTGCGCCCACATCTGGTTCCTGAAATCACTGCCATCGCGTTTGGGCCTGGTGCTCGACATGACGCTGCGTGACATTGAGCGTGTGCTGTACTTTGAAGCGTATGTGGTGACTGAGCCTGGCATGACGCCGCTGAAGAAATTCAGCATCATGAGCGAAGACGAGCACGACGCCAAACGCGAAGAGTACGGCGACGAGTTCGAAGCGCGCATGGGCGCCGAAGGCATCAAAGAACTGCTCGATGGCATCGACATCGACGCGGAAATTGAGCGCCTGCGTGGCGACATGACCGGCTCTGAAGTCAAGGTCAAGAAAAACTCCAAGCGCCTCAAAGTGCTGGAGTCGTTCAAAAAGTCCGGCATCAAACCCGGCTGGATGGTGCTCGAAGTGCTGCCTGTGTTGCCACCGGACTTGCGTCCGCTGGTGCCACTGGACGGTGGCCGCTTTGCGACCTCCGACTTGAACGATCTGTACCGCCGCGTCATCAACCGCAACAACCGTTTGCGTCGCTTGCTGGAGCTCAAGGCCCCAGAAATCATTGCGCGCAACGAAAAGCGTATGTTGCAAGAGTCGGTTGACTCGCTGCTGGACAACGGCCGTCGTGGCAAAGCCATGACAGGCGCCAACAAGCGTGCGTTGAAGTCGCTGGCAGACATGATCAAAGGCAAGGGCGGTCGTTTCCGTCAGAACTTGCTGGGTAAACGCGTGGACTACTCTGGTCGTTCCGTGATTACCGTGGGTCCTTACCTCAAGCTGCACCAGTGCGGTTTGCCTAAGTTGATGGCCTTGGAATTGTTCAAGCCGTTCATCTTTGCGCAGCTCGAGCAGCGCGGTATCGCCACGACCATCAAGGCGGCCAAAAAAGAAGTCGAGATGGGCACCCCCGTGGTGTGGGACATCTTGGAAGAGGTGATCCGCGAGCATCCGGTCATGCTCAACCGTGCGCCTACTCTGCACCGTTTGGGTATTCAGGCGTTTGAGCCGATCCTGATCGAAGGCAAAGCCATTCAGTTGCACCCACTCGTTTGCGCGGCCTTCAACGCCGACTTCGACGGTGACCAGATGGCCGTGCACGTGCCACTGTCTGTGGAAGCGCAGATGGAAGCACGCGTTCTGATGCTGGCCTCGAACAACGTGTTGTTCCCAGCCTCTGGCGAACCATCGATTGTGCCGTCGCAAGACGTGGTGCTGGGTCTGTATCACGCTACCCGTGAGAAGATCAACGGCAAGGGCGAAGGCATGGTGTTTGCCAACGTCAGCGAAGTGATTCGCGCGTTGGATTCTGGTGTCGTTGAACTCAATGCCAAAGTCAATGTGCGCTTGACCGAATGGGTCAAGAACAAAGCCACTGGCGAGATGGAATCGAACACCAAAGTGCGCGAGACCACTGTGGGCCGTGCGTTGCTGTCAGAGATTTTGCCTAAAGGCTTGCCGTTTGAAGTGATCAACCGCGCCTTGAAGAAAAAAGAAATCTCCAAGCTCATCAACACGTCTTTCCGTAAGTGCGGTTTGAAGGACACAGTGGTGTTTGCAGACAAGTTGCTGCAAAACGGTTTCCGTCTGGCGACGCATTCCGGTATTTCGATTGCGATTGAAGACATGCTGGTGCCACCGCAGAAGTACGAAATCGTGGCCCGCGCCGAAGGCGAGGTCAAAGAGATCGAACAGCAGTACACCTCTGGTCTGGTGACCGCTGGTGAGCGCTACAACAAGGTGGTGGATATCTGGGGCAAGGCCGGTGACGAAGTCTCCAAGGTCATGATGCAACAGTTGGCCAAGGAAAAAACCATTGACCGCCATGGCAATGAGATCGACCAAGAATCGTTCAACGCGATTTATATGATGGCCGACTCCGGTGCCCGCGGCTCTGCGGCGCAGATTCGTCAGCTCGCGGGGATGCGTGGTCTGATGGCTAAGCCAGACGGCTCTATCATTGAGACGCCAATTACGGCGAACTTCCGTGAAGGCCTGAACGTGTTGCAGTACTTCATCTCCACCCACGGTGCTCGTAAGGGTCTGGCGGATACGGCGTTGAAGACAGCGAACTCGGGTTACCTGACACGTCGCTTGGTCGATGTGACCCAAGACTTGGTGATTATTGAAGACGATTGCGGCACAGCCAACGGTACGTATATGCGTGCGGTGGTTGAAGGTGGTGAAGTGATCGAGTCGCTGCGTGACCGTATTTTGGGCCGCACGGCTGCAGAAGAAATTCTGCACCCAGAAACACGCCAAGTGTTGATGCCTGCAGGTACTTTGCTGGAAGAAGACCAACTCGACGAGTTGGAAGCCGCTGGCGTAGACGAAGTGAAAGTGCGTACAGCACTGACCTGTGATACCCGTTTCGGTCTGTGTGCAACCTGCTATGGCCGCGACTTGGGCCGTGGTGGTGTGATCAACCTCGGTGAAGCCGTGGGTGTGATCGCTGCGCAGTCCATCGGTGAACCAGGTACCCAGTTGACCATGCGTACCTTCCACATTGGTGGTGCGGTGAACCGTGCTGCGATTGCCTCCAGTGTTGAAGCGCGTTCCAACGGTATTATTGGCTTCAATGCCACGATGCGTTATGTGACCAACTCCAAAGGCGAGTTGGTGGTGATTGCGCGTTCAGGTGAAATCATCATCCAGGACGAGCATGGCCGCGAGCGCGAGCGCCATAAAGTACCGTACGGTGCGATTTTGACCGTCAAGCCAGATCAAACGATCAAGGCCGGTACTATTTTGGCCAACTGGGATCCGTTGACACGCCCAATCATTACCGAATTCGCCGGTCAGGTGAAATTCGAGGGTGTGGAAGAAGGTTTGACAGTAGCCAAACAGGTGGATGATGTGACTGGTCTGTCTACCCTGGTGGTGATTGATCCGAAGCGCCGTGGCTCCAACAAAGTGGTGCGTCCATTGGTCAAGCTGGTCGATGCCTCTGGCAACGAAGTGAAGATTCCTGGTACCGACCACTCTGTGGCTATTGGTTTCCAGATCGGCGCTCTGGTGCAAGTGCGCGACGGTCAGGATGTGGGCCCAGGCGAAGTGCTGGCACGTATCCCAATCGAAGGTCAGAAGACTCGCGATATTACCGGGGGTCTGCCACGTGTGGCCGAGCTGTTTGAAGCCCGTACGCCGAAAGACAAAGGCACCTTGGCTGAAATCACTGGTACGGTTTCCTTCGGTAAAGAAACCAAAGGCAAGATCCGTCTGCAAATCACCGATCCAGAAGGCTCGGTGTGGGAAGACTTGATCCCCAAAGAGAAGAACATCTTGGTGCACGAAGGCCAGGTGGTCAACAAGGGCGAATTGATTGTCGACGGCCCAGCCGATCCGCAAGACATTCTGCGTCTCTTGGGTATCGAAGAACTCTCGCGCTACATCGTTGATGAAATTCAGGACGTGTACCGCTTGCAAGGTGTGAAGATCAACGACAAGCACATTGAAGTGATTGTTCGTCAGATGCTGCGCCGTGTGGTGGTGGAAAATCCAGGTGAGTCCAACTACATCCAGGGTGAACAGGTTGAGCGTTCTGAGATCCTCAATACCAATGAGGCATTGCAGAAGGAAGGCAAGATTGCGGCGACCTACACCAACGTGTTGTTGGGTATTACCAAGGCTTCTTTGTCGACCGATTCGTTCATTTCTGCGGCTTCCTTCCAGGAAACCACTCGCGTGTTGACCGAGGCAGCCATCATGGGCAAGCGCGACGAGTTGCGTGGTTTGAAAGAAAACGTGATCGTGGGTCGTTTGATTCCTGCCGGTACCGGCTTGGCTTACCACCAAGCGCGCAAAGCCAAAGAGCAAATGGACGATGCGGAGCGCCGTTCCATCAGCGAACAAGAAGCCGCAAATGGCTTTGGTTCGCAAGATGCGGAGTCTGATATCGGTTCAGAGCAAGCCTAAATAGGTTTGGGTTTGCACAGGCAGCGCGACAAGAAATGGTCGCGCTGTCATTTTTCACATGAAGCGCTCACCGATGGTGAGCGCTTTTTTTTGCCCGTGGCTGTCTTGCCCAACAGCATGGCTGAGGTCAGTGCACCATCAAATCCACTGGTCGTTTTGCGCTGTACGGGCACCTGTGGTGTCGCCTGTATTGAGTACACCACGTGGCTCAATCAGCATGAGTTTGACTTCTTGCGCGGCAAATGGCTTGTGCTCGATCCCTTTGGAGACGATGTATAGCTCACCTTCACGCAGCAAAACCTGACCATCGCGAAAGTCAATGCGAAGCTCACCCTCTAGTACGAGGAAAGCTTCGTCAGTATCGGTATGCGTGTGCCAGATAAAGTCGCCTTGGAGTCGAACGATTTTGAATTGGTACTCGTTCATCTCGGCTACAACCTTGGGGCTCCACTGCTCATGAAACAAAGCAAATTTTTGCGTAAGGTTGATGGCGTGGCCGTGCTTAGACTGGGGTGTTTGCGTCATGCTGCAATCCTGAAGTGGTTGAGATGGCGCATGCTAGAGATTGGCTGCTTTTTCGTCTTGTACGATCGTGCAGTATCTTGGATTTTGTGATCAGGACGCCTGGAGCCGCTTGAGCCATCGCGCTGGTGTTACGCCATAAGTCGCATTGAAGTGGCGTGCCATATGGCTTTGATCGAAGAAACCTGCCGCCAAGGCTGCTTCAGAAATAGCCTGGCCTGACTGCAACAGCTGTCTGACGAGATCAAGGCGGCGCATGGTCAAGTAGCGATAGGGGCTGGTTCCGTAGAGACTTCGAAAATCACGGCACAGTTGCCAGCGGTCAATTGCACAAGCCGCAGATAACGTGTCGAGGGTTATGGTTTGCTGTAGCGCATCATGGATGAAGTCGCGGGCGCGCTCTACTGCAACGAAGTCTGGTTGCCGTTTGATGTGACGATGCCCTGCTATACCAACCAATGCACATGCCAGTGCGTGCAGTGCATCATCCTCTTGCATGGGATCGATAGGCGCGTGCATGTCTTGCAGCAATGGTATTAATGCATTCAGAAGCCGAATGTCGCGGGAAAGCCCCCCTTCAATGAATGGAAGGGGCTGACCGCCCAGTATTTGTTGAATCAGTGAGGGAGAGATGTACGTCATTCGGTAGTGGAACCCCGCATCGGTGCCGGCCTTGCCGTCATGCAGTTCATCGGGGTGCAGCACCATGACGGTTCCCGGCAGGCTATGGCGTTGGGTTCGACGGTACTGAAAGCTCTGAACCCCAGCAAGAGTGAGTCCTATTGCGTAGGTGTCGTGCCGGTGTGGCGTGTAGCCGTGCCCGCTGAAGTAAGCTTCGATACGTTCGATTTTTCCTTGCTGGGATCCGTGTTGAACCCAGTCACCGGATGTTGTTGGTTTGGTCATAGGACTGGTAAAGGGAGGCACGATTCGACACGGATGAATACACCAAGTTTAGTTGCTCATGCGCATGGCGCGTCTTCTTATGGCTTTGTGTCAAAGTCAGTTTGCGCTGCATTTTTTTGGAGACTTGTGTGACGCTTAGATGCGTTTGGGAAGATGGAAGAATGCCCTAGATTGGTATTTTGTGCGTGGCCGTAGTGTTTTCGCTGGACAATGGCAGTGCTGTGCCTTCACAGCACGCAGCCTTGCCCTAACTGTTCATGCCGATGACCGCTCAACCTTCTTCTTCGCACACCAAAGCCCCTTCGTTGAAAGAGCAGATTGAATGGGCCGCATTGGGCCTGCAGCGGGTTGCTCAAGGGCAGTCTGCTCGCGATGTAGTGACCACTTGGCCCACAGCGTCGCCTGTGCGCCCTGGCGCGCAAGCGTTGCTCTATACCGCTTTGCGCCATTGGGGGCAAACGCGTGCAGTGATTGCACTGCTGGCGAAGAAGAAGCCTCAGCCACCGATAGACATGTTTTTGGCGGTTGCACTGACCTTGCTGCTGGAGCCGCAAGGCGTGTCTTACGCTCCTTTCACTGTGGTCAATCAAACGGTGGAAGCGTTGCGGCGTAGCAAAAAATGGCAAGCCCAAGCAGGATTTGTGAATGCGTGTTTGCGGCGGTTTTTGCGCGAGCGTGACACGCTGCTTTCTGCCATAGATGGTGATGTTGCGGCGCGAACGAACCATCCGGCGTGGTGGGTTGAGTGTGTGCGTCAGGACCATCCGCACGACTGGGAGCGCATTCTGGAGGCAAGCAATGCGCGTGCACCACTGACCTTGAGAGTTAATGTTGCACGCATCGATCGCGATGCCTATTTAGCGTTGCTGACTGGTGCTGGAGTAGAGGCCATTCCCGTGCTTGAGGCGGGAGTGATGTTGCGCAAGGCTGTGGACGTTAGAGATTTGCCTGGTTATGCGCAAGGTTGGTTTTCTGTGCAGGACGCTGCGGCGCAAAGAGCAGCAGCGTTGTTGCTCGGTGGGTGCGGGCGTTCGCAGCAAGAAAGTCAACCTTTATTGATATTGGATGCGTGCGCCGCGCCTGGTGGAAAAACAGCACATCTGTTGGAATGGGCTGCTGCGCACCAGTTGCATATTGAGCTGATTGCGATGGAAGTGGATGCGCAGCGTGCAAGCCGCATTGCCGATAACATGCAGCGTTTGGGTTTTGATGGTCAATTACAAGTTGAAGTGGCAGATGCGGCAAACACTGGCTCTTGGCAGCAGCCGGTCTTGAAGGGCCGGCTGCTTGATGCGGTGCTGCTGGATGCACCATGCTCGGCCTCAGGCATCGTGCGCAGACATCCAGATATCCGTTGGCTGCGCAGGCCCCAGGATCTTGATGCATTGGTCAGTATTCAAGCACTTATTCTCAAGAATTTGTGGGCTTTACTGAAGCCAGGAGGTCGTCTTTTATACTGCACCTGCTCGATTTTTCATCGTGAAGGCCAAGACCAGATTCGGCAATTTCTCGCGCAGCATGCTGATGCGACGCAGGTTGGAGAGCTACTGCAGCTGTTGCCTGGTGGGCTTGAGGCAATGCCCTTGGTGGAAGATCACGATGGTTTCTTTTATGGCTTGTTGCAGAAAGCCTCTTGAGTTGTATGTTCGGCTTTTCCTTCAAACGCGTTTTGCTCGTACAGCTGTCTCTATGGTTGATGGCTTGGGCGTTTGCGACCCAGGCGGTTGCGCAGACAAACTTAGATGTCAGCGGTGATTCTGTTTTGCAAGAGGTGCATTGGAGTGTGGAGCCCGACGGGCAGGTTTTGGTCAGTGCGCAAATGGTGTTGCTGTTGCCCCAGGCTATGGTGGATGCTTTGAAGCAAGGCATTCCTGTGTATTTTGTTGCACATGCGTGGCTTACCCGCCCGAAGTGGTGGTTATGGGAAACAACAGAAGTCGAGGCGCATCGATTCTGGCGCTTGAGTTACCAGCCTTTAACCCGTGTGTGGCGATTACAGTTTTCGCAAGAATCTTCCAAACATACCGACTCATCCCAAGGGTTGGCGCAGTATTTCGATAGTCTGGAGCAAGCGCTGGCGGTGATGCAGCGGATATCCAACTGGCCAGTTGGAGACAGTGCCAAGTTGCAAAAAAATACCGAGTATGAAGCGGAGTTTTCGCTCGGAATCGACAAAGTGCGTTTGCCAAGACCATTGCAGTTTGATGTGCAAGGGCGCAATGACTGGGATTTGCAGTTGAGATCAGGTTCTTTCCGCCTCTCTGTGGGTGCACACTGACGCAGGCATTCGATGAGTTACGCACCTTCTTCAGCCTCTCAAGGAAGCAAGCGCCTGAGCTGGATGCTCGGCATCATCGTGGCGATTGCAAGCGCAATTGGCTTGGTGCTGCTGTTTTTGCTGGCGTTGGCGACCAACAGCCAAGGCCTGTATGAGCAGTACTACCCTTGGTTGCTTTCGATCAACAGTATTGTGGCGGTGACTTTGTTGTTGATCTTGCTCTGGGGCGCGTGGCGCTTGTTCCATCGCTTGCGGCAGAACAAGTTTGGCAGCAAGTTGTTGGTGAAACTGGCGGCATTGTTTTGTGTGGTCGGCATTCTTCCTGGCGTGCTGATTTATGTCATTTCCTACCAGTTTGTATCCCGCTCCATAGAAAACTGGTTTGATGCACGGGTTGAAAGTGCATTAACCGCAGGCGTCGGTATGGCACGTACTACGTTGGATGCCTGGGTGGTTAATAACACAGCACGGGCGCGGTACTCGGCGAGCCAACTGGAGCAAATTGGCTTGGCTAATTTAGGGATTGCACTCGAACAAATTCGTGAGCAATTTGGTGCCAGTGAGGTGGTTCTGTGGCGTTCTAACGGTGAGGTTGAGCTCAGCATGGGGCCAACAGATGCCCAATTGATGCCGCAACGCCCTTCAGCAGTGGCATTCAAGACAGCGCGAGAGCGGCGTGAATGGGCGATTCTGGAAGGAATGGAAGAGGCTGAGCGTGATGGCGATGCTCAGGTCCAGGTGCAATCATTAGTCTTGGTACGCGGCTTGGGTGGTTCGCTGAGCTTGGGCAGCGATGACGTACGCTTTCTTCAGGTGACCGTCCCTGTTCCGCAAGTATTGATTCGAGACGCCTTTGCGGTTCAGCAAGCCAATCGCGAATACCAGCAACGTGCATTAGGGCGCGAGGGTTTGCGACGCATGTATATAGGCACCCTAACGTTGAGTTTGTTCTTGGCGGTTTTCGGGGCGATCGTGCTGGCCATTTTGTTGGGCAACCAACTGCTGCGACCGGTTTTGATTTTGGCTGAAGGGGTTCGAGAAGTCGCCGCGGGCAACCTCAACCCTAAAGTGGCCTTGCCGCGCAATGATGAATTGGGCGGATTGACGCGGGCTTTTGCATTGATGACACACCAGCTTTCTATGGCCCGCGCCTCAGAACAAAAAAGCGTTGCTGCGCTAGACGCTGCGCGTGGGCAGGTGCAGACCATACTCGACAACCTGACTGCAGGCGTAGTCGTGTTGAGTGATGCTGGCACAATTTTGTCGATCAACCCTGGTGCAACGCGCGTGCTGCGTGCCCCGCTAGCTGCTTATGTGGGACAAGCACTTGCGGATGTTCCTGATCTACAGGATTTCGCTTTGCTGGTTGCGCAGCGTTTTGATTCCTTCTTGGTGGGTGATGGTTTGCGTCAAGAAGAGCATTGGCAGCAAAGTGTGGAGCTGTATGCATTGCCTCATGGGGCTGCACCAGATGCGGCACGTGACTTCTCTGTAACGATTGTGGCACGGGGGGCCATGCTTCCAGATGGAAACCGTTTGTTGGTGATGGATGACATCTCTGACGTCGTCTCTGCTCAACGTGCCCAAGCTTGGGGCGAGGTTGCTCGACGTTTAGCGCACGAAATCAAAAATCCCCTCACACCAATTCAACTCTCCGCAGAGCGGTTGGAGTTGCGATTGACAGGCAAGCTGCCTGAAAAGGAGGAAGCCATACTGGCGAAATCGGTTAAGACCATTGTCGACCAGGTTGAAGCGATGAAGCGGCTCGTCAATGAGTTCAGAGATTACGCGAGATTGCCGACCGCAAATCTGGAAGATGTTGATTTGAATATGCTTATCCAAGATGTGCTGCAGCTGTATGGCATGGAAAATGCCAGTTTCCAAGTGCAGGCCCATTTGGATTGGAATTGCCCCCTTATTCGCGGCGATGCTATGCAATTACGCCAAGTCATCCACAATCTTTTACAGAACGCGCAAGATGCAAGTCTGCAAGCGCAAGAGAATCGGGCAGAATCTCCCGCAGCCGTCATGATTTCAACGCACTGGAGTCCTTCGGCAAAGCGCGTGAAGCTGGCGGTGGAAGACAACGGAACAGGATTTCCGGCTAACATGCTTCAGCGTGTTTTCGAGCCCTATGTGACAACGAAAAGCAAAGGTACCGGACTTGGATTGGCTGTAGTCAAGAAAATTGCCGATGAGCACCATGCTTTGATTGAGTTGACTAATAGACAAAATGAAGAGGGTATGGTGATAGGCGCTAAGGTTTCGCTATCATTCAATCCAGCGGCATCCAATGCGCGTAGCGCAGAGCATGCACAAGCTTAAGAACCAAAGCAGGACACATTCTAGAAATGGCAAACATATTGGTTGTAGACGATGAGTTGGGAATCCGAGATTTGCTCTCCGAGATTCTTAATGATGAAGGACACCATGTTGACCTCGCGGAAAACGCAGGCCAAGCACGCATCGCTTGCCGAGATAACCAGTACGACCTTGTACTGCTGGACATATGGATGCCAGACACCGATGGCGTGAGCTTATTGAAGGAGTGGTCCCTCAATGCACAATTGACCATGCCAGTCATCATGATGAGTGGGCATGCAACGATTGATACTGCAGTCGAAGCAACCCGTATAGGTGCATTTTCATTCTTGGAAAAGCCTATTACGCTGCAAAAGTTGCTCAAGTCCGTAAACCAGGCTTTGGAGAAGACGCAAGCCGCAGATCCAACTCCTGTGGCCGGGGCTGCCTTACGTTTGATGGCGACGGAGGTCTCTGAAGAGGTTGCAACGGCAGCGACTTCACATTTGATCCGTGCAATGCCCCGTGAGGAGTTACTTCCAGATCCTCATCAAGGTTTTGATTTAGATCGTCCTCTACGTGAGGCAAGAGATGATTTTGAGAAAGCCTACTTCGAATTTCATCTGGCAAGAGAAGGGGGCTCCATGACTCGGGTTGCGGAAAAAACCGGGTTAGAGCGAACGCATCTTTACCGCAAGCTAAGGCAGCTGGGTGTTGAGTTGGGAAAGCGACGCATGAATCGCTGATAAGAGATGGGTCCAGTTTGACTGGTTTGCTGAGTGGGCAAATCAGCCTATTTATAAAAAACAAAGAATTTGAATTAAAAATCTCAAAATTTCCCAAAAAGGCTAAAAACGCTGATATACTTCATGGCTTGGCTCGGTAGCTCAGTTGGTAGAGCAGCGGATTGAAAATCCGCGTGTCGGTGGTTCGATTCCGCCCCGAGCCACCAAATTTGTTGCTTTAATTTAAAATTTAAATTGTCAAAACTGTTTAAATTTTCTGTTATAGTAGCGGGCTTGGTTGATGAGGTGTTTGACTGAGATTTTGGTTGAATGTTTTGTTGGTTGAGAGGGGTTTTGAGTTGGTTAGAGATTATTTTAAATTT
>NZ_STFG01000023.1 GCF_004833285.1 Lampropedia puyangensis
GAGATTCAGCCTCCACGGATACCGGTGCGATTCAAGAACGACAACAAGCTGCAGACGATGTTTGCGCTGGCCAATTTGTGGATGGTGCGGCGAGCTTTGCCGCAGTTTCAGGCATGAGTGCGTCTGCGATGCGACCCAGCAGGACCAAATGCCGCAAATGCGGCATTTGGAAGAGCCGCATTTGCGCGAAATAGGCTTTACAACAAGCCACATTGATCGTTGCTTTGTTGATTTTTAGGCTTTTGCAGAGTTTCCCTAGGTTTATTCACTCATGTTGCAATCCTACCGCTCAACTTCGGGCATTTGTGCAACAAAGCCCCTCTCATGCAAAATTGCCAATCGCGCTCTTTTTGAGAGAGACTGATGCCGTGCATTCAGTTACTCAGGTTTTGGTTCTATTTGGTATTCTTTTTCCATGCCATATTTTCCTGATTCGCCCCAGCGTCGGTTGTTTGTCATCGGCAGTTTCGTCGAAGCCCATTGCTGGAGCGTGCCCCGGCTGCCGGGACGTGATGAGAGCCAACATGTTACGTGCGCGAATGCGCGGGTAAGGGGCTGGCCGTGGCGTTGGGGGCGCATCGGTTGGGCGCTCCGGTTGACTTGCTCATGGCCGTGGGTAACGACGCGACGGGTGATGCCTTGCTGAAACGACTGACCTGCGAAGGACTGGGCACCGTCCATGTCCCCCGTCTGGGGGCGCATTCCGGCCAGGGTTGTGGGTTGATTGGTGCGCAGGGCAAGACCATTGTCACCGTTCACCCCGGCGCCAATGCCATGTTGGGTGCGCGCGAACTGCGTCTTGCCGCACCCTGCATTAGGCGGGCCACTGCGGTCTATGCGCAGTGCGAAGCTCCCCTGTCGCTAGTAGCCGACCTGCTGCGCATGGCTCAAGTGAGCGGCGCCGCTACAGTGCTCAACCCCTCGCCCTGGCCGGATGGCGACTGCGACGAACTGCTGATGACGGCTAGCATCCTCGTGTTCAACCGCAGCGAGGCTGCAGCGCTGCTGCGCGGCGAAACTATGGTTCAGGCGTTGCGCGCAGCCAATGCTTGTGGCGCGTTGACTGCCAGCCGCAACGGCATTCTGGACGCGCTGCCACACTGCACTGACTTGGATGCGCTGCTGCAATATGGATATTCGACCTGCAATGGCGTGTCAGGGGTGCGATGGGTTGAAAGTAAAACAAGGTTAAGCCATCGCGAATGGATGGTGTTTAACTAAATTTTCAATAATTTTGGGTGATTTTTTAGATTTTTTTGGATTTCAACTTAGAATCCAAAAATCTTTTTGGCATTTTATTGGCATCTAAAAAATTTGGAGTAACCCATGCGCCATCCTGCTTTCAGTGTTTCCTTTGGCTGTGCTGCCCGACGCAGGTTTGCTGCGTTAGCCGTTCTATTTTTTTTCGGTATTTGTCTCCCCTGGGCTGCCCAGGCGCAGGCCACGGCGGCAGACGCTTATCAGGCCGCTCCTATGCCCGGCGGACCTTTCCTCATGGATGAGGCTCGTTGGCTGGATTTTGCTCCACTGGATCTGGCGCAGGTGCAAAGCACGGCGGGGCAGGATTTCGAGTTTGCCGTTACATCTGCCTCTGGTGTGCAGGCGACGTTGTCGCTCAATCTGTTACGCCCTGCGATGCTAGTAGCTCTGCCGGATACAGCAGGAACGCTGCGCACCAGCGCTTTGCCGGTCAACCCGGCTGTCGCGCCTGATTTCCACCGCGGTTCGGCGCTGGGCGAAGTGCTGTATGCCCCCTATGTGAGTACACGCCAGCCTGCCCTAGTTAGCGAGCACGGTACGGCAACTCTCAACCTGAGCGAGCTCGCGCTGCGCAATGCGGCGGGGCATCAACTTCAGTTTCACCTTGTGGCCGCCGATGCAGGCGAGACCGTGCCGCTGTCTTCCACAGAGAGCGAGGGACTGAGCTTCGTGACCAACGGTGAAGCTTGGGATGCATCCGCAGCCGTGCAGATAACACCCGTTTGGGGAAACCAGCCGGCCACGGTGCAGCACAGCATGATGGGTGATACGGTGGGGCTTTCCAGTCGACTCGTTTCTTTTGCAGACCCTAACTTGCCGCTGGCTGAAGCTGACTACCGAGCCAGTGCATGGGTGTTCCCTACGCTCAATCCGACCGAAGTGCACGCATCCCTGTACACGCAGAGCGGTAACAATCAGGCGGTCGCGTTCGCGGTGATCCCGTTGATCCCCGAGGCCTACGTGCAGTGTGCTCCCTGGATACTCGAAGCAGGCGCAAGCGCAACTTGCACCATCAGCGTTACCAACCCGCCGCAGTCGGCCTACACCTTGTCGCTAGTGCTCAATGGTGACGCTGACCGCTTTACCGGATGCACCAGCGTGAGTTTTGCACCTCTGCAGGAAAGCGCCACTTGCACCCTCACCCCCACCCCGGGCCCAGATGCTGGCGTGCAGGTGCAAGTGGGGGTAGATGCCGGCGCACCCGGCTGGTTGACGCCAGGCCCTCTGACCCAAGTCGCCACGCGGGCTTTCAGCGGCAGTACCGCCAGCGTTAAGCCCGTACCCGCCGATGCGCCTTGGGCGCTGGGTCTACTGGTCATAGCGCTGGGTCTGCTGGGTGGGCGACGTGCGTTGCACTCGGATCGTAAAAGATAGTTGCTTGCGCTAGCTAGTCAAGCGCAGGTGGCTGATTGGATGCTTATCGAGTCAGATTGATCCGATAGGCATAGGCATTGCCCCGAAAGGTGCCTTCCACGTATTCGATCAGGCGACCATCTGCGTCTTGGCTTTTGCGCTTGATGAGCAGGCAGGGCATGGGGACATTGAAGCCGAATGGCTCCATCTCCTGCGGGCTGCTCATGACAGCCTCGATGCTTTGCTCGGCTCCGACCATCTGGATGCCGCAACGCTCGCGAAGCCAGGCGTAGATGGAGCCTTCGCCATTCCAGTCTTCAAGCTGGGGAGCAAAGGTGAGGTCGTACCACGCCAGTTCGTGCGACATGGGTACGTCGTTGCCCAGGCGCAGGCGGCGTACGTGCAGCAGCGGTGCATGCGAGGGGCGGGTGAAAATACTGGCAATGGTGCGCTCATGCACTACCTGAAGTCCCTGCAGTTGGGTAGAGGGGTCCATACCTTGCTCCTACATTTCCTCGGTGAAGCCTTTGAGACGTGACATAACTGGGCTGACGTGCGGTGTGCGTTTGACCATGGTGCCACCACGCCCATGGCCACTGGTGATCATGTCTGCCTCGCGCAGCACGTCGTAGGCGCGCTTGACGGTGGTGCGACTGACCTTGAGCGCGTCGACGAGGTCGCTGCCTTCGCTGAGGGCTCCACTGGTGATCAGTGGTCTGCAACTGGTTCTGCAACTGCACGTAGAACGGCTCGCGCTGCTCGTCCGAAAGTTGCATGTCTTGGATATTCGTCGGTAGCAAGAGAGGGGTCGGCATGTCGATCTCCCCCGCTAGAGCATTTCGTCGACTAAGCCTGCTAGAGGCAAGCATTCGACGCGAGCCAATAGGATATGGCCGCTGTGTAACCACCAACCCTTGAACTGATCCACCGTATAGGTAAGGTCTGAGGCGACTTCGGTGAGGTGCGGGGTGTTCATCTGCGCTAGTCTGCTCATGCAGACAATTTTCGTGCTCGGGCACGCAACGGACAGGAAATTAACCACATATAGTTAAGCATGGTAATGGTGCCAGTTTTGTAAACCCAGGTTGGGCGCGCATGCTGATCGGGCTGCGTGTGTATCATCGATAACTATAACGATGATTGTTGACATCCTGACTAATGTTGCCCCTGTTTTGTGGAATTCTTAGCCCCCTGTTTACGCAACCTTTTTTCGCTGTGCCTCGTACCAGCAGCGTTTCTCGTATTGGATCGGACTAAGGTAACTCAAGCTTTAATGCAATCAGCGGTAATTGTTGAAGGCTATCCAGTTCATGATGACTTGCCTTGCTTGCTCCCGAGTAGCGAAGTGCTGCCTGTGTACACAAGCTGTCGTGAGTTGTCCCCACAGCTGCCTTTGCGGCTCATAGACGAACTTACCCCACTTGGCTAACGCGGCTTGGAATTCATGGGCAGTATTGGCTGCCTCTGTCGCTGTGGAAGGTAACTCCTGGTTCGCCTTCGCCACCAAGCCATTGCCAGCGCATTTTTAACTAAGCGGGTTTGCATGTGGGACTTCTGGCGCCAGCCGGCTTTTTTGCATAAATCCAACTTAGCGTGAAGTTCCCCTGACCTCAAACGCAGCTATCCCACAGCCACCGTGTTAGGGCGGCCAAGTTCGGTGAACCGATTGAGAATAGATGCACGCACATTCAACTCCGTGACCTGTCTCTCAAACATGCGTGCCATCACCTTCTCTCCAAGCCTCTTGAAGTAATGCATCTTTGTCACCACCAACGATGTCGGCGACTCTCCAGTTGTGCCAGAGATGCACGAACAGATTCCCATTGATGAGCCAATAGCATCCCTGACAGGCGATGGAGCCTACGACACAAAGACCGTTAATGAGGCCTGCCATAAGCGGGGCATCATGCCAATCATCCCACCACGTAAGCGGGCTCAGATACGCAAAGGAGCCGCCTTTTCAGCACGCAATGACTCCATCGCAGCATGCCGTCGTTTCGGACGTGATACCTGGAAAGAGTGGAGCGGCTACCACCGCAGATCCTTGGTGGAAGCGAAGATGAATTGCTTTTAAAAGCTCGGAGAAAAAGTCAAGGCCAAGACCTTTGAGAGACAGGTCGTGGAGCTCAATGTGCGAGCGGCCATCTTGAATCGATTCACCCAATTGGGCTGCCCCAGAACGGTCGCCGTGGGATAACTGCGTCTGGGCTTTGGGCAAGCTCGACCATCGGTTTATTTATGCAACAAAGCCTTGATGCTCAATACCCAAATCTTTGCATAGCATGTCAAACTCATGATGGCCTGTGGCTTGGCGCTCACGCGTAGCAAACAGCTAGTCTGTGAATTCTTTGCCATTGTCGGTCAGCAGCTTGCTAATTTTCATTGGGAGGACGTCAGTCAAATACAGGGGCAACATCAGTTCTCAGAAACGATGCAAGACACCAGCGCCCAGTTGCCGGCTATGGCTTTGGGTTTGGAAGGTGTACAGGTCACCATCAAAGTAGCTTGCTAAAGCGTAGAAACTTGTCCGTTTGGACAGGTCGTAGGTGTAGCCAAGGCTGAATACATTGACGGATTCTCCGTTGGCGAAGGCCTTTTTGCTAGGGTCAACATATTGGAATGTGCCGAAGATCTTTTGTTTATTGAGGGTGTATTGGGCACCTAATAGCCAAGCATCGACTTTGCCATCAAAGTAACCGCTGGCCCCCAAGCTGTTGGAGCCAGTGGGAGCCCCTTCTGCTTGTTTGACCCAACCATTTTTCTGTGTAGTCCAGGCAGCATAAATGCGTACTGGTTTGAAGTGCAGGTTGCCCCCAATTTGAATGGCAGAGGGCTCGCGGTTTTGGGCGTTGGTGTCACTGTTTGCGGGCAATACGCGGTCATAAGTGGCGGCAATGCTAATCAAATCGCTACGGTAGCGTGCCGCCAGGCTATAGGCGCGGGTGTTGTTGCTGCTCGATGCTTGCTCATCGCCTTTGGCATTGAAGGAGTAACTGGCCCCAAAGTTGAATGATTGCCCTTGAGGTGAAATGTATTTCACAACCCGGTCTTGACGTACGGCATTCGCGGCACGAAACCCTGACTTACCAATGCCTGCTTGCGAGAAGGAGTTGCCAAATGGGCTTGTGGTGGTGTTGCCAAAATAGTCTGAAGTGGTGTTGGGCTGGCGGCCTAAGCGCACTTCCCCCCATGAGCCGGCTAATGCCACCCATGCGCTGCGGCCGAATGCACGGCCGTTGTTGAGGGCGCTGCCATTGGTGATGTTGATGCCGCTTTCAAATTCAAACTTTGCTTTGAGGTTGGGGGAAATGGTTTCAGTGCCACGCAAGCCCCAGCGAGAAGCGGCTTGCCCACCACTGACGAGACCTGTGGTTTTGGTACTGTTGCCGGCGGATTTGATATCGGTGCTGAAGAGGCCTGCATCCAGTACGCCATAAAGCGCGACATCGGACTGGGCTGCGGCGGGCATGCTACTCAAAGCAGCGGCGATGCTGGCTAAGACGGTTAAGGATGCAGAGGAAATGGGTTTTTTATAAAACATACGATCTTTCGTAGGAGTGAGAAAAATGGGGCGCAGGTTGGGCCTGCGCAGCGATTGCACTGCGATGAAATAGCGCAGAGAGCGTGATGAGGTCAGCTGCTTAAATGGCCTAAGCCATGTAAGCGGTGAAGGTCATGGCTTAAGAAAAAGCCACGGTGCTGATGCCGTTTGCGAGATGCCTTTGTTGAAGGGCGAGGCCATCAACATCGGTGCTGCAAAACAGGGGTGTGTTGCAGGTTCATGGGGCAGCGTGCCCTGCCGCTGTGGCATGTCGGTGGTGTTGCCCAGGTGCGGGGCGGCTCAGACCGAGGTGGCCGCGCAGGGTATTGGCTTCATAGGCGGAGCGGAAAAGCCCACGGCGGCGTAACTCGGGGATCACCAGCTCCACAAAATCTGCAAAATCACCGGGCAATGCGGGGGGCAAGATGTTGAACCCATCAGCGGCCTGGCTTTGGTGCCACTCTTCAATATGGTCAGCCACTTCGGCAGGGGTGCCAACGACACTGGCATGCCCACGGCCAGCAGCAATGCGTTCGTACAGCTGGCGAATGCTGAGGCCTTCGCGGCGTGCCATGTCGATGACTAGGTGTTGTCTGCCTTGGCCTGCATTGGTCAAGGGCAACTCAGGCAATGGGCCGTCAATGGGGTAGGAGTGCAAGTCCACGCCACCGGCCATTGCGGAGAGTAAAGAGAGCCCGACTTCCGGCGAGAGATGGGCATTCAGTGCTGCGGCCTTGTCTTCGGCTTGCGCCCGGCTGGGTGCTACGGTGAATGAGAGGCCGGGCATGATGATGAGGCTGTGCGGATCGCGGCCTAGTGCTGCTGCACGGTTTTTCAGGTCGGCATAAAAGGCCTGGGCATTGGCCAATGTGGAGTGGGCGGTAAAGACCACCTCAGAGTGGCGTGCAGCGAGGTGGCGACCGTCGTCGGAGGCGCCTGCTTGCACGAGTACCGGATAGCCCTGTGGCGAGCGCTCTACATTCAAGGGGCCACGCACTTGAAAGTGCTCTCCATCATGGTGAAGGGGATGCACTTTCTGGGGATCAAAGTAGATGCCAGTGTCTCTGTTGCGCAGAACGGCATCGTCATCCCAGCTGTCCCAGAGTCCTTTGAGTACTTCGACAAACTCGCCTGCACGGGCGTATCGCTCGGCGTGGCGAGGATGGTCTTTCAAGCCGAAGTTGGCGGCTTCGGCTTCGTTGTTGGAAGTGACGAGATTCCAACCTACGCGCCCTTGGCTGATGTGGTCAATCGTGGCAAGCCGCCGTGCCAGATGAAAGGGGTGGTTGTATGTGGTCGTCGCGGTGGCCACTAAGCCAATGTGGCTGGTGATGGCCGCCAGCGCAGGCAATACAGACAAGGGCTCTAGCAGGGTCGAGCGTGTGGCGATGCGACTGTCGGCGTCGGCATCCGCGCCAAAGCGCACAGCCAGGCTATCGGCAAAAAAGACCAAGTCAAAGCAAGCACGTTCTGCCAACTGGGTGAGTTGGGCATAGTGCGCAAAGTTGCTGGTCGCGTTGATGTTGGAGCGTGGATCTAACCAGGCGGCAATATGGTGGCCAGACCGGTAGAGAAAAAGTCCCAGCTTAATGGGAGGGCGTACGGTGCTCATGGTGTGGGATGAAGAGTGGCAAGGTTGCTGAATAGGGCGCGAATGCTGGCGCTGGTTTCCAGCGTCGCAATGCGTTGGCGCAGCGCTTGCGTTGCGGCTGGCGAGAGTGCATCAGGTCCGTATCCAAACGCGCTGTCCGCTTTTGCGTCGAGCCAGGCCGGTGCAATAGGGTTGTCGATGGTGCCTGGTTGGGCTGTTGTGTGGGCGCTGTAGGTGTTGCCTGCTGCATCGCGTATATGGACGGTTGCCGGAGCGAAACGGGTGAGCGCATCAGGCAATACAGTGATGACGAGGCGTTGTGCCAAGGCGGTGGTGTCAGGATCGAGAACAGCCTTCGGCTGGAGGTGATGCACACTGAATACGCCAAAGCGCAGTGCGGTGGCAACGGCATACCGCACGTTGAATTGCGCCAAGACTTCGGTATTGCCTTGGGGGACGAATGGTGCTCCAGTCATGCGGTTCATGTAGGGGGTGATGACGATCTCGCCACTGTGAATGTGTGTGAGAGGCAGTGCATGCTGTTGGTACAGCGCAATGGCCGCTTGAATGGCCGCGTGTGAGCAGGCGCAGGTGGGGTACAGCTTGAAACGGGTGTCTGGCAACAAGTAGGTTTCGCCAAGATCATGAAATGCGCGAGACGGGTCGGCTTGGTCGTACAGGGCGAACAAACCAAAATGGCCATCGAACGGATGCGCCGGGCCGGTGAAGCCTTGTTGGGCTAAGCGGGCGGCTGAAATCCCTGCTTGGGCGGCAAAAGCGGCTTGCAAACGCTTGGTCAGGGTTTTTTCTTCACTTGCTTGTTGGGTGCCTGCCGCTAGGGACAAGGCGATACCGAGTGCATTGCTGGTTTGCTCAGGGGTGAGCTGTAATAGGCGGGCAGCCGCTGCCGCTGCACCAAATACCCCATAAATGGAGGTGCGAAACCAACCCGAGGAGGTTTGTGTGGCCCGCCCGAGACGCAAGAGAACTTCCGTCGCAGCGATATGCGCGGTGAGGACTTCTGCGCCGGAGGCGCCGACGCTTTGGCCAATCGCTAAAACGACGGGAGCAATGACGATGTCAGCATGGACGCCGCCAGTTTCGTGCACGGTGTCAAAGTCCAGCGCGGCTGCCCGTGCTGAGTTGTGAAATGCGGCCTCTGCCGCAGGCGCTTGCAGCGCCGTTCCCCAGAGGGATGCATGACCAGGCTGAGGGGCGTGCGCATGCACCCCATCCGTTGGGATGGGGGAAGATTGAATCACACGCTGTAATGCCGGCACGCCTTCGCTGTGGCCTGCCGCCCAGGCGACTGCCAAGACATCCAACAAGCTGGTGCGCGCGTATTGGCGCACGTGGTGGGGGATCTCTGCCAGTTCCAATTGCTGCAACCACTGTGCAATTTGCGTGGTGCTGCGGTCGCTGGAAAGGGGGATTCGGGGCTCAACGATCCGCATGATGGCTTGGGGCTTGAATCAGTGACGGGGCGGATGCAACGGGATCGCTGCTGTTCGCCTGGGCAGGCGTCTGGGCATTTTTTGCGGCGAATAAGCCCCATTGGGGTTTTGAGAAAACCGAATGCAGCAATGGTTCAAAGTACGTCAATGGCAAACTTTTGCGTGCCGGATCGAACGCGGCGCCATCGTATTTCTCCACGAATTCGGCGGTTTTGGCATACCACGGGTGATCAAGAAATTTGTCCCGTGCGTTCTTGTCGCGCCCGCGAAACTCCCAAAAGTAATACCCTTGAAAAATGCCGTGGTGCTGCACCATCCAGTGGTTTTCCGGTGAGACAAAGGGCTTCAAGATGGAAGCTGCGACATCGGCATGGTTGTAGCAACCCAAGGTATCGCCGATGTCGTGCAACAGCGCGCAGATGACATATTCGTCATCGCGCCCATCTTCTACAGCAAGGGTGGCTGTTTGCAATGAATGCTCTAGCCGGTCAATGGGAAAGCCTTCTGTATCGCCAAATCCAGCCAGTAGCTTGAGGTGTTGAAGAAGGCGGTCAGGCAACTGCTCCCGGTACGGTGCGCGGTGTTGCTGAATGATGTCCCAGTCGTGCTGGGTACTGTCTTTCATGTGGCGGAACTGGGCGACAGACATGCGAACAATCCAATCGAGAAGAAACAAAGCGAGTGGTGGTCGGGCAGGGCCGCCACGCTGCATACGGTGTGTGGGTGTTTAAAGGGCGAAATCGGGGTGGTCGCGTGCGACTTTGCGGCGCAGTGCCGCCCATTCGTGCTTGGCGCCTGGGGACCAATGTTGGTCGGTGTAGATGCGTTTGGAGCGTTCGATTTGTTTTTCGACGACGGCTGCCGCAACGGTATGCAGCTGTCCACCGGCTTGTGCGGCCAATTGAATCTGGCAGGCGCGCTCTAACCGGTGCAAGAGGGCAAACGCTTCGCCAATCGTGCGGCCTGCCGTGAGGGTGCCGTGGTTGCGCATGAACAGCACACTGCCATCCCCTAAGGAGTCGACTAGCCGGGCGCGCTCATCCGTATCCAGACCTGCGCCGCCATAGTCGTAGTAGCGCACGCGGTGCAAGATATTGAGCGCGTTTTGAGAGATCGGCAGCAATCCTTCTTGCTGCGCTGACACCCCTGTTCCCGCGACTGAGTGCAGGTGCATGATGGCGTGGATGTCAGGACGGCTTGACAGCACTGCCCCATGAATTTCATCTGCGGCGGGGTTGAACAGGAAGTTCAAACTGCCGCCATGAATGAGTTGACCGTTGAGGTCGATCTTCAGTAGTGAACTGGCGGTGACTTCTTCAAATAACAGCCCATAGGGGTTGATGAGGTAGTGGTGAGGGTTCTGCGGCAGACGCAGCGAGAAATGCGTGCCGAGCATGTCCTGCCAGCCGTTTTGTGCGGCCAGCCGGTAGGCGGCTGCTAAGTCCAGTCGGGCTTCCCATTCCCCAGGTTCGTATGGGGGTGGAGAGGAGGGGGCAGAGGTGGTGGTGGTCATGGTGATCAAAAAGCGTTGGAATAGCAGCGCTATCCCGCGCACAGAAAGCGCGGCCTCCGCAAATGCCGCAGCATCTGCAGGGGCAGTCCCTTCTATGCGGGATGTGCGCCAGTTCCGGCGAGAAAGAGTGCGTTGCGTAAAAAGCCGTGAGGGGCAGAGAGGACCAAGTGCTGGATTACGGCGCAATCCAAACGTTTTTCAATGAAGACAACACGCCATCCGGTGCGGTGCTCAGGCCGTGTACCGTGTCTCGGTAGAAGGAGAAGAACGGGGCCTCCAGCAGGGGTAGAACAGGCAGGTCTTCCACCAAAATAGACTGCAATTGAAGAAATTGCTCTTGGCGCTTCTTCGGATCGTTTTCTTCTTGGTACGCCTCAATCAGCGCATCGGCTTGTGGGCTGGCGTAGCCGGAAGCATTCACGTAAGAAATGCCGGGTTTAGCGGCTTTGGACCACACCACACGGGTGAGGCCGAGCTGGGGGTCTTGGAAAATGGAATACCCCAAAATTTGCAGATCAAAGTCGTAGTTACCAAACACTTTGCTCAGATACGAGGCCTGATCGACTTGGATGATTTTGACGTCGATCCCCACTTTGGAGAGGGACTGACGGATGTATTCCGCTGCCAGTGGATAACGGTCATTGGTGGGGGGTACATCAATGTTGATGGCAAAGCGTGTGCCGTTGGCGCCGCGGGGAAATCCGGCTTCATCCAGCAACGCATTGGCACGGTCAATGTCTAAGTCATAGCGCGGGACATTGGCGTTATGAAATGCTGGAACGCTGGCGGGAATGGGGCTGTAGGCCGGTGTTGCCAAGCCATACCACACCGTGTCGGCCAAGGCTTGGCGGCTGAAGGCCAATGCAATGGCTTGGCGCACGCGTTTGTCACTCAGTTGGGGGCGGCGCAGGTTGTATTCCAAGAAATACACTTGGGAGTGGAAGGAGTAGCCACGGGTCTCAAATTTCAAGTGGGGGTCTTTGCGCAGCCGTTCGACGTCTGAGAACGGAACACCGCTGTAGGGCAAATACTGCACTTCACCGGTTTCCAAGGCGGCAGAACGGGCAGCTGCATCCGCGATGGAGCGGAAGATCACGCGGTCAAGATACGGTTTGCCTTTGTCCCAGTAATCCTCGTTGCGCACCAAGGTGATGGATTGGCCTTTGTCCCATTGTTGGAATTTGAAGGGACCCGTCCCAATCGGTGTGTTGTTTTTGGGACTTTTGCGAATGTCTTCTTCCCCTGCATAGACATGCGCTGGCAACACTTGCGATTCAGCTGAATTCAATGCGCTGAGAATGGCTGGGTTGGGCTTGTCGAGCACGAACACAACGGTGTGGGCATCAGGGGTCAACACGTCTTGCACCGCTGCAAATGTGATGCGCCCACGCGCATGCAGTTTCTTCCACAACTCCAGTACGCTGAATTTCACATCGTTGGATGTGAAGGCTTGACCATCGTGCCAGCGCACGTTTTGGCGCAGCTTGAAGGTGATGGTTTTCCCATCTTCCGACACCGACCATGCTTGCGCTAAACCCGGTTGCGGTTTGAAGTCGGCATCGTAGGTCAGCAAACCTTCAAAAATATTGGAGGAGACGACTGCATTCGCATATTGGTTATCAAACGCGGTATTGAGCTGGCGCGGCTCAGGTTGTAGTGCGGCAATTAAGGTGCCGCCCGATTGGGGTTGAGTCGGGTTGTTATTGGTGGCGGCCGTTGTGCCCGCAGCAGTTCCTGTAAGCCCTAAAGCGAGTAGGCTGTTTAAGGCGATTTTTTTCCAAGTTGTAATTGACTTCATGGCTTTTAAATCCAGTATCAGATAGACGATGCTGGAGTTTAAAAGGCTTGATATTGAGTGCGGAACGATTAAATTCAGATAAGGAAAATTGATTTTTTCTTTATGATTATTAATTGCTAGCTTCTGCCAATTCTCTCAAGTATTTCTTGTGTGCTTATTTGTGGTGCTACGGCCTTAATAAAGGCCACGCCATAATCGCGCAGGTAGACGCCTTCGCGCACAGCCAGCGTGGCTGTGTTGGGGGCAATCAATTGGGTTTGGGTAAAGCAGTGCAGGCCATCGTCTTTGATGGGGTCATAGGCGTGCTCTGCCACCAAGCCAATTCCAATACCCAATTGCACATAGGTTTTGATGGTGTCTGCATCAATGGCCGTCATGATGACCTGTGGCGTTAGTCCTTCTTTGTAGAACGCTTCATCCACACGGTGTCTACCGGTGAAACCTTGTTCATACGTGATGATCGGATATTGGGCCAAATCCGCCAGGGTGGGGTGCTCCAGCTGGGTTAAGGGGTGTCCAAGAGGCGTGATGACGCGGTGCAGCCATGTGTAGGCAGAAAAGTGCACAAAATCGGTTTGCCTGTGCAGCGCCTCAGAAGCAAAACCAATGTCTGCACGGCCCTCACGCAGCGCTTCCACAATCTGCCGGGGCGAGCCTTGTTGTAAGGCCAAGGTCACGTTGGGAAAGCGTTTGCGAAATTCCAGCACGACCTTGGGCAGGGCATAGCGCGCTTGTGTGTGGGTGGTTGCAATGGTCAAGGTGCCACTGTCCCGCGCGGTGTAGTTGTTGGAGGCGGTGGTGATGTTTTGCGCTTCACGCAGAGTGCGTTCCACATACCGCGCCACTTGATGGCCAATGTCGGTCAAACCGATGAGCCGTTTGCCATGCCGTTCAAAAATTTCAACGCCCAGCTCTTCCTCTAATTCGCGAATGTGTCGAGACACGCCTGGCTGAGACGTGTAGAGCGTGTTGGCCACCTCTGTCAGGTTGAAGTTGCAGCGAATGGTTTCGCGTACAGAACGTAATTGCTGAAAGTTCATGATTCAGTGGTCGGGGAGAAGAAGCCAAGGGATCTGGCTGTATAGGCCATCAGGGGAGCATGATGGTATCAACGGGTTTTTTCCTGTGAAATACGAATTTCTCATGAGCATATAAAGAATTCTTTTGTTTTATTGCATATGCAAATAATTCAATATTATTTTATAAAAATAATGACTCATAATTCAATTTATCTTATTTGATTTTTGTTTATAAGTTATATGAATTTTTTAATAAGAAACTAATACTTTGATTTTTTATTTTAGAAATTAATATTCGCCACTCTTAAACATTGTTGCGCGTTCGTCAACGAATGCATGGCGAGGCTATTTGGAGTGGTTATGGATTTAGATTTGCAGGATGCGGTTGTCATCGTTACTGGTGGCAGCAAAGGTCTGGGCAAGGCATGTGCAAAGGCGTTCTTGCAAGAGGGGGCCAAAGTGGCCTTGGTGGCGCGCGGTCAAGCAGGGTTGGATGTGGCAGTACACGAGCTGCAAACATGGGGGAGTGGGCGTGTGTCAGCGATTGCGGCTGATTTGAGTCAACCGCATGTCGCGCAGCAAGTGGTGCAGCAGGTCACGCAGCAATGGGGGCGTGTGGAGGTGCTGGTCAATAGTGCGGGTGCGGCCAAGCGGACCCCGGTGGAGGCTTTGGATTGGGCCAGTTGGAATGCCGGTTTGCAGGCCAAATTCACCCCCTACGTCAATATGCTGGATGCCGTTTTGCCAGGGATGGTCGCTGCGGCCCAATCGGGTCAAGCGGGACGTTTAGGGGCTGTGGTGAATGTGGTTGGCGTGGGGGGGAAAATTCCCAGTGCGTCTCACCTGCCCGGGGGCGCGGCTAATGCCGGCCTGTTGCTGGCGACGGTGGGGCTGGGGCGCCACTATGCCCAATACGGTATTCGTATTAACGCGGTCAACCCTGGGCATATAGCTACAGACCGTTTACCCCAAGCCATTGCGCAAGAGGCGTCACGACAAAGCATCTCCCATGCAGAGGCGCAAGCGGCTTTGCAGGCACAAACACCGATGCAACGGTTCGGCACGCCCGAAGAGGTTGCGCATGCGGTGGTTTTTTTGGCCAGTGCCAGAGCGAGCTACACCACCGGCAGTTTTTTGTCGGTTGATGGTGGCTACAAGGCTGTGGTTTAAGGGGGGCGTGTATGACGATTCATCCGACGGTCTCTTATCTCTTAAAGCGCCTGGCACAAGCGGTACCCACTTGCCTTTTGATTGTGCTGTTGTCGTTTGTGTTGCTGCAGGTGGCCCCTGGCGATATGGCCGATGTGGTGGCTGCTGAGTCGGGCGCCAGTACGCAGGAGTACATGGACGAGTTGCGTCAGTTGTACGGTTTGGATGTACCTGCGCATCAGCAATTTTTCAATTACCTGCGCAATCTTGCGCGTTTGGATTTGGGCTACTCACACCGTGAGAACGAGCCGATTGCGCAACTGATCTTGGATCGGGTGCCTGCCACATTGACATTGGCACTGTTTAGCACGGCATTTGCTGCGGTGTTTGGCGTGTTGTTGGGGGTCCTGGCGGCGAAGTACCGTGGCACTTGGTTGGACACGGCGATCTCGACCATTTCCAGTATTGGATTTGCCACGCCCATGTTTTGGGTGGGGCTGATGCTGATTGTGGTGTTCTCCATCCACTTGCGCTGGTTTTCAGTCGGGGGCATGTCTACCGTGGGGCGTGAGTACGCCGGCTGGTTCGACTACGCCCGCGATGTGGCGCGCCATGTGGTTTTGCCGGGCTTGTCGCTAGGCTTTTTCTACATGTCCATTTACGTGCGCACCACGCGTTCGGCCATGTTGGAAGTGTATGGACACGATTTTGTGCGCACAGCCCGCGCCAAAGGGGTGGGCGAGAGACGTATTTTGTTTCGTCATATTTTGCGCAATGCCTTGCTGCCGATTGTCACGCTCACAGGCGTTGAGATTGGCGGAATTCTTGGCGGCACGGTTGTGATTGAGACCGTATTCAGTTGGCCTGGCATTGGGCGTTTGGCTTATGACGCCGTGCTGGCGCGAGATTTAAACCTGTTGTTGGGAATTTTCCTGTGCAGCTCCGCCTTGGTGGTGATTACCAATTTGGTGGTGGATCTGATTTATGTCCTGATCGATCCGCGCATTGAGGTGGCCAAATGAACCGCTTTCAATTGATTCTCCGGCGCGTGGCCGGTTCGCATGCCTTGCTCGTGGGGGTGACCTTGTTTGGGGTGATTGTGGCGTGTGCAGTTCTGGCGGGGTTTGTCTATCCCGATGATCCGCGCAACATGGTTGGGCGCGCCAATGTATGGCCAGGCAGCGACCCTAGGTTTCCACTCGGCACAGATATGTTGGGGCGTGATTTAACCGCTGCGACGATGCATGCTGCGCGTATCTCTTTGCTGGTGGGTGTCTTGTCCACATTGATCTCTGCCGTGCTGGGCATTTTGATCGGGGCGACTGCGGGCTACTTTGGCGGCTGGGTGGATGACCTGCTCATGCGCTTCACGGAGATTTTCCTCACGATGCCGCGCCTGTTGCTCACCATCGCCATGGTCGTGGTGTTGGGGCCTTCCACCGGTAGTGTGGTGCTGGCCTTGGGGTTGACTTCATGGCCCACGATGGCCCGGCTCGTGCGCGCTGAAGCGTTGCGGGTGCGCCAGCTCGACTTTGTTCATGCCGCGACGACGTTTGGCATGGGGCACCTGCGCATCATCTTGCGCTACGTCTTACCGCACACGATGTCGCCGGCAGTGATTGCCTGCTCCGTCTTGATTGCACAAGCCATCCTGGCCGAAGCCTCCTTGTCGTTCTTGGGCTTGGGCGATCCCAGCGTGATGTCCTGGGGTGGCATGGTCGGCGCAGGGCGTTCGGTCTTGCGCACGGCTTGGTATATGACCTTGATTCCAGGCCTGGCCATTGTTGCCAGTGTGATGGCTTTCATGCTGTTGGGCAATGGCCTCAACGATGTGTTGAACCCCAAAAGTGAGGTGCGGTGATGGCGCTATTGGATGTATCGAATCTTCGGGTGCGCTTTCGCGCTGGACGTGGCTTTGTCACTGCAGTCGATGGTGTGTCATTTCAACTGCAAGAGCGTGAGACCTTGGCGATCGTGGGTGAGTCAGGGTGCGGCAAGTCCGTGGCGGCAATGGCGCTGACACGCTTGTTGCCTGCCAGTACCACACAGGTCGAGGGGCAGGTCCACTTGCAGTCTCGGGAGTTGTTGGGTTTGCCTGAACGCCAGATGCGTCACGTCCGTGGGCGCCAAATTGCGACCGTGTTTCAAGACCCTAGTGCATCGTTCAATCCCGTCTTGACGGTGGGCGAGCAAATCGTGGAGGCCATCCGCATGCATGAATCGGTCAGCCATCGGGTGGCTTGGCAGCGTGCAACGGAGTTGTTGGAGTTGGTCAGCATTCCCGAGCCCGGACACCGCATGGCTGAGTATCCGCACCGGTTTTCTGGCGGAATGCGCCAACGTGCCGCTATTGCAATGGCCTTGGCCGCGCAGCCCAAAATCTTGATTGCAGATGAACCGACCACGGCATTGGATGTGACCATTCAAGCGCAAATCCTCGCGTTGCTCAAGCGCTTGCAGCGCGAGTTGGGCATGGGGCTTCTTCTGATTACACACGACTTGGGCGTGGTGGCTGAAACTGCCGATCGCGTCATGATCATGTACGCCGGGCGCAAGGTGGAAGAGCAGCCGGTGCGGCATCTGTTTGACCAGCCCCAGCACCCCTATACCCGTAAGCTCATGGGGGCGCGGCCCCGTATGGACTTGGATTGGCCTAGACCGCGGCCGCTGTTGCCAGAAATCCCCGGCATGGTGCCGCCATTGCATGCAATCGCGGCCCAAGGCTGTACGTTTGCCACACGTTGCCACTTGGCGACGGACCATTGCCGGGCCCAAAGCCCCCCGTTGACTTTTGTACCTTCTGATGCGCGCGGCGCTGGTGCTTTGGTGGCGTGCTGGGATGCCATGCAGCCTGCTGCAGCAGTTGCGCATGAGAAAGCGCCACACCACTATTTGCAGGAGTTGGCCGCATGAGCAAACTCCTTGAAGTGCGCGATTTGCGTGTGCGTTATCGCACCCGGCGTGGCTTGCTGCATGCTGTGGATGGGGTGAATCTGGACTTGGCTGTGGGGGAGACTCTCGGGCTGGTGGGGGAGTCGGGCTGTGGAAAATCGTCCTTGGCCAAAGCCATTATGCGATTGGTCGAGCCTGAGGCGGGGCACATTCGTTTGAATGGCCATGACATTACCCACCTCAAACCTGCTCGGCTGCGGCCATATCGCAAGCAGTTCCAGATGGTGTTTCAAAACCCGTCTGATTCGCTTGATGGCCGTCAACGGGTTGGCGATTTGATTGCCGAGCCGTTGGCTTTGCATCGCGTGGGCCATCGCTCTGAGCGCAAGCAGGCGGTATTGGCACTGATGGAGCAAGTGGGGCTGCACGCCAGTGCGTACGACCGCTTCCCTCATGAATTTTCTGGTGGCCAGCGCCAACGCATTGCGATTGCCCGTGCACTGGCGCTGGAGCCTGCGTTGATTGTTTGCGATGAACCCGTGTCCGCATTGGATGTGTCATTGCAAGCGCAGATTTTGAATCTGCTTTCGCGCTTGCAGCAAGAGCGGGGCGTGTCCTATCTGTTTGTCAGCCATGACCTTTCGGTGGTCAAGTATCTGGCCGATCGAATTGCCGTGATGTACCTGGGGCAGATTGTGGAATACGCCATCGCTGCAGCGCTGTGGAATGCACCGGCCCACCCTTACACACAGGCCTTGATTGCGGCTGTCCCTCAAACCGATCCGCACAACCACCGGATTGAAAACAAACCCATTTTGTCAGGCGAATTGCCTGACCCCTATGCACCGCCAGAAGGCTGTCGCTTTCATGGCCGTTGCCCGAAAGCGCAAGCCGTGTGCAGCACGCAAGCGCCCAAGCTTGAGCGCATTGCGCCAGGGCACCAAGTGGCTTGCCATTTCCCCACGGCTGTAGAACAACCGCAGCCTGTTTTCTTGAACCTAGAACGTCCATTGACGACGCATTGAGAACCTCAAAATGAACTTTAACTTCACACCTGAGCAGCAACGCATCTATGACCTTGTGGGGGAGCTGGGACGCAGTGTGTTTGCCCCCCGTGCGGCGCAAACAGCCCAAGAAGCCCGTACCCCGGTAGAGAACCTCAAAGCGTTGCAAGACGCCAAGGTCACCCCCGCAACCGTGAGTGTGGAACGAGGGGGCCTGGGCGGCGGTGCCGCAGGCACGGACCCATTGATTTCATTGCTGGCCGTGGAGCAAACGGCACGCTATTGCCTGTCGACTGCGCAATGCCTGCACATTCACTTCAATGCCACGCACCGAATGGAGATTCTGGCGAACGAGGACCAGCTCGAACGCATCATCAAACCCGTGGTGGAGGAAGCCGCCTTGCTCAACTCCACAGGCAGTGAACCAGGGCGCACGGCACGCGGCTTGTACAACCTACAAACCTCGGCCCGTCGTGTGGATGGGGGCTATGTTCTCAATGGGGTGAAGAACTACGCCACCATCGCCGATGTGGTGAGCTTCAATATTCTGTACGCCATTATTGAAGGCCAAGAAGGGAACCCCGAGGGGCATTTGGGGGTGGCCATTCCACAAGGGGCCGAAGGGCTGGAGATTGTGGAAGGTTCGTGGGACCCATTGGGAATGCGTGGCGCCTTCAGCCCGCACGTCAAACTGACGGAATGCTTTGTGCCCGATCACAACGTGGTGGGCGCACCAGGCACGGTGCCAAAAGGCAAGTGGCAGGCCAAATCGCATTTGAGCTTTGCCGCGCAGTATGTAGGTGCATCGGAAGGGATTTTTGAGTTCTTGGTCGATTATTTGCCCAAGCGTGGCACCGCTGGGGACAGCTATGCCCAGCTGCGTTTAGGCCAAATCCGCATTGCGATTGATGCTGCCCGTTTGATGCTCTACAAAGGTGCATGGTTGTGGCGCAATGCCCCAGTCGAAGTGGCTGAGCGTTTTGCCATGAATGCCAAATACCAAGCTTTAGAGGTGGCCGAGCAAGTGGCAACCAAAGGGGCGCAAATTGCTGGCTCCACCGCTTTTGCGACGGACACCCCGATCTCCCGCATCGTGCGCGATTTGCGTGTGCAAACCCTGCATGAAAACATCGACAAGACCGCTGCAACGATTGGCAAGTTCCACCTGGGACAAGCCTACGATGTGACTGCTCGTCTTTGATGGTTTAACCCCTCGCACAGGTGAACAACATGGTTGTGAATGAGCCACTGAACAGGGATTGGCCGTTTGCCACACTGCAAGATGCGGTGCGGCAAGCGCATGCACGTTTGCCTGCGACTACGTGGGCGCATTTGAGTGGAGGGGCAGAAACAGAGAGCACTTTGCGTCGCAACCGCCAAGCGCTGGATGCGTTGGGATTGGTGCCCCGTGTACTGCAGGACATGACAGATGTGGATGTGTCGGGTCGTTGGATGGGGCATGCCACTGCATTGCCGGTTTTTTTAGCCGGTATTGGGTCATTGCGGCGCTTGCACCCGGAAGGCGTGACTGCCATGGCTTTGGCAGCAGCACAGCACGGTGTGGCATTTGGGGTCAGCTCAAGCGAGCCTGAGGAGCTTGAGACGGTCGCTGCGGCTGCGCCTGACGCGGTGCGCTATTACCAGCTGTATGTTGATGGTGACGATACATGGCTTGACGAGGTGTTGGGGCGCGTAGTTGCTAACGGGTATACGGGGTTGGCGGTGACGGTGGACTCCGCCGTATATGGCCATCGGGAGCGTGAGATTGTGTTGCGCGGCAGTGACTCGCGCCGACGTGATGCCACCACCCGTCCGCACCGGGCAGGGCTGACTTGGCAGCGCATTGAATGGTTGCGTGCGCGTTGTAACTTGCCCTTGATTCTTAAGGGCATTGGGTCCCCGCATGACGCACAGCATGCCTGCGCACTAGGGGTGGATGCGGTCTACCTTTCTAACCACGGAGGGCGACAGCTCGACCATGCGTTGGGGACGGCTGAGTTGTTGCCAGAGATTGTGGAGGTTGTGGGTGGGCGCGCTGAGGTTCTGGTCGATGGGGGCTTTTATCGCGGCACCGATGTACTGAAAGCGCTGGCGCTGGGCGCGAGTGCCGTGGGGCTCGGTCGCTTGTATGCCTGGGGCTTGGCGGCAGCGGGCGCTGCTGGAGTCGCACGCGTTTTGGCGCTGTTGGAGCGGGAGATTCACATCTCACTGTCCTTGCTGGGGTGTCGAACTTTTAGCGATTTGACCCCTGACCATGTGCGGCGCCTAGCGCCACTGCAAGGGCTGCCAGTTGGTTTTGGCCATGTCCCCAGCGGATGGAACAGTGCCTTTCCTTTACTGGCCGATGCGAGCCGCAGCGGCCATGGCTTTCCCCATTTCGAGCTCTAAATTGAAACCATAGGACACGTTATGACATTGAATTATTTGTACCGTTTGGCGGCTGCGTTGGCGCTGGCTGCATTCAGCCATGCGGTGGTGGCACAGGAGCCGCAACGTGGCGGCACGCTGTATGTGGCCTTGCATCCTGAACCGACGGTTCTCAATGTCAGCTACCACGCCCAATATGCCAACTCGACGGTGTCGTCGAACGTCTTCGAATCGCTGTTTGTGTATGGCGATGACCAGCAGCCCAAACCGGTATTGGCCGAATCGTGGGAGCTGGCTCCAGACGGTTTGAGTTTGACCTTCCATTTGCGCAAAGATGTGAAGTGGCACGATGGCCAGCCTTTCACATCCGAGGATGTGAAATACAGCGCTTTGAACATTTGGAAGAAACTGCATTCACGTGGGCGTGTGACGTTTGCGCCTTTGCTGGATGTTGAAACGCCCGATGCACATACCGCCATCTTTCGGTTGGAGCGTCCAGCATTGGTGATTTTGAGCGCGTTGAATGCGGCGGAATCGCAAATTTTCCCCGCGCATTTGTATGCCGGAACGGATGTGCGCACCAACCCCTACAACAGCAAACCCGTGGGCACAGGGCCCTTTCGGTTCAAGAAGTGGGAGAAGGGCCAATACATTGAGCTCGAACGCAACCCCGATTATTGGGAGACTGGCAAGCCGTATCTGGATCGGGTGATTTTCCGCACGATTCCGGATGCCGCTGCGCGTGAGGCGGCATTGGAGACGGGGGAGGTGCATGTCGTGCCATTCTCGGGAATCCCCTTCTCGGATGTGGAGCGCATCAAGCAGAACAAGTCGCTTCGCGTCACCACCAATGGTTACGCCTACAACGCGCAGATTTACTATTTTGAAATCAACACCCGAAAAGGGCCATTGGCCCATTTGAAAGTACGGCAGGCCTTTGCCCATGCGTTTGATAAGCAAGCCTTGGTCGATACGGTTTTTTACGGGCTGAGCCAAACGGCCGACAGCATCATCCCGCAAGACGCCACGCGCTATTACCTCAAGGATGGACTGCCACGTTACGACTTTGACCCAGCGAAAGCCGAGCGGTTGCTGGACGAGGCTGGCTTCCCACGCAAAGAGAATGGGGTGCGCTTCAGTCTCACCATCAACCTTTCGCCATCGTCTGATCGCTTTCCTTTTGCGGCTGAGTTGTTGCGCCAGAATTTGAAGCGGGTTGGTGTGGATCTGCAGCCCATCACATCGGATGTCGCCACTTATTTGCGCACCGTGTATACCGACTACCAATTCGATAGCCTGTTCCAGCCCTACGCGACGATGTTGGACCCAGAGATGGGGCTGACCCGCCTGTTTTGGACGCCCGCCGCCCAGCCTGGTGTGCCGTATTCCGGTGCCTCTGGCTATTCCGACCCCGCCACCGATAGGTTGGTTGAGCAATACCAAAAAGAAGTCGATCCAGACAAGCGAGCAGGCTATTTCCATGATTTGCAGCGCAATGTGTTGTCGCAATTGCCGGTGATTCCTTTGATGGAGGCGCCCTTCTTTACGGTCTACAACACCCGCTTGCACGGTTTGGATGAGCGGCCTGATGGATCACGCTCTGCTTACACCAATGCTTGGTTAGCGCCGTGATGGCATAGGCAATTACCGCCGCCCAACGCATTCTCTCGACTATCTATTTTTCTTGCTTCACGCCCCTTGGTGGGCTGAGGTTTCCCTGTTCACGCCCATTCAACCATGACCATGAAGAACTCTTCTCTACGCCAATGGATTCCTGCCATCGCGTTGGCACTTGTTGCCAACGCAGGCCTTGCTGCAGAACCGCAAAAAGGCGGCACTCTTTTTGTCGCCCTGAACCCTGAGCCCACCGTGCTCAATATCAGCTACCACAATCAATACGCGAATGCGGTTGTCTCCTCCAACATTTACGAAGGTTTGGTGGTGTATGACGAAAACCAGCAGCCGCAACCTGCACTGGCCACCGCGTGGGAGGTGGCGCCTGATGGCCTGAGCATCACTTTTCGGTTACGCCAAGGCGTGAAGTGGCATGACGGCACGTCCTTTACTTCTGCCGATGTGAAGTTCAGTGCGTTGGAGATTTGGAAGAAGCTGCACCCGCGTGGCCGTGTGACTTTTGCGCCGCTCAAAGACGTAGAAACGCCTGATGCGCACACCGTCGTTTTTCGACTAGAACATCCGGCTTTGGTGATCCTGAGTGCGTTGAATACGGCAGAAGCCCAGGTGCTGCCAGCGCACCTGTATGAAGGCACCGATGTGCGCACCAACCCGTACAACAACAAGCCGGTGGGGACGGGGCCATTTCGCTTCAAGAAGTGGGAAAAAGGCCAGTTTGTGGAGTTGGAGCGCAATCCCGATTATTGGGATGCCGGTAAGCCGCATTTGGATCGCCTGATCTTCCGCACGATTCCTGATGCAGCGGCGCGGGGTGCCGCATTGGAAACGGGTGAGGTGCAAGTAGTGCCGTTTGCGGGGGTGCCATTCTCCGATGTGCAACGCTTGCGGGACAACAAAGAGCTGGCATTCACGAAGAAGGGGTACGAGTACAACTCTCAAATCTACTATTTGGAATTCAACATCCGCAATGCACCGCTGAGCAATGTGAAGGTGCGCCAAGCACTGGCCCATGCGATCAATAAGCAAGGCTTGGCTGAGACGATTTTCTATGGCGTCACGGAGGCGGCAGACAGCCCCATTCCAAAGTCGTTGACGCGTTTTTACGCGCAAGACATTCCACGGTATGACTACGACTTGAAAAAGGCCGAAGCCCTGCTTGATGAGGCGGGTTACCCACGCCAGGCCAATGGCAAGCGCTTTGCCATCAGCATCAATTTATCGCCATCGTCTGAGCGCTTTCCTTTTGCGGGCGAGTCGTTACGGCAAGACTTCAGCCGTATCGGGGTGGAACTAAACCCCATTGCACTGGATGTGGCCTCGTACCTCAAAGCGGTCTATACGGATTACAAGTTTGACAGCCTGATTCAGGGCTACTCCACGCTGATGGATCCGCAAATGGGCTTGACGCGTTTGTTCTGGTCCAAAGCGGCCAAGCCTGGGGTCTCGTATGCGAATGCCACTGGCTACGCCAATGCAGAAACCGACCAAATCATTGAGGCGTACCAGCGTGAGGCGGACCCTGCAAAACGGGTGGAGCAATTCCATGCGTTGCAACGCCAGATCTTGACTGACTTGCCGGCGATTCCGTTGGTCGATGCGCCGTTCTTCACCATCTACAACAAGAAGCTGCATGGGCTTGATGAGCGCCCTGATGCGTCGCGCTCCAGCTATGCCGACGCTTGGTTGGCGAAGTAAGACGATGGCCCACGACTGACCCCACACAACATACCAATCACAAAGGAAACGACACCATGTCTGATACAGCAGGCGCACAATTTTCCCCTCAGGAATGGGAAACCCGCACCGAATTGGCAGCGGCCTACCGCTTGGTAGACAACTTAGGCTGGACCGACTTGCTCGCCAGCCACCTTTCGGCAGTGGTGCCTGGGGATGAAGACCACTTCCTCATCAATCGTTATGGGTTAGCGTTTGATGAGATCACCGCCTCAAACCTGGTACGTGTGGCGTTGGATGGCTCGACGATTGACCCCAAAAACCGCATCATTGGGACGGGAGCGTTTGCTATTCATAGTGCGGTGCATGCAGCGCACCCGCATCTCAAAGCGGCCTTCCATTTGCACACCCGTGAAACGGTGGCCATTGCCAGTCAAAAAGGCGGTTTGCTGCCACTGACGCAAATGGCGTTGTCGGTCTTCCCCTTTGTTCGTTATCACGAGTTCACTGGCTTTTCTGACGTGGAAGAGCGCGAAGAAATTGTGCAAAGCCTTGGGGATGGGCGCGTGCTCATTATGCGCAACCACGGCGTGTTGGTGGCAGGGGAAACGGTGGGTGAGGCCTTTGGTTTTGCATGGCGCATTCAACGGGCATGCGTGATGCAGTTGGCTGCGCAAATTGGCACCCACAGTGCGGAGCTCAACACGCTTTCCGATGAGGTGCGTGACCGCGCGATTTCGCAGGTTGCAAAAATCGTCTCTAAAGATGGTTGGAACCGCATTGGCAAGCACGACTGGGCCGCTTTGGTGCGCCGCATTGACCGTGCCGCACCGGAATACCGCACATGAGCGAGGCGCCTCTGTCGACCCGACGCCAAATGCGTTTAGGCGCATTTGTGCAGGAACTCGGTCACCACATCGCGGCATGGCGGCGCGACGATGCCACCCACCACGGCTATGACCTGCAGCACTACGTAGAAATTGCGCGCATTGCCGAGCGTGGTCGCTTCGATATGCTGTTTTTTGGCGATAGTCTCGGGTTTCAATACCCAGAAGATGAAGCCTTGGGCCGCACCTCGCGCGTGCTGCGCCCCGACCCTTTAACCGTGCTGGCTGCCTTGGTGCCGGTAACGCAGCACATTGGTTTGGTCGCTACCGCCTCAACCAGCTTTATCCCGCCTTACCTGTTGGCAAGGCAGTTTGCTACGTTGGATCACCTCAGTGGGGGCCGTGCGGGCTGGAATATCGTGACCTCCACCTCTGATACGGAGGCGTGGAACATGGGCTTGGCTGGTTTGCCAGAGCATGATGAACGCTACCGCATTGCAGAAGAGTTCATGCAAGTGGCCAAAGGCCTGTGGGACAGCTGGGAAGACGATGCATTTGTGGCTGACAAGGCCACTGGCCGTTATTTTGACCCTGCAAAGCTGCATGTGCTGGGCCACGAAGGCCATTATTTCCGCTCGCGTGGGCCACTCAATGCACCCCGACCTGTGCAAGGCTATCCCGTGTTGATTCAAGCGGGCTCCTCTTCCGCAGGTGGGCAGTTTGCTGCGCGCCACGCAGAGGTGATTTTTGCAGCCCAACAATCCATAGAGCATGCGCGTCAATTTCTGGCGGAAACCCGCGTGCGGGTGGCTGCAGTCGGGCGTGATCCTGCACAAGTGCTGGTGATGCCTGGGGTCATGCCCGTGGTTGGCCAAAGCCGCGCTCACGCACAAGAGCGGGTGGAGCAACAGCAGGCTCTGATTCAGGACGACATTGGCTGGGCTTTGCTCAAGCGGCACATTGGTGGGTTTGATTTGTCGCATCTGCCTGCCGATGCGCCTGTGCCAGAGTTACCGCCCACACAAGGCAATTTGAGCCGTCAGCGCTTGTTGCTGGAAGCCGCACGGGCTGAAGGCTTGACGGTGGGGCAGTTGTTCCGCCGCGTGGCTGGCACGCGGGGCCATTGGTTGGTGGCGGGGACGGCACAGGACGTGGCTGATGAATTGCAAGCGCACTTTGAGGCTGAGGCCGCTGATGGCTTCAACATCATGGCGCCGTGGCTGCCAGGCAGTTTGAGCGATTTTGTGGAAGGGGTCGTACCGGTGCTGCAGCAGCGCGGCTTATTCAGAACGCAATACACCCACACCAGTTTACGAGGACACCTGGGCTTGTCGCGGCCAGCACACCCATCGCCTCGTCCCTTCTCCCAACGCAGCGCACAAGCGGCTGCATGACTGATGAAATGATTGATATGTCCGAAGACAACTCCTTTGATGACACGACGGGTGCCGCGTTGGTGTCCGCCCAAGACTTGCACGCCTGGTTGCAAGATGGTGCGGAGCTGGCGCTGGTCGATGTGAGTGAGGCGGGGCAGTATGGCGAAGGCCATTTGTTGTTGGCCGCCAATATTCCCTTTAGTGAGCTGGAGCCTCAGATCATTCAACGTGTGCCACGGCGCTCCACCAGAGTGGTATTGGTTGGTGCCGTGGCAGTTGTGCACCGGGCTGCCCAGCGCCTGCGCAGTTTGGGCTACACCCATTTGCATGTATTGGATGGGGGCCTTGCAGCTTGGGCTGCAGCGGGCTACCCCGTCTTCAAAGGGATTTATGTGCCCAGCAAAGCATTTGCTGAGTGCGTAGAACTTACCCGGCATACACCCACGCTGGAGCCGCAGGCACTGCAGCAATTGCTGCAGCAAGGCGACGATGTGGTGGTGTTAGACAGCCGCACCGCTAAAGAATACGCACGCTTTCATGTGCCGGGTGCCATCAGTTGCCCAGGCTCAGAACTCTTGTACCGTTTGGCCACCTTGGTGCCCTCGCGCAATACCCACGTGGTCATCAGCTGTGCAGGGCGCACGCGCGGCATCATGGGGGGGCAGACGTTGATTGACGCGCAAGTGCCTTATCGCGTTTCTGTCTTATCAGGGGGTACGCAAGGATGGAAGCTGGCAGGATTTGGGGTTGAGCAATCTGCCGCAGAACCACTGCCTCAGCCTGAGGCAGTGGAGGCTGAGACGGCCTTGAGCCGCGCGCAGGTGTTGACACAGTCGCTTGCCATTCCTGTGGTGGGCCGCCACGATTTGGCGCAATGGCAGGCCGATGACCACCGTACCACCTTTCTGGTGGATGTGCGTGACCCGCAAGAGGCCAAAGCCCGCCCTGTACCCGGCGCCATTGCTGTTGCCGGTGTGCAGTTGTTGCAAACCACAGATACCCACGTGAGTGTGCATGGCGCGCGCATTGTGCTGGCCGATGACCAAGGCGTGCGTGCCCATACCACAGCGTATTGGTTGCACCAACAAGGCTGGAGTGTTGCAGTGCTGGCTGCCGGAGATACGTTTGTGGCGTCACCGGCGCCCTTGGCGACTGACAAGGACAGCGTGCAGGCGCAGCGGCAAGCGCTGTTGCGTGGCACACCCGTGCTCACGCTGGAGGAGGTCGCACAGGCGATACGTGCAGGCGCGGCCGTTGTTTCGGTGCAGCCCAGCGAGGTATTTGTGCAAGGGGCTGTAGCAGGGGCCGTGTGGTCACACCGGGCCGCTATTGCGGAGGGTGCGGTGGATGCGGTGGAGCCGAAAGACAACGGCGTGCGTTTGGTCATTGCCTCTGATGCGGTGGTCGGCGCGTTGGCGGCGCAAGAGTGGCAAGCGCGCGTTGCATCAGCCCAGCCTGTGGCTGTTGGGGTATTGAATCTAGGCGATTGGGAGACTTTGGCGCAATGGGGTTTGGTGGTGGATCCCAACGCACCGACCTTGCAGCCAGAGCAACGGGTGGACTTTTTGTATTGGTTGCATGATCGCCATACTGGAAATGCGCAGGCATCGCGCCAGTACCTGCAATGGGAAGCGCAATTGCCTGCACAAATCGGGCATTGGCCCGATGCGCACTTCCGTATTGCGCAGGTTCAGGGGGGATGAGATGCCTCATGTTCTGAGCCAACCGCAGAGGTTATGGGAGGCATCACGATGCAAGTGATTGCCCCCCGCACGGTACCGAAGATGCCGGGCTTCGATGCCCTGATTGACACCATGGTTGCGCTGCAATGCGATGACCTGCCTGCCGGTGCAGTTACTAGCGCCAAATACTCTCTGCTCGATACCTTGGCTGTGGCATTGGCGGGCAGAGCGGCTGCCGGAATGCACGGTGTGCGCGCTTTGGCGTTGGAGGAGGGCGGTGCGGCTCAGGCCAGTCTATGGGGCGAAGGCACCGCAGTCCCTGTATCGAATGCGGCGTTTTATAACGCGGCCATTGCTTCTGCGCTCGACTTCGATTCGCTCAGTCCCCACGTTGGGCATATGGATGCGACGATTATTCCCGCTGCCTTGGCGGCAGCGCAATGGCGCAATTGCAGTGGTGCAGAGTTTCTTGCCGCGTTTGTTGCGGGGGCGGAGCTAGGTTACCGGTTGGGGCGCGCCACATTGAATACCCGTGGGTGGTATCGCGTGTCACTTTACGGTGTGTTTGGGGCGACAGTGGCTGCAGGCAAGCTGGCCGGGTTGACGTCGGAGCAACTCAAGTCCGCACTGGGTCTGGCATTGCTGCAAGCGGCAGGCACGCTGCAAAACCATACAGAGCGAACCTTAGGAAAGCGGTTGATGGCTGCATTCGCCGCTAAAGCAGGGGTACAAGCTGTGCGGTTGGCAATGCAAGGCATTACCGGGCCGGCCCAATCGCTGGACGGCAAGTACGGCCTGTTTGCCATGTACGAGGAGGCGGACTTGAGCCATGTGGCCGCTGACTATGGGCAGGTCTTTCTCAATCAAGACACCACATATAAAAAATTCCCCACCTGTGGCTGCACGCATGCGGCTTTGGAGGCAGCGCTGACCGTCGTGCACCGGCACGACATTGCGGTTGACCAAGTGGCTGCGATCGATGTCGTGCTCACCCCCTATATGCACCAGCTGGTGGGCTACCCCTTTGAGGCCGGTGGTGATGTGGAGGTGATTGGGCAGTTTTGTGCGCAATATGCCGTCGCCAGTGCGCTTGTCCATCGCCGCTATACCCCGGCGGAATTGACGCGCGATGTAGTGCTTTCAGAGCGCGTTGCCGAGATTGTCGCCAAAACACAGGTGCGGGTCGATCCCACCTTGACCAGCATGCATGCACCGGCTGAGGTGCGGGTTGTCTTGCATACAGGCCAGCAGTACGCCGTGCGTATTGAGCAGTTACCCGATTTGGCTGCCGGGGAGAGTGGCTACCTTGCCTTAAAGGACAAGGCCAGAGGCTGCATGAGTGCGGGACCTCAAGCACTGTCACACAGTGCCCAAGAGGCGTTGATTGACCGCATTGAGACGATTGAGACGAGGCCAGAAATGGCAGATTTTTTAATGCATTTGTGGTGACAACTTGAGGCCTTGATGGCGTCGAGGTCGCATTCATTTTGAAAGGTGGATTTGATGTTTGGGATGAACAATACAGAGAAGGCCAGTCGCCCGCGCCCGGCTATGGCGCGTGCAGTAAAAGGGGGCGGTGTGCGGGCTGCGTGGTGTGCGGCTTTGGCAGTGGGCCTCTTTGCTTGCAGCCATGCGTTTGCACAAACGGTTGCGCAAACAGCGGTTGAAAAACCGGTGTATGGCGGCACGCTGTATGCCGCTATCAGCCCGGACCCGGCGCAGTTGAACTCCGCCTTTCACAACCAGTATGCCAACGCAGCAGTCTCTACCAATGTGCTGGAAGGCTTAGTCAGTTATGACCAGAACTTGCAGCCTATTGCTTCTTTGGCGACGGCGTGGACTGTTTCTGACGATGGCCTCACGCTGACCTTCAAATTGCGTGAGGGGGTGACGTGGCACGATGGCGAGCCCTTTACGGCAGCCGATGTGAAGTTCAATGTTTTGGAGATTTGGAAGAAGCTGCATCCCCGCGGGCGTACAACGTTTGCGGCAGTGCAAGAGGTGCGAACGCCAGATGCCCATACGGTGGTGCTTCAACTCAGCAGGCCTAGTCCGGCCATCTTGAGTGCATTGCACGCGGGGGAGTCGCAAGTGCTGCCCAAGCATTTGTATGAGGGCACGGACATTCGCAACAATCCCTATAACGCCAAGCCCGTTGGCACAGGCCCTTTTGTCTTCAAACAATGGGTGAAAGGGGAGTTTGTCGAGCTGGTGAAAAACCCGAATTACTGGGACAGTGGCAAGCCGTACCTGGATCGGTTGATTTTTCGCAGCCTACCCGATCCCGCTTCACGCGCAGCGGCGCTGGAGACAGGAGAGATTCAGTACTTGCCTTATTCGGGCGTGCCGTTCTCTGATGTAGAACGCTTGCGCAAAAACAAAGAGATTGCATTGGATGAGCGTGGCTATTCAGGCAATTCGCAGATCTATTATTTGAAGTTGAATGTGCGCAATCCGATATTGGCTGATTTGCGTGTGCGCCAAGCCATTTCTTTTGCGATTGATAGAAAAGGGCTGCTCGATTCCGTCTGGCATGGCATTGGCAGCGTAGCGGATGGCCCGATCCCCCCCGTTTTGGCGAAGTTCTACACCGCAGACAAACCCACGTACCCACTGGACTTGGCCAAAGCCGAGCAGTTGTTGGATGCGGCAGGCTACCCTAGAGGCAGTGATGGGAGTCGCTTCTCCGTCGATATTGATCTCTCTCCCAGTGCCGATTCATTTGGTTTGGCTGGCGAATACATTCGCCAGAATTTGGCGCGTGTCGGCATCAAAGCCACCACGCACAACTATGCCCAAGCGGTGTACATCAAGAAAATCTGGACGGACTACAACTTCGACATCATCTTGAATGGCTTCTCTACGCTGATGGACCCGTCAATGGGCCTGTCTGCTCTGTATTGGTCGAAGTCCGCCTCGCCTGGCGTGCCGTATATCACTGCGTCTGGCTATGTGAATCCAGAGCTGGACGCCATCATTGAGAACTTTCAGAAGGAACACAACGAGCCCAAACGCATTGCCTATTTCCATGAGTTTCAGCGCATTGCGATGCGTGATTTGCCGATGATTCCGATCGTGAACTCACCGTACTTCACGTTGTACAGCACCAAAGTGCATGGGTTGGATTTCAACCCTAATGGGGCCCGCTCGTCGCTGGGGAATGTGTGGCTGTCGCCATAAATGACGGGGTGCGCATGTGCGCAAGGCCGCTCTTCCTCTTCCTTTAAAGAAAGCATGACTGATGACTGAACAATCGCAAACACTGCCGACTCTTTCGCGTATTCGACTGGCACCGAATGGCCCTGTTTTTGACCTCCCCATCTTGGTCGCGCTAGAGCATGGCCTCTTTGCGCGCGAAGGTTTAGATGTGCAGTTCGTTGAACACTACGACCCGAGCATCTCCTCTGCACAGGTGTTTGAACGACAGAAAGAATCCTTGTTTGAGCAAGGCAAAGCCGATGCGTACAACCTGTGCGAATGGGCTGGTTTGGACCGGTCTGAACACAGCCAACGTGGTAGCAAAGTGCAGGCCTTGCGGCCAGCAGTGGCTGCGCAGGCGATTCTGTCGTTTGACCGTGCATTGCAAGAACCGCGTGATTTGGCTGGCGTTCCCGTTGGGGTCAATAACCGCACCGGCTCGCACTACACCGCGTTGCAATTATTGGGCGGTGCACTTGCAAAAGAAGAGGTTAATTTGGTGCATGCAGGTTCACCGCTTGGGCGTTATGAAGCGTTGAAATCGGGCCAGTTGCGTGCAGCTGCGCTGATGGAGCCTTACATCAGCTTGGCCTTGAAGGAAGGTGCGCACATCATTGCGGTGAACTTCTATCGCGGTGCCGAGGTGATTTCACCCGATTTATCCGAGGCAGCAAGGCAAGCGTATCTGCGCGTACTGAATGAGGCGGCAGACCTGATTACGGCTGATTTCTCCAAGTACAAGCATTACATTGTGGCACCCGTGAAAGAGTGGCTGTCTGCGGACGAGCTGCACAATCATTTTGTGCACTATGCCCATGCCAAACCGCTGGAGGCTGAGCGGTTTGATGGAACCTACGCTTTCATGCGCAACTGGAGCTTGACGGCTGGCGCGCATACGTACAAGGATTTGGTCGCACAGTGAATGAAGACCCACTCACAAAAGCAAGGAAAAGGCGTAGTGTGATATGAGAATTTTGGTTTTTGGCGCCGGTGCGATTGGTTGCCATTTAACTGCCCGACTCATTAAAGCGGGAGCGGACGTGCATTTGATTGCACGGGGGCAGCAATTGGATGCCATTACAGATCGTGGCCTGCGTTTGATCGGGCCACAAGAAGACTTCACCGTGCCGGTGCGTGCGTACCCGAGTACGGCAGGGCTTGGCCAGTTCGATCTTGTGATTACCGCAGTCAAGGCATACAGCTTGCCTCATATCGTCAACGACTTACTGCCAGTGTTGGGGGCGCATACACAAGTGGCCAGCGCAGTGAATGGGGTGCCGTGGTGGTACTTCGCTGGGCAGAAAGGGGTCTTCGGCAATCAACCGGTGAAGAGGGTCGATCCTGGTGGGGGCCTTTTCCACCGTGTGGGTGCAGACAGGGCTTTGGGGTGCGTGGTCTTGTCGGCCAATGAGCTGGTGGCACCTGGCGTCGTGCAAAACCGCTCCAGTAGCAATTCATTTGTGTTGGGGCCCGCGCTAGAAGGCTTGGCGGTGCCTGCACAGGCTTCCCAATTGGCCCATTGGTTGCCCTCTGTCACTGTCAGTGAGCATATTCGAGCAGCGGTTTGGCATAAGCTGTTGCTGAATATGGGCTCCTCACTATTGGGGTGCTTGACGCATTCGACGGGCAGTCAGGTGGCACAGTCCCCGGCTTTACTCGGCGTTTTTGAGGCAGTCATGTCAGAAGGGTCTCGTGTCGCGGCTGCGGTGGGGGTTCAAGTTCCCCCAGACCTTGAGAGCCGATTGGCCCGCATGCGCAGCAATCACCATCGATGCTCAATGCTGCAAGACCTTGAGGCTGGTCGCCCATTGGAATTGGACAGCCAACTCTTAGCAGTACAGGACATTGCGAGAGCATATGGTGTGTCTACCACCACGATCGATACCTTAGTGGCGCTTTTGCAGTTCAAAGCTGCTGCGGAAACAAACTAACGTCCCTTTTGCGCGGGCATGCGAACTGTGCTTCATCTTTGGGCATGGTCTATCAGCAGGCTTGCCTGGCTATTGGGGGCCGCAGGCCGAAATGTGATGTGGCAAAACATTTGCAAAAACCTCTTGAATCTGTTTTGAGTGACGAGAGGCTTTGTTTCACAAATGCTCGCAGCTAAGCGATGGAATTGCAGCGTGAGTGAATCGACTTGGGGCAAGAAAGCCTACCGTACCGCGAACAGGAAAGAATACAACGCATCGCATAAGATCCGAGGGAGTCTGAATCACCCCGGGTTTTGAGGAGGCTCAACACTCTGAGAGGATTGAGCCATGAAGAAATCAAACAAGTTTTCACCCGAGGTGCGTGAGCGCGCAGTGAGGATGGTGCAAGAACATCGCGGGGAATACCCGTCGTTGTGGACGGCTATCGAGTCCATTACTCCCAAGATTGGCTGTGTGCTGCAGCACCTTAAATGAATGGGTCAAGCGTTCCGAGGTCAATACGGGTGTGCGCGAAGGCATCACATCCAGTGAACTCCAGCGGATGAAGGAACTTGAGCGTGAGGTCAAGGAACTGCGCCGCGCCAATGAGATATTGAAGCTGGCCAGTGCGTTTTTCGCCCAGGCGGAGCAGGGCCGCCGATTGAAGTCATGAGGGACTTCATCAACCAGCATCGCGATGCCTATGGGGTCGAGCCGCTCTGCAAAGTCCTGCAGATCGCCCCTTCGGCATATCGCAGGCATGCGGCGCTGCAACGCGAACCCCACAAACGCTGTGCTCGGGCTGTGCGTGATGATGTGCTGTGCCCGGAGATTAAACGGGTCTGGCAAGCAAATATGCAGGTCTACGGTGCAGACAAGGTGTGGCGGCAGTTCGCTCGTGAGGACGTGACAGTGGCTCGTTGCACAGTCGAGCGGCTGATGCGCAAGCTGGGGCTGCTTGGGGCCATACGCGGCAAGGTAGTACAGCACAACTGTCAGTGACGGCAAAGCGCCATGTCCGCTGGACCGAGTCAACCGCCAGTTCCGAGCCGAACGACCGAACCAGTTGTGGGTCAGCGACTTCACCTACGTTTCAACCTGGCAAGGCCGGTTGTACGTGGCCTTTGTTATTGACGTGTTTGCCAGGCGCATCGTGGGCTGGCGGGTGAGTAGCTCAATGCGCACAGACTTCGTGCTCGATGCCTTGGAGCAAGCTCTGTACGCAAGGCAGCCTAAACGCGATGGAAGTCTGATATGCCACAGCGACCGTGGGTCGCAATACGTCAGCATTCGGTATTCTGAGCGACTAGCTGAAGCGGGCATTGAGTCTTCCGTGGGCAGCAAAGGAGACAGCTACGACAACGCCCTGGCCGAAACCATTAACGGTCTCTACAAGGCCGAGTTAATCCATCGCCGTGCGCCATGGAAAATAAAGGACGCTGTGGAGCTTGCAACGCTCGAATGGGTGTCATGGTTTAATCACCATCGCCTGTTTGAACCCATCGGGTACATTCCGCCAGCAGAAGCTGAGGAAAACTACTACCGCCAACTCGCTAACCAGGCCGCTGCTGTGGTGACCTGACTTAAACCAACATGCCTCCTCGAAACCCGGGGCGATTCAATTCCATGAGGCTCAATAATGTCTTGGAAATTCTGGTCGATTCATACAAATCAACACGCGTAGGCTTAGTGCGGTAGCGAACACCGCGCAACTCGTCTTCAATCACTGCGAACTTCTCTGGGCTTATGTCGCTGTCGTATTTCTTTCTCATCACCCATGAATTCTCGCCTCAAAACAGCATGAGCATACGCTTACAAAGATCGTAAACACGTTCTTAGGAGGGGCTCCAAGGTCTGGCGATAAGGTCTACTAAGCAGCTCGCCAACAACTAGCAAAACTGCGGTAGAGCCAGGTCAAGGCAATTGAAATGCCAACCAACCAGTACGACCATCGCATGCTCACATCAGGTTGCTTGAGATGGTTTAGCAGCGTTCAAGCATGGCTTTATGCCAGCTGGAGGCCCCAAACACTTCACCAGAATTTCCACCAACTAGCGCGTTTTGCGGAATTGGTACCCTCAGTACCCTCTGGGAACGAGGCTTGAATCACGCGGCGTGTATCGTCGCGCAAATCCGTCATGCCCAACTGGTCGTAGGAACGCTCAAGAATTTGCAAGGCTTCTGCCAGAGCCGGGGCCTCTTTGTAGTCCTGAATGGCAATTTGCGCGCGATTGATAGCGGCCACGTAGGCTCCGCGCGAATAGTAATAGCGCGCCACATGCACTTCGTATGCAGCAAGCGCATTGACAATGTAGATCATGCGCTGGTGTGCATCCGCTGCATACCGTGATTCAGGAAACCGCTCCACCAATTCTTTGAATGACTCAAACGATTCCTTGGCTGCACGCTGGTCTCGCTCAGACAAGTCTTGGCGTTGCAGCCACGAGAAGAGCCCTAGGTTGTCATTGAAATTAATGATGCCTTTGAGGTACAGCGCGTAATCAACGGCGGAACTGGCTGGATGCAGCATGATGAAGCGATCCAGCGTGGCAATGGCTTTGGCCGGTTCACCATCTTTATATTGTGCATAGGCTTTTTCCAGCTGCGCTTGTTGGGCAAGTGGGGTGCCTGCTGCACGGCCTTCAAGACGCTCAAAAAGTGGCACAGCCTTCTCATAGTTGGCCGAACTGGCTTCACTACGGGCTTCGTTATAGAGCTGATCAGGTGTCCAGTTGGCGGTGCGGTCTTCTTGCGTACTAGAGCAAGCAGCCAGAAAAGCTGCGGAGGCCATGACAGCCCAGAGGTGGCGTTTTGAAGAGTTCATGCGTGCACTATTGAAGGCGCTGAGCCTATCCAGTAAAACAACTGAGAGGCATTGTAATGGGGCGCGGTGCAACTGGATGCAGACACAGCATTTTGTAGGCAGGGGAATGCGTAGGTTTTTGTCAATTTGCACACCCTCTTACTTACAGGGAATGGGCAGGGCGCCTAGAATCGCCCCCTATGTTTGTACATTTGCGCCTGCACACTGAATTTTCCGTTGTTGACGGAACCACCCGCATCGGGGATGTGGTCTCTAAAGCTGCCAAAGACGGTCAGCCCGCCTTAGCTGTGACCGATTTGAACAACATGTTCGGGGCCCTCAAGCTCTATACAAAAGCACGGGGCAAAGGGGTTAAACCAATCTTGGGCGCGGAAGTCAGTGTGGCGGGCGCAGCAGGGGAAGCCAGCTCTCGCATACTGCTTTTGGTGCAAAACTGGGAGGGCTACCTTAGCCTGAATGCCTTGCTTGCTCTGGCTTGGACTGATAACAGCCGCGAATGGGGTGAAGCCAAAGTGAGCCTTGCGCAACTGGAGCAGTACAACGAAGGCTTAATCGCGCTTTCAGGCGCCCATCAAGGCGCTATTGGGCAAAGCTTGCTGCGCGGGGATTTTCCTCAGGCGTTTGAGCGGGCAATGGAATTGGCTCGCATTTTTCCGCAGCGTTTTTATATTGAAGTGCAACGAGCGGGGCGCAAAGAGGACGAGGCGCATGTCGCACAAGCGGTACAGCTGGCCAGCAAAGCAGGGTTACCGATCGTTGCGACGCACCCTGTGCAGTTTTTAACGCCAGATGATTTTGATTCGCACGAAGCACGCGTGTGTATTTCTGAAGGGGAAATTCTCGCTGACCAGAAGCGGCCGCGCCGTTTTACACGCGAGCAGTACTTCAAAAGCACGGCGCAAATGCAGGCTTTGTTTGCCGACATACCTGCTGCTTTGGACAATACCGTTGAGATTGCCAAACGCTGCAACATCAGTTTAGTGCTGGGCAAACCGCAATTGCCGAACTTTCCTATCCCAGACGGGCTGACCATCGAAGAGTATTTCCGCAAGGTGTCGTTCGAAGGGCTGGAAGACCGGTTGCACTTGCTGTTTCCTGATGAAAGTAAGCGCGATGCGGAGCGCCCGCGCTATGTGGAGCGTTTGGAGTTTGAGCTTTCCACGATTTTGAAGATGGGCTTTCCAGGCTACTTCCTGATCGTGTCGGACTTTATTCAGTGGGCCAAAGAAAATGGTTGTCCAGTAGGGCCAGGCCGTGGTTCTGGCGCTGGCTCATTGGTGGCATATGTATTGTTGATTACGGATTTGGACCCGCTGCAGTACAACTTGCTGTTTGAGCGTTTTTTGAATCCTGAGCGGGTCTCCATGCCCGACTTTGATATTGATTTTTGCCAATCCAACCGCGATCGGGTGATTGAGTACGTCAAACAAAAGTATGGCCGCGACGCGGTCAGCCAGATTGCCACTTTCGGATCGATGGCTGCGCGCGCTGCGATTCGTGACGTTGGCCGCGTGATGGACATGGGTTACGGATTTTGCGACGGCATCAGTAAATTGATTCCGAACAAGCCGGGCAAACCAGTCACCATCCAGTATCCGCCGCCAGACCTGTCTGAAGCAGACAAAGAAAAATACGCCATTGCGGCCGAACCCTTGCTCGCAGCGCGGATTGAAAATGAAGAAGAAGTCAAAGCGCTGGTGGAAATGGCGCAAAAACTCGAAGGCTTGACCCGCAACATCGGTATGCACGCTGGGGGCGTTTTGATTGCGCCTGGCAAGCTGACAGATTTTTGCCCTTTGTACCAACAACCCGGTAGTGAGTCTGCCGTTAGCCAATTCGACAAAGACGATGTGGAAGCTATCGGCCTAGTGAAATTCGACTTCTTGGGTTTGGCCACATTGACGATTCTGGAGTTGGCCCGGCAATTCATTGTGGCGCGCCACCCGGGGCAAAAACACTTCGCATTTGAAAAACTGCCGCTCGACGACTGGCCCACATACAAACTGTTCCAAGACGGTAAAACTGAGGCTGTGTTCCAGTTTGAAAGTCGCGGCATGCAAGGCATGTTGAAAGAGGCCAAACCCAGTCGCCTAGAAGACTTGATCGCCTTGAACGCGCTGTACCGCCCTGGGCCTATGGATCTGATCCCTTCCTTCGTGAACCGCAAGCACGGCAAAGAAGATGTGGAGTATCCTCACCCATTGGTGGAGCCTGTTTTGTCTGAAACCTACGGCATCATGGTGTACCAAGAGCAGGTGATGCAGACCGCGCAGATTCTCGGCGGCTATTCACTCGGTGGCGCTGACTTGCTGCGGCGGGCCATGGGAAAGAAAAAAGCCGAGGAGATGGCCAAACACCGCCTGATCTTCCGCGAGGGGGCAGCTAAAAACAATATTGAAGAAGCCAAAGCAGACGAAATTTTTGATCTGATGGAGAAGTTCGCGGGCTATGGCTTCAACAAGTCCCATGCGGCCGCATACTCTTTGCTGGCCTACCACACCGCGTGGTTGAAGGTGCATTACACGGCGGAGTTTTTCTGCGCCAACATGACCATCGAAATGGATGACACTGACAAGCTCAAGGTGCTCCTGGAAGATGCGCAGAAATTCGGCATTCGGTTTGACCCGCCTGACGTCAACCACGGCGCCTACCGCTTTGAGCCTATTGGTGACAAACAAATTCGCTATGGACTTGGTGCGGTCAAAGGCACAGGGCAAGCTGCCATTGAGGCCATTGTTGCGGCACGTGAGGGCAAAGGCGAGGGTGATAAAGGCAAGGAAGTTGGCCCGTTCAAGAGTTTGTTTGATTTTTGTTTGCGTGTGGATAAGCACAAAATCAACAAACGCACGGTGGATGCCTTGATCAGGGCAGGGGCGTTTGACACTATTGACCCCAATCGGGCGGCATTGTCTGCCACTTTGGATACCGCATTTGAATGGGCCGCAACCCAACTGGCCAACGCAAACCAGGGCGGTTTGTTTGACATGCTCGGTGACGATGCTGTTGGTGCCAGTACACAAGAGCCGGAGATGGCAGCGGTAATGCCGTGGGGCATTCGCGAACAATTGCTCAATGAAAAAGCGGCACTGGGTTTCTTCCTGTCAGGTCATTTGTTCGATGAGTACGAAGCTGAAGTGCGCCAGTTTGCGAAAGTCCCCATTGCTGATTTGGAAGATACTCGCGATACACAGCGCGTGACAGGCATTATCAGTGGTGTGCGCTCTGTCAATGGCCAGCGTGGCAAGATCCATATCTTCACGCTTGATGACAAGAGTGGCAGTATTGAGGCGACCTTGGATGATGCCATGATGACCGCTTGCGCTGACCGCATCAAAGACGATGAACTGGTCGTGCTGAATGTGCGTTACCAGCCTGGGCGCAATGGTTTTGAGCCGCGTCTGAATGTGCAAGAAGTACTGAATCTGCCCGCAGCGCGCTGCGCGTTTGGCCGTTGGCTGATGCTGGACTGGAGCGCTTTGGATGCCTCGCACAATGCCCAGCACAGCTTGCAGCAACTCCAGCAGTGGCTAGACGGCAATCGCCCTCCAGCGCCCCCTGAGCCTGCTGACAATGCGTACGAAGACGAGGGGGCGCCGATAAAAAAAACGGGCGTCCGTTTACGCATACGAATGAGTTGCCAAGCCGCCCCAGGGAGCGCCTCTGTCGACATGCTCATGCCCCAAAACCAAGCCATTTTCCCCAGCGATGAGGCACTGCACGCACTGCGCGTTGTGAATGGCGGTGGTGGCGTCAAAATGGTGTATTCCTGAGTAGTTTCACTGCATTTTTATTTATTTAAGTACGGCGGTAACCAATAGACAGGCCAAGTGCCCTCAACAGCTGCGAAAAAACATAATCACGATGACTTCTAAATCTCCGACTCACAACGAAACCGCCGAAACATCAACCATGGGCGAGCAGGGCGCTTGCGCACATGAGCTTGAAATGATTCATGCCACGCGCCATTGGGTAGATACCGCTGTGATTGGCCTAAATTTGTGCCCCTTTGCAAAAGCCGTTCAAAGTAAAGGGCTGGTGCATTACGCCATCAGCCAAGCACGAGATACCCGCAGCCTGCTGAAAGACTTGGCCAAAGAGCTCATGACTTTGGCCGATTTGCCGGCACAAGAGCGCGACACAACCTTGCTGATCGTGCCTTACATGCTTGATGATTTTCTCGATTTCAATGATTTTTTAGATGATGCAGATGCATTATTGGAGCGCTTGAATCTGTCAGGTCAATTGCAAGTGGCAGACTTTCATCCACGCTACCAATTTGCCGGCACTGACATAGATGATGTAAGTAACTATACAAACCGCGCCCCATATCCAACCTTGCATTTGCTGCGTGAAGAGAGTATCGATCAAGCCGTCCAAGCCTTCCCTGATGCGAGTGATATCTTTGAGCGCAATATCGACAAACTTCAGGCGTTGGGCATCAAAGGTCTACGGGAGCTAGGATTGGCCTATGAGGAGCGTAAGTAATGGCCAAATTACGTAAGCAAGGCGCACACGCTGCATCTATACAGTCTCAGCAGGAGGCTGGAAAACATGCAGCACACAGCGCATTGGCTGATTTAGGCCTAGCAGAAGATGTTTCCACTGAGTTATTGCAAGCCTTGCACATCTTGACAAGAGAAGGGCGTATCAATCAGGACTCGCGCCGCAAGCTCAAGCAAGTGCTGCATTTGGTGCGCTTTATTGAACCATTAATTGAAGATTTGGCCCGCGACGGGCATGCCCCAACATTGGTTGACCACGGTGCAGGCAAGTCCTATTTGGGATTCATCTTGTATGACTTGGTCTTGCGCCCCTTAGGGCGCGGACGCGTTGTGGGGGTGGAATTTCGGCAAGAATTGGTGGCGCAGTCTCAAGCCCTTGCGCAGCGGCAGGGTTTTGATCGGATGGACTTTCTGCCTTTTGCCGTTGCTGACACCTTGAATCACCCTTTGCTGCCTGAACAGATTGACATTGTCACGGCATTGCATGCCTGTGACACAGCCACCGACGATGCCATTGCATTTGGCTTGGCAAAAAATGCACAAGCCATGGTTCTGGTGCCTTGTTGCCAAGCAGAGCTGGCATCACATATGCGTTCAAACAAAGCGCTCCAATTGGCCAAAACACCATTGGCAGAACTTTGGCGCCATCCTTTGCATACGCGTGAAATGGGCAGTCACACCACCAATGTCTTGCGGTGCTTGTACCTTGAAGCCTGTGGTTACCAAGTTACGGTCACGGAACTGATTGGTTGGGAGCACAGCATGAAGAATGAACTCATCATTGCGCGAAAAACAGGGCAAAAGAAACGAAGTGCTCGTGATCGCATGCTTGAAATCGCATCGCAACTGGGCTTGCAAGATCTCTTGCCAGTCCGATTTAAAGAAATTTTATAATTCTCATTCACGTTTTGTCTCTATTGAGGCTTTGGTTGGTTTCCTCTTTACGTACTAGAAACTATGGCTCGACTGCCTCGCTTATTGATTCCACATCTGCCACACCACGTTATTCTTCGCAGTATCAATAAACAGTCGATTTTTCTTGATGCGCAGGACTACGCCTATTTTTTAGATACGGTGGCGCAGCAGCTCAAGGGACAGCCGATTAGTTTGCATGCCTATGTTCTTTTAGATCATCGCATTCATCTTCTTTTAACCCCAGAGAATGACGTGGTGCTCAGTAAGCTCATGCAAGGCATAGGTAGGCACTATGTACGGTACTTTAATCAGCGCTATCAACGCTTCGGGACTTTGTGGGAAGGGCGTTTTCGTGCAGGCCCTATGCAGCCCGCACCATACGTTTTAGCAGCCATGACATTGTTTGATTGGCTTCCTGTCACAGAAGCCTATTCAACACAACCTAAAGACTACGCCTGGTCAAGTCATCGCCACTGGAGCGGTTTTGAGCATCAAAAAATGCTCACACCACATCCGTTGTATTGGAGCCTGGCTGACACGCCATTCGGCCGCGAGGCAGCGTACCAAACGCTTGTAGGAGCAGGCATTGGCAGCACCTTGCGAGACAGTATCGAACACAGTGCCATGGGGGGGTGGTTATTAGGCAGCAATAGCTTCATTCAAGAAACAGCGCAACACGTTCCGCGCCGTGTTGGTCCTGGTAAGCCGGGGCGACCTCGAAAGAATGCAACCAGTTAACCCAATTGGCTAGAGCATAAAAATCTTGCAATTTGGTTTTGTATTTTTTATATTTAACATAATATACAGTCTGTAACTCTTTTTCGCAATTCTTCGAGTAGGGGGCTGTCTGGCTCTGCTTCAAGTGCTGCGATTGCAGTCCAGCGGACTGGGTCTTCTTTTAGAGCTATTGCGAATTGTCCAGCAAGCGTAGGGCTTAAACGGCCACGCTTTTTGGCTGTGTAGATCGCACTATTGCTTAAATTTAAATCATGCTGCCATTTGGCAGCATTTTTTATTTCTAGTGCTTTATTAAGTAAATCAATGGTTTGCGGCATTGCTAGTCTCTTTCAGGCTGTTAGAGACAATATTCTGACAGGTTGATAGAAAAAATGTCTAGCACCCTGTTAGAGATTGTGCTACATTTCACCTCATCTACTAACACGGTGTTAGTTTTCGAATGAGGTTTTTCCAGTGGCTAGCTTCACTTTTTGCTCTAAGAGCTTAATGCGTTCGGCTCTGAAATCTTCATGCACTTTTGCAATGTCGGGGATGTTCGCATACCTGATGACGCGCAAGCCAGCAGAAGTTATTACGGCATCGCGCTTTGCGTCCTTTTCCTTCTTTCGTCTGTGGCTTGCGTCGTCTAGCTCTATTACCGCAAGCACATTGAATGCTTTATCGCAGACAACGAAGTCAGTCACTTTTTGTGAAAACGTTCTGAAAACAGCAATGTCGCTGCTTTTGAGAAATGCACTTTGGCTTACTTGTGCGAGGACAACTAAATCAGGTAGGGCACCTGTGAGCCGCCAATACATCGACTGTTCGCGCTCAGTTAGTGGGATTTTGTAAGTAGGAGGTTTTCTCTCTTTGCCTTTACTTTTTGTAGATGCAGCGATGAAGAGAAGGATTCCGATAACGGCGATTGCAATAAGTAGGTATTTCATTTCTTTCACTTTAGATACGTTCGTCCAAATGTATCAAGTTTTACAGGTCAGAAGTATGCAGCTATCAACACCAAAATTTTTAGCCCGAAGCGCACATGCAGCAGACAAAGCCGCAAAGGCAGCGGCAAAGCGTGGTGATAGCGAAGGCGCAAGCTACTGGACAAGCCAAGCCCGCGAACGCGGCCACGAAGCAATGCAATTTATGCGCAACTTCTGAGGGGCGAAAATGCAATACGACGGCACAAACGACCTTCACGACTACAGCAAGCCAATGGCATGTTTCGCATGCGGTTGGGCTGGTGAACTATCGCAATGCTCGGGCGTTGATTTTGAGGATGGCGAGGGAGGTGCCGTTACGCATGCATCGTGCCCTGTGTGTGATGACATTGTTGAACCCGCATAAGGGGTGCAGCATGAAACACATCGCGCAGGTACTTGAAAACACATTTGCCAACTGGCAAGCGCCGCGCCCGGTTAAACACCTGACACCGGCGCATGCGAAGTTTTTGCAACGTCCTTTGTTTCGTATTCCGCAGCCTGCCGCCGTCGGGCAAGCTTGCGCCGCACGTACGGCGGCAGGCAAGGGGGGCGCAGTATGAACATGACACCAACTTCCCCCCGTCCGGTAACACGGGGGGAAAGTACCCCAACACAGCAAGCCAAGGTCGATTGGCTCAATTGCACTTTCAAACCCGATGAATTAACGGTTGAAGAAGTCATTTTCAAGCTGTCTGAAATTATGGCTCGGCCAGTATCAGGAATCGACGAAGGCAAGGGAATTCGCGGTTATTCAAAGAGCGTTGCATTGTTCGCCCATGTTGGCTCTCGTAAGCAGGCTATTGGATTTTTGGGCTTTGGCGGTGAGGCGCAAATGGGTACATGGATGCTATCAATCCCCGGCTCTGGCTGCTCTCTTATTGACAACTGGCAGGCCATGCGCGATTGGCTGGAACAACTTAATGCAAAGGTCACCCGTCTTGATCTTGCTGTTGATTTTCTCAATGGTGAATACACGGTGGACGATGCCGTGACGTTCTACCGCGCAGGCAGATTTACAAGTAGCGGTCGCCCGCCTGCAACATCCCAAGCAGGCGATTGGCTCAACGAAAAGGAGCGCACTTTGTATATCGGAAAAGCCAAGAACGGCAAGGTATTGCGGGCATACGAAAAAGGCCAGCAACTAGGCCAAGCCAACAGCCCATGGACGCGCTATGAAGTCCAGTTTGGTAACCGTGATCGTGTCATTCCGCTTGAAGCCCTCACAGAGCGCGACAAGTATTTTGCAGGTGCATACCCAGTGCTTAAAGACCTGCTCGACAACGAATGTGGAGCCGAAAAAATCCCAACAAAACAAACAGAAGGCGAAGTGACTCTCTCGCATCTGCTTGTTCATTTGCGTCGTACTTACGGCAAAGCAATTGACGTAATGCATGCAAGCGAAGGTTTTGAAATCGCGAGTCTCGTCGATGAAGTCCGAGTGATCGGAGTCCCTCGACGTGTCAATTTATCCAGTGTCGCGGCTGGCCCTACATGGTCAGGGGTTTGTGATCTTGCACGAAAGGCAGCGTAAAAAAATGGCAGTTGAACAAAAGCAAATCGTCGGCATTGAAATCAGTGAAGGCGTATCAAAAAAAACCGGCAACGCGTACAGCATCGGAACTATTCACACGATGACAAAGCTCGCTCCACCCATGGGAGCAGACAACGTATCGAAGGGCTACATGGGCGACAAATATCAGTGCGATGTAGAAATTCTTCGCAAGATTAAACACCTGCCGTTCCCCATTGTTGCTGACGTTTCTACAGAGGACGTTATGCGCTTTAACAAGCGCGAAACCATCGTCACGGATGTGCGCCCCGTCGAGACCGTAAAAAAAGCAGCTTAACGGCTGTTGCAAGGAATGCCGAAGGCACCCCGTTAGGGGCGGGGCAGTCAACTTGTTGACTGGGCAAGTTCCGCGCAGGGCTCGGCATGCCCTGACCTTAAAAAATCCGCAATGGCGACTGATGCACCGCAATTGCATTTTCAACTCGCATCGAAAAGGAAAACACTATGTTCGCTCAAAAAGTACGCGGTTTTGCCGCATCTGCAAAAGCCAAAGTTCTGGCCGTAGCAGCCATCGCAACAGCAGCCGCTTCTAGCGCGCAAGCTGCATTGCCCCCGGAAGTCTCTACAGCAGTTACCGAATACAAAGATGATGCGATCTCCGCAATCGTCATGGTGATTGCTGCTGGCGTGGCTATTTGGGGTCTGCGCAAGCTCGGCACAAAAATGGGCTGGTTCTAAGCGTTCGCGCTTGAAGGGTGGGGCATGGCTGAAAACAAACAAACGCATCAAGTGCAATCTGAAAACGGCGTTGTAACTATTCAGATTGCCCCACCACCCGATAACCCGCAACAGCGAGAGCAGCTATTTGAAGCGGGCTCTCTTTTTTATGTCGCTGCACTCCTTGTTTTCTTGGTTAAGCAGATTAACAACTTGTTCAGCGTTTCACCCAATGACTAATCATGTCCGACCCCCTCAACTTCCTGATAGCTGGCGGCATCTTGTTAATTATTTACGTCTCTTTCCGCTAGTCGTTTTGTTTGCGCTGTTTTCTGCGCCTGCATCTGCGCAGACCTATGAATACACAAATGACAGGACGTGTCAGCCTAACTCCTGTAAGTGGTATTCAACGGGGCTTGAAGCTGCATCGAAAGTATGTCCCACTACTGCGACACAGCGAGTTAAACAGGGTGGACGGCATGACGTATTTATCTGTGAGATTTTTTATGACGAAAATTGCGGCCCATCTGAACAAGAGGCATGGGGTTGTACTCCAAAACCGAAATGGATTGACGGCAATCAAATTTATCTGAGATACCAAGAAAAGCAAAGCGAACAAGAGCCCCCGGAAGAGCCAGAGCCAGAACCCGGAACGGGCGCATGTAAGTACGGCAATCAATACAACATGCGCTTTGTGATCGAGTGGGTAAAACCCGGTGAATCACGCACATCTACAGGCCCAAACAGTATTTGCATTGATGGCTGTCGAGCTACGTTTTCCTCAACGCCCGACTATTACAGCGGCTCTCAACAAAATGGCATGGTGCCAATTGTTTATCAAGGTCAATACACCACTTCGGATTCCGAATGCACGGCATCAGACAAACCGCCTACAGACGCACCTCACCCCGGCCCACCTGATGATGGCGAGGGCGATGGAGGGGAGGGCGACGGCAATGGAGATGGAAACGGCGACGGCCCTTTAGTCTGCGAAAACGGACAGCAACCCGGCAATGTTAACGGCCAAGAAGTTTGTGTTGACGGTGGCGACACTGGCGGTGGAAACACTGGCGGTTATGGCCCGTATGTACGCACAAATAATGCTGTCTGTTTTGAAGTTGACGCAGATGTATCACTGCATTGCGCCCTCTGCGGTTTACCCGGTTTGCCCGATTGCTCAACCGCAATTAAGAATTTCTCTGAAATTAAAAAACCGCTTGAAGATATAAAAACCGGGCTTGGCGAAAACAACAAAGTACTCAAAGACATTGAAAAAGCCATCAAAGAAGCGACGGCAAAAATCCCCACTCAGAGCGGCTCACAGACTGGCGGAACTGACACAGAAGTGAAGGGCGCAGTCGATAACGTTAAGGGCGCTGTCGATGGTGTCAAAGATGCAGTCAATAGCGGTAATACAAAGCTTGAGAAAAGCCTCAAAGACATTGAGACCGCAATTAAGAATCAGAAGCCCGGTGTCGGCGGTGGAGGAGGTGGCGATGGTGGAGAAGGTGACGGTGAAGGCGAAAACGATTTAGAAGAGTACTGCAAGAAAAACAAAGAGGCTTTGCCTTGTCAGAAGGTCGGCGAATTTGAATCAAGTGAAGGCCCATCAGAACCGCAAAACATACAAATTACGTACCAGTCAGAAAACCTTTTTGGCGGTGGTGGCACATGTCCTGCGGACGTTATTTCTCAGGTCGGTGGGCAAAGCATGACGATCTGGAACTGGACGCAAGCATGCGGAATTATTAGCGGCTACGTCAAACCCGTTGTCATCGTTCTTGCTTTCATGTCGGCGCTCATGATCTTGATTCCACGGAGCTAAATCTATGCCAGCACTTGCACTCTTCTTTCTGTCATTAGTTAAGCCGCTGGTCGGTCGAATACTTGTTGCACTCGGTATTGCAGCAGTCTCAGTCGTGGGCATCAATACAGCCATTGACGGCGTTAAAAACGCGCTCGTTAACAACATCGGCGGCTTACCTGCTGACATGTTCAACCTGTTTTTACTCTCTGGCATGGGCCAAGCAATCGGCATCATCACGGGCGCTATTACGACAAAAATCATGATCGTACAAGCGACAAAAGCCTTTAGTTTCGCAAGCAAAAATCAGGCATAACATGATCACAGTAATTACCGGCACGCCAGGTGCGGGCAAGACGCTTTACACAGTACAAAACTTGCTGCAAAAGCTTGTTGGCTCAACAGTCACAAAGACAAACGACGATGGCACGACAGAAGAAATCACGCGCAAGGTTTTTACGAATATCAACGGCTTAACACTCGATCATGAACTGATCGACGGAAGCGACACGGGCGGCTTGTGTAACTGGCAAGAATGGGCAAAACCCGGTGATGTGATCGTATTCGATGAAGTGCAAAAGTACTGGAAGCCGCGCCCCAACGGCTCCGCAGTACCGCCCTATATTGAAGCGTTAGAAACCCATCGGCATATGGGCGTAGATTTCATTCTGATCACTCAGGGCTTGATGCTCACTGATCGCAATATGATCTCGCTCGTCGGGCAGCATTTGCATGTGCGCAGAATCGGCAACACACGTACTTGCATCGTCTATGAATGGGATCATGCCAGCCGGTCTCTGATGTACTCAAAGAGCATTGCAAAGAAGATTTGGCGCTATGACAAAAGCGTTTTTAAGCTCTATAAAAGCGCGGAATTGCACACGAAGCAAAAGCGAAAATTGCCCGGTTTGCTTTGGTTTTTGCTTGCTGCGCTGGTCTTTGCGCTGTGGAAAATGCCAACTTTTTTGGGCATCTTCGATACTGAGAAATATAACGTACCGATTGAAGCCATAGCACATGCAGCACAAGAGCAGGAAGCCGGTGATTTTGCAGAATCTCAAGAAGTAGGGCGCAACTACCAGCAGCCAAAAATCAGCACAGCGGACTACTATGAAAGCTACGTGCCGCGAGTCCCTGACGTGCCATTTACCGCGCCCGTCTACGACCATCTAACAGTCCCCCAAGCAGTCCCAAAACCAGCAGCATGCATCAAAATGCGCAACCGTTGCGACTGCTACACGCAACGCGGCACACCGTATGGCACCTCAAAACAGAATTGCCTCTATTACGTGAAAAATGGCGTGTTCCTTGACTTTGAACCCGACAACAACGGCATGCAACAAATGCCCAAAATTGCAGCCGCACTCAACTGAGGAAATGCCGGGTATGGGGCGGCTGAGCCCCATGTAGACATTGCCCGACTTTATTTTGCTGCGTGATCGTTTTGTCTGTATGCATCGTGTCAGCGCCCGTAAACAGTCACTTCTGATTCCTCCCGCAGCGCGCCCCCCAAACCGTCACAAGCTTTTCACGGGACTGCAAAACAACGGTATTCAAAAACCTGTCAAAGCCGCTATGTGTATTTGCTGAGCAAGGAATGCCGAAGGCACCCGAAGGGCGGGGCAGTGGACGTAGTCCGCTGGGCAAGTTCCGCGCAGGGCTCGGCATGCCCTGAACGTCAAGATTCAACCGACTTTAAAAATTGGCGTATTTGCTGCAACGTCTTGCCGCATTGATTCCAATAACTTGATTTGGTCGCGTAATACGTCAATTTGTCGTTCAAGGGCTTTTGCGTATTGTCTCCATCTGTCAGCTTCGTTTTGTGCGTGCGTGTGTATTGCTGATCGCCCGTAGCGTGTCTCCCAAAACAAAGCGCGATAGATTGCTGTGGGAGCTTTATTGGTTTTTCTGTATCGCTGTATGCTGCGTAACGTCACTCCCAGATATCGCGCTATCTGCTTATCGTCGTGTGGAATGTCTGCAAGCATCCATGTTAAAGGTGGCGTCTGTGTTGGAGCCAACATTTGTATATCCCTCTGTATTTATGAAAAAGCCCGCTGTATGCGGGCTTGTAATTTACTTAGGAATGGTTTTTTATGTCTCTTGTCTATTAAACATAATATACATCGTATCAATTAGCGAAACCTAAAAAATAACGGGCTCGTTCCCGCTGGTTCCTTACCTTAAATACGCCTAACTCAACACTTCTTGCTAAAACTCTAGGTCACCGCACAACAACCGAATCAATTCGATGAAAAAATCACCTCCGCTGACACACACAATCAATATACCACCTAAATCACATAGTCTGTCAACTCAAAAAGATATATTGTGGCCCCAACTTTGCGACTCGCGCTGCAATCGTGGCCATCCCACATCACATCAACTGCAGCACCGGATTGCTGGGCGGCACTGGCTGCACCCAGCGGCCTGCATTGACAAACACCACGACCGACAAGGTGCTTACTTGCTCTTGGCCACGAATGACCGCATAGCGCACGATGTTGCTCTTATTGGGGCCTGGCAGATGCCAGTCTGCCTTGATGACATCGCGCTGCACTTGTTTGGCCATCTCGGGCACTTTGCTTAAATCAGTGGTCAAGGTGCCTGCGTACTGTTTGAAGATCAATGGCGAGACCACGGCCATGCCTTCGGGCACAAAGTGCACGGCTGCGCCTGTCTCGTTGAACTTTAATGAGCGATCCACCAATGATTGCTGCACCCAGCGCATGAAGTCGGTGGCCAGCTCGCTGGGCTCGGCCTGGCGTTCATTTTGCTGGCCACTCAGGCGTGGCAAGTCCTGTTTAAGCAGCACCGGGTCTAGGCTTTTAGCGTGGACTTCTGGCTGACCTGTTCCCAGCACAATCTTAGGCAATGGCGTCATGGGCTTGAGGCCAGAGAGCGTCTTGATTGTAGAAATGGGCGCTAATGCAGGCAGATTTGATGCAGTTTGACTTGGATTGACGGGTGTTGCTGCAACGTGCTGTTGAGCTGGAGGCTTCGCTGTAGGGCTTTGCTCAGTTGCCTGCTTGGCTTGTGCAACCTTGGGCGCTGCTGTAGGGGTCGCAGTTGATGCAGTTTGAGGACGTTTGCCTGTGGTTGCTTCAGTTTTACGTTCATTGCTGTACTGAGACGCTGCAGCCCGCAAGGCGTCCATGCCTGATGGGCCACCGCGCACATCGCTCAGAATGGAGGACTCCAGCAGGTACGCTGCATCGACGGCATCGAGCTCGTCGTTCTGCTCAGCATGATGGATTGAAGACGTTGAAGCAGTTTGAGGTGGACTACTTGGCTGCTTGGGCGTAGTAGCTTGTTGAGGCGCTTTAGTGGCTGGTTTAGCCGTTTTGACGGTCCCGCTGGGTTTACTGAACGCAGGAGCCTTCAGTGCAGGCGATTTAACGACAGGTTTTGCATCAGCTTTACGCGGTTTGACCTTGTGCTCTGTATCCACTAGCGTGTCATCGCCCTGCTTCAGCTTCATATCAGAGCTTGCTTGGACTGCATCAGATTGAACTGGATTGCCCGCATGCCTTGTTGCATCATGATCATGAGAAGCTGCATCAATGATTGCATCAGTTTCAATGTCGTGGATTGCCTCAGTTTCTCCATCCCGGCTGGCCCGCACCACGATGCGGCCGGTCATGGCTTCTGGATACTGGCTTTCGTCTGCGAAGAGCTTGGCCAAAGGAAACCGCAGCATGGTCAGCGAATGGCTGTAAGTGCCCTGCTCTGATTGGCTATGTCCTTCGACATGCACGTACCAAACGGCCTGGCCGGTGTGTGGGTTGCGCTCGATGACGCCATAGTCTTGCCAGGTGTCAAAGAGCCGGTCATTCTTGGTGTCTCCTGGAACGACTTGGTCTGGCTCATTCTTATGAATCCACTCGCGCACGGCATCGGCCAAGCGTTTGGCCACAAACCACACCGAGCCGTCATACACCCAACCAGCTGCGCCGCTGCGGTTCAGGGGCAGACTGGTGCCGCTGCGCAGCATGGCCCCTATGGCCTGCATCAGCAAATCATACAAAGGCACGGCCTTGGCCGTGGCAAACCGTGCTTGTGAGCCGTGGCTGAGTGCACGTTGCGCGGATCTGGCATCGGCCTTCTTGACGATCTTGGCCACCAGGCTGTCTTTGTCTGCTCCAGTCAAGTAACGCTCCAAGGCCTCTAAGGCTTTGGGCATCATGCTTAAAAACGACATGGCAGACGGAGGCGCGATGCGCGGCAGTAGCAATTGAGCCAATCTCGCATGCGCTGAATAGTCCCGTGCCGCTTTAGGCGTGAACTCCACCAGGTACTCGGACTCAGGATGAATCACACCGGATTTGATGGAGGCTAGTTAG
>NZ_STFG01000024.1 GCF_004833285.1 Lampropedia puyangensis
GTAAGTATTTGATGTCCACATGCACATAGCCAGGCGCATAGGCTTTGAACTTCTTGGCCCTGGGTTTTTCTACCTTGGGCTGCATGGTGCGCAGGTTGCCAACGCCGTGGCGCTGCTGGCTTCGATCCAAGCCAGAGCGCGAGACATCTGGGCACACGAACTCACGCATGACAGCCAGCAGATCGTCCAACGATAGCAACAAGCTCTTGCGCAGGTGCACCGCAATGGCCTCTTGCGCGGTATTCATCGTGGTCTGCAGCCGGTGGGCTGTATGACTGCGATNCAAGGCGACACTGTTGGTTCATTGACGCCGCTTTGTTGCGCTGCTAGCACTAGATTGGAGTGTGGCGATTTACCGATTTAAGCAAAACGAGGTTGTAGTAGACGGTGTTCTTACGGGTCAATCCCCTACTGGGGCAGTAACCATTTAAGCGGCTCGGAGCCTTGAAAAGCATAGAATTGGGCTTAATTGAAACAGTAAATCAACCCACGGTGCGCTTGTAAGCCATCTGATACAGTGAATGCAGCGCTTTTCTATGCAATGGACAGCGCAAATGCGTGGGTTGAACGTGCAGACAATTGTCGGTGAAATATTTTCAGGAGCAATGGCTTGAATAATCAATGGATCTCCAAAGTGGCGATGTGGCTTGTCCTCATTGTTGTTTTGTTTACGGTATTCAAACAGTTTGATACCAGTGGCAGTGGTGGTGCGCAACAAAAGCCGTACTCTGATTTCATCAGCATGGTGCAAAACCACCAGATCCAAGAGGCTGCCATTCAAGAGACTGGTGCAGGTGGGGTGGAAATCATGGCCACTACTACTGATGGCGCCAAAGTGCGGACTACTGGGACGTTTTTTGACCGTGGGCTGATTGACGATTTGATCAATGCCAATGTCAAGTTCAATATCAAAGAGCGTGAACAGCGTTCGCTGTTGGGATCCATTCTGATCAGTTGGGGCCCCATGTTGCTTTTGATTGCTGTATGGGTGTACTTCATGCGGCAGATGCAAGGTGGCGGCAAGGGAGGGGCTTTTAGCTTCGGCAAGAGCAAAGCGCGCATGCTTGATGAGAGTAACAATACCGTGACTTTCGCAGACGTGGCCGGCGCGGATGAAGCGAAAGAAGAGGTCAAAGAAGTTGTTGATTTCTTAAAGGATCCTCAGAAATTCCAACGCTTGGGTGGTCGTATTCCTCGTGGTCTCTTATTGGTTGGGCCTCCTGGAACCGGCAAAACTTTGTTGGCGAAGTCGATTGCAGGCGAGGCCAAAGTTCCATTCTTCAGCATTTCTGGTTCTGATTTCGTTGAAATGTTTGTGGGCGTTGGCGCCGCTCGCGTGCGCGATATGTTTGAGAACGCCAAAAAAAATGCGCCTTGCATCATCTTCATTGATGAAATTGATGCCGTTGGTCGTCAGCGTGGTGCTGGCCTGGGCGGAGGCAATGACGAGCGCGAGCAGACTCTTAATCAGATGCTGGTTGAGATGGATGGATTTGAAACCAACATGGGCGTGATTGTGGTCGCGGCTACAAACCGACCCGATATTTTGGATGCAGCACTTTTGCGTCCAGGGCGTTTCGATCGTCAGGTTTATGTGACACTGCCAGACGTCAAAGGACGTGAGCAAATTTTGAGCGTGCACATGCGCAAAATTCCTGTGGGACAAGACGTGAATGCCAATGTGATTGCGCGTGGCACACCTGGGATGTCTGGTGCTGACTTGGCTAACTTGTGTAATGAGGCAGCCTTGATGGCAGCGCGCCGTAATGCGCGTGTTGTGGAGATGCAAGACTTTGAGTCTGCCAAAGACAAAATTTTCATGGGGCCAGAGCGCCGCTCTGCGGTGATGGACCCAGAGGAATTGAAAAACACGGCCTACCATGAAGCAGGGCATGCTCTAATTGGTCGGTTGCTGCCTAAGTCTGACCCGGTGCATAAAGTGACTATCGTTCCACGTGGTCGTGCGTTGGGCGTGACTTTTACGCTGCCTGAAAAGGATCGCTATGGCTACGATAAGGAATGGGCGTTGAGCCGTATTTCTATGCTCTTTGGTGGCCGCATTGCTGAAGAAGTGTTCATGAATCAGATGACCACTGGGGCTTCGGATGACTTCAATAAGGCGACCCAATTGGCCCGCGACATGGTGACTCGTTACGGCATGTCTGATGAATTGGGGCCAATGGTTTACGCCGAAAATGAGGGCGAGGTGTTTTTGGGGCGCTCAGTAACCAAAACAACCAATGTCAGTGAGGCTACGATGCAAAAAGTAGACACTGAGGTGCGTCGTATCATTGATGAGCAATATTCCTTGGCGCGTCGTCTGATCGAAGAGAACCAAGACAAGATGCATGCCATGGCGAAAGCCTTGTTGGATTGGGAAACTATTGATTCGACTCAGCTTGATGAAATCATGGCAGGTAAGGCGCCAACACCTCCGAAGGATTGGGTGCCAAAACATCCTTCTGTTGGAGGTGGCAACAACAATTCAGATGGCGGAACGCCATCTGTGACAACAGATCCATCGCCTTCTGCTGCGTAATTACGTGGTTTCAGTTGGTAGGGCGATGAGTTAAACATGCGGGGCTTTCATGCCCCGTTTCTTATTGGTGGGCGCGGCTACTCTCCTACGTGAATGCCATTTGCGTGAGTCCAGTGCGCGTGCATCCTCTCAATCTTTCTGTGATGAATTTCAAAACCGTATCATGCATATGAATACGCCCCAGCCGTATTGGCAAACATCTCGTTTCGATCTCAGCTTGCAGCGCCCACTGGTAATGGGCATTGTCAATTTGACTCCAGATTCGTTTTCTGATGGCGGGCGTTACAACGAGGTGCGAGCTGCGGTGTTGCATGCCGAGTCTTTGCTGGCACAAGGAGCTGATATCTTGGATCTTGGGGCTGAGTCAACCCGACCTGGCAGCCCTGCCGTATCTTTAGAGGATGAGCTTGCACGTCTTATCCCTGTACTCAAGGAGTTGGTGTGCTTGGGGAAACCAATTTCTATCGATACCTATAAGCCTGAGGTGATGCGTGCTTGCCTTGATCTTGGTGCTGACATCATCAATGACATTTGGGCGCTACGACAAAACGGTGCTCTGGAGGCTGTGAGTCAACATCCAAGATGTGGCGTGTGCCTGATGCACATGCACCGCACACCGCAAGACATGCAAGTGCAGCCTATGGCTGGTCCTGTTGTGCAGGATGTGCGCCTTTTTTTGCAGCAGCATGCACAAAAGGTTATGGATGCTGGTGTCGCAGCAGAACGCATCACGTTAGATCCAGGTATCGGTTTTGGTAAAACCGTCGAGCAAAATTTTTCATTAATAGATGGACAGGCCGAATTGTTGTCTTTGGGGTTTCCTGTGCTGGCGGGGTGGTCCCGTAAATCGGCGCTGGGGGCTGTTACTGGCCTAGATGTTGGGCAGCGGTTAGTGGCCAGCGTGACCGCAGCAATGCTGGCAGTTGATAGAGGGGCCCGTATCGTGCGGGTTCATGACGTCGCAAAAACAGTTGAAGCGTTGCAGGTGTGGCAAGCCATGCATGATGCAGGGTTGAGTTTGCGATAAAGGCTTTTTGTGCATGCTGTTGATGCGTGGTCGCAGTTGGCCTGTTTTGTCTATAAAACGTATCAAGTCTGGTAACGTCACGAATGGTTTCAAGGACATTATTTGCCCATGGAACGACTGATTTTTGATTGAAAATACAGCCTATGAGTAAACAATTTTTCGGCACGGATGGCATTCGAGGCACTGTGGGGCAAGAACCCATTACACCTGATTTCATCTTGCAGCTTGGGCATACGGTAGGCCGTTTATTAAAAAAAACACAGGCTAGTCCAACGGTCTTGATTGGAAAGGACACCCGTATTTCGGGCTATATGCTCGAAAGCGCGTTGGAGTCCGGATTCAATTCCGCTGGTGTAGATGTAATTTTGTTAGGCCCCATCCCCACGCCGGCGGTCGCTTACCTCACACGCGCTATTCGCGCTGATTTGGGAGTTGTCATCAGTGCTAGCCACAATCCCTTTGAAGACAATGGAATCAAATTTTTCAGCGCGCAAGGCACTAAGCTGTCGGATGACTGGGAGGCTTTGGTTGAGAGAGGTCTTGGTCAGGCGCCTCAATGGGCGCCTTCGGCCGCGCTGGGTAAGGCACGGCGCCTGAGTGATGCAGCTGGGCGCTATATTGAGTTTTGTAAGAGCACCTTTGCGCACGACTTGAGCCTCAAAGGATTGAAGTTGGTGGTGGATGCGGCGCATGGTGCGGCTTATCAAGTCGCACCCCAGGTGTTCCATGAGCTTGGCGCAGAAGTGATCAGTATTGGTGTGGAGCCCGATGGCCTCAATATCAACAAAGGAGTGGGGGCGACTGCGCCCCAGGCGTTGATAGCCAAAGTCAGAGAAAGCGGTGCTGATTACGGTATCGCATTAGACGGTGATGCTGATCGCCTACAGATGGTTGATGCCAGTGGACGTCTTTTCAACGGGGATGAATTGCTGTATGTGATGGCGTGTGACCGTTTGGAAATGGGTGAATCTGTGCCTGGCGTGGTGGGCACATTGATGACCAATATGGCCATCGAGGAAGCCCTCAAGCAAAAACATGTGGCATTGCTGCGTGCCAAAGTGGGGGATCGTTATGTGCTGGAGGGGTTGGCGCAAAAAGGCTGGCAACTCGGCGGGGAGAGTTCAGGTCATTTGCTGGCACTGGACAAGCATACGACAGGCGATGGCATCATCAGCGCTTTGCAAGTGCTCTTGCGTGTGGTGCGCAGCGGTAAAAGTGTGGCCGATTCTTTGGTTGATGCGGCCTTGTTTCCGCAAACACTGATTAACGTTCGACTCGACAGTCGCGATGGTTGGATGCAGCATGCGAGCTTTCAACAGCGTATACGCGATGCTGAACAAGCGCTGCAGGGGCAGGGCAGGCTATTGGTGCGCCCCAGTGGAACGGAGCCTGTGCTGCGTTTGATGGTGGAGGCCAGAGACGCTAACGTGGCGCAACGTTGGGCGCAAGAATTAGCCGATACGCTGCAACGAGCAGCAGGCTAAGCAGGTATGGTATGCGATGCATGTGTTCATGTTCTCCCAGTGGGAGACACATGTATAGACATGCAAATTTTTCAACCGTTTTCTATTTTATTTTGATGCAGTGATTGTCCGTTTTGCCCTACCGCTTTTGTGAAGCTTTGAGGCAAACGGCTTCATTGACGTGAATTTGCTCATGGCCACGATCGATCTCGCAACACAACAACGCATTACCCAACTGATTGCTCAAGAGTTGAGCGCCTCTGCAAGGCAAGTTGAGTCTGCCATTGCCCTTTTGGATGAAGGCGCTACAGTGCCATTCATTGCCCGCTATCGGAAAGAAGCAACGGGCGGCTTGGATGATGTGCAGCTGAGGGCTTTGGATGAGCGTTTGGGTTACTTGAGAGAGCTCGAACAGCGACGCCAAGCGATTGTAAAAAGCATCGAAGAGCAAGGCAAACTCACACCGATTTTGGCGACTCATCTTGCCCAGGTGATGACCAAGCAAGAATTGGAAGATATCTATTTGCCTTACAAGCCAAAGCGCCGAACAAAAGGGCAAATTGCTAAAGAGGCAGGCTTAGAACCATTGGCGTTGTCGCTTTTTGCAGACCCGAATCTGGTTCCAATTGAGGCAGCTCAAGCTTTTGTGAAAGCGGAAAAAAGTGAGGATGGTGCTGATTTCACAACGGTCAATGCAGTGCTGGATGGTGCGCGGGACATTTTGGTCGAGGCTTGGGCAGAGGATGCGGCACTGGTGCAGCATATGCGGCAATGGCTTTGGGATACCGGGGTACTGGTTAGCCAGTTGATAGACGGCAAGAACCCTGATGAGTCTGAAACAGCCAAATTCAAAGATTATTTTGCTTACGATGAACCGATTGCGCGCATTCCATCGCATCGTGCATTGGCTGTATTTCGTGGCCGCAGTTTGGACATTTTGCACGTTCGCCTGACGCAAGAGATTGAGCCTGAACCAGGCAAACCCAGCTTGGCCGAAGGGCGTTTAGCGTTGCAATTGAAATGGAGTCATCAGCAACGTGCTGCTGATGACTGGCTGCGCAAGGCCGTTGCCTGGCTGTGGCGTGTCAAGCTCAGTTTGTCTTTGGAACGGGACTTGTTTGCTAAATTGCGCGAGGCAGCTGAGGGCGTTGCTATCAAAGTGTTTGGAGACAATTTGCGCGACTTGTTGTTGGCTGCGCCTGCAGGCTCTCACACCGTGATGGGATTGGATCCTGGCATTCGAACCGGCGTCAAGGTTGCCGTTGTGGATGCCACAGGCAAGTTGTTGGACACGGCAACAGTTTTTCCACATGAACCACGCCGCGATTGGCAAGGAGCCTTGCACACCTTGGCAGCATTGTGTGCCAAGCATCGAGTGGTTCTGATCGCGATTGGCAATGGGACGGCCAGTCGTGAGACCGATAAGTTAGCGGCTGAATTGGTCAAAATGCTCGCAGACAAGACTGGGCACCATATGCAAAAAGTGGTGGTCAGTGAGGCTGGGGCATCGGTTTATTCTGCCAGCGCATTCGCGAGTGAGGAAATGCCTGATGTCGATGTCAGTTTGCGCGGCGCTGCCAGTATCGCGCGTCGTTTGCAGGATCCTTTGGCTGAGCTTGTCAAGATCGACCCGAAATCTATTGGTGTGGGCCAATACCAGCACGATGTGAACCAGACTGAGTTGGCACGTGCTTTGGATGCCGTGGTGGAGGATTGCGTCAACGGTGTTGGCGTGGATCTGAATACTGCCAGTGCACCGTTGCTGGCACGAGTGTCTGGGCTGAGTAACACCGTTGCGCGGGCGGTGGTGCGTTGGCGCGAAGCCAATGGGGCGTTTAAAAATCGCCAGCAACTGCTCAAGGTTTCTGGCCTCGGGCCTAAGGCATTTGAGCAAAGTGCAGGCTTTCTGCGTATTCGTGATGGGGACAATCCGCTTGATACCACAGGCGTGCACCCGGAAACCTATCCCATCGTTGAAGCCATTTTGCAGACCACGGGTAAGCCTGTTGACCAGCTCATGGGCAATACGCAATTTTTGAAGACCCTCAAACCCGAGCAGTTTGCGCGCGATGGAGTGGGTTCCATTACGGTCAAAGATATCTTGAGTGAACTTGAGAAGCCTGGGCGTGATCCACGGCCTGATTTTGTTGTTGCCCGCTTCAATGATGGCGTTGAGGATATTGCTGATTTAAGACCTGATATGGTCCTTGAGGGGACGGTGAGCAATGTCGCTCAGTTTGGTGCTTTCGTTGATTTGGGGGTGCACCAAGATGGTTTGATTCACGTCAGTCAGTTGGCCAACCGCTTTGTGGAAGATGCTCGCGAAGTGGTCAAAACTGGGCAAGTCGTCAAGGTCAAAGTGCTGGAAGTTGATGTGCCTCGCAAGCGAATCAGCTTAACAATGCGTCTGGATGCTGTCGTCACTCGCGCTGGTGACCGATCAACAACATCAGACCCGAAAAGCAACATGAGTGCGGGGCGCGATGCAAAAGTGAAAGCTTCTTCACGCGGATCGCAACAGGCCCCGCAGTCGGCCATGCAGTCTGCATTTGCCAAATTGAAGGGCTTGAAATAGTAGATCAGTGGGCAAGTGATCATATGTCACAATGTGTGACATATGATGTTCTTGTTTGCCTTCTAAAATGTTAATTTTGTGCAAATAATTTATTGTGCTTACTTCAATTAATTCGTGTTTCCTAAGAATTTGCTTGACGCGCTCTGGAGATAAAGGGGGCAAGTGTGGCTGATGGCTCGATACTGCCGTCATTGCCATTTTTTGCTGGCAGCTTGGCTTTTTTGCAGCAGGAGTTGCAATCTGCACGACCCCGCATGGACCAGCTTAACCAAGGTTTTGCCAATGAACCAGCATTGACTGCACGTTTATTGGTTGTTTGCAGCCAGCGCTGGCCGCAAACCTGTTCCCATGCGAGCGCAGCGTTAGCATTACTGTCCATAGATGATTTGCGTGCTGCGTTGGTGGGACCTCTTGGGTCTCCGTATGCCAATGCGGTGAACAAGGATAGCCATTACCTAGCATGGCGAAAATATGTATTGGAAGTAGCGCGCATTGCCCGGTCGTTGGCGAGGGACTTACTTCTTAATGAGCAATTGGCCTATAGCGCTGGGCTATTGCATGCAATTCATATGATTGGCTCGACCAATGGTGGGGGGCTGAATGATTTTCCTGAAAAGAAAAAATCCAGTCCGTTGGCTTCGCTGCGAAAGCAGGCATTTGCGTTTATTGCCTCAATGCCATCTGGCAGCAGCTTTAAAGACAGTGCGCTTTTTATAAAACAGTGGGGTATGCCTGAGATTTTGAGCAATATTGTTCAAAATTGTGAAGCGCCGTTAGAGGACGATGAAAACATTAGCCCTTTGGCTGCAGTACTGCATTTGGCTGTATGGCGTGCATGCATTTCAAGTCTTGGCATGACATATAGCACCTCAACCTATCCCGCTGAGGTGGCGCTGTCGCTGGGGATGGATATGGACATGGTCTTGCATCAAGAGCCTATCCGTTGGAAATAATCCAACGGTGTATTTAACGAGTTTTTTTAAATCACAGTTGAAGACCGTTACTTCAACTGCAAAATCCATTCCGCTAGTTTTTTCGCTTCTTCTTCATTGACCCGGGTGTTGGGGGGCATGGGTACAGGCCCGTATACGCCTTTACTGCCGTTGCGAATATGGTCCACCAAAATCTGGAGCGCGCCATCTTCGCCTTGCCGTTTGGCCGCCACATCTTTGAATGCAGGTCCCACAATTTTTCGTTCTACGCTGTGGCATGCGATGCATGCCTTGGACTTCATCAGACTTTCATCTGCCCACGCCGCCGGGCTGAGGCCGTACAGGCTAGTCAGTAAGGGTATGCAAACGAGCAAATAACGCATAGTCGAGAAAGCATCACTTTCGCAATGCAGAAAAGGTAGTCAATACAGCGGCAGCAAGCGTAACACATCCGATCATGACTATGATTTGCCGTGTACAGCGACCTATACTGAGGCGAAGTAAATGGCAATTGCTGCGATGAATGCACTATTGTTGATCAGAGTTAATGTCGATTGGTAAAGGATGTTTTATGGGCGAATGGATCAAACTCACTAGCGCAGATGGTTTTGAATTGGATGCGTACTTGGCGCAGCCGGAAAAACATGCAAAAGGCGCACTAGTGGTTTTGCAAGAGATCTTTGGCGTTAATGCACATATTCGTGATGTAGCTGATCGCTTTGCCAAGGAAGGCTTTATGGTGGTTGCCCCCTCAACGTTTGCGCGAGTGAAATCTGGCATAGAGCTTGGTTATGATGAAGCGGCAATGCAAGATGGGATTGCGCTGAAATCAGCCGTAGAGGCATTGCCAGGCAAAGGTGTGGTGCAAGACATTCAAGCGGCGGTGGATTTTGCGGGCCAGCAGCATGTTGGGAAAGTGGGGGTGACCGGATTTTGTTGGGGGGGACTGCTTACCTGGCGCTCCGCAGAGCTGGTTAGTGGCTTATCGGCTGCTGTAACTTATTATGGTGGTGGTATGACTGGCCCCGATGAGCTCACTCGTCAGCCCAAAGTCCCTGTGATGGCGCATTTTGGTACTAAAGACCATTGGATATCTCTCGACAGCGTGAGTGCATTTGAACAAGTTCAGCCTTCAGTACAAGTACATGTGTACGAGGCGGATCATGGGTTCAATTGTGATCCGCGTGCTGCTTTTGACGCTACTGCAGCTGATCTCGCGTGGCAACGTACGGTGGCCTTCTTCTCCCAACATTTATCGCTGTAAGACATAACCAATTGCCAATTGCCATTTGCTTTATGCGAATTAAGCCTGAAACGGGCTTGTGTTATGGGGTTAAGCAACTAGATCTGACTTGCTAAGTCTGGTTGATTGGCTGCAATGAATATGTTGCGTAGCTGTTGTAAACGTTGGGCAATTGCGTTTGTTTGGGCGTGGTCTTGCTCTGCTGCTGCAAACTGAAGCCAGCCAGCCCAAGCCAATGTTTGTAGCACTGGGTTGAGCGAGCCAGGTGCTGTGCAATAGGGCTCTAATCGGGTTAGTTCGGCATAGGTTTGGCTGCCATTTCGCAGTTTTTGCACAATTGGTTGAACGTGCCCTGCAGGTAATTCCACAGGGCCAATACGTGTAGGGATGCGGATGGATATGTCTCGCTTGCCTGCTGTTTGAGCTGCAGGCAATAGAGCTACGCGTTGTTTCATCAGTTTGGCGCGATGCTCTTGGGCTGAGAGTTGTATTGGACTTTTTTCGGGGGCAGCGGTGGATGCTTGGGGGAGTTTTTGGTACAAATCGCGCCGCATCGTTTGATTGCGTGCGATGTCCTTGGTGGTTTCAATTTGTGCAATGCCTATGCCTTGGTGGTGCATATGGCTGACCAAGTTGCGCAGTTTGGTTGGTAATGAAAACGCGTCGATATTTTCAATTGGAGTGGCACTGCCTGCGTATACACAGTTGCTCTGTGTTAAATCGGCCATGACATCGGAGACGTGCAGCGCCGACCAATTGCGATTGAAAAATTCATGAGCCAGATAAGCTGTGTCCATGTGGCGTATACGCTCAAGTTCGCGCCAGGCGGCAGGTTGTTCTACAAAATAGCCTGCACCTCCTTGGGCTACAGTGAGTGCCAAATCCAGACTATTGTGAATGTGGTCTGCGTGTGCGCCGCCTAGGCGCTGTGCATTCAGGTACATCAACCTCTGAGTAGCTGCGAATGTGGCTGCGCCTGGCTGGCAGTTGTACGCCAGATAAGCGATGCCTTTGGGTTTCAAGTACTGGCCAATGATGGCATGCATGGCATGCCTTGTTTGCACATTTACCCATGAATACACCCCGTGTGAGACGATATAGTCAAATGCAGATACCTGTGCTTGACGCCATTCGTTACCCAGTAGTCTTGGCAAAACACCTTCAGGTGACAGTGCTTCAAAGTTGGCACAGAGAAAATGCACATTCTCGAGTGCGCAAGCTTTTGCCCATTGGCGCGCCTGTTCTATTTCGCGCTCACTGAGGTCTATCCCAACAAATACACTGTGAGGGTATCGTGCTGCTGCGGCCAACAAGTTCACAGCACTGCCACATCCTAATTCCAGCCAAGTAAAAGGGCGCTCGATTGATGGCGCATCAATGCCAATACCGGTCAATGTGGCATGTAGCCAGAGCGGCATCATTTCCCGGTGAAAGTGGGCAGGGTATGCCACATCAGTAATGTAGGCGTTGGCAGGAGTAGTCATCGGAACAATAGCTTGGAAAGTCGCTGCGATTGATCATAAAAGAAAAAGCCACTTGGACATCAAAATGCCCAAGTGGCTGCAGCTCAGTATTCTGGGGCAGAGAAGTGCTGATCAAAACACCTTCACTGTTGTCGTCAGACTCAGAATGAGCCAGTCAATGTGAAGTAATAGGCACGGCCTGGCTCGTTGTAAGAGGCAGCACCTGCAGATTCAGAGTTGGCCGTGCGGTACAAGCGCTTATTACCTAGGTTTTCAACACCAAAGCCTGCGCGCAGATTTTTGTTGATCGTGTAGTTGGCTCGCAAACCAAATAATGCATAGGAGCCACGGCCCTCAGTGGTTAGTTCCTGGCCACGCGAGCCCAGCGTACGAGGTTTTTGCTTGCCATACACAGTCGCAGTCAACTCAGTGTTGAATTTGTCATTGATGCGCCAATCAAGCGTGCTGTTGAGTGTGTACTTAGGAATGATCGACAGCGGTTGACCTGTTTCCTTGTTCTTGTTCTGATCCATTACAGTCAGGTTGTTGAACAGTTTCAGGGTATCACCATGGTTACCCAGCAACGGAATATTCAAGCTGCCTTCCAAGCCGCGTACTTTGGCCTTGCCGGCATTGAACCATTGGAAGCGACGAAATGTTCCATAGTCGTCAGGAGCTGCGTTGGGCATGTCGGCCACGATTTTATTTTTGTAATCGTTGTCGAAGAATGCCAGGCTTGCATCCCAGCCTTGGTGGTTGTTCCAAGCCACACCAATTTCTTTGTTGATGCTGGTTTCCGGTTTCAAATCAGGATTGCCTTGAATGTAGCAAGGACCACTGATGCCAATTGGACAGCCATTGCCCATGGTGGTGTACCAATACTCAGGGTTTGATTGGTAAATATTTGGCGCTTTGAATGCGCGCGCAACACCACCGTTGATAGACCATTGGTCATTGAGTTGGTAGGTGGCATTCAGGCTGGGGCTCCAGTTGCTGCCGAAATTGTCGTGGTGGTCTAGTCGAACACCAGGAGTCAGTACCAAGGCTTCACTCAAAGCAATATTGTCTTCCAGGTAAACGGCCCATGTGTCTGCGCTGGCTTTACCTGTGCCACTGGATTCAAAGCCAGCAGGAGGATTGGCATTTTGTGATCCTGGATCTTTGATCTTTTCCTTGCGGTACTCCACACCAGTGGTTAACACATGGCTCATGCCACCCAAGTTCAATGGCGTGTACATCTCACCATTGAGGTAGTAGTTTTTCAGCTCGGAGTTGTTCCAGGTGATAGGATCGGTGAATGCACCTTCGCTGGAGCCGGCAGCACCTTCGTTGATGTAACGGCGATTGGTGTCTTCGTATTGGAAGATCACGCGGGAATTGCCCAAGTCGCCCCAGTTGCCTCGGTGTGTGACTGATGCGGTGCGGCGCAAAGTGCGATTCGTTTCTGCACCACTGTCTGTCAATTGCTGCTGAATGGGGTTCAATGCGCCTTGGATAAAACGCTCACCAGTGTAGATACTGCCTTGGCGACTCAAACCTGCCTCGAATTCCAACACTTGGTCAGGAGTCAGATCCCAGCGCAGCAAACCATCAATATCCCGGTTGCGTACACCTTCACGACCTGCAGCAGGGCTTGCTTGTTCACCGACCCCGAGGTTGATTCCTGGCTCGTCACGGTCTGTTTTAGCCACATTGCCGTAGAGGCGGAAAGACAAGTTCTCGGCCAATGGTCCTGCTAAATTAAAGCCCAGACGTTTACTGTCGCCCTCATTGCCTTCTTGTGGTGTGCGGTAGTAAACCGTCGCTTCACCGGTGAGTTGGTCGGTCGGTTTCTTGGTAACAATGTTTACCACACCACCGGCCGCACCTGAGCCATAGCGCGCAGCTGCAGGGCCACGCAACACTTCAATACGTTCGACTGCACTGGCAGGAACCCAGTTGCTGTCGCCACGCGTATTGCGCTCGCCTGTGCGGCGCATCATGGAGGAACTGCGTGATTGAACGGGTTTTCCATCAATCAAAATCAGGGTGTTCTCAGGGCCCATGCCGCGGATATCAATTTGGCGTTGGTTGCCAAATGCCCCGGTAGAGCTTGCTCCTGTCAAGTTGACGCCAGGCATGGTGCGAATCAATTCTGACAGGTCATTAGCCGGAGGACGGTTTTCGATGTCTTGCGCCGTGATGGTAGAGACACCGACTGCTTGGCGCAGTTGATCTTCTGCTGTAATCGTGACTTCTTGCAAAATGCTGTCTTCTTCAGCATTAGCGGTTTGCGCCACCAGTGGCTGAGCGAGTAGGCTTGCTGTTGCAGCAGCTGCAACAGAGATTAAAGGGCGACGAAAACGATGGCGTAGAGGAGCGTATGGCATAGCACTAACAGAGAAGAAGTTGAGAACAATGATTTAAATTATTGTAATGAAAATAACTCGCATTAACTGTGTTTGTTGATTTTTGTGCTGCTTTTGTAATGTAAAGATGTGGAAAATTGCCAATTGTTGTCAATACATCACGATAGATGACGCTGAAGAAATGAAGGTGGATTCATCTCCTACATCTGACATTCACAAATGTGAGCGTTTTGTTGAGCGGTGTTTTTAAAAAAGGCTGTTGACCACTTTAAGCCTTTGAACGTTTGTTCGGCTTTGGCTTTTCAGGTGCTGTCTATACTTGGGTTAGTATCGGCTGGTTGGTGGATTGCCTTAAGGCCATATCACCAAGCTGCCAGTTGGCTGAATTGATATGCAGGAACCTAACTTAGGGTTCAGTATCTACGGTTGGTCGGCATGGTTTTGTGTACAGCACTTGATGTGTTTTGTCATGGTTTCAACGGGCTTTTAACCACAACAATTCAGTGTGTTGTTTCTTTCATCTTTGAATATTGTGTAAGCCATGTCAGCTCCCTTAGTTGCCGTTGTCATTCCTTCTTATAAAGTTACACGCCATATCATGGACGTACTGGCTGGCATGCCAGACTGCGTGCAGCGTATTTATGTGGTGGATGATGCATGCCCAGATGGGAGTGGGCAGTTCGTGCAAGAGCACAACCAAGATCCTCGCGTTCAAGTGCTGTTTCATGAGCAAAACCAAGGTGTAGGTGGCGCTGTGATGACCGGCTACCGTCAAGCGCTTGAGGATGGCGTTGCGGTGGTGGTTAAAGTCGATGGTGATGGGCAAATGGATCCGAGTTTGATTCCGCGCTTTATCAAGCCGATTTTGTCTGGGCAGGCCGATTACACCAAGGGCAATCGGTTTTACCGTCCACAATCATTGCAGGTCATGCCAAAGGTACGCTTATTTGGCAATTTGGCGTTGTCGTTCATGACAAAACTCAGTAGTGGGTATTGGCCCAATATGGACCCTACCAATGGCTATACCGCTATTGCCACCAATGTATTGAAGGTGTTGCCGTTGGAAAAAATTGCGAAACGGTATTTTTTCGAGACGGATCTTTTGTTTCGGCTCAATACGGTTCGTGCCGTGGTTAAAGATATCCCTATGGAGGCCGTGTATGGCGATGAAGTCTCTAACTTGAATGTGCGCAAGGTGTTGCCGGAATTTCTAATGGGTAATCTTTCACGCATGGTTAAGCGATACGTGTATACCTATTGGATTCGTGACTTCAATTTAGGATCGCTATACAGTTTGTTTGCCAGTTTGTTTTTGCTCTTTGGTTGTGTGTTTGGCGCGTTGAAGTGGATTGCAAGCTGGTCCAGCCATGTGCCATCAAGCAACGGTACTGTGATGCTGGCTGGTTTGACGGTTTTGATCGGTGTGCAGTTTTTGGTTGCATTTTTGCACTTTGATGTGAATAACGTGCCAAGTCAGCCGGTAGCGCAAGAGTTGGAATAGTATCTAGATACGATGCTCAGCTGTTGCGGTCAATGTGGCCAAGGTCACGCGCAGGATCAATGCAGTCGCGCACGCGCTGTTTGAGTGTTTTCACATCAGGAAAACCTCCGTCAGTCGCACGGTCCCAAATCAGGGTTTCATCGCAGTAGATCTGAAAAATGCCTCCCGTGTCAGGAAGCAAGGCCACTTCTTGCACGTCCGTGCCAAACGTGGAGAGCAGCTCTTGCGCCATCCAGCCAGCACGCAGCAGCCATTGGCACAGTGTGCAATAGCGGATAGTGATGCGCGGTTTGGGGGTGCGGCTGGATATGGAGGTCATGGCGCTTCAGCGCTTTCCAAGGTGTGGGCGGCCAAATGGTCTTGTCCCAATGCGCGAACCAATTCGGGCAATGCTTTTTGCAGCTGCTCCCGCAGAATGTACGGTGGATTGATGACGACCATGCCGCTGGCCACCATTCCTGTGCGCTCGACTTTTTCGCCGGGCAACTGCACGCCTGGTTTCCCACCACTCTTGATGGCTAAGGTTGTATGCAACCAACCTCTGCCTGCTTGTCGCGCAATGGCTTTGAGTTTTCTTGGCAGTTCATGGGCCTCAGGCCTTGGAATGACGGGGTACCAGATCAGATACGTTCCGGTGGCAAATTTACGCAGCGCCTCACTAAGCCATTGGCTTACTTGTTGGTAGTCTGTTTTGAGTTCGTAGCTTGGGTCACACAGCACTAAGCCTCGGCGCGATGGAGGTGGCAAGAAGCGTAAACTGCCTTTGAAACTCTCTTCGTGCCAGACGTGAGTGTGGTTCGCATAAGGCCCTTGCTCCATATTGCCTTGCAGTGCGCGCATGTCTGCGGGTTGGAGTTCAAACAAATGCAGTTGATCCTGCGAACGCATGGAGTGCTGCAGCAAGGCTGGCGAGCCGGGGTACACCAGTCGCTTCGTACGGCTGCTTAACTCATCATTGAATTGGCGAACCATGTCCAGATAACGGGCAACAGTGGGGTCTAATGCTTCTTGCGCATTTGTGGCGGTGGCTATCAATTGTTGTATGCCACTTGCGCTTTCGTTGCTGGTTTGCGCAAAATCTCCGTCTAAGCGATAAATGCCATTACCAGCATGGGTATCAATCAGGGTAAGAGCGACGTCCTTTTGCTTAAGGTAGTCGAGGGTGGCAAGGAGTACGGTGTGTTTAAGCACATCGGCGTGGTTTCCTGCGTGGAAGGCGTGTCGGTAACTGAACATATGCAGCGCATTATCTCAAAGATGTGAGTCTTGACGCGGTGTTATTTATCAGCAGTAGGCCCAGGGCCCAGCCTTTCAAACTACGAAAACCGGCGTTTTTAACATCTGGACGCAGACCTCTCGCACACGTTTGCTGTAGGCGTTATAGACTGTGGTTAACATTGCATCAATCAAATAAGGAGGTCTACATGCCTGAAATGCGCGCACTAGGACAAACTGGTATCAATGTTTCACCCCTATGTTTTGGCGGTAATGTTTTTGGATGGACGGTTGATGAAGGCCAGTCGCATCGTTTGTTAGACGCTTTTGTGGATGCTGGATTTAACTTCATTGATACCGCTGATGTGTACTCGCGCTGGGTGCCTGGGCACCAAGGCGGTGAATCAGAAAGCATTTTGGGTCAATGGTTTAAACAATCCGGCAAGAGGGATAAGGTGGTGCTTGCCACCAAAGTCGGTAAACCTATGGGCGAAGGAAAGTCGGGGTTGAAGGCTGCTTATATCCGAGAAGCTGTGGATGCCTCGCTTAAGCGTTTGCAGACAGACTACATTGATTTGTATTACACGCATGAGGATGATCTTGCAACGCCATTGGAAGAAACTTTGGAAGCGCTGAGCGGCTTGATTCAAGCAGGCAAGGTTCGTAGCTTAGGGGCTTCTAACTACAGTGGAGCAAGGCTTGCCCAAGCGGCACGGGTAGCCAAGGGCCTCAATGTCACCGGCTTTCAAGTTCTGCAGCCGGGGTACAACTTGTACGATCGGACAGAATACGAAAAGGAATTGCTCCCTGTGGTGCAAGAACAGGGCTTGGCTGTCGCACCGTTTTATGCGCTGGCTGCAGGCTTTCTAACCGGAAAGTACCGAAGTACTGCCGATGCGGCTAAAAGCGTGCGTGGGGCGAAGGTGGTTGAAACCTATTTGAATGAGCGCGGACAACTGATTCTACAAAAGCTCGATGAGGTGGCTAGCCGTTATGTGGCAACGCCAGGTCAAGTGGCGATCGCCTGGTTGCTGAAACAGCCTGGCATTGTTGCTCCGATTGCAAGTGCAACGACGTCAGAGCAGCTGGATGAACTGCTGTTCGCCGCAAGATTGCGATTGGATAATGATGCGTTGCAAGAGCTGACGATGGTCAGTGCGTGATGCTGTTTGTGGCATAACCTTGAGCTTTGATGCTTGTGCCTGCGGGGTGTGGCTGCATTGCACAGGATTTTTTATTCTGGGGCAGGGTAGCGCACATCCACGACCAAGAGATGTTGCAATCCTGATGGGGTATTTAACGTGACCTCATCATCTATGCGTGCTTTGAGTAGGGCTCGGGCGACAGGCGCTATCCAACTGATGTGCTGATTTAAGCTGTCAGCCTCATCAACACCTACGATGGTGATTGTGTGAAGTGTGCCATCGTCGGTTTCATAGTCTACCGTAGCACCAAAAAATACTTGCTCTTTGCCGTAGTGCACTGATGCATTCACGACTTCGGCAATTTCAAGCCTTTTGGTGAGAAAGCGCACCCGTCGATCGATTTCACGCAACCGTTTTTTTCCATAGAGATAATCGCCATTTTCTGAGCGATCTCCGTTTTTTGCCGCCCAATGCACGGTTTCTACAATTTTTGGGCGTTCTAATTCGAGCAGGGTTTTAAGCTCTTGCTGCAGGCGGAGGTAGCCTGCCGGAGTCAGATAGTTTTTCGTGCCTTGTGGAAGGGCTGGTGGCTGCGAAGTGTCATCTTCTAGCTGTTCACTGTCTTCTTTTACAAATGCTTTATTCATAACAGTGATTGTGCATGACTGCGGCAGTGTATGCGCATTAGGCAAACAAAAAGCCCGCTTGTTAGTACAAGCGGGCTTTAATTGGTGCGGCTGGCAGGATTCGAACCCACGACCCCTTGGTTCGTAGCCAAGTACTCTAATCCAACTGAGCTACAGCCGCAAAAAGCAAAGAACCATCAAAAAAACTTGCTGCGATGAGCAAGTTTTGTTTTAGTTGGTGCGGCTGGCAGGATTCGAACCCACGACCCCTTGGTTCGTAGCCAAGTACTCTAATCCAACTGAGCTACAGCCGCTGAAAGATGAAATTCTAGCACAGAAAAAACCAACGATTAGCGAATTTGGCGCAATTGCAAATTTGATTGCGCATTCTTTTTTGGGGGAAGACTGCTACTAAAGGAGGTTCATCCTATGTCAGGAATTAGATGGTTACGGTTGGCTATTATTGCGGAGCCTGTTCAACCGCCATGGTGTGTGCCAGCCAAGGTTTGCTCGCCAAGCGAGAGGCTTCAAAGGCTTTGATTTTGTCCGAATGGCGTAAGGTCAGACCAATGTCATCGAATCCATTAATCAGACAGTACTTGCGAAATGGAATTACGTCAAAAGGCAATTCTTCTCCGCCAGGGCGGATGATGACTTGGCGCTCCAGATCGATGGTTAATTCGTAGCCGGGAAAGGCGTAGACTTCATTGAAGAGGGCGTCGACCACACTTTCAGGCTGGACAATGGGCAGTAAGCCGTTTTTGAAGCTGTTATTGAAAAAAATGTCCGCGTAACTGGGGGCGATGATGGCGCGAAAGCCATATTGATCCAATGCCCAAGGAGCATGTTCGCGTGAGGAGCCGCAACCAAAATTTTGCCGAGTCAACAGCACGGACGCATTTTTATAACGCGGTTGGTTTAAGACAAAATCTGGATTGGGGTTGCGCTGTGATTCTGGCACACCGGGCTGACCTGGTTGGTCAAGATAGCGCCACTCATCAAACAGATTGGGACCAAATCCTGTGCGTTTAATGGATTTGAGAAATTGCTTGGGGATGATGGCGTCAGTGTCGACGTTTTCCCGATCAAGCGGGGCAACAAGGCCTTTATGTACAGTGAACTTTTGCATGGGGAGAGGGACTGGCCGTTCGAGAGACAAATTACCCCCACTGAAGTGGACGTATTCGATGACTTCTCGTGATTTATAGATGTTGCGGTGTTGCTGCGCGATGAATCATTGCAAAAAAGCACATCCAGTTTGCCAAGAGGCGTTCATTGTCAGACTGGATGTACTGGCGCAATAAGCGTCAAGTAGACTGCTTATTTAGCGGCTTTTTCAATTGCCTTGCCACCTTGTTGAACGTCTTGACCAACGCCCTGAACGGTATTGCAGCCAGCCAGAGATGCGATGGAAATGAAGGATGCGAGAACGATGGAAACGACTTTTTTCATCAAAAACTCCCTTTTGAAAGTGACATAAAAATCTGAGTAAAGCACCAAAATGGAGCGAAATGTATATGCAGATCCGTCCTTTTTGGTATGTATGAATTGCTTCACTCATTGAGTGCAAACATACACGGTTTTGTACGTTATGAAAAGCGGCGAATGTCTACAAAATGGCCGTGAATAGCGGCTGCGGCGGCCATTGCTGGGCTGACTAAGTGTGTGCGTCCACCGGCGCCTTGACGACCTTCAAAATTGCGGTTGCTGGTTGATGCGCAACGTTCTCCAGGATCGAGTCGATCTGCATTCATGGCCAGGCACATAGAGCAGCCTGGTTCACGCCATTCGAAACCGGCGGCGGTAAAGATTTTGTCCAGACCTTCACGCTCAGCTTGCTCGCGCACCAAACCAGAGCCAGGGACAACCATGGCTAGTTTGACGTTTTTGGCTACTTTTTGTCCTAAACGCTTGACCACCGCCGCAGCCTCACGCATGTCTTCAATGCGGCTATTGGTGCATGAACCAATGAAGATTTTATCGACATGAATATCTGACAATGGCTTTCCGGGCTCGAGATTCATGTAGGTCAGGGCTCGTTCCATGGCGTTGCGCTTGACGGCATCTTTTTCTTTATCAGGATCTGGTACGCGAGCGTCAACGCCGAGCACCATTTCGGGTGAAGTGCCCCAAGTGACCTGCGGGACGATATCTTTGGCGTGGAGTTCAATGACTTTGTCGAATACTGCATCGGGGTCGGAATGCAGTGTGCGCCAGTACGCGACAGCTTGATCCCATTCAAGGCCGCCGACAAATTGACTTGTTTTTTCATCGTAACCGGGAGCCAGTGGGCGGCCTTTGAGGTATTCGATGGTTTTGTCATCTACTGCCACCATTCCTGCGCGGGCGCCTGCTTCAATGGCCATGTTGCAAACGGTCATACGGCCTTCGACAGAGAGGGCGCGGATTGCTGAGCCGCCAAATTCAATGGTGTAACCGGTGCCCCCTGCCGTTCCAATTTTGCCAATGATGGCTAACACGATATCTTTAGCGGTGATGCCTGGTGCAACATCACCTTCGACTTTGATCAACATGTTTTTGGCTTTTTTAGCCAGCAAAGTTTGCGTGGCCATAACGTGTTCGACTTCACTGGTGCCAATCCCATGCGCCAGTGCTCCGAAAGCGCCATGCGTTGAGGTATGGCTATCGCCACACACCACAGTCATGCCGGGCAGGGTGGCTCCGTTTTCAGGCCCGATGACGTGAACAATGCCTTGACGTTGACTCATGAATGGGAAAAAAGCGGCCGCACCGAATTCATTGATGTTGTGGTTAAGGGTAACGATTTGCTCTTTGCTGATGGGGTCGTCGATGCCGTCATAACCACGCTCCCAGCCTGTGGTTGGGGTGTTGTGGTCGGCGGTGGCGACGATAGAGCTGACGCGCCAGACGCTACGACCGGCTTCGCGCAAACCTTCAAATGCCTGTGGGCTAGTGACTTCATGAACCAGATGGCGATCAATATAGAGAACGGCGGTGCCATCTTCTTCCGTATGCACAACGTGTTCGTCAAAGACTTTGTCGTAGAGAGTTTTGCTCATGGGGTACTCGTTTTGCTGTTTCTGAAAATAACTGGGGTGGCTCATACGCATGCATCAAGGCTGTTTGCGCGATGCCTGTATTGGGTTATTGTAGGTGCCCGCCCAATGGTGAGGATGGGATAGGCCAACTCGAATGGGCTGCATTTTTGTTGCGCAGGCGTGTTTGATGTTGTGCCTGCTCTTCTAGGTGTGAGACCAATAGCTGCGTGGCAGCAGGCAGCGAGGTGAAATCGCGCGCAATCATCCAAGATTGGCGCCATGACCAGGGATCGCTCAGTGGAATGGCGGCCAAGTTGCCTAAGGGTTGCATCAGTGCAAATGCACGATCAGGCATTACGCCAATGCCTAAGCCATTGTCAATCATGCGGCACATGGTATCGAGTCCAGTAACTTGAATGCGCTGGCGTAACCCTTTGCCTGTTGCCGCCGCAGCTTGGCGCATCAGTAAGCCAATGCTGCTTTGGCGATTGAGGCCGACGAGATCAAAATCCAGCACTTCAGCGAATGCGATTTCAGGTGCATGACTGTTCGCAGTCGTTTGTTCTGAGAATGTCTTGTTTAAAGGATGTTTTGTGGGCATGACGACCATGAGGCGATCTCGATGGTACGGGCGCGATTGCAAGCCAGTGGGCGCAGCACCAGGCGTATAGCAAATACCCAACTCGACTGCCCCTTCCTGAACTGCTTGCAAGGTTTCATAGCTCATTCGCTCTTGCAAATCAATTTTGATAGCCGGTTGTTGCTGTGCAAACAGACCTAAATCTTCTGGAAGAAATTGCACAATCGCAGACAGATTGGCATGTACACGAACATGTCCGCGCACACCTTCTGCATACTCTTGCAAATCGCTGTGCAGGCGACCGACATCATGAAGAATGCTGCGTGCATGTTGCAAGAAGCTTTCTCCGGCTGGTGTGGGTTTGACGCCTCGGCTGTGGCGCTCTAAGAGCACAACACCAACCTCGCCCTCAAGATCTGAGAGGCGCTTACTTACTGCGGAGGGCGCAATGAATTCGCGCTCTGCTGCTTGTGCAATGCTTCCAGTTTCGCACACGGCAATAAACAGCTCCAGAGTGGTGAGGCTGAGATGGCGAGATAAGCGATAGTTTTCTGACATGAAGACGTGCTCGTGGGAAAAGGGGTCGTCTAATGCGATATCTGAATATTTTGCCTTCTATTTTATTGCTTGTGTTTCGTGAAATGCGATGGCTGATGTGTTGTATAGCGATTGAATTGGCTTTCTTCTATGTTGTGCCTGCATGCCGTTTGAATCCGGTTTGCGCCTGCGTTTAAGAAGCAACAGAGAATTTCGAGTCTATACGTAGAGGTTGTTGCTGATTGAGTGGCATACTGTTTGCATAGCATTTGCTGTGGCGCGCACAAGAGGGGCATGCATGCCATGGCTTTAGCGAACCGGGACACTGCCCAGAGCATTTTGATGAGGAGACATCACCTATGAGCAGCAAGAAAAGTGACAACACTGGCCCGCGTACGGATTACTGGCAGCAATTCCATGGGATTCAGCAGGCTGCACTGCAACAATGGATGCAACTGCTGGCGAACGTGAAGCCGCCAATAATGGCGAACCAACACGACGCGGAAGGCCACTCTGCAGTGAACAATGCCAATCCATTTGCATTTTTTACTCAGGCTGCTCAGCAGTTAGGAATAAACACATCTACGGTGAATTTTTCGATTCCACCGTCTGCATTGCAGCAACTGCAGCAAGAATACATGGAGCAGATTGCGCACTTGATGAAGCGTGAATCTAAAGATTTGGCTGATGTGTTGCGCTCTGATCGCCGTTTTTCTAGTGACAACTGGCTGCAAAGCGCCCCTGCCGCAACTACAGCTGCGCTCTACCAGATTAATGCCAGTGCTTTGCAAAAAATGGTAGAGATTACACAGACCGATGAGAAAACGCGAGCACGATTACAGTTCTCTGTAGACCAATGGTTGGCCGCTGCGGCACCAACCAACTTCCTCGCTCTGAACCCCGATGTGCAAGCTAAGGCGATTGCCTCCAAAGGCGAAAGCATCTCCAAAGGCTTGCTTAATATGTGGCAAGACGTTCAGCGTGGCCATATCTCGATGACTGATGAGGCGCAGTTTGAGGTTGGCAAGAATCTGGCCCTGACTCCAGGTTCTGTCGTTTTTGAGAATGCGTTTTTTCAGCTGATTGAGTACGCGCCTGTCACCGAAAAAGTGTATGAGAGACCACTTTTGTTGGTGCCGCCTTGTATTAATAAATACTACATTCTGGATTTGCAGCCGGGTAATTCATTGATTGAATATGCGGTTGCACAAGGGCATCGCACCTTTGTAGTGAGTTGGCGCAATCCTGATGCGTTGATGGATACGGCCACTTGGGACGACTATATTGAGCACGGCGCCATTCGTGCCATTGAAGCCGTGCAAGACATTTGCGCTGCTCCGACTGTCAATGCACTGGGCTTTTGCGTGGGAGGCACGATTCTTTCTACTGCAATGGCTGTTTGGGCTGCTCGTGGGCAACAACCTGTTGCAAGTGCCACGCTATTGACGACATTCGTAGATTTTTCCGATACCGGTGTTTTGGATATCTTCATTGATGAAAATGTCGTCAGATTTCGAGAAATGCAGATGGGAGAGAAGGGACTGATGAAAGGTCAGGATCTGGCCGCTACGTTCAGTTTTTTGCGCCCTAACGAATTGGTATGGAACTATGTGGTTGGCAACTACCTGAAGGGTGAAACGCCACCGCCGTTTGACTTGCTGTACTGGAACAGCGATGGAACAAACCTTCCAGGCCCGTTTTATGCGTGGTATTTGCGCAATACCTATCTGGAAAACAATTTGGTGCAACCCGGCAAGGTTCAGGTCTGCGGTGAGCCCGTCGACTTTACTAAAGTGAAGGCTTCTTTTTATATTTACGGCTCACGCGAAGACCATATCGTGCCCATTCGCGGAGCTTATGCCAGCACACAGGTATTTTCTGGCGACAAGCGTTTTGTCATGGGCGCATCAGGCCATATTGCTGGCGTCATTAACCCGCCAGCCAGAGGTAAACGCCATTATTGGGTTGCACCAGATGCAGCATATCCTACCCAGTGGAATGCATGGCTGGAGCATGCTGAGCAAATGCCAGGCAGTTGGTGGCCCGATTGGGCTAAGTGGCTGCATGATCGTGCAGGCAAGCAAATTGCTGCCCCAAAGAAAGCGGGCAAAGGCACCCAGTACCGTGTTTTGGAGCCGGCGCCTGGCACTTACGTTAAACAACGGGCGTGAACCGATTTGTGCCAATCAGTGTGCTTGGCGTTAACCCTTTAAGGATTTTCCCTTTTGCCCCATGCGGGAAGGGTTTATGCGCTGGGGAAAGTGGCCGTGCTTAGATAGATTACAACTGTTTGTATTAATAAGGAGATCACAACATGAGTCAGAAAGTCGCCTACGTCACTGGGGGAATGGGGGGAATTGGAACCGCCATTTGCCAGCGTTTGCATCAAGAGGGGTTTAAAGTGATTGCAGGCTGTGGTCCTAAGCGGGACTTCCAAACATGGCTCAACGAGCAAAAAGCGTTAGGCTTTGAGTTCCATGCTTCTGTGGGGAATGTCGCCCATTGGGATTCGACCGTGGAGGCTTTCAACAAGGCCAAAGCAGAGCATGGCACGATTGACGTGCTAGTGAACAATGCGGGCATTACGCGAGACAAGATGTTTATCAAAATGACGCCGGAAGACTGGGGGGCAGTGATTGAGACTAACCTCAACTCCATGTTCAATGTCACCAAACAGGTCGTTGGAGATATGGTGGAGAAAGGCTGGGGGCGCATTATCAACATCAGCTCAGTCAATGGTGCCAAAGGGCAGGCGGGGCAGACCAACTATTCAGCGGCTAAAGCTGGTATGCATGGCTTTACCATGGCGTTGGCGCAAGAACTGGCGAGCAAAGGCGTGACGGTCAATACAGTCAGTCCTGGCTATATTGGGACTGACATGGTCAAGGCCATTCGCGAAGATGTGCTGGAAAAAATTGTGGGCACGATCCCAGTCAAGCGCTTGGGTGATCCCAGCGAAATTGCTTCTATCATCGCGTGGCTAGCCTCCAATGAGGGCGGGTACTCCACCGGTGCAGATTTCCCCGTCAATGGCGGCTTGCATATGCATTGAGACCGTTATTGCCTAGTGCATGGCTGGAACCCTCTCATGCCGCTCACCAGCAGAAGGTGCGCGGCATTTTTTGTGGTGAAGCGTTTGGCTGCCTTGGCACTCGCAACGATGCGTTGCGTTCGATGGTCGCTTTAGAAACGAAAACCTGTGCTGCTGTTATTGTCTTCTGCAGGTGCTATCGGTGTGGCAGACGACGAATCGCTGTTTTCGGTGGCGATTCCGTCGCTGGTGCTTTGTTCCGACGTTTGCGCTAAATGGCGCGCCGGCTGTTGGCGGTATTGAGCAGGAAGTGCAGAGATTTCAGGGTAGCCGGCAGCGCTCAGGTATTGCGCCCACTGTTGCGAGTCAAAGCCTTTAAGAGCTTGCGCACCAATAGTGAGATGGGGGGGAGATTTGATACCAAGTCCTTGGGCTGCGAGTTGATCTTGCGCCGTGCTGATGTTGATTTCTTGGTAAGGAATGCCGCGCTCATTGAGCAGATTGCGACCCAACGTACATGGTGCGCAATCAGGCGCGACGTATATTTTGACGGGATAACGCGCGCTGGCTTGCTGTAATGCAGGTGGCAACATCGAATGGCTTGGCGCAACAGGGATGGTCGAAACACGCTGGCTGTTCGAGCCAGCTGATTGGTCGGAGTAAACGGTGGTTCCGTTGGGCGATTGACCGCGAAACACCTCTTGTGCATAGGTGGCAGGGGGGTGTGCTGCGGAAAGCCACACAGCGATTACTGCAGTGAGTAGCGATGGGTGCGCTATGGCGCGAGGATTTTTTTGCATTGCTGGCATGCCACTGCCCCTCATGGTGTGAAGTACGAAATTCGTGAGCACGAACAATATAGCGCAGCCTGTTTGTGCATCAAACCGTTTTTAATTATCAGTGATGGCAAAGCCCCTGCTCAGTGGGGTGCTTGTCTGTTCAGTTTTTTTACAGATGAGTTGGCCGGCACAGTCGAGAACACCCGACCATGCCAGCAGATTTCAATGTGCTCAAACAATGTGAAATACTGTGCGACGCATTGAATCAGGCTTGCACCAACGCAGTTTCGCTCATTCCTTGGTGCCGCAATAGTGCATCGAGTTGAGGCTCGCGTCCCCGGAAGGCTCTGAATGACTCCATCGCTGGGCGGCTGCCGCCTGCTTCCAGAATGTTGTGCAAGTAGCGCAGGCCTGTAGCTGGGTTGGGCTCACCTGGGGCGGTGGCTTCCTCTTCAAATGCGGCGTATGCATCAGCGCTGAGCACTTCTGCCCATTTATAGCTGTAGTAACCGGCGGCATAGCCTCCCGCAAAAATGTGCGAGAAGGCATGTGGTGTGCGGCTGTATGGCGCAGCAGGCAATACACTGACTTCAGCGCGGACCTGCTTGAGCAACTCCAGCACTTGTGGTTCGCTGGCGCGGTGCAGCAACATATCAAATAACGCGAATTCGACCTGACGCAAGGTTTGCATGCCACTTTGGTAATTTTTGGCGGCAATCATCTTGTCATACAGTGCGCGTGGCAACGGTTCGCCAGTTTTGACGTGCGCAGTCATGTTTTGCAGGACGGGCCATTCCCAGCAGAAATTTTCCATAAACTGGCTGGGCAACTCGACAGCATCCCATTCCACGCCGCTAATGCCCGATACATCACGCTCGTTGACCTGGGTGAGCATGTGGTGCAAACCATGGCCAAATTCATGGAAGAGGGTGATGACATCATCATGCGTTAGTAATGCAGGCTGCCCATCCGTGCCTGATGAGAAATTGCATACCAAATAGGCCACGGGTGTTTGCAGTTCGCCTGTGTCAGGGCGCAACCAACGGCCACGCATGTCATCCATCCATGCGCCGCCACGCTTGCCTGATCGCGCAGGTTGATCCAGATAGAACTGGCCAATCAATTGACCATCGCGCTCAATCCGGTAGAACTCCACTGCGGGGTGCCAGACGGCAGCCAACTCCGGTTTGATTACAACATTGAAAAGCTTTTGAATGATGGCAAACAAACCATCAACAACCTTAGGCGCTGAGAAGTATTGACGTAGCTCTTGGTCGCTGAAGCTGTAACGCGCTTCTTTGAATTTTTCAGAGATATACGTCCAGTCCCAAGGTTGCGGGTCGTCCAGCTGCAGTTGTTCTTTTGCGAAAAGCCTCAGATCATGCGCATCTTGCTCGCCAAATGGACGTGCGCGTTGAGCCAGATCGCGCAGGAAGTCAACCACTTGAGTTGAAGTGTCGGCCATTTTGGGTGCGAGGGAGAGTTCCGCATAGTTGTCGTAGCCGAGCAGTTTGGCTTCCTCGGCACGCAATTGCAAAATGGCCTCAATGATCTGGGTGTTGTCGAGGTGTTTTTGCTCTGCTGGTGCTAAGTCCGAGGCGCGAATGGCATTCGCATGGAATAGGCGCTCGCGCAAGGCGCGGTTTTCTGCGTATTGCAACACAGGCAAGTACACGGGCATTTTGAGTGATAGCTTGTATTGTCCTGGCTTGCCGTCTTCCTCTGCCGCTTCAGCTGTTGCTTCAAGTACATCTTCCGGCAAACCTTGCACCTCATCGGCAGATGCGAAATAGGCGTACGCATCGGTCGCATCGAGTACGTTTTCGCTGAATTTTTGCTGCAATGCAGCCAGGCGCTCCTGAATCTCTGCAAAACGTGTGCGGTCGGCGCCTTGCAACTCCGCACCAGAAAGCACAAAGCCACGCAGTGACAAATCCAATGCGCGGCGCTGTTCGGCGTTCAGGGATGCAGGATCGAGTTGTTTGTACTTGGCATATAAGCCTTCGTTGGCACCAAGGCGAGTCCAGAAATCAGTGACGATGGGCAACGCCTCGTTGTAAGCCGCACGCAGCTCTGGCGTGTCTGCAACACCATTGAGGTGGTTGATGGTGCCCCATGCTTTCGAGAGGCGTTCGGTGGCAACATCCAATACCTTGGCCAGTTCATTCCAGTCGACAGGAAAATCTGCAGCCGTGACCGTATCAAGTGCTGCATCTGCCTGCTCAATCAAGGTTTGAATTGCAGGCAAGACATGCTCTGGCTGGATGCGATCAAACGCGGGCAAGTCAGTGATAGAGAGCAGGGGATTTTGGGATGACACGGTAAACCTCAGATTCAATAATGGCTACGTACTGACATTAGATAAAGCCAAAGCCATGGCTTTCAAGCGGCCTGCTGCAGAGCAAGACCGCATTCATGCGGCAATTGTTTAAGCGCGCTTGGCTGACTCGATTGTGTTGGCCAGTAGCATCGTGATGGTCATAGGGCCAACGCCACCTGGAACAGGCGTAATCCAGGATGCCACCTCTTTGACGCCGTCAAAGTCCACATCTCCGCAAAGCTTGCCTTCGGCGTTGCGATTCATTCCCACGTCAAGTACCACTGCACCTGGTTTCACCATGTCGGCGGTGATCAGATTGACTTTTCCTACGGCAGCCACGATGACATCGGCTTGGCGGGTCATGGCGGCCAAGTCTGGCGTGGCGCTATGGCAGATGGTGACGGTGGCGCTGCGCCCCAGCAGCATCATGGCCATAGGCTTACCCACAATATTGCTGCGTCCAACCACAACAGCATGCTTGCCGCGCAATTCATAGCCAATGTCATCCAGCATTTTTAAACAGCCGTGGGGGGTGCAGGGCCAGAAGCCGTGCGGCAAGCCTGTCATCAAGGCGCCTGCACTGGAAATATGGAAGCCGTCAACGTCTTTCTCTGGGGCAATGGCTTCAATGACTGTGTCGGCATCAATGTGTTTGGGCAGCGGCAATTGCACCAAAATACCATGGATGTTTGGGTCTTTGTTGAGCGCGTCAATGTGGGCCAGCAATTGCACTTGTGTTGTTTCTGCCTCGAGCTTTTGTAAAACGGAATGGATTCCGGTGTCTTCGCACGCCTTGATTTTGTTGCGAACATAGACTTGGGAGGCAGGGTCCTCTCCTACCAGTACCACGGCTAAACCGGGACGTTTGCCTTGTGCGGTTAAGGTTGCAACTTCTTCTTTGAAGCTGGCGCGGAGTTTTTTAGAGAGGGCGAGGCCATCAATGATTTGAGCTGTCATGGAGATAAAGCGTAGGGGTCAATGCATTTAAAAGGAGTCACCTGCAGGCAAACGCGCAATAGCAGCGGGTTGCCGCGCCAAGTGAAAAGCGGCCAAATGGCCGCTTGTACGAATTTTTGGGTGTGTGCCGCGTGCTTCGTGCAGATGTATTGTGCCGCACACCTGAATGACGTGCACGCATGTACCTACATCAAGTGGGTGGCATGCCCCCTGTGGTAACTGGCATAGAGCCATTAGCTGGTTTTGGCTGCAGCTTGGCTGTTGCCTAAGGCGACTTTGAGCAAATCGGCAACGGTGTTGGCTCCCAATTTTTCCATGATGTTGGCGCGATGGGCTTCAACTGTTTTGATGCTGATATTGAGATCATCAGCGATTTGCTTGTTCAGTCGGCCAGCCACAATGCGTTCAAGCACTTGTGACTCTCTTGCAGTCAATTTAGCGAGCAGCGCATCTCGGGTGGCAGCTTGTTGCTGGTCAGAGAAATTGCTCTGCGCTTGTTCCAGCATACGGGCGACTAAAGAGGTAATGGCCTCTTCATCAAACGGTTTTTGAATGAAGTCGATCGCGCCTTTTTTCATCGTATCCACAGCCATAGGTACATCGCCGTGGCCTGTGATGATGGCAATAGGTAGCGCCGAGTTGCGTGCAACCAGCTTTTCTTGAAGTTCCAGCCCAGACATGCCATTCATGCGGATATCTGTAATCAGGCAGGCGACTTCGCGGGCGTCGTAGTGGCTCAGAAAGGCTTCGGCACTGTCAAAACAGCGTACATGAAAATCACGCCCTTCCAATAGCCATTGCAGTGAATCGCGAATCGCCTCATCGTCATCTACGATGTATACGGTGCCTTTTTTGTTGCCAATGCTCATAAGTCTCTCTAGAAGGTTATTAGTCAAGAAGCCTGCATCAAGGCAGTGCCACGATAGGAGAAAGAGGATGCCTCTAACCCAAAATCGGTTCTGGCAGGGTTTCTGTTGGATCTGCTTTTGCCGAAGAGGCCGGCAGCCAGAACGAGAACTCACAGCCTGTTACCAAGTCCCCATTGTAGAGGTTGCGAACTTGCATTTTCCCTTGATGCGACTCGACAATGCTGCGGCATAGATTCAAGCCAATGCCCATGCCGTCTTTTTTGGTTGAGTAAAAGGCATCGAAAAGCTGTTTGAGCGCGTCTTCCGGCAGTCCTGGACCTTGGTCTGTGATGGTGAAAAGAACACCACCTTGGTCTTTGCGCACATCCAGATCGATGCCGCGTTGCCCCATGGGGCGATTGGCGCTGTTGATGGCTTCTGCTGCATTTTTGAGCAAATTAATTAGCACCTGTTCAATCAAAATGGCATCGACTTCAAGCTCAGGCAAATGGGGCGCTAGATGCAGGCTCAAGCGGGCATTGTGCTTGCGAATTTCTATATTGGCCAACTCTACCGCTTCTGCTACAAGGCGCTGCGGCGTACAGATTTCCTGGTTGGAGGCACTGCGTTTGACAAACGATCGAATGCGGTGAATCACTTGCCCTGCACGTATGGCCTGGTGCGCCGTTTTCTCCAGTGGAGGCAGCAATTGTTCGCCAGTGATGGTGCCGGCTTTGAGGCGTGAAATCATCCCGTTGGTGTAATTGCTGATAGCAGCCAGCGGCTGGTTGAGTTCATGCGCAACACTGGAGGCCATTTCCCCCATGGTCATCAGCCTGCTGACGGTTTCCATTTTTTCAACCTGCCTAGCTGCTTGGTCTTCTGCTTGCTTGCGCTTGGTGATATCGGTGGCAATCAGCATTTGCGCCAAGCGTCCATCTACCCAGTCCAGATAACGAGAGCGCACTTCCAGCCATTTACCCAGTGACTCCACGAAAATTTCTGCGCGTTCAGCATTGGCTGCAGTAATCACATCGGTGGGCAGTCCCATCAACGCATCTTCTTCGTTGGTGTTGTCGTCTGACTCCTGGCTGTTGCTGGCACCTGCCTGGGCCAGCATTTGCAAATGCCCTTGGCTTTGCGAACCAAACCACTGGCGGTACAGGCGATTGGCGAATACAAGCTCATTGCTGCCTAGAGGTGCCACGGTGATGGAGGCATCCAATGATTCAAGCACCAGCGTAAAGCGGTCATGCGCAGCTGCCAATTGCTGGCGTATGCGATTGGGCTCTGTGATGTCATTGATCGTTGTTAGCCAGCCTGTTTGTGCGCCGCGTTCATTCATCAGTGGTGATAAGAAGATGCGGGCATCGAATGTGGTGCCATTTTTGCGGCGCATACGCAATTGCAGGCCGCCAGGGTAATGGTTACCTGCAAGCTCTGCTTGAAAGCGTTCGCTAAGTATTTCGCGGTCTTTGCGCGGCCAGTAAGGGAAGGGCGCTTTCATGCCCACCATTTCGGCCTGGCTCCAGCCAACCATGCGACTGAATGCTGCGTTGGTGTATGTGGTGGTGCCTTGCAAGTCAAGCACACGAATGCCCGTGGTCAGCGAGTTTTCAATAGCCAAACGAAAGCTCGATTCTTCTTCCAGGCGCCTTTGCGCATGCAGGCGTCTTCGGCTCAAGCGCCAGTTCATCAACAGCATGCCTGCCGTGGTGAGCCCCAAGACAACCAGCAAAATCATGATGGCACGGCGCGTAATACTGCGGTCAGACCGGTAAACGGCCGTGCTCAGTTGCAAATGATCTCCAAGAACCCCAATGGGCAAGACCAGATGCGATGGCGCAATCACACCGGCGATATCTTTTGAAAAGGAGTTGTCTGTGCTGATGCGCTCCAGTGCTGAAGATCCAGCCACCAACGCGCCTGATTGATTGATCAGCGCCACGGCCAAATTCGGATCTGTGTTTTGGCTCAATGCTTCATTGAGTAGCATTTGCGGCGCGTATTCAGCAATAACGGTGCCCAAGTACACACCATTGACGCGAATGGGAATGAAGAGCCGCAGCACAGGCGGCTCGCTTTCGATACTGCCGTTCACTGCTGTATTGCTGCTTTGGCCAGTCACTGCCCAATGCCCTTGAGGCATGTCTTTGAGGGTGACGTCTTCCCATATTTGCCCCACTATTCTGCGCAAGCGACTGGGAAGCATGGCCGATTGGTGGGTGCTGATGACACGCTGGTGCGTATCAAACCAAGTTAGCGCGTACAGGGATAAATCTTGCGTCATCAATGCCCTGGCGCCTTGATCGAACCCTACGCCAGATGCGGGTGTCACCATGTCATAGACCAAGCGCTGCACTTCTTCCTGCTTTTTGAAGAGCTGTTCATTCAAGCGCAATGCCAGAAACTGGCTTTGCTGGTGCAGCATTTGTTCTTCACGTGCCTTTTCTTCTGTGCGCAAAAACAGGTATGCCCCCAGCAAAATCACGATAAACAGGGCCACTGTCATCAATGGAATGACATAACTCAAACGTTCTTGTGTCCGTTGAGACAAACTTGACCACTTGCGCCATAAGGCCATACGAGCGCGCGTGCGCTGGCGATTTGGGGACGAGGGGATGGGCGTGCTTTGTGTCATGTAGATCTGTTGTTGCAGCAGTCGTTGTCTCAGTAGTGCCTTGCCAATGTAGTTACTGTTTGGTGCACGAAGTGATTGTGAAGGCTCCGCGTAATCTCTGCTGTCATTTCGTGAACGTTAGCCGCTTAAATAACAGCACTTGAAATTTAAATTTCATATTATAAAAATAGAAATCTTAATTTGAAAAAATGTCATTCTCGTGCGACACTCCGCATGTTCCAGTAAAGCGTCAAGTTGATGTCAAAACCACAGGCTACAGTTGCTGAGGTCGTTTTGTGGTGCCCGATAGCTAGGCAGATGCGTATTCCTTTGTGGGGATTTCCTCTGTCACGGTGCCGTGTTGGAACGGAGTAGATTCATTGCAGAGCAATCGGGGAAGGTAAGCCCAATAGGGCAGAAAGGGCGGAAATGGACCGCCTGATTCTCCGCTGAGCGCCTGCAAGCAATGGTTTCAACCCCTTGGAGACTTATACAAATGAGTACGACTGACAAAGATGCAGCCGCGCGCCAGGCTGCGGATATCGATAACCAAGAAACCCGCGAATGGCTGGACGCTTTGTCCGCCGTCATTGACCGCGAGGGCGCTGAGCGCGCACATTTCTTGATTGAGCAAATGCTTGAGCTGGCGCGTCAGAACAGCATTGATCTGCCGTTTTCAGCCAATACGGGCTATGTCAACACGATTGAGCCTACACAAGAGGCGCGTTGTCCTGGCAATATTGCGATTGAAAAGCGCTTGCGCGCATACATGCGCTGGAACGCCATGGCCATGGTCGTGCGCGCCAACCGTATCAATCCTGCCGACGGCGGCGATTTGGGTGGCCATATCGGCTCCTTCGCATCTGTGGCCAGCATGTTTGGTGCCGGTTTTAACCACTTCTGGCATGCCGCTAACGAAAACCATGGCGGTGATTTGCTTTACATCCAAGGCCATAGCGCCCCAGGCATTTACGCCCGAGCCTTCCTGGAAGGCCGCTTGAGTGAAGAGCAATTGGATAACTTCCGTCAGGAAGTCGATGGCAAGGGGCTCTCAAGCTACCCACACCCTAAATTGATGCCGGAGTTCTGGCAATTCCCGACCGTATCGATGGGCTTGGGCCCGTTGATGGCGATTTACCAAGCCCGTTTCCTGAAGTATTTGCACGCTCGCGGCATTGCTAATACCGAAAACCGTAAGGTTTGGGTGTTCTGCGGTGATGGTGAGATGGACGAACCAGAATCGTTAGGCGCTATCAGTTTGGCTGCGCGTGAGAACTTGGACAATCTCGTGTTCGTGGTGAACTGCAACCTGCAGCGTCTCGATGGCCCGGTGCGCGGCAATGGCAAAATCATCCAAGAGCTTGAGGGCGAGTTCCGTGGTTCAGGCTGGAACGTGATCAAATTGCTGTGGGGCTACGGCTGGGATGAGTTGTTGGCGCGAGACAAGAGCGGTAAGCTCAAACAGCTGATGATGGAAACGCTTGATGGCGATTACCAAGCCATGAAGGCCAATGATGGCGCCTTTGTGCGCAAGAATTTCTTTGGCAAGTACCCAGAAACGGCCAAGTTGGTTGAGCACATGACCGACGAAGAAATTTTTGATTTGCGCCGTGGTGGCCATGAACCAGCCAAGGTATATGCCGCATTCCATGCTGCGCACAATAACAATACGGGGCAGCCAACCGTGTTGTTGGTGAAAACCGTTAAAGGTTACGGCATGGGCAAGGCCGGTGAAGGTAAAAATACCGTTCACCAAACCAAGAAGCTCAGTGACGAAGACATCAAGTACATTCGTGACCGCTTCAATATCCCAATTCCTGACAGCGAACTGGACAAAATTCCGTACTACAAACCAGCGGAAGACACGCCAGAAATGCGCTACCTGCATGAGCGTCGTGAAGCGTTGGGTGGTTATTTGCCTAAACGCCGCCCACAAGCGGAAGAGCAATTCACTGTGCCCGCGTTGGAGACTTTCAAGGCGGTTTTGGAACCCACAGCGGAAGGCCGTGAAATCTCTACGACTCAGGCGTATGTTCGCTTCCTGAACACGTTGTTGCGCGATCAGGCACTGGGCCCACGCGTGGTGCCGATTTTGGTGGATGAGGCTCGTACTTTCGGTATGGAAGGCTTGTTCCGCCAAATCGGGATTTACAACCCCAAAGGCCAGTTGTATACGCCTGTCGATAAAGACCAGGTGATGTACTACAAAGAGGACAAAGCCGGTCAAATTCTGCAAGAAGGCATCAACGAAGCCGGCGGTATGGCCAGCTGGATTGCGGCTGCCACGTCGTACTCGACGAACAACCGCATCATGATTCCGTTCTATGTGTATTACTCCATGTTCGGCTTCCAGCGTATTGGTGACTTCGCATGGGCAGCTGGCGACATGCAGGCGCGCGGCTTCTTGCTGGGTGGCACTTCTGGCCGTACCACATTGAATGGTGAAGGCTTGCAGCATGAAGATGGCCACAGCCATATCTTGGCAGGCACGATTCCGAACTGTATTAGCTATGACCCAACTTTTGCGCACGAAGTCGCCGTCATCATGCAAGACGGTTTGAAGCGCATGGTCGAGAAGCAAGAGAACGTGTTCTATTACATCACCTTGCTGAACGAAAACTACGCCATGCCTGGCTTGACTGCAGGCACCGAAGCGCAAATTCTCAAAGGCATGTACTTGCTCCAGCCTGCTGCAGAAGGCAAAGCACATCGCGTGAATTTGCTGGGTTCCGGCACCATTTTGCGTGAGTCAATGGCAGCGAAAGAGCTGCTCGAATCCGAATGGAATATTGCAGCAGATGTGTGGAGCTGCCCAAGCTTTAACGAGCTGACTCGCGATGGCCAAGATGTCGATCGCTGGAATTTGCTGCATCCCACAGAAACAGCGAAGAAATCGTTTGTGGAAGAGCAACTCTCTAAAACCAGTGGCCCCGTAATTGCTTCTACTGATTACATGAAGAACTATGCGGAGCAGATTCGCCAGTTCATTCCAAAAGGTCGTAGCTATAAGGTACTGGGCACTGACGGTTTTGGTCGCAGTGACTTCCGCTACAAACTGCGTGAGCACTTTGAGATCAATCGCCACTACATCGTGGTTGCAGCGCTCAAATCACTGGCTGATGAAGGTGCAATCCCAGCTGCGAAAGTCGCTGAGGCTATTGCCAAATACGGCATCAAGACCGACAAGATCAACCCTCTGTACGCGTAAATCAGCGCTACGTTCGTGATAAGGAGATAACACAATGGCACTGATAGACGTGAAAGTCCCTGACATTGGCGACTTCGATGAAGTGGCGGTGATTGAGGTTTTGGTGAAAGTGGGCGATACGGTGAAAGCCGAACAAAGCCTGATTACGGTGGAGTCTGACAAAGCCTCCATGGAGATTCCTTCCAGCCACGCGGGGGTGGTCAAGTCCATCTCCGTCAAATTGGGTGATAAAGTCAAACAAGGCTCGGTGATTGTTCAGGTTGAAGCAGAAGGTGCGGCTGATGCGGCTGCACCTGCCTCGGCGGCCCCAGCACCTGCGACTGCAGCCCCTGTTGCCGCCGCGCCTGTGCATGCACCCGCTAGCGCTCCTGCGGCCAAAGCAGCAGGCCCTGTAGAAGTGCGCGTGCCCGACATCGGTGACTTCAGCGATGTGGCGGTGATTGAGATTCTGGTCAAGGCAGGCGATACCGTGAAAGAGGAGCAAAGCCTGATCACGGTTGAGTCTGATAAAGCCTCGATGGAAATCCCTTCCAGCGCAGCTGGCGTGGTCGAGTCCCTCGCCATTAAGGTGGGCGACAAAATCAACAAAGGCGACTTGGTTGCCGTTTTGCAAGGCGTAGCAGGGGCAGCCGCTTCTGCCGTGGCTCCCGCTCCAGCAACAGTAGCCGCCCCCGTGGCCGCGCCTGTTCAGGCTTCTGCAGCGGTTAGTGCAGCACCAGCTGCAGTGGCCAATGTGCCGGCGCACCAGCCCACCACAACACCAGCGAGCAACCAGTTGCCACATGCATCGCCTTCGATTCGCAAGGCCGCACGTGAATTAGGCGTGCCGCTGGCAGAAGTCAAAGGCAGTGGCAGCAAAGGCCGTATCACGCTGGATGATTTGCAAAATTTCGTCAAAGCTGTCATGAGCGGCTCTGTGCGCACTGCAGCGCAAGGCGCAGCCCCTGCTGCTGGCGGCTCCGGCGTAGGGTTGGATTTGCTGCCTTGGCCGAAAGTGGATTTCACCAAGTTCGGCGAAGTGGAAGCCAAGCCGCTGTCGCGCATCAAGAAAATTTCTGGCGCTAATTTGTCGCGCAACTGGGTGATGATTCCTCATGTCACCAACAATGAGGAAGCCGACATCACTGAGTTGGAAGCGCTGCGCGTGCAGCTCAATGCAGAAAATGCCAAAGCCAAGAGCGATGTGAAGTTCACGATGCTGGCTTTCTTGATCAAGGCCTCGGTGGCTGCGCTCAAGAAGTTCCCCGAGTTCAATACCAGCTTGGATGGCGATAACCTCGTCTACAAGAAGTACTACAACATTGGTTTTGCTGCGGATACACCCAATGGCTTGGTCGTACCGGTGATTAAAAATGCAGACCAGAAAAGCTTGAGCCAAATCGCACTGGAGATGACGGAGCTCTCTGGAAAAGCACGTGCAGGCAAGTTGAGCCCCGCAGAAATGACTGGCGGTTGCTTCTCCATTTCGTCTTTGGGCGGGATTGGTGGCACCAGCTTCACGCCGATCATCAACGCGCCCGAAGTGGCTATTTTGGGTGTCAGCCGCTCAGCCATGAAACCCGTATGGAATGGCAAAGAGTTCGAGCCCCGCTTGATGTGCCCGCTGTCACTGTCGTATGACCATCGCGTGATCGACGGCGCTTCAGCTGCGCGTTTTAACGCTTATTTGGCACAAGTGCTGGCGGACTTCCGCCGCGTTCTGCTGTAATCGGGAAGGAGACTACTGATGGCAACCGTAGAAGTCAAAGTTCCTGATATTGGTGATTTCGATGAAGTCGCTGTGATTGAGGTGCTCGTCAAAGAAGGCGATACCGTCAAGGCCGAACAAAGCCTGATTACCGTCGAATCTGACAAGGCCTCAATGGAAATCCCCTCTAGTCATGCTGGCGTGGTCAAGTCTGTATTGGTCAAACTCGGCGACAAAGTCAAGCAAGGCTCCGTCATCATCGCAGTAGAGGCTGCAGAGGGTGGGGCAGTAGCGCCTACACTGACTGTTGCACCGGCAGCGCAAGCACCCGCCCCGAGCGCGGCGACAGCTGCACCTGTTGCTGCTGCAGTTCCTGCACCGGCAGGCTCCACCTACAGTGGTGCAGTGGATGTAGAGGCTGATGTGGTCGTGTTGGGTGGTGGTCCTGGCGGTTACTCGGCCGCTTTCCGCGCCGCCGACTTGGGTCTGAATGTCGTCCTGATCGAGCGCTACGCCAACTTGGGCGGCGTGTGCTTGAACGTGGGTTGCATTCCATCCAAAGCATTGCTGCACGTCGCGGCTGTGGTCGATGAGGTCAAGCACTTGGAAGTGGCTGGCGTCAAGTTTGGCGCGCCTGAGGTCAATATCGACCAACTGCGTGGTCATAAAGAAAAAGTCATCAGCAAACTGACTGGTGGCTTAGGGCAAATGGCCAAAATGCGCAAAGTCACCGTACTGCGCGGTTATGGGCAGTTTGTCGGCTCACACCACATTGAAGTGCAAGAAACCGCAGGCGAAGGCCAAGAGAAAACCGGCAGCAAGAAAATCGTTCAATTCAAGAACGCCATCATTGCCGCTGGTTCACAAGCCGTGCACCTGCCATTCATGCCCAAAGATGAACGGGTGGTTGACTCTACCGGCGCGCTGGACTTGAAGAGCGTGCCCAAACGCATGCTCATTTTGGGCGGCGGCATCATCGGCTTGGAAATGGGCACCGTATACAGCACGCTGGGCGCACGCCTAGATGTGGTGGAAATGATGGATGGCCTCATGCAGGGGGCTGACCGTGACTTGGTCAAAGTGTGGCAAAAAATGAATGCGCCGCGCTTTGACAACATCATGGTCAACACCAAAACTGTCGCAGCAGAAGCCACGCCTGAAGGCATCAAAGTTACTTTTGAACCTGCCAAAGAAGGCGTGACCGTGCCCGAGCCACAAACCTACGACCTCGTTCTTCAAGCCGTGGGCCGCACGCCCAATGGCAAGAAAATCGGTGCTGAGGCAGCGGGCGTGGCCGTGACGGACCGTGGCTTTATCGACGTCAACATTCAAATGCGCACCAATGTGCCGCACATCTTTGCCATTGGCGACATCGTAGGCCAGCCCATGTTGGCGCACAAAGCGGTGCACGAAGCGCACGTCGCAGCGGAAGTCATCGCCGGGGAGCAACAAGGCAATAAGGAGCTGGCATCCGCCGCGTTCAATGCTCGCGTGATTCCAAGCGTGGCGTACACCGACCCTGAAGTCGCATGGGTGGGCTTGACTGAAGACCAAGCCAAAATCCAAGGCATCAAAGTCAAAAAAGGCTTGTTCCCATGGGTGGCATCAGGCCGCGCCATTGCCAATGGCCGTGACGAAGGCGTAACCAAACTGCTGTTTGATGACAGCCCTGAGGCACATGGCCATGGCCGTATCTTGGGCGGCGGCATCGTCGGCACCCATGCGGGAGACATGATTGGAGAGATTGCACTGGCCATTGAAATGGGCGCTGACGAAGTGGACATTGGTAAGACCATCCACCCGCACCCAACGCTGGGTGAGTCCATCGGCATGGCTGCAGAGGTGGCGCATGGTTCTTGTACGGACGTGCCTCCGGTGAAAAAGCGCTGAATCAACACATTCAGTGTGTGATCAAAGCCCCTTGTGTAGATACGCCAAGGGGTTTTTTTACGAGTTTGCTGTGCTGAAAACTGAGTCGCACTGTTGATTGGCACACAACACGAATACGGTGTTTTTGGCTGTGCTGCCGGTTGTCCGCGGGCTTCAGCGTAAAATTGATTGCAATACTTGTAACGTTGCTTCGGGGGCTTCTGTCATCATGTTGTGGCCAGCATGAATGCTTTGACTTTGCAGCGCAACTGCTGCATTTTGTGCGGCTTCAACCAATGGTCGTGCGGCTCTGGCTGGTGTCATTTGGTCTAGCGTACCGCTGAGAATGAGTGTTTCCGCTTTGACAGCCGCCATGGAGGTTGGTCCGTTGTTGTAGCTGTTGCATGCAACAAAGCCTTTGTGAAACACGTTTTCTTGTTGGTTGCTGCGCAGTACGCGTCTGCCCAACGCCATGCCCATACCATAAGGCCAAGTGCCTGGGCCAAGGGCTGATGGTGGCGGTGCTAAGGTATGGCGCGAAAATACGTTGACCAAATGCAGGGCTTTTTCTGGCGCGTTGAGTGACCAGTCGAGCAGTACATCAGAGACGGCCATAGGCGCAGCTGTCCCCAGTAGCGCAAGTTTGCCAATACGATGGCCTAAGCGTGCCGCGACCTCAAGTGCAATGAGCGAGCCAAAGCTATGGCCTATAAGCGAAACAGTGTTTTGTGCGGGTAACTGTGCAATCAAGGTTTCAACCGTGCTGGCTGCATCTTCCACAGAGGCAGGGGCCGCGCCTGTGCTTTTACTGTGGCCGGGCAGGTCAATGGCCAATACATTCCAGCCATGGTGTGCAAAGTAGCGGCTTTGCAGTGCCCAGACGGAATGGTCGTTGAGCACACCGTGAATGAAGATGAGATAGGGTTGCTCAGGGCGATGCGGGGTGCCTCCTGTGTAGGCATAAAGGACGTTGTTGCCAATAGCGTAGCGCTGCGAAGTTTGGGTGGTTTGTTTAGCCATTACACACCTGCCTTTTCTGCCACTTTGAGCGCGCGTTTGAGGTCGTCAATCAGGTCGCTTGGATCTTCCAGGCCAATAGACAGGCGAATAGTACCTTGGCTGATGCCTGCGCCTTGAAGTGCTTGGTCGTCCATTCTGAAATGTGTGGTACTGGCCGGATGGATGACCAAGCTACGGCAGTCACCGACATTGGCTAAATGGCTGAAAATGCGCAATGCGTCTACAAAAGCTTTACCCTGTGCACGAGAGCCTTTGATGTCAAAGCTAAATACCGAGGCAACTCCTTTGGGGAGTAAGCGTTGGGCTAATTGGTGGCTGGGGTGCGACTCCAGCAAAGGGTGTCCAACGCGAGTAACCATGGGGTGTTGCGCCAGAAATTCCACGACCTTCTCGGTATTTGCAATGTGTTGGCGCATGCGCAGCGATAAGGTTTCTACGCCTTGCAAAATCAGCCATGCGGTGTGCGGACTCATACTGGCGCCAAAGTCGCGCAGACCTTCGCGGCGTGCGCGCAAAGAAAAGGCGCCTACCGTAGCTTCTTCGCTGAAAACCATCTGATGGAAACCATCGTAAGGCGCACTCAACTCAGGAAAGAGGCCTGATGATTCCCAGTCAAATGTGCCGCCATCAACAACTACTCCACCAATGACCGTGCCATGGCCTGAGAGAAATTTGGTGGCGGAGTGGTACACCAAGTCCGCCCCCAATGCGAGTGGTTGCATCAAGTAGGGCGTGGTGAAGGTTGAATCCACCAAGAGTGGCACGCGTGCTTGATGGGCGATATCCGCCACAGCGGGAATGTTCAGGACATCCAGGCCTGGGTTGCCCACGGTTTCGCCAAAAAGCAGGCGCGTGTTGGGCCGAATGGCGGCTTTCCATGCATCAAGATCGCTTGGGTGCACGAAGGTGGTTTCAATACCAAAGCGGCGCAAGGTGTAGTTCAGCAGGTTTTGAGAGCCGCCATAAATGGCGCTACTGGCCACAATGTGTGCGCCAGCGCCCATCAAAGTGGCAACGCTCAAGTGCAATGCGGCTTGGCCGCTCGCGGTGGCAATGGCGCTTGCTGCTCCCTCCAATGCGGCTATACGCTGCTCAAAGACCGCATTGGTAGGGTTGCTGATGCGCGAGTAAACATGGCCTGCGCGCTCCATATTGAACAGCGATGCAGCATGCTCGGATGATTCAAAAACGAATGATGTACTGAGGTGAATGGGGACTGCTCTGGCCCCGGTGCTGGGGTCTGGGGCTGCACCAGCATGTAGACTGAGCGTATCAAAGCCTGGATCGTTGTAACCAGCCATAGGGTCAATGTCTCCTGATATTTGCAGGTAAAAATACGATGAATACAGCCATTGTGGGCTATATTCCTGTCAATTTCTGTCACGCATGAAAGAGGTTTCTTTTACATGCGTTTTTGCATTGCAAGATGTGCGCAAATAGGCCCAAATAGCGCACACATACCCAGATGATAAGGAGATCAGAAAATGAAAGTCAGCGACATCCTGCGCGTCAAAGGCAATACGCTGTATACCGTCCATGCCGATGAGTCCTTATCGGTTGCGGTTGAAACCATGGCAGAACGCGATATTGGCTCTTTGGTCGTGGTTGAGCATGGCGAGGTGGTTGGCATTTTGACCTTCCGTGAAGTGATTGTGGCGATGGTCAAACATGCCAACGTGCTGGATAAAGTCTCTGTTCGTGCGCATATGGATGAAGCGCCGATGAGCTGTACCCAAGAAACGTCACTGGACGAAGTGCGCCGCATGATGCTCGATCGCCATGCGCGCTACATGCCCGTGATTGACAACCGCACGTTGATGGGGGTAATCAGCTTTTACGATGTAGCCAAGGCAGTGGTAGATAGCCAAAATCTGGAAAACAAATTACTCAAAGCTTATATCCGTGACTGGCCGGAAGAGGGCGCTGAGCTGAAGTAAGCAAACCAAATTTGAGCTACGATCCGAGAGACTGCCTTAGCCACTACCGTTTCTGTCATCTCTCCCTATCTGTATGGATGGTGAATACTCAATAAAAAAAGCGCCTGTTTAGGCGCTTTTTTGTTAGGAAGAGGGCCGACGCAAGCATTCTTGTATGGCGTCGGCGGTAATGGTTTTGGCATTGAAAGTGCCAAAACCATTCATGCTAAAGCGGCAATTTTTGCGCTTAGTTTTGGCGTGCCACAGAGCGGCGACGGGCTGCAAAAGCAAAGATGATTGCCATCAAGCCCAGTAAGGCGCCAGGGTGGTTGACAGGAACGGCCACAACTTCTTTTCTCTCCATTGGCAAGTCAACCTCGTCAATGTTGTTGTCAGGGTTGTAGTCTTTGTCATTGGAGACAACCGCTTTTGCTGGCAAGGTGATTTCTTTGATGTCTTCCTTGACTTTCACTGGCAGTGAGAAATCAACGCTTTCACCTGGCATCAGCTCGCCGACTTGGCAGAGGACAATATGGCTGTCTTCATCGTAGGTGCAGGCTGGAGGCAGTTTTGTCAGGTCTAACTCAGTGCCTGGGGGCAGGGTGATCGTCACGGTCGATGGAGTACTGGTCCGGGTTGGATCGGTTTCAACGTTGGTAACGGTAACCAAGTAAGTCAACTCTTCGCCCGGTTTGACTGGTGTTTTGTTGTCGCGGTCGACGACGGTGATGCCGACAGACAAATCAACCTCCACGTTGCGGGTCGGAACCGTAATGGTGCTGGTGTCATTGTCAGGATTGGTATCCTTAGGTGCACTCACTGTTGCGGTATTGCTGATTTCTTGCCCAATGCTGATGACTTGCGTTTCGAGTTGGATGCTGGTGCTTTGCTCAGGAGCAAGAACACCAACTTGGCACACCAAAGTGCGACTGGTTTCGGTGTAAGCACAGCGATCGTTAGGGAAAGCAGTCAACTCCAACGCGGGTGGAATCACATCCGTCGCGGTGGCCGAGCGACTGGTGTCGCTGGTCGATTCGTTGCGAATGGTCAATGAATAAGTCAACGTATCGCCCACATCTAGGATTGCATCGTTAGCCACGCCTACGGTTGTCTTAAAAATAGAGAGATCCGCTTCTTCTTTGGGCAGCGTGACTGAGGCTTTGTCCTCGTTATTGCTTTCATCGGGGTCGCCCGGGCTGACTAATTGCGCTGTGTTGGTGATCTCGTCTGCATTTGCAGGCAAGTTCACAACACGTGCCTTAAATTCAAATGAGGTTTCAGCTCCTGCAGCCAAATCGGTCACAGTACAGGTGAGTGTGCGGGAGCTTTCTTCATAACGGCAACCGTTTGGCGGTGCTCCATCGAGCGCCAAATAAGGTGGCAGCACATCGGTCACAATCGCATTGCCATTGACCAAATCATTTCGAGGGTCGCCTTGTGGGTCTTCCTCATTCTTCACAACGAGGCGGTAGGTGATGACATCTTCCATGCTCACTGCAGCGGGTTGAGGCGCTTGAACAGTTTTGGTGAGCGACAAATCCACGAAACGCAATGCGTCAGGATCACTGACCGAGGCGGGGTCGTAGGTCGAGGTACGATCGCGTGTGCTGTTGTTGCGGCTAGTGTCTAGACCGCTGTTGAGTCTTTCCACATCAGCAGAAACAGTGGCGTTGTGGTTAACAGTGCCTACAGCGCGGCCATCCAGCAGTTCAACGGGCTTCATTGTGAAGCGAATTTGAACGGTCTCGTTTGGCGCCATCCAAGGGAAATCACACACGACGGCACCAGAGGTAGCTCCTTGAGCAGGCACTTTGCAATTGTCTGCACTGAATCGGCTAACACCTGTTACGCCTACCAATTTGACGAATTCAAACGCGGCGGTTGAGCCACTGGCAGGGAATGCGTTTTCCATGTGAACGCCCGTGGCATAAGACGTAGATGCGCCACTATTGGTTACCGTGATGGTGTATTGGGTTTCTTCGTCTTTTAACTTAAGACCATCATCGGAGTGTTGCATGCTGATGAGAACATCCACATTGGGTTCATCCAACGGGATGGATGTATTGGCTGTGTTGTTGTCCTTGGTAATCTCAGGGGTAACTGTGCTAACTACCGCAGAGGATTTGAGCGTATCCGCATAGCCTTCACCTGCTGAGCGTACAAGATAACTAATGGCTTCCTGATTGTTTTCAGTTAAAACAAAAGATTCAGGCCAAGTGCAAGTTAAGGTGTTGTTACTGGCGGTGATCTCCATGCCGTCTGTAGGAGCGAGTCCTCCGTTCAGTGTGCATTCGCCACCCCCTCCGACTGTTGCTGCAGAACCGACCCAGAATGTACCAATAGGCAGTGTTTCAACCACCTTAATGCCACGAGCGGCAGACGGGCCATGGTTTTTTGCTGTTATGGTGTAAGTAATCGCTTGACCAGCAGCAGCTTTTTCAAGAGAGGCTGTACGTGACAAACGCACATCGGTCAATGCTGTAAGTGTGACTTCTGCACTGTCTGAGTTGTTTTTAGAATTGCTGTCTGCCGTGTCTTCTGAGCTAACAGTTGCGGTATTCGTAATCTTGTTGCTTGGCTCGGAATTACTGGTTGGATCGACGTACTGGCGTGCCTTGATGACAACGGTGTATTCATCGGTATCGCTAACGGGGACGTTAGTGAATGTGCAGGTGACTTTGGCACTTTTATCGTTGTTGGTTCCTGAGAGCTTGCAAAGGCCTGTTGCGTCATCTCCATTGGGGTGTGCTGCTGTCACTTCAATAAATCGATCGTTGTCGTACTTGGGGAAATTCCAAGGCGCACCAGCATAGTTATCGATAATCAGATTATTGATTGTGTCTTCCACAACCACTGTTTTCGCTGTTTGGGTGAATTCTGTACTAACCGTCTGGTTTTTCATTTTCAAGGTGTAGACCACCTCTGCGCCACTGACCGCATTACCAGATACCTGTGCAGATTTTTCAATCATCAGGTCTGCAGATTTTGTAGAGAAGTTAACGCTCGCTTCATTCGATACGGCATTCTCGAAATTCCCTCCACGCCCGTCGACACCAACCAGTTTCGCCGTGTTTTTCACAGTGGCAAAGCTGTTGGGGTCAGCAAGTGTGGCGTGCACATTCAGCTTGAGCTGCGTGGTGGCATTTTTGGCAAGGCCGTTGGCAAAGGTGCAGGTCACGAGGTTGCTCGCATCGGCATCTGCGCATTTCCAGCCAGCTGTGGCTGAGTCTGTATCTAGGCCATCAAAAGTCAGGCGTTCGTCTAGTTGGTCGTGGACCGTGATGGTTTGCCCAGGCAGCACATCAAGGGGGCCTTCATTTTTGACAGTGATGGTGTAGCTGTATGGCTGGCCTGAGGCAACTACAGAATCAGAGCGGGTTTTGTTGATGGATAACCGCACATTGTTAGAGATTTCAACGACAGCTTTAGCGCTATTGTTGATTTTTGCGACATCGGTTTCATTGCTTGCGGAAACAGCAGCGTTGTTTTCAACCTTTTCACCAGCTTTGGTAGCCGATACGGCAAGTTCGCCTTTAATAGTGACGACTGGATAAGTGCCATTGCTTGGCATAACACCTTCGTAGTCGCAGGTGACGGTTTGGCCAGCGACCGTACAATTCCAGTCTGCGCCACCACTGGCTTCGATACCGCTGATGCTGTCAGGCAACGTATCTTTCAGCTGGACGTTTTCTGGTATAGCAACGCTGCCTGATACCCGACTGGCTGTCAGTGTGTAGGTGACGGGGACAGATCCGCCGGCTGCCAAAGCATCAACTACGCTAGGCGAAACCCGTTTGGCTAACGCCATGTCCAGTGCATTGTTGGTTGCAACAGCAATACTGACATGAGTACTGTTGTTGTCGCTTTCTGATTCTTCAAACGTTTGCCCTCCTGCGCGTAGTCCTGTGACCGATGCGGTAGCAGCAACGGTGCCTGATGCATTGAGCAATACGGGGATTGTCAATGGGGGCAGCGAACTTCCTTTTGCAATTTTTTGACCAGCGGGTACTGTGTATGTGCACTCCTGCACTGCTACAGGCGGGTTTGTCTCGCTATCTTCTTTTTGTTGACAGTTCCAACCGTTCCCGCTGGGTGTGCTCTGAAAGGCTGTGCCGCTAGGCAATGGAAAACGCACAACAGCCATTTCCCCAGCCTTGAGATCAAAGGCGTACTCGCTGTTGGCGTTGCTTGCTACCAAGGTGTAGAAAACCACATCGCCTTGTTTATAGGAGCCTGATTCCGTAGGCGATGTGAATGCAATAGCCAAATCGGCGGCTTCGTAGGTTGTTACGTTGCGTTCGATATTGCTATGATTGGGGCTTTCAGAACTTTGATCAGGATCGACATTGCTTGCGCTGCTGGCCGATGCGTAGGCTTTCCATTCAGTTCCTTCACTAGGCAAGCGTACATGAAAGTCGACCTCCACGAATTTAGTGAAATTCACGCCTGATACGGTGCAGTGAATTGGAGTGGTGAATTCCCCCTCCAGAGTCGGGGCTGCAATGACAGCTCCAATAGTTGGCGCATCTGTGCACTTCACGTTAGCAGAAGCTTCCGTCGAAGAAGTACCTAGAAACAGTGCTCCTGCAGGCAGCGATTGCGATAGCACTACATCATCGAGAACGGCATCTGTAGCGGCGCCGTTCAATTTAATTTTTGCACGGTAGACGAATTCACCCCCGGCTGGCCCATCTACAACACCTGTAACCGATTCGGTCGTTGGATTGGCAAAAAATGCTTCGTGATTAACCAGAATGTCATAGTTTGTAGCGGCATGTGCCGTACATGCAAGGCCAAGACTGATGACTAATGCACTGGTTTTTGCCAGTGGTGCGTAGCGCAGGTTCTTCAAGACAGAAAAATGCGCGCGATTGCTCGCGCGCCATTCACGGTGTTTCATTAGAGTCCTCATAAAGTTCACAAATGAAACATCAATGCTTTCCTTGCAGTGTGGAGATGGCCTCTCTTTCCAACTCCGTTGTGCATGCTGCCATGCCTGAACCCCATTCAATTCAGTATTTTTTAACCTGCTCACTACAACAGGCCTAATGCATTTCGTTCACGAAACACGCGGATGCCTAACAAGCGAAAGTGTCGGCATCAATACTTGAGTTGGATGTTGTCGATGGGTGGGGACGCTTTGACGCTGCAGGACGCCTGCAGACGATGGGGAAGCATCAATATTTCTAATTTAATTGTGAAATTTTTGATAAAAATTGTCCCATCAGTCTGTCTCTATTCATCAGGCATTTCATCTCAATTGATGGTCTGGCTTGTCATGTTCGGCCCATGAGTGCATGACACCAACAGCACGAGGGGTTATACGGTACTTAATTTTTTTTGATGCAGATTGGCGAGCATTTCGTGTGCCAATGTTGAGTCCTCATGCAGGTTTGCTGTTTTACGTTTTTTACGTAACTCAGAAGGAGTCGTGCCATACCGCCCTGTGAATGCGCGTAGAAACTGCTGGTCGCTTGAAAACCCCCAGCTATACAGCAGGCTGCTCAAGTTAAGCTCGAAGTCAGCTTGCAATAAGTCGCGATAGCAGCCATCGAGGCGCTGATCCCGTATGTAGGCTACGACGCCTCCGTGTTCGGCAAAGAGCCTGTAGAGCGTTGCTCTTGCAACATGAAATTCGTCCAGTAAGCCTTGAACACCAAGCTCTTGCTCTCGCAAATGTTGTCGAATGAAAGTTTTAATGCGTTGCCGAAGCACTTCATCTGGAGACGAGTGCATCGCACTGATGAGACTGCGGAATTGGCTGTTCAGGATGTCGACAGTCATTTCTTGTGCAGCAATGAATTCCTCTTCAGGCATTTGTTTGGTCTCGCGGTGTAAGCCTTGTAGGTAATGGCGAAACAGGCGAGCGCCGGTAACTTGATCATGTAGCACAAACCCATGAAGACGCTCTGTTTGTAAGCTGCTGTCGAGCGCATTTTTAGGGAGAAATAGTGTTTGACTATGACCGCCGTTTGGTGATGCAAGGTCGTAGCCATAAGCGAGATCCGAGACCAGTATCTCGCCGGATTTCACTTCTATTTTCTTAATTTCTCCGGCTGTTGACTCTGAGTGACCAAAGACCCCCCCGTCAACCATCAGGCTAATGCCAATTTGATCGCGCGTTGCCATCTGTGTTTGGCGTTTCCCGCGCTTCACCCGAGTGGCATTGAAATGGTTCTGGCCAAGGGTCATTCCTGCCCAGATCGTCATATCAACTTGTATATCTAATTCTGCACCTTGTTGCAGTGGACTAAGTTCAAAAACCGGCTCCATTAATGCCACTGCTGCATCATTCCTAATTGCTGCAGGCAGTGTTTTTGTTGAGAAATGCAGATGCTGTAATCGGGAAGGCATTGAGAATGTCTCTTAAGCAAAATGAACTTGAATTGTTTTGCTTATGGCTTAATGAAACACTTTGATGCAATAGCATCAAAAATGTTATAAAACTGCAAACGATAGGGAGCGTGCCTTTTGAAAGCAACTAGAAAGTAAAACAATTGGTGATTTTACCGTCATTAACATTGTTGTGCGATGTTCTTACTTGTCTCTAATTTGAATTGTGATTGGGAAATTGGGGTGAGTTGAACTTATAGAGTAAGTTACTCAACGTAAAGTAAAATTTTTTATCGTTAAGGCGGAGTATTGTTTTCTTTGTGTTGTTTCTTTAATTACAATTTATTTCTTGTTTTATCTGCGTGAAAGTGTTATTTTGCATTTAATTGACATTTCCATTTAATCAATGGAGGTTTAATTTTTTTATCTTTTTGGGGGTGTTAGTGATTTGGAAGATTATTTATTTTTTGCAATAAAAAATTGCAAATTAATACAGTCAAAGATTTCATGTTTTTCTGGGGAATTGATTTAGGTAACCCTACAAAAGTGCGTTACACCGGTTGAGTCTGTGAAATATTCCGTTTCATGACACAAACAAGTCTTGGAGGTGGGGTTGAGTTGAGCAGCAAGAGAGCATGTAAACGTGAGTTTCTTGAAGAGATGGAGCGCGCAGTTCCCTGGGCTGAGCTGGTGGCGCTGGTTCAAGCCCATCAAAGCCCAAAGGGACATGGCAGACCCAGCTTTGCCATCGAAAACATGTTGCGTATTCACTTTCTGCAGCAATGGTTCAACCTCTCAGACCCAGCCATGGAGAGGTGTTGTATGACACGCCCCTTTCAGCCACTTCGCACAGCTCGATGCCAGCAATCTTTGCCTGCGAATTTTGGCAACAGTCAACGCCATTCTCAAAGAGAAAAATCTACTGCTGCAGCGCGGCACGGTGGTTGACGCCACACTGATAGCCGCGCCCAGCTCCACCAAGAACAAAGAAGGTCAACGAGACCCGCAGATGCATCAAAGCAAGAAAGGCCATCAGTGGTACTTTGGAATGAAGTGAATCGCACCGGTATCCGTGGAGGCTGAATCTC
>NZ_STFG01000025.1 GCF_004833285.1 Lampropedia puyangensis
CTGGCTTTCAATGAGGCGTTGTATTCTTTCCAGTTGGTGGTGCGGTAGGTTTTCTTGCCCCAAGTGGATTCAGTCATTAAGCAACTGTTGCATATCTTGCGTCAAATTTTGCACTGCCATTCCATAGGGTGCATACAAGCGCAAGGTGCCATTTCGATCGAAAATATAGCCACCAGCAGAGTGGTCCATGGTGTACAGCCCATCATCCCCCACTGGGACCTTTTGATAAAACACTTTGAACTCACGCGCCATCGTTGCCAGCTCTTGTGGTGAACCCACCAAGCCAATGGCATGGGTATCAAAACTATCGAGATACGCCCGCATGATCTCTGGGGTATCGCGCTCTGGATCTACCGTGACAAAGATCACTTGCAAGTCTTGGCCTTGTTCGCCCAGTGCAGCTTTGACTTGGGCTAGCTCCAGCATGGTGGTTGGGCATACATCTGGGCACTGCGCAAAGCCAAAAAAAATGTAGCTGAGTTTGCCTTGCAGAATGCTTTGATCGACCCATGCGCCACTCGTATCCGGCATGCGCCAATTGCCACCATAGGCAGCACCAGTAATGTCATGGGAATGAAATGCGGTGCGCGAAGATCTTGCTGCCTCATCACTGCACGCCTGCAATAGCAACGACATACCAATTAAAAAAAAGATTAAAGAAGAACGCGCAGTTGCCGCCATGTAATGTCCTCTTAAGCTCAAAACCAATAGTGGTCCAACATCAGCGCGGCAAATAAAGTACTGAGATGCCAGAGCGACCACCGAAATGTGCGTTTGGCCAAAGCATCGCTGTAATGCCTGTGCAGATTCCATGCATGCACACAAAAAACCCAGCCGCAAATAAGTGCCACCGCGCCATACAACAATCCACTCATGCCCAGCAATACAGGTAAAAGGCTGATACCCCACAATGCCAAGGTATAGAGAAAAATATGGCGTGTTGTATAAGCTTGGCCATGCGTCACAGGAAGCATAGGCAGGCCTGATCGACGGTAATCATCCACCCGATACAAGGCAAGAGCCCAGAAATGCGGTGGCGTCCAGATGAAGATGATCAAAAACATCAGCAGGGCTTCTGGCGAAACTGTGCCTTGAATGGCAACCCAACCTAGCAGCGGAGGCATAGCACCAGAAGCACCACCAATCACGATGTTTTGCGGCGTAGCACGTTTGAGCCAAACGGTGTAGACCACCGAGTAGCCCAGCAACGTTGCGAATGTCAATCCAGCAGCAAGGGGATTGGAAGCTCTCCACAACACAGTGGTCCCCGCAGTGCATAACACCAAGCCGAAGACCACCACCAAAGAAGTAGCAACCGTACCTTGCGCTGTAGGGCGCGCGGCTGTGCGCTGCATGCGAGCATCACTGCGCGCCTCAATCACGCAGTTAAACACGGCTGCCGCCGATGCCACCAGCCAAATGCCAAAAGCGGCGAAAGCAATACGCAGCCACTGCCGTGTATCAGGCCAGTTAGGCAAAGCCAACAACATGCCAATGACTGCACAGAAAACGATGAGTTGCACCACACGCGGTTTGGTCAACATCCACAACTGGCGGGGCATAGAGGTACGCGATACCAGTCCGCGTTGAGTCGGCAGCAAAACAGGCACTCCTGCCATTGATGGCGAAGGCTCTGCGGTGGTGGTGGCCTGACTACTCCATCTGGTGGAGGAGATGGGCTGATTCATCGTGATTCTCCTTATGCGCCAGCACAGATTTATAGATCGCATGAACGAACACGCGACCTGCATCGAGCCTGTATGCCTCAGTTGCTCATCATGTGGAAATGCATGCTCCAGATGATCCAAATCGAAAGCGCCACCACAATGAACAAAATAACCAAAGTAAAGACGAAGCTGGCTAGGTTCCAGCCCCCTTCTGAACTACGATTCATGTGCAGGAAGTACACCAGTTGCACCACAATTTGCACGACCGCGAAACCAACCAAGATCAGTAAAGTGGTTGGCCTTGGCAGCATCGGATTCATCACCAGCACAAAGGGAATGACCGTCAAAATGGCGCACAACACAAAGCCAATGAGGTAAGACTTGGAACTACCGTGACTCTGCCCTGCCCGGCTTGTATCAGAATGACTCAAATTGGCCATGATCAAAATGCTCCAAACAAATAAACAAAGGTGAAGACACAAATCCAGACCAGATCAAGAAAGTGCCAGAACAAGCTCAGGCAAGAAATACGTGTCACATTCACCGCCGTCAAACCTTTGCGACTGATTTGATGCATGACCACTGCCATCCACAACAATCCAAAGAAAACATGCAAACCATGCGTGCCGACTAAGGTAAAAAAGGCAGACAAATAGGCACCGCGTGTGGGGCCGGCGCCAACCGAAAGCAAGTGATGGAACTCATAAATCTCCATTCCGATAAAAGCCAGGCCAAACGCAAAGGTTGCGGCTAACCAGCGCAATACGCCAGCCTGATCCAGGCGGTGCATAGCTTGCATGGCAAAGCCATAGGTGATGCTGGAGAACAGCAACATGAACGTTGCCGCCAAAATCAGTGGAAGGTTGAACAATTCTTGCCCTGTCGGGCCGCCCGCATAAGCGTTGCTAAGCACAGCATAAGACGCGAACAATGTGCCAAACAGCACACAGTCGGACATCAGGTAAATCCACATACCAAGTACTTTCATGGAGCCTTGATCGTGGGCGTGGCTGTCATGCGCATCGGCATGTTCAGCAGAATGTTGCGCGTGGTGCGCCAATGTGGTCATGGTGTTACTCCTGATGCATACGGAATGTGCCGCGCTGCGGGCATACCGTATGCGTTCACGTTCATGGGCATCAACGGCTGCTGGCCATTGCTGCTGTGGTCTTTTTGCCCGCAAGGTCTTTGCGTCGAGCACTTTCGTTTTCTATGCGGGCCACTTCTTCTGCTGGAACGTAGTAGTCAACGTTGTCGTCGTAAGAACGCACAATCAAAGTCACCACTACTGCCACCAAGCTTGCAGCAGCTAGCCACCAGATGTGCCAGATCAAGGCAAAGCACAAGGCCAAAATCCAGATATTCACGATCAGTGGCACACCGGTATTCGAGGGCATGTGAATCGGCTGGTAGCGACTAGGCGCTGCAGGCAATCCTCGTTTTTTTGCCTCATGGAATGCATCCAGAGTATCCACTTTAGGCACCACAGCAAAGTTATAGAACGGCGGAGGTGATGCGGTCGCCCACTCCAAAGTACGTGCATCCCAAGGGTCGCCCGTCAAGTCTTGGTTTTCTAATTTTTTACGGTTGAGAATGCTCACTGCGATCTGCACCAGCATGAAAATAATGCCAGCAAAGACGAACAAAGCTCCTACAAAAGCGACATTCAAGTAAGGCTCCCACGCAGGATTGTCATGTTGGTTCAAACGGCGTGTCATTCCCATGAAGCCCAGCATGTACAACGGCATGAAGGCCAGATAGAACCCAATTACCCAGCACCAGAAGGAGTACTTACCCCAGCGCTCGCTGAGTTTGAAACCAAACACCTTGGGGAACCAGTACACCATGCCAGCAATGTAGCCAAACAAAGCGCCGCCAATGATCGTATTGTGGAAGTGCGCCACCAAGAACAAGCTGTTGTGCAACAAGAAGTCTGCGCCCGGAATAGCCAACAACACGCCAGTCATACCGCCAATGGTAAAAGTCACCAAGAAGGCAATCGTCCACAACATAGGTACGCTGAACTCCACACGGCCGCCGTACATGGTGAATAGCCATGTGAATATTTTCACCCCTGTAGGGATGGCGATGATCATGGTCATGATGCCGAAGAACGCATTGACGCTGGCGCCTGACCCCATCGTGAAGAAATGGTGCAACCAAACGACGAACGACAAGATACCGATAGCCAATGTTGCGCCCACCATCGAGGTGTACCCAAACAGTTTTTTGCGCGAAAATGTCGCCGTCACTTCAGAGAAAATCCCAAATGCGGGCAGCACCAAAATATAGACCTCTGGGTGCCCCCAAGCCCACACCAAGTTGACATACATCATGGGGTTGCCGCCCAAGGTGTTGGTGTAGAAGTTGAAGTCCAGGTAGCGGTCTAAAGTCAGAGCCCCCAAGGCGACCGTCAAGATGGGGAAGGCTGCAATAATGATGATGCTGGTAACAAACACTGTCCAGGTGAACACGGGCATCTTCATCAAACCCATGCCAGGCGCTCGCATACGCAAAATGGTCACAAACAAATTCACACCAGTAAGCAAAGTTCCTACACCTGAGGCCTGTAGAGCCCAAATGTAATAGTCCACCCCTACCCCTGGACTGAACTCAATACCCGACAGCGGCGGATACGCCACCCAACCGGTCATTGCAAACTCGCCCACTGCCAATGACAGCATCATCAAAACGGCGCCCACCACGAAAATCCAAAAACTGAACGCGTTCAGGAAAGGGTATGCCATGTCGCGTGCACCAATTTGTAGTGGAATGACAATATTCATCAGCCCCACCACAAAAGGGGTTGCAACGAAAAAAATCATGATCACGCCGTGGGCAGTGAAAATCTGGTCGTAATGCTCTGGTGGCAAAAAACCGTCACTGCCAGGTCCTGCCATCGCCAATTGGGCACGCATCATCAAGGCATCTGCGAAGCCACGCACCAGCATAACCAGCGCCACGACGATATACATGATGCCGATCTTCTTGTGATCCACCGTGGTGAACCAGTCGCGCCATAAAGGCCGCCACCATTTCATGTAGGTAACCAAGCCTAACAGGCCAACTCCCCCCAGCACCATAGCAATCAGCGTTACCACGATGATGGGATCGTGCGTTGGGATGGCATCCCACGTCAACTTTCCAAACATGTTTACTCCTTGTGTGCTGTGGTGACTGCGTCTAAGTGCAAGACGTGCGAGTCCCTAGCAGCCTCGGCGGAGCGGGTGTTCTCACCTACCCCAATAAATTGATCGATCACACTTTTAAATAAATTCGGTTGCACGCCACCGAAATGCACCACCGCATGGCCTTGCGAAGGCTTGGCCACTTTTTGGAAAGTTGCCATGTCCAGCGTGATCGGTGCTGTGCGTACCTGTGTTACCCAGCGGTCAAAGGCCTGCTGACTAGTGGCCTTAGCCACAAAATTCATTTTTGAAAAACCGTGCCCGCTGTAGTTACCGGACATGCCGCGAAACTCCCCTTCTTCGTTGGCAATCAGGTGCAGCTTAGTTCGCATACCAGCCATCGCATAGATTTGCCCACCCAACTGCGGAATGAAAAAAGTGTTCATGGTGGAGTTGGAGGTGATGTCAAACTCCAACTGCCGTCCCGCAGGAAATGTGAGCTGATTGATCGTGGCAATCCCATAGTCTGGGTAGACAAACACCCATTTCCAGTCTGTGGCAATCACCTGCACATGCAAAGGCTCGCCTTTCACATCCAACGGACGATAGGGATCAAGCGCATGGGTTGACTTCCATACAATGGTTGCCAGCGCAATGATGATCAGCAAGGGTACGCCCCACACCACCACCTCCACCTTGTTGGAGTGCGCCCAGTCCGGGGTGTACTCTTCTTTGGTATTGGTTGAGCGAAAACGCCAAGGGAACCACAGCGCCATCACAATGGCAGGCACTACCACAATAAGCATGAGCCCAATGCAGATCAAAATCAGATCACGCTGGGCAATACCCACCGCACCTTTGGAGTTAAACAACACCCAGTCGCACCCGGCTAATGTGGCTGCCAGTACAGCAAGCCCCACCAGACGCAGGCAATTCCAGATTGATTTCATGGGGAAGCCCTGTCGAAAAAAAGATCGAAAAATAGGTAAGATGGAATACTGAAAAAACATACAAGACAGCATAAATCCATACAAACTGTACCACAAATTCAATTTTGTACGTTATTACAGAACATACAAAAATATGAAAACAACTCTATCAATGCCATCAGAACGTAAACTCAAGAAAGCAAACCACGCCTGGATGCGACCATTTGAAGCAAACGGCGGGGCAAGATACATACAAATATCCAAACAAATCATTGGTGCTGTTCATGATGGGGTTTTGTTGCCTGGCGACCGCTTGCCTCCCCAGCGCGACTTGGCACAAACCTTTGGGGTTGACCTAACAACCGTCACGCGAGCACTGGCAGAGGTGCGAAATGCTGGCCTGCTTGATGCGCATGGTGCTGGAGGAACATTCATCGCAACGCACAACACCAAAGATGACCGCACCGTTGATCTGAGCATGAACATCCCGCCTTTGCTCCATACCAGCGGTTTTACACATGCGTTTGCACAAGGCATGCAAAGCATTCCAGCGCTTTTGGCCAGCAGCGATTTGATGAGCTATCACGTTGGAGCAGGCAATAAGGCGGATCGGGAGGCTGCCGCGCTTTGGCTCAAGCCGATGCTGGGAACAATCGACAGTGACCGGATCGTGATTTGTCCCGGCACCCAATCTGCTCTTGCAGCATGGTTACTGGCCTACACAGAGCCAGAAGACACCATCGTGGTCGATGCCCTCACCTATCCTGGCATGCTTGCTGCAGCTCGCTTAATGCAGCGTAACATTCTGCCGGTTGAGGCCGACGAGCACGGTATGCACCCAGATGCCTTAGCGCAGGCCTGTAAAAACCATTCCCCGGCGATGATCTATCTGATCCCGACCATACATAACCCCACCACAATCACCCTATCGCAAGAACGACGCGAAGCTTTGCTTGCGGTAGCAAGTCAGCACCACATTCCGATTCTTGAAGATGACCCCTACTGGTTACTAGCAGGCGATGCCCCGCCGCCACTGGCAACCATGCAGAGTGCGCGTAGCGCACCCGTGTATTACGCATCAACACTGTCAAAATATTTAGCGCCGGGGCTGCGCACTTCTTACTTGGTGGTGCCACACTCGCACCCAATTGAACCGTTACTCGACGCCTTGCGCTCTATCACTCTGATGGCACCACAACCCTTGGTTGCCCTTGCCAGTCAGTGGATCAGAAGCGGTATAGCGCAAGATTTGTTTGAAAAAGCCAAAAATGAGCTCGCTAAGCGCCAAACCCTGGCCCGAAGCATTCTTCCAGAGCCACTATGGGCGCATCCATGTGGCCTTCACGCATGGCTGGCATTACCCAACAAGGTAGATTTGTATCGACTCATACAAACTGCACAAGAACAGGGCTTGGGGGTTGCCAATGCAGAGGCCTTCACACAGGTCAGTCCACCCCCCAACGGCATTCGCATCTCGTTGGGCGGAGCACCAGATATGCGACGCCTGCAAACAGCCCTAGAAAAATTGGCCGCAATTTTGCATGATCAGCAGGCCCCGCGCCCCTATCAAACCATTGTCTAAGAATGTGTTCACGATCTAAAAACAGATGCCTGCCCCATTGTTGAGAGCAGCAAAGCTGCTCAAAATGAGTTTGCGTTTTGGGCTGCCACGCTCTAGTCTTCTGCACATAGCTGTAATTGCTCTCCGGTCGCCAGCACCTCCAGCATTTGGCCTTTGCGGACCACATGCGAGTTGTCATAACGATAACGTAGCACCTTCTCAACAGTCCCATCATCACGTTGAAGCCTCCACATGCACGTTATGACCAGCCTGCGCACGGGCAACCACCCGCGTTGTTGTTAAATGCATATGCAGTGTCATTGTGTCCTCGTGGTCTTAAGAAATAACATACAAAACATATTGTATGGATTTTATTTCACACGTATGCAAGAATGAGCCATGCAAACAAGCAACACATGCCATCCTCATCACCGTAAACGTTTTCATTTGATCATGCTGACCTGTTTGGCTTTCACCGCAGCCATGATTGGTGCGCTGATCTTTGTAGTCTCGCGTCCACAAACAGCACAAGTGCAGGCAGCAGAGCAACATGCCATCGCCAAGTGCAGACAACGTAGCGGAAATCCAGAACGTACAGCCATCTACCGCGCGACCCAAGTGCAGGCCTGCAATGAAATGGAAAAACAATATCGCATCAAATTCGGCAAAGGATCAGACCAGACTTAACGCACATGGCAAATCCTGCCCCAATATCAAAAAAACACGTTTTGAATGGCAAAAAACGCTTTTTTCTAGGTGCGTGTGCGCTCATCATGCTGGCTATAGGCATAGCGCTTTGGCAATATTTTGGCTTTAGTAATCAAAGCAGTTGGACCGAGCAAGCCATTGTTTTTGAAGATACTTCCCTGCAGCTGCCCCCTGAGATAGCAGGAGCCACTGGGCGGATTCGCCTCGTTCACTTTTGGGACCCGGCCTGCTCAGGTTGTAACCGCGAAACTGGGGCGCACTTGAGCTACCTGATCAGCATGTATCGCCGAGAAAAAATTGATTTTTTCAGCGTACAAAAACCCCATACCCAAGGCGATCTCCCTCTGTTTTTACGTGAAAAACTCGTACCTCTGGAAAAGCTCGATGGAATGGAAAACATCCCGGCTAGCCCATTTGTGGCGATCTGGGATCGCAATGGGAAACTCGCTTACGCAGGCCCTTACAGCCTTGGAATGGTTTGCACTTCTGCCAATAGCTTTGTTGAACCACTTCTAGACAAACTGCTTCGCGGGGAAGAAGTCGAACCTTCAGGTATTTTGGCTGTCGGCTGTTATTGCTCGTGGCAATGAAATGGTATTGCGAAGATAGGTGGTGTTATTCAAACGCAAAAAATGCAACACAGACTTGTCAAGTGAAGTCATAAAAGTGACGTCAAAGAACCGTCTGAGTCAGCGATACGAGACCGCCCCTATATTTTTGCTTACTTCAAATTTCCCGAAAGAAATTTAGCCAATCGTTCGCTGCGAGGATTGCTCAAAACCTCTCTTGGCGCGCCCTGCTCCTCAATAACGCCTTGGTGTAAAAACACCACGTGGTTGGACACTTCACGTGCAAAGCCCATTTCGTGGGTAACGACCACCATTGTGCGACCTTGCTGAGCGAGCAGTTGCATAATGCGTAGCACCTCACCGACCAACTCAGGATCCAAAGCACTGGTCGGCTCATCAAACAGCAGAACTTCGGGTTCAACTGCCAATGCCCGGGCAATAGCCACACGCTGCTGCTGCCCGCCTGAGAGCTGATTGGGGTATTTATCCTCGTGGCCTTTGAGCCCCACCATATCCAGATAGCGAGCTGCCAGGGCCACTGCCTGTTCTTTACTCTGGCCCAGTACCTGAATCGGCGCTTCGATGATGTTTTGCTGCACAGTCATGTGCGCCCACAGATTGAAATGCTGAAACACCATAGTCAGCTTGGTTCGAAAGCGCTGCAACTGCTTCAAGTCGCTGGCATGCAATTCGCCATCTTTATGCAAGTTCAAGCCAAGCTCTTCCCCTGTCAGCAGCAATCTGCCCTTATTGGGCCGCTCTAACAGATTCATGCAACGCAAAAAGGTACTCTTGCCAGAACCGGAACTGCCAATAATGCTGATCACATCACCGGCGCTGGCAGAAAGCGAGACGCCCTTGAGCACATGGTTGTTGCCATAGTATTTATGGATATCCAAGGCTTGGAGTTTGATGTTCGAGGATGCGTTGCTTGTCATGCCAATAACTCGTTAATGGGTTCGCGGTTGAAGGTAGGAGGTATAGCGCTTCTCAAGTACGCGAAAAATCCCCATCATCGTGAAAGTGAGTACCAAGTACAGGCCTGCGGCAAACAAAAAGGCCTCAAACGTCAAATAGTAATCACGGTTTATTTTTTGTGCCGCAGCGGTGATTTCGAGCATGGCCGGCACCGTACTGGCCAGGCTGGTGCCATGCATCATCTGCATCACTTCATTGGTATAGGGCGGTAATGCTCTGCGCATGGCACTTGGCAGAATAATTCTGCGCAGCGCCTGCCAGCGCCCCATGCCCATGGCGTATGCAGCTTCAACCTCGCCTTTACTTGTATCGCGAATAGCCCCAGCCAAAATCTCAGCAAGGTACCCTGCATGGTTAATACTGAATGCCAGCATGGCACAGAACATGGCGCTCTTGAATGGCTCTAAAAACCAAATAGTGTCCCAATGGTTTTTGATCCATTCGAGCTGACCAATGCCGTAATAAATCAAAAAAATCTGAATCAATAACGGCGTGCCACGCACGAAATAGGTAAATGAGGATGCGATTGCATTGAGCACGCGAGATCGCGCGCACAGCATCAATGCAAAAATAACGCCTGCAATACCGCCAAAAATCAGTAAGCCGCCCAGCATATAGAACGTGCCAGCCATACCTTTGAGGTACAACAGCCACGTTGAGGATTCGGAAAATATCTCCCAGTTCATTACAGCCTCACAAGGTGATTTTTTCCGAGCCCAAGCTATATCGGGCATGCACTTTGCGCAATACCCAGAGCGACAGACTCGTGAACAACAAATAGATGACCGCAGTCATCAAAATGAAAACAAACGGCTGACGTGTTGCCGAACCTGCTTGGCGTGCCAGATACGTCATGTCATGCAAGCCGATCAGGCTGACCAGCGCAGTAGCCTTAATCAGCGCCATCCAGCTATTGGTGAAGCTGGGCACCACATAGCGAATCATTTGAGGCAAGGTAATACGACGAAAAACCTGCCAACGCCCCATGCCAAATGCCAGTCCGGCCTCACGTTGACCAAATGGAATCGCCTTGATTGCGCCACGAAAATTTTCAGTCATGTAGGCGCCATAGATAAAACCAATAGTCAGCACACCCGCAATGAATGGATTCACCGTCACTTGCATGTTCCAACCCATGCTTTCAAATGCAGCATTGAGGACGGTTGGTCCGCCATAAAAAACCAGCAGCATGGTCAACAGTTCAGGGACACCCCGAACAACAGTGGTGTACAGCTGGCCAAGCGCTACGGCTATCGGATTGCCCGAAAGTTTGGCCCCTGCACCAAGCAACCCTAATAAGATGGCAACGAGCAAGGAGGCCAATGCGACCCCAACCGTCGTTAAGGAGCCGTGCAAAATTGATATGTAATAACCGTTCATGCCCGATTGCAGTGATCGTGTCGATCTATAAATGGCGGGCTTGCGAGCAGTAAACAACACAAGCCATCCTCGAAAGATGGAATGTTAACAGCGCCTTAGCCCATATTCGGACGAAGGCGCTGTAATAGAAGGAGAAACCCAAGCGAAGGGAGCGGCTAGGGTAACTTATGTCCTGCGGTAGTTGACAGAATCAGTCTTGACCGTAAGGATCAAAATCGAAATATTTTTTCGCAATCTCAGCATATTTGCCATTGCTGCGCAAAGTCTTGATGGCCTGGTTAAGCTGGCCTTTGAGTTCATCCTGCCCTTTACGCAGTGCAATACCCATGCCTTCACCGTAGTACTTGGAATCGAGCAAATCGGGTCCGACTGATTTGAAGTCTTTACCATCTGGCTTGCTCAAAAATCCCCCCGTCACTTCCACTTTATCAGCCACCGTGCCATCGAGACGGCCAGCATTGATGTCCAAATAGACCTGATCCTGCGCTTCGTAGGCGACCACTTTTACACCTTTTAGGGCCAACTCACCTTCAGCATAACGCTCTTGCGTACTCCCCTTGAGAACACCCAGCGTCATGCCTTTCAAAGAATTCTGGTCTTTATAGTCGACCGAGTTTTTCACCACGATAGTGCTTGGCGTTTTGTAGTAACGATCAGAGAAATCAATCACGCGCTTGCGCTCTTCTGTGATCGACATATCACTGATGATTACGTCATAACGGCGGCTCTGAAGTCCGGGGATCATCGAATCCCACACTTGCTCAACAAACACGCATTTGCGCTTGAGTTCTTCGCACACAGCGTTTGAGAAATCGATATTGAAACCGACCAACTCCCCTTTTGCATTTTTGTACACGAAGGGTTCGTATGTAGGATCAACCGCCACACGCAGATCCTGCGCCACTACAGTGAAAGAAGCACCAGCCATCAAGCTAGCCAGCAAGGCAGTCGTCACGTGTTTTTTCATAGAGAACACTCCAAAATCAATGTCATAAATAAATGAGTCTCTGCGCGTTTGCGTTGACGCTCGATGCAAAAGAGCAATCACAGCGGCGTTAAGCGGCAAAGAACCATTTCAGTGGCAGCAATTCTAGTGCCAGCTTATTCATTGAGTCATTGTTTTGGTCTGATTCATTCAACATTTGAGGGTAAACAAGCAGTTGAACCATGCTGCACAGACTGTGGCCCCATGGCCGCAGTCATGGGGTGGCGACAAAGAGAATCACGGCATACAGCCTTTAAAACAATCTCTCTTCTTGACTTATACAAAAAAGCAACATTTATCTATATTCGTTATAATCGCGGCTGTTGCATTTGATTGCTTAGCGTTAAAGGCTTGGCATCAACGCCACTCGCTCATGCATGCTGAAGGTCCATCGCGGCCTGGCAGGCATGGTGTTTTCAACGGAATGCAGGCATCCCACCATCGGTCTGTATTCCATCTGGATGGTCGTTTTCTCGACTCGATGCCCAACGACTTGTTTGTCATGCACCTTTTATGTGCATGCGAAGAGGAACGTTTGCGTGAGATGGACTGCTTTTTCATCTCATTCGGCAGCCAATACGTATGCAGCTGTTGCAGCTTGCATGCCGTTTGTCTGAAGGCATGCGCTTTATTTAGCGTTTGTTTTTGTGTTGGTTAGTGTGATAGGCGGAACTTGGCTTGCCAGCCTCATTCGCCTTGCCTTGACTTATTTGTGCTCTTCGCTTGGCGTTGGGCTACAGGCTCTGACCAGTTGCCAGGCATCTGCATATCTGCTGCATTAGCGTCTACGCATGCAGCAGACAAGGATGCGCATATGCATCCCTTCCAGACCACAGGGAGGTACGACAAGATGGCCAAAAGCATTCACATCGACCACGTCTACAAAGTCTTTGGCAATAAGCCTGAACAGGCCATCACCATGGCCAAACAAGGCAAATCCAAACAGGACATTCTTGAAAAAACAGGCCAATCCATTGGTGTATATGACGCGCATTTCTCTATTGAAGCGGGAGAAATTTTCGTCATCATGGGGCTTTCTGGGTCAGGCAAATCTACGCTGGTCCGCATGCTCAACCGCTTGATTGAACCCAGTGCGGGCAAGATCGTGGTCGACGGACAAGACATCAACGCACTCAGTGATAAGGCTCTGCGCAACTTGCGCCGCAAAGACATCAGCATGGTGTTTCAATCCTTTGCGTTGATGCCACACATGACAGTACTGGATAACACTGCATTTGGTCTAGAGCTGGCAGGCATCGACAAAAACGAGCGGCACCAAGCAGCGCAAGCGGCGCTTGAACAAGTGGGCTTAGGCGCATGGGGTAACAGCTACCCTGACGAGCTCTCTGGGGGGATGCAGCAGCGCGTTGGTTTAGCCCGCGCTCTTGCTGCTGATCCTGCCATTTTGCTGATGGACGAGGCGTTCTCCGCGCTTGACCCCATCATCCGCACCGATATGCAATCAGAACTCTTGCGCCTGCAAGAGGTAAAGCAACGCACCATCGTATTCATCTCGCATGACCTAGATGAAGCCATGCGCATTGGCAACCGCATTGCCATCATGAAGGATGGCCACGTAGTCCAAGTCGGTACGCCAGAAGAAATTCTGCGCAACCCTGCCAATGATTATGTTCGCAGCTTCACCAAAGGGGTGGATGCGTCAGTGGTCTTTAAAGTCGCTGATATTGCAAGCCGCAACCAGCCCGTGCTTGATCTGAATAAACCAGGTAAAGGATTGCGCGCTGCGCTGCGCATTCTGGAAGATCAAGATCGCGATTACGGCTACGTAGTCTCACGCGGTCAACGGTTCGAGGGCATTGTTTCAACAGAGTCCCTGCGGCAAGCCCGCAACGGCTCCAACAATCTGCAGCCATTGTCGGATGCGTTTTTACCTGACCCCATCACGGTTCGTGGTGATGAATTGGTGGCTGATGTAGTCGGTCGTGCAGCTCAACCGCGCTACCCCTTACCAGTGGTCAATGAAGAAGGGGTTTTACTGGGTGTAGTCAGCCGTACTCGCTTGTTGCGCTTTTTAGATCGCGATACGCCGCCTTTGCCAGTAGAAAGTACGCGCATAGATACGCCTTCTAGCCCTCCCAATGCCGAAGCCGCACCAATGTCCGCAACAGTATGAAAGAGCACGCCATGACTGAAAATATTTCCCCTGTGCTGGTGGCGCAAAACTCATCTGCCTCCAACAACCCCTGGGCCTCCGGCCAAAGCACTACAGCCACGACACAAACTGAATCAGCCCCGTCAGCCGCAGCGAGCAATCCCTGGGCAAGCAACGACGCGGCAATAGAGCCTACGCAAAATACCAGCAGCGCCCCATTAGCAGACAACCCTTGGGGTGCTAGTACCCCTGATACCCCAGCTACAGGAGCAGATACTGGCAGTACTGCAGACTGGCTGTCGAGCGCCCCCCCATCAACGAACGCTCAAGAGGGCTTTCAGATCAGCCAATTATGGGATGGCAGCTTGCCTGTACAAGATTGGATCAATGATGGCTTGGCTTGGTTTGTGGCCAGCTTTAGACCTTTCTTTCAAGCCATTCGGGCACCAATTGACGCCGTGCTCAGTCAAGTGCAGCACCTGTTGGTATCCGTTCCAACACTCTTGATGATCAGCATCTTGTCCCTCATCGCATGGCAAGTAGCCGGGCGCGGTATTGCCATTGGTTCGTTACTGTCGCTATTGGTTATTGCGATGCTAGGCGTTTGGCCTGAAGCAATGGTGACCCTCGCCTTGGTCTTAACCTCATTGGTTTTTTGCATGTTGATTGGGCTCCCACTGGGTATCTTGCTAGCCAGTAGCGACCGGGCACAACGCGTCATGCGGCCATTCTTGGATGCGATGCAGACAACACCTGCCTTTGTGTACTTGGTTCCAGTTGTCATGCTCTTTGGTATTGGCAATGTACCCGGCGTGATCGTGACAATCGTATTTGCCCTGCCCCCACTGGTTAGGCTGACCAACCTTGGCATACGCCAAGTGCGCCCTGATTTGATTGAAGCGGCCAAAGCCTACGGAGCCTCCCCCATCCAAATGCTGGCCAAAGTGCAGTTACCTCTGGCCATGCCGTCCATCATGGCTGGCATCAATCAAGCGCTGATGTTATCCCTGTCTATGGTGGTCATTGCCTCCATGATTGCCGTCGGTGGTTTAGGGCAAATGGTTCTGCGCGGTATTGGGCGTTTGGATATGGGATTGGCCACTGTAGGGGGCTTAGGCATCGTGTTACTCGCCATCATGCTTGACCGTATGACTCAAGCCATGGGGCAGCCCAAACGAGGCGGTCAGTCATGGCTTGATGGAGGTCCCATAGGCTTACTGCGCCACCTATTGCGTCGCAGTCCAAAGGCCTCCTCCTCCGAAATTGCTTCAGGAAAAGTCAAAGACCAGCCTAGCCAGAAATCCTCTTCAGACGGTGTCGGTATGCAGGCTCCAGCCCATTAATGCTGCCGGTCTGAGCGTATACCCGCCGCAATTAATGCCGCCCCTCAATGGACGATGTTCATTGAGATTAAGCATATCCACCAGTGCGGATATTTTTATCCACCTCTATTCAAGGAGACTTCCAACGCATGCATTGTGCTCACTCGCTTTCATTTCACCCTCTTTCTTCATCTCTGAATTTCATTCGCGCCAAAGCGACAGCTTTGTTCAAACCCACTCAATGGGCCAAGGCTTTGGCCTTTACGGGCATTGCCATAGCAGCTTCAGCACACGCGCAGACACAACCAGGGCAAGGCCAACGGGTACAGCCCGTGCAAACTTCCGTCGCAGAAGAAACCTTTCAGACTTTATTGGTTGCACGCGCCCTGCAAGCGCTGGGCTACGACGTACAAGACATTCAAGAGACGGAGTACGCCTCTGCCTACTTGGCTGTTGCCAACGGCGATGCGAGTTATATCGCGGTGAACTGGCAGCCATTGCACGATGACTTCTATGCCAATGCCGGGGGCGACACCAAGTTCTATCGCAAGGGCACTTATGTAGACAACAGCGCACAAGGCTACCTGATTGACAAAAAGACGGCCGATGCCCACGCGATCACGAATTTCAGCCAGCTTCAACAACCAGAGATTGCGAAGTTATTTGATGCAAACGGTGATGGCAAAGCCGACCTGACAGGCTGCACGCCAGGCTGGGGCTGTGAAGCTGTGGTTGAACACCACCTTGACGCCTACGAATTGCGGCAAACCGTCACCCACAACCAAGGTAATTACGCCGCCTTGATGGCAGATACCATCACACGTTACCAACAAGGTCGACCGATCCTCTACTACACCTGGACGCCTTATTGGGTCTCTGGCGTATTGGTGCCAGGAAAAGACGTTGTGTGGTTAGAGGTTCCTTTCTCATCGATGCCCGGCGCTCAAAAAGACATCGACACTCAATTGCCCAACGGTAAAAACTACGGTTTTCCGATTAACCGCATGAACATCGTAGCGAACAAGACGTTTGCGAAAAACAACCCAGCTGCGGCCAAATTGTTTGCAGTCATGCAGCTTTCGATTGATGACGTTTCTGCCCAAAACCTGCGCATGCAACAGGGCGAGAACAGTCGCGCAGACATTGCCCGCCACACCGATGCTTGGATAAGCGCCAACCAAACCGTCTTTGATGGCTGGTTGCAACAAGCCCGTGAAGCGGCCAAACCCTAACGCTGGCATGCATTGCCCTGCTCTCGCATTTTTCACCTATCCACAAGAAAGGACATCCGCATGAAACACCCATTTCGCTTAACGCACCGTTTATTAGCGCTTGCTGTTGTAGGTTTTGGACTGAATACCACCGCTTTGCATGCCCAGGAACTCCCGGGTAAAGGCATCAGTGTGCAGCCAATCAAAAGTTCTATTGCTGAAGAAACCTTCCAGACGCTGTTAGTAAGCCGCGCACTTGAAAAATTAGGCTATGACGTCAAAGACATCCAAGAAACCGAGTACGCCACAGGCTTTGTCGCTTTGGCCAATGGTGACGCCACGTTTCTGGCTGTGAACTGGGTACCTTTGCATGACGATTTCTACAAGAATGTCGGCGGTGACGACAAGCTTTATCGCAAAGGCACTTATGTCACCAATTCATTGCAAGGCTATTTGATCGACAAAAAAACGGCTGATGCACACAAAATCACTAATCTGGGCCAACTCAAAGACCCCGCCATTGCCAAACTGTTTGATACCAATGGTGATGGCAAAGCCGACTTGACCGGTTGCAACCCTGGCTGGGGATGTGAGGCTGTAATTGAGCACCACATGAAAAGCTACGAACTGGGCAATACCGTCACCCATAACCAAGGCAGTTACTCTGCACTGATTGCCGACACCATTGCCCGTTACCGCTCAGGCCAACCTATTTTGTATTACACATGGACGCCCTATTGGGTCTCCGGCGTGCTCAAACCGGGAAGTGATGTGGTTTGGCTGCAAGTGCCTTTTACCGCGCTGCCTGGCGAGCAAGCGGCAGTGGAAACCAAACTGCCAGATGGCTCCAACTATGGCTTCCCTGTAAACACGCAACACATTGTTGCCAACAAGGTTTTTGCCGAAAAAAATCCATCCGCAGCCAAACTATTTGAGGTGATGCAGCTGCCAATTACCGCCATCAATGCCCAAAACTTGCGCATGCAGGAAGGCGAAAATTCTGCTGCGGATATCAACCGACATGTTGACGGATGGATTAAAGCCAACCAAACCACTTTTGATGCTTGGATTCAACAAGCTAAAGCAGCAAAATAAGTTTACAGCCGCACTGTCATGTGCCCCAAAAAAATGGCCCGCATTGCGCGGGCCATTTTCATTCATGCAACGGTTTGCAAAATCAATAAATCACCAAACTCAACCAGTACGCCAAGGCCGCGACAAACGCACTGGCAGGGATAGTGAAAATCCATGCCCAGACAATATTGCCAGCAACCCCCCAACGCACAGCGCTGGCACGTTGCGTGGAGCCAACCCCCACAATCGCACCTGTAATCGTATGCGTTGTTGAAACAGGAATTCCCATTGCGGTTGCAATAAAGAGTGTCAAAGCACCTCCAGTTTCCGCACAGAAACCGCCAACAGGTTTGAGCTTGGTGATTTTCTGCCCCATCGTTTTCACAATACGCCAGCCACCAAACATCGTCCCAAGACCAATCGCGGCATAACAAGAAATGATGACCCACAGCGGCGGTGATGTGGCCTCTTGCCCCATATAGCCTGTGCCAATCAACAGCAGCCAAATGATGCCGATGGTTTTTTGCGCATCATTGCCACCATGCCCCAAACTGTAGGCCCCCGCAGACACCAGTTGCAAACGGCGAAACCACTTATCGACATGGCCTGGACGTGTGCGCCGGAACAACCACGCCACAATCACCATCATCAAAGAGCCGAGCAAATAACCCAAAAGTGGTGAAACGAAAATAAAAATCACCACTTTTAAAATGCCCATCAACTCCAGCGCGCCTATGCCGCCTTTGGCAATCACAGCCCCCACAATCCCACCGATCAAAGCATGCGAAGAGCTGCTGGGAATGCCGTAATACCATGTCAACAGGTTCCAGCTGATCGCCCCCAGCAGAGCGCCAAACACTACATGGGTATCGACAAAATCGGGGGAAACAATGCCTTTACCGACCGTTGCTGCCACACTCAGATGAAAAATAAAAATGGCAACAAAGTTGAAAAAAGCAGCAAACAATACCGCTTGGGTGGGTTTAAGAACCCCTGTTGAGACGACCGTTGCGATGGAATTGGCCGCATCATGAAAACCGTTCATGAAGTCGAACACCAACGCCAGCAAGACCAGTATGGCGACGACCCACAAGGCCGCTTGTGTAATTTCCATGGATCACTCCTGTTAGGTTGCAGATCAGGAGTTTTCCAGCACAATGCCTTCGATGATGTTGGCGACATCCTGGCAACGGTCGCTAACAGTTTCAAGCAACTCGTAAATGGCTTTGAGCTTGATGAGTTCACGCACATTTTCTTCCTGACGGAAAAGTGCGCTCATAGCCGATCGCAATACGCGGTCAGCGTCATCTTCAAGCTGGTCAATTTCCTCACAGGTTTTCAAGGCCGCCTCAGCTACAGAAGAATCAGCAATTTTGTCTAGCGTTGCAATGGCGGCACGAACTCGGTCAACACAGCGTCGATCCAAGTCAGCCAGACTGCGCATATCTTGCGTAATCGACTGCACATCGTAGAGAACCAAGGTCTCGGCAACGTCCTGAATCAGATCCGCTACGTCATCCATTGTGTTGATCAGGCTATGAATTTGCTCACGATCAATCGGAGTGATGAATGTCTGGTGAATGGTCTTGTTAACCAGCGCAGTCACACTGTCTGCAGCACTCTCGGCTTCATCGATAGCAGCCGTGTACTGCGCTCTGAGCGCGGCATCGGAATAGTTCGCAATGAGTTTGACCAATGCTTCTGCAGCTTCGCCAATATGGTTGGCATGTTGATTAAAAAGCGCAAAAAAATTGCCCTCGCGTGGCAACAACTTTCCGAACAGCATTCAGAACCTCTGATAGATTGTCATATTAATGAAATAAAATTGTAAGAGAACTTCTCTCTGTTTCAGGTAACAAAACTGTTGCAATCAGCATTGAGGCTGCAGATTTACACATCTTTGCTGCACAAATCAGCGTGAAAACCAGCCGTTTCAAGCCTTGAACGCGGGAGTCATTGCCCATACGCATCATGCATAAAGGGGCACTTGCATGCCCCTTATCACTCCGTTCTTTTTACCTTTACACAATACTGCGCCTACTCTGCAATAGAGTGCATTTGGCCAAATTTCCCATTCTGAAAGTCAACAAACGCCTGGCGAATTTCAGCATCTGTATTCATCACAAATGGGCCATAACCCACGACAGGCTCTTCAATAGGCTCCCCAGACAACCAAAGTACAACCGCATCGTTGTTGCTCTCCAACACAACATCGGCATCTTCACGTGCCAGCTGCACCAACTGGCCTTCACGCACCACTTCTGCATCATTGATAAGCACTGTGCCGTGCAAGACCACCAAAGCCAGCGTACGGCTAGGAGGCGAAGCCAGCTGCACAGAGTGCCCCCCCTTGAGGTGAATATCCCACACATCCATCGCCGTAAAAGTATGTGCAGGGCCTTGATGGTTTTGGTATGCACCTGCAATCACACGCAGATGACCGGCGTCCCCTGCAAGAGGCACATGCGGGATGTCTTTTGCAACAATAGTTTGGTAACCTGGTGGTGCCTGCTTGTCTTTGGCTGGCAAGTTCACCCACAGTTGCACCATTTCGATCCGCCCCCCTGTTTTAGTAAAGGCTTGCGAATGGAACTCTTCATGCAAGATGCCTGAGCCCGCGGTCATCCACTGCACATCGCCAGGTCCAATCACTCCTCCAGCACCTGTGGAATCACGATGTTCGACCTCACCTTGGTAGACGATCGTCACGGTCTCAAATCCACGATGGGGGTGCACCCCTACACCACGAGGTTTGTCGGCAGGAGAAAAGTCAGTAGGCTGCGCATGGTCTAGCAGCAAAAATGGGCTCAATGCCTTTCCATGGTCGCTGTAACTAAACAGAGAACGTACAGGAAAGCCGTTGCCCACCCAATGAGGATGAGGAGCACTGTAAATGCCTTGGATATTTTTCAACATGAGACCTCTCCTTAAAAATGCTCGCCATCCATAGGGCGGCATTGCTGCGCAACTAGCGCCATGCCATTAATATAATTTCGCAACAATACTTTTAAAAGATCGAAAAATCAGACGCATTGTCCTATCATTGCAACGATGAATGCAATTGACTTGAATGACCTGTACTACTTCGCCAAGGTGGTCGAGTTTGGCGGCTTTGCCCCAGCCAGCCGCGTGCTGGGCACCCAAAAATCCAAGCTCAGCCGCCGTGTAGCTGCATTAGAAGAGCGCCTTGGGACTCAGCTGATTTTGCGTTCCACGCGTAGCTTTGCAGTAACAGACATGGGGCGTGTGTACTACCGACACTGTCAGGCCATGCTCACTGAGGCGGATGCGGCGGAAGAGTCTGTGTTGGCATCGCACACGGAGCCCTGCGGCAAAGTGCGCATCAGCTGCCCTGTTGCCCTGCTGGCCACGCGCATTGGCCCATTGCTTGCGCAGTTCATGCTGCGTTTTCCACGCGTGCAATTGCATGTTGAAGAAACCAATCGCAGGGTAGACGTGGTTGCAGAGGGCTTCGACCTCGCTTTGCGTGTGCGTCCCTTTCCTCTGCAAGACAGCGATCTGGTTTTGCGCACACTGGCCAATCGCCGGCAATGCCTGGTTGCCAGCCCTGCCTTGCTAGCGCAATACCCGACTATTGAAACATTCGCTGATTTGGCTCGCATTCCGAGTATGGATTTAGGACATCCCAAAGAAGAGCACCAATGGATACTGACAGGGCCAGGGCAGCAGCAGCAAGATATACGGCACCACCCCCACTACACCACACAAAGCCTGCTGGCGCTGCGCGATGCTGCTGTGGCTGGTGTAGGGGTTGTGCAGTTGCCCCGTATGTTCATTACGCAAGCGCTGGCGCAAGGCGATCTCACTGTGGTCATGCCAGGGTGGGAGCCTCGCCTGGAAATTCTGCATGCAGTTTATGCATCGCGACGTGGGCAGCTGCCTGCGGTGCGGCATCTGATTGATTTTTTGGCTGAAGCTTTCGCCGCTAGCCCCGACGAATAAAAAAACACTTCGGTGTCGAATCAGAATTCAGCAGGCACTTCAAAAAACAGCTCTTTTCCACTGACAGGGTGCGTGAAACCCAACTCCCTTGCATGCAACAGCAGCCTGGGGGCTGCTTGCAACACCTCACCTGTTGCATACAGAGGGTCACCCAACATGGTGTGGCCGACACTTTGCAAATGCACTCGCAACTGGTGTGTACGCCCCGTAACGGGCTCAAGATCAAGTCGCGTATGCGCAATTTCATAATGGGGCGCTCCTGATGGGGCAGGCAGGATGCGCCACTTGGTTTGACTGGGCTTGCCTTTGTCGTTATCGACGATGTGCAATGGCCTGCGATCCCAATCGAGAATCAAGGGCTTGTCAATCAACCCCCAACCGTCTTGTGCGGCAGGAGGTGACATAACACCTGCCACAACGGCTGTATAGCGCTTATGAATTCGCCGCTCTGCGAATGCAATGGAAAGTTCTCGATGGATTTCAGGATTGCGCGCAAGCACCAAAATGCCAGATGTGGACATATCCAAGCGGTGCACAATCAAGGCGTTTTTCCAATACTGCTTGGCACGCCACGCAAGAGAGTCTAATTTATGCTCACCACGTCCAGGCACGCTCAGCATCTCGTGCGGTTTAAATAGCACAAGCAAATGCTTGTCTTCATACAGTGCGCGGGGTTTTTCGATGGCGCTCAACGGCACTTGTTCTGGCAAAAAATCAGCATTCATAGCCGATATTTTCGCATTGCTGCTAGCAGGTCAATGGCAAGAGCCGGGCGCCCAAGCAGATTGTTTGGCGCAAACGCGGCAATAGCCGCCTTTACTCATCGACCAACGCTCGCAATTTTTGTAGCTCTGCTTCTTTTTGCTGAGCCGAAGCGCCTTGCTCTGTCGCAACAAAAACCGGGCTCGATTGGATCAGCGCCGATAAACGCGCCACTTCCAATCGTAAGCGCTCAACTTGCATTTCATGCTGCGCGGCCGTGTCAATCAAGCCCTTGATCGCTTGCGAAACAGGATCATCGCCCTGCGTTACACCGTACGCGGAAAATCGCGAGGTATCTGACTCCTCATTCGCAGGCACTTCACCTTTAGGGAGAATGATGCGCGCAGGATTTCCCACAGCAGTTGCGCCTGCAGGGACCGGCTTGGTCACCACCGCATTACTGCCCACCTTGGCGCCCTCACCCACTGTGAAGCCCCCCAATACCTGCGCCCCTGCACCAATAATGGCGCCAGCTCCAATTGTGGGGTGGCGCTTACTACCTTTGTGCAAAGAGGTCCCACCCAGCGTGACGCCTTGGTAAATCGTGACGCCGTCATGCACTTCAGCCGTCTCCCCAATGACTACGCCCATTCCGTGGTCAATAAATACCCCGTGACCAATGGTTGCCCCGGGATGGATTTCAATCCCAGTCAGCATGCGGCCAATATGCGAAGAAAAACGCCCCAACCATTTGAGCTGGTGAATCCAAAACCAGTGCGCAGCACGGTGAATCCACAATGCATGTAGCCCCGGATAACAAGTCAATACCTCCCACGTGTTGCGCGCAGCAGGGTCGCGCTCGAGAATGCATCGGAGATCAGCTCGCAATCGGGACAACATGAACATGGAAAATGGATGTGGGGAATGAAGAAATCAAAAATAACCGTGCCACAACACCGGCTGAGGCGGTGCGGCACCGCAATCGCAGCCGGCAAACGCGGAGTCAGGCTTCTTGCGGCGGACGTTGCGTCGAATTATCGCAAATTGCATATGCTTTTGCTTAAGCGGCATATAGCCACCATCAATCGTTAAGACTCCCCTTACGTGGCATCAGCGCTATCTTTTAGTCCGTCACGTTCATCACTTTTTTGAGCTGCGATATAGAGCATAGATTTGGCAATTCCGCGCAGCAAATGAATTTCAGGGTCGCTGAGTTGTGCTCGATTGAAAATTTGCTGCAATCGGGGCATGAGCTTTTTAGGTGCCGCCGGGTCTAAATACCCAATGGCTTCCAGGCCGCATCGCCAATGCTCCAACATGCCAGCCACAGCAGCGGCATCAGCCAAAGGAATTCCCTGCGCCCTAGTACTACCAGGCAAAGCGGCCTTTGTCTGTTGCCGATCTGCCGCGTTTGCATCCAACCATTGCCGCCATTCATAGGCAATCACCTGTACGGCTGACGCTAAGTTGAGCGAACCAAAATCTGGCGCCGTTGGAATCTGCAAAGCAACATGGCTGCGATACACATCTTCATTGCGCATGCCATAACGCTCGCACCCAAATAAAAAGGCCATCCCCATACCATTGAGTCCATCCTCGGCGCCATATCCCCAGTCTTGCTTGAGCTGATCAAAGTGGGCTCTAGGCGTGCGCGTTGGCGGCCCAAAATCCCTAGCCACCATCGCTGTTGCGCACAGGTGCTGAATACCATCCAAGGCTTCGTCCAGCGTTTGCACCACACGTGCACGCTGCAACACATCGGTAGCGCCACTTGCTCGGTCTATGGCCTCTTGGTGCGTCAACACATCTGGCCAACGCGGATCAACCAACACCAAGTCATCAAACCCCATCGTGCGCATGGCGCGCGCAACGGCGCCCACATTGCCTGCATGGCTGGTTTGTATCAAGATGAATCGAGTTTTCATGAATGATTTGGCACTGAAAAGGCAAAAAATGAAGAAGGTTAAAACGCACGCCATAAAAGAAAGGCGCACGTGCAGCAGATTTTGTCGCGCAGCAAATGTAAAATACAGGGTTTGCCAATATGACTGGTCTTGAATTGGGTCAAATAGGCGCAGATATACACTAGCAAACTCGCCCTTGGTTATCGCAAGGGCCGCATTGTGACTTGTTTGGCTAGATGCAAATGCAAGCATGGCGCAATGCCAAGCCTGTTAATGGTTAAATACCTTGCATTGCTAAGTTGTTCGCGCTTTACTTTTCTTGACTGGCCCTACCCTTTATTGTTGGCTTTTTTCGTTGATTGCAGCCCATGAGCACCACTACTACATCCACCAGCCTTCACCCCATGTTGAACGTCGCCATCAAAGCGGCACGCTCAGCAGGCAGTGTGATCAACCGCGCCGCACTGGATGTGGAAGCAGTGCGCATCTCGCAAAAACAGATCAACGATTTCGTAACGGAAATTGACACTGCAGCCGAAGACATTATTGTGCGTACGTTGCTGGATGCATATCCTCAACACGGCATTCTGGCTGAGGAGAGTGGCACCAAACACGGCAACTCCAAAGCCGATCACGTTTGGATTATTGACCCGCTCGATGGCACCACCAACTTCATCCATGGTTTTCCGGTGTATTGCATCAGCATCGCCCTGGCCTACAAAGGTCGAATTGAACAAGCCGTGGTGTATGACCCTGCCCGCAATGACTTGTTCACAGCCACGCAAGGTCGTGGCGCTTTCTTGAATGACCGCCGCATTCGCGTTAGCAAGCGCAAACAACTGCAAGACTGTTTGATTTCAACAGGATTCCCATTCCGCGCAGGTGACGACTATGCACAGTACCTGCAAATCTTCACCGAATTTTCCCAGCGCACTGCAGGCCTGCGTCGCCCCGGTGCTGCAGCATTGGATCTAGCCTATGTCGCAGCCGGCTTTACTGACGGCTTCTTTGAAACAGGCTTGAACATTTGGGATGTAGCTGCTGGCAGCTTGCTGGTGACCGAGGCCGGTGGCCTTGTCGGTAACTTTACTGGTGAAGCGGATTTTCTCAATCAAGGCGAATGCATGGCCGCAACACCACGCGTATATGGGCAAATGGTGCCGATTCTGAACCAATACAGCAAATTCGCTGGTGCCGATGCCAAACGCGCCGTGGCAACTCGCAGCCATGCCCTGCGTCAAGTGTTGGGCATTGCCGGCCAGCAGCCAGCGGCAAATGCAGCAGAGCAAGCAGCTGAGTAACGCATACTTGCGCTTTACATTGCTTGCCACCGACCCCTGCACTTAAGCAACTGGCCAGTGGCAACAGCCTCAACATGATGTGGAGCTTTTGCTTGGCTCTTTTGCAAGCATAAAAGCTCATTGAATTGGAGTCTCGGTTAGTTATGGCCCTGTTTCCTTTTTTCTCTCGTAAGCCCACTGAGCCACCAGCCCCAGTTGCTGCGCCAGTGGCCAAAACACCGCCCCCACCACACCCGCTTGATGCGGTGACGGGAGGTGTTTTTTCTGCTACCAGCTCCGCACAGCGCCTGGAATGCGTATCCCAATGGCTGGCCAGCAATCCTGAACCCGCCCTTTTGCAACAAGTTTACAAAGCCCTGAGCGCCAGCGACAAAGGCGCTGCCAAACCTATTCGCCAACGTATGAACGATATTCGCCAATCCAATCATCAGGAAGAAGCCAGCCAAGACTGGGCAGCCAAGGCAGAGAAAATCCTTTCGGCCAACACCTTCCATATAGCCGATGGCATGGCATGGTTGCGTGATGCAGCCAAAGCAGGTGCCCCGCTCTCGAAAGAACCTTTGTCTGAGCTGCGCAGCCGCATTGCCGACCAGATCAAAGCCCTGGAAGAGTTACAACACAAAACCATGGTGCAAAAAGAAGCCGCTGTTCTGTTGGCTCAACGGATTGACGTACTCTCAACCAAGCCTTGGCAGCAAGCAGCTGAAGCCGCCACAGGCCTTGCTCAAGATGTACAAAAATGGAACTCCCATGCAGGTGAATTGGTAGCTGCCCCACTATGGAGTAGCGTTGAGCCCCGTCATGCCAATGCCATCGAGAGCTCTCGCGTACAACTGACACAGGTATTTGAAGCCTTCTCTGCCGCGCTTGAGCAAGCAAAGCAAGCCGCAGAAGACCCGAAAGCGCCACTTCCGCAAGTTCAAGTTTGGGCCGATGAATTGCGCGCATTGCACGGCCTGCAAAGCCCCGCCGATCATGCTGCAACAGCAGCAACAATGACACCGGAGCAACAAGCTTTGGTGACTTCTGCAATCAAAGCACTTGAAACAACCATCAAACAGGGCCAATCCAAGCAAAGCAGCCAGGCAGCTGCTGCACTGCGTGACATGCTCAAGGAAATGGGCGGCTCAGTAGATGCGGAATTAGAGCGTCGCATCAACCGTGCATTGATTGATGCGGGCGACTTGCAAGGCTGGCAACGTTGGGGCGCCAACCAAGTTCGTGAAGAACTGATTGCACGTGCCGAAGGCTTGACCCAACCCTCAGGCGATCAAGCACCGCAAGGCAACAAAACCCTCCAGACACAAGTGCGTGAACTGCACGAGCAGTGGCGCCAGGTTGATCGTTCCAGCCCTCCGAACGGGCATTTGTGGAAGCGCTTTGACGAAGCCATGAGCAAGGCTCGTGAAATCGTGGATGAGTGGCTCAAAAAAGTCAAAGCAGAAGCGCAAGCCCACAAATCCGAACGCCAAACCGTTATCGACGAAGTACGCGCTTTTGCCGCATCGCTAGGCGAGCAAGTGGACCTCAAAGCATTGCAGCGCCAGTTGCAACAATTTTCGAATCGCTGGCGCAATGCCGGGCATGTGAACGACAAAGTCTTCGGTCAATTGCAATCGCAATGGAAAGAAGTGTACGAGCTGGCCAGTGCCCCGCTCGAGCAGGCACGTAAATACAGCGCAGACATTCGCCGCAGCTTGATTGAAGAGGCCAAAGACCTTGGCGCGCGTGCGCAACTCGACATTCGTGCCATCAAAACGCTGCAGCAACGCTGGCAGAGCGAAGCACAATCAGTTCCCTTGGATCGTAAGCTCGAGCAAAAACTCTGGGACGCATTTCGCCAACCGCTTGACCAAGCTTTTCAGCGTAAAGATACCCAACGCAATCAAGCTGAAGCTGCTGCATCGGTCCATGATCAAGCTGTCTTGAGTGCTGCACAAGCCGTAGAAGAGGCCATCGCAGCCGGTCATGCACAAGCTATTCGCGATGCTATGGATGCACTGCAAGTAGCCGTGCGCACAGCCCCTGCGGCGCCTTCTACCGATGCCGCAGTTGCAGAGCCAGTCGCGCAAGCGTCGGTTCAGACTGCCAACACCGAAGAAGCTGAGACTTCAGAGTCAGTACAGAATGCTGAATCTGAGACGGATTCCTCAGCAGTGCCAGATACAACAGGGACAGCCAGCGAAGTTCCAGCAGCAGAAGTGGCACCAGCAGCCCCTTCCGTAGCCCCAAAAGTCGTGATTGCCGTTCGCGGCGATGATCGTCCAGGAGCATCAGGCAGCGCCAAAACCGCAGCAACCCGCGAAAGCAATACTCGCGACGGACGTCGCCCAAGCGCTCGTGATGGACGCGATGACCGCCGTAATGGGCACGACAGCCGCCAACAGCGCGATCGCGCCGAGCGACCTGCGTTGGCTCCACGCTTAGGTGACCGGGCCTTCCGTGCGCAGCGCAATGCGATGGACAATGCCCAAGCCGCTCTTCGCAAACTGTCTGCCCAAGCACATGGCGAAGCAGTGACACAACTGCTGGACGCATGGAAGAGCCGCAGTGCCGACGCACTGCCTGCCCAAGCGCAAATCAGCAAACGCGTCAGCGGCCCGCAGTGGAACAATTGGAAAACGGCAATTGGCCAACCAGCTGCAAGCAACGACAAAGCAGCCGAAGCGGTTTTGCGCCTGGAAATGGCCGCAGAAGTTCCTACGCCAGCCGACTTCATGGGCGATAGACGCACACTCCAACTACAGCTGTTGACACAAAAGAATGCGGCCAGTCCATCTGAAACATGGGTAAACGATTTGCAAACGGTACTGGCAACGCCTGCAGATGACACTACGGGTAAGCGCCTACAATCAGCACTGAAGGTATTGCTCAAACGTTAAGCGCCTTATTGAACCAGCAACCTGCATAAATCGAACCGCCTAAGCCTTCCGGCCTCTGGCGGTTTTTTGTTTTTGAGTTCACGGGTTATCCGGGCTACGCAGAAGCATCTCTCCCCCAAAACCTAGAATAGGAAAGCAGCTAAAAAGGCCTCTGTGTTTAAAGGTAGCTTGTTTTCCGGCCCCTGGCTACGATATACGGCGTTACGTTTTCCACCAATTAACTATCTATGGGCAGAGGCATTATCGTGAAAGAGTCTTTCATTACATTGGGCGCAGGGTGTTTTTGGTGCACTGAAGCCGTGTATTCCCAAGTTAAAGGAATTATCAGTGTGGAGTCTGGCTATACCAATGGCCAGCAACCTGCTCGCCCTAGCTATGAACAAGTGTGCACCGGTACAACTGGCTATGTAGAAGTGGTTAGACTTGGTTTTGATCCCAGCCTCATCAGTGCCGCAGAGATTCTTGAGATTTTCTTCACCATCCACGACCCCACCAGCCTCAACCGCCAAGGTGCAGATGCAGGGACTCAATATCGCAGTGGCATCTATGTGGAAGATGAGTCGCACCGCAGCATTGCTCAAAGCTTAATTCACGAAATCGATTCCAGCGGAGTTCTTGGCAAACCAGTCGTTACCGAAGTGCAGTCCCTACGCAACTATTGGGCCGCAGAAGACTACCACCAACGCTATTTCGAACAGCACCCCTACCAAGGCTATTGCGCAGCCGTGATTGGCCCCAAAGTCGCAAAGTTCAAACAGACTTTTCAGCGCCTACTAAGCTGAATTAGATGCACACATGGCTTATACCTGCTTCTGCAGAGGCGCTCCATCTATCGAAGGATGGGCTGCTAGCATGTACCTCCTCGTTTAGCTCCAAAAAGCAAGTCAATGAGACCGTTTCCACATTGATCTCTCTAGTGGCATGCTTCGATCCACGCTACGTATGTATTGTATGGAGGCACGCCTGCGACACGCTTTGATTTTTCTCAACACATCGGTTGTGTGATTGCGACAGGGGTTGAGAGTGGCGCGCCTGTTCCATCAGATTTTCAGGATGTCGCTTATGCCTTCAAAAATCGCTATTTTTCATATTATGAATTGGCATTCAAGGCATGAAAACAACTTATGCTGCAGCGCGGCATAATTTTTCCAATGAAAAAATTTATTTTACATTGAGATATGTTCCATATAAATAATTGATTTTTCTTAATAAATAATTAGTCATATATAAGACACAAGATATCAATTCTTCATCTTGCTCAGCTAAAGTTAGCTCCAACGCATCCACTTTTATACAGGAGTAACTCGATGACCAAGCAACTCAACCGCGAACAGCAAATTGCAGCCCTTGAAAAAGACTGGGCAGAAAACCCGCGTTGGAAAAGCGTCAAACGCGCTTATTCAGCAGCAGACGTCGTGCGCTTGCGTGGCAGTCAACACATCGAATACACATTGGCGCAACAAGGCGCAGAAAAGCTGTGGGCTCGCGTGAATGGTGGCGCAAAAAAAGGCTATGTGAATGCATTTGGTGCGATCACAGCAGGGCAAGCCATGCAACAAGCGAAAGCCGGCTTAGAGGCTGTTTATCTGTCCGGCTGGCAAGTTGCTGCAGACGGCAATACCAGCGAAACCATGTACCCCGACCAATCGCTGTACGCCTACGATTCAGTTCCCACTATGGTCCGCCGTATCAACAACACTTTCAAGCGGGCAGACGAAATCCAATGGGGACGCGGCATCAATCCGGGAGATGCAGAGTTCATTGATTACTTCCTGCCCATCGTGGCTGATGCTGAAGCTGGTTTTGGCGGCGTTTTAAATGCCTTTGAATTGATGAAAAACATGATTGCTGCAGGCGCAGCAGGCGTGCATTTCGAAGACCAATTGGCGGCAGTGAAAAAATGCGGCCACATGGGCGGCAAAGTGCTGGTGCCAACTCAGGAAGCCATTGAAAAGCTTGTCGCTGCACGCTTTGCTGCTGATGTGATGGGCGTTCCCACTATTGTGTTGGCCCGCACTGATGCTGAAGCAGCCAATTTGATTACCAGCGACCATGATGCAAACGACAAACCATTCCTGACGGGCGAACGTACTCAAGAAGGGTTTTATCGTGTGAAAAACGGTTTGGAACAAGCCATCAGTCGGGGGATCGCATATGCGCCTTACGCCGATCTGGTCTGGTGTGAAACTGGTACGCCCGATTTGGGTTTTGCCCGTGAGTTTGCTCAAGCTGTACATGCCTCTTGCCCAGGCAAATTGCTGTCGTACAACTGCTCGCCTTCCTTTAACTGGAAGAAAAATCTGGATGACAAAACGATCGCAGCATTCCAAGACGAATTGTCAGCATTGGGCTACAAATACCAGTTCATCACACTGGCGGGCATTCATGTCAACTGGTACAACACCTTCAAGTTTGCAAATGCCTACGCAGGCGGCCAGGGCATGAAACATTATGTGGAAATGGTGCAAGAGCCTGAGTTTGCGGCACGGGAACAAGGCTACACCTTCGTTTCACACCAACAAGAGGTGGGTGCAGGCTATTTTGATGACGTTACCACCGTTATCCAAGGCGGCAGCTCCAGCGTTAAAGCGCTGACGGGCTCGACAGAAGAAGAGCAGTTTCACTGATTGCAAGCTGCCCTGCCCTTAGACTTCATCCATGATGGCTTGGGGCTCACGAGGCACATCAAGATGCTAAGGCCCGCACATGCGGGCTTTTTTATGGGAAAATGCCAAGGTTTACAATAACGGTTAGAAGCTTTGCGGAGATTTTGGCGCAAAGACGTCATTCCGGATACTTTACAGATACCTGAAATGCAATGGCGAACGACGCTTTAAACAGACATGCTGCCATGTGATGGCGGCGACTGTGCGCCTGTTTGCTCTTTTTTCGACCATTCAAGCGCGGCCTATGCCGCGTTTTCGTTTTTTATTCTCGCCTTGCTGGTGTTCCCATGATCCACATTACTCTTCCTGATGGCTCGCAACGCGAGTTTGACCACCCAGTATCTGTTGCAGATATCGCTACGTCGATTGGCCCAGGATTGGCCAAAAACACGGTTGCAGGCAAGGTGGATGGCCGCTTGGTGGATGCCAGCGATGTGATTGACCACGATGCCAAGCTGCAAATCATCACGCCAAAAGATGAAGAAGGCGTTGAAATCATTCGCCATTCTTGTGCGCACTTGGTTGGTCATGCAGTCAAGCAGTTGTTCCCTCATGCCAAAATGGTAATTGGGCCCGTCATCGACGAAGGCTTTTACTACGACATTTCTTTTGAGCGCCCCTTCACCAATGAAGATTTGGCGGCCATTGAAACGCGCATGAAAGAGTTGATTGCGAAAGATTACGATGTAATCAAACGCATAACTCCGCGCGATGAAGTCATTCGCATCTTCAAAGAGCGTGGAGAAGACTACAAACTGCGTTTGGTTGAGGACATGCCCAACGAAGCAGCCATGGGCTTGTACTTTCACGAAGAGTATGTGGACATGTGCCGCGGCCCACACGTACCCAACACTCGTTTTCTCAAAGCGTTCAAGTTAACGAAATTGGCGGGCGCCTATTGGCGCGGCGACTCACGCAACGAACAGCTTCAGCGCATTTATGGGACCGCTTGGGCTGATAAAAAGCAACTTGATGCATACATTCAACGTATTGAGGAAGCAGAAAAGCGCGACCACCGCAAGTTGGGCAAAGAGCTCGACTTGTTTCACCAAGATGAACACTCTCCGGGTACTGTTTTCTGGCACCCAAAGGGCTGGACTGTTTGGCAGCAAGTCGAGCAGTACATGCGTCGTGTCTACCAAGACAACGGCTACCAAGAGGTCAAAGGCCCGCAGATTCTGGATAAAACCCTGTGGGAGAAAACTGGCCATTGGGACAAATACCGTGAAAACATGTTCACGACCGATAGCGAAAAGCGTGAATACGCGCTCAAGCCGATGAACTGCCCCGGCCACTTGCTGATTTTCAACCAAGGCATGAAGAGCTACCGCGATCTGCCGCTGCGTTACGGCGAGTTTGGCCAATGCCACCGCAATGAACCATCCGGCGGTTTGCACGGCATCATGCGCGTGCGTGCCTTCACCCAGGACGACGGCCACATCTTTTGTACCGAAGACCAACTGCAACAAGAAGTGCAACACTTCACGCAATTGCTGCAAGCCGTCTACCGTGACTTTGGCTTTAGCGACATCATTTATAAGGTTGCCACACGCCCTGAAAAGCGCATTGGTACGGAAGAGAGCTGGGATAAGGCCGAAGGAGCTTTGATTGAGAGCTTGAAAGCCGCTGGAGTTGAATACCGCATTGCCGAAGGTGATGGCGCTTTCTACGGGCCAAAACTTGAATACACCCTCCGTGATGCGTTGGGACGCGAATGGCAGTGTGGCACGATTCAGGTCGATCCATCGATGCCTGAGCGTCTGGATGCCGAATATGTTGGTGAAGATGGCGCCCGCCATCGCCCGCTGATGCTGCATCGTGCGATTGTTGGCAGTTTGGAGCGATTCATCGGGATTTTGATCGAACACTACGCTGGCGCCATGCCCGTCTGGTTAGCGCCAGAACAAGTGAGCGTGCTGAACATTACTGACGCGCAAGCCGATTACTGTCGCGAAATTGTCGCAAAACTCCAAAAAGCCTTGCCGCACAACCCTATTCGTGCAAGCCTGGATCTGCGCAATGAGAAGATCACTTATAAAATACGCGAACATGCCATGCAAAAAGTGCCTTTCATCCTTGTCGCTGGCGACAAGGAAAAAGCCGCAGGAACTGTCGCAGTTCGCGGCCGAGGCAACCAAGACCTTGGTGTCATGCCGCTGGAGCAATTCATCACTTTGTTGAGCGAAAAAATCAACAACAAAGAGTGATGCCGCAGCAGCGCTTAGCACCATTGCAAGCACTGCCGCCGCCCATCCAGCATACGGGCGGCTTAACTGAAACCAACCTTTGAAGGTGAGAGCCATAGCTACTGAATACCGAGACCGTCGCCATCGTGAAGAGCGTAAGCACCGTTTGAACCGCGAAATTAACGCGCCAGAACTGCGCGTAACTGGCCCTGATAATGAGCCCATTGGCGTGATTAGCCTGCAGGAAGCTTTGCGCATGGCCGGTGATTTGGATGTGGATCTGGTTGAAATTGCCGCCAATGCAACGCCCCCTGTGGCACGTTTGATTGACTACGGCAAATTCAAATACCAAGAGCAAAAACGCGCTGCGGAAGCCAAAGCCAAGCAAACCGTGATTGACATCAAAGAAGTCAAGTTCCGCCCTGGTACTGATGATGGCGACTACAACATCAAGCTGCGCAATATTCGCCGCTTCTTAGAAGATGGGGATAAAGTCAAAATCACTCTGCGCTTTCGCGGTCGTGAAATCACGCACCAAAATCTGGGCCTTGATTTGCTCAACCGTTTGCGTGATGAATTGGCTGATTCAATCGTTGTGGAGCAATTTCCCAAGCTTGAAGGTCGCCAAATGATCATGATGATCGCACCTCAACGCAAAAAAGCCGCTGGTGCTCCTAACAGCAAGCCTAAGGCAGCAGAAGCTACAGCACCGCAAGACTCCTAAGGCTATAGATAGTGCTCATGGATCAACTGCAAAGGATCTGATGCAGAGGCTGCTTTAGTCCAGTCGGCTATAACGCTATGCAAGCAACATAAAGCAAAGTGGGCTCTGTGGAGCCCACTTTGCTTTTCTGCGAGCGCTAAAACCAAGTGAAATATACCGACTAAGCACCCAATACCGTGCTTAGTCGGCGTAAAACAATCGAAAAGGTTATCATTTGCGATTTTGCTGCATACAGTGATGTTCTGTCGAACTGTATGTTCCATCCACGCTTGCTGCATTCATGACCTCTTCTTTTCGCTTATTTCCACTTCTATTTGCTGCATTGGTTGGCTCGATGGCCATGATGGCATACGTCGCCATCATTGGACCGGTTGTGCGCGAGTTAGGAATTCCAGAAATAGTGGCTGGTATTTCCATGGCTGTGGGCGGCATTTTCTGGATGCTCATGGCAAGACCTTGGGGTCGCGTCAGCGATATGAAAGGGCGTAAACCGGTCTTACTTATTGGTCTAGGCGTTTTTTCACTAGCCTACGCAGCATTGGCTGTTTTTGTTGATGTGGCGCTAAGCAATACCTTCAGCGTGGTGTTGATTGCTTCAGTACTGATCATCGCACGTACGCTGATCGGAGCCTTTTATGCAGCAGTACCCCCGACTGCTGCCGCAACGATTGCAGATCACACGCCTCCTGCCGGACGCCAGCAGGTCATGGCCAAATTGGGTTCAGCCAACGCTCTAGGTATCGTGGCAGGGCCAGCTATCGTGAGTTTGGTAAGTGCACAAGGTCTGCACTGGGGGTTTTATGCAACGGCCCTACTGCCTCTACTAGGATTCATTGCCATTGCTTTTTTTCTGCCTAATGGAATACCGCCACAACCAGCCACGGAGAAAAGCACAGAAGCCCCTTCGCAGCAACGCCTGAACAAACTCCCTTTATTCGATCCGCGCTTGCGTTTAGCAATGTTCACTGCCTTTGTAGCCATGATGGGAGTGTCGATCGCACAAGTTTCCGTTGGTTTTTTTGCGATGGATCGTCTTGGCCTTAATGCCGACCAAGGTGCTAGAGCAGCAGGCCATGCCCTTACCTGTGTTGGGATTGCGTTGATGCTGTCACAACAGTGCGTCATCCGCCTCAAAGGAATTTCCTTGAACCAATGGGTCGTCGTTGGTGCGGTAGTTTCAGCACTTGGTTTTGGCAGCGTTCTGGTGATTCACCATGCCTGGGCACTGCTGATTGCGTATGGTGTTGGCGCTTTCGGAATGGGCTTTATTTTTCCATCATTTCAGGCCATGGCTGCCAATGGCGTTCAAGCACACGAACAAGGTGCTGCGGCAGGCAACGTTTCTGCGGCACAAGGCTTAGGCATGGTACTTGGCCCCATGATTGGTACGGCTCTGTACACGTGGGCGCCCGTAGCGCCCTACGCATGGGTCGCAGGCACGTTGGTCGCACTCGCCATTGCCGTGCAGTACCATGCTGCGAACAATTTACAAAAGTGACGCCCTATAAGGCGATCTCAAATCTAAAAACCCAGGATCAGTTCAGCTTATAAGCTTCACGTAGTGGGCAGTTTTTATAGCCCGATCTTTTAACCAGATTGTTTCTTCTATGTCTACCGACCAATTAGCAGCACCGCGTCACCAGCATCCCCTGAAACAAGAGTGGCCAGCAGCACTGGCGCAACGCTATCGTGAGGCTGGCTATTGGCGCGGTGAAACCATGACCGGTTTTTTACGCCACAACGCCGCCCAATTTGCACACCAGACCGCTATCGCAGGCCTCATCAATGGTCAATGGACGCGTTGGACTTACGCCCAATTTTGGGAAAAGGTAGAGACTGCAGCAGCTGGCTTCTTGGCGCTGGGATTGCAAGCAGGTGATCGCGTGGTCGTACAAATTGGTAATGTGCCGCAGTTCTACAGTGCCGTGTTCGGTTTGTTCCGCGCTGGCTTGATTCCTGTATACGCCCTGCCTGCCCATCGTCTAACAGAAATCCAGCATTTCGCGACCAAGGCAGAAGCCTCTGCCTACATCGTTTTACAGCACTACGAGCAATTCGATTACCGAACACTTGCCCGCGAGGCCCTTGTACATTGCCCCACGTTGCAACATGCCATTGTCATTGGTGAAGATTGCCAGGAATTCTGCGCCTTTAACGACTTTGAGCCTAACGCAAGCTTACTGCCAACCAACGATGCAGACCCACAAGCTGTGGCCTTCCTGCAAATTTCTGGTGGAAGCACGGGCTTGTCGAAGTTAATCCCGCGCACACACGACGATTACATCTACAGCTTCAGGGCCAGCAATGAGATCTGCAACATCACGGCAAACAGCGTGTACATGGTGGCCCTGCCCGCGGCACACAACTTTCCCATGAGTTCACCGGGTGCTTTTGGTGCGCTGTATGCAGGTGCAACTGTAGTTCTGAGTCCAACACCATCACCTGAGACCGCATTCCCTCTTATTGCGCAGGAAAAAGTCACCGCGGTGGGCTTGGTGCCACCATTGGCGCTACTGTGGTCGCAAGCGGCGCAAACCACGACACACGATCTTTCGAGCCTGCAAGTTGTTCAGGTAGGCGGCGCGAAACTGACCCCGGAAGCTGCCAAACGTGTGCTCGCAGGCCTCAAGTGTCAACTCCAGCAAGTATTTGGGATGGCCGAAGGCCTTGTTAACTACACACGATTGAACGATTCCGAGGAAGTTATCGTAGGTACTCAAGGTCGTCCAATCAGTCCGGCAGATGAAGTCTTGGTTGTGGACGACCACGGCCATCCACTGGACTCAGGTCAAACCGGTTACTTGCTCACCCGCGGCCCCTATACGTTACGCGCCTACCACAACGATGACGCGGCCAACGCCCGAAGTTTCACAGAAGATGGTTTTTACCGAACCGGTGATGTGGTTCTGCGCACGCCTGAAGGATATTTGATTGTCCAAGGGCGCGCGACCGACCACATTAACCGCGCAGGCGAAAAAATCTCAGCAGAAGAAATCGAAGACCACTTACTCGCTCACCCGCAGGTTTTTGATGCCACGGTGGTTTCTATTCCCGATGAGTTCTTGGGCGAACGCAGCTGTGCCTTCATCATCGCCAAGCCCAATCAAAGGCCACGCGCCATTGAGCTAAAACAATGGTTTAAGACACGAGATGTTGCTGCTTTTAAAATCCCCGACCAAATTGTTTTCGTCGATTCTTTTGGCACTACTGCTGTAGGAAAAACCAGTCGAAAAGAACTGCGTGCCCAATTGCGCCAACGTTTGCTGGCGCAAGAGAAGTAAAGGCCTTGCGGGTTTATTCACCAGAAACCGCGTCTGTTAGCTAACGATGGGCGCTAAACCAAGCCTTAGCCGCCTCAATATCCTTGGAAATCCCTTGCGTTAACGCTTGCAAATCTGGGTACTTCAACTCGTCGTGTAACTTCTCCAAAAGCTCCACTCGAATCGTTTTGCCGTAGCCCCCCTCTTGACCAAGCCAGGTTGGCCATTCCAAGCAATGGGTTTCTAAAAGAACACGACCACCATTCACGTCATTGGAATCAAGTGATGGGCGAACGCCCATATTCGCAACCCCAGGCAAGGGGCGATCTGCCAGCCCATGGACTTGCACCACAAAGATGCCGCTGGCAGCAGGCTTCCAATGCTTGAAATGCAGGTTCAACGTACGGAAACCGTCAGTGGCTGAACTGCCACTTGCGCCCAACTGTCGTCCCAACTTTCTTCCGTGCAACACATGGCCGCTGACTGCATAAGGCCTGCCAAGCAGTTTCGCGGCATCTTGCATACGCCCTTCTTGCAACGCCTTTCGCACCTCTGAGCTTGATACACGAACACCATGCACTTCGTAGCTGTTCATGCGTGCAACATCAAAACCCAATTGCCGTCCCATGGCATCAAGTAGCTGATAATCCCCTGCTCGATTTTTGCCAAAACGAAAATCATCGCCAACAAGCACATAGCGCGCACCAAGCGCTTGAACCAACACGTTTTGAACAAACTCTTCTGGCTCTTGATTGGCCAACTGCGCCCCAAATGGCAAAATCACTGTTTGTTCAACCTGATTGTCAGCAAGGTCCATGAGCTTGTCGCGAACAGTTCCTACGCGCGCAGGAGCCAGTTCTGGCTTGTGCAGTAACTTGGCAAAGTAATCGCGCGGATGCGGCTCAAACGTCAGCACACAGCTCGTAACACCACGGTTAGCAGCTTCGTTGCGCAGCAATGCCAGCATGGCCTGATGGCCTCGATGAACACCGTCAAAATTACCAATCGTGATGGCGCTGGCTGGTGCCAGTGTCTGGTGGTGGAGTCCTAAAAAAGTTCGCATGGCACGTGAGCGCTAGAGGGCAAGAAAGTCAGGGACTGCAATATTCACAAGAACCTGCTGCAGTCCATCCTGATCGAATCAGCGGCCTTTTTGCGCCGTGACGACAAAGCCCTTGACAGGCTCACCCGCCTCAAAACGTAGCGTCTTCTCTTCTATGCGAGCCATCGCATAACCGGCTAGTTCCAAAAGTGACTCCAAATACGCACGAGTGTGTGCATAACGGCCATTGGCCTGCAAAACATAGCCTTGCTCTGCCTCTTCTGCCACCTCGGTGGAGAAAAAGAAAAAGCCATCTGATTGCAAGATCCGGTGCACATTGCCCAAGACAGGCTCCAAATCGCCTACGTAAGGGAATACATCCAACGCCGTAATGACTTCGTACAAATTCGCAGGTGTATCACGCACAGCATCCAGAATATTGACGGTGTGAATTTTGTGGTAAATGCCATGACGCGCCGCTTGTTCGGCCATTTTCGTTGATGCATCAACACCGACGACCCAGCCATTGACTTTGCCCAAATACACACCAAGAAGGCCACTTCCACAGCCCAAATCCAACAAATTGAAGGTACGGTCAGGGAATATTCCAACAATTTTTTCTGCAATCTGCTTGGGCAATTCGTAGCGCAATACGCGCACCATATGCAAATCGTATTGTTGTGCCATGCCATCGAACAACTCACGTTGCAACTCAACCGGCTGTGTTGCAGGGGTTTGGCCTGCAACCACTTGGGCATAGTATTGGTAAACCGGATGCTCTGGGGCGTGTGCCAGCAGTTGTGCAATGTCTTCTTGAGCTTTAGCCGGCTGGCCAAGCTGAACCCAGGCATTGAGCCGCCCGTAATAGGCTTGTATCTGCTGGGGATCTATTGCAATCAATTGCGTCCATGTTTGCAGTGCTTTTTCATATTGCTTGCTGAAATAATAGGTTCGCCCTAAATTCATCAGCAGTACGGGATCATTGGGATACACCTCCAACGCCCGTTGGGTATATGCAATTGCTTTTGCAGAATCGCCACAGCGGGTCGCAATGTCAATGACGCCAGCTAAAGCCAGCTTTTCTTTGGATTCTAGTGCGAAGATTTTTTCAGCTTGTGCCAAAGCAGGAGCGTACTTGTCCAGACGCGCCAAAAGCAATCCGTACTCTAGTTGGGCAGGCCACCATTGGGGCGTCAAGGCCACGGCGTGTTCTGCCGCCTCAATGGCACTGGCAGGATGGCCTTGTTGCTCTGCCAATTTAGCACCCAACATGAAAATCCGGGGATCTTGCGTGGTGTTTTTCTGAGCAAGGTTCAGCAATTTGGCCACGTCCTCCAACTTACCCTGTGCCAGCAATTGGTAGGCTTGATTAATCAGCGGATCGTTGGCAGAAATTTTATTGGATAGGCTAGCGTTTTGTGTCATGAATCAGGTCTGTCCGTTCGCGGAAAGACAGCATTATGAATGATGCATCTTTGCCTGAATGTGGCAGCTGAATAAACCGGCCTGCAACGCATCGCAATCGTGTTGCGCAAGCAAGGCCACAAAGTGCGGTTAGCCAGCCTCCTTGTGGTCTTGCTTGCGGCCCCTAAAACAACTCTTCTTATGCAGTGACTCCTGCAGTTGCCTGCATGTTCTCGCTGATGATGCCGAGGTGGTACAGACTATCTCCCCATGTCATCTCGAGTTGTGTAAGTTTTTTGAAGTAGTGACTGCCAATGTATTCATCGGTTACCCCAATACCGCCATGTAACTGCACCGACTGCTGTCCCACATAACGCATGCTTTGCCCCAGTTGGTATTTCGCACGAGACAATGCAAGTTTGCGCTCAATGGCTACCGGCTCATCCAGTTTCAACCACGCGTAGTAATTCATGGAGCGGCCTAACTCCAATTGCATTTTCATGTCGGCCATTCGATGCCGCAATGCCTGAAAAGAGGCAATTACTACACCAAACTGTTTGCGCTGATTTAAATACTCTGCCGTGAGCGCTACGGTCTGTTCCATAACGCCAACCCCTTCGGCGCACACGCTAGCCATACCAATATAGGCGGCTTGTTGCAAAGCGTCATCCCCATCTTTTGTCAGCAATTGCGCAGGAGTATTCTCCAGCGTCAGCTCTGCCGCGCGACTCCCATCTTGGGTGATGTAAGCCTGAAGCTGTACACCTGCCGCCTGTCTTTCAACAATGAATAAAGCGGTTGCTCCAAGGTGTTGTGCGGGGACAATCCAGGCATCCGCACGATCACCAATAGGCACCAGACTCTTTTGCCCTGTGAGAAGGTAACCGCCTTCTTTTTCTACCGCCTGGGTCGCTGCAGGCGCCAAACGATAACGTGCGCCCCGCTCCATGTGGGCAAGCGCAATGACTGACTCCCCTGCAATCAATGGGCCAAGCCAAGTTTCCTTAACCTCTGGAGATGCATGTTTGACCAAAAACTGCGTTGCAATCAACGCTTGCACATAGGGCTCTAATACCAAACCTTTGCCCAACTCCTCCAAAACCACCATGGATTCCACAGCGCCCATACCCAAACCACCGTCGGCCTCAGGCACCGTTAATCCCATTAAGCCCAATTCCGCTAACTCGCCCCACACTTGGCGGTCAAATCCGCCATTGGCAACAATCGTTTTGCGGCGCTCAAAGGTGTAAGCTTTCTCTACCCACTTGTGTACGGCTTCGCGCAATTGCGTTTGCTCATCTGTGAAATCGAAGTCCATCGATTGTCTCCTTCGCTCAATATTGATCTTGTCTAGTAAAGAGGCTAAATATCAGCCCAGCACCGTTTGGGCCACGATGTTGCGCTGCACTTCATTGGATCCACCGTAAATGGTGGTTTTGCGGTAATTAAAGTACGTTGAAGCGAGTACAGAGACCGTAGCATCCCCACCGGGGAAATCGCCTTGCCAACCTGCACTCATGGCCTCTTCAATAAAGGGCAAGCTATAGGGGCCCGCTGCCAACATAAGCAACTCCGAGTAGCGCTGTTGAATTTCACTGCCTTTGATTTTCAAAAGACCGGCAATATCCAATGGATTGCGTCCCGACGACACAGCCGAAAGCACACGTAGCACTAACATTTCCAGTGCGACGATATCCACTTCCAGTTTGGCGATTTCGTCGCGACAACGCACGTCTTCCCACAAGCCCTGTACTTGTGCAACACGTTTAAGTCGCTCCAACTCACGTTTGGAACGATTCACGTCTGCAATATTGGTGCGTTCATGACTCAACAGGTGTTTGGCATAGGTCCAGCCTTGGTTTTCTTCACCAATCAGGTTCTCTGCAGGCACTTTGACGTTGTCAAAAAACACTTCATTGACTTCGCACTCACCATCAAGCAACTTGATAGGACGAACTGTAACGCCAGGCGTTTTCATGTCGATCAGCAAAAAGGAAATGCCCGTTTGAGGCTTACCTTCTGAGCTGGTGCGCACCAAACAAAAAATCCAATCGCCGTATTGGCCCAAAGTCGTCCAAGTTTTTTGACCATTGACAATGTAATGATCGCCTACCCGTTCGGCCTTGGTTTTGAGTGACGCTAAATCAGAGCCTGAGCCCGGCTCGCTATACCCTTGGCTCCACCACACTTCACCACTGGCTATACTAGGCAAGAAGCGTTTTTGCTGCTCCTCGTTGCCATAGGCCATGATGACAGGGGCCACCATCACCGGGCCAAATGGAATGATACGAGGAGCGCCTGCCAAAGCACACTCCTCTTCAAACAAATGTCTCTCAACCGCATTCCAGCCAGGGCCGCCAAACGCCGCAGGCCAACCGTAGGCCAACCACCCTTTTTTGCCCAAAATCTTGGCCCAACCTTGTAGGTCATCGCGAGTCAGACGCAAATTGTTGTGGACTTTGTAGGCCACCTCTTGCGGTAAATGCGCCTGTACCCATTGCCTGACCTCTTGCCGAAATGCCTGCTCTTGTGGCGTGTAATTCAAATCCATATGGCCTCGTCGTCGTTGTCTCGTTGATGAAATCATGGTCGCTGCCGTTGACTGTGTCCGTCGACACCATCCGTAATCACCGCCATCGTTTGCGCCCCATTTGTCTCACCCGCAGGTGTACCACGCCAATGCGTGCATACATGTCCAACACGCGACTTCCAAGCCGAGTTCAAAGAAATACCGTCAGTGCTCAGCAGCCATGTCGTGCTATTTCAAAGCGGAATCAACAGCACTCGCAGAGTTGCTGGTTTTAGCGTACTTCAGACTGTCCCAATCAACGATGGGATCAGTGAGACAATACGCCCCTCATGAAAAATATTGTGATTCTGATCTCTGGCACCGGCTCCAATATGGCTGCGTTGGTGCAAGCCCAGCAGCAGCGGCAATGGCAACAAAAATGGGGCGCACGCGTTGCCGCAGTCATCAGCAATCGTCCTGACGCTGCAGGCCTTCAATGGGCGCAAAACCAAGGCATAGAAACGCAAGTGGTAGACCACCAGCAATACCCAACCCGCGAAGACTTCGACCAGGATTTGGCTCGTGCCGTTGCCCATTACAGCCCTGCGCTGGTGGTACTTGCTGGCTTTATGCGCGTACTCACCGAAGGGTTTGTACGCCAGTTCGAGCATCGCCTTATCAATATCCACCCCTCATTACTGCCTGCTTTCGCCGGGCTGCACACGCACCAGCGCGCCATTGATGCTGGTTGCCGCATGGCAGGTGCGACTGTGCACTGGGTTACGCCAGAACTTGATGCAGGTCCAATCATTGACCAAGCTGCCGTTCCCATTCTTGACGATGATGATGCAACAGCTTTAGCCGCTCGGGTCAGAACGCAAGAGCACCTCTTGTATCCGCGTGCAGTAGAGAAGATCCTTGCACAGCTTACCCCGCCAGCTTGCTAATAGCCCATTGCCTTGCCCACTGATTACGACTGATCGCCCATGTTTGCCCGTTATCTCATTCTTGCCACCGCAGACGTTTTGCAACGACTCTCCCGTTTCGATGCTCCTGCGGACATCACCTTAGCCCAATTTCAACGCGAGAACCCAAAACTTGGCAGTCGCGACCGCCACCAAATTGCCAACGCAGCATTTGCCGCTTTGCGATTCTGGCCGCTGATACAGAGCTGGCTTGGTCACTCAACGACACCAACGCCTGCAAATAGCCGCAGCAACACGGCGGTGGATGAACGATTAGGCTTGATTGCGCTGGCGCTGGACGCACAAGGATTACTGACACCACCATTAACGTCTGAACAGCATCTTGAAATTTTGCAGCGTGCTAAATCGTGGGACAGCGCAGGCATGCACCATGCATGGCTTGATGCATGCATGGCTAAGGCCCAAACATTTGCGGCCCCACTCACGTCTGGATTGCAACACAACTTGCCTGAGTGGTTAGCGCAGACACTACAGGCACAGTATGGCGACGCTGCATTTGGCGCCTTGGCACAATCACTCAAGCAAACTGCACCACTGGATTTGCGCGTTAACTTGCTTACGCACAAACGCAATGTGGTATTACAGCAATTGGCCGAGCAAGGCATCGTATGTGCAGCAACACCTTATTCTCCATGGGGATTGCGCTTGCAAGGAAAACCATCGCTGCGGCAAAACCCACTCATGCAAAGTGGCGCCCTTGAAGTGCAGGATGAAGGCTCACAATTGCTTGCTTTGCTCACCGGTGCCAAGCGCGGGGAGACCGTCGTCGATTTTTGCGCTGGGGCTGGCGGAAAAACCCTTGCCTTAGGTGCCATGATGCGTAACACCGGGCGCTTGTATGCGCTAGATAACTCAGCCCACCGGCTCGATGGATTGCAGCCGCGCCTCAAACGCAGCGGATTGAACAATGTCCATACACTGGTCTTGCAATCGGAAACAGATGAGCGACTTGCACGGCTGCGTGGTAAAGCCGATCGAGTCTTGGTCGATGCGCCCTGCTCTGGACTTGGCACCTTGCGGCGCCACCCTGAACTGGCTTGGCGTAACTCCCTGCGCAGTATTGAAGAGCTGCAACAAACGCAGCGTCGCATTTTGGACAGCGCCGCCTCATTGCTCAAACCCGGAGGCACATTGGTGTATGCCACCTGCAGTCTGCTTGAACAAGAAAATGGGGCAGTCAATCATGTCTTCACGCAAGCCAATGCAAGCAGTTTTACTCCCTTCGACTGGACCGCTACGCTCGAAAAACACGGCTTAACTAACCTGCAGAAACCTGGCCATCATGCAGGCGTACCCAACGCGATTGCTTTGCTACCGCATCTGCACCAAACAGACGGTTTTTATGTAGCAGCTTGGCAAAAAAATCATTAAATCCTGAATCGACCAGGGTTTAGTAGATAATTTTGAGC
>NZ_STFG01000026.1 GCF_004833285.1 Lampropedia puyangensis
GACCACTATTAGCGTACGTGCTCAGCTTCAGGGCTCCCTGCTCCTGAACATTCACAGTTACCGACTTTTCAAGTAAACCAGGAGCGCTCAAAGTAATCGAAGCCTGCCCCGCAGAGATGCCTTTGATAGTAATTGGTGTGGTAGCGTAGATTTGTCCATCCAATACGGTCAATTCAGAAGGAGTTACAGAGGCGATTTCAGGGTCGCTACTACTGACGGCGATCGTGACGCCACCTTGTGGCGCTGCTTTGGAAAGCAATACCCGCAAGCTGCGGCTGAGCTCCACATTTGTGGTGAGGTTGCCGTTGGGTTCGGTTTGAATCGCGATCGCATCGACCAATACGGAAGCACTGGCCGACTGGTAGCCGCTGGCACTGGCTGCCAGGCTCGTGGTTCCCAATGCATGGCCTTGTACGTTCAACACCGTTTTGCTTTGCCCTGCAGGAATCGTCACGGAAGCAGGCACAGTGGCGGTACTGGTTTGCTGGGTTGACAATACAACGGTAAGACCTCCTGCGGGGGCAGGTTCCGTCACTTCCAGCGCAACCTGGGTAGACCCACCAGGAGCCACGACAACGCTGGTGGGCAAAACCAAGGCTTTGCCACGCACAGTGACGGTAGCCAATGCATCGGCATAGCCTTCAGCGCGTGCAGACAATCGCGTTTGGCCATCCACCAAGCCGGTGACTTCAAAGCTGACACTTTGCTGGCCAGCAGCAACCAAAACGCTGCTGGGAGCGCTTGCAATAGTGGAATCGGTGTTGACCAATTGCACCGTCAATCCGCCATCCGGTGCTGGGTTTGGCAGTGAGAGCATCAATGGTGTGGGGCGATTCACGCCGATGGTGGGTTTACCGGGCACCAAACTCATTGCGGGCAGTTGAAGCACTTCTACAATGGTTTCTGCCGTGCCCAACTGTGCATGGCTAACCGTGATTTTGGTTTGACCCAAAGCGTTGGCTTGTACTTCAATATCCGCACTGCGCTGGTCTTGTGCAATGGTGACGCGGCTGGCCGTAGAGGCTACAGAAGGCACACTACTAGAGACATCCAAAACGATGCCGCCTGCGCCTGCTGGCTGGGCCAAGCCCGCTTGCAACAGCGCGACCACACCGGGACTCATGCGCAAACGACTGGGCTCCAGTGCCAAAGGCGCTTGGCCCACCTGCACGATGCCTTGCTGCACGAGGTAGGGAATGCCTACCAGCCCCCAGATCACCTGCGAGCGGATGGTGCCCGCTGGCACGGCAATGGCGTTGACGGCATTGTCATGGGCACTATTGCCTGCACCAATGGGCGACGAGGCCAGATCAATGCTGATGGCCGCTGAGCTGTGGAAGCGAAACTCTGAATTGCGAATCACCGGTGAGGCGTTGTCAATCGCAACCCCTGCGCCGTATTCCATCACCACATGTTCCAGCAAGGTGCGGGCGTTGTCTGTGCCAGAGGTGAAGCGCCATTGCCCCCAGTCGCCAGGGGCGGGATTGGCATTGGCTGATGTAATGGTGATCGGTGCTTGTGCGTTGCCTTGTGCTTGCAAGGCTCCACGCTTGAGGGTAAAGCTGGCATTGGCAGCCATGCGCACGGTCACGCCGGGTTGCACCGTCAGCAGTGCGCCGTTATCGAGCACCACGTCCCCTTGCAAATCGTAAGGTGAGTTTTGTGTCGTCCAAGTGGTATTGCCGGTGATCGTGCCAGTGACAGGGGTCGTCGCCAAAGCGTTACCTGTGCCTGCCATCAAAGTAACGGCTAGCAGCATGAACATGCCTATCCATATCTGACGCAAAAGCAACGGCAACAGGCTGCCTTGTGACTGAGTCGATGCAAGAGGCTGGGCTGCACATGCGGCCCTCGATGCGGTGGATAGGGATTCCCTCATGAACTTGCTCTCTTTATTCAATGGTCTTATGGCGGTCAGGCCTTGTTATTTCTGCAGCGGGGCCATCGCTTTACAAAGCACCACAAGCGCGCTGTAAGGATTGCGCCGCAGTGACCTGTATTTCATGGTTTTGTTGAACAAAGGCCTCGTAAGCGGGCCAACCACCTTCCAGTACGTAGATAGGTGTCGAATGCGTAGCCTGAATGCCAGAGATAGATGCTTTAGATCCAGCTTTTACTGCTGCTGACTGCAACTGTTGCTCCAACGCTTGGGAGGTCAGCCCATCAGCTAACACAATCAATGGCGACGACAATGCAGTGGTAGTGTTTGCAGAAGTCAACTTGGCCTGTTGTTGCCTCAAAACAGTGGCTAAGCTGCCGAGACTTTGGCTTTGTTTTGCACTCCACTGCAGCGCAGCTGGCATTGGTAGCTCATTGGCGTGTTCTTTTGCTTGTGTCGCACTGATGGCCAGGTGCCATTGCTGGCCTTGCATCAAACTCTGTACCCATTGCGCAGGGGTGATTGAGCGCACATAAGCGGTAGAAACCAACCCAGCTGCTTCTAAAAAAGCAGGCGCACCGCCTCGCACCGATTGCACTTGACTAAAGCCTTGACGCTGCAAGTCTTCGCAAACGGCCAGTAGTGTTGGATCATCCAGCCCAGTGCCTAGCAAAACAACATTTTGTCCCTTTAAAAAAGAGCGCTGCGGGAGGTCTCGCAGCGAAACCTCTAAAGCATGAGGAACGTAGTCACGCTTGGCTGCAAAAGGGCGAACATCCACCAGTGTCATATTGCCACTGGACTGCTCCAGCGCTTGTTTGATGTCCATCGCCTCAACAGAGCAACCGGCAATACGATTCGGTTGAACGGGTTGTGCTGGTTGGGCTTTAGGCCACACCATCGCTTTGGTGTCTTGTGGAAGATAGTCACTGGCCTGGCACGAGGCGCTTAACGCTTCCAAGGCGCCCGCAGTGACAGACTCTGAAACAACCACTCCCGATGTTGATGAAGCAACGGCAGCGTTTGGCGGGTTCTGCGCTTGTGCCGCTGCCATTCCCACCGCACTCAAACACACCGATACGACGAGCCAACGTGCATTCCATGTACATGCTTGCATCATGGCCACCTTTTATCGCTGCGCAGCGCGCCAGAATCCAGCACGCTGTACACGTTTTGCGCCAAAGAGCATCGCCAGAGCCAACAACAGTAAACCCAACTTGGTGTTCACAGGGACTTGCACTGGGGTTTCAGGCGCAGGCAATGGGCCAGTTTGAATCACCGGACCGCCTGGATCACGGATGATCCCGTTGGCCGTGAGATCGTCATCTCCCCAGCCCCCATCCGTGATGGTGAAGCTGATCGCCCTGCCAACGATTTTGAGGTTTTGCGGTGGATACCAGATGCTGCGACCTCGCGAAGTTGGCGTTGGACCATACTTGAGATAACCCGTGATATTGAGCAGGTTTGGCCATTCAGTGGTCACGGTGACGGTGCTGCCCGGGTCACAGCCGATCAACTCAAAATCAAACACACCATGCGGGAACAGCAGCATCTGCAGGATAGGCACAACGCCTTCTGGACGTTTAATGGCTGTGTTTTCAGGATTAAAACGACATTGCGCACCGCCACCCACAATGCTGGATTTCACAATGCCTGTCCCCGTTGGAGTTGCGCCTGTGAAGAGACGGTTATCAGCACTTGGAATTGCGGAGTTGGTCAATCCAAACTGCACCGTTTGCTGAGCGCCTGCTGTGCTTGCAGTGGCTGTCCATGAGCCAGCCACTGGATTGGCTACCATCAGAGGCGATGAAGCAAGGCCTTGTGTATTGGTTTGCACTGTCACGGTAGTCAGGTTCCCTGCGAACAAGGCACTGGCCCCACTTACAGGCAAGCTAAACACCACCGCCCGATCAGCCAATGCTTGGCCGTTGGCATCGGTAACCAGCACTTGCAAGGCTTGTGCAAACCCCGTATTAACCGTGGCCGTTTGACCGTCACCCGCTTGACTTTGCAGCACAATCACAGGCACAGAGACTGGGACGTTACTCAGTGTGAATGTTGCTGCTTGCACGCCATTGGCCACGCGAGCAAACACGACATACTGACCAGCCGTGGCATTGGCTATTGGTACGGCACTGGTTGCCTCGCCTTGGGCGTTCGTTGTGACCTCTTGCTCATAATGATTTGAACCAAACAGTGCCGAAGCTCCACTGGTAGGTGCTTCAAAGTGAACGTGAACACCCTCGACTGGCAAACCGGCCGCATCGGTTACACGCACCCGTAAACCTTGTGCAAAGGCACTTTCAATGGTTGCCGTTTGCTCAAAGCCGCTGACCATTTGCACATTCAATCGAGGTGTGGCAACGGCTGTGTTTTCTAGGCTAAATTGAACCGGAGCCTGTGCATTAACGGTAGAAGCATTCACCACGAAGTTACCAACGCTGGCATTGGCTTGCATTTGCGGCGCTTGGGCATAACCTTGTGCGTCTGTGCTCACTTGCGCGGTTGTTTGGCTTCCCCCAAATACGACACTCGCACCACTATCAGGAGCGGCGAAACTCACCAATTGGCCGGACACCGGCAATCCCTGTGCATCGACCACACGAACGCGCAGAGCTTCGGCATAAGCCGTATTAACAGGCGTACTTTGCCCATGACCTGTAATGACTTGCAAAGTCCAGACAGGGGTGGCAACGGGAACATTGGTAAACCCAAACTCCACTGCTTGCTGAGCGCCTGCTGTGCTTGCAGTGGCTGTCCATGAACCAGCCGTTGCGTTTGCCACCATCAGAGGTGATGTTGCAAGGCCTTGTGTATTGGTTTGCACTGTCACAGTAGCAAGATCGCCTGCGAACAAGGCGCTGGCCCCACTTGCAGGCAAGCTAAAGACCACGGCCCGATCAGCCAAGGCTTGGCCGTTTGCATCTGTAACTAGCACTTGCAAGGCTTGTGCAAACTTGGTATTGACCGTGGTCGTTTGGCCGTCTCCGACTTGTGGCTGCAACAAAATATATGGCGCAGATATAGCCAAGTTGGTCAACGCGAACTCTACTGGCGCCACAGCCTGGTCGGTCAATGCTTGTGCTGTAAAACTGCCGACCTGCGCATTGGCAGTGAGCACTGGAGAGCTGGCAATACCTTGCGCATCGGTGTGCGCCGTCGCTTGCAGGGCACCACCAGCAAACGTTGCGGAAGGCCCCGCTGCAGGCAATACAAAATTGACCAGTACACCAGCTACCGGCAGACCCTCTTCATCGCTGACCTTGGCCATGAGCACCTGGCCGAATTCAGAACTCACATGTGTGCTTTGTCCCGATCCCGCAAAGACGGCAATAGACAACTCGGACGCACCTGGACCCTGCCCATCACTCCAGTGAACAGCTGCCAAGCCCAGCCACCGGCTAATCGCCTGTTGCAATACGGCTTGTTGGCTTACCCCTTGCAAGTTCTGGCTTAAGGTGAACGCATCCAGCAGCGCATCCAGCGCAGCATCATGATCTTGGCTATTGAGGGCCTGTTGCGCCTGCGCAAGCAAATCGGCGATCGCATCCAAAGCTGCTTGTTGCGAGCTCGGCGCATTGGTTATTCCGGCAATGATGCTCAAGGCATGACTCTGAGCTTCAGCCTGGTCAATGACACGTACAGGGAACTGCCAGCTTTGAACTGCGGTTTGTGTACCGCTATTGACCAGAGCGGATTGCACCACAATGGCCTGCGTTTGCTCTGGCAATTGCAATTCGGCGATGACGTTTTTGGGCGCGCTTTGGGCTGCCAAGCTTTGACGCCACAGAGCTTTATCGTTGTCGCTTGTCGTGGCTGCAGGTTGGGCTTGTAAAAGCTTGAGGCTATTACCAAGCTGCGTGGTTAAGTCTAAAACCACATCATCGGCTGAGAGGTTGGTTACTTCTGAGACCAAGCTTACGCGTGAGCCTGCCAACATAGGATCAACGATCTTGGGTGCAATCGCTTCTGTGATCTGTTCTTGCAAGAACGCTTTTAGCAAAGCTTGCGAAAGGTTACTGCCAAGCACATCAAAGCCCGCGATCCACACTTGACCTTGCCCCAAAGCGGTTTGCGCCACGGCCACATTGTCATCAGCAAATAGCAAATGCGTTTGCGTGTCATTACTGACCTGGACTGGGCGAGAAGCCCCTACGATGGCAATGGCTTGCCCATCAATACGCACATTGGAGGTATCGCCTGCATACACCGCGCCTAGACCTGGCGCCCAGAGGCCTGCAGAAGCGATGGACTCATCATTGGCAGAGCCATCCAGCATCACGCTGACACCCCGCACGGCAGCGGCTTGTATCTCTGTGAGCATGTCGGCGCTTAAACCTTGGACACTGCCATGTAGCCAGATCACGCTGTGCGCTCCACTGCGCAAGGCCACACGCAAAGCCTGCTCGGTCGTGACAGTGGTAATGGACTCAGCCACATCACTCAGCGCTTCTTGCGCAGAACTGATTTGCAACTGTGGGCAATCCACTGCATTGCTTGTGCAACCCACATAGAGCAGTACACGTGTGCCTTGCCACAAATGTTGTGCCGCCTTGACCGCATCGCCTTGCTCAACGGCGATGCTGATGGTGCGGCTGTTATTGGTGGTAATCGGATCGCGGGTAGAAGAGCCGATGCTTGCGGTCATGGTTGCGTTTTGAGGATCCTTCGCAGTGACTTCCAACTCCAGCGTCAGCTGCGCTTGGCTATCTGCGGCAAAGCTGCCGATCGACCAACTGCTGCCTGAGAAGCTGCCAATACTTGCTTGCGATCCTGTGACCTTCAGATTAACTGGTAATCCAACACTCACAGCCGTGGCCTGCGCATTGGCGGGGCCTTGGTTGCTTGCGGCGATGGTCAATGTGACGGTATCACCGACCTTGGCATTGTCTAGAGAGACACTCAGCGCTATTGCCAAGTCCGCAGCATCAGTCCCGTTTGAACCCACAGTGGTTTTAGCAAATTGGTAATTTGTCGCACTCATGCCAGCTGTGAGCGCGATACCGGAAATCACCCCAGGCATTGCTTGCCCACCGGCGCTGCCAGCCAAGGCAACCCCATCAATAAAGCCCGCCTGTACATCGGCAGCCAAGTGATAGGTTCCAGGCTTTAGGTTGACGAACTGGAAACTGCCATCGGCCTCTGTATGTGCAGTGGTTTGTACGTTTTGACCTGTGGTCGTTTCTACACCGGTCAGAACGACGGGAGCACCCCCCATCGCAGGCTCACCCTCATCACGCACACCATTGCCGTTGACATCACGGTAAACACTACCCGTGATTTGCGCAAACTCCGATTGCGCAAAACCTAACTGGTACTGGCCTGTCGTGTTGGCATCAAAAATATTGATGTAGTAATGCCACTGAAGGTTGTCATCCCTCTCCTTGGAGAGCCAGGCGTTTTCTGGAGGCAAGATATAGCCATCAGAACGCCGTACAGCGCCTATGGCTTGACTGCCCCTTGAAGGGTCTGGCACACGGGCATAAGCAAAGCCATTTGCAACAGGCGGGAAGCTCAGCGCACTGGTAGCCCCTTGGCTGCTGAGACTGGCACGATCACTTTGATCAAGGACCTCTGTATCGTTGCCGTCGGATTCATACACACGTAGCACGCTGCCATCACGCGCCAAAAAATCGCGTATTTGATCGCGGCCAGCCAAATCGACCAATACATCACTGACAAGCGTGTGAGTACGCACGGCACTGAGCAAAGAAGTGACGGCCCCACCCAAACTGTCAGCATGGGTAAAGCTGGCATCGAACTCCACAAACTTACCAGAAAGAGTGGTCACCATATTCCAGCGACCTGTGGCGGCAGTGCCGCCATCGACGTCACCAAAGTTCAATAGCAGGCTTTTGCCCGCCGGTTGGTCGCCAACAAACCCACCCAAAATCTCAAAGCCAACCAGCAACCCTTGGTCGTTTTCTACAATTTTTGGCTGGGCTGATTCAATATGCGTTTTATAAGAAACGCCTGCACCGACGTTTTTAACTCGAACACCTAAGGTAAATGGCTCCGGGGGCTCAACAGGTGCAGTGAATGGGTCATCGCCATGCACATCGCGCGGCAAGAAATAATCGAGCTCTAATAATGGCTGGGGACGCACTACGATGAATTCTGGCGTCACCTCGACGGTTTCTGTTTTGCCTTCAATCGTATAAGTGAGCTTGGCGCCGATGTAGTACACCTTGCCCTGCGACTGATCACCGCCCGTACCAGCCGATGGAATGATGAGCCAGTTAATATCAGCAACCGCTTTTTCGTTGATCGTGCCTGCTGTTAAAGAGTTGACACCCTCTACTCTGTCGGTGCGAAAAAAAAATGGCGAACCAACCGCATTAGGATCGGTAGTGGCGTTGATTGGGGTATTGTTTTCATCAAAAAACAATAATTCAATGCTGACGTTTTCGAGTTTCTGATCGGTCAGGCCATTGGTGATTATCATTCGAGCATCAAATGCTTGACGCTCCAGAGAGAGTTTTTGCTCAATGACGATTTTGACTTCAGCGCACACCGCATCAGCAGCTTGTGCCAATGCCACACCACATAATTGCCAAAATGCAAAAAACACAAACAGCATCCACGCAAAGCGTTGCCACATCCTGTGCTTTAAAAACACTCCCTCATCTCTCATACTCGAACCTTGTTGGTTACTTTTATTCCAACAATGTGCCAAATTGTTTGAAGTTGATCCAGGCACTCAGACGATTGTTTGCATTCTCATCCATTGAAAATATTGAACCTTCATAGGAAAAGTCGTTCATCTAAATTTTTAGATTCATCAAATTTGTGGCGTCTTTCCAAATTGATGCGTCTTCGTAATGTGATCCAGCGAACAAGATGCGGTATGAATTCGGCGATGCTTATGACAAACATTCGTTTATGCATGAGTTGCACTATCGATAATCGCTGTTATCGGTAGTTGAGGGGGGGATTGGAGGTGCACCGTACAAGGCGCATTCAAGCGTGAGGCGGAGAAAGTGGCAGCCAAAAGAAAAGTAATTTCCCCACCCCACTGCACCTTCTGTGTCAGCGTAAAAAGCGACTGATCTGGTTGAGCTCAACGCTTTGCTTTGCAAAACGCCCAACATGGGTCATGGGGCACCATAGTATTGTCAAGTTGACGCGAGCTCGTGTAACTGCGACATACATCACATTGCGCTCCTCTTTCAGGCGCTTCTGATCAATTGCATATTGGATTGGCATTAATCCATCCACAGCGCCAATCACCATCACATGATCCCATTCCTTGCCTTTTGCTGCATGTACCGTCATCACACTCACACCACCGTCAAAGCTTTTGAAATGACACCAAGCTTGCAACGGTGTCTCAAATGCGTTCAGCAGTGGTTCGACAAGCTCTAAGTCTTTCAAAATCGTTTTTTCCGCGTCATTCATTGCACACTGTGTCCGCCAATACAGCTGTCGAAGAATACGAAATCGACTCATCATGCAGTGTGCTTTGGCGGCATTTCGTAGTTGTTTCTTCTGATGATCGTTTGCTAATGTGCCTAACCAGTTTGGCATCCATGAATTGGTACTGGTTGGCCTAGAGATCATTTCACAGGCATGCAGCACTTTTTTCAGCGCAACAAGTGTCTTTAGATCAAAACCAAGCAGTCCCTTCTTAAGCAGCGCTCGCCGCAACATTTTCAGCGAAGCATGTGTGCGACCAATCACTGCAACCTGGTTCTTCGGCACTTCCTGGTTAAGCAGCCTTTCAGCCCAGCTGGCTGCAAAATTGGCTTGTGATTGTTCACTGGGAAAACGGAGAGTTTTGGGTTTTGAACCTCCGCGAAGGGCTTGAATTGAGGCATCAGATTTACGCACTGCATTGGCAAGATCAGCCATTGGCTTAGTCAGTCGGAATGACACACTTAGTGGGTAGTTGACTGAGCCCTTCAGCAGGTTCTTCAGCGGTTTGTATCCCCCACCTGAAAAACCAAAAATGGCTTGATCAGGGTCACCCACTGCCATCACTGAACAACCAGCAAATAAGCCAAGGTTGCGAATGACGTTACGTTGCGCCGAGTCACAATCTTGATATTCATCAACCAATACATGCGTTACGTCGTGTGCTGTCCTGTGTTTTTTAAGATACTCACTTGCACCAATCAGCAACTCGTCATAGGTGAATTTTCCATCAGTGGTGCATAGGGTATTGAAAGCTTCAACGACCTTTGCAACGATACGCTCCCCATGGTCAACACCAGGCAACCACAGCTGTGCCAACTCCGTCGCATCCATTTCATAAATGGCCTCCGTTTTATTTGCTCCTAACTTTCCCAATTCGGTCAGATGATTGCGAACTGTTTGACGAAGACTTGCGCCCATTCTTGGCCACACCGTTTTGCTCTCTAACCTTCGTAACACAGAATCAACAGCGTGCTTAAACAACGGGTGCCGCTCTGCATGTGTCGCAATTCCTTTACAGCCTTGTGGGCGCAGCAAATTGAGAGCAAAACCATGCACAGTTTTGGCCTGAACACGTATCAAACCCTTGCGTATTTGTGCATTCAAGCTCAGCCCGTTTCTTTCCAATGCACGCTGTGTGTGTTCCGCCAAAGGTGCATCACACCATTCGCGGATACGATCGTTGAGGTTATCTACCGATGCGTTTGTGAACCCAAGCAATAGGATCTTTTCTGGATCAACTTTATTGACTATGAGATAAAGGATGCGCATCATCAATGTGTGTGTTTTCCCGCTTCCTGCAACTGCCATGACCTCTACATGTTTGTGGGGGCTGCAAACAATCGCATCTACTTCTTTTTCTGTGCAATCCATAGCGAAGCGTTTGTCATGAAAAGATTCTGCGTGCCGATTGACGCGCTTGCGCATAGCGCGGTTACGTTTTAGGGCATGTGAATGCCGCGCTGAAGTGCTTGTGGTTGACTCAATAGCCATGTTTCTCCCCTTTAGGGCCTCATTCATTGATTTAGTGATCACAGGTGGTTGGTAAAAAGTGGTGCCTATATCAGTACCAAAACTGAAGTCCTAGGCCTGAATCAACTCTTGCAGCCACTCTCCAAATGGTTGCTGTGACAATAGTTGTCGCTTCAACTTTGGTTGCTTCACTAGGGCGTTATGCATCACAAACTGCTCCATATCTCCATACGGCAGGGTGAATGACTGTCGCCACTCACGTGCAAGCTTGCGTAGGGCAGGGTCGCTAATTTTTACTTGTGTATGTGATTGGCGATTGCGATGAAGCAGCTGCCCAAACTGGGTTTGTGCGAGTGACTTTGTGACGCATATTTTTGCGTTCCAGAAAGCTTCATGATCAAAAGCAATCAAATCGCTGAGCGTTGTAGCTCCTACTGCTTGAAGTGCTTCACCATGCAGTCTCCACTCCATGTGAAAACAGTCCCCGTTGCTCCGGGCAGGTTTACTAGGGCGGTCGCAGTAAATAACAAAAATCTTGTCAGAAGAGTCCCTTTGACCTGAATACCATGTCGTCTCGTCTTTCAGCGTGAGTGATGTTTGAACCGCCTTTAAATAACAATTCTTTAAGAACTTTGACGCTAAGGGAATTGCTGCTTCAACCTCATGTTCGCTGGGGACGATGTCAAGTGCGAATTCCACTTTTGATATCTGATGGTTAATAAGAGTGCCTAAGCTTTTTTTTAGAAATTTTAGGCATTCACTTGAAGGTTGATGTAATTCCAGTTTTGTTTTCCATTTTGGATTCAGTGTCTGAAGTTTTTTTGTCGCAGTGTACTGACTGCATTCATCTACCCATTCACCTTGCTCTAGGGTAGAGGAGTCCAGCCATAGAGTGACTAAGTCGTAAAAATGTAAGTGTTTCATTGCCTTGAATTTTTTTCGTGACTTTGGTTGGGCTTTGTTGCATAAATCCGTAAGTCATTGATTTTGTTGGGTTGATTTTATTTTGCATTGTGAAAAATTTATTGATATCAATAAGTTAAGATTTATTTGTGCAACAAAGCCCTTTGGTTGAGGACTTTACAGCCCTCTTGCATGGTGTCAATTGAGAAGAGACTCTATTAATGAAAGCTTCCAAACATTTTTATTTCCTGATTTTTTTGGAGCTGGAAATTTCTCATCTTTTATCTGACGATAGATAGTGGAGGATGATCGATTTGTATAGATCGAGACAAAATTCATGCACACAATTGGATCTGCTCCTCCACTTTTTTCTACTGCGATACGTTTCCATTCTTGCTCGTACCATGTATTTTTACTGCAGATTTTTTTGTCCTCTGATTGACTAGAAATTATCTCGTTTGGTTTGATTTTTTGCCCAATTTTGACGATCTTGCCTTCAATCCAAATACGTTGATTGTCTGAGTCCTTAACGATCCAGCCCTGTGTTTTCCCCTGTCCTGAATAGAAAATTTTGGCTGTTCCAGGCTCATCATCATCCAGCGGGTCACAGATTGGGATCAGACGAAGTCCGCCAAATGCAAGATCAGAGAAGTTCAAATAAAAACAATAACATGTTGTTTTAAAAGGAACTAATGTACACTAATCGTTCAGTATCGTTCAACGAAAACCGACTCACTCCAATGTTTTATGTGGGCAAGATGTGGGACAGAAAGATTATTGTATTTGATGCCTAAGAAAGCCAAAGAACTCTCTATTCGAGCCGTCCAACAACTCAAAGAGGATGGACGTTATGCAGTCGGTGGAGCTGACGGACTACACCTTCGCATCAGCAATGGCAGTAAAGCTTGGGTCTTGCGTATGCTGGTTGGAGAAAAGCGCCGCGATCTCGGCTTAGGCTCCTTTCCTCAAATTGGTCTTGCAGAGGCAAGGGATCTGGCTCGTGAAATGCGTAAAAGCGTCCAAGCAGGACAAATTCCCATCACGCCAAGAAAGCTAGCTAAAGAGCAACTACTTGCTCAACAAAGCACCTCTAAAACCTTTAAAGAGTGCGCGCTAGCACTGATTGCTTCTAAAAGCAGCGAGTGGAAGAACGCGAAGCACCAGCAGCAGTGGGCTAATACACTGACCACCTACGCCTATCCAACGATAGGAGCATTGGCAGTCGATCAAATTGAACTCCCCCACATTCTTGCCTGTCTTGAGCCTATCTGGCTGAGCAAAACAGAAACTGCCAGTCGCCTTCGGGGGCGCATTGAATCCGTGCTCGACTACGCCACAGTGCGCAAATACCGCAGCGGGGAAAACCCCGCGCGCTGGAAAGGCCACCTCGACAGCATCCTGCCTAAACCCAGCAAAGTACAAAAGGTAGAACACCATCCTGCCATGCCCATCGATGAAGTACCCGCCTTCATCCAAAGTGTCGTACACAAAAGAGGCCTCGCGGCTCAGGCCATGATCTTTCTGATCCTCACAGCGACCCGTTCTGGTGAAACGCGTGGTGCACGCTGGGATGAACTTGATCTAGAGAATAAAGTATGGGTCATACCGGCTGATCGCACCAAAACCTCTACCGAACACAGAGTGCCACTCTCGACTCAAGCACTAACTCTGCTTTCAGCACTGCCTAGAATTAATCAATCTCCCTTTGTCTTTGCCTCCCCAGGAGGCCATCAACTATCAGACATGGCCTTGAACCAAATGATGCGCCGAATGGAACTCAAATACGTTCCACATGGATTTCGCTCTTCATTTCGCGATTGGGCGGCAGAGCGGACCAATCATCCAAGAGAACTGGCTGAGCAAGCCCTTGCCCACACCCTCATCAATAAAGTCGAAGCAGCCTATCGGAGGGGGGATGCACTTGAGAAGCGCCGCATCATGATGCAACAATGGGCTGATCATTGCATTCAATCACAGAAGTGATTTAAATCAATTTCTTAAAAATAAACGATCAATCAATTCAAAATGCCTAAACAAAGCAAAATTTCAAAAATCAACCTATCCATTCAAAAAGATACATATCCAGATAGATTTCCAATTGGAGCCAGTGACGAATTCGTATTTCATGACATCAAAATCCCGAAAGGCATGCAGGGAACAACGGCGCACGAACAGCTTAGAGAATTAGAAAGAAGTAGAGAGCTGCTATGGGCATCATTGGGATACCATGCCATTCGGTCGTACCAACTTGTAGAACCAAGTCTTTCCTATCAATGTAAAAAAACCAATAGGGGCTTCATATTTTTTAATGAAAGCAAATTAGTTCAGGATTATGCAGCACTACTCACAGTGCTGCATGACGCCAGAGGAATAAGTGCAATATTACATTCAAAGTCAAATTATTCTATTGACAAACCATTCAATGAATTCACAAAGAATGAGCTGCAATCATATCTAACCAATTTGAGATCAATGTACAAAAGCTCAAACATTGGTCATTACTTAGCATCCACGGAAATAAATTCAACCACAAAAAAAGCCTTAAGCGATTTCTCTCTGAATGATTCAAAAGACTATAAGAACTCCCCTACAAGAACCATCAATATCACCACTACCGCAAAAAAAACATCATTCCCAAAAAATCAATCGGAAGAATCTTATATTAGAAAATCCAATCAAAACAAGAAAAATATAATTGAAGCATTCTCACCAGTTGGCAAACTAAATAAGAATTTGCTAATTTTAAGCGTCATATCTAGCAGCTCACAAGATCATGATCATTGGCTTTCGATGAAATGGGCATTTACACTGTCTAAACTTTTCAAAGAAAAGTACTCCTCGGAGTACATTGGCATCATTGCATCCAAGTCTAGCTATGGAGAAATTGTTCGATCTGGAGATCAGTTCGAAATTCCGAAAAATCTTGATTTCTCATTCACAAATGCAATTTATGTATTTAAACACTCATCAAAATTAGAAGATGAATTTTCAAAAAAGGATTTAACAAAAGAAACATTGACAAATGATGTCTCATCATATATCAAAGAGTTATCTAAAAAAAGCAAGCCGATAAGAAAAACGCTGGCATTATTTGAAAAATCTCAAGCACAACTATCATTCAGACCAATGGGGTTTTCTGCAAAATCACACATATGCAAGATCAATCTGCACTCAAAGTCTGACCAGGAATTCATTAGAGATCTTGCAACTTATCTCACCATCGAGCGCCGCCTAATCAGGCCCAAATCAGAGGCCAAAGCAGATGAGAGAAGATCATCTCGTTGGTCGTTCAGAATTGATTTGCCTTCTTAATTTTTATATACATAAAACTTCTTTAAGATGTTTTTTAAAAATTCTTTAAGAAATTTTTAAAGCACCGTACTAAGCTTCACTTCTATAGCGAGTGAGTGACTTTTTTGTATCGCGTATGAAGCTAAAAAAATCATCGTATAACGCACGTCATCTAGCCTGATCGAGTCGTCTGTGTGGTGATGCATGAGACTCGCATCGACAAGCCTTCCGCCTCCTTCTAGGGCGCCTATTCATGCTGCGGATTTTTTAAATTTCAATTTTTCATTTCCTCTCGTGATGGTTTGAAGAAAACGCACCACATGCGTCGATTCTTCTAAATCAACACGAATGGAGAAAGAATGAACAATTCACCAAAGCAATCTGATTCGATCAATCTGATCGTCTTAAGCCAAGTGTGTCAAAAAACTCAACTTGGCAAAACATCAATTTATTCAAAAATAAATCCTAACTCCAAGTACCACGATCCATCCTTTCCAAGAAGCATTCGAATCAGTGATGCTCGGATCGCATGGATCGAATCAGAACTTAACGAATGGATTGCATCAAAAATTGAAGCAAGCCGCTCTTCAGCGAAATAATTAAACAAAACAAAATCAACGTAAAATCAACATTAGCAAATTCAATCTCATGCAATTTTCAATTGGAACTCTCAATGACAAATTGGGAGTTTATTTCTTTATATATATCAATCAATTAACTTACATAAAACAAATTAATACATTCAATCAACTCATTAGACATAAATGGAGTTAACAATGAATCAATCAATCAATCACAAACAAGACAATGTAATTAAATTGCATTTAAAGAAAATCATCACATGCAGAGATTGCATGGAAAGCATGCATGACAAGTATCGATCATCAATAGCATCAGGACTATTCGATAACTGGGTTTGTGACATCATGTTTGCATACTCACTTGGTCTAGATGTACCCATCAATTGGTGGGTGCAGAAGATGGATGATTCAGATCCATTCTTGATGGCCTATGCAAATTGGTTCAATCAACTAACGAAAATGATGAAAATCCAAGAAAGGGATTTCTCAATCAATTGGGATGATGAATTCACTCGACTAGCCTTCAATGCTCTAATAGAAATTTTTGATTCATCAAATTTTTTGATGAAGCTTGATAGCTCTCAAAGATTGCAGGAGCACAATACAACCAGCATGGTTAGACGTGTTTGCGGATTCAAAGCACGGCATTCCAAGCTAATGATTGTTCGTTTGGATGTTGGCTTTAGCCTCAATCCTCCTGAGTTGGAGATTGGAAGCAAGAGTGGACATAAGGTATTGACAGACAATCTTGATCTACTGGTCAAGTCAATTCGTGCCGACTATTCCTATTCATACATCCATCACGAGGCGAAGCTTGAATACTCGCAAGAGCGCGGACTTCATGCGCACCTTTTGTTTTTGTTCAATGGATCGGTAGTTCGGGAGGATGAAACGATTGGGTTTCTGATTGCACAGCGTTGGCGGGCTCAGTTTCATGCTGATGTTGGTTGGGCTTATAACGACAACAACCCTATCCGAAAAGCCCAATTAAAGCCCTATGGGCTGGCTCTTGGTGTATTCAATGAGGATTCGCCTCAGTTCGTTGCTAACGTATGCAATGCCGTACGTTACATGGCGAAGCCGGATCACCTGTTGCGTTTGGCCTTTCCTGGAATCAGACGTGCGATGCGATCAGCACACATAGATCAAACCAAGTGGGAGAGAAAAATGAAGGCAACGGTGGTGCGCCAGCGGATGCGCAAAATGGGGCTTTAAGCTTTGCCTGTGGCAGGATAGAGCGCATGATTTATCCTGTCCATCACCGTCTCGGCAAACACGATCGTGAGTTGGCGCGGTGGCGCCTCTCTCTACGGGGCGAGCCACATGCTTTTTCTTCTTCAGTATGGAACTTGGCGGTGGCACATCATGCGATGCATGAGTACTTGTGTGAGTACGCAGCGGGTCGCGATGCTGAACTCGACTTGCTCATGCCGCTGATTAAGAGAAAGGCAGCGCAAGCCTCGCTGTTGGCCGACAAACTCCTACTCTGTGCCCAACTGTTTCCGGTACATCAGTTTGAGTTGCCAATGGATCAAAGCTTCCGGTTCTCAGGTAGCTTGTCGCTGTTTCAACGTTTGCTGTTACTCCGATGGCGCGTACAGGCCGTGGCACCGCACGACAAAACCCTGCATACGCAACTTGTGGCTGCGTTTAAGCAAAAGCTGGAAGACGCCTCGTTGCTTGATGAACTGCGTCGACAAGATAAGTTGTTCTACGACAAACATCACGAGGTCGATACCAGACTGCAGAAATACTTGGCTCATTTTGAGCGACACGAGCATCCACTCCAACTAATGCGCTTTCATTTGTTGGGTGGTATGCAGTGGAATGAGAATTTCCACAACATTCTTAAGCACTCCGATCGCTTCGATGCTTTCTATAAGCTCTTTAAATTCTCGTTAGGACCAACTCTTTTGGGGCACTTTGCCGTGATCGGCGTGTCTCGTGATATGCACTTGTTCTGGGATGTTTGTTTCATCGTCGATGCACGCAACAAACTAAGCATTGGAGAGGTCAAATTGCTGGCGGAGAAGGCTTGGAGTCAGGTCGCTGCTACAGAGTACAAAGATTACCTACATGGCTCTATACGATTGCATGATGCGGGGTTGCGTGATCACCTGCGAAACGACGATACGTGGGATAAGTTCTGGCGGGGTTTTAGGTGTCAGTGCATCGCGCCTATGCGATTCATGCGCCTGAAGGTTCCCAAAGACTTCAGAGTGATAAAGCGAGGACGGGTACGAGTTAAAAATTAAAAATTTATTCAGCTCTTTGATGGTGTGTGTAATAAGTCCACTCAACCGATGGCCTGCAACGCACAGCAGATCTCCTGCCTAGGAGATTCACTCAACACAACCATTGAAGATCATGAATTTTTCTACTCACACTCATACCCACTCTCATGAAGCCTTGTGCACAGCGCTGGCTTGGCTTGAACAGTGCCGCGAAGTCGTCAAAACGGTTTATCGCAAACGCTATGCGTTGACGCAAGGTCAGACGCCATTCGTAGAGCGTCAGCAAGATATGGCCGCACTGTTGGAGCTATTAAGGGGTAAGCCGTCTTTAGGTACGGTCAATATTCAGCATGTTTGGCAGTTAGATGCGTACTGTCGTGCTTTTGCACACTGGCTATCAAACGAAAGGGATTTTTTGTCTAGTGCGCATTCAGCGATGCCTGATGAAGCTCTGACGGACATGATGTTGACGCAGTTGCTGCTGGCCTTTGAGATGCCCGATGTAGTGGCATTGCGCCAGTCAATTCGTAAACGACATGCGCATGCCATCACGGCGATGTTTGGGCGTTTGCAGCAATGCAAGATGCGAGCGCCTGAATTGATGTTGCTGCGTATAGATCTTGGCCGTGCGAATGATTTTGGGCATGAAGGCATTGGATTGTCCCAAGGTCATCTACCGTTTGTAAACCAGTGCACTGAATTACTGGCTTGGATGCGTCAGGAGTTTGCTCATGCATATGTGCACGATGAGATGAAATTGGTGTACTCGGCTGCCAAAGGGTTGCGCGCACGCGTGTTGATCGCAATGGATTGTGAGCAGGTTTATTCGGATCAAGCAGTGGGTGATGCTGTCTGTAAAGCTTGGACGAATCGTTTTGGTCCAACGGGCGCAACTGCATATAACTGCAATAACCCTTGGTACAAATCACAGCAAAGCCCTTGTTCAATTGGCTTTTTCCCGCTGGAGCAAGGTAGCTTTATGGAACGGGTCAATCCCATGGTGGTGAGTTTGACTCAAGCCGAGCCCTTGCTTCATGTAGCGTTTCCCGATTTAAATCGACTGCGGTATGCGAATTTCCATCGCTAACTCGTCACCATGCGGTATGTAATAGACCAGCTGACCACATCAATTCGCTTCTGGTATCACGTTGATTGCTAAAAGCTCCCCGGTCATTGAATCAAACGTACAATTGGTTGCAATAGACTGTTCACATTTAGGAGAAGTGCATGCTACCTACAGAAAAAGCGCAAAGAAAACAGGAATTACTAGAAAAAATGCGCAATGGCTCGGTTGATGATGACACCCTTCAAGAATACAAAGAAATTAACGAGGCTGAAAAGCAATGGGAGTCTGAGCGTATTACTGAGCTGGCCAACATTGCAAGCGGCATTCTGAAATACCGTGTAAGCATTTCAGAGTTACTTAAGTATCAGCATGAAGGCCGTTCACTGTTCGATCAGCAAGAGCTTGCCTCTGAGCTTAAATTGTTTACTGCCGAAAAAGGTGCAGCCGCCCCTTCGAATAAATCGCAAACAAGTGCTAGGAAAAAGAACAGTACAACTGATGATGAATTGCTTTTGTTTGTTGTGAAAGGTGCTGCGGGCGCTCCCATGCGCATCCGCCAAGGCGACACGTTGCCAGTTAAGTTTCCTGCCAGCTTTAAAAGAGCATTTGATGGGCAAGACAAAGAAGAGATTAGGAAATCTTTGCTTACAAACTGTCTCTCTCAAGGTATTTCTAGCTCAACCCAAGAGTATCTGCAGTCTGAGCAAGGAAACAAACAAGTTGCTGAATTGGTGGAGTACATCTATCGGGAGTTAGCACAAAGCGGAAATTAACCTTCTGTAGCAAGTTCATCGATACAAACCACTTAATTGGCAAAACCGCTAACCATTTTGAAATTCAATTTTTCTAAGAGTTCCAATGAGTTCCAATGATTGCTCGGCAACTGATTCAATCCCGTTAGATAACCCAAAAGCCTTACTTTTGACTCCTTATCAAAGCCAGTACTACGCATGGCTTCTCGCCCGTCAAACCGCTGGTGATTCTGTTGACTCTTTGGCAACCACACTGGTCGACTCACAGGTGGACCTGAACCCTCACCAAGTAGATGCGGCACTATTTGCGTGCCATAACCCGTTATCACATGGTGTGATTCTCGCCGATGAGGTGGGGTTGGGGAAAACGATTGAAGCAGGCCTTGTCATTTTGCAAAAATGGGCTGAACGACGAAAGAAAATTCTCATCATTGTGCCTGCCAACCTACGCAAGCAGTGGCACCAAGAACTACAGGAGAAATTTGGACTTCAAGGCCTCATTCTTGAAACCAAAAACTACAACGCCCTTCGTAAGCAGGGCATGAAGAATCCCTTCGTCAGCGACAGTGGTCCCGTCATATGCTCGTATCAGTTTGCCAAAACGAAAGCCAAAGATGTCGGCTCTCTCGATTGGGATCTGGTGGTGTTTGATGAGGCCCACCGCCTTCGCAACGTGTACAAAAACAGCAACGTCATTGCAAAGACGTTAAGGGATGCTGTAGCTCATGTGAACTCCAAGGTGCTCCTCACAGCGACACCATTGCAAAACTCTTTGCTTGAGTTGTATGGACTGGTCAGCATTATTGATGATCGTGTCTTTGGTGATATTGATAGTTTCCGTTCGCAATTTGCAAGCCGTGGTCAGTCATTTTCCGGTCTTCGGGAACGACTTCACACAGTATGCAAACGCACATTACGCAAACAAGTTCAGCCATATGTGTCATACACCGCACGAAAAGCCATCGTCCAAGAGTTCACACCGTCGAGCGAAGAACGCGAGCTATCCTCCTTGGTTGGAGACTATTTACGCCGACCGAATCTGCAGGCTCTTCCACAGGGTCAGCGGCAGCTGATTTCCCTTGTTTTATGGAAACTGCTGGCTTCCAGTTCGCATGCCATTGCTGGTGCCTTAGAGACAATGATCAAACGTTTACAGGGGCAAGCAAATACCACTGCCCCAAAGACTGAAAGATCAGAAGAAGACAGTGATACCTCATTGGTTGACACTCTCGCCGATTACGAAGCGATCGATGAAATTGCAGAAGAGTTTGATGAGTCCGATTCGCAGCCAGACAAGAATGAGCTGACTGAATCCGAAGCGCAAGCGCTAGCGGAAGAAATCAAGGAGCTGGACCATTTCAAGAACTTGGCCTCAGGAATCAAAGACAACGCCAAAGGCAAAGCACTTCTGACAGCCTTAGAAAACTCATTTGCAGAACTTGGGCGGCTAGGCGCAGCTAAAAAGGCCATCATCTTCACTGAGTCGCGACGCACCCAAGATTACCTTTTGAGTCTGCTGGCAGAAACGAACTACGGCCAGGGCATCGTCCTCTTCAACGGCACCAACAGCGATTCGCGTGCGCAAGCCATTTACAAAGCATGGCTCAAACGGCATGAAGGCACCGATAAGATCACAGGCTCCAAAACCGCAGACACACGTGCTGCGCTGGTTGAGTATTTCCGCGACAGCGGCTCAGTGATGATCGCCACCGAAGCGGGGGCCGAAGGCATCAACTTACAGTTCTGCTCACTCGTCATTAACTACGATTTACCGTGGAACCCGCAGCGAATTGAACAGCGCATTGGTCGTTGCCACCGATACGGGCAAAAACATGATGTCGTGGTGGTCAACTTTGTTGATCGTAGTAATGAGGCGGATGCTCGCGTGTATGAGTTGTTGGCAGAGAAATTCTCACTATTTGAAGGTGTCTTTGGTGCCAGTGACGAAGTACTGGGCGCAATTGGCTCTGGCGTTGATTTTGAGCGGCGTATTGCAGAAATCTACCGCACTTGCCGCAATCCAGATGAAATCAAAGCCAGCTTCGCGCAGCTACAGCAAGACCTCGCAGGCGAGATCAACGACGCCATGGTCAAAACGCGTGAACTCCTGCTGGAGAATTTTGACGAAGACGTGCAAGAAAAACTGCGGGTGCGCGCAGAAGACAGCCAAAGAACGCGCAACAAATTTGAAAAGATGCTGCTTGGCCTCACTGCCGCAGAGCTGGCTGCAAACACCCGCTTTGATGAGGCTGGCTTCGACCTACTACGTCTTCCTGATGCGTTAGCAGGCACCACGTCTGTTGAGATTGAACTTGGCAGGTATGAACTACCAAGGCGCATTGGCGAAGCTCACCTGTACAGAGTCAGCCACCCATTGGCGCAGTGGGTCATTCAACAAGCAAAAAACCGCCAACTAGGTACCTCTAAACTGGTATTTTATCTGGCCGATTACGGCATCAAGGTTAGTACGCTTGAACCCTATAGCGGTCAATCCGGCTGGCTCACACTTGAGCTGATTGAAGTTGATGCTTTGGGCAAGCAGGAACAGCATTTGGTGCTTTCGGCATGCGCCGATGATGGCACCGTTCTGCAAGAAGATGATCCAGAAAAATTGCTGCGCATTCCCGCCATTGAGCAAGCTGCAAGTGAGTCCATTGATGCCATTCCAAGCGCCCTGCAAGCAGACTTGGAAGCGCGCAAAACGCAAACGCTGAGGCAAATCAACCAGCGGAATATGGGTTACTTCGAACAAGAAGTGCAAAAGCTCGATGCATGGGCGGATGACCTGAAGTTAGGACTAGAACAAGAAATCAAAGACATTGATCGTGAAATCAAGGAAGTTCGCAGTACGGCATCTACAGCACCTACCCTCGAAGAAAAAATATCTTGGCAACGCAAGCAACGTGACTTGGAAGCCAAACGCACCAAATTGCGTCGTGACTTGTTTGCGAGGCAAGATGAAGTTGAAGCGCAGCGCAATGAGTTGATCGGGCAACTAGAAGATCAGCTGACCCAACAAGTGGAACACCGAACTCTGTTCACTATTCAGTGGGAATTAGTCAAATGAAACCGCTAACGGCTTTAGCTACTACCGATTGTCACGAGAGCAATCACTGAAATGGCTGAATTAGAAAAACAGCACATGGCAGTGCTTAAAAAACTGCTGGCAGAACGTTTTGTACCTGATCTGCCCCCCTTGATCGGTAATGGGCAAGCAGCTGAGCAAGAGGTAAAACAATTATCCCGTGCATTCAGTGCATTTGCATTGCATAAGCTGCTCGATATTTCTCCCAAAGAGGCAGCCGCTTCCGTTGTGGACGACGTGGATGACAGAGGCATCGACGCTATCTACTACTTCAAAGGAGATAAGACACTCTACCTTCTTCAAAGTAAATTGAAAGCACGTGATCAAGTCAATCAAGATGACATGCAATCATTTTGCACTGGCATTCGCTTGCTCTTGAATCAAGATTTCGACGGATTCAACGCCAATGTAACCAATCGATTAGAGGAAATTGAAAACGCGCTACACGACTGCGATAGCATCAGATTAGTGATTCCTTTCACGGGAGACGGAGTATCTGAATCTGCCAAAAAAGTGTTATCTCAGTTACTCAACGACGACGACCTTCAAGAAGAACGCCTTGAAAGAAACGTCGTCTACTACTCTGCTGCCGAAATTACGCGCGACATACTAAACGAGCAAGCCTTCAAGCCCGTCAACACCACAATCAGTTTTCAAAAATATGACAAGATCGGTGAGCCCCGCGTGACGTACTACGGTATGGTTTATCTCTCTGATTTAGTGGCCCTTCACGAATTGAATGACAAGGCACTTTACGAGAGAAACATTCGCTACTTTCTAGGCAGCAATCGATCCAGTGTGAATCAGGCTGTGCAAAAGACATTAAAGGAAGCACCTCAAGATTTCTTTTACTTGAACAATGGCGTTACCGCCGTCTGCGATGAGGTAAAGCAAAAAGGAAGAAATACAAAAAGCAAAGCAAGAAGGTTTGAGGTTCGCGGTTTTTCCATCATCAATGGTGCGCAAACCGTGGCATCAGCAGCAGAGTTTTCCAAGCAGAATCCAGATCAAAGCATCAAAGATGCAAAAGTGATGCTGACCTTGATCAAGGCACCTGCTGATGGTGCATTTGGCAAGCGCATTACCAAAGCTCGCAATCATCAGAATCCGGTTCAACTGAGCAACTTCGCTGCCTTGGATGAGAATCAAGAGCGGTTACGGCAAGAAGTAGCCCTTCTAGGGTTTAGCTATCATTACCGCCCAGAAGCTGCGACCTCAAGCATCAATGCATTCTCACTAGAAGATGCAATCCGTGCACTCTCTTCATGGCAAAGGGATGCTCGCTTCTATGCCTGGCTCAAGAGTGACATCAAGCGCCTAAGTAATGCTGATTCTGCAGAATACGCTGGTCTTTTCCCGTCCACGCTGAGTGGAATTAGATTGCTGAATGCAGTGCTTTGCTATCGAACCATTAGCACCTTAGTGACTGAGTACGAACAAAACGCACCAGCGCACAGCCAAGAAAAGTTGATTTATCGAAATGCGGTGCATGTCATCGCGGCTGTCATGCTGAAGCGCCTCGGCAAGCGCATTGCTGAGGCCGCAGTGATTGATACAGAAGCCTTAAAGGCAGTGCTCAGTCAACCACTTGATCAATTGAGACAGGAAGCGCTTGATCTGAGTCAGCGGCGATTGACGAATGTAGGGCCACTAGCGTATTTCCGCAACCAAGGCAACGTTGTTGAGTTCGCGTCAGAGTTGATGGAAACCCATTTTTCGCTTGGCGTTGATCCCGCTATTGCCACTCTAAAAAACGTACAGAATACGGAAAAACAATACCCTCGCCAGCGCCTGTTTGAATATCTATCAAACAAGGCTCCGCAACTTTGAGAATGGCTATGAACAAACAAAAACTAGAACTCACTTGGATCGGAAAGGAAAAGCGCCCCAAGTTGGAGCCGCGTATCTTGCTGGAAGATCCAAGCAAGTCTTACCACGCCAAGCAGCGTGTGACGGATAACGATATTTTTGATAACCGACTGATCTTTGGCGACAACTTGCTGGCGCTCAAAGCGTTGGAGCAGGAGTTTACGGGCAAGGTGAAATGCGTCTTCATTGATCCGCCGTACAACACAGGCAGCGCGTTTGCCCATTACGACGATGGCTTGGAGCATTCCATTTGGCTGGGGTTGATGCGTGATCGATTGGAAATCATCAAGCGTTTGCTTTCGGAGGATGGTTCGCTTTGGATCACGATTGATGATAACGAATCGCACTACCTTAAAGTTCTTTGTGATGAAATATTTGGGCGTTTAAATTTTGTGGCGAACATTGTCTGGCAATCTAAAGATACACCGGGGAATAATGCGTCAACCATTGCTCAAACACACAATATGGTTTTGGTATACAAAAAAGCAGTCGATTGGAAGCCAAACCTAGTTCCTCGAAGCGAGAAACAAATCTCTAACTATAAAAATCCAGATAACGATACTCGAGGCCCGTGGCTAGGTACCCCTCTGACTCGGGCTGAGTTTAGAGAGCGAGATTACTACCCCCTAATGAATGATGCAGGGCGCAATGTCCTTCCGCCGAAGGGAAGCTCATGGCGTCGTCCACCTGATGAAATAAAAAAACTACAAGGTGAAAAAAGAATTTATTGGGGAAAAAATGGGAATGCCGAGTTTCCTGTAGAGAAAAAATTTCTCTCAGAGGTTAAAGGCGGGGTAGTGCCGCAAACTTGGTGGCCGTATGAATTTGCGGGCAGCACCAGAAATGCAAGCGCGGAAATGAAAGGAATTTTCTATGGTGAAAAATCCTTTGATACACCCAAACCAGAAAAAATCATTCAACGTGTACTTGAGATCGCAACATTAGAAGGGGATTTAGTTGTTGACTCCTTCGCCGGCTCAGGCACAACCGGAGCAGTCGCCCACAAAATGGGCCGCCGCTGGATCATGGTCGAGCTGGGTGACCACATCCATTCGCACATCATCCCGCGCCTGCAAAAAGTGGTGGATGGCGAAGACAAGGGCGGCGTGACCGAAAGCACCGGCTGGCAAGGCGGTGGCGGTTTTCGTTACTACAAGCTTGCGCCCAGCTTGATCGTCAATGACCGGTGGGGCAACCCAGTCATCAATCCTGCATACAACGCGGACCAGTTGGCTGAAGCTTTGGCCAAGCTGGAGGGCTTCACCTATGCGCCTTCTGAAACGCGCTGGTGGCAGCACGGGCATTCCAGCGAACGCGACTTTATCTATGCGACTACGCAAAGCCTGTCGTTAGATCAATTGCAAGCCTTGTCCGACGAAGTGGGCGAAGAGCAAAGCCTGCTCATTTGCTGCGCTGCGTTTCGTGGCATTACGGCATCTGAAGCGGCCAAACGCTGGCCGAACTTGACACTCAAGAAAATACCGAAGATGGTGCTGGCCCGTTGTGAGTGGGGGCATGACGATTACAGCCTGAATGTCGCCAACCTGCCCATGGCCAAACCTGACCCGGTGCAGCCTGCAAGTAGCAGCAGCACCAAGCGAAACAAGAAGAACGGTATTCCGACCACGCAAGGTGGTTTGTTTGGGGAAGATGAATAATGACAACACGCATCAAAAACGCCGTGACTGGACGCCTTTCCCTGCGTGCGCCGCAAGCAGAGTCCTTAGCCAAACTGGTGCAAGCCATTGATGCCGCACCCAGTCTGCTTGAGCATGGAGACAGGGATATTGAAGCTATTCTGAATACGCTCAAAGCAGAATTCCCAACGCTGCAGGCGTTTGAGCGTGACTTCCCTTCGCTGTGCTTTGCATTGGCAACCGGCGTGGGCAAAACCCGCCTGATGGGGGCTTTTGTGGCCTATCTGCATCTACAACATGGCATCAACAACTTCTTTGTGCTGGCGCCCAACCTGACCATCTACAACAAGCTGATTGATGACTTTACGCCGAACACGCCGAAGTACGTGTTCAAAGGCATTGCCGAATTTGCTCAGCAAGCACCGCTGATCATCACAGGCGACAACTACGATCAAAGCGGTGCAGCGGTCAACGATCTGCAAGACGGCTTTGAGCAGGATGTGCGTATCAATATCTTCAATATTTCGAAGATCAATTCAGAAGTGCGCGGCGGCAAAGAACCGCGCATTAAGCGCATGCGCGAAGTGCTGGGCGACAGCTACTTCAACCATCTAGCCAACCTGCCCGATTTGGTGTTGCTGATGGATGAATCGCACCGCTACCGTGCCAGTGCAGGCATCCGCGCCATCAATGAGTTGCAGCCACTGTTTGGCTTAGAACTGACTGCGACACCCTTTACTGAATCGAATAAAGGGCCGGTGCCATTCCAAAACGTGGTGATGGATTACCCCTTGGCCCGTGCACTGGAAGATGGTTTTGTGAAAGACCCAGCCGTGGTCACACAGCGTAACTTCAAAGCGAGCGACCACACGCCTGAAGAGGTGGAAAAGATCAAGCTTGAAGATGGCATTCGTCTGCATGAGGAAACCAAGGTAGAGCTGATTACCTATGCACGCGACAACGGCGTTAAAACCGTCAAGCCCTTCATGCTGGTGATTGCGCGTGACACCACGCACGCATCGCAGTTGTTGGATCTGCTGCAATCGGAAAGCTTTTACGAAGGGCGCTACGCGGGCAAAGTGATTCAGGTGGATTCCAGTCAGACGGGCGAAAAAGAAGAAGAGATGATCCGCCGCTTGCTGGCAGTGGAAAGCGTGGATGAGCCCACCGAAATTGTGGTGCACGTCAACATGCTCAAAGAAGGCTGGGACGTGACCAACCTCTACACCATCGTGCCCCTGCGCGCCGCGAACGCACGCACCTTGATTGAGCAAAGCATTGGCCGTGGCTTGCGTTTACCGTATGGCAAACGCACAGGTGTTGAGCCAGTAGACCGCTTGAACATCGTGGCGCACGACCGCTTTCAGGAAGTAGTGGACGACGCCAACAAGGCCGATTCACCGATCAAGCTCAAGCAAGTCATCTTGGAGGCCCCAAGCCAAGAAGAAAAAAAGGTTAGTGTTACGGTTGAACCATCTATCAACGCGCAGTTGGGGTTGACACCATCTGCCGTTCATAAAACAGACGCAGATGGAAATATCAATGTCGCAGACGCTGCCAACGTTGTGAAAGCGCCCTCACCAGTGTTCACTAACGAGGCAGATAAAAAGATTGCGCAAGCCACGTTGGCGGTTATTCGCTCTTTAAGCACCAAGGCCACTGAGTTGCCTCAAAGTGCTTCGCTGCAAACACCTGAGGCGCAGCAAAAAATCGTTAGTCAAGTCAAGGAAAAGCTAAAAGAAATTTCTGGCGATTTACTAACGGGAGTGGATGAACAGGCAGCGGTGCCTGATGTGGCGGCTGTTGTGGCCAAAACCACTGAAATTGTGGTGCAAAAAACCATCGATATTCCGCGTATCACGGTGGTTCCAACAGGTGAAGTTAAAGCGGGCTTTCGTGCATTTGAGCTGAATACAAGTCAACTCAACCTCCAGCCGGGTTCACGGGAAATTGTGGGCCAGGTATTGCGCACCGGCGAACAATTCACCCTCGAATCTAAAGCAGGGTTGAAAGAAGCACGACCTGAGGACTACATCGTCCACAGGTTAGTGGACTTCGATGATGTGGACTACTTCACCCAGGCGGACTTGCTTTATGAATTGGCGGGGCAGATGGTGACCCACTTACGCTCCTACCTTCCAGAGGAAGACGTGGAAAACGTGCTGAACGGGCAACGTGCCACCATCGCCAAAGAAATTCACTCACAAATGAAGTTGCACTTTTTCGAGGAATCTTCCGGTGAGTCTGAGGTGGTTGTTCATCAAGGGTTTACCCCACTCAAACCCTGTAACTACACAGCTGCAGCTGACAAGGCACCGCAGAACTATCGCCAAACTGTTCAAAACCTAAGCAAGATTAGAACCATGCTGTTTACTGGATTCAGTAAATGCCTCTATGAATTGCAGCGTTTTGACTCCGACACCGAGCGACGATTTGCTGTACTGCTTGAACGTGATGCATTGAAGTGGTTCAAACCCGCAAAAGGCCAGTTCCAGATCTATTACAAGCAGGGCAATGACCATGCCGAATACATCCCAGATTTTGTTGTGGAGCTTGACGATGCGATCTACATGGCTGAAACCAAAGCCAGCGGGGATGTGAACTTACCCGAAGTGCAGGCGAAAGCCACCGCTGCAAGCCTATGGTGCAAACACGCAAGCGACTACACCAAGACGGTAGGCGGCAAGCCTTGGCATTACTTGCTGATCCCCCACGATGATGTCGTTGAGTCGAATACCCTCAAATCGTTTTTGAAGTTTGAGAAACGGACTTAATCGAGGAAGTGAGAGGTCGTGCATAAACACCCTCTCTTCAGAGGACACGACTGAAAACTTAAGAAATCCAAGCAAGAGGAAATCAGCATGCCCACAGATCAGACCGCTCAAGAAGATCTTGTAGTGTGCCCAAACTGCAAGATTAAGATTTCGCCTAAAAGGCTACAGAAGCATATAAATAAAGTCCATTCGCCAGAAGCGATTGCAGCCCATGGAAAGCGCCTTCATGACGAAAAATTAAAACAAATCGCTGATAAAAATCTTGCGAAAAAACGCACCATCCTTAAAAACAATATCAACGCGCTTGAGCAAGCTAAACGCAAATATCTGGAAGTAAAAGTGCAATGCAGTTATTGTGAAAAAATGATGCCTTTGCACAGTCTGAAAAGCCACTTCATGGATGTCCATCGCATCGAAATGACTAAGGACATGCAAGTTTTGTATGCACTATCAGGCGGTGAGTACATGTTTCAGACACCTGCTATTAGAGAAGCCTATGCACTACGCGCATCAGGAGTTATGCCTGATGCGGCTAATAAGCCCACCCCCAAGAAAACTGCAGTGACTCAAACCCAAAACAAGTTTTCCTCCGCAAGGCAGCGTGAAAACTTCTGGCGAGAGCAACAGGGAATCGAACGCTCAAGAAGCGAAGACTTATTTGATCGCACCAAAGTGCTATCTGGTGGTGCTTATGGCCTGGGAAAAAACAATAAGCACTAGCAGTTGGCTTTCCACAAACAATGCTCTATCTCAAATGCACCACCGACGTTCAGAAAGCACTTGGCCTGACCAAAGCGAATTTGTCTGAGCCTGAGCCATCGAAAGCGCCACTTGGGCATTGGTACGTCAATCGTTTTGACTTGGCCAGGCACAAGGCCTTGGTATTTATGAGTGAGCCCACGTTGCTTTCGTTCATTCTGTATGAAGGCAAGAAACCGTTGTCACCCACAACCTTGCCACAGATGTTTTTAGCAGGCCTATCCCAACTGCTGCTTTTGCGCGGTTTTTCGCAAAACGTGGTGGAGAAGGCAATCACTCCATATCACACAGGCTTGTTTGCCAAAACCGACAGCCGATCGGCGCTGGGCTCACTCAACGACATCGTTGCCCGATACCAATGGAGTGTGGAAGGCAGTGGTGGCTTGGACTCTTGCGACCTCACCGCAATCATCATGCAGGCCAACAAGGCACCGCAAAGGCGCCTTGGCTGGGACTCCGCGTGGAATGCCGTTGAGGCAAAGCTATCTAAATTGTCCTAGCATTTAAATTCCAAAAGAGCGTTTGCGCATTCTGGTCAGAAACTCTTTAGTCAATGGATATCCTGCAGCAGACCCAATCACCGCATCAATCCCACAGTAGGGGCACCAAGCGGTATAAAGCAGTTGTTGCTCGTTCTGCGATTCGGTGTCAGGTCCATCCTCAGACCACTGTTCAATTTTGCTTGGTTTGAAGCTACGCAAGCAGTAATAGCAACCGCATCGCTGGCTATGCAATATTTCGCGCATGTTACGGATGCTGTGGCGTGCAGCATTGCGCAAAATGTCCCGCGTTTGCGCAGGTTTCAGCTCGTATGGCAAAGCAAGCTGCTCTTGAACCAAAGCATGCATTCTGCTCGCATGGGCTTGTATGCGGTCTAGGTATGCACGGTGGCGTCCCTGCAGATCCATGGTGTAGGCGCGCTCTGGGCCAAACCAATAGTCGTGCAGTTTCTGTAGTTCGATCTGTGATGTTTCTCGATCATCTGAAACATTCAGAACCGTATCAAACCCGCATGAGGGGCAAAGCGGCATATCACCACTTTTGGTACGTTTTTTTGGGGATCTTGAGGTGTATATGTTGGGTGTTTTTCCAGCCCCCTCAATCCACTGCTTAATCGCTTGAGACTTGAATTGATGCAAGCATTGAAAGCAACCGCAAGACTGTCCGTAGCGGTAGCTTTCTCTATCAACACTACCGAGAGAAACTGCGTTATGCATGTCGCAATCAAATTCTGTCGATGCTTCGTTGTTATCGAGTAGGCGAGGATCCATAGAGTTGTTGATGTGAAGTTGAAAGACTGCGCCTTGTAAAGGCTCGTTTAATACGGCCTATCGGCCTAGTACAAAAATTTCTTCGTCCTGTAGGCGCCAAAATATGCAGCAAAAAATTAACTCGCTAGGCGCTTGATATGCTTTCCTAGCTCGCCTGAATCCCACAAGAGGATTGTTTCATCTAGGCCGCCCTTCTTCAATGGGGTTTCCAAATGCAAGAGTCCTAGTTGCTCTGAATCGATGCTCAGCGAGACGCCCAGCAGGTAATCCAGATCGTAAAAGTCATCGTACTCATCGACTTTGACCGCCGCTAAGGAAGGAACCGGTCCTGTTGCGCGCGTTTGGTTTTCGCCTACCGATGTCACCCCGTCGTCATGGGTAAAGCTACCACCCACCCATATCGTCACTTCTCGCAATGCTGCAGGGGTGTTGTTGACCAAGAAGAGTCCGTGCCCATCGCGCGCCAACCACAGCAATGGTGTGCGCAGCTCTGGTGTGCGTGGCGGCATGGTTCCACCAAAACGTCCCACTCTATCTTGCGGTGCTACCCATACAAAATAGCCAGGCTCGCGTGTTTCTGGTTTCATGTTTCAAATCCTCTCAATCATTTATGTGACTGAAATGCAGAGCCACCTGCACATGCGTGGCCTTTTCACTCACCCATTTTGAAATGAAGTTTGGTATGCACAGTGAACGTGTCGGTGAGAACGACAGCGATATGCCTGTAAGCGATTAGACGAACCCATGTTCAGCGCAACGGCTATTCAGTCTCTGCTTGATGTGGTTAGCTCACTATTTCCCACTCACTCCCCACATGGCTCGCCAAACATAAAGCTCATATTGATGCCGCGCTCAATATGCTGATTCAGCAAATCAAAAGCCTCAAACGAATGACTTCCGCCCTCTAAAGTGATCAAAGCGGATTGCTCAAAAAAGTGCAATTGAGAAGGTTGATCAACCACCTCATCCCCCAGCTCAATCAGCGCTGTTTCAGGACCATCGCGCGAGCCAATACGCTGACCCACTTCTTGTTCCAATTGTTCATACTGCGCTTGGAATGCGGCAGGCATACTGCGCTCGCCACCATTGAACAATGTCAGCGATGGCTTGAATGATGGATTTAGCAAGATGGAAGAAAACCCTCGCAAACGCAATTGCGCCAAGCGAGTAAAAAAGCACCCCAAGCTGTGCGCCACCACTACCGACTCCAATTGATCTAACTGGCGCACACGTTCGACCAATCGGTTCAGCACCAAGTAAGGCGGTTCAGCTCGGTAGTCGACCTCAAAAATGTTTACGGTATAGCGATCAGTCAAGGTCTGCAAATGCAACCACTTGCTCGACTGCACGCCGGACATGAATCCGTGGACAAAAAGAATTTCAGGCTTCATGCGCACTCCTTTTTGAGTCTGATCATAGAACAAGCTTATGACAGCTTGTGTCGTATAAAAAGCTCGTACAACTATTCTTTTCAGGTGCGCATCAAAACGGCAACGACTCGTGCATTTACGCTATTTCGCAGACAAAATTGACTTTAATACCCATTAAGATTCCATCACAAGTAGCTACATAAGGAAACGATTTATGCGTAATGAGCGATGGGGGTTGCTAGGTCCTGAATCATTGGAGAGTGAACGACGCACTCGGACACTACAGCTCTCTGCTGCTACGCGTTACTTCAACGATCGCGCAGTCCCCGGCTTAGGGGGTGTTTGGTTTGGTAGGCAGCTGTTATTGGCGACCCTTGGTGTCGTTGTCGCTGAGAGGGCGGCAGAAAAAGGCAAGAAGTACAGCAATATTAAAGTGGCCAATGCAATAGAAGCTTTGGCGTGTACGCTGGCTTATAAAAACAACCAATGGAAATCAGATAGCCGACTCGCAGGGCGCAGAAAGCTGCAAAATAAATCGGAAGACTTGGCATTTGAAAAAGTATCCGAAGACAGTCACTACGTCACTCAGCCCATGCGCATGGCTACCGTGCAGGCACTGCCAGCCCTGGGTTTTGTTTCTCCACAGGGCCAACGTTTCAATGATTTTGAGCCTACTGATGAGGCATGTGAATTCATTTCTGCTTCCTGCTCGGCTCTTAGGCCAAAGAATAAAGAAGTTACTCTTCACTTGGCTGAGTGGGTATGCGGGGGCGTAGATATTAGCGAGAACACATTGCGGAATGCGATCTCACCCTGCTTGCCATTGCCTGAAAAGGCACGAAGAAACTTGCGCAATCACTTAGCAGGCCCTAACGGCACACAAGAAGACGTCAAACGCCGACAAAATCTACTGGCGTGGATGGACGCACTCAGAGCCAATCCTTCAGCGGCCAAGCTAAAGCCTGCCGTTCTTGATGAGACGCATTGGCACGACATTCAAGCCGGATCGCTATTTTTCAAAGCCCAAACGCTTGCCCTTGAAGCGTTGGATGCCGTAGAGCTCGGTATGGGGCCGAAATGCTCATACGTTGATGCAACGCAAAAAGCACAAAAGCAACTACAAAAACTGCAACAAGCTGCACAAGCATTTCTTGCGTCTGGTAATCAGCATTCAGATGCAAAAAGATTCTGTGAAGAATGCACAAATCCAAACCCTACAGCAGTATTGAAAGCTTTGGTTCAACGCGATGGCACCGGTTTGCGCGAACGAGAAGACGACATTATTCGAGGTCCGGCATTCAGCGGAAAACTTCCTCCCCCACCCACTGATGAGGATGCGCCTCCATCAGAGAGCAATGCCACGGACATTCCAATCCCAGAAGGGGTTTCGTTCAGGTTGCGGAATTTTTATCTTTTGAACCTCGACTTGCATGGTGAGTTGGATGCATGGTTACAGCGTCATAAAGAATTGGAAAATGCAGCATGAGTAATAAAAAAACGTACTTTCTATCGTTGCTGGATTACTTTGATGCCCCCGATGGATTCAAAGGCCAATTTGGCTGGGTCGTGGGTTTCTCTGCTGACCGTTTTTTCATGAACGAGGCAGCAGAACGCTTTACTGGAAACACCAAGCCAGAACGCGCTTACAGCGGTGAGATGGCTATCGGTTTATTTTTGGATCCTAGTAACCCGACATTGAACTTAGAGGAAGTGCCCGGTGTCGCGCACCTGCCCATTAAAGGAAAAGCAGGGTTGGAGAGCAAACGTTGCCGACTCATTCACGCCAAAGTGGCGTTGCTGGGCTTTCGCGATGAAAAGCAGCCAAACGTTTGGTGCCTGCGGCTGGTGGTGGCAACTGGTAACTGGACTCGGCAAACGTTGGAGGAAAGCCTCGATCTTGCTTGGAGCATTGACGTTACCAGCGGCGATTTGACCAATGCAGAAGAGAAAACCAAACAGGCCTGCGCAGATCTGTTCGCAGCAGCGCAGCTTTTTGAATGGTTGCGTAGTGGTGCAGACGGCTTGTTCAATACCGATCTGTTGCATCACTCAGCCGAAAAACAAAAAGCTGTGGATAGTTGGCTTAGCCTCTGCCAAAAAGCGGCAAGAGGATACAAGCCTCGCTTCTTAGACAACCGAAGCCAATCACTTCTCTCCCAATTGCCCAAACACGTCGCTCGATTGAGTGATGTCACAAGAAACTATCTCGCAATGGGCTCAGGCTTTTTTGAGGGGGGAACACACTGCTCAGTACCTCAAGAGATTCTGACGGCTTTGCGAAATAAAAATCTTCTGACCCAATCTGCAGAAGTTGATATCTTCGTCAATGCGTCAGGGTGCCAATCCATCGCTGGATCCAAAGAATTACTAAAGGATGCGAATGTCAAAATTCGTCCACCAAAAACATCTCAAGCTGTATTTGGCAAGAAAAAAGAAAAACAAAATGACCGAGGTTTGCATGCCAAGTTCCTTTTTAGCGCCAATTATCAAAAGAACTCAAACGCTTGCAACAAGGGATGGGTGTATTTAGGCTCGGGCAACTTAACACGCCATGGGTTTACGCAACAGATGGATGCCCACCGTGGCAACCTTGAGGCTGGGGTCATCTTTGAACTGCATGATGCATATTGGTATAAGGAACCCAGCATCAACGCTCAGCAAGTCATCACAAACCTGCTGCCGATTCAATGGGATGAGGAATGCAAACCTGAAGAATTGGCAGCTGGTGACGCTTGGGAGCCAACTGACCCTCAGCACTTTGCCCCCCCTGTGCCTTGGCTGGTTTGGTACCAGACAGATGAGCGGGTTGAATTGCGTTTGCCAGATTCCGTCAATGATGTCGCAAACTTTACGATTCTGGATGATGCTGGTGCACATATGCCAATGATGAACAATGCATTCCATTGGCGAGGGGAGTGGCGTCAACAAGTCCTCTGTGAATGGACAGATTCAGGAATTGTCCATACCGCTTACATTCCGATTTTAGATACGGATGGCCGCTTAGCGGCCACACCCTACTCAGTCATTCATGACCTCAATGACCTGCTTCGAGAGTTAAGCGCATTCCCTAACCCTCCAGATATTGAAGATGAAGATGAAGACGAGGAAACAGTCCCACCAGAGAAAAAACCCCCAAGGGATGCGAAAGGCAGCGGTTTGACTGGTGTAGGCACATCCAACCGTTATGCAGTACGCCAAATGATGGAGCTCCTCGAACGCATCGCCTCTCAACAGACCCAAGTGGCCGAACACGATTGGCGCACCTGGTGCACTCGGCTAGAGCAGACGCTGGTGCGTGCAAACAAAGTCGATGCAGTGATCTATTTTGTCGAGCATCTCAAATTAAACCCTCTTGCCCCCTTGCGCGATCCAGCTTTCAGACCAGATTTTGCCGTTCAAGTGGATTCAGATGCTTATAGGCAATATAAGGATGCTTTAGACAAAATCGAACAACAATGGGTTGGGGGCGCAGACTTGAAGCCACTGGGAGGTGAGCAATGAACAAAAAATTCAAAGGCTGGGATGCGGTTGCATCTCAACTTCACTCTATTGCCAATGGGGAAACCATCGAACTCAACGCTGGCCAACGTGCAAGCCTGAAGGCTCTTGCAGAGAGGCTGCCGCAGAACGGCGTCATCATTGCGGATGAGGTTGGCATGGGTAAAACCCGTATCGCCACAGCACTGACGAACGCGGTGATTCATTGCGAAGGGCGTGTGGCAATCCTGACCCCTCCTGGGCTGGGCTTTCAATGGCGCGACGAATTACGCAAAGCCCATGTGCCTGAGAAAACACAGCTTCTGCGCAGTTTGTGGCAATTCTTAAAAAAATGGGAAAACGACATTCGGCCAGAAGGCCACGCCACTTGGCTTGAGGATGATGTTGTACTAATTTCACACGCCTTCTGTAATTGGCGCCTAGGGGAAAATAGCGCTTACTGGCGGTGGGCGTTACTGCCTACGCTGTATGCACATTGGAGAAAACAGCATAGTGGTCGCTATCCGAGAAATTTTTATGAAAAGAAGGAGCTACGTAACAAATGGGAGGAGAATGCTGCAAAATTGGCGATGAATGCTGCAGAAAACATAGTTCAAATAATCAACAACACCCCAACTAAACACCCTTTGCGTATGCGAATGGAGGAGCTGCAAGACATAACGCCTTGGCCTGCAGCGCTGGAGGGGAGTGAGTATGCGAAAAATAGCAACCTGCGTCACGCTCTGGAGCAAGCGGTAGGGCTTGGTCTCGGAGCATTTGATCTGGTCATTGTGGATGAGGCACACAAAAGCCGCGGTGAAGACAGCGGCCTCAACAGGTTACTCAATACCATCATCTTGCCTTCAGCCCATGCACGTCGCTTGCTCATGACAGCCACGCCGGTTGAGCTGCATGCAGGGCAATGGAAGCAATCACTGGCTCGTGCTGGCATCACCGATGACAATGCCACGACAGCGATCGAACGCTACAGCGAAGCGGTGACACGCATTCAAAAAATGCCCAGTGATGCGTCTGCGCTGACCGCCTTCCGTCATGCAGCAGCGGAGTATCAAACAGCGCTATCCACCTATGTGTTGCGCAGAGATAAACGCGAAGTGGAAGCAGTCAAGCAGTACATGCAACACAGCAACAATGGCAAGGATGATTACCGTAAGGTTGAGCAGCTAGGCATATCGGCATCTCATTGCTCACCTGAATGGCGACAGGCCATCTGTGCGGCTGAAGCACTCTCTTTTGTTGCTAGAGGTTCGCAAGATCAAAGCGCCAAACGCTTGCGATTGACCATCGGCAATGGCCATGGCATTTCAGCCATCTTGGATGAACATTTAAAAGGAGAGGGAGATCAGTTATTAAACAAGCCGCAAGAAGAGGAGAACTCCGCAAAGTCGAGCACCATAGAATCGTTTGACATCAAAAAGCAACAACGCATTGATTTCTGGAAGCGCACGCTCACACTCCCTTTTCAATCCACCGATAGTGTGCATGGCGATGAAAATCGTTTATTTGCACATCCAGCCATTCAAAAGGCCGTAGAAAAAATTGAAGCGGTTTGCGATAGTGGCGAAAAAGTGCTGGTTTTTGGTCGCTTCACGCGCCCTATGCAAGCATTGGTACGCTTACTCAATGCAAGACAAATGCTTCGTAGTCTTAGAGAAGGGAGTCTGTGGCCACAGGCCTCCGTACATCAGGCAGAAGTAGCTGCTGTGCAGTTTGCCTTACACGAGCAGGAGTCGACTGACACGATTGAAGACATCAATCTGAAATTAGAAAAACAGTACCGCACACTAGAAAAAAGGCGTGAAGAGTTCCGCAATCATTTTCTTGAGGTGATTGAAAACAATTGGGGAGCTGCACACTATAAGAACGATTCTTCTACAGGGGCATTGTTTCAGGCACTCAAGTCTGCTCCATCAGCAGATATTGCCATGGTGGCACGCGCCATTCAAGAATACTTGCCAACACCCGACTGGAAAGTTGCCGAAAAAATCACCCATGCATTTGGTGTACTGCTCAGTGCACTTGCAGATACGGAGTGGGAAGAAGCTGATGATGACGAAGGTGATGGTGAGTTAGATTCCGTTCGTGTTCAAGAGAAGCTCGCATTACGAATCGAGCGCTTGCGTGACGAATACAGCCGCACTGAAAGCAGTTTTGCACGATTGATGAACGGCAATACACAACCGTCAACACGCAGATTGCTTCAACAAGCATTCAACCGTCCGCATAGCAACCTAAAGGTGCTAGTCGCCCAATCAGTAGTCGGGCGTGAAGGCTTGAATTTACATGAAGCCTGCCGCACGGTGGTGCTGCTCCATGCGGAGTGGAATCCCGGGGTGGTAGAGCAACAAATTGGCCGTGTCGATCGCATTAACAGCCTCTGGGAAAAACGGCTTAACAGTGCTCTTGCAGACAAAAAGTCAGGAATGGACTTACCGAAAATAGAAGTCTACCCCATTGTTTTTGAAGGTACCTACGATGAGGCGAACTGGGAGGTTTTGATGCAACGCTGGGACGATCTACGAGCACAGTTGCATGGCGTTGTCATTACCCCCACTATCGCGGAAAAAACCGATGATGAAACAGTCCGCCTCATCAATGAGACTGCACCTCGGTTCTCACTCCATTGATAGAAATCAAGTTTCTGATTCGTTAAGCCTTGGTCCTAGGAAAAATCGTACCCTAGGACCCCGCGACTCACTGATGCTGGCAAAGAGCGATTAGAAGACTTCAAGCAAGTCAAACCTCGCGATTCATAGCAGAGCGCAAGGACGCTAAAGCCTGATCAAATGGCACCATCACACTAGTCCCATCGAATTGATTTTCTTCCTCGCTATCCATATACATGTGAATGCATTGCCTGCCTCTGGTTCTCGCTACAAATTGATGCAGTCGTGTTTCATGTGCTTGAACCCCTAACAAAATAAAGAGCGGCGAACGTGAGCGAGCTAACCAGTCCTCTAGAAGGTTACGCTGCCTGTTGCGTCTAGAGGTATTCCAATACTGATCATGCGGTAGCAAACAATTAGGGCGAAGAGAGGCATTACAGTATGGGCACTGGGGTGGCTCTGGAAGGCATGCCCCCAATGCCGCAATGGCATGACTGCGAACACTAAATGAAGGCCAGATCACTTCTCGGCTGTCACTACAGTTAGCTGCACATTGAAGTCTGTGGATGGTGCCGTTTCGTTCGTACACACGTGCCAAAGGGAAACCGGCTTTTTGGAAGCGCCCATCCACCAATGAGGTGTAAATAAAAGCTCCTTGTGGGCGACTATCGCACCATTGCTTGATAACGGCGACGTCCGCATTGAGCTTGGTTGCACGGCTGTGCGCTAAGTAGGAGCGATAGGCAGCAAAAGCCCAATGTGGCCTGCTATGAAATGCATCAGCGGTAAACGCCGGATCATTCCAAGCCGAACTATGCTTGGCTAACGAAGCGGAGGTTGAATGTACGGTAAGTTCAGGCTCACCCCCTTGTTCATCTAAGTGAGCGATCATCCCCTGACCGGCAACAATGACTAAGCATTGTGCTTCCTGCATCCACGCTTGTGCGATAGATAACCGCTGTGCAAGCGGTCTAGCATCCCTTTGAGGTAACCTAAGTTCTGCTTTAACCAGCGCATCTCCTGTTGAGATATTGAAATCCAAAATATCTCCTAGCATGGCACCAAATAAGGTCGTTGCTTGTACACGATCAATACCAAGCTGATGTTCGATACATGCGATGTTTGGTTGCGGATGCTGTAAAACAACTTTTTTTGCCTCGGTGTACAAACTGCTTTTTCGCAACAAATCCTGAGTAGCCAAAGACATCGCGTATCCAATCTATTGCAAGGGTATAAATAAAAAAATTGTGCCAAACAGCGAACTGCTCAGCACTTTTCTGTGCGGTAACATACTTGCCCACTTTTGAGTGACAACGCCTCTGGAGATACTCATCCATCAACTCAAACTATCAATGAGCATTGCGTACTTGCCAACGTTCGACCCGCGCAGTCAATGCATTAAATGACCTAAGGTGAAAGCATCAACCGTTATCACCTTTCAATACTCAAGCTATTAGCTTCCGCGCAGCATCACAGCATCTATTGCCTCCAACGCTCGGCGCGCAGGCCATACGATCTCAATGCTGTCACCACTCTCCATATTAGGCTCATTGAGGTTAATACGAATCAGCTGGCTGCCAGCCTCCACCATGCGTTTACTAAACGAGCGAACAGCTGGGACAGCCGTTCCTGCACCCACTTCAATCACCAATGGCGCTTGGACTTTCACTATCCAATCCAGTAAGTTCTTGCGTTGCGCACGGCTGTGACTGCCGTTCCAGCTCCAGTCGTTGAACATCAAAATATTCGGGCGTGCGATACCGCCACAATTCGGGCATTGCGGCAGGCCATTGAGTAGAAGGCATTGCTGCATGTCTACTTCTGGTTTGAGATCTTCGGCCGACCACAGCTCATCCTTACAAGGCCGCTGGCACTGTAGCCGGTGAATGGAGCCATGGCATTCAAAAACTTGGCTTTCAGAAAAGCCTGCTTTCTGAAAATGCCCATCGACATTGCTGGTGTGCACAAAGCCACCATGGGTTGCCGCATCACACCACTTTTTCAGAATGTCAAAGCCAGTATGCGGCTGCAATTTGCGATACATATTCAGCCGGTGCCCGTAGAACCCCCAAGCCAGCGCAGGCTTGGCATCAAAATTTTGTGGTGCGGCTATATCCTGAAACGACATCCGTCCTTGCGCTAAAGCGGGATAGGTTTTCCAAAAGCCATTCTCACTGCGAAAGTCTGGCATGCCTGAATCCACACCAATGCCAGCGCCTGCGGCAATCACAATTGCATCGGCTTGCGAAACTAAAGCGGCTGCTTGTTGTATGCGAGTTTTAATCAGTGCATCTTTGTCCATTCGGTTTCCTTAGTAATGAGAGTCACTATGCACCTCAACTGGCATGCATGTACGCATTGTTACAGGACAATACGACATAATACGTCGCACTGATTTCTCATTTTCGTGAATAACGGACTTCTGCCTTTCTTACGCCCATCATTTCAGCCATGAAATCCAAACAACGTACAGACAGCTTCGAAACCGCATTGATGATTCTGGCGCTACTTGAGCGCATTCCTGCCAGCCCCAAAAAAATCACTTCTAAAAAACTGCAAGAAAAATTGCAGGCAGCCGGTTTTGATCGTGATCTTCGAAGTGTGCAACGGTTGTTAGATTCTTTGTCTCAACACTTTGATATTGAGCGCGATGACAGAAGCAAACCGTATGGCTACAGCTGGAACAAAGATGCCAAAGGATTCAGTTGGCCAGGCTTGAATGAGCAAGAGTCCCTGCTATTGCGCCTTGCGGAGCAACATTTGCGCAACTTGTTGCCGACACGCCTGATGAAGTCGATGGATGGTTTTTTTAAACAAGCGCAAGAGAGGCTTGCGCCGCATGGCGATGCGCAGCTGGCTCGGCAATGGTTGGGAAAAGTGCACGTCATCAGTGCAAGGCAACCATTATTGCCACCAGAAATTCGTGCAGGCATTCTGGATGCCGTCAGCAATGCGCTCTATGAGAACAAATGGCTAGAAGTGGATTACGAGAACCAGCGCAGCGTGCGATCCAAAGTGCGCGTGATGCCGCTGGGGTTGGTGCAGCAAGAACAATGCTTGTATTTGGTCTGCCGCTACGATGGCTATGACAACGAAAGGCATTTGGCCTTGCATCGTATGCACAAAGCGACTGTTGAGCCATGGCCTTTTGAACGCCCGCGCTTTGACCTTAAAAAATATGGCGCGGATGGCCATTTCGGTTTTGGCGAAGGCAAGCTAGTGCGCCTGCATTTTCGTATTGCCAAAGATGCCGGATTCCACTTACTTGAAAGCAAACTCAGCAAAGACCAACAAGTTCAAGAGGAAGATGATTGCTACGCCATTACCGCCACGCTGGTGGATAGTGCCATGTTGCAATGGTGGCTCAACGGTTTTGGGGAGGCGGTTTGGGACGTCAGAAGAACACCGGTCAAGACAACATAAAACAATAAGCTGTACGACACAAATAGTCGCACGAGGAATTAACAATACGTCCATTCCCAATCAATTCTAAGAGGTTGTTTGATGAGACGGTTTCCTGTGAGCAAAGTGTCGTGTGAGTTGTCAAAACCAGTTCTTCTGTGGATTCTTCGTGCCCTTGTGCACCTAGGGGCTCACAAAGAAATCTGCACAAAGCACGGTATTAGTCATGATGAGATGGCCATAGCCATCGGTCTGGAAAAATGGGTCGACCGAGATGACGACTACAGTCAAGCAGCCGCCATTGCGGATCTCAAAAAACTCTTAAAGCAAACCAGCAATAGCGCTATAAATGAAACGGACTTCCCAGCCATATTGAATGCCAACGTTCAAAAACTGGCCAGTATTACTGGCTTGGGTAATGTGGATTGTCTTGTCTTGAAGTTTGTCATTTGGTCCAAGAGCGAGCCATTGCTCGAGTCTGCGCTCGATTGGCTTGGCGACATCACATCCTTGCGACTTATCCATGCGTTATCCATTGTTTTAGATATTTCTATTGAAGAGCTACGCTCCACCATCCAACCGGATGCTGCTTTGATTCGATCGGGTCTGATTCGAATCGACAGACATGGCATTGATAACTTCAGTAGAAAACTACGCTTAATTTCAGACCGGTTTGCAGATGCGATGCTGTCATTTGACAGCGACCCGATAGACCTGCTCAAAGATTGCGTAGAGAGAAGTGCTCCTCCCACCCTCAGCATCAACCACTACACACACATTGAAAAACATACTCAGCTTCTACTGCCTTACCTCAAGCACAGTGTGCAGCACGCCCGAAAGGGGGTGAACATTCTGATTCATGGCAAGCCTGGTACGGGAAAAACAGAGCTCACCAGAGTGTTGGGGCAAACGTTGAACTGCCATGTGTTTGACGTCAGCAGTCAGCGTGCAAATGACGCAGACGTGGTGCCTATTGATGCCAATGAACGCCTTGCGGCTTTGCGTATGGCGCAGTCTTTAGCTGCTCACCAACGGGCATTGATTGTTTTTGACGAGGTGGAGGATGTATTTAACGATGGCGGCATGCTTTTCGGAACGAAAAGTACCGCACAAACGCACAAGGGATGGATTAACCGCGCCCTTGAAGAAAACCCCATCCCTACCTTATGGTTGTCCAACGCGATAGAGGGAATGGATCCTGCCTTCATACGTCGCTTCGATATGGTGATCGAAGTCCCCATGCTCAATCTCGTCCAACGTACTGATCTCTTAAATGAGAAGTGCGGTGACTTGCTGAATCCAGCGCAACTGAAGACTTTGGCCAAAGTGGATTACCTTGCTCCGGCCATCGTTGCCAAAACAGCTTCTGTCATTCGCTGCATACAAGAAGAAAATCAAGAGACGAATCCCCCGTCAGCGAATACCTTCAACTTTCTGGTTAACAACACTCTGCGTGCCCAGGGTCATCGCCCAATTCATGCCAACACCACACTGCCAGAGGTGTATGCGACCGAGTCTGTCAATGCCAATCATGACCTGGAAAAACTTGCCTCAGGCCTTGCGAATCAACCTTCTGCTCGGATTTGTCTCTACGGACCTCCCGGAACTGGAAAAACCGCTTATGGGCATTGGTTGGCACAGCAACTGGGAATGCCGCTACACCTCAAAAAAGCCTCTGATTTAATGTCCATGTGGGTAGGGGGAAATGAAAAAAACATAGCCCAAGCCTTTCAGGCAGCAGAAGCAGAAGGTGCATTGCTCTTAATTGATGAAGTCGATAGTTTTCTGCGCGAGCGAGAAAACGGCACCCGCAGTTGGGAGCAAACCATGGTCAATGAAATGCTGGTGCAAATGGAAAATTTTCAAGGCCTGTTTATGGCTTCAACCAATTTAATGCATGGCTTAGATTCGGCTTCCTTGCGACGCTTTGATCTCAAAATTCAGTTCAATTACCTCAAGCCACAACAAGCCATTGCACTGCTTGAGAAATACTGCCTGCAATTGCACTTAGGCGTATGCCATACATCGCAATCAAAACGCTTGGAAAAACTCACCTCTTTAACCCCTGGTGACTTTGCACTGATCGCGCGTCAACATCGATTCCACCCCTTGTTATCTGCAGAGGACTTTGTGATTGCCTTGAAAGCTGAGTCTGCCCTAAAAAAGCAGCCAAACTCCATTGGTTTTGTCTGAAGAAATGAACGGCAAGAACTACCCCAACGCTCAAACTTCCATTAATAATCCACAGCCAACTGTGGTGGCTGACATTAGCGCTACCCGCATTTCTTCGCGCTTAACCAATTGACGTCATCCTGGTGATTCCTAATAACTTGGATTAGCGTCTGACCAGAGGTTCTTCTTGGGATGCA
>NZ_STFG01000027.1 GCF_004833285.1 Lampropedia puyangensis
CCTCGTGGCTGATTTGTTTGCTGCTGTGCCTGAGTGGACGTCTGCGGTATAAACGCCGCTTCGCCACCACACGGCTCTCACGGACCACACCACCATGCTGCACCTGAACGAAACTTCCACCCAACTCCTGCCGCTGCCTGACGGGCAGATGGAGGTTTTCGTTGATGTCCCCAGCTCCGCCGCGCGCCAAGGGGTGGCCATCATCACCCATCCGCAACCGCTGCTTGGCGGTAGTGCCAAACACAAGTTGCCGCAATTCATTGCGCATAGTTTGCGCGATGCGGGTTGGGTAACCGTGCGCCCCAATTTCCGTGGCGTTGGGCAAAGCAGCGGCAGCTATGACGAAGGCCGAGCCGAAGCACTGGATTTGCGCGCCCTGCATGCACAAGTCCAAGCTTGTGCAAATGGCCTGCCGCTGGCTTTGATCGGCGTGTCGTTCGGTGCTTTTGTGCAAGCGCAATTGGCAGCCTACCTGCAAGCCCATGCCACGCCAGCAGACCACGTGGTGCTGGCCGCCATGCCGTTTGGCACCGTGACCGTTGGCCGCCAATACGATACGCCAGACGGCATCCACCAACCGTTGGTGATTCACGGTGAATGCGATGAAAGCGTGCCTCTTGCCAATATTTTTGACTGGGCTCGGCCACGCGCGCATCCGGTTGTGGTGGTGCCCGGTTCAGACCATTTGTTTGCAGGCAAGCTGCCGATTCTCAGAGCCTTGATCCTGCACCATCTTCAACACCCGCAAAGCGTGGCCTGATACGCCCCCAGCCACTTGCGCTGCGCTTTGCATTTACCTCCAATGTGTCGCCCATGTCTTCCCTCACCTCTGCTTTGGCGCAAGCGCGCAGCCTGCTCTTTGTTCCCGGCACCAAAGTCGAACGCTTTGCAAAAGCATTGGCCAGCGGTGCCGATGCCATCGTGCTGGATTTGGAGGATGCCGTCCCCCCATCAGAGAAAGACACTGCACGCCAAGCGATTGCGGGCATTGCCAACGCCATCAGTGCCGCGCCGGTGCCTGTTGTGGTGCGCATCAACACCCTTGGCAGTGCATTGGGCCTGGCGGATACAGAGTGGCTGCAAGCCACGCCTGCCATTGCCCACGTGATGGTGCCCAAAACCGAGCAAGCGCAAGACTTGAGCGCCCTACACCAACGCCTACCCAACCTGCAGCTGATCGCCTTGATAGAAACCGCCTTGGGTTTGCACCACGTACACCACATCGCGGCAGCGCCCGGCGTGGCACGTTTGGCGGTTGGCCATATCGACTTTCTGGCTGACTTGGGGATGCAAGTTTCCACAGGCGAGCCAGAAATCGCTCCGCTGCGTTTTAACGTCGCCATGGCCACACGCTTGGCCAACTTGCCGCCAGCCATCGATGGCGTCACTGCAGACTTTCAAAACGATGAGCTGCTGCGCCAAGACACGCAGCGCGCCATTCGCTATGGCTTTGGCGGCAAGCTCTGCATTCACCCGCGCCAAATCGAAGGCGTGCACACCTGCTTCATGCCCGATGCACAGCAACTGCAATGGGCGCAACGCGTAGTGCAGGCTGACGCGCAAGCCCAAGGCGCCGCCGTGCAGCTTGACGGCAAGATGGTGGATCTGCCGGTGGTGCTTCAAGCACAACGCATTTTGGCGCGCCTCCCGCAGCACACTGCAGACCTAAATACATTGCGCATGGCAAATACCAAGCAGCTCCCAAAGCCACCAGGCCTGACAACCTGCACTGCGCACTGATAACAAAAATTCCTCCCAACCACTCAACGAGACAACATCACGAAAGGATGATTTGAGTATGGCCGCAATTGAAACGGTAATCCCCCCGCAAAACCATCCCCCTTCCTGAGCCAATGCGCTGGCCTGATGGTCGGCATGTCGCCGTCATTTTCAATATCGCTTACGAGACTTGGAGCAAAGGCAAAACCTCTGGCGTCGGGCCCATGGGCAATCCGCTCGCTGGCGGTCTTTTCGACACCAATGCCGATGGCTATGGCCGCTACGGCGCGCAAGCTGGGATTCAGCGCCTAATGCGCACACTCGAAGGCACAGGCGTGCGCGCCAGCGTCTTCGTTTCAGGGGCACTGGCAGAAACTGACCCACAGCAAGTGCGCGCAGTTGCAGCCGCTGGTCATGAGATCGTCGGCCATGGTTTTGCACAAGACCTTATTCCCGCCAGTTTGACAGATGCCGCAGATCTCGACTCCATTCGCCGCAGCACTGAAGCCTTGCAGCAAGTGGCAGGCCAACGCCCTTTGGGTTGGATCAGCCCGCGCGCAAGCCCCGGCCCCCGCACTTTGCCGCATTTGATTGCCCAAGGTTACCAATGGCATGCAGATGCATTAGATGCTGATCGCCCTTACCTGCAGCGCACGGCAGAAGGCCAGATTCTGGCCATCCCCTTGGCCGTTGAATTCAACGATCTTGCTCACGCCATGCGCTTTGGCCGCACGCCACAGCAGTTTGTAGACATGTTCACCGAAACGCTGCCGCACCTGCTGGCCGCTAAAGACGATGTCGTCATTCTTGATGTGATGGTGCACACCCATTGTTACGGCCGCCCTGCGTGCGCTTGGGCATTCGGTGAAATCGCCCGCCTGTGCAGTGATCGGCAAGACATATGGGTTGCAACACGGGGCGACATCGCTGCACATGTGTTCAAAAGCATAAACGCCTAATGGATTTTCAATGCCGAGTAAGGCATGAAAACCATGCGACGTTCCAGCGCGAAAACACTATCGCCGCTTATCGGGCCTGCATCGGCAAGCCCACATAGTTCTCAGCCAAGGCCGTGGATGCCGCGTGCGACTGCACCAGATAGGCCAGCTCTGCCTCTTGCATGCGCTGCCCGAAAGCGCCTTCCTCAGGGAAGTGGTGCATCATGCTGGTGAACCACCAGGAAAAGCGCTCGGCTTTCCAAATGCGTGCGAGTGCACGCTGCGAATAGTGGTCAAGCCCTGCTTGGCTTTTCTCGCTGTAATACTCGATGAAGCCTTGCGATAAATACGCCACATCGGAGGCGGCCAAATTCAAACCCTTAGCCCCTGTGGGCGGCACAATATGACCGGCATCTCCGGCTAAGAACATGCGGCCAAAACGCAATGGCTCTGCGACAAAACTGCGCAACGGTGCAATGGATTTTTCCAGCGATGCACCGGTAACCAGACGCTCATTGGCCTCTCCATCCAAGCGCTTGCGCAACTCAGCCCAAAAGGCATCATCAGACCAATTCTCCACCTTGTCACTCAAGGGCACTTGCAGGTAATAACGGCTGCGCGTCAAGCTGCGCTGCGAGCACAAAGCAAAACCGCGCGGGGTATTGGCATAGATCAGTTCATCAGAAACAGGCGGTGTATCCGAGAGCAACCCCAGCCAGCCAAACGGATAGACTTTCTCGTATTCAGTGATCGCGCCTTGTGGCACGCTGGCACGGCACACCCCATGAAACCCATCACAGCCCGCAATAAAATCACACTCCAGTGTGTGGCTCTGCCCCTCATGCTCAAAAGTCACGCTGGGTGTCTGCCCATCAAAACCATGCACGCGCACGTTTGCTGCACTGTAGTAGGTGGTTAGACCTGCGTCCTGGCGCGCTTGCATCAGGTCGCGTGTCAATTCAGTCTGGCCATACACCATGACTTTCTTGCCATCGGTCAGCGCGCTAAGGTCAATGCGATGGCGCTGCCCGCCAAACAGCAGCTCAATACCTTCGTGCACCAACCCCTCTTCATGCATACGTTGCCCCACCCCGGCTTGATCGACCAGATCCATGGTGACCTGCTCCAGAATGCCAGCCCGGATGCGTCCCAACACATACTCGCCACTTTGGCGCTCAATGATGATGTTGTCGATACCGGCTTTGTAAAGCAATTGCCCGAGCAGCAGTCCTGATGGACCAGCCCCAATGATGGCCACTTGTGTACGCATAACGCTTTGTCTCCTGGTTGATTTTCACGAAAACACAAGCGTAAATAGCACGCAGGAGATGGCGAATAAATTTCCGCCAAGATTGTGCGCAATGCGCACAATCCGCGCGCAAGGCGCGCAAAATACGCAAGCCGCGTTGCCCAGCTCCTGTGTAATAGATGCGCCACACCATATGTCCTCCATCACGCATTGCGCGCGCACTGCTTTGTGCATCTTCTGAAACCATGACCTCCTCAAACATCCCAAAGGCTCAGGCAACGCATACGCCCCAACAGGGTGACGAGCCCTGGCGCGAAGAACCTCCGCTTCTTGATGCCCCTGTCGCGCCACGTGATTTTGTTGATGCCTTGGCACGTGGCTTGGCCTTGCTGGAGAGTTTTGGCACCGAGCGCCAAAAACTCAACGCCACACAGGCTGCCGCACGGGCAGGCTTAACACGGGCAGCGGCACGGCGGCATTTACTCACTCTGACCGCACTTGGTTATCTGGAAAGCGACGGCCACGCTTTCTGGCTAGGGCCCAAGGTATTGCGTTTTTCTGGCAGTTATCTGGCATCCGCGCGGTTGCCGCGTCTGGTGCAACCCACGCTGGCATTACTGCATGCACAGTCGCACGAGTCACACTCCGTCGTCGTACGCGATCAACAGGAGGTTGTGATCATTGCGCGCAGTGGCTCGCCGCAGCGCACAGGCCCCATGTTGGCGCATGGCCTGCATTTAGGCGCGCGCTTGCCTTTGCACGCCACCTCCACCGGGCGCGTTCTGCTCGCAGGCTTGAGCGATACCGAACTACACCATTGGCTTTCTGCCGCAGCCAAGGCCGGGCTTTTGCGATTGACCCCTCAAACCGTCATTGAACCTGAACGTCTGCAAGAACTTGTGCAGCGAACACGCCGCGAAGGCTACAGCCTCACCAGCCAAGAACATGAACGCGGTATTTGCGCACTGGCCGTACCGCTACAAGACATGCAGGGCCGCACCCATGCTGCCTTGAACGTGGTAGTTTCTGCCAAACCCCAGGCAGAAAAAACACTGTTGCAACACCACTTGCCGCTGCTGCAGGCCGCAGCAGAACCATTACGCAGCATGCTGTAGGGCAGCATGAATGCCACTTATTGCCCAGCGAATTGAAGCCTTGCCTGCGTGCGAAACTCCGATGGCCGCTGGCCCGTATGCTTTTTAAAGAAACGGCAAAAATAGGCCTCGTCTTGAAAGCCCTGCTGGGCTGCAATTTGCTTGACCGACAACAGCGAGTACGCCAACTCACGCTGCGCCTCATGCACCGCGCGTGCATTAATAAGCTCTTGCGCTGAGGCGCCAAGCAATGCACGCGTCAGTCTTGACAACTGCCCGACCGAAATGCCCATGGCCTGCGCATAATCGCTGGCAGCTTCACGGCGATGGCAACGCTCATCGAGCAGTGCCTTGAAACGCTCGACCTGTGCCGCTTTGCGTGAACGCGTATGGTGCGCCACATCAGGCGCCCAAGCCGCCATTCGGCCAATCTGCACAAACAACGCCGCCAACAAAGGCATGCCGGCATTGAGCCCTTGTGTATGCCATTGCGACTCCCGCACAATGCTATCGAACAAAGGCATCAATGCCTGTGTTTGGCGCGTAGGCTCGCTCCAGTTCAACACCGTCGGCTTGCGCAACAGCTCCAGCAACTCTGGGTTCATCGCGCTGAGCAAGGTCTCCAATGGTTTTTGCGCTGCCGTAATGACCGGGCCATCCGTATGCGGATCAAAACTAAATCCATGCACAGCCCGTGCGGGAACCACCACCACGCAAGGCGGGCGCAAGCGCCACTGCACGCCATCGATTCGTGCAACCCCTTCACCACCATGGGTGAGGTACAGCAACTGCACCATGCCCTCATGAAAGTGCAGATCAATCTCCCAATTGAAAAGGCCTGAGCGCTCAGGTACTGATTCGATATGCACCAACTGTGCCCATGCAGGCTGTTTGTCATCAGTGCCATACAAGGCGAACTTTCGCACTGCACTGGCGCGGGTTGAACGGGAGGTACTGTTCATCAAAAAAATCCAGTAAATAGCACGGCAAAGGCATTCGGTGCCCCAACACAGGACTTGGCAGTCTGTGATTAACCTGTCTGCCCAACGCATCTATCCAGTGTTGCCTGCGGGGCTCAAAAAGTGTTCAGGGTTTGCACGGAGCCATAGCCAATATGCATGATTTGTCCAGTACATGGCCGCTTTTGTCAATTGAGCACTCAAGCCCAATGCGCGATCCTTCGCCCTCAAGAAAAACCTCAAGTGCGGAGACAAACCAGCATGGCCTCAATCCCATCGCCCACCCAATTACCCCATTCAACACCAGAACCTCACTGGCTGGGCCTGCAAGGGCGCGTATGCGCAGTAACAGGAGCTGGCAGCGGCATAGGCGCCGCTATCGCCCAAGCCCTGGCAAGTGCAGGCGCTCGGGTCGCACTGGTTGATCGCGACCTGGCTGCAGCGCAAACCCTTGCGAAGGCGCTATCGAGCCAAGGTGCTCAGGCGCTGGCGGTGCATTGCGACATTGCAGATACCCAGCAGGTCCAATCTGCCGCTGCACAAGTGAGAGAAGCATTAGGCCCGACTGAGGTACTGATCAACAACGCAGGATTACTGCGGGCAGCTCCGCTGGAGTCTGTCTCGCCAGAGCAATGGAATGCCGTACTGGCCGTCAACCTGACTGGCTATTTATTGTGCGCGCAGCACTTTGGCCATGACATGCTGACCCACGGGCGCGGCAGCATCGTGCATGTAGCCTCCATCTCCAGCCTGCACCCGCAAACCGGCAGCGGCGCATACAGCGCCAGCAAAGCCGGGGTACTGCTGCTCTCACGCCAATTGGCCGCAGAGTGGGGGCCCAAAGGTATTCGCAGCAACGTGGTCTGCCCCGGCATGATTCGCACGGCCTTATCCGCCTCGTTTTATGAAGAGCCCGGCTTTGAAGCGCGCCGCGCGGCTGCAACTGCCAACCGCCGCATTGGCGAACCACAAGACATTGCAGAACCCGTGCTCTTTCTTGCCAGCGAGCGAGCGGCCTACGTCAATGGCGCTGAATTACTGGTCGATGGAGGCCTGGGTTGCATGCTGATGGACATGGTGCCACGCCCAGGCTTCAACAACCTCACTGCGCAGGGCTCGCCCAACTAGTGCAGGCGGCCAAGCCGAACAGCCAATAAGCCCGCTATCCAACCGGCGCGGCACGGCGCGCTGCGCTTAGAGCGGCTAACACAACCCTGTAAACCGAAGGTTTGCGGTTGAGACTAGGCGCAAAACCACAGGCAGTACGAGTAGTACGACAAGGTTTTGCAACAACGTATCAAGGGTTGTGTTAGGCGCTCTTACCCCAACCACGCCCCATGCAAGCTAACAACAAAAGGCTGGCAGGGACCAGCTCACACTTAACCAACATAGGAAACACGGCATGAATATCCCTGCCAACACCCTGCTGGAGACACATTGCGATGTATTGGTCATCGGCTCTGGCGCTGGAGGCTTGGCCACAGCCATCACCGCAAAAAAACTGGGCTTGAATGTCATCGTGATCGAAAAAGCCCCTGTATTTGGCGGCACCACAGCCTATTCTGGTGGCGTACTGTGGATTCCTGGCAGTCGCTTTGACCACGATCGCAGCAACCGCGAAGCCATGCGCACATACATGCGCGACCAAACCGGTGCGTTTTATGACGATGCTGCCGTTGAGGCATTTCTCGACGCAGGCCCTGCCATGGTCGATTGGTTCGAGCGCGAAACCGCCGTGCAGTTTGTGCCCACGCTCTACCCAGACTACCACCCCGATGCAGCAGGAGGCGCAGAGGTCGGACGCTCCATTCTTGCCGCCCCGTTCAATGCCAGTGCCTTGGGACGTGAGCTGGCACGATTGCGCCCACCGCTGAAAACCATCACCTTTGTGGGCATGATGTTCAACTCGTCCAATGCGGATCTCAAGCATTTCTTCCGCGCCACCCGCTCCCTGCGCTCAGCCGCGTATGTGGCCAAGCGCCTGGGTAGCCATTTCATCGACCTGCTGCGTTACCGCCGTGGCGTGCAAGTCACCAGCGGCAATGCTTTGGCGGCTCGCCTGGCCAAGAGTTGCTTTGACCTGGGCATTCCCATTTACACCCAAACGCCCGCACTGGGCTTGCTGCAAGACGATAACGGCACAGTGGTAGGCGCGCCAGTGCAGCACCAAGGGCAGTCCAAACGCATAGTGACCAAACGCGCTGTCGTACTGGCTTGCGGTGGCTACGCCCATGATTTGGCTCGCATCCGCCAGCGCTATGCACACGTGCAACGCGGGGCAGAACATCTCTCGCCCGTCCCTGATGAAAACACTGGCGATGGACTGCGCCTGGGTGAATCGGCAGGCGGGCTGGTAGACACACCGTTTGAGGCCACCGGGGCTGCCGCATGGATGCCCGTCTCGCGGGTACCGATGGCCTCAGGCAATGATGGCGTCTTCCCGCATCTGCTCGATCGCTACAAACCCGGCGTGATTGGCGTGTTGCGCAACGGCCAGCGCTTCACCAACGAATCGAATTCGTACCACGATGTGGGCGCCGCCATGATTGAGGCCTGCGCCAACCAGAAAGAAACCGCGATGTGGCTGGTTTGCGACCACGCCACCATCAGCAAATACGGTCTGGGCTATGCCAAACCTGCGCCAATGCCCTGGAGTGGCTTGATTCAGAAAGGCTACTTGTTTAAAGGTACCAGCCTGCACGCGCTGGCCGAGGCCACAGGTATTGATGCCCAAGGCCTTACCGCCACCGTGAACGCCTACAACACTGGAGCCAAACACGGCAAAGATGCGCAATTCGGGCGCGGGGCAACAGCTTTTAATCGCTATCTGGCCGACCCCGAGCACACACCCAACCCCTGCGTGGCGCCTGTAGAAAAGGGACCGTTTTATGCCGTCAAAGTCATCATGGGTGATCTTGGCACCTTTGAAGGCCTGCGCACCAACGTACAAGGGCAAGTGCTGCACAGCCAAGGCGAGCCCATTAAAGGGCTGTACGCCGTAGGCAACGACCGCGCCTCCATCATGGGCGGCAACTACCCCGGAGCGGGAATCACTTTGGGGCCTGCCATGACTTTTGGATGGATTACTGGCTATCACTTGGCTGGTATCGACCCGCTGAACACCACGGCTGCAGCCCAAGCTTGACAGCAAAACTCCAAGGAAAACCATGACCAACCTGCCTCTGATTGACCACCGTACCTACACCATTCGCCTGCGCAAAATGACCGAATTCCTGGAGGTATTCAACAGGCTTGCCATGCCCGTTTTAATGCAAACACTGCAGCATCCGCAAGGCTTCTACACCAGTCAAGTGGGCCCTCTGAACCAATTTGTGCATCTGTGGGCTTACGCCGATCTGGCCGATTACGAGCGCCGTTGCCAGGCTCGCGATAGCCACCCAGATTTCCCGGCCTACTTGGCAGCATCAGAGCATCTCATCGTTGCCCAAGAAACGCGCCTGATCCGTGCCATTGCAATGCCAAGGCAGCACTCTCGCTAATGCGCCATTCGGCACTCTTTTAAAAAACGGTTCCCATCCACAACAGGAGACAAACTTGCTCAACCTCTTTGCCTGCACCCATCCACCGAGCACCACCATCGCCCCCCAACGGCAAAGCCGCAGACGCGCTGTAGGCCTGTTGGCAGCAGCGGTGTGCATCACCTGGTTGACACCAGCAGCCGCACAAACCGACTGGCCCAACAAACCCATCCGCATGGTTGTGGGCTTTCCAGCCGGTGGCACCACGGACGTGATGGCGCGTGTTGCTGCAGCGCCTTTGCGCGATGCCCTAGGCCAGCCCGTCGTGATTGAAAACCGCCCTGGAGCCAGTGGCAATATCGCTGCCAGCGAAGTCATGCGCGCGCCTGCCGATGGCTATACCTTCATGATCGCCCCCATTTCTGTGCGCACAGCCAACCCCATGCTCTTCAAACCGGCACTGGATATCGAGCGCGGCATGACCCCGGTGGTCAGCATGGGCTATGCGCAGTTGTATCTGGTCGCACGCAAGGACCTGAAAGCCGACACCCCGCAGCAATTGCAGGCCCTCGCGCAAGCCAGCCCTGGACAGCTCAGCTATGGCTCTGGCGGAGCTGGCACCCAAATGCATTTGGTAGGGGAACTGTTCAAGCAACAAGCCCAAGTCGATGTCATCCATGTGCCCTACCGCGGAGCAGCCCCGGCCATGCAGGACATTTTGGGCGGGCAAATCGACTATTACTTCGATCCTGCCTCTGGCTTTCAACACATCCGCGAGGGCAAGGCCAAGCTTCTGGCAGTGACTGGCACACACCGCTCGAGTTTCTTTCCGGAGGCTCCCACCTTGACAGAAGCGGGAATTGAAGGCGTCGAGCTGGGCAACTGGTTTGGTGTGTTTGCACCCACCAACACCCCCGCCCCCATCATCCAACGCATGGCTGATGCGGTCAAAACCACCATGGCTTTGCCTGCGGTTCAAAGAAGTTTTTCTGAACTCGGGGTTGAACCCATCGTGCAAGACACCACAACGTTTTCTGCCACCATCAACGCAGAAGCAGCTGTACTCAAACAATTGATCGAAACGCGGGGTATTTCGCTGGAATAAAGCGCCCGATCAACCAGGCGAGTTTGGGACTATCATCTCCAATCAAATGCCCAAACCCTCGCTCCACCACCCTGACTTTCCTTCCGTCACCCCCAGCAGTGCGCAGCCGCAAAATCTGCGCATGGCCGAGCGCCTGAACTGGCTGCGAGCCGCTGTACTCGGTGCCAACGATGGCATTGTCTCCACTGCCGGTTTACTGCTGGGTGTGGCCGGCGCCGATGCCAGTGCTTCTACGCTATTGCTGACCGGTGTCGCCGGGCTGGTGGCAGGGGCACTCTCAATGGCAGCAGGTGAATATGTTTCGGTCAGCACACAGCGTGATACCGAGATGGCCGCCATCGCGCACGAGCGCCGTGAACTGGCCACCATGCCTGAAGCGGAGTTACAGGAACTGGCCCATCTCTTACAAGGCAAAGGCCTCAGCCCTGAGCTGGCCCTTCAGGCCGCCAAAGAGCTGTCTGCGCACAACGCTCTGGCTGCGCACGCGGAAATTGAACTTGGCCTTAGCGAGCAACGCTATGCCAACCCATGGCAAGCCGCCGCAGCTTCCGCTATCGCCTTTTCTGCAGGCGCCCTGATACCGCTACTGCCTGCCGTACTGCTTGGCAGCCATGGAATGGCCCCTACCGTGGCCGCCGTGCTGTTGGCGCTGTGCACTACAGGTGTAGTTTCGGCCAAGCTGGGGCAAGCGCCAGTAGCAAAAGCCACCCTGCGCAATGTGATGGGTGGTTCGCTGGCCATGGCTGCTACGTATTGGATTGGTACAGCAGTTGCTGCTTTCGGAGCTTAGAAAATGCGCCCGTTCTCAGTCTTTTAAGGAGAGCAAGAAAAGCACTTCTTCTGCATCATGGCCTGCGTATGCAATCAATCACTTACTCAGAAGTTATGCACAATGCCCGTGGCAAACGCCTGCTTGTTAGGTGCAACTGTCCGCTTGCCTTCAACCACTGTGCCATTGAACCAACGCGCTTTATCATTCAACCGGCCAAAATTGGCATACAACCGGGTGCGTTTGGAGAGCGGATAATCAGCAAACAACTCCAGCGTAGTCGCGCCTTTGTAAGACGCATCGCCACTACTGGTCAAACGCGCCACTTGTGCCCCAACAGTCAAGCTTCCCAATGGCAAAGCAGCACCCAGACCCCAGCCCTTGCCAGCACTTTTTGTTTCACGCTGCGTGTAAAGAGCACTGATCGCGACCACTCCGAAATCATATTTCGCGCCCAGTGAATAGCCTGTGCGATGGTCGCTCAATGGACTCATCTTCCCTTGGACCGTTGCCCCCAGTGTTAAACCACCTGCTTGGTATCTGGTGGCTGCTTGCACAAAAGCTTTATTGGCTGAGGCAGGTCGATTGTCCTTGAAAACATATGCGATCCGAGCCTCCAACCCAGCCATTTTTGGCAAAGCGTATTGAATCTGGCTGTTTTGCCGAGAGCCACCAAAGCTGCCATTGGCAGCTAGTCCCACATGCAGCAATGCAGAAGAGCCGTCAGCAGTTCCATTCAGATCAAACACCCCCATGATTCTGTTTTGCGGCGTGGTGGTGCGGCCCAGCATCACGCTCCCCATGCCACTGCTTAGGCCAACCCATGCTTGCCGGTTCATACCACCAATACCATTGAGCGCACCGGTACCGAGATTAATCGAAGCTGATTCAAAGTTGAAATGGGCTTTCCAGCCTGAGCCCAAATCTTCACCGCCACGCATGCCCCAGCGGGACATTCCGTCGAAATTGGTGATCATGCCTTGACCATCTTCTTTAAAGCGTTGCCCGACCCCGGCGTCCAGCTCGCCATACAGCGTTACCTGCGCATGGGCGCACGCGCCAGTGATAAGCGCAGCACAAGCGCCGACTGTGATGATGTAGTTTTTCATGCTTGTCTCCTTTTTAATAAGCACCCCTGCCGCGGCGGCGAGGGCAATATGAGTGCACAGCCACAAGCCACCCCCGGACGCACCCGTGCTACGGCGTTGCAACCGCCATCAGCGGCTGGCAGCGCACAGACACGAAACAACATCAAGAGAGCACCATGAAACCAGCGCACTTGCTGTACCTGGTGTGTTCTTGCAAGCACACCAGCCAGACTCCACCAACGCAGCGGCTGGGCCCACGCATTGGCGCAGGGCAGCTCAGCCGCAGCGCTTGATCACGTGCCTGTAGCCAGGTTCTGGATGCTGTATTCCAGTTGGTACAAGCCTGTTTGCACAGTCGTCTTGGCGCCCAGCGGCGGCCATGTCTGAGCGGCCAAACGGCTGCTCAGCAGCGTTGTGAGTGCGGCGGCGCTGATGCCCTCGATCAGTACGATGCGTTCAGGCAAAGTAATGACCCGACCGCGTTGGTTGCCCGAGTTGCCCGAGGTGAGCGACTCATCGTTGACCACATAGTGCACCCCGCACAGGTGTGGCTGCTCAAGCAAGCCAGGCAAGACTTGCTCAACGATGGCACGATCGAATGCATCTGCTTTGCCAGGCTCGGCCTCCAGTCGCAGCGTAGCGACAAAGCCACCCATCGCGTGGCCTTGGCTGAACAGCAGCTTGCAAGCACCGCGCGCATTGTTGCGAAACGCCGGCAGAACCCGACTAGACCATGGCGTTGGGTTGGTGACCCTTGCCAGATACGCCTGGCTGGCCAACACTTCGGGCGCGCTGACTTCGTACAAGGTCAGAAACTCCACACTGTCGTCCAGGGCGATGTATCTTCTACCGCGCAGAAAACCCTGAATCCCCAATCGCTCCACCATGTGTTCACGCGGATGCCATTCAAAAAAATCATCGCGTGATTCAGGCAGGATGTCGTTCCAAATTGCCACAAGGGCATTGCCAGCAAGAGGCATTGCAATCTCCAGTCACTATGTCTGCGGCGTTATGCACGCCAATTGGTAATTACGGGTGGTGCTGACGGCCTGTCAGCGCCCTGGTAAGTGCGTGGTGCGCCAGCTAGCGCATAGGCACGATCCATCAAACGCAAGCTGCCGAGTTGATCGCGTGCCGAAGTCCAGAAATTGCCGTGGCCCGCCTGCAGGCAGTCGACAAAATGCTGGATCGAGTCGTTGAAACAGGCTTGCCGAACCTCGTCCTCGTCATACACCAGGGTTTGCTCTTCGGCCCCAAACAGGCGCAGCACGCCGCCCTCCAACACCAGACTGCAGCGGGTGCCTGCAATTTCGACACGGTCGGGTGCACGCACGGCATGGCCGGCGGCGGTCATGCTGCCATCGAGTACCACACTGCCCCCTTCGTCCGAGCGCAGCAACAACACGGCATTGTCTTCACCGATGAGGTGCTCGCTAACGCGACCGGTGGTGCAGGCAACAACCTCCAGCTCACCAAAGAGCGCACGCGCCACATCCAGCTCATGTATCAACGACTCGGCAATCAGCACATGCGCCTCGTGCGCCAGAAATGGCTGCCTTGTCAGCGAGGTCACCAAGCCATCTGCGCGGCGCAACATGTTCGAGCGCCACAAGGCAATGCGCGCCTGCACCACCTGCCCCAAACGCCCTTCATGCAGCCAATGGGCTATTTGCTGGAAGTAGCTGCGGTAGCGCCAATTCTCATTGACCATGACATGAATGCGTTGCCCAACCCCTGCCAGCAGCGCCTGGGCTTCTTCGTGTGTTGGGCACAAAGGCTTTTCGCACAAAGCATGCACACCATGCGCCGCAGCCAGTTCAATCATGCTGGCGTGTGTTTGCCTGGGGGTGATGATGTCGACCGCGTCAAGTTGCTCGTGCTTGAGCATCTGCGCAGAGTCCTGGTAGCAGGTCTCAATGCCGAACTCTTGCGCGCGCTGCTGGGCCCGTTCGAGCAACGGATCACAAACGGCAACAACGTGCGCACCTTGCACTTGCTGCCACGCCTGAAAGTGGTTGCCGCTGATCATGCCGCAACCCAAGACGCCAATGCGCAGATTCCGCTCAGGCATGCGCTGCTCCTTGCTCTGCGCGTGCGCGCTTGCGCTCGGCATAGGCCGACATGAAGCGCTGCGCATCTTCACTGGCCGCCAGTGCTTTCTCGTGTGGGGTGGCCTGTGCCAAATCAGCCCTTGCGACTTCGTACTCAATCTCCACACCTAGCGGCAGCGCATCAAGGAAGGCATCCAAAGGCAACTGGCCAGTCCCTGCGGGCAATCGGGCGGTGCGGGCCTCATGCATCAGGGCCTCATCGCTGCTTTGCGCGGGCGTGGCGCTGGCATCGCAGAGCTGTGCAAACACCACTTGTTCTGGCCTCAAGGTCTGCAGGTCGGCAGGCACGCCGCCTGAACGCGCCAGATGCAAGGCATCCAAAAGCAGGCCCGCCGGCGCTCCACAGCCATTGATGATCTCCAGCGCCTGGGCCAGATTGCGCACGGCGCTGTAGGGCAAGAACTCGAGTGCAACACGCATATTGGCTGCTGCGGCGGCCTCGGTATAGCGCGCCAGACGATCGCCAAAACGTTGCCAATCGGGGTCAAAACCATTGACCACCATGATGCTCGCGCCCAGTTCGTGACCGGTTTCAATGGCCGGGGCCAATTGCTCCCAGTCCACATCAGGATAAAACTGGTAAGCCGAAATATTGGAAATGGCCACACCATCTTGCGCCGCACGATGGCGCAAAGTTTGGATCATGGTGGGCTGGCCGATGACCGGCGTCGGATACGGATCACCTGGACGGCGGCCACAAATACGAATGCCAACACGACCAAAGCCAGCAAAACAGGCAGCATCAATGGTCTCCAACGGTGTGGCACTGATCGTCAAATGGGCAAGGGTGAGAGATTTCACGGCAAATATTCCACAGGTAGGGGGAGTAAAAGAGAAGGCTTATGCAGGCACGACATCAGGCCAAGGCACCTGCAAGCTCGCCGCCAGAGCACGCAAATCTGCCACCACGCTGGCTGGCAGGCGAATGCCTTCTTGGCGTTGTTGTTGCTGTGTTTTCCAGGCGCGCTCGCCGGGCACCAGAATCTCCGGCACGCCAGGCACCAGCGGGGTGGCCTTGAGCATGTCGACAATCGTGTCCACACGTTCTTTGAAAACCGCGACATCAACCAGGCGAGAGATATCAATGGCCAGATGGATATGGCCATTGCCAATGTTCTGACTGGTTTCCTTGAACCAGGCCGGAATTTCGCTCAAAATGCGTGAGCCAGTCAAAGCCCCGCACAAGATCTCACCAAAAACGGCCAGCCCATAACCCTTGTAGCCCAACGGCAGCAGCGCCCCGCCCGTAGTCAACTCTTGCGGGTCAGTGGTGTCGTGGCCACTTTGGGTCACCACCCAGCCCGCCGGAATCGCCTCGCCTTTCTTGGCGGCCAAACGCACCTTGCCGCCAGCAGCCACACTCAGCGCCATGTCCAAAACGATCGGCCCATGGCGGCCACTTGGGGCCGCAAAAGCAATCGGGTTGTTGCCAATCGTGTTGCTTCGTCCACCCCATGGGGCCATGCCAGGAAAACCATTGGTCCAGGTCAGAGTCACCATGTTGTGGGCCAGCCCCATCATGGCGTAGTGTGCGCAAGCGCCAATGAAGTCGCTGTTGTTCACTGCCACCAACGCTACGCCTTGCGTTTTGGCTTTGCTTATGGCCAATTGCATGGCCTGTGTTGCAGCCACAGCGCCCAAAGCCGCATCTCCATCGAGCAAGGCTGAGGCTGGCGCATCTTTGAGCAGTTGAATCTCGGCCTGCGCTTTAGCACCACCGTCTCGCAACCGAGCAATCAAGAATGGCAAGCGGATCACGCCATGCGAATGCGTCCCTCGCAGATCACTATCGACCAGACTATTGGCCACCACCTGTGCCGCCTGGGGTGCCAAGCCGGCTTGCTCAAAACAGGATGCAACCAACTGCCGCAATGCTTCGCAAGGAACCCGCAAAGCCTCTTTGAATGACGCACTCATCATCACGCTCCGCTTCTTTTATTTGGCTAGCATATTGGCCGACTTGGCGACCTCGCCAAAGTCCACATAGTCTTTCTCAATACGCGCACGGAACGACTCCGGGCTATCGCCAACCGCCCGCACAGACATGGTTCTCAAGCCTTCTTGCACTTCAGGGCGCTGCAAGGCCTCAACCACTGCCGCATTGATTTTTCGAATGATGGGCTCAGGCGTACCTTTTGGGGCATGCAGGCCAAACCAGTTGCTGGCCGCTTCCAGCTCTGGCATGCCGAGTTCCCGAACCGTTGGTACATCCGGCATCTTCGGGTTGCGCTCCCGACCAAAAATCAGCACCGGGCGCAGCTTGCCGTCTTTGATATAGCCTTCCACTACCGGCGGGGCATTCAGGCTCATCTGCACACGGTTGGCCAGAAAGTCAGGCATCAAGTCGCTGCCACCCTTGTATTGCACGGCGTCAATATCAGCCCCAGAAAGGCTGCGTAGGTATTCCAAGTACAAATGCATATTGCCGCCAACGCCTGCACTTCCATAAAACAGCGTGCCTGGTTTTTCCTTGGAAAGCGCGACAAACTCCTGGAATGTTTTGGCTGGCACAGCCGGGTGAATACTGACGATTTGATCGCCCTCACCAGTCATCGTGATGTGCTCCAAATCAGTCACCGGATTGATCGACATGGTCGTCGTATGTGGCAGCACAACAATGTTGCCGACACCGGATGCAAGCAAGGTGTAGCCATCTGGTTTGGCTCCTGCCACATGCGCGGTGGCAATGCTGCCTGCGGCACCAGCGCGGTTTTCCACCACCACAGACTGCCCCAGAATTTCACCCAGTGGCTGTGACAGCAAGCGCGGCAGGCCATCGGTCAAGCCTCCGGCGGCAAAGCCCACCACGATTTTGATGGGGCGATTGGGATAGTCTTGCGCCAGCGCCAAAGGCGCAAGACTAGCGGCCGCCAGGCCCACACCCAGTGCTACCACGGTGCGTCGCAGTAGCGGCAAGCCGCCAGCAATAGAAGTCTTTCTTTTCACGGTTGTCTCCTGTTGTATTTAATTGGAACGGAAAATCTCAAGCTGCCCTTGCCTGCATAGACAGGCACCCAACTTCCAGCTCGCACACGCCCCCACCAGATGGCTAGTACCAGCTGAGATGGTTTGACTTTGTTATGCCAGTGGCTCTTTCAATACAGCACCAAGTGATGCCGGCCTGGCATCAGGCACACCACCATGTACAGCCCAGCCATTGCAGGCCAATACGCCAGCATCAACGACAAGATTGGCCCCCGTCACCGCTGAGGCGGCATCGCTGAGCAAAAACTCAATCACACGCGCTACCTCGGCTGGCTCAACCAAGCGGCCCAAAGCACTGACTTGTGCAGGCGATACCGCATAGCGTTTGCCATCACGGATGTTTTCCAACATGCGCGGCACACCCACAAAGCCCGGACTGACAGCATTGACGCGGACACCACTACGGCCCCACTCACCCGCCATGCCTTCGGTCAGCATATTCACGGCCGCTTTGGCCGAGTAATAGGCGTGGCCATGGTTAGGTCGTTGTCCCACCATGGAGGAGATGTTCACGATGGCACCACCAGTGCCGTGGCGCGCCATCCGATTGGCAAACTCTACATTGCACAAGTAGGTGCCGCGATAGCTGATATTTACAATGCGATCCCATTGATCGATGGGCATTTCTTCTGGCGGCATGCGCGGCGCAAAGATGGCAGCAGCACTGACCATGCCGTAAATCGGACCTTGCGCAGATTCAATCGCCTGGGCCACGGTGGCGATAGATGCGGCATTGGTCACATCAATGTGGTAGGCCATGCCGCCGAGTGCCTGGGCTGTTTCTTGTGCAGCAGCCAGATTGATATCTGCAACAGCCACCTGCCAACCTTGCTGCACCAGGCAAGCCGCTGTGGCAGCGCCAATGCCAGCGCCTCCTCCGACGATGGCCACCAGCCTTCCCTGCCCAGAACTGCTGCTCTTGTTCACGTTGTCTCCTTTGATGCGTGGCAACACACAAACTGTTTGTTGATTTGCACCGTATTACAACGGCCCTGCCACACTTCGTCCAATACCGTTAGAACAGAGCAGCCCTCAATTTTTCTTATACCGGCAGTTGGGGGTGTGTGCTGGCTATGGCTTCACATAGCAACCAGGCTGCTGTGTACCGCTCGTCCATGCCTGCGCTGGACATAGGCACGCGATCTATCACCATTCGGCATGGTCTGTGCCCCAAGCCCTCTCAAGGGCTTAGGTACGCGAATACGCTCTAAGAAAGCTGTCTGAACGACGTTGACAAAGGGCCCTGCAAGGCATCAAAGGGTCTGGCCAAGTCACCCAATGCCTGGCAATACACGTGCGTGCAGTCGCCCAGTAAATCCAGCAAACCGGACTCATGCAACATCGGAGCCCGTTTGCGCGAGCGCACGAGGTACAAGGTGCGAAACAGCCCTGGATTGACAATGCGCCTGGCAGTCAGACTGCCACGCAACAGATCGTCGCGCACATTGCCAAACGGAACCACGGCCGCGGCATCGCCCTGCATAACAATGTTTTTGATGGTCGAAATAGACGAAACATCCAATTGAACCTTGACCTCCAGGGCCAAGCGCTTGGCGGCGGTAAGTACCTGCTCGCGCACACCATCGCGCGGCCCCGGCAACACCAATTCATGCTGCATCACATCGGAGAAGTCAATCACGCCAATGCTCGCCTGCTGGGTCAGAGTCTCTCGCTGCACGCCCTTCTGTTCGCCTGCCGTGATGAACAACAAGTGTTCTTCCAAAAGTGGTATGCGTACCAAGCCTGGCCGTTCGTGCACCTCGTAGGCCAGCGCCAGATCGATTTCGTGGTTTTCCAAAGCGGCCAGCAACACCGCACTGCGCTCTTCTGCCAAACTCAAACGCACCCCGGGCAACTGGTGGTGCGCCAACACGATCAAGTCTCTGGCCACCAGGTTCATATAGCCATTGGTTACGCCCAGAATGACGCCTTCGCGCTCTTTGCGCGCTGCTGCCATGATTTGGCGCTCTGTGTCATCCACCAGGCGCAGCACCTCACAAGCCCGCTCGTACAAAAACTGGCCATTGCGTGTGACCGAGACTCCGCGGGAATGCCGGTGCAGTAAATCAACCCCCAACTGCTCTTCCAGCTGCTTGATCTGCATACCCAGTGCTGGTTGAGCAACAAACAGTTGCTCTGCAGCACGTGTCATGCTGCCAGCCTCTACCACCCGAACAAAATATTTAAGCTGGCGTAAGTTGATAGGTTCTCCTTGGCTGTTTTTTTGTTGATTGGTAGTCTGATTTTCTTGTATTTTCAACAGTCGTCAAGGCTAGATCCCCCTCATAGCGAGACCCACTTCAAATGGGCGAAAAGCCCTCTTGACGTTGCGTCAACTCTGCGGCCGGAGAACGTAAAAATGCCAACAGTTCGCGCGCCAAAGTGGTTTGAGAGCTGCCCTGCACGCATGCGGCTGAGAACGTGGTCACGATCGCCACTTCGGCAGGCATGTCGCCCAGCAGTTGGATGCCTTGCACATGAATCAGCTCGCTACGCTGCTGAAAGCCAAGAGCAACATCCCCTTGCGCAACCAACTGCCCCACAGGAATACCCGGTGACGCCTGCACCAGCTTGGATGCAACACGGTCTTTGATCTGCCAGCGCTCAAACAAAGCCAGCAAAGCCACACCACTGGGGCCAGTCGAGTAACCGATGCTGGGCGCAGCCAGCACCGCATCGCGCAACGCAGCTTCGCTGTCAATCGCCAGCACTGGCGCGTTTGCAGCAACAGCGATGGCCACATGCGAGGACACCAAATCCGTCTTGCTACCCGCCACAATTCGCCCAGCCGCATCGAGCTTATCGATGGCATCGGAGGCTAAGAAAACCACATCGAAGGCTTCTGCTCCCGCCGCAACACGTTTGGCCGCATCTACCCCACCGACCGATTCAATGTCAACCAGTACGCCACGCAGGTGTTGCCACTGTTGCTCCAGTTGCTGCAGCATGTTGCGGGTTGCCATGGAAGAGATGCCTTTGAGCGCGGCGGCCATATGTTGTCTCCGAATCGGTTGCAAAGGCGCATTATCAGATTGCTCCGTTCTTACCCCAAGCGACACACGCATCTAACAGATATAGCCAAGCGGCATACCACCAAACGCATCACCGCTCCCACCCCAAACTGCGGTCATCAGCGTAGGTCAAACCTACTGCTGCAGACCAACGGGTGCCTGCAGCAAAATCTGCTGCAGTACTTTTTTAGTGTGCACTTGCAACGGGCTCTCGCGCTGGTGGCTGCGCTGCGCCAAGCACAAGGCACATTGGATTTCAGGCTTGCTGATCACGCGAAACTCCAGTGCATCGGCCTCATCCACCCGCTGACTGGCCAACGCACTTTCAGTCAGCACCGCAAAGCCATGACCATGGCGCAGCAAATCCAAAATGACCGGTACGCTGGAAACTTCCCACGTCGGCTGTAAATGGATGCCCTGCAAAGTCGCCTGCGCTTCCATCAGGGATCGAAAAATTTGCCCATGCTGAGGCATGATCAAGGGAAAACGCGGCAAATCCACAAAGGCCAGCGGCCCCTTTGGTAAGGACCCCTTGCGGCCCACTAGGCACAGCCGCTCCTGCAGCAAGGGGTGGATATCCAGATTGGGGTGCGGTTGGGGGTTGTAGAGCAAACACACATCGACACGCGCAGAGAGCAACCATTCGGCCATGTGGCTGGAAAAGCCCTCAAGAATTTCTAACCGGGCTTTGGGCAAATGCGCGCTGAAATACTCAATCAGCGGCAACGTGATGCGCCTGGCAATACTGGGCGGCAAGCCTACGACAATATGCCCAGCGGGTTCGTTGCGGTTTTCACCAAAATCCACATGAATGTCATTGACCATGCGTTGAATGGCTCTGCTGTGGGTCAGCAAGCGCTTGCCAGCTTCAGTCAGTTCAACACCACGGCCATTGCGCTGAAAAAGGTGCTCGCGCAGCTCCACTTCCAGGCTGCGCACATGGCGACTCAGTGCCGGTTGCACGGTTCCTAATACTTCAGCTGCGCGGCTGAAACTGCCTTGTTCGGCGACCACCACAAAGGTTTCCAGTTGCTTGAGATTCATCCCTGCATGATCCACACTTCTATGCCAAATTGCAATATCTGCTATCCAAGATAAAACATTGATGTAACCCCTCGCATCGCTGAGAATCGCCTTCTCGAAAGCCACAATAGGCTAGCTTGGCGCGCGTGTTGCACGCCATTGACGAATCGAGACCGGAGACAGACATCCATGTCGAGCGCGCTACAGGCAATGGCCCTGCACACGCTTGCGCTGCAGGGCAGCGGGTGGGAGCTGCTCTCCACCCCGTTGTTTACGAGTCATTGCATGGAGTTCTCTCATGGGCGCTAACGGCCTTTCATCCCCTTCTTCCTCTGCACCTGCGCGTGCACCCATGATTATTGATGTGCACGGCCACTACACCACTGCGCCAGCTGCACTGGGCGCATGGCGTGATCGCCAGATTGCGGCGCTGCAAGGCGGCGATGCCCCCAAGGCCAGCGAGTTGCACATCAGCGATGACGACATCCGCGAAAGCATTGAAAGCAACCAGCTCAAGCTGATGAAACAACGCGGCTCAGACCTGACCATTTTCAGCCCCCGCGCCAGCTTTATGGCGCACCATATAGGCGATTTCCAGACATCCTCAACCTGGGCAGCCATCTGCAACGAGCTGTGCTACCGCGTCAGCCAGTTGTTTCCCGAGCATTTCATTCCCGCAGCCATGCTGCCGCAATCGCCTGGCGTGGCCATTGAGACCTGTATTCCTGAAATGGAAAAATGCGTCAAGGAATATGGTGCCGTCGGCATCAACCTGAATCCTGACCCATCGGGCGGACACTGGACCAGCCCTCCACTGTCTGACCCCTACTGGTTCCCCATTTACGAAAAAATGGTGGAGTGGGATATTCCTGCCATGGTCCACGTCAGCACCTCGTGCAATGCGTGTTTTCACACCACCGGCGCACACTATTTGAATGCCGATACCACGGCCTTCATGCAATGTCTGACCAGTGATTTGTTCCAACGTTTTCCTACGTTGAAATTCTTGATTCCCCACGGCGGCGGCGCAGTGCCCTACCACTGGGGGCGCTTTCGTGGCTTGGCACAGGAGCTGAAAAAGCCTTTGCTTGATGAGCATTTGCTCAACAACATTTACTTTGATACCTGTGTGTACCATCAGCCAGGCATCAATTTGCTGACCGAAGTCATTCCCACCAAGAACATTTTGTTCGCCAGCGAAATGATTGGCGCTGTACGCGGCATTGACCCTCAAACTGGCCACTACTACGACGACACCAAGCGCTATATCGACGCCACACAGAACCTGACTGAAGCGCAGCGTTTCCAGGTGTATGAAGGCAATGCCCGCCGCGTGTTCTCACGCCTTGATGCAGCGCTCAAAGTCAAAGGCCTGTAAGCCTTGCACACAGCTGCGGCGGTGCACAGTCCCAAAAATCGCGAACACCTCGCTCCACTGCATCCCCTCATTTCAAAGGAATTCGCCATGTACGAATTAGGAGTCGTTTACCGCAACATCGAGCGCACTGAGCGCGAGGTGGCCGATCAACTGGCCAGTTTGGGCTCAGCCACTGTGCACGAAGCCATGGGTCGCGTGGGGCTGCTCAAACCCTACATGCGCCCCATTTATGCAGGCGCGCAAGTCTCCGGCACGGCCGTGACGGTGTTGCTGCACCCGGGCGACAACTGGATGATGCACGTCGTGGCAGAACAAATCCAGCCTGGCGATATCGTGGTGGCAGCCATCACTGCCGAGTGCAGCGATGGTTACTTTGGGGATTTGCTGGCCACCAGCTTTCAAGCCCGTGGTGCTCGCGCGCTGGTGATTGATGCCGGCGTGCGCGACGTCAAAACCCTGACCGAGATGCAATTTCCAGTCTGGAGCAAAAACGTCAGCAGCAAAGGCACCATCAAGGCCACCATTGGCTCGGTCAACATCCCTGTAGTGTGCGCAGGCATGCTAGTCACCCCGGGGGACGTCATTGTTGCCGACGATGACGGCGTGGTATGCGTACCGCGTGCACTAGCCGCCAAAACCTTGGAAGCGGCACGCAAGCGCGAAGCCAACGAAGGAGAAAAGCGCGACAAACTGGCCTCAGGCGTTTTGGGGCTGGACATGTACAACATGCGCGAGCCGCTGGAAAAAGCCGGGCTGCGTTACATCGACTGATTAGCTATTGGCCTTGCACTGCCCACAACCACAACGCCTTCTATGACAAGCTTTACCAAAACCCCCGGCTGGCTGGACTGGTACGCCAATCCCAGCAAACCCCGCTTCAAATTGCCCGTTGGTAGCGTCGATGCGCATTGCCACGTGTTTGGCCCGGGCGACGAATTTCCTTTCGCCCCTGAGCGCAAATACACCCCGTGTGATGCCAGCAAAGCGCAATTGTTTGCGCTGCGCGACCACTTGGGCTTTGCGCGCAATGTGATTGTGCAGGCCACCTGCCACGGTGCAGACAACCGCGCCATGGTCGATGCCTGTAAAGCATCGGGCGGCAAAGCCCGTGGCGTGGCCACCGTGCGCCGCGACATCAGCGATGCCCAATTGCAAGAACTGCACGACGCAGGCGTGCGCGGTGTGCGCTTTAACTTCGTCAAGCGTCTGGTGGATTTCACCCCCAAAGACGAGCTGATGGAAATTGCTGGCCGCATTGCCAAGCTGGGCTGGCACGTGGTCATTTACTTTGAGGCAGTTGACTTGCCTGAGCTGTGGGATTTTTTCACCAGTTTGCCAACCACTGTCGTGGTTGACCACATGGGGCGCCCCGATGTGACCAAAGGCGTAAACAGTGAAGAGTTCGCACTGTTCCTGAAATTCATGCGTGAGCACCCCAACGTCTGGAGCAAGGTCAGTTGCCCTGAGCGCTTGAGTGTGACGGGCCCCGAGGCCTTGAATGGCGAGCAAAATGCCTACCAAGACGTCGCGCCCTTCGCGCGCCATGTGGTCGAGCAATTCCCCGACCGCGTGTTGTGGGGGACAGACTGGCCGCATCCTAATTTGAAAAACCATATGCCCGACGATGGACTGCTGGTGGACTTTATTGAGCACATCGCCCCAACGCCAGAACTGCAACGCAAATTGTTGGTAGACAACCCCATGCGTTTGTACTGGCCAGAAGAGGTGCGAGGCTAAGCCCACATTGGCAGCTACGCGCGCATCAGCGCAGCTGCCTTTTTTGGGAGACAAGTCCGTTCATTACATTTAGGAGGCTATTGATGGCTTTGGAAAAACCGTATCTCGACGTGCCCGGCACCACAATTTTTGATGCCGATCAATCTCGCAAAGGCTATTGGCTCAACCAGTTCTGCATGAGTCTGATGAAAGCCGAAAACCGCGAACGCTTCAAGCGCGATGAGGATGCTTACCTGGCTGAATGGCCCATGACCGATGAACAGCGCGCCGCCGTGCGCGCTCGGGACTTGAACTGGGCCATGCGCACCGGTGGCAACATCTACTTTCTAGCAAAACTGGGCGCCACCGACGGCCTGTCTTTCCAGCAAATGGCCGGCAGCATGACCGGCATGAGCGAACACCAGTACCGTGACATGATGGTCGGCGGAGGCCGCAGCGCAGAAGGCAACCGCTACACCGGCGAGTCTGGCGACGCGCAAGGCCCAGCCACACAATCTCAAGCGTGGGAACAGTGGGAGCAAGGGCAACAGCAAATGCTGGCCGCGCAGATCATGGATGCCCATGCCAGCCGCCAAATGGCGCAAGGACAAACCCAAGGCCGCGCAGAAATCACAGCCAGTGTTTTCTGCTCCCATGTGCCTGCCATCGGAGCTGCCATTGATCTGGGCAAAACCGATGAGCCGTATTGGCAACCCTTGTTTGCAGGGTTTGAGCCCTCCAAACAATGGATGCGAGAAAACCGCCCTGATGTGGTCTTTTTGGTCTACAACGACCACGCCACCAGTTTTGATCTCTCCATAATTCCCACCTTCGCCATTGGCACAGCCGCTGAATTTGAGCCTGCCGACGAAGGGTATGGCCCACGCCCCGTACCCAAAGTAGTCGGACACCCAGAGCTGGCCTCGCACATTGCACAGTCGGTGATCCAGCAAGACTTTGACCTGACCATCGTCAACGAGCTCAAGGTGGACCATGGCCTGACGGTGCCGCTGAATCTGCTCTTTGGCTCGCCCGATGAATGGCCCGTCAAAGTCATTCCCTTTGCCGTCAATGTAGTGCAATACCCTGTGCCTTCTGGTCAACGCTGCTTCCAATTGGGCCAAGCCATTCGCCGCGCCATTGAAAGCTTTGACCAACCATTGAAAGTGCAGATCTGGGGCACCGGTGGCATGAGCCACCAATTGCAAGGGCCACGCGCCGGTTTGATCAATGCAGAGTGGGACAATCGCTTCCTAGATCGCCTGATCGCGGAACCTGCAGAACTGGCCAAGGTGCCACACATTGAATATGTCCGCGAAGCCGGCAGTGAAGGCATTGAACTGGTCATGTGGCTGATTGCCCGCGGGGCGATGGGCGATGTCGCAGGAGGCCAAGCCCCGCATCTGGCCCACCGCTTCTTCCATGTCCCAGCTTCCAACACGGCAGTTGGCCATCTGATTCTGGAAGAGCCCAAGAACGCCCATTCGTAATGGCCACAAGCATGCTGGCTCACCCCCTATTGAATTGAAAACGAGGAATTGCTCATGACTATTAAAGTAGCACTCGCAGGCGCAGGCGCCTTTGGCATCAAACACCTTGATGGCATTAAGAACATTCCTGATGTAGAGGTTGTGTCCGTCATTGGACGCGAACTGGATAAAACACAGGAGGTGGCCCAGAAATATGGCATCGGGCACATCACCACCGATTTGAACGAAGCCTTGGCCTTACCCGAAGTGGATGCCGTGATTCTGTGTACACCCACACAAATGCACGCAGCACAAGCGCAAGCGGCCTTGAAAGCCGGTAAACATGTGCAAGTGGAAATCCCTCTGGCCGATTCGCTGGCCGACGCAGAAGCGGTCGCTGCCTTGCAGCAGCAAACCGGGCTGGTCGCCATGGTGGGCCATACCCGCCGCTTCAACCCAAGCCACCAGTATGTGCACAAGAAAATAGCAGCAGGTGAATTCAATGTGCAGCAAATGGATGTGCAAACCTATTTCTTCCGCCGCACCAACACCAACGCACTGGGCCAAGCGCGCAGCTGGACGGACCATTTGCTGTGGCACCATGCTGCGCACACGGTAGATCTGTTCGCGTACCAAGCTGGCGAGATCGTGCAAGCCAACGCCATCCAAGGCCCCATCCACCCCACGCTGGGCATTGCCATGGACATGTCCATCCAGCTCAAGGCCAAAAGCGGCGCCATCTGCACCTTGAGCCTGTCGTTCAACAACGATGGGCCTTTGGGCACATTCTTTCGCTACATTGGCGACACGGCGACCTACATCGCCCGCTACGATGACCTGGTCAACGGTAAAGAAGAAGCGATTGATGTCTCGAAGGTGGACGTCTCGATGAACGGCATTGAATTGCAAGACCGCGAGTTCTTCGCTGCCATTCGCGAAGGCCGTGAACCCAACTCCAGCGTCACCCAAGTGCTGCCTTGCTACCGTGTGCTGCACGCGCTTGAGCAGCAGTTGAACAGCCATTGACCTGCGCCGCATGCCACAACTATTTTTCCAGGAGATAACATGCAACTGACACGTAAACAATTTCTTGGCTCCATGGTCGGGGCGGCAGCAGCCATCGCTGCTCCACGGGCTTTCTCGCAATCGACCGTTACCCTGCGCCTGCACCAGTTCTTGCCACCACAAGCACCTATTCCGCGCGACGCCATTGGCAACTGGGTCAAGAAAGTGCAAGAAGAGAGCAAGGGTCGCATTCGCATTCAGCAGTTCCCCTCCATGCAGCTTGGTGGCCGCCCGCCAGAGCTGTTTGACCAGGCAAAAAATGGCGTGGTCGATATTGCATGGACAGTGCTGGGCTACACCCCAGGGCGTTTTCCTAAAACAGAAGTGTTCGAGTTGCCTTTCTTTACTGGCAAGGCCGTGCATTCCTCTGCTGCGATCTACGACTACATCCAACAGCATGCTGCCGATGAATTTCAGGATGTGAAGCTGCTGGCTGCGCACACCCATGGCGCAGGTCTATTCCACAGCAAAACGCCCATCACCAAGCTAGAGGAAATCAAGGGCAAAAAAGTACGCGGCGGCTCGCGCATCATCAACATCATGCTCGAGCAGCTTGGCGCTGTGCCCGTTGGCATGCCGGTACCGCAAGTGGGCGAGGCCTTATCCAAAGGGGTGATTGAAGTGGCCACCTTGCCGTGGGAAGTCGCGCCATCGCTGCGCATTCCACAGTTGGTCAAAAACCATACCGGCTTCAGCGGCCCGCATGGTTTGTATACGCAAACTTTTGCACTGGTCATGAACCCGGCCAAATACAACAGCTTGCCCGATGACCTCAAAGCAGTCATCGATGCCAACTCTGGCCTGGAGCTCTCCAAGGCCTTTGGACAAGTGCTCGATGACGCTGACGTGACGGGCCTGAAAATGGCACAAGACGCCAAGAACAACATCATCACGCTGGATGAGGCCGAAACCAAACGCTGGCAAGACGCAGCAGCCAGCACTCGCGAAAGCTGGTTTACCGAAGTCAAAGGCCGTGGCATTGATGGCGCAAAACTCGCTAGCGAAGCCGAGCGCCTCGTGGCGCAGTACTCGGTCAGCTAAAAACCATACAGCACACGCATACAGCCGCGCTCGGGTTCAAAAAACCCGGGCGCGGCGTATTCGATTGTGCTCTCGCACCTCTGAACTCGTAATGAAAGTACAACCATGGCGCAATGCATTTACGGCCTAAGCCGTTTCCTCGCGTGGCTGGGCGGTGTGGTGCTGATTTTGCTGGCATCGATCAGCGTCATCAGTATTGCTGGCCGTGCTTTAAGTGGCTTTGGTCTGGGTCCTATCCCCGGGGATTTTGAACTGGTCGAAGCCGGGACTGCTCTGGCCGTTTTCTGCTTCATGCCATGGGCGCACTTGGTGCGCAGCCATGCAGTCGTTGATTTGTTTTGGGGCGTCTACCCTGCAGCCATGCAGCGTGTTTTGATTATTCTCAGTGACCTGTTGATGCTCGTGCTATGGGTATTGCTGATTTGGCGCATGGGCGTGGCAATGGTGGACTACCGCAGCAATGGTGAGTTGACCTTCATCTTGCAATTTCCCGTGTGGTGGGGTTATGCCGCCTCTTTGATTCCAGCAGTATTTGGTTGTGTTGTTTACGCGTGGCGACTGCTGGAGGATCTGGGCCTGACCCATCCCCCTGCTGGCTTTGTGGCCGCGAAAGGAGGCCATTGATGGACCCGCTATATCTGGCCGCATGGTCTTTGCCGCTGTTGCTGGTGTTGATTTTTCTGCGCGTACCTATCGGCATTTCGATGCTGGTGCTGGGCGTTGGTGGCTCATGGTTGATCTTTGGCAGCATGGCACCGCTATTGAGTCAATTGCAAACCTTGGCCTACGGTCAGTTCTCCAGCCATTCGCTTTCCATCATTCCACTGTTTTTGCTGATGGGGCAGTTCGCCGCTTTGGGTGGAATGTCGCAAGCCCTGTTCAAAGCAGCCGAAGCATTCATTGGCCACCGCAAAGGTGGCACGGCCATGGCTGCGGTAGGCGCTTGCACCGGCTTTGGGGCCATTTGCGGCTCCTCAATGGCCACAGCGGCCACCATGAGCCAAGTGGCACTTCCTGAGCTACGCCGAGCAGGCTACGCCAACAGCTTGTCTGTGGGCGCATTGGCCGCAGGGGGTACTTTAGGCATTTTGATTCCGCCCTCCATCGTGCTGGTGATTTACGCCATCCTGGCAGAGCAAAATATCGCCAAGATGTTTGCGGCAGCATTCGTTCCTGGCTTAGTGGCGGCTTTGGGCTACGTCCTGGTGGTAGCCATCGTGGTGCGCGTCAAGCCACACTTGGCTGGCCGAATGGACCCTGTGCCTTGGCCTGAGCGTTGGCGCGCACTGGCCGCTGTTTGGCCCGTGTTGCTGATTTTTGCCTTAGTACTCGGCGGTATTTACTCCGGCATGTTTACCCCAACTGAAGGCGCTGCCGTAGGCGCTGCGGGCACGGGTTTACTGGCATGGCTGCGTGGTGGCTTAAACAAAGCCAACCTCCAATCAACCTTTGAAGCAACTGCAGCCAGCACTGCCATGCTGTTCATGATTGTGCTGGGTGCAGCCTCCTACAACACATTCTTGGCTCTGTCGATGTTGCCTCAAGAATTGGCCAGTTGGGTGGGCTCCATGGGTCTGTCGCCCTACCAAGTGCTATGGGCCATTTTGCTGTTCTATATTGTGCTGGGCTGCGTGATGGACTCCATGTCCATGATCTTGCTGACCGTGCCGATTTTCTTCCCGATGATTTCTGGTCTGGACTTTGGCCTCACCCCTGAAGAAACAGCCATTTGGTTCGGCATTTTGGTCTTGGTCACGGCTGAAATAGGCTTGATTACGCCACCTGTTGGCATGAATCTCTTCGTTATCCAGTCCATGTCCAAAGACATCAAGATCAAAGAGGCTTACTCAGGCGTTATTCCGTTCGTGATGAGTGACTTAATTCGGGTTGTCATTCTGGTGCTATTCCCCTCCATATCCTTGTTCATCCTACGCTTATGAGTACGCCACACAAACGCAAACTCGGGCCTTGGTCGGTATACCCCATTGGCCTGGGCTGCATGAACCTCAGTCACGCTTATGGCGTGCCGCCTTCCAGAGCACAAGCCGAGCGGGTTTTGCTTGGGGCACTGGATGCAGGTGTGGACCTGTTTGATACCGCAGCACTGTATGGATTTGGCGCCAACGAAACCTTGATCGGCGACATTCTGGCCCCACACCGGCAACGGTTTGTACTGGCCAGCAAATGTGGCATGCAAGGCGTTGATGTACAGGGTGACGGCAAGCCAGTGCGCGTCATTGATGGGCGCCCTGCCACACTCAAAGCCACATGCGAAGCCGCACTCAAACGCCTGCGCACCGATGTGATTGACCTGTACTACCTGCACCGCTGGGACAAACAGGTGTCCATTGAAGACAGCGTTGGCGCCCTGGCCGACTTGGTGCGCGAAGGCAAAATTCGCAGCATTGGTCTCTCGGAAGTCTCCGCCAGCACCTTGTGCAAAGCCCATGCCGTACACCCTATTGCGGCTGTGCAAACAGAGTATTCGCTTTGGAGCCGCAACGCTGAAATTGCCGTGCTGCAAGCGTGCCAAGAGCTGGACGTTGCATTTGTCGCCTTCAGTCCGGTTGCACGCGGCTTTTTGACAGGTGCGCTGCGCAGCATCAATAGCTTGGCCGACAAAGACATTCGCCGCGCCATGCCGCGCTTTTCGCCGCAAAACTACCCCCTCAACATGCAACTGTTGCAGGCCTTTGAACAACTGGCCCAGCAAGCGGGCTGCACGCCAGCCCAGCTGGCACTGGTGTGGTTGCTGGCACAGGGTGAACACATCATCCCCATCCCTGGCACCACCAGTCTGGAGCACCTGCAAGAAGACGTGCAAGCAGCGCAACTGACGATCGCGCCACAGCATGTGGCTGCAGCAGACACCTTGATCAACCGCCACAGCGTGCACGGCCCACGCTACCCCGCATCCACCCTGCCTGAAATCGACACCGAGGATTTTTAACATGCGCAGCACCAACCCCAACCAGCCTCATACTTTGAGCCGCCGCCAATGGTTAAGCACCGCTACAGCATTGGCCGTGGCCCCTTGTTTGACCGCCATGCGTCCTGCCTGGGCCGCAGAATATCCCAGCAAGGCACTGTCCATGGTGGTGCCTTTTGGGGCCGGCGGCGTCGCAGACGTCACAGCGCGCACTGTGGCCCGCGTCATGGCACACAACTTGGCTCAGCCAGTCGTCATTGAAAACCGCCCCGGTGCGGGGGGAATCACGGCCACGTCATCGGTCGTACGCGCCAAGCCAGACGGCTACACCATGCTGCTGATCAGCAACGCCACCGCCATCAGCTCAACCCTGTTCCCCAAACAACCCTTTGATGTGCAAAAGGACTTGCAACCCATCAGCACTTTGGGCCACTTTGACTTGGCCGTATGCGTATCAGCCCAGTCGCCCTACCAGTCCATGCAAGAGTTGCTGGCTTATGCCAAAGCCAACCCGGGCAAGCTCACGATAGGCACCATTGCCATCGGTTCTACGCAACACCTCACGGCAGAACTCTTTAAAACCCGCACCGGGATCGATGCCCTCGTCGTGCCTTATGGTGGCTCGCCAGACGTCATCACGGCTTTACGCTCAGGCCAGGTTGATGTGGCCATTGACATTCTCAGTCCGCTCCTTGCGCAGTTGCAGGCCAAAACCCCGGCTGTGCGCGCCTTGGCAGTCACTGCCGCGCAGCGCAACCCACTTCTACCAGATGTCCCCAGCGCAGCAGAGGTCGGTATCGCTGATTTTGAAGTCAGCTCATGGAATGCCTTGGCAGTGCCTAAAAACACACCGCAAAGCATCGTTACCCGTTTAGAGCAAGCAGTCCGCCAAGCGCTGGCAGACACAGAAGTAGACAAAACTCTGCGGCAATTAGGCATTCGTCCTGAAGCCAGTACCCCTGAGGCACTGGGTTCTTTGTTGGAAAACGAAACCCAGCGCTGGCGCCAAGTCATTCAAGCGGCCAACATCGCAGTTGGCTAAAAGCACGCATTGAATAGGCTGCTGGGCTCATGCATTTCTTCTTGCAATGCAGCCCCCCCCTATCGCATTCATTTCTATTCGTGCGGAGCTCTTCATCTGTTCAATGTATGGAAGATCACCTGAAACTAGCCATCGTGAAGTTGCCCCCAGTTTTAGCGACCGTCCAAAAGCTAATGCAAACTGAGTGCAATCCACTACCATGAACACATAAGCAGAATTGGGCACTTGCCTACACAGGCGCCGTTGACGGTGGGATAATCAGCCCCATATGTCCATCACGATTAACACAGAAGCAGATTTTCCGGGCTTGCGCGAAGCCTGCCGCTTGGCCTCGGAAGTGCTCGATTACATCACCCCCCATGTCAAGCCAGGCGTTACCACCAAAGAGATTGACCGCTTGGCCGCAGAATGCATGGCCCAGCAAGGCACACGTTCGGCCAGTTTGAATTACCAGCCATCGTCTGATTACCCGCCTTTTCCAGGCTCCGTGTGCACCTCCCCAAATCATGTGGTGTGCCATGGCATTCCAAACGAGAAGCCGCTAAAAAAAGGCGATATCCTCAACGTTGACGTCACGATCATTACCAAAGAAGGCTGGTATGGCGACAACAGCCGCATGTACGAAGTGGGCGAGACTTCCATTGCAGCCAAACGTCTGTGCCGCTTGACCTTTGAAGCCATGTGGCTAGGCATTTTGCAAGTCAAGCCCGGCAACCATTTAGGCGATGTGGGCCACGCTATCCAAAAGTTCGCCGAAGGCAATGGCCTGTCAGTGGTACGCGAATTCTGCGGCCATGGTATTGGCAAGCGCTTCCATGAAGAACCCCAAGTGCTGCACTACGGTCGCCCCGGCACCATGGAACTGCTCGAACCGGGCATGGTCTTCACCATTGAGCCTATGCTCAACCTAGGCCGCAAAGAAATCAAAGAGCACGGCAAGGACGGATGGACCATCGTGACCAAAGACCACAGTCTGACCGCCCAATGGGAACACCAAATTTTGGTGACGCCGACTGGCTATGAGGTGCTGACCCTCTCGGAAGGCTCCCCCGCCTTACCGGAGTTCGTCAAATCCACCAAGACCTGACGCTCACGTCATGAACGGCTCATGCCTTAAGGCTTGGGCCTTTTTCTTTTTATGAACCGCGCATCCTTGCACCAAGGCAGCGCACTGCTTTTGAGGCCATCCATTCATGCCTGTGCTTCGCGCTGCCCCATCCACATTGCCTGAGCTGCGAGAGCATTACCAGCAGCAAAAGCAAGCCATCGTCACCAATCTGCTCAAGCCAGGGCAGCAGGGCCGGCGCATCCACACCCAGTTGCGTTTGCTAGCCGAGTATGCAGACAATGTGCTGCGGCAGCTATGGCGCACGGCAGAGCTGCCGGGCGAGTTTGCGCTGTTGGCGGTAGGGGGCTTCGGGCGAAAAGCACTGTTTCCGGCCTCGGATGTGGATGTATTGCTGCTGGTGCCAACAGGTAAAACCATCTGCGACGAAGATCCGCTCAAACAAAAAATCGAGCAATTCGTCAGTAGCTGTTGGGATGTTGGTTTGGAAATTGGTTTCAGCCTGCGTACCATTGAAGAGTCTCTGGACGACGCCGCCATTGACATCACCGTGCAAACGGCCATGCTCGAATCTCGATGGATTGTGGGTAGCCGAAAGCTCTTCACGCAGTTTCAAGAAGCATTCCTCAAACACCTGGATCCGCTCACATTCTTGCGCGCCAAAACGCTGGAAATGCGCCAACGCCATGTCAAATTCGACAACACGCCCTACGCGCTAGAGCCCAACTGCAAAGAATCTCCCGGAGGCTTGCGTGATCTGCACCTGATAATTTGGGCTGCACGTGCAGCGGGTTTGGGCAGCACTTGGGATGAGCTCGCCGCAAACGGCATTGCCACGGAACTCGAGGCGCATGAGTTAGCCGCTTGCGAAGCAGAATTGAGTCTCATCCGGGCCCGCCTGCATGCGATCTCCAAACGCCATGAAGACCGTTTGATTTTTGATCTGCAAAACAGCGTGGCCGAATTGTTTGGCTACCGGTCTGAAACCCAGCAAGGTTCACGCTTGCCTATGCGTGCCAGCGAACAATTAATGCGTCAATATTATTGGTGCGCAAAGGCAGTCACGCAACTCAACCAGATTCTGCTGCTCAATATTGAAGAGCGCCTCAACCCCAACGTACACCAACTGCGCCCAATCAATGAACGTTTTTACGACAAAGGTGGCATGGTCGAGGTCGCCAGCGATGATTTGTACATCAAAGACCCGCACGCCATTCTCGAAACATTCTTGCTGTATGAAACGCAGATCGGTCTCAAGGATCTTTCGGCGCGAACGCTGCGAGCGCTGTACAACTCACGCCATGTGATGAATGCCGCGTTCCGCAAAGACCCGGTCAATCGCGCGCTGTTCATGCAAATCATCCAACAGCCTGCAGGCATCACGCATGCTTTGCGCCTGATGAATCGCACCTCCGTACTCGGGCGCTATTTGTGGGCATTTCGCCGCATCGTTGGGCAAATGCAGCATGACTTGTTCCATGTTTACACAGTAGATCAGCACATCCTGATGGTGGTGCGCAATATGCGCCGCTTCTTCTTGGCAGAACACGCACACGAGTACCCTTATTGCTCCAGCTTGGCAGCAGGTTGGGACAAGCCATGGATCCTCTATCTTGCAGCACTGTTTCACGACATTGGCAAGGGGCGCGGTGGTGACCACTCAGACATTGGCGCCCGCATTGTGCGCAAGTTCTGCCGTGCACATGGTATTGCCAAGCCAGATACTGATTTGCTGGTGTTTCTTGTGCAAGAGCATCTGATCATGAGCCAAGTGGCGCAAAAACAGGATTTAAGCGATCCCGATGTGATTGCCACATTTGCTAAACGGGTTGGCAACGAGCGTTATTTGACTGCGCTTTATTTACTAACCGTAGCCGACATCCGTGGCACCAGCCCCAAAGTATGGAATGCATGGAAAGGCAAGTTACTTGAAGACCTGTACCGCGCCACTGCCCGCCTGCTAGGCGGCAGCAAGCCTGACCCGCTTGCGGAAACCGAGATGCACAAAGGCGAAGCCCGTGTTCTGTTGGCACTTGATGCCATCACACCAGAGCAACTCAACACTTTCTGGAAGCGCCTGGACTTTGGCTACTTCATGCGCCACACTGCCGACGAATTGGCGTGGCACGCACGGCATTTCGGCACACTACAGACTGACACACAAGCAGCGCCCGTTGTGCTTGCGCGCAAATCGGTCATTGGTGAAGGCCTGCAAATCACCATCTACGCGCCTGACCGTGCAGACTTGTTTGCCCGTATCTCCAGCTATTTTGACCAGGCTGAATACGAAATTCTCGATGCACGCATCCACACCACACACGACGACTTTGCACTCGATACCTTTCAGATTGCTTTGGAGTTTGCAAGCACCTCACTTGAATCAACCGCGCGTTTTATTGAAAAAGACCTCAGTCAGCACCTGCAGCGCAACACCCCCCTGCCGGAGCCTAAGGCACGTAGAGTCTCGCGCAGAGTGCGTCACTTCCCCGTGAATACGCGCATTCGGTTTGAACCTGATGACAAGGCTGAACACTGGGTCTTGACCGTGTCAGCATCGGATCGCCCTGGCCTGCTTTACTCCATTGCCTGGGTGCTGACACAATTCAAACTGGACATTCATTTAGCCAAGATCACCACCTTGGGCGAGCGCGCCGAAGACAGTTTCCTGCTGCAAGGCAAAACCAGTCTCAGCAATGCACAACAACACGCACTGGAACAAGCCTTGATTCAGCAAGTGCAAACGTAAAGCATGTCAGCAATCATCTGCATACTATCGAATAGCATCATTGTTTCGCTTTGCACTCGATAGGGGCCATGCGCCCTATTTCAAGCGTCAATGCGTCGCCCTTACCTCGGATGGTGTTAGGCCCGTTGCTGTAAATAAAACCAGAACCACTGGGCTTTTCCTGCAATGCCATCACCGTGCCATTGCGTTCAAGCTCAGCCTTGTTCAAGTCAATAAAGTAACTAACCCGAATGTGTTGGTCAGGCTCACATTGGTATTCCACCACATTGACATTGACATTGACCTGGCCCGATGCTGCCACTTGGCTGCTGCGAAACAAAGTCCACTCCTCAACGTCGGAGCCATCAGGCAAACGACACATCCCGATTTCACCGGAATCGGTTTTTTCAACACGCAGTTGACCACCTTGGGCCACGCAATGCTGCGATGCCGGATTAGCCATGCCCACTGGTGCAGTTCGGTTTTTTTGAGGTGCCTGAGTGCTTGTACAAGCGGCCAGCGCGGCAGTACTGACCGTCAAAATCCAATGTTTCATGGCCGCAGTGTACTGCATGCCTTACCAATACAAGTGACGCCTCAACCAGAACCATACAACGGCGTTGACTGCATGCATTTCAATCAAACGGACAGCCACTCTGCCCGATAATGGCACCACAATCATGAACAACTACTGGCTCTTTCTGCGCAATCTTCTATGGCCAACGTGCCTAGCGGTTCTCTTGGGCGCAACCATAGCAGGCTTGGGCTTTATTCTCTTTGCCGGCCTGGCCACAATGGGCTCTGGAGGCGAGACGACCAACCCGTTCTTCACAGAACTCTTTAGCTACTGGCTTTTAATCAGCATATCTGCCTCTGTATTTGGATTGCTCCCAGCCTTGCTGCTAGGTGCGCCACTGTATGCCTACTTGGCATACAAGCGCTGGCTTAGCCCCTTATCGCTGCTGCTTAGCGGTGTGGCGCCCGGATTAGTGCTCTGGGTTTTCAGCGACTTCAAAACAGCTCGTATATTCTGCATTTTTGGCTGCGTTGTGGCTTGCACCCTGCATGTTTTGGCACGCCATGATGTGCGCACCTTGCAAAATGCGATGGACGCGCATAGCGCTTGAGCCTTCTTTCATTCGATTTACCTCTTGAGGAGCACACCCATGCAATGGCATGTTTGGTTCACTTTTTTTATTGCAGCCTGGGTCATTGCCATATCGCCCGGTTCTGGCGCAGTGCTGTCGATGAGTCACGGCCTCAGCTATGGATGGAAGCGCTCTAGCGCCACGGTTTTCGGCTTGCAGTTAGGTCTAATGCTGATCTTGGTTGTGGCCGGTGCTGGTGTTGGCTCATTATTGATTGCTTCAGAAGCAGCCTTTCTCACAGTCAAAGTCGTTGGCGCTCTGTACTTGATGTACTTGGGAATTCGCCAATTCTTGCAAAAACCATCCTCAAGCCAAGCCATCAACTCTGCAGAAAACACACTGACCGCGGACAAACAGCTGCAACCAGCAAAAGGCGGCACTCTCAACTGGAAGCAGCGCGTATTGACAGGTTTCTTTACCAATGCCACCAACCCAAAAGGTATTTTGTTCATGGTGGCCGTGCTGCCGCAATTTATCGACCCCAATCGCTCGTTGCTATTGCAATTGCTGATTTTGGGCGTCACGATGTGCGCGGTCGACTCCATGGTGATGAATGGCTATGCAGCCAGTGCCAGCTTGTTGAGCCGATGGCTCAAAAGCTATAAAGCCCAGTTATGGCAAAACCGAATCTTTGGCGGCCTGCTGGTCGCTATCGGCGCTGGCCTTTTAACGGTCAAACGCGTGCAAGCGTAAAACGGGCTTAAGGCCACGACTGCGCTTTACCTGCCTTTTACATTGACGACAAATTAAGGGTTACCGTATAAGGCGATAGTCAAAACTTATGATCGCTGCGGCAATGCCCCTGATACCGTAGTTTTGCCTCATGATTGGTGAGGCCTTTGTTTTGCACCATGCCTATATGACCACTCCCATCTTGATGATTGAAGACGATGCCCGTCTGGCGCAAATGGTGTCTGAATACCTCGCGCAATCGGGCTTTGCCGTACAGCACGCACCTGATGCTCGATCAGGGCTGGAGTTACTTTCCCACCATCAAGCAGCGCCAACTCCCGTCGAATTGGTGATTCTCGATTTGATGCTGCCCGACATGGATGGACTGGATGTGTGTCGTCAAATCCGAACCCTTGCAGCTCCCACAGCCTCCCTCCCCGTACTCATGCTGACCGCCAAAGGTGATCCCATGGACCGGGTTATTGGCCTAGAAATTGGCGCAGACGACTACTTACCCAAACCATTTGAGCCCCGCGAATTATTGGCCCGCATTCGCGCACTTTTACGGCGCCAACATGCAGGCCAAATGCATGCAGACTCCGTTGCATACGATGTAATGCGTTTTGGCTCTTTAGAGATTGACCGAAGTGCCCGAGTAGTGACCGTGGCGGATCAGGTTGCAGACCTGACCTCCTACCAATTCGATCTACTGGTCGCTTTAGCCGAACGTGCTGGCCGCGTGCTGACCCGAGACCAAATCATGGAAGCCGTGCGCGGACGTGAGCTAGAGGCTTTTGACCGCTCCATTGATGTACACATGGGCCGTATCCGTGCTGCGATTGAATCCGATATCAAGAACCCACGCCGCATTCTGACAGTCCGCGGCGTCGGTTACGTTTTTGCCAAGCAGCAAGACTGAACTTACGTCCCAGTCTCTATCAACGCTTCATCACGCCCACTTCATACACATGGTCAGCCGCAATCCGTTTTCCAAACACATGTATCTGCGCATCTGGCTGGCCGTGGTCGTGTGCGTCGCCGTCCTGATGCTGGCAGTCGGTTGGGGGTGGCGTGTTGCAGAAGAGCGCAATGAACGCGCGCGGGTAGAAGTCCCCCGCGAAGTGGTCATTAGCCGCGTTGACCAAGACGCACCGCCCATTCGTGGCATGTCTATCTACATCCCCACAGAAGAGCCTGGCTTCACGCTTGGAATCACCACCGACCAAGGGCACGAATACGTCGCTAGATTTGCACCGCGGGTTGACCGCCCACCTAAACCACGCCATGAAGAAGGTTGGGCCTTCTTGATCATGCCGCCCTTCGGCTATCTCTGGCTACTGGGAATGGTGTCACTTGCCGTGATTGTGGGCGTATTTCCTATCATTCGCCATTTGATGCAACGCTTGGAAAACCTTCGTCTAGGGGTCAAACAGTTTGGTGAAGGGGATCTGTCTGTGCGCATTCCGGACCAAGGACACGATGAAGTGGCGGAATTGGCCGGACAATTTAACGCGGCAGCGGCACGCATAGAAACTCTGGTGCACTCTCACAAAACCTTACTAGCAAACGCTTCGCATGAACTGCGCTCGCCTCTGGCACGAATTCGTATGGGCTTGGAACTATCAGACCAAGGACAACCATCACCATCAACACGGCAGGAAATTCAGCGCAATATTGCTGAACTTGACCAATTGATTGATGAAATTCTGCTCGCAAGTCGGTTAGATTTAGCGGAGCAAACTCCCATCGTGCGGGAAACCATCGATCTCATTGGCTTGTGCGCAGAAGAAACTGCGCGTATGGGCGCAGAACTGGATATCGACATGCCTAGCAACAGCAGTGCAGTGCCGATCATGGAGGTATACGGGGAAGCCAAACTCTTACGCAGAGCCATTCGCAATTTATTGGAAAATGCAGATCGCTATAGCCAAGGCCCCATTGAGCTGCATCTCTTTGCAACAGCGACAAACATTGATATACGTGTGTGTGATCGAGGCCCAGGCGTCCCCCATGAGCTGCGTGAACGTATTTTCGAGCCGTTTTACCGTGCCCCCGGTGCGAGTGAGCGATCTGGTGGGGTCGGCTTAGGATTATCGCTTGTCAAAACCATTGCTCAGCGCCACGGTGGACAAGTACGATGCGAAGAGCGTGAAGGCGGAGGGGCAGTCTTTATGCTGACACTACCGAAAGAACAGGTAAATAAATAGCCAAACGCAGCACGAGCCATTTGCAGATCAGGCTTAACGCACGCAGCACCATTACTGCCCCATATTTTTTCTGATGCGCTCAACCGTTTGCTGCTGCTGATCTCTACTCATGGACGAAAATTCTGCAGGTGAAACACCCAACTGCTGCAGCTGCTCTTCAAACATGGACTGACTGGCATTCATGAACGCAGAACTTGCCGCAATCAATCCCCCCATCACAGTAAAAGCAATCACCGCTTTTTTCCTGCTGATGCCATGTACCTCTGTGCTGGCCACAACTAGTAAATACATCGTCCAGATCACATTGACCCATAAGCCCACAACGGGAATCAATGCAAAAACAGTCGTGATTGGACTAACAGCCAAAGTCGCAACAGTGCAACGAAACGCCACTCCATATCCCCATTGAGACCCTAACACCTTCCAGACCAGCAGCAGAATGGCAGCACCAATCACAGAGGCGCTCACAATCATTCCTGGGACAAATACAAGCAAGTCCAGCAAATTAATGCCCACCTGTGCTGGAATCAATCCAAGAGCACCGCCAACCCATGTGAGCATCGCTGAAATCAGCGTCACCACAATAGCAAGCACGATAGCAAATGCCAGAGGCTCCATCAATGAACCTTGTCGAGGCATCGTGCGGAAATACTCCACAGGACGCACAACAACATACAAAGCCAACTGCGCAATACGCTTTAGGTCAAATGGAGAATGTGTGGGCATAAATCAGGAATAGTCTTGTGATAGGGACCAATGGGCATCAGACTAGCCGAGAAAAACCAAAAAGCTTTCTATATCAGCCAGCGACCAACAATGGCCTCAATGCGAAATCTCCATCACTTCGGCATGCTCAAATGCAATTTCACCAGCAACGAACGTAGTACGCACTTTTCCAGGCAAAGCCGCACCTGTGAAAGGCGTGAACTTGCCTTGGCTGTGCAACCCACCGGGTTCCAATTTCCATTCACTTGAGGGGTCATACAGGCACAGATCGGCTACACCGCCTTGGACTAACTGGCCGATGCTCGCATTCAAAGTGCCAAGGGCATTATGCAAAATACCTGCCGCGCCAGAAGTAATTCTGGTCAAAGCACGGCTGAAAGGAATTCCCTGCTCTTGCGCCCACTTATGGGCTAAAGGTAACAACAACTCAACCCCAGATGCACCTGGCTCTGCTTCAGCAAACGGCAACTCCTTTTCGTCGTTATCCACAGGCGCATGGTCAGAAACCAGCGCATCAATCGTGCCATCCAAAAGCCCTTGTACCAGCGCATCTCGGTCACGCTGTTGCCGCAATGGTGGCTGCAACCGCGCCCTGCTATCAAAATAGCCAACGTCAATATCGGTCAAGAAAAGGGAATTGATACTGACATCTGCTGTGACAGGCAGACCTTCCGCCTTAGCTTGTCGCACCAACTCAACCCCTTGTGCGCTGCTTAAGCGGCACAAATGCACATGGCAAGGATTACTGCGCAACAGTTCAAAAATAGTGTGCAATGCAATTGTTTCTGCGGCGACCGGTACACCAGAAAGTCCCATGCGCTGAGCCAATGCACCACTGGCGGCTACACCGCCCCCCAAAGCAGCATCTTGCGGACGCAACCAAATCGAATAGTTGAATGTGCCCGCATATTGGAGCACACGCTGCAATATCTGATTATTCTTCAAAGGCCATTCAGCTTGACCAAAACCGATACAGCCAGCATGGGTCAGGTGAGACATTTCTGTCAATACCTCACCAGCGAGACCTTTGGTCAAAGCTCCCAACGGAAACAACCTTGCCTGACGCAGATTGTTCGCACGCAACTTCAGCATTTCAACCAAGCCTGCTTCATCGAGCACAGGATCCGTGTCAGGCGGACAAACCAAACTGGTTACACCACCTGCCACCGCTGCGTGCATTTCACTTTCCAGCATCCCTGCATGCTCATATCCCGGCTCCCTCAGGCGTGCGCACAAATCAACAATACCAGGTAGAACCCATAGTCCTTCAGCGTCAATCGTACGTTGTGCAACAAACCCTGTTGGAGCTGTGCCAACTCCCACAATACGCCCACTGGCAATCGCAACATCGCCAATAGTATCTAAGCCGCTAGCAGGATCAATGACTCTGCCGCCCTGAATGAGAATGGTCATGCGTGAACTTTCGTACCATCAATGTTGTGAACTAACGCCGCGTCTGCATACGATCGACGATATGCTGCCTTTCATGCACAAAGGCAACTCGCAATTATAGATTCCATAATGGCCCCGCGTTTTCTACGCCACAGTGCTGCCATGATTCACACAAGCGGAGCAGTTTTTGAGTAGTTATATTTTCTGCAAAGCAAAACC
>NZ_STFG01000028.1 GCF_004833285.1 Lampropedia puyangensis
CTGGCACTGCTGATGGCTTGTGCGGCTGGCGCACGGCCTTGGCGCGGCGCTAAGCTGGGAGGTTGAGGGGGCGAGTTGAGGGGCGCGTATTGGTTGCCCCCGACACAAAAGAAAGGTGAAAGGCGCCCTCTAACGAGAGGCGGAGAGGCACCAGATCAAGCCGAGACTCAACACCTAGGACGCATGGAAAAAACCGCGTCCCATCGCACAGGGCGGTGGCGCCCCTGCTCCGAAGAACGTGCTGACGATCTCCGCACAGTCGCGCAAGGCCTCCATGTGGATACCAACGCGGCCTGCTTAAGAGCATGGGCACCTCGCCCACAAAGCCGTTAGGGAAAGTGGGATCAGTTGCTGCGTACGCGGGCCGGAAACATGGTTTCAGGCCATTGCAGCATGCGCTGTAATTGCTGCCAATCAAACCCTGTGCCCGGATCATGTTTGCGGCCTGGTGCAATGTCTTCATGGCCGGCAATATCGGCAATAGGAAAGTGCTGACGCAATGTCTGGCACAAAGCGGCCAAAGCGGCATATTGGGCCCGGGTGAATAAGCCCCCTTCCAAGCCTTCGAGCTCGATTCCGATGGAATCGTCGTTACGGGCAGTGCGACCGCCATAACTTGAAACACCTGCATGCCAAGCCCGCTCATGGGCATTGACAAATTGCACCACCTCGCCTGCGCGCCTGATCAAAAAGTGCGCAGAAACCTCCAAACCGCGAATGGACTGAAAGTACGGATGGGCATCCCAATCGAGGTGATTGGTGAACAGTTGCTCAATGGCATCGCCCTCAAACACACCAGGGGGCAAACTGATGGAGTGCACCACGATCAGATCCACCACCGCGCCTGCAGGGCGTGCATTGCAATTGGGCGATGCGACCCACCGAGCCGGGCGGTAGCGCCCGTGGCTCCACTGCGCTGCCGCGCCATGGGTTGCTTCTATAGGATTCACTCTCGGGTCTCAGGCTCAGTAGGAATATTCAGGCGCTCAATACGGTAGCGAATTTGCCGTAAATTCAAACCCAGCATACTCGCAGCAACCGTTCGGTTGTAATTGACTGCCTTCAGGGCACGAATCAATACGGCACGTTCTTGCTCGTCAAGCCAAGCTTGTAAATCAGAGGGGAGATCCTCCGGCAAAGACCGTGGCGCTTGTTTAGCGGTGCCCACCATGACTGTTAGACCTTCTGCCAAGCCCTGCGCCCCCAAACCACTCCCCTGCCCTGCAGAGGCAGCTGCAGGCAGCTCGGCCACAGTGGGCAAGGCTGCAGGCTGCGAACTCTGAAACGGGACCTTCATCGTGTATTGGGATGGATAGGGCGCCCCAGACGAAGAGGATGGCAATCCAAACACCGGCGCTGCCGCATACGGTCTGGGAGGGGGTGCGGCAGACATGGATGCAGCACTTCCAGCAAAAGACTGGCTATTGGGGGGAGGAAATGGGGCCGGTGCAGCAGTGAGGGTGCCATCTCCGGGCCCTTCCATGCAGTCGGCAATCGCATCTAAACGCAATACACCATCTTCGCTCAACGCCACCGCACGATGCAGCAGGTTTTCCAACTCCCGCACATTACCCGGAAAATTGCGCTGCAGCATGGCATACATAAAGGCAGGATCGACATGAATGCGCTCAAACCCTGACTCTTTGGCCAAACGCTCGAGCAAAGCCTGTAGCAGGGCGGGCAAATCATCGCGACGATCACGCAAAGGCGGAATACGCAACTCAATCACATTGAGCCGGTAATACAAATCCTGGCGGAAACGCCCTTGGGCGACTTCATTAGCCAAATCACGGTGCGTCGCACTGACCAAGCGCACATCCACCACTTCTTCCTGCGTTGCCCCCAAAGGCCTGACGCTGCGTTCTTGAATCGCCCGCAGCAATTTAGTCTGCATGGCCAGCGGCAAATCACCTATTTCATCCAAAAACAACGTACCGCCCTTGGCCGCCTGGAAAAAGCCTTGCCGGTCCTGAACTGCGCCGGTGTACGAACCTTTCTTGGCTCCAAAAAACTCTGCTTCCAGTAAGTTTTCAGGAATTGCCCCACAGTTCACGGCAACCAATGGCCCATCGGCACGCTGGCTGTTGGCATGCAAGGCTCTGGCCACCAATTCCTTGCCTGTACCAGATTCACCATGAATGTGCACCGGTGCCATGCTGCGCGCGACTTTACCGATACGTTCTTTGACAGCCTGCATCACCGCAGACGATCCAACCAAGTCGGCCAAGGCTTTTGCGCCTTTATCCACTGCCAGCGGCGCCTGTGCAACACGCAATGCGGGAGGGCTTGTTTCTGAAGCAGCACGCGCAGCAGCGGCGCCATCCAGCGCGACATGCCCCAACGTCGCTGTCGTTCTCGAGTCTTGGCCTGCACCGCCTTGTAACCCCTGAATAGCAGAAGCCACCACGCTGCGCAGTTGCTTGAGCTCAACAGGCTTGCTGAGGTAATCAAAAGCACCGGCACGCAACGCCTCAATCGCATTCTCAGCGGACCCGTAAGCCGTTGCCACTACGCAGCGTTCAGGTCTGCCTTGTGCCTGCAACTCTAGTAGCAGCTCCATTCCCAGACCATCTGGCAAGCGCATATCGGTCAGCACCACATCAAACCGCTGCGCTAACTTTTGTCTGGCCTGCGCAACGGTTTCTGCGGTCTCTACACGGTAGCCTTCGCGAACAAGCGTGAGCTCATACAACAAGCGTAAATCTGGCTCGTCATCGACCACCAAAATGGATGCATTTTTCTCTGACATAAAACCATTATCGACTGTTTCAGGCCCAACCATGCGCACTTGCGGTGCAAGACAAGGCTCAGCAAACCTGCCACGGATGCAATACGTTTTCCTGCCAATTTTTACGGTGCAACAGTGGAAGATCATCGGTGAATTGCGGCACACCAATGCACAGATACAAACTGAACTGCCACTCGGCAGGTACTTCAAACAAGCTCGCCATAGCAGCCGCATCCAGCACGGTCACCATCCCTACGCCCAAGCCATGCGCACGGGCGAGCAAATTCAAATTCTGCACTGCCATGGCCGTACTGTGCTGCAAACTGACTGCGATGGAGTGCCGCCCCAGGCCGTGGCCTTCACTTGGATTGGTGTTGGTGAAAATGGCCAATTGCAAAGGCGCGCGCTCAATGCCTTCGAGCTTGAGCTGCGCATACTGGTGCTGCCGCTGCGGCGCCTGAACGGCCAACGCCGCGGCATTGGCCTGCAGAAAATTGCGATGCACCGCTTGACGTTTAGCGGCACTTTCGACCTGAAAAACCCGCCAAGGTCGTGCATTACCGACGGAAGGAGCCATCTCCATCGCCAACTGCAATTGCGCAGTGATGGCGGGCTCTATCGGGGTGGTTTCAAAATGCCGGACATCACGCCGCCAACGCATCAAACGCACGAAGCTTTCACGCTCTTCATCGCTGAACGTCATGGCATCGGCTCACATTGAGAAGTGCGGCCTTGGCAGGCCACACCAATCGCACACGACCTCAAGCTGTTCCGCCAACAGTCAACCCTTCAATACGAAACGTGGGCTGGCCGACACCAACTGGCACGCTTTGCCCCTCTTTACCGCATACCCCGACACCGCTATCGAGTTGCAGGTCATTGCCGATCATGCTCACGTGCTTGAGCGCTTCAGGGCCGTTGCCCACAATCGTGGCACCTTTGACTGGGTACAGCAGCTTGCCTTTTTCAACCCACCAGGCTTGGCTTGCACTGAACACGAATTTGCCAGAGGTGATATCCACTTGCCCCCCACCAAAATTGGTGGCATACAGCCCACGCTCAATGCTGGCCACCACTTCGGCAGGTTCATACTGGCCGCCCAACATATAGGTGTTGGTCATACGGGGCATGGGAATATGCGCGTAGCTTTCGCGCCGGCCATTGCCGGTTGGGGCTGTTTTCATCAAACGGGCATTCATTGCATCTTGGATATAGCCCACCAAAATACCATCTTCAATCAAAACATTGCGCTGCGTTGCATGGCCTTCATCATCCACATTCAATGAACCACGGCGGTCTGCCAAGGTGCCATCATCAAGGACGGTTACTCCCTTTGCAGCCACGCGCTCGCCCATACGGCCACTGAATGCACTGGCGCCTTTGCGGTTGAAATCACCTTCCAGCCCATGCCCGACAGCCTCATGCAACAAGACGCCCGGCCAGCCGGGGCCCAAAACCACTGTCATCTCCCCTGCTGGAGCAGGGCGAGAATCCAGATTGATCAGCGCGCCATTGACGGCTTCTTGCACATATTGCTCAATCAAGGCATCGTCAAAATAGGCCAGGCCAAAGCGCCCACCACCGCCTGCAGACCCCACCTCACGACGGCCATTGTGCTGCGCAATCACCGTAACCGACAAACGCACCAAGGGGCGGACATCAGCGGCCAAGGTGCCATCAGCGCGAGCGACCAACACAACATCCCATTCGCTGGCCAAGCCCGCCATCACTTGTGCGATGCGCGGGTCTTTCGCACGGGCAACCCGCTCCACCTTGCCCAGCAACGCCACTTTTTCTTGGCTGCTGAGGGTGTCAATCGGATCCAACGATGGGTACAACGCACGGCTTGCCGCGACTTTGCGGGCGCCCACTTTGGCTTTGCTGCCAGACGCACTGCCAGCACCAATGGCGCGCACAGTCGAAGCGGCATCCATCAGTGACGCCTCAGAGATGTCGTCCGAATAGGCAAACGCTGTTTTTTCCCCGGTTACCGCACGCACGCCGAAACCTTGGTCGATGCTGTAGGAGCCTGTTTTCACGATGCCCTCTTCCAAACTCCAGCCTTCGTGGCGGGTGTACTGAAAGTACAGATCGGCATCGTCTACCTGGCGCTTACGAATATGCGCCAACGCTTGCTGCAAGTGGCGCTCGTCAAGTCCATAGGGGGCCAGCAGAATCTGCTGTGCCAGGCTCAGTCTATCCTGGGTAGAAGCTAAGGTAGGGGCCTGCGACAAGGCAAAGCCAGCCCCTTCCAAAATGGGCGAACCGAGACGGGGCGAGGAAGCGCTGGCCGCAGCTGCGGCGCCAAATGCATGGGCAGAGATTGGATTCATCCCGCTATTGTAGAAGTGCCCGCACACCGTTGCTGGTGCAAGGGCCGTTTCTTCATCCCTTTGAATGGGTGCCATGCAACAGGCAGCTATCCCCCGGTCGAAGAAGGGCTTCTGCTTGAAGCCCTTCTCTCCAAAGCACAGTAAACGCCCTGAAGGGCTATCGATCGCTTTAGAACTGCGCACGCAACGTCACCATGGCGTTGCGCGGATCGCCATAGTAATTGCTGATGCCGCCACCAATTTTCTTGTAGTAGACCTTATCAAACACGTTGTTGATGTTGAGCTGCACACTCCAATCGCGATTGAATTGGTATTGGGCCATCGCGTTATAAATCGCGTAGCCCCCTTGGCGATAGGTAATGCCACCAGAGCTGGCAGAAATTTCGCTTTGGGCTTGCACACCCGCACCCAATGTCAAGCCACTCAAAGCACCTTGGAAGCGGTAACTGTTGAACAGCTTGAACAGATGGCGCGGATCGTGCGTGCGCAAGGGCTTGCCCACGTTATTGGCACTGCTGTCTCGCAAATACTCCGTGCGGGTGTGGGTGTAGCCAGTCGAAAGGTTCCAGCCTTTGGCGATTTCACCTGCGAGTTCCAGCTCAAAGCCTTCGCTGCGGGTCTTACCGCCTGCCAGTTTGCAATAGCCGCTGGTGTAATTGGGCATGCAGGGGTTGGGGGTGCTCTCATCGTCCATGGCCTTGCCCACGTTATTGACACGGAACAACGACAGGCCCGCATTGAGTCGGCCGTCAAACCACTCGCCCTTGAGGCCCGCCTCGTAACTTTCGCCCCGCATCGGATCAAGAATCTGGCCGTTGCCGTCGTAGGCACGCTGCGGCTCAAATATCTCTGTGTAACTGCCGTAGACGCTCCACTGGTCATTCAAGTCGTATACCACTCCCATGTAGGGCGTCCATTCACGGCTTATCTTGTAGCTGGTCGTCGCACTGGCAGGCGCTTCGTATTCCCACCATGTCAGGCGCGAGCCAACAATCACGGTCAGCGGATCACTCACCGACAGACGAGCAGCACCATAAGTGGCTTTCTGACGGGTGTAGTTGTTGGTGGCGTTACCGGAGATCTCAAAAGTTGGTGCAGGAATCCCGGTGTAGGGATCCCAATCGCGGATATCCACCCCATTGACCGGAGTCTGGTTGCCCATGCCAATCGAGCCACGCTTTTTGACGCGCTGCACATCGGCTCCAAACATCAATTCGTGGCGGCGCCCCAGAATTTCTACAGGCCCATTCAAATCGGCACTCAAGGCACTTTGCATGCTGATATCGCCATCGTAGATAGAGGTGGTGACATTGAACAAATACGGATTGGTGGCTCCGGTTGGGCGAGCAAAATAAGTTTGCTTGAAATCCTTGAGCTTCAGCAGCTTGTGTGAACCTGCCAGTTTGAGCGACCAATCGTTGTCAAATGCGTGCTCCAATTCCACAAACGCATCGGTATTGAAGCGATCCCATTGGTTCCAGGCCGCTCCCAAATACGTATTACGCGGCAGATCAAGCGACGAGCCATCAAAATCACGTGGCAAATTGCCCCAAGCCCCTGAGGCATTCAAGTCGGTGTATTGGTAACCTGCACGCAGCAAGGTACGGTCTGCCAAATCGGCTTCGAGCACGCCATAAAACACTTTCTTTTCTTCGTAGCGTGCTTTCTGAAAAAAGTCTTTGTCGTCTGCCACGACCACTACACGACCACGTACGCTGGCATCTTCGTTGAGCTTGCCCGACACGTCCCCCACTATGCGGCGCTTGTCCCAAGAGCCCAGAGTCAACTCCGCCGAAGCCTTGAAGTCTGCCGTGGGCTTCTTGCGAACCAAATTCACGGCAGCAGAAGGTTTGCCCGCACCACGCAACAAGCCGGTTGCCCCACGTACCACTTCCATGTGGTCAATCACCGCCATGTCGGTTTGCACAAAAGCGGAGCCACCCATGTCTAGCGAAACACCGTCAAACTGCACCCGGTCAATTTGGTGACCACGTGCGTAATAACTCAACCGTTCGCTGTCGGTGTAATCCACCGTCACGCCAGGGGTGGCATACATCACCGCATTCAGGTCAGTGGTTGCTTGGTCATCGAGCTGCTGGCGGGTCACCACGGTCACAGGTTGCGGTGTGCGGCGAATTGACTGGCTGGATTTGAAAGCATCAATGGTCGTGGCGGCATAACTTTGCGAGCCTTCAGTGGAGCTATTCAAACGTGCGCCCGTCACTGTGACTGCAGGCAGGGCTTTTCCCTCTACAACACCTGCGGCTTGGGCCCCAGATACCGTCTCAACAGGACGCAGCGTATAACGCTTGCTCCCCTGAGCGACAGCCTCAAAACCACTGCCCTGCAGCAGGGCTGCCAACGCCCCATCCACCGTGTACGCCCCTTGTACGCCAGCACTGGAGCGCCCTGCAACCAACTCCTGATTGACGGAAATCTGCACGCCTGCCTCAGCAGCAAAACCGAGCAAGACTTGGCTTAACGGCCCAGCGGCAACTGCATAGTGACGCACGCCTGCAGCAGCCTGCTCTCCAACAGCTGTTGCAGGCACAGACTGAGCCCATACAGTTGGCGCGGCACTAGCCACAAGCACACACAGCGCGGCCACAGACAATCCGCTTCGCGCTGCGCGGCAGGACTTTGCCAAATCGGCCACTCCCAGGCAAGCGCCTTGCCCAGTCATCGGATGAATACGTGTTGAACGCATAGCAGTCATTTCCTTAATTAGCGGCTCATACCGCTGCCATTAAAAAGTTCATGTTCGCTATGCCGATTCGCGCGCATAAAAGCGGAACCCAAGCACACCAGATATTTGCAACTATTTGAAACTGCACGCGCTTTGTTTTGCCGCAGCTTTGCATCGCCCACCTACAAGGCAGTGATACGCGTCCACCCCAACGGCATTTTGCGCACCCGAATAGGCAACGAGTTTTGCAACAGTTGCAAAGCACTTTCTGTGTCGTCGAGTCGGAAAACACCCACGACCTTCAATGCACCAACTGCTGAATCACACGTAAGCCACCCGGAACGGTAACTGGCAAGTTGCACCAGCAAGTGGTCTAAACGCATTCCATCAGCCACTAATAAACCATCACGCCAGGCCTGACGTGCGTGTTGCGCAGGTGAGACCGGCTGCACAGCATGTTGGGAAAAGCAAGTTTGCTGGCCCGAATAGACGATCGTTTTCTCCTCCTGCGCTTGCTCCAGCCGTATGCGCACTGCGCCCTCAAACACAGTGACTTGGGTTTCCTGATCCCATTGCCGCACGCTGAAGACCGTGCCCAGCGGGCGCACACGCCCATGCGCAGTGTGCACCACCAATGGGCGCGCCTGATGGTGCGTATCAGCTGCCGTTTCCAGAAGCATTTCACCAGCCAGCAAATGGATTAAGCGCAACGACTGCTGGTAATCCACCCGCACTCGGCTGTCCGCGTTAAGCCACAAGGTACTTCCATCAGCCAAAGTGAAGGCGCCACGTTGCCCAACGGCTGTGACATGGGTGGCTTGCCGTGTACGCCACCATGGGCTTTGCCCCAGCCCCCAACCTGCACCACCTATTCCCACCAATAAAAGCGCTGCCTTCAACGTTGTACGCCGTTGCCGTTGTACACCTTGCCGATGGACAGCATCCAACAGGTGCCGCGTACGCCCCTGACTGGCCAAGTCTAAGGTCGCAACATGGCCGCCAATTTGTTCAACACGTTGCCACGCCATGCGATGGGCCGGATCGGCTTGCAACCAATGCTGCCACTGCGCATATTCGTCTTCGCTGCGCCGCTCATCTTGTAAAACAGCAAACCAATGTGCCGCTTGTTGGAGCATGGCTGCGTCAGGTTGACACTGAGGCAATGGGGGCGGCGTGTTGTGAGAGAGGTTCAGCGACATAGTGCTACCTTGAACGTGTTCAGACCACCGGTTGCAAAACCGCCCGGCTCTCAGTCCAGAGATCTGACTGCAAGCATTGCAGCATGGCCTGCGTCATGTACTTACGCACCATGCGATCAGACACGCCCATCTCGCGTGCGATCTCTGCATAACTGAGCCCATCAACTTGGGAAAGCAAAAATGCTTGCCGCGCTTTGGGCGGCAAACTCGAGAGCAAACGGTCCAGCGCCAGCAAGGCTTCTCGCACCTGTGCATGCTGCTCAGCAGAGTGTGCCTGCCCTTGCATCACATGCGCCAAGGTCTCCATGCATGCACGCTCAACATCCTGTCGTCGCCAGTGGCTCACGAGCAATCCATGGGCTACCGTGCGCAAAAAAGCACGTGGCTGTTGCACCTGCTCTATTTCGTGTTGATTCCGAGATGACAGCTTGACAAAGGTGTCTTGCGTTAAGTCTTCAGCCTGAAATGCATCGCCCAAACGCCGAACTAACCACGTCTGAAGCCAAGATCTGTGGTCAATGTACCAATGCCCTAATGGTTGGACGCATCCATCGACAGGTCTAGATCGAACCTCTTGAGACACAAGGCAATCCCATTCAAGCAGTGACACTGCAGCACAGACAACAGGCCCAAGGAAAGATCCTTGTCGCGCACACAAAGAAGCCTCGGTCGATTCCATGCGTTGAACGAGGCTGAATTTATGTAAATTATAACAAATCTTATTTAGATTCGGATTCTATAAAGCACCCACTCAGAACCGAAGGGCCGCGGCCTTTTTGTCTACGACTGCCAAAACAGGGGCTAGACCTGTAGTTCAACACCGTCAAATGGCCATCGGATCGACATCAACCAACCAGCGCAATAAACCCTTTGCTGCTTGAGCCCTTGCTTGGTGCAGCAACGGCTGCAGAGCCGAAAGATAGGCCTGCAATGCTTTGCGCGAAGCGCTTTCCAGCAGAATCTGCGCCCGCTCGGCATTGGCCACTCGCTGAATGGTCAAAGGCACCGGAGGATACACAGTGACCCACTCGTGCCCAGGCAAACCGGCCGTTTGCGCCATGTGCGCCACTTGGCGTAAAAAAGCCTGCGCCCCCTCCTGGGTTTTGGCGTCAGCTCGCAAAATGGCCTGAAAGGAAAACGGTGGCATGCCCGCTTGCTCGCGCTCCCGCAACTGCAGCGCAGCAAACCCTGGGTAATCTTGCCGCGCCAGCGCGGCATAAAGTGCGTGCTGAGGTTCCTGGGTTTGCAACCACAATTCAGGACTGGAAGCGCTGTCTTGCATGTAAGCAGCATCGCGCCCCGCCCGCCCTGATGCTTGCATCAACAGCGCAAACAAGCGCTCTGGAGCGCGAAAATCACTGGAATACAAAGCACCATCTGGTTGCACTACGGCCACCAGCCCAATACGCCTGAAATCGTGGCCTTTGGCAATCATTTGGGTGCCCACGACAATATCTACATCACCACGGTGCACTTGCGCGAGGCTTTCTTGCAAGGCCCCTTTGTGCCGGGTCGAATCAGCATCGATGCGCACCACCTGCGGAATGCGGCCGTCGTCAAGCACCATCGTGCCCAATTGTTCTTGCAGCATTTCTTGCAACTGCTCGGTCCCACGCCCGACTGGTGCCAGATCAACGCTGCCACAACGCGGACAATGGTGCGGCACCCTTGTGCTCCAGCCGCAGTGGTGGCAGCGCAGGCTGCGGTCAGCCTTGTGCACCACTTGATGTGCTGAGCAATGCGGGCAATCACTTTTCCAGCTGCACGCGCCACACTGCAATACCGGCGCGTAACCACGACGGTTGAGCAGCACCATGCACTGCTCACCTGCCGTGATACGCTCATGCATGGCCGCCAGTAATGAAGGGGCCAAGACGGTATCGCGTGGATAGGCCGTCATATCCACCAAACGCAAACGGGCCAGTGCACCGCCGCCCACGCGGGCAGGCATGCTCAGGCGCTGGTAACTTCCAGCCGGTGTTTGTGCGGTTGCCGCTCGGCTGTTGTACCAGCTCTCCAGTGAAGGGGTGGCCGACCCCAGCACGACAGGAATGGATTGCTGCTTACCCCGCCAAACCGCCAGATCCCGTGCGTTGTAACGTGCACCTTCTTGCTGCTTGTAGCTTGGGTCATGCTCTTCATCGACCACCACCAAAGCCAACTTGGCAAAACTACCCAATACAGCCATGCGTGTGCCAAGCACCAGGCGTTTACGACCTTGGTGCACGGCAAGCCACTCATTCAAACGCTGAACAGGGGTAAGCCCGCTGTGCATGACCGCAACGCAATCCTCGCCAAGCCAAGGGGCAAACCGTGTCTGAATATGGGCTTGCCACTGCGGGGCAAGGTTGATTTCAGGCACCATGAACAAAATTTGGGCTTGCGGATCCGAAGCAATCATGCGCTCGGCCAGTTGTAAATACACCTCCGTCTTGCCGCTGCCCGTCACGCCATGGAGCAAATACACACCATGTGCCTCGAGCACGATCGCGTCCAACGCCTGCTGCTGTTGCTGCGTCAGCTGGGGCTTACTCAACACCGGCAACGCCTGTGCGGCGTTGGAAAGCATTGGCGCCAATGCAATGGTCTCAGGCGGGCTCAAGGCTTTTGCTTGTGCTGCGTTTTTTGTACGCGCGCTCGACTTCGACTGCCGCGCAGATCGCTTGCCACCGTCAAGGCTGAGCTTGCTCAAACGTTTGTGCCATTGCGCAGCGCTTTGGTCTTGCAAAGCGCTCGGCAATGCCATGATGGCCACTTCGCCCAAACTGCGTTGGTAGTAACGCGCAGCAAACGCCATCAAAGCGCGCCACGAAGTGGACAGAGGTACTACGCCATCCAACACTTCCAGCACCTCGCGCAGTGCCAATTCGGAGTTGTTTTCTTGAGGGATTTCATCGTGCCACACCACCCCCAGAACTTCGCGCTTGCCTAACGGGACGCGCACCAGCGTACCCGGTGCAATAGGCTGGGCACTACGGTAACTGAGCAAGTGACCAATGCCGCTGTGAAAAGGCGCATCCAACGCGACAGAAACTACCGCCATGTCACCTCCTGAAGCCATCAAAAAACAAGCTCTCTGGCATTTTCATCCAGCGCGGCCCCAGTCTCTTTTGGCCCTTGCACCAGCAACCATGCCGCGCCCACTCTGGCTTTGCCACGCTTGTCCACAGCAAACCCAGCACAATCTGTGGATAACTTTGTGAATATCGATCAAACATTGAATGGGCGAACCTGAGTTTTTATGCTATAGCGCTCTAAACAAAATCAAGAAAAATAATTTATTCAAATAAAAATCAACAACTTAAATAAAAAATCATTTATTCGCATAAGTAAAAAGCAGGTACATCCAGAAGCGTTATCAATTGTGCATATCAAGAGCAATCGCTGCCTTGGAAAAGGCTTATAACGCGTCGTTCGATACAAAGATTCCCGCAAGCAGTTGATTTATTACAGTTTTTAAACATTAGCAAGAAGTCTGTGGATAACCATGTGGAAAAGCGTGTGTTTATCTTCTATTCAGCCAGTAACCTCAAGCACTTAGCGGGCATGATGCTTCAACTCAAAAAAAACAAATAACCATTAAAAATCAATAACTTAAGGACAATTATTAAAACAAGGGCATTGCTTTCAAGCTTCCATGAGAAAGGAGGGGTTCGTCGTACTCCCTAGCGTAGACCATGTGCATAAGTGGCTGTTTGCTATGCATGCCCTTGCGGGCCACACCGTGTGCCTCACACACGCCATCTTCCCATGCTTAGCGCGTGTTTAGGCTCTCAATTGGAGTGCCGCACCTGCCGCGAAAGACGGTGCACAGCATCAACAAAAACAGCCACATGCTCAGGGGGCGTAAATTGACTGATGCCATGCCCAAGGTTAAAGATATGCGTGGAGCCCACTACAGAAGAATCGGTATGGGGAGTGCCAAAGTCATCAAGTACACGCTGCACTTCCTGCTCAATGACAGCAGGGGGTGCAAACAGCACGTTAGGGTCCAGATTACCTTGCAGTGCTTTACCCGGAGTGCCAGCACCCCCTCCCACCAAGGCCCTGGCTTTGCCCAGATTGGCAGTCCAATCCAGTCCAAGCACTTCGCAGTCGAGTGCGCCCATCTCTTGCAACCACAATGCACCGCCTTTGGTAAAGACGATGCGCGGCACGTCTTGGCCGTCTGGCCCAACGCGTTGAAGTTGGGCTAATACCCGGGCTGTGTATTGCAAGCTGAAGTGGCGAAAGTGGCTGTCGGCCAGCACGCCACCCCAGCTGTCGAAAATCATCAGCGCTTGTGCGCCCGCATCAATCTGGGCATTCAAGTACGCAGCAACAGCATCGGCATTGACTGCCAGTAAATGGTGCATGAGATCAGGGCGTGCATACATCAGTGATTTGACTTTACGGTAATCGCTGCTGCTGCCGCCTTCGACCATGTAACAAGCCAATGTCCAAGGACTACCCGAGAAACCGATCAGCGGCACGCGCCCCTGCAAGGCATGGCGGATGGAGGTGACTGCATCGAAGACATAGCGCAGCTTTTCAAGATCAGGCACTTGCAATGTCCCGATACTGGCTTCATCGGCGGCTGTTCGCTCAAAGCGAGGCCCCTCGCCCTCAACAAAATGCAGGCCCAATCCCATGGCGTCAGGCACCGTGAGGATGTCGGAGAACAGAATGGCGGCATCCAAAGGAAAGCGCTCCAAAGGCTGCAACGTCACTTCGGTTGCGAAATCCACATTGGTGGCCAAGCCCATGAAACTGCCCGCCTGCGCCCTGGTGGCTTTGTATTCCGGCAAATAACGCCCGGCCTGGCGCATCATCCACAATGGGGTGTAGTCGGTCGCTTGCCGGCGGCAGGCGCGTAAGAAAGTATCGTTCTGAAGGGTAGGAAAGCTCATGTCCGCCATTGTCGCTGGTAAACGCCACAACGCTTGCAAAGCCTATCGCCACGATATGGCAAGGCCGCATCCAAGCACCAACACACCAACGCCTTGTCCCGCAAGCGGCACAGCGCCTGTGACCTGGACAGCGCAACCAGAAACAGCTCCTCACAAGAAGCTCTGCGCGCATGACCAATCAATGACAAACAAGCATTGCGCCCATGCGACAATGCCCGCGCAGATAACCTAGCCTGTCCGTTCAGGCTACGTTCATACTGCATGGCGCATGATGGGCATTGCGTCACCTATTGCATTTTGTCTGCGCCATTACCATGAGTTGGATTGAAGCTGTTATTTTGGGTCTCATTCAGGGACTGACTGAATTTCTCCCGGTATCGTCCAGTGCGCACCTGCGTATATTTGGCGCTTTACTGCCTTCTGGCGGCGACCCCGGTGCGGCCTTTACTGCCATTACCCAGCTAGGAACTGAAGCGGCCGTATTGCTGTATTTCCGTAAAGACATCTGGTGTATCACCCAAGCGTGGCTGCGAGCCTGTGGAAAGCCATGGGCCCAGCACAACAGCGATGCGCGCATGGGGTGGTTCATCATTGTGGGCACCATTCCAATCGTCATTCTGGGCTTGCTGTTTCACAGCGCGATCGAGTCCACGCTACGCAATCTGTACATCACAGCCTCCATGCTGATTGTGTTTGCGCTGCTGCTGGCCTATGCCGACTTCAAAGGCACTAAGCAACGTACAACGACTGAGCTCACCTGCAAGCATGCGGTGCTGTTTGGGCTGGCGCAAGCCATGGCCCTCATCCCAGGGGTCTCACGCTCTGGTGGCACCATCACGGGGGGATTGCTTCTGGGCTACACCCGCGAAGCAGCTGCGCGGTATTCGTTCCTATTGGCCATTCCGGCCATTGTCGCCTCTGGTCTTTACCAACTGTTCAAGACTTGGGGCACCTCCAGCGTGGCTGCTGGGCCAACCCTGCTGGCTACCGTGGTAGCATTTATCAGTGGGTATGCCGTGATCGTGGTGTTCCTAAAATGGATTTCTCACCACAGCTATTTGGTATTTGTAGGTTACCGCATTGCGCTTGGTTTAGCCGTGCTGGGGCTGTTGGCAGCCGGTGTACTGTCACCGATTTGATCCCCGCATCTCTTGTCACTGCATAGGCAGCAAGGCGTGGCGCGCGGCCTCCACCACTGCCTTGGTCAGTCGCTGTGCAGCAGGCGCTTCGCGCTCCCAATGGTGCCAGTACAGTGGCACATCCACTACGGCCCCCTCCACCACGTCCTGCAACATCGGGCGATGCGTACCGCGTTTGGTCAACTGCTGGCTGCTCACCATCCCCCAGCCCCACCCTTGTTCAATCGCCATTTCATACGCCTCAGTCGAAGGAATGAAATGTTTGGGGTAGTCGGCGGCCATATCAGCTCCAAACTGCATGCGCAAAAATGCGTCTTGCAAGCCATCTCTGCGGTTGAAAATAATAGCTGGAATTTGCCGCATGCTTTTTCGCGTCACCTGCCCGTTAGCGCCTTGGCGCAGCACAGCCACCACATCAGCACGGGCGACACAGTGGTAGCGCATCAACCCCAACGGCTGGGCAATGCAACCGCGCAAGGGTTCAGCCAAGGTAGATACGCAGCCCGAGACATCTCCCGATTTAAGCGCCGCATGCGTGAAGTCCTGGTCATCCATCGCAATATCAAGCACTAATTGATAGTGTCGCATTGCAGCCTCCACACCGGGGAGAAACCATGTTGCCAGCGAATCAGCATTGACTGCCACAGCCAAGCTGCGCCACTGCGACGCACCACCACTGCCTGCCGCCAATTGGGCCAGCACATCCGCCTGCATCAACTCTACTTGCTTGAGATGGGCCAGCACCACCTGCCCCGCAGCAGTCATGCGCACCTGCTTGCCACGCACGACCAAACGCTGCCCCATGGCCGCCTCCATCGCGCGAATGCGCAACGAAACAGCCGCCAATGAAATTGACAACTGCTGCGCCGCTGCTGCAAAGCTGCGGTGCTCAGCAATTGCGAGAAAGGCTTGTGCCTGACGCTGATCAATCATTAGTATTTTTTAAGCAAGTTGATATTTATTAAATTATCTTTTCTTTTTCTATGTCCATTTGGACAATGCACAGCAACGCCATTCCCGTTTTTTCACTGGATGGCATCTTTCATTGCCCACCCGTCCATCCACATGCAATCGCTCCCCGTTTTTTTCTCTGGTATGACTTTGAGCCTTTCGCTCATCATGGCCATTGGCCCGCAAAATGCCCACGTATTGCGCATGGGCCTGACACGCCAGCATGTTGCACTCACCGTTTTGCTGTGCATGCTCACCGATATGGTGCTGATCAGCATTGGGGTATACGGCTTTGCTGCCCTAGGCGAAATGCCCGAAAAAATCCATGGCGCTTTAGTTGGTGCAGGAGCTTTATTCCTGATCCACTACGGCAGCCAAGCCGCATCGCGCTTCTGGCAAGCATGGCGCCGCACACCTCAATCAGTCTCATCCCACCACATCAGCATTGACGCTGACGATGCACAAACCGCTTTGCAGCGCGCGCAAATTTCACGCAAACAAGCAGTGGCGATTGCCTTAGCTTTCTCGTGGCTCAACCCGCATGCCTGGCTTGACACTGCCGTGCTGATTGGCTCAGCCTCTTTGGCTTACGGCAGTGCCAGCCATTGGTTCGGCTGGGGAGCCATCACGGGATCATTGGTCTGGTTCTTGCTACTTGGAAGCTGTGCATATTGGCTTGGGCAGCGGCTGCACAACACAAGGCTATGGGTATGGCTGGACGCGGTTGTGGCCATCATGATGTGGACGCTGGCTTTCTGGTTGGTACGCAGCTTGCTAACGCCGTAAAGCATGGCACATGCCACCGCAATGACACATGTCTACATTTCCGTCATCGTTTTGTCGTTTCGCCATGCTGTAATCCCGCTCGCCATTTAAACAGTGCCCATCCCAAGGTCAAGCAGCCAACTCCAGCACCGGCATGAAACACAAGCACAGGCCAATGCATTGACTGTAACAGTTCGAAATGACAGGGCACTTTATAGCGTGCAAACGCTTCTATCATCCACCTTTATAACTATGGAGGCAGCTATGAATCGTCACAAAGTCAACCGCTTCACTTTTGATGCCCACAGCGTGGTGCTGTTTTCCGCCCTGGCCCTAACGGGTGCGGTTTCGGCCAACACCGCTCAATCTCAGCGCAATACGCAAGTTCCCGCACTCACGAGCAGCTTAGCATCCAGCGCAGCTCGTCCTTCTGTGCAGCAGCAAACCCTGTCAACAGCGTCAGCGCAGCGTCTGAAAGTATCCGCAAACAAAACAGCGCCGTAAAAAGGCCCACAGAATCAGTGTTCAGGCCAAACCAAAAGGACGCTTGTAATGGCCCCAAGCTGCTCACAATTGACGTTGCAAGCAACAAAAAACGCGCTTAATGCGCGTTTTTTGTTGCTTGCTTATCTGTTCGACAGACAGATAAGTCTTACTTGATCCAAAGCCGCATGGAATCCCACATCCGGCCCAAAAATCCTGCTTCATCAATGCTTTCCAAAGCCACCACAGGAACCTCTTTAAGCGATTGATCTCCCACAGAAACCTTGAGCATGCCCACAGACTGGTCAATATGCAGTGGCGCCAGCAAAGGATCTGGGCGTTCAATCACGGTGCGCACTTGGCCGGCCGTGCCGGAAGGGATCGTCAAGTAAACCGCATCATGGCTACCGATTTTGGCCGTATCTTGCGCGCCTTTCCACAATTCAGGAGTCTCCATCGGTTGGCCCGCATCAAACAGTTTTACAGCATCAAATGCGGTGTAGCCCCAATTGAGTAACTTCTGACTCTCGTTGGCACGCGCGTTTTCGCTTGCCGTTCCCAACACAATCGCCAACAAGCGGCGCTTACCCATGTTGGGCACATCGCGCTGTGCCGTAGACACCATGCAATAACCTGCCGCCTCGGTGTAGCCTGTTTTCAAACCATCGACGGTCGGATCACGAAACAACAGCAAATTGCGGTTGCTGCTATTGGCCGCAGGCGTACCTGGATAACGGTATTCCTTGGTGGAGTAATAGTGCATGTACTCTGGAAATTCACGCATCAAGCTGGTGGCCAAAGTAGCCAAATCCCGCGCTGTAGTCAGGTGACCAGGCGCCGTCAACCCCTCAGGATTCATGTACTGGGTATTGTTCATTCCCAAGGCTTTGGCCTGGTCGTTCATCAGTTTGACGAAATGCTCAACCGTGCCTCCTACACCTTCTGCCAATGCGTTGGTGGCATCGTTGCCAGACTGCACAATCATGCCCTTGAGCAAGTCATCCACAGGCACCTGCATCTTGGGGTCAATGAACATGCGCGAGCCGGGCATTTTCCAGGCATGCTCACTCACAGGCAGTTTTTGCTCCAAGGTGACTTTGCGTGCCCGTAATGCATCAAACACCACATAGGCCGTCATCAGCTTGGTCAGTGAGGCTTGCTCAACCGGAGCATCAATGTCTTTGGCTGCCAACATCTGATTCGATGTGACATCCAGCAGCAAATAATTTCTGGCCGCAATCTCAGGCGGTACAGGCCACTGGGCATGCGCGGATACGGCCACCACACAGGCACCCACAAATGCTGCCGCACGGGCCCAACCGAATCGCAATAACTTCATGGTTTTCAACATTTCAAAAAGGGGAAAAACAAGGTACTCCGAACGCGATTGAAAGCATTCTACTTTTCGCATGCTCCCTGCGCTCACCGCACCACAAATACTTATGGCGTTTGCACAGAGGCCTGCACGCCACGCAAGTGGCGCACCACCAGGTCTTTAAGCTGGACTTGCCGACCATGGAAAAAATGCTCACCACCAGGAATGACTGTCAAGGGCAGGGATTGTTCCCGAGCCCAATCCATCACAGGTGCAATTGGAACCGTTTCATCCAACTCCCCATGCACTGCCAAAGCACACGAATGCAAGGCTTGAGGGATGGGTTCAACCTTGAACCTGCTGGCAGCCGTACCGATGAAAACAACTGCACGGATATCGCGCTGCGCATGCAGCTGAGCAAGCACACGGCTGGTGACATACGTCCCAAAAGAAAACCCCGCCAACACCAATGGACCTTCGGGTGCGACTTGATCAATCACCCGCAAGAGATCTTCTGCCTCTCCAATGCCGTTGTCATGCACCCCTTGAGACTGCCCCACACCGCGAAAATTAAAGCGGTATGCGTCCCAGCCAGTCGCTACCAGTGCGCGCGCCAGGGTTTGCACCACTTTGTTATTCATCGTGCCAGCAAACAACGGATGCGGGTGCGCAATGATGGCGGCGCCCAGTGCGACCCCGGCGTTGCCAGCAAGCACAGCAGAATCTTTCAGAGCTTCAATGGCACCAGCAGCTCCAGCAAGGGTCAATGGTTCAGTTTGAGCGTTCACAAAGGCAAGGAGAGAAAGAACTGCGGAGATGCTTGCTACAGCCAAACGGCAACGTCAACCATAGCAAGCGCTGGAGCTTAGTGTACAAGCAAGCTACATGTGCATGCCCTCGCAGCCATGGTCTGCATGCCATATGCCACATTTGTAACGCTTGCATACGTACATCGGCTTCCAGCAGCGGCAACCACAGGCTTATTGAGAAGCCTTGGGCACATCTAGCGGGACCGCTACCGCCTCGTTTGCCCCTGTTGGGGGCGGCGATGATGGAGAAAGGGGAACCGGGCTTTTCCCCTTGCCTGCAGCAGCAGCATGATCCGTCAGCGACTGAGGCAATACGCTCTCTTGCGGCACCACGACTGCGGGCGAATCGACCAACTGCCCCGAATGCGTTGGTGCATCGCTCTCATCGAAAGGCGGCAGCGTATTGTCTTCAGCGTGAGTGGGCTCAATCCTTAGGAGACGACCATCAGGGCCATCGATCAAGACGTATAACAAACCATCCGGGCCTTGGCGAACATCACGTACACCTGTCCCCGGAGCCACTTTCAACCACTCTTGTTCTTGCACTTTGTCATCCACAACTTTCAAACGCACCAAAGCGCCGTAAGTCAATGATCCAAGGAAAAAACTATCTTGCCATTCAGGGCCGTAACGATCGCTGTTGAGATACGCCAACCCTGAAGGCTGCAGCTCGTCACGCCAGTAATGCACAGGGGGCTCCATACCTGCTCGATTGGCGTTTTTAGGCTGCCCCACACCGTAACTCACCACTGGCCAGCCATAGTTGGCACCGCCACGAATATGGTTGAACTCATCCCCACCTTGGGCGCCAGCCTCGTGGGTCCAGAGTTCTCCATCAGGGGTAATCACTGCGCCCAGTGGGTTGCGGTGCCCCCAGCTCCATGTCTCAGGCAGTCCTCCACGCTTGTCTACAAAAGGATTGTCTGGCGAAGCGCTGCCATTAGGCTGCAAACGCACGATAGACCCTAAGTGGTTGGATGTGCGTTGAGCCTGATCGCGTGCAATAAAGCGGTCACCCAAAGTGAGAAACAACGAACCATCTTGGGCTTGCGCAATGCGGCAACCAAAATGCTGGTTGCTACGCACGCTGGGCGATTGGTGAAACAGCACTTGGACATGCTCTAACCGATCCTGCCGCTCATTCAAGGTTGCAGAGGCCAGCGCCGTTGTACTGCGGCTGCCACCACTACCAGCATCTGACTGGGCGTAGCAAAAATACAGCCGCCGGTTAGCCAAGAAATCACGATCCAAGGCGACATCCAATAAACCACCCTGGCCTGCATAGTCAACCGCAGGAACACCTGTCAATGGAGGCCCCACGCGCCCTTGCGTATCGACAATACGCATGCTCCCTTCTTGTTCTGTGACAAGAAAATCCCCACTAGGTAAGAAAGCCACCGCCCAAGGGTGCCGCAGGCCATACGCCATTTCTGAGTAGGCCACTGTGTGGGCCTTATCTGATTCCTGGCTGGCTACTGTCTGAGCCAAACTGGGGGCTGAAACCGACAGTGTGGCAGCAATGCCTGCCAAGCAAGTCCAAGCCTGAGGGCATTTGCCCCATACAAAGCGGTGCCCACCAATTGGCTTTACCACCACCCTTTGGGGTTTGTTCAAGTGCGATATGTGCATAGCTCTCGTCGTCACGGCCTGCTTGCTCATCCATACAGATAAGGCACAGCAAACAGCCACGGTCAAGTCATCCAAAGGTGAGCATCCTAACGCACTGTTTTAAAAGGCGGAGCTAAAAAGCCATGCGCTCTACCCGAAAACCCCTTCACAACAGCATCAATCAGTGGCAGATGGATCGTTTACGCACACGCCACAGCGACACAACACAACACGAATGCTTTGCCGAGTGAGACCTTCCTGCATAATCGCCGAATGCTCTAAAGCCTGCGCTGCGTTCAGCACCAGTCAGCCCCCCATTCCTGCTCAATATCTCCTATGCCCCAACTCACTGGCTTGATTGAAGCGTTTTCGATTCCATCGGACACGACCTCAAGCATTCCCTCGTTAACGCCTGACCAATGGGAAGCCTTGTCGAGCTATTTGAATGCAGTCACGCTGGAAGAAGGCCAAATACTGTTCCAACGCACACGTGAAGAATCCAGTCTTTATTTTCTCGAGCGCGGTAAAGTGGCCATTCACTACGAAAACGCCAGAGGGACATTGCGCATCGGTGTGCTGGGGCCAGGCGTTGTGTTTGGCGAGGCCAGCTTCTTAGGCAACATACCAAGGCAAGCGTCCGCACAATCGATGTTGCCCGGGCGTGCTTGGGTACTGCCGGTGTTGAAATTCCGGGAAATGTTTTCTCGCAATCCCGATCTGGCACTCAAAGTAATCCAAATAGCGGCAACCACTTTGGCCCTGCGCAGCCGTGACAGTCGCAAACGCCGCTGCATTGCTTAGCGCCCTTGTGCAAAGACGATAGATTTCTCATCAAAAACCTTGTACGGACAACATACATACAAGGTTTTTCAGTCAAACAGGCCATTAGGCGCTATGCAAGCTGGCCTCCTCCAATGCATGAGGTACTTCTTTAGTATCTGCAATCCACTGCGGCGATAAAGAGCCTGCAACCATGGCAATAGCGGCAGCCAGCACGCCCACCAACTGCGGCGGAAAATGCTCTGCAAAATCACCCCAGAGCGAGAAAAAGCCCCAGATTGCAATACCAAACACAACAGACAAAATGGCCCCTTGAGTGGTCGCCTTTTTCCAGTACAGGCCAAACACCAGCGGCACAAATGCACCCACTAATGGCACTTGATAGGCCTCAGCCACTAAGTCGTAAATGGTTTTGCCTTCCATCGTAATGGCGTAAATCAGTACCATCAAGGTGAACACGGGTACAGAAATACGCATTGCCTTCAGGGTCTGGGCATCACTCATGTTGGGATAGATATTGCGCAGAATATTTTCCACAAACGTGGTGGAAGGTGCCAGCAAAGTGGCAGATGTGGTCGACGTAATAGCCGAGAGCAGCGCACCAAAGAAAGCCACTTGCAAGAAAAATGGCATATGTTCCAGCACCAATGTAGGAAGCAGGTACTGGCCGTCATCAGCCAGAATTTTCAATGCCTGCTCAGGCATGATCAGCACAGCGGCTGTCACGATGAACATCGGCACAAAACCAAACAAAATGTAGAACGTGCCGCCAATGATCGGGCCTCGCGCTGCCGCATCGGGGCCATTGGCCGCCATCACACGCTGAAAGACGTCTTGCTGAGGGATAGAACCGAGCATCATCGTGATCAGCGAAGCGATGAAAAACATCCAGCCTTTGCCATCGCCGAAATCGGGGAACATCTTGAACTTGCCCTCGGATGCTGCGTAATCAATCACCCGGCCAGCACCACCGGCCAAATCTGCGGCAAACCAAGCTACGGCCAACAAGCCCACCACAATCACAATCATTTGGATCGTATCGGTCAGCGCTACAGACCACATGCCACCGTACATGGTGTAGATTAGCACCACAGCAGTGCCAATATACATGCCTGTGCGGAAATCAATCGCGCCTTGCGACAGCATATTGAATACCAGCCCCAACGCCGTGACCTGCGCAGCCACCCACCCCAGATAACTGAAAATAATGATGATGGAGCACACCACCTCAATCGTGCGGCCAAAGCGCTGGCGGTAGAAATCGGCCAACGTCAACAGCGTTTTTTGATACAGCTTGCGGGCAAAGAACAACCCCACCAAGACCAAACACAAGCCCGCACCAAATGGGTCTTTCACCACGGCAGCCAAGCCGCCATCAATGAACTCGGCGGAAACGCCAAGCACCAATTCAGAGCCAAACCAAGTGGCAAACGTGACGATGGCCACGGTCGAGACAGTCAAATGCCTGCCAGCCAACGCATAGTCGGTAGTGTTATGCACTCGGCGACCAGCCCAAAGGCCAATTGCCACAGAAACCAGCAGATAAAGGATGATGAAGGTGATCAGCATATGGAGCAACTCCCCAAACGGTTGAATGCACAACCTTGTAGCAAGAAAAAGGCCGGATCCCGTTTGAAGCACACATGTTGCGTGCAACGACCGTAGTCCGACCACCTTGTATCACTCTGCGATTCATGCGCAGACCGCGCATTATCAGGATTTTTTGACAGCTTTAACCAAAAATTTGCACTCGCAAGTACAGTTGTAGCGCCAGAACGCCAAGCACCACCCCCACCGCACCATAAATAACGGATTGCAACAGCTTATTGGTGCGCTTTTGTTCTTCGATCAAGCGCTTGAGATCAAGCTCTCTGTCATGCGCGCCCTGCTCCAGAAAGTCTTTGACCAAACGTGGCAAAGCCGGAAATATCTGTGCATACCTTGGTGCTTCATTGCGCAACTCAGCCAAGAAACGCTTAGGCCCGACCTGATCGACCATCCATTTTTCCAAAAATGGTTTGGCCGTGCTCCATAGATCAAGTTCAGGATCCAGTTGGCGCCCCAAACCTTCAATATTGAGTAAGGTTTTCTGCAGTAACACCAACTGAGGTTGAATCTCAACTTGAAAACGCCGGGAAGTCTGGAACAAGCGCATCAGCACCAGACCCAATGAAATTTCTTTCAATGGCCGGTCAAAATAGGGTTCGCACACGGTGCGGATCGCTGCTTCCAATTCAGCCACGCGGGTAGTGGCAGGCACCCAGCCGCTTTCCACGTGCAGCTCAGCAATACGTTTGTAATCACGGCGAAAAAAGGCTGTGAAATTCTGTGCCAGATACTCTTTATCAAAGTCAGTCAACGTGCCCACAATCCCGAAATCCAGCGAAATGTAGCGTCCAAAACTCCGCGGATCGGTACTGACCTGGATATTGCCTGGGTGCATGTCGCCATGAAAAAAACCATCGCGAAAGACCTGCGTGAAGAAAATCGTCACACCATCTCGCGCCAGGCGGGCCAAATCCACACCCCGCTCACGTAACCGTTCTACTTGGCTGATGGGAATGCCTTTCATGCGCTGCATCACCATCACACGGGTATGGCAAAAATCCCAAAAAACCTCTGGAATCAGCACCAAATCAAGGCCGTCCATATTGCGGCGCAATTGCGCTGCGTTGGCAGCCTCGCGCATCAAATCGAGTTCATCATGCAAGTAGGTGTCAAACTCTGCCACCACCTCACGAGGCTTGAGTCGTTTGCCATCGGCAGAAGCCTTCTCCAGCCAATTGGCCATCATGTGCATCAGACCTAAGTCTTTCTCAATGACTTTGAGCATGCCCGGACGCAACACTTTCACAGCCACTTCATGGTGCTGACCGTATTTATCGGTCAAGGTGGCAAAGTGCACTTGCGCGATCGATGCGCTGGCTACCGGCGTGCGCTCAAAAGAGGTAAAGATCGTTGCCAGCGGTTTGCCAAATTCCTTCTCGATGGTGCTGACAGCAACATCGCTGTCAAACGGAGGCACCCGGTCTTGCAGCAGCGCGAGTTCTTGCGCAATATCGGGGGGCAGCAAGTCTCTGCGCGTAGAAAGCACTTGCCCAAACTTGATGAAGATCGGCCCCAAATGCTCCAACGCTTCGCGCAAGCGAACACCCCGTGGAGCACTGAGATCTCGCCCCAAAGACAAGAGCCTGGCCAACACAGCCACACTCGGGTGTCGGATGTTGGTCAAAACCATCTCGTCAAGGCCATAGCGGAATACCGTCCACAAAATGACCCAGCCACGCAAAAACTTCGACATAACAGGCGCCCCTCAAGAAGGCGAATGGCCTGGCGCCTCGCCTTTGGCAGCGGGCGTAGCAACTGGCGCTGAAGTTGGCGCTTGCGTATGGCGCTTGGCGGCAAAACCATCCATGGTCGCCGCAGCCCCTTGCACAAAACGTCGCAGCTCTTGCGCCACCTTGCGTCCTACTTGGGCCAATTTGTGCGCAGGCACATCGCCAATAATGCGAGCCAGATCATCTTCCAGATCCCAACGCACATTGTCTATTACCCAATTGAGCTCACCAGCCAAGGCTACGTCGCCAGCAATCCGAATGGGAGGCTTTGTGCCATTCACTGCGCCTTTGAGCAATTGAGAAACCGACTGTTCAGAAATCTCCAGCATCAAATCGCTGGCACTGTGGGTGCTGTCCAGATCCAACAAACCTGCAGGCGTAATACGCACCTGTGCATTGAATTGGCGCCAGCTGATGTAAACGCTTTTGTCCTTCTGCGTCATCAGCCGCTCTTGTGCCTGCGGCTCTTGCTGCAAAACATGGTTGGCCATCAAGACCATGCGCCGTTGAATTTCCTCTACCAACCAAGGCGGCAAAGTCAGGCTTTTGCCAAGGCTGGATGCGAGATTACCAAGAAATGAAAATGGGGACTGTGTTGCCATAGTCCCCATTGTCTCTGAATTTCAATCCTGCCCAAGATGAATGGGCATGAAAGATATGCAGTGCGCTTATTGCAAAGCTTGCAAACCGGCCACCAACCAGCCAGAGCCACCATTTTTGGGCTTGGTCATATTCCAAACCTCACGGAATGGTGCTGGACCGGCCATGGCATCTTCACTGATCATGCCAGAGAACTCGACACTGGCCATATACACATCATTAAGTTCTTCAATACCCAACAGCTTCGCATCCAGAGTAATCACTGCCGTGTGGTTAGGACGGCCGCTGTTGGCAGCATCACGCTCAGCCAATTGCTGGCGAATTTCGACCAACATTTCATCAGTCATCATGGCGCGCAGTGAAGACAGATCGCTGTCATCCCAGGCTTTTTGCAGATTCACAAAATTGCGTTTTGCGGCAGTCAAAAAGCCTTCCGTATCAAAACCATCAGGAACACCCCATGCCTGCGACCCCGCCAATGCAGAACCAATCATCGATCCACCTGCCTGCTCAAAAGGACGGGCAGATGCATCATTGCCCACATTACTGGGGTTGTATGCGGAGGTAGAGCGGTTCGTGGCATTGCCACCCACTGCGCTAAACGGGTTGGCTTGGCCAGCAGCACCGCCCGCAAAAGCGCCTTGCGTGGCACCACGATTGCGTGAACGCATGATGAAACCAATCACGGTCATCACCACCAAGCCCAGCAAAATCATCATCAAAATGGAGCCAAACTCCTCACCCAAGCCCAAAGAGCTGGCCAACCAAGCCAAGCCCAAACCGGCAGCCAAACCACCCAAAATACCCATCATTGGGCTACGTGGGCGTGCAGGGGCATTGGCAGCAGGCGTGCGAGGTGTCGTTGGCGTTGTGGCCTGGCGCTGCGTCACGTTGTTCGATTGACGCCCCACTGAGCTGCCGCCACCCATGCGACGTGCTTCTGCATCAATGTGCACAAACATCAGGCTGACGAGGAACAAGGCCGCAAAAAACGAACCTATCTTTTTCATCGTTAATGTCATTGTCTCTCCTTAGAGTCTTGAATTAAAAACCGCATGCACTGGGCAAGATTTGCCGTGCAAGGCTACAGGTGTTTTGCAGCCGATGCCGCTATTCTTTCAAAATGCAAATACCCATTGAGTTTTTCAGGGTTGGCGCGGCTCCAAGCCACACTACGCGACATCAGAAACAGCGATATTGCAAGGCGGCAAAACGAGACAAAAACAATCGCGTCGCTAACAATTGCCCACATCCCCAACAGCAAGCAATGCCACTTAGTGAGAACACCTTCAGCCTACTCAATGCACCTCAGAGCGGACATACAATGGGCACGCACTGCCCGCAGCCATGGCAACACCTGCGCGACAGCCCAAAGGAAACGACGTGACTACAAACCAGGTTCAGCCCCCCCTTCATCCATGGTCACCACGGCCGTTGGATACTCAAACCCTGCGGGTGAGCCGCATTTTGCAAACCACTCAACTGGTCACCGGTTTGGTTTTCATCCCCGTATTGTTCATGCTCTGCCAGCGTCTGCCTGTGCAAGCTGGCTGGGAGAATGGTTTTTTTGAAATTCTGCAAAACGTTGTCCTGGGGTTTTCGGCTGCAATTTCCCTTGTTCTGTTCGCACTGCGACGCAGCCATGTGCAACGCAGTCTTTGGCTTGGAGTGGCCTTGATTTGGCTACTGATGCTGGGACGTGAGCTTTCTTGGGGTGCGGTATTTTTAGAACCACTCAGTATGGACGCCATCAGCGGCCCCTATTTCAGCTCCCACGTTTTGCCTTACCGCCCAGCCATCCCAGCCATCGGCTTTGGTCTTCTCGCCATTGCGTTGCTGCTGGTGTATAGAGCCAAGCTTGGGCCCATGCTGCAATATGCGTGGTCACGCAAAGCCTTGATGCCTTGGGCTTATGGGCTGTGTATGCTGATTTGCGCCACCCTTGGGACGGCAGCAGAAGGCAAACTGGGCAGCTTTGGACATGCCTGGAAAAACGCACAAGTCATAGAAGAGGGGTTTGAATTTCTGACCTATTACTTTTTGCTGCGCGCCCAAATCTGGACCTACTCGCGCTGGCTCAAGGTGTAGCAGCCTAGACCGCTGGTGCAACGGGTGCCGCTGACGCTTGCGAACCCGCCAGTGTCGTGACAGGCAGCACCAACTGGGCTTGCGCGCCCTGCTGGTCTTGACGATTGTGCATACTGACTTCACCTTGGTGAATGCGCATGACTTCACGAACAAATGCCAAGCCAAGACCTGTACTTTTCTGCCCAGTCTCAGGCCGTGGCAAAGAATAAAACCGTTCAAACAAATGGGCCAACGCATAGTCGGGAATGCCGCCGCCCTCATCTTTCACCATGATGGTTTGCTGCGTTCCATGTGCCGGTGATTGCGTCAATGCCACCTCTATGGTCACTGTGCTGCCCACGGGCGAGAAATCCAACGCATTGTCCAGCACATTGCCAAGCGCCTGATGCAGCAGAAATTGGTCTCCGTGGATGCCAACCGTCTGTGCTTGCGGATGCACCTGCACGCGCACCTCAATCGCCTTCCCCTGCGCGCGACTAGCGCGTGAATTCACCACCGTCTGCACCCATTGCTGCGTCAACACCGTGCTGGAAGTTGCAGGTTGCTGCAACTGTTCTACGCGTGCCAAGGCCAGCAAACGATCAATCACCAATTGCAAACGTTGGGTCTGCTCCAAAATGGTTTGTACAAAGGCGGCATGGTCAGGCTCAGGCGCTCCGGGCAATAACTCAGCGCTGGCACGAATGGCTGTCAAAGGGCTTTTCATTTCATGTGTGAGACTCTGCACATAGTGCTCCACGTACTGTTTACCCTCAAGCTTCTCGCGCATGTTTTCTAAGGCCCGCGCCAACTCTGTCAATTGTCGCCCGCCAGAAGTGGGCAGTTGGGCGGGCTCTCCGTCAGCCACTTTGCGTGCGTAGTTGCGCAACTGGTTGATGGAGTGGCTCAACCAAAGCGTGAATACCAGTCCGATGGCCCCTGATGCCACCAACAAAATCAAGCCCAACTCACGCACACGCTGCCTAGCGTTATTCGCGTAGCGCAGCACGGTTCTGGTGGGTTTTCCCAAAGACAGGGCGCCCACAATGCGGCCTTCATGAACGATGGGCGCGGCCACATACATCACCGAGCTGTTCTCGTCATCAGGAATGTCACGGGTGCTGCGCGCGCCATATTGCCCCCCCAAAGCCAAGTAAACATCACGCCAACGGCTAAAGTCTTTGCCCACGTCCTGGAATTCGGAGTCAAGCAATACCACCCCTTTTGCATCGGTGATGTAGAGCCGCAAATCAATGCTGTCTTTCAGGTTTCCATGGATACTCGCCGCTGGTTGGCGCACTTTGGCGCTGCTGATGGCACGCAACAAATCGCCTTGGGCCAATGCACCATAAGCCAGTTGCGGCGCCACGATTTCAGCCAGCAAGTTGGCACTGTCCACCAACGCATCTTCTGTGCCTTGGCGCACGCCCGGTTCCACCTCACGCGAGAAGAAACTCAAAATAAACCATGCGGCCAAGCCAACAATTAAGAAGTAGCCAACAAACAGTCGAATGGCGAAATTCATGCGCGGATGCTGTAGCCCATGCCACGATGGGTTTCAATCGGATCGGCTCCAGCGTCAATGGCACGTAACTTGGCACGCAAGGTTTTGATATGGGCATCGACCGTGCGTTCGAGGCTTTCCTCCGCATCGGTCCATACTTGGTCCATCAACTGGCTGCGGCTAAACACCCGCCCCGGCCTGGCCAGTAGCACCGCCAAAAGCTTGTATTCGTAACGCGTCAAGCTCAGCCACTGCTGCTCAAATGCGATACGCAAGCCTTCGCGGTCATGCACAAACGAACTCTCTTGTGCCTCCATCACGGCGGCGGCAGTGGAAATAGGGGTTTGCATTGCATGGGGCTGACGTTTGTTGGTACGCCGCAAAATGGCCCGCACCCGTGACGCCACTTCACGTGGACTGAATGGCTTAGAGACGTAATCGTCTGCACCAATTTCCAAGCCAACGATGCGATCGACCTCATCGCTGCGGGCTGTCAAAAACAAAACTGGTATGTCTGAATGCTGGCGGACAGTGCGGCACAAATCAAATCCGCTGGTATCGGGCAGCCCCACATCAAGCACCACCAATACAAAAGGCGCATTAGCCGCATCGCTTGCGCCATCTAACTGCAAACAGGCCAACGCGGCTTTACCCAATGATTCCCAATGTGTTTCGAATCCCTCCGCCTTGAGCGCATACGCCAGCGTTTGCGCAATGGCAGGTTCGTCTTCGACGATCAAAATACGCTCACTCATACAGATTCAGGCAATTAAAAGTCAAGGCCGCAGCAACGCAGCAAGCGTACAGAGGCGCACCACACGCACGACCTCGGTACCCCTTAGAAGAATGAATAGAAGCAGCGAAACGGGACTTTACGCTCAGCCCAAAATTCTGCAGCATCGCGGAAAATATCGAGCAGTTGCTCACGCATTTCCTTGTCGAACTTAACACTGATTGGAATGTGCTCCAGCACCACAATAAAGCCAGGCTGCGCTCCGGCCTTGGAAATAGTCCCGGTCAAACATTCATAGAGTGCATCCAAGTTGCGCCCGAAATACGTCGACAGCAGGAACTGGTTGCCAATCTCTTCAAGAATACGCTGCTTGGTCGTGGCCTCTTCCAGTTCTGCATATAAGAAATGCTGACCCCACAGTTGCGCAACCGCTTGCAAGTCTGAAGGGTTGAATGCCCGTATCGACTGAACAATGTTGGATCGCACGGTTTTCTCGATCCGCGCGGCCAAGTCCGTCACCTCTTCATCCATTTCAGGCGCTGAGGAAAGGGAGGGCAACAATGTATCGTCTGGATCTCGCATAGAAATAAGCTGCTTAGTAAGCGAAAGTACTCAGGCCACAGCTGCACTGCGCCCTTGCACCAACGGCTTGATTGTGTTTTGGAGCATTGTGTCTGAGAAACCTGCTTGGATGTGCAATACGCCAGTGAAGTTTCGGGTTAGTCAGACACAGCCATTTCGCTTGTTGATTGTGCACGGGTCAATCCACTCAATCTGTAGGCTAAATGCTCCATTTGCATTATTTTTCATTTACATCCTCTGTAAGAAGAGACATTCGTTAATGCATCGGACATAACGCTGCTCCGCTGATAAAGCGAGCCCACCGCAGTAACCCTCGCGCGCCCTCATCGCCACACCACAACTCCATCTGTCATCACAGTGTCAAAAAATCTCCATAGTGTGTCGGCCTGGTCTATCCCCGATCCCCCACTATGCGTCATCTCATTAGCTCTCTGGCTACACTGGCCGGCCTCCTGGCTCTGACTCCTGCCCATGCACAGCCATCACCATCATTGGTTATCACCTTTTCACCGTACTTTGCTGCATCGGCAACACCTGTTCCCGTTGGGCCATGGGCACTATTCTTGTCCATAGTGGCTATTGGCACGGCATTGCTGATTGGCAAGCGCAAAGGTGCCGGCCATTGGATGAGCCTTCCCGCCCTGGCTGCCTTATTGGTAATGGGTGCGATCAGTCTCCCGCAAGCAAGCCTGGCAGAACGCCTGCAACGCACCATCAGCCTGCAAACCAGCCCCGCCCACATCAACCTTGAGACACAGACCAGTGAACAGGTACTGGTACGCAATGACACCTCGCAACCGGTTCGACTGGAAAGCTTAGCCATCGATGGCGCACAAGAAAACCTGCGCCTTTTTGCGCCAGAAAACACACCTGAGTCCACAGCCTGCCAAAGCGGCGCTGTACTCAGCGCAGGGCAAGCCTGTGTGATCGAGGTGGTTGCTTCCCCCAACTTCGCACTGCAAGAGGGCGATGTTGTGAAGGTTCAACTTAAAGACCTGCACCCCACGCAAGCCTCCCTCGGCTACGACCAGATTTACTACCATCTGGCCAGGAAGCAGCCCGACCTGAACCGTTTTGAACCAAGCGATCCCAACTACGTCCGCCAAATCGAACGGACAGAGCTCAAGCGTGCACAAGACTATTGCGAAGATACAGGTCGTGGCAAGGCCATTAACCACGAGCAACGTACCGTCTCCTTAATCGAAGGAACTGGTTTTGAATGCACTATCGGCGATGACGCGGTGCTGGCCGACAAACTTAAAACCGTTGTTGTTGGCCCCAATGGCCAGTTGTATTTGACCGATGGCCACCATACCTTCACCACATTGTGGGAACTCAGCGATGGCGGCCCTGAGTTGCCCGTTTTCGTCCGCGTAGCAGCCAACTTCAGCCAAACCAACAGCCTGGCATCGTTCTGGCGCCTGATGCAAGACAACCAATTCGTCTGGCTTTTTGATGCGCAAGGGCAGGCCATCACTGCGGCACAATTGCCAGAGCGGCTGGGTCTGGACACTATGGCCGATGACCCGTACCGCTCGCTGGTCTACCTCACCCGTGACATGGGTTATGACAACGCCAATGTGCAAGAGTTTGCCGAATTCTATTGGGGGCTGTGGTTACGCCAACAGGGCATTGACATCCATCGCTACAACCTGCAAGACCTCTCGCCTGCAGCAGTCATCGTCAATGGCAGCGCCGAAACAATAGATGCAAGTACCAGCGCAACCAGTTATGTCGCAGCCGTGCGCGATGCAGCTCTGGCCATGCGCCAAGCCACACCCGGCTCTCTCATTTACCCCGGCGTAACCACCGACCAACTGGGACAAAACACAGCCCCCATGAAGCAAAAAGACTGGGACGATCTACTCAAAGAAGAAGTATGGCAAGACGATGCTCGCGAAAGCGACAACCGCTACCGCAATGGAGGAAAAGCCTGGTACGCCACAGGATACCGCCTGTGCGGCGCACCAGCCACAAACGGCCAGTGCTGGCTTGAACAAATCATTGTTAACCACCAACTCTCTCAGTAAGCAATAGGACAATAGGGCATCCCCCAACACCCCATCCCGTGCGATTGCTACTGGAGTCTGAACACGACACCTCAAACCACGAACCGCGCCTTTTCTGAAAGAGCAACCACCAAAACAAGACATTTTTTCAACAAAGTGCCTATAAATTGGTATGCTTTTGGTATGCCACACCTTTCTGATGTCTCGCTACAGCGTTTCTTCGTCATCGGCAGCTTCGTCCAGGCCCATTGCTGGACTGTCTCCAAACTGCCAGGATGCGATGAAAGCCAACAAGCTACTGAATACATTCATGAGCATGCTGGCAAAGGCCTCGCCGTGGCGCTTGGAGCACATCGACTAGGCGCTCAAGTAGACCTCCTCATGGCCGTAGGCAGTGATGCGGCAGGCCATGCCGTCTTGCACCAGCTCACACAGGAAGGGCTGGCAACTGCCCATATTCACCGCTTGGGGACATACTCAGGTCAAGGATGTGGCTTAATCAGCAAAGAAAACCAAACTAGCGTTAGCGTCTTTCCCGGCGCCAACGCTTTGCTCGCAACAGAGCAGTTGCAGCAAGCAATTCCTCTGCTCAAGAAGGCTGCGGTCATTTATGCGCAGCTTGAAGTGCCGCAGGACTTAGTCAGTCAAGCATTCTCATGCGCGCGCAGATGGGGCGTAACCACAATACTCAACCCATCCCCATGGCCGACCACCATCTGTGATGGTTTATTGGCTTGCACACAAATCCTGATCGTCAATCAATGTGAGGCTCGCGCCTTGCTACTCACTTTAGGGCTTCTTACTCAGAAGCCACTGGATACCTTACCGGCACCATTGCTGCAACAGCTTTGGCGCAACTGGCCCGGACAGTGGCTGGTAATTACCCTAGGGCAACATGGCGTTGTTGCATACAGCCGTGATAACGCCGTGCTGCGCTTGCACGGTCATACCGTGCAAGCCATTCAACCGATTGGTGCTGGTGATGCCTTCAGCGCAGGGTTATGCGCCTGCCTAGCACAAAATCTGTCCATGGCCCAAGCACTGGCCATTGCCAATGCTTGCGGTGCACTGGCTGCGAGCCGCAAAGGCATTCTGACTTCACTGCCACACAAAACTGAGGTCAACACCTTCCTCAGCCAAGCACACCCCCAAAAATAAATCCCAATCCCGGGTGATCCAGCCTGTATGGCAGGCCCTTTCGTGCCTAAAACCGTGCAACAGATGCCCATGCACCACGACGCTCCCCATGCATGAAGCCATTGCTTTGCGTTTTTGTTTTATGGTATTCTTTTTAAGAATCCATAAAGAATCCAATATTCAAATAGAAAGTAACGAAAGCATATGGCAGCTATTCCATCTCAAGGTCGGTCTCATTGCGTCAATAAGGCGCCGTTAGCATCAAAAACCTATGCCACTGTCGCTGCACTTTGCATGCTGGGCTGGGCTGGTAGTGCCCAATCGGCGTTATTCAATAGGACGCTGGCACCAGATGCAGCGCAACCCATCAACAGCGTGGGCTCAAAAGCAGTTATCCCTTTTGATCGAACTATGCAGACAGATGTCGCCGACTATACGGATATAACGACCATCCCAGGCCTGCCAAACCATGTGGACGGAAGCATCACGTCCAATGTCCCGCTGCGCAAATACACCCTACCGAGCACTTGGGATCAAACTTGGCAGAGTCAGATCAGTGGGCCAATATTCGTTGGTTCAGACATTACTCTTACGCTACCACCGCGCACTACTGCTTTCCATGTCTATGCAAGTCCAAACGGAAGCGCCACCAGCAATATCACAGCTATAGCAACAAGCAGTGTAGTGGGCGCGCCTACCAGCCCACTGGTAGAGGCTGTGACTGCAACACATGATCCGGCAACGCCTGACCCGATCCCCGGATTCGGCTTTTACACCAGCCTGCCAGAGGAATACATCACCTCGGTTCGCCTATTCAGTGATGGCGGCGGAACTGCTCACAATGCAGTAGCCATGGGTCTGTTCGGTATTGCACAAGCCCCCGCCGCACCAACGGTCGCAGCCATCGGACACGACGGCACCCATGGATGGGTGCATATCACTCCGCCTCAGGACATGGGCACGCATTCCATCTTGGAGCGCTCCCAAGCCTATGTCATCACCTGCGAAAATTCCCTAGGCATGCTTACAACCTCCACTATGAACCCAGTACGCCTGCCTGAGGGTGCTGCTATTGGTGATAAATGCATCGTCAGCGCTTGGAGTGACGCTGGCCAAGGAGATGGGGCTGAAATCATCGTCGCGGCAGGTATTCTCCACACCATCGGAGGCAGCATCACAGGCTTAACAGCAAGTGGGCTCACGCTGGCGAATGGCGAAAATGTACTGTTCGTCTCCAGTAACGCCACTGCCTTTCGTTTCAATCAACCAGTGCAACCAAACAATCCTTATAACGTCACCATTCAAACGCAACCGACAGGACAAACCTGCACAGTCACCAATGGTCAAGGACAAGCGACAGCAGATGTCACCGATATACAGATCCATTGCTTAACAGACCTCACCACTCCAGGCGGGGCGACTGGAGCTACGCCTGTCCCTTTAAATGCACCCTGGGCAATTGGCCTTCTCGCAGCCGCATTAGGCATGTTTGGGTGGCGGCACGTACAACGCAAAAAGTCACTAACACGTTGAATTCATAAAAGATCTGTTGAAAATCATCGATGACTGCTGGCAGGGGCACCGCAGTAAACCAAGGAACGAAAGCGTTCAGCATGCTTATCACCTCGCATAGCAATGCATTTGAATTCCTTGGTCAGGTAACGCCGCTTGTGGGGCCCCATATTTCTATGCGAAAGCATTTTCCGATTGGCTATTGCAAGATCTCAACCCACGCCCCGCAAATCTGCAGTCACTCCATCATGGATGTCCCGGGATTTACTGTAGCCTTAGCTCCCCCATCAAAATCAACCAGCCAGATGGACCCTATATGCATAGGCATCGCCCCGGAAGGTGCCTTCTACATATTCCACCATCCGCCCATCAACATCCAAACTTTTACGTTTGATCAATAAGCAAGGCATCGGAGTATCAAAACCAAAAGCTTGCATTTCCTGTTTGCTGCTCATAATGGCCTCGATACTTTGTTCTGCTCCTGCCATCTGGATGCCACAGTGCTCACGCAGCCAAGCGTAAATGGAACCTTCACCACTCCAATCTTCAAGTTGAGGGGCCAAGCTCAAGTCGTACCACGCCAGCTCTCGAGACATAGGCACGCCATCGCCCATCCGCAAACGTCGTACATGCAGCAATGGGGCATTCGAAGGACGGCCAAAAATGCTGGCAATCGTCCGCTCATGCACGACCTCAAGTCCAAGCAGGCGGGTCGAGGGCTCCATGCCCAACTCCTGCATTTCCTCCGTAAACCCTTTCAAGCGCGACATAACGGGGCTAACACGAGGCATACCTTTAACCACCGTGCCGCCACGCCCATTTCCGCTAGCAATGACATCCGCTTCACGTAATGCATCGTAGGCACGCTTAACTGTTGTTCTACTGACGTTAAGTGCATCGGCTAAATCACGCTCAGACGGCAAGTGGCTCCCTTCACTAAGAACACCACTGGCAATCAATGATTGCAGTTGACGCTGCAACTGCACATAAAACGGTTCGGGTTGCTCCTGTGCGAGATGAATATCCTGTATGCCTGTTGGTAACATGAAGGTAACCTGTCTTTTCTGAACGCTTACGTAATTGTCGCATTACCTCCGAGACCTGCTCTACACCGCCATGGCGGCACTGGAAAAATGGACGAATGGCCTCACTCAGGCTATTCTCTGCACAAAAAAACAGGCTCGTTGGCACAGCCCCCACAAAACTATTCTGTTTGGAGGTGATATGGCAGGCGTTGCATTGAATGCAGTTCCCGAAACCATGTTGTGGACCTTGCACAACAGGGCTCGCGAATCCATGCGGCCTGATGCGTTCTTTCACGACCCGCATGCAGAGCGCATTTACCAAGCCATCGACTACCCGTTCGAGCGCCACTTTGGCGCGCCCGACTCCTCTCACGCTGCACGCGCACTGGCCTTCGATGAAGTGATGGGTGCATGGCTTGCGCAGCACCCCTGCGGTTGGGTGGTGGAACTCGGCTCTGGGCTGGAGACGCAATGCCTGCGTCTGGACAACGGCCAAGTCAACTGGCTGAGCGTGGACTTGCCGCAATCCATGGCCTTCCGTGAACAATTTCTCACCCCCACCAAGCGCCTGCGCCACTTCAGCGGAGATGCACGCGAGACCACATGGATGGAAGACATTCCGTTTAACGCACCCTTGTTCGTCAGCGCCCAAGGCATGATGATGTACTTCACTGAAGACGAAGTGCGCAGCCTGCTGCGGGCCATTGCAGCACGCTTCCCGAATGCGCAGTGCATGTTCGATACCGTGCCCGCCTGGACCGTTGCAGCCACCCAAAGCCCAGGAGGCCTCTGGAAAACCGGCCATTACCGCATTCCAGCCATGCATTGGGGCGTAAGCGCCAACCACCTGCCGTTTTTGCTGCGCCAATGGCTTGGCACCAGCATCCAGGTGCATTGGTTGCCCTACCCCCATTACCGCGCTTTGCCTGCATGGTATTTCAGCTGGATCAAGGCATGGCCATGGGCCCATGACCTGATGCCGGGGATGGTTCATGTGGTACTCAATCCTGCCTGAGCAGGCTATGCAGAGGTATCGCTGCGTAAGAACGTGTTTAGTATCTCCACGCAGACCGCGTTGGAGTCCAAAAAGGATGCGATGCGCGGCAAAAACTGCAATCAGGCTATCTCTATCTGACCGGCAAGAATTTTTCACGCAACAGCGCGCCTTTTGGCGCTCCTGCAAGGGTCTCCAAAAAGCGTATTGCAGCGTCGCCCGCGCGTAGCACCTGATAGAGATAAGAGCCCACACAGCCCATTCCCCGCCCAGCCTGCATACCCCATGCAGGTTTT
>NZ_STFG01000029.1 GCF_004833285.1 Lampropedia puyangensis
CAAAATCATCTTCCAACTTGCTATCACCGTCCAGCGCCCACCCCATAAAGAACAAAACACCGAACTCGCGAAGGGCGCAACTATACAGCCATTCCAATCAACAAAAATCAAATCGATGGGGAAATTTTCGAATCTTTTGGTTTTCAAGCCTTTTCTAGTACCAAGGCAATTCCTTGCCCAACCCCAATACACATTGTGCAAAGGGCGTAGCGCCCTCCCATACGATGTAGACGATTGGTTGCAGTCGTGGCCAAGCGTGCGCCACTTGCTCCCAATGGATGGCCTAAAGCGATGGCCCCGCCCCACGCATTAACACGTGGATCATTGTCTTGCAGCCCTAAAGTACGTAAGACGGCTAATCCCTGAGCAGCAAATGCTTCGTTAAGCTCTATGACATCCATTTGCTCCAAATTTAAACCTGTCTGATTGAGCACTTTCTGTACTGCAGGCACGGGGCCGATACCCATCATGCGTGGAGCAACTCCAGCGACGGCCATTCCGACAATACGGGCTTTAGGCTGCAGTTGGTGTTTATCTATTGCAGATTCGCCAGCAATGAGTAAAGCGCACGCACCATCATTGACCCCGCTGGCATTGCCTGCAGTGACCGAACCATCCGCGCGCACAATGCCCTTGAGTGCTGCAAGTTTGCTCAAACTAGTTGAGCGCGGGTGCTCGTCTTGACTCACCACGATGGTCTCACCCTTTTTTTGCGGAATATGCACAGGCACAATTTCCGCAGCCAAGTGCCCAGCCTCTTGTGCAGCCACGGCACGCAGCTGGCTGGATAGTGCCATTTGATCTTGCGCAGCGCGCTCTATCCCGTATTCGATTGCAACGTTTTCTGCGGTTTCTGGCATAGAGTCGATGCCATACTGCTCTTTCATCAAGCGATTGACAAAACGCCAACCGATAGTGGTGTCGTAAACGGCATTGTTGCGGTCGAATGCACTCTGGGCTTTGGGCATCACAAAGGGTGCACGACTCATACTTTCCACACCACCAGCAATCATGAGTTGCGCTTCACCAGATTTGATCGCTCGCGCCGCAGTGCCCACTGCGTCCAAACCAGAGCCACATAACCGGTTGAGCGTTGCGCCAGGCACATCAATAGGCAAACCGGCCAACAATGCGGCCATCCGAGCCACATTGCGGTTGTCTTCGCCAGCTTGATTTGCGCAGCCAAAAATGACGTCGTCTATTTCGTCCCATTGCACGCCAGCATTGCGCGCCATCAACGCCTTGATAGGGATGGCCGCTAAATCGTCTGTGCGCACACTACTCAGTGCGCCGCCATAACGGCCAATTGGTGTACGGATGGCGTCACATATATAAGCTTGGTTCATAAGATTCTCAGTGTGAATACATTAAGCAGCGGTACAGCGCACGGCTCTCACTCATGTTGCACCATTGGCTATGCCGCCACTCAGGCCTGCCAGTTCCATCAATCCAGTCGGATGTCTGCCTGGTGAATGACCGCAGCCCACTTATCAGTTTCTGTTTTAATAAAGGCATCCGTTTCTTCCGGCGTGAGTCCTTTCGCAAAGGTGCCCATGCGGTGCAATGTTTCTACAGTTTTCTCCTCGCGAATGATCTCTGCCGTGGCCTTTGAGACTTTTTGCACAATTTCATCCGGAACACCTGCTGGCGCAATCAAAGCGGCCCACGTGCTACCAGTTACCCCGTCGACCCCCTGTTCAGCAAAAGTAGGCACGTCTGGTACCGCAGGAAGTCGCTCATCACCAGCAACGCCAACCAGACGTACCCGCCCCTGTGGACCACTTTGCTCAATCAAATTCACGGGCGCGTCCAAAAACAGCTGAATATGGCCCCCAAGCAAATCTGCCAGCGCAGGGGCCGCGCCACGGTATGGCACATGTACCATCTCCACTTTGGTGCGCCATGCGAGCAGTTCTGTTGTTAGATGCACTGATGAGCCATTGCCTGAAGAGCCGAAGCTGATCTTGCCTGGATGCGCTTTCGCATCCTTGATCACATCATTGATGTTTTGGTATGGGGAGCTTTTGGCCACACCGGCCAAAAGCGGAGAAATTCCCATCAGCGATACACCACGAACCTGCTTAGGGTCGTATGGCAGCTTGGCATACAAAGTGGTATTGGCAGCGTACGCGGCAATCACCACTCCAAAGGTATAGCCATCAGGTGCAGAACGGGCCATGTCCGCCACACCAATCAAGCTATTGCCTCCCGGCTTGTTTTCTACCACCACGGGTTGCCCCAATCGGACTTGCAATCCTGGGGCCACCAGCCTGGCCATTTGGTCCGTGAACCCACCAGGGGCGTACGGCACAATCAGTCGGATAGGCTTATTGGGCCAAGCGTTTGTTTGTGCCTGTGCTGCACCCCCGACCAACAGCAGCGCCACTGCCATCAGAATGCCACTGCCCCTAATGCTGCCACCGTGTTTAAAGTTTGAATGCACTGCTTTGTCTCCTTTTATTGATATAGATGGGCATCCCTACCTAGCCCCTTATGTTTACGGCCCATTTTCTGGGCTCAACTTGTCGTTTGAAGTTCTGAGGAATTGAATGTGACGCTACGGAGCCCCCACCAGCGCTCGACCAATAATGACTTGTTGAATCTGACTGGTCCCCTCATACAAACGCAACAGGCGCACATCACGGTAGAGGCGCTCCACCGCGAACTCATTGATGTAGCCTGAACCTCCATGAATTTGCACGCCACGATCGGCAATTCGCCCCAACGCCTCTGTGGTGAACAGCTTGGTTGCTGAAGCATGCAGTGCCACCTCTGGATCACTGCGCCCTGCTCCAGCCATGCGTTCTTTGCCCTGGTCGTAGCGAATGGCTGTTTGCTGTACCAACGCCCAGCCAGCCAATAATTCAGCCTGGCTGTCTGCCAGCATGGCTTGAATCAATTGAAAATCGCCAATGCGCTGGCCAAACTGCTTACGCTCACGGGCGTAAGCAATCGATTCATCCACAATCCGCTTAGCCTGCCCGCACGCCACAGCTGAGATGTGCAGGCGTCCTCGGTCCAACACCTTCATCGCAGTTTTAAAGCCTTTGCCTGGCACCCCACCAATAATATTGGTAGCAGGCACGCGCACGTTATCGAGAATGACGTCAGCCGTTTTAGTCCCCTTTTGCCCCATTTTTTTGTCGGGCGTGCCAACAGATAGGCCCGGCAAGTGCGCAGGCACAATGAACGCACTGATACCGTTGGCGCCAGGGCCGTCGGTACGCGCCATCAAAGTGAACGCGCCCGCGCGAGGCGCGTTGGTAATAAAACGCTTGGTGCCATTGAGCACATAGACATCGCCATCACGCTCAGCACGCAGCTTCAGTGCCGCAGCGTCGGAGCCTGCATCAGGTTCAGTCAACGCAAAAGACATCACCAACTCGCCACTGGCCACCAAGGGCAAATACTGCTGCTTTTGCTCTTGCGTTCCATCCATCAAAATGCCTTGTGAACCAATGCCCACGTTGGTTCCAAAAACTGAGCGAAACGCCAATGAGGTGTATCCCAGCTCGTAGGCAACTTGCACTTCCTGCTGCATATTCAAGCCAATGCCTCCCCATTCCTCGGGAATCGACAGGCCAAACAAACCCAGCGTTTTCATATCTTGGATGAGGTCTTCAGGCACATCATCGAGTTCTTCAACTCGCTTCTCCGCAGGCATTAAACGTTCGCGCACAAAGCGCTGCACAGCGCTTAACAGCAATTCAAAAGTATCTTGATCCAGTGCCATTTCAGCTGCCTTATTGTGAATTCAATCGGTTATCGGCTATGGCGCTTTGAGCGCCATCACAGCACGCCATTCGCCTGCAATTGGGCCAAACGTGCATCATCGAGATGGAGAAGGGTTTGCAGCACTTCGCGCGTTCCTTCCCCCAAAAAAGGTGGGGCTTGCCGCACTGCTGTGCGCTGACCATCCAATACAAAAGGAGCTGCAAGTACATGGCTGGTAGCCCCTTCTTGCGCCGGCACAGCCTGCACCATCCCAGTGGCTTGTGCACGCGGCGATTGCAAAGCCTGTAGCAACCCCAGCACTTCCCCGCAAGGAATACCTGCGGAGGCCAGCCGTGGCAACAATTGCGCGCGGGTGAACGTGCGCAAAGCCTCTTCAATTTGCGCAATCAATACGTTGCGATACTGACCGCGAAGCACATTGGTAGCAAAGCGAGGGTCTTGCGCCATATCAGGTCGCTCAATAACCTCACGCGCAAAGCGCTGAAACTGTGCGTTGTTGCCAACCGTGATCACCAACGGGCCATCAGCCGCCTCAAACACACCATACGGCACGATTGAAGGGTGCGAATTGCCATAACGCGGAGGGTCCTCGCCCATCTGCAAAGCCTCAAGGCCGTAATAGGCAGTCAGCATCAAACCGCAGTCAAACAAGGCCAGTTGCACATGCCTGCCACAGCCGCTTCGTTCACGATCAAACAAAGCAGCAAGCACAGCTTGGGCCGCATGCATGCCCGTGAACAAATCCACAACTGCCACACCAAACTTCAAGGGCGGCTGCGTCGCTTCGCCATTCATCGCCATCAAACCGGCCTCGGCCTGGACCACCAAGTCATAGCCAGGCCGCGCCGCCTCCTGCCCTTGTGCAGCGTAGCCCGAGACAGAGACGTAAATGATGTCATCCTTGAGTGCTTTGATGTCCTCATAGCCCACGCCAAGTTTCTGCGCTCCGCCGAACTTGAAGTTCTGCACCACCACATCACACTGCGCGGCCAACTCGCGCACCAGTTGCTGGCCTTCGGGATGCTGTAAGTCAACCGTGATTGAACGCTTATTGCGGTTAACGCTGTTGAAATAGGCCGTTTGGGTAGAGTTCACGCGCAGTCCCCAGTCGCGCGTGTCATCACCGCGGCCTGGATGCTCTACCTTGATGACCTCGGCCCCCAAATCCCCCAGAGTCTGTGCGCACAATGGTCCAGCCAAAACGCGGGATAAGTCCAACACCCGAATACCTGCTAAAGGCATTGCTGCGCCTGCCTGTGTCATGCGCCCGCCCTTGCCACAGCAGTGGCTGCTGAAGCGCCATTCAAACTCTCAAATTTTTGGCCTTGCGCCACGAGTTGCCGCAACAAGGGCGATGGCTTCCAAAACAAGGCATCTTCTTTGGCATACCGCTCTATATCAGCCAGCACTTCAGGCAAACCTTGCGCATCAGCCCAGAACATGGGGCCGCCTTTTTCGCGCGGAAAGCCGTATCCATAAAGTAATGTGACATCCACATCCAAAGGCCGCAGCGCCACGCCTTCGTGCACGATATTAGCGCCCTCATTCACCATGGCGACCATATAGCGCCGCACAATTTCTTCGTTCGTGAACGTGCGTGGAACTACCCCTGCGCGTAGGCGCTCCGCATCGATGATTTGCAATACCTGTTCATCGTGTGCTCCGTTCCTTGAGCCGTTTTCATACAAATAATATCCACGCCCCGTTTTTTGACCAAACCATCCGCGCTCGCATAAGCGGTCGGCAATCTGCACATAACGCGCCTGCGGGTCTCGCGTAGCAGCGCGGCGCTTGCGCGTGGCCCAGCCAATATCGCCACCGGCCAGATCCGCCACCTGAAATGGGCCCATTGCAAAACCAAATGCGCGCAAGGCCTCGTCAATTTGGTATGGCGTTGCCCCGTCTTCCATGGCGAATTCAGCCGCTTGCCGATAAACCGCCAGCATGCGGTTGCCAATGAACCCATCGCACACCCCGGCTCGCACAGGTACTTTGCCTAAGCGTTTGGCCAATGCAAATGCCGTCGCCACAACTTCGGGGGCCACTTTCGTTGGTACAACGACTTCCAGCAGTTTCATGATGTGCGCAGGCGAGAAAAAATGCAGCCCAATCACATCCTGCGCCCGCTGTGTATAGCCTGCAATCACATCAATGTCCAGGTATGAGGTATTGGTTGCCAATACCGCCCCCGGCTTGCACACAGTATCCAGGGCTTCAAAGACCGACTGTTTGACCGCCATGTCTTCAAACGCAGCCTCGATGACAAGATCCACCTCCCCCAGTGCCGCATATTCGCAGCCACTGTCAAAGCGCGCTAACGTGTCAGCCTTGCCTTGCTCACTCAGCTTGCCCTTGCTGACCATGCCAGAGAACACCTTCTCCACATTGGCATAGCCTTTTTGTGCTGCACTCGCATCCCGCTCAACCATATGCACCTGCAGCCCTGCCTGCAGCAAGGCCACGGCAATACCCGCACCCATGGTGCCGCCACCAATGACTCCTACGTACTCAACAGCGCGCGGCTCAACCGCCTCAAACCCTGGAAGCGCAGCTGCTTGTTGTTGCGCCCACTGGACGTAACTCTGCACATCATGTGCCATGCCTGTCTCCTTATCCTTGCGTATTTCATGCGTTGGACACAGTCTAGGCAGGCAAATCAGGCTTGACAATTCCAAACATTATTGACATGGTGTCAAAATTTATTTGACACATATAGATTCTTTACCACCATAGGCTCCAGCCGTACCAAGGCAGCGCCCTCACACCCCACCGATTTTTCCAACACACGCCATGGATCCCGCTTCTCTTGTCTTACTGGTTGAAATCATTGAGGCAGGCAACCTCAGCCGCGCTGCACGCAAACTGAAAATGACACGTGCCAATGTCAGCTACCGATTGGCCCAACTGGAAAAGCAAGTCGGCTCGCAATTGCTACGCAGAACTACGGTACAGGTCGAAGCCACCGAACTGGGCAAACGCCTACTGGAACATGGCATCCTGATACGCAATGAACTGCTACAGGCACAAGAGAGCGTCGAGCGTTTGGGGCAGGGCCTGCATGGGCGCGTGGGATTGTCTGTGCCCAGTGGCTACGGTCAGATGGTCATGGCCCCATGGTTGCTGGAATTCAAGCAACGATACCCAGACATCGTGCTCGATGTAGTGTTTGAAAACCGTGTTGACAACCTGGTGCGTGACGAAATCGACGTCGCCATCCGCATCATGCCCGAGCCCCCAGGGCAACTGGTAGCGCGCGACATGGGCACAGTGCGCTACATCGCTTGCGCCACCCAAACGTGGCTTGCGCAGCACGGCACACCCCAAACCCCGCAAGCCTTATCCACACTGCCGGTTATCACTTCAGCCGTTGTTGGCGAAAAAATCCGACTGCGGGCTTACCGTGAAGACGGCAGTTTTGACGATGCCCCCTTGAATCCAAGCTTGGTGTCAGAGCACTTCCCATTCCTGCGCGAAGCCATTCTGGCGCACCTTGGTATTGGCATCGTGCCCGATTACGTCGTGCAAGCAGAGTTGCTCAGCGGGCAAGTTCTTGCCATGCTGCCATCGTATCGGCTCAGCATTTTTGGTACGCGAATGTTTATGCTGTACATGCCCGGACGCCATCAAACCCGTGCCATCCGAACCTGCATTGACTTTTTACTCGCCAAAAACCAAGCCCAATTGACACCTTCAATCCACAACCCACTGCTTGCGCCATAAACATCGCGAGATGTCTGCCAGTACAAGCGCATTGCCCAAGGTGCTTTGCAAAGCTGCAATCACCGTTACAATCACCGGTTCAATCCAAAAATCAGGCGTAGCGCATGGCGCATGCTGGTGGGCTTGGCCTGCTGCACACCATTCGCCCGCAATCTGGTTGGTCACAACCCTTACTCTCGACATCGAGGTTGGCGCATCACCATGACTTTTGCCTTGACAGCAATTTACCGCTGGGAGCATTGCCACACGCTCACCAGCCATGCCATTCGCGTGTATCGTGCATTTCGCGCGTTAATCATCTGGTAACCCACTCTTGGCCCCTACATTGGAAGGCGCCTCATCGGTTGCGCGCCACCGCCCCAAGTAGGCATAACACCCGCACGCTGACTTCATCAGCAAGCACACCACTGTTTCTGTATTGCAAGGGCGTCATCAGCGCTTCTTTGCTGGAGGCAACAAAGGCGATATTGGCCTTTTTTTATCCACGCGCAACACAGGAGAAGCTTGCTCGCACTCAGCAGCGCATCAAGTTTTATTGCCGCGGCATTCTTTCAGGCACGCCCATTGCGCAGCTGCACGATACCTATTACTTCTGGAGTTTTGATTTGTCCACCACGGCTACCGTATTCCAAACGCCTTACTACCGCATTGATGAGTCCAAGCTGCTCATCAACATGCAGCGCATCGCACGCCTGCGTGAGCTCTCAGGGGCCAAAGCCTTGCTGGCACTCAAATGTTTTTCCACTTGGTCCGTCTTTCCGTTGATGTGCCAATACATGGATGGCAGCACCTCTTCATCGCTGCACGAAGTCAAACTCGGCTTTCAAAAATTTGGCGGCGAAACGCACGCTTACTCGGTAGCGTTTGCCGCACACGAAATCGACGAAGTGCTGGCCAACAGCGACAAGGTCATCTTCAATTCGTTAGGCCAGTTGGCACGTTTTGGCACAGCAGCGCATGCGACCCACAAACCAGTAGGCCTGCGCGTCAACCCGGGCACCAGCAACTCGCCCTATTTACTGGCTGACCCTGCACGCCCACACAGCCGCTTGGGCGAGGCCGACCCAGACAAAATCGCTGCTGTCATCGACCAGCTTTCGGGTTTCATGTTCCACAACAATTGCGAGAACCGCAGCTTTGAAAGCTTTGACCACATGCTCGGTCAGATCGAGGCGCGTTTTGGCCACTTGTTGCAAAGCGAAGGAATTGCCTGGGTCAGCTTAGGCGGCGGCATTCACTTTTGTGATGAAGGCTACCCGCTGGAGCAACTGGCGGCGCGTCTGCGCGCCTTTGCAGACCAATACCAAGTGCAAGTGTATTTGGAGCCCGGCGAAGCCTCCATCACCAACAGCGCCACGCTGGAGGTGAGCGTGCTCGACATCAACGTCAACGGCAAGCAACTGGCGATTGTGGACAGCTCGACCGAAGCGCACATGCTCGATTTGCTGATCTACAACTTGCCCGCACGCATCGAGCCCAACACGGGTGAGCATGCGTATCTGGTGTGCGGCAAAACCTGTTTAGCAGGCGATATTTTTGGTGAATTCCGCTTTGAGGCGCCCCTGCAAGTGGGTGATCGCATCAGCATTCAAGATGCAGCGGGCTACACCATGGTGAAGAAAAACTGGTTCAACGGTGTGGGCATGCCTTCCATCGTGGTGGCCCGCTTGGATGGCACCGAAGAGCTGGTGCAATCGTTTGGGTTTGACGACTACGTCAACAGTCTTTCGTAAAAGCGAAGTGGGATTTGGGTTCATGACTTTGGCAAGCCTGCCGTTCACCCTGAGCCCGTCGAAGGGGCAGCACTGCTGCACAGCGACTTCGACAAGTTCAGTCCGATCGGCGGCATGCCTTGGCCTTTGCCCAACACTCACATCAACTGCCGCAATGTCGCGGTGAATGTCATAGGGGGATTTGTGCGAAATGAAGAAGAACGTTTTGATTATCGGCGCTGGTGGAGTTGGGCAGGTAGCGGCACATAAATGCGCGCAACACAACCGTTTGCTGGGTGATATTCACATCGCCTCGCGCAGCATCAAAAAATGCTTGGCGGTGATCGACAGCGTGCATGAAAAAGGCGCACTGCAAAATCCAAAAGGCGTACTCAAAGCCCATCAATTGGATGCGATGGATACCGCTGCGGTCAAACGCTTGATCGAGCAAACGGGCAGCCAAATCGTCATCAACCTTGGCCATGCCTTCGTCAATATGAGCGTGCTGCAAGCCTGCATCGAAACTGGTGCCGCTTACTTAGACACCGCCATCCACGAAGATGCCGACAAAATTTGCGAAACCCCACCTTGGTACGCCAACCACGAGTGGAAGCGCAAAGCCATCTGTGCGGAAAAAGGCATCACCGCTATCTTGGGCTGCGGTTTTGACCCCGGTGTGGTCAACGCCTATGCCGCGCTGGCCGTCAATGAGTATTTCGACAGCGTCGATTCGATCGACATCATCGACATCAACGCAGGCAGCCACGGCAAATACTTCGCCACCAACTTCAACCCAGAGATCAACTTCCGCGAGTTCACGGGCCAAGTTTGGTCGTGGCAAAACGGCTGTTGGCAATCGAACAAAATGTTCGAGGTCAAGCGCACCGATGACCTGCCCGTGGTAGGCCAGCAAACCGCGTACCTCACCGGCCACGACGAGCTGCACTCGCTCTCGCAAAACCTGAACGTGCCCAACATCCGCTTTTGGATGGGCTTTGGCGAGCACTACATCAACGTGTTCAACGTGCTGCGCAACATCGGTCTGCTGTCTGAAAAACCGGTCACGCTCGACAACGGCCAACAAGTCGTGCCGCTGCAATTGGTCAAAGCCGTGTTGCCAGACCCTGCATCGCTCGCGCCCGGCTACATCGGCAAAACCTGCATTGGCAACCTCGTTAAAGGCACGAAAGACGGCCAGCCGCGCGAAGTCTTCGTCTACAACGTCGCCGACCACGTCGAAGCCTTTGCCGAAGTAGGCAGCCAAGGCATCTCCTACACCGCAGGCGTGCCCGCCGTGGCCGCTGCCATCCTCATCGCCCAAGGCCAGTGGGATGTAAAGAAAATGGCCAACGTGGAGGAACTGCCCTACCAGCCCTTCATCAACCTGATGAACCGCATGGGCCTGCCCACCCACCTGCGCGAAGCCGGGCAAGAAGACAGCCTTATCAGCTTTGATCTGGAAGAAACCAGCGAAGCATAAAAAAAGCTGCTCACAACCGCTCTATGCGCAGGAGCATCAGCAGCACATCGCAGTTGCCGAGACCGTCCATGAAAGCGGCTCGGCATCAAGTTCATTGGATAAGGCATGATCAACAATGCCATGCGAGAATCTGACATTCTTGCACTTACTTTTCCTCTGTATTGCGATCACCTAATGCATGACGCTTGTGTCAAAGCAACATCACAAGCCTTCGCTTTTTTCTGCTTAACACCCTCCATGTCCGTCCAGTCTGATCACTCACTCGCCTCACCAGACCGCTATGTCGTGATTGGTAACCCTATCGCCCATAGCCGCTCTCCCGCCATTCACCAGCAATTTGCAACCTTGACAGGACAAAGACTGGACTATGGGCTCTGCCTAAGTCCCGTTGATGCGTTTGCGACGACGCTGCAACAATTGCGTGCACAAGGCATACAAGGTGCCAATGTCACAGTTCCCTTCAAATTAGAAGCTGCACAGCTCGCTACATGGGCTGATCCCAGAGTGTCACTAGCCCAAGCAGCCAATACGTTGGTCTTTACGCCCGAAGGCGAGTTCCATGCGTACAACACCGATGGATTGGGTTTGGTACGTGACATCACTGTCAATGCTCAAACCCCTCTTGCGAATGCCGATGTTCTGCTGCTTGGCGCAGGTGGCGCTGCTGCAGGCGCTTTAGCACCACTGATTGAACAGCAACCGGCCTTGATTGCCGTTGCCAACAGAACGGCAGCTAAGGCACAAGCGTTGATTGAGCAGCACACCAGCATTGCGCAGCAGTATGGAGTGCAATTAATGGCCTTGGCCTTGGATGAGATAGACACTGCAGCCTTGCCGTCCATCAATGTACTGATCAATGCAACGGCAAGTAGCCTGCAAGGGGCAACACTGCCGATTACGCAGCCTGCACGCATTCTGAGCAAACATGCACTGGTCTACGACATGATGTATGGCCCTGCCGCACAACCATTTCTCAACTGGGCAAGCAGCCACTGCCCCCATGCACATTTGCGCGATGGCTTAGGCATGCTGGTGGAACAGGCCGCAGAAGCCTTTGCAATATGGCGCGGCATTCGCCCTCCAAGCGCTTCGGTTTTGCAATCCTTGCGGCACGAGGTTGATTACCAACGCGCTTCACACGCGTAAACCTGCGCCATGCCCAACTTGCAACGTTTTCTTCATGGTCTTGGCCGGTGGTGCGTGCTACTGGCGATCGCGGGGCTCAGCCTGCAACTGTACTTTGGCATCACCATTGCATCGCTCGCTCTTTGGCAACCACTATCGACCACGTTCCAGCGCACAGCCATTTGGGAAAACCTGCGTGAGGCGCGGGCCATCACATGGCGACACACGCCAGTACCAAGTGACCGCATTGCAGATACAGTCCGCCAAGCGGTAGTGGCCTCTGAGGATAATTTGTTTTTCAGTCACCAAGGGGTGGACTGGTCGGCCATTGAACGTGCATGGGAACGCAACGCACAGAGCGAGCGCATTCTTGGCGGCTCAACTATTACCCAGCAATTAGCAAAAAATCTATTCCTCTCCAGCGAACGCAGCATGTTGCGTAAAGGACAGGAATTGGTTCTTGCGTGGATGCTGGAAGCCGCTCTGAGCAAAGAGCGTATTCTGGGCCTGTATCTCAACCAAGTGGAATGGGGTGATGGTATTTACGGTATTGAAGCTGCGGCGCAGCACTACTTCAATACCAACGCAGCACGCCTGAGCATTGCACAAGCGGCACGTTTGGCAGTCATGCTGCCACAGCCCCGCAACCTTGGCACCAATCCTTACAGCAGTTATATGAACCAACGCACCAGCATCATCACCCGCCGCATGGGTTCAGTCGACTTGCCGTAAGCGCATACCGCTCATTTTTGAATACCTCTTTTATTGATTCACCCCATGCGCATACTTGGCATTGATCCTGGCTTACAAACAACGGGGTTTGGCGTGATCGACGTGCAAGGCCAGCGCCTGCAGTATGTGGCCAGTGGCACCATCAAAACCACCGCATTAGAGCGCGGAGATCTGCCTGGCAGGCTCAAAGTATTGTTCGATGGCATTGGTGAAATTACCCGGCAATACCAACCGGATGAGGCTTGCGTTGAAATCGTTTTCGTCAACGTCAACCCACAATCCACATTGATGTTAGGCCAAGCCCGTGGCGCCTGCTTGGCTGCCTTGGTCTCCAACAACCTGCCGGTGGCCGAATACACGGCATTGCAAATGAAAAAAGCGATGACTGGCCATGGCCGTGCGGCCAAGTCACAAATCCAGGAAATGACCAAGCGCCTACTGCAGCTACCGGGCTTGCCCGGCACCGATGCCGCTGACGCGCTGGGCCTGGCCATCACCCATGCCCACGCCCAACGCACGCGTGACGCATTAGAGAAAAACACCACATTGCAAAGGCGCCAGCACGCCATGTACAAAGCTGGTCGCAGCTACTAAACATCCTATTCAAAAGCCGCAGCAACACGCTTACAGTTCGTCATCTCGCATTCATGCATCTGTCATGAATTATTCATCAGGCATGCCTACATTGGTGTGTCATGAACCAAGCACCAGCGCCTAACACCTCTGCCTCCAGTGCCCCTGACCTGCGCGGTCAACACCAGAGCTTGCGCATTTGTCTGGTCACTGAAACCTTTCCGCCCGAGGTCAATGGTGTCGCCATGACTGCGGGTCGTGTAGTCAATGGTTTGCTGGCCGCAGGACACAAGGTGCATATCGTCCGGCCGCGCCAGCCCGAAGAAGACCGCGCCCACTTGGCCAGTTTTGCCGATTTGCCAACAACGCTGGTGCATGGCGTTGGCGTGCCTGGCTACAACGGTATACGCTTTGGCCTTCCTGCAGGTAATGCCCTCGAACGAGCATGGCGCCACCAAACACCAGATGTGGTGCATGTCCTCACCGAAGGGCCGCTAGGTTACTCTGCAGTCAAAACGGCCCAGCGACTTGGCCTGCCCATCGTAGGCGGCTACCACACGCACTTTGACCGCTACACCGAACACTACCGATTTGGTTTTCTGCGCCAAACCGTCACCAATTACTTGGTGCGCTTTCATAACCGCTGCCATATCAATCTGGCGCCCACTCAAGAATTGGCGCAAAGTTTGATGCAGCAAGGCATGAAAGAAGTGCGGGTGATGTCACGCGGCGTGGACCGCAGCCTGTTCCATCCCCAACATCGCAGTACAGCCCTGCGCACGCAATGGGGCGTTGGCAAGGACGATCTGGTACTGCTGTGTGTTGGACGTCTTGCTGCAGAAAAACAGCTCGATTGGGTGGTTCGTGCCTGGCAAGCGGTGCGCCAAGACAAGCCATACAGCAAACTGGTGCTGGTGGGGGGAGGCCCGGAATACCAGCGTTTGGCGAGCCAATATCCTGACGTGATTCTCACCGGGCCAGTCAGCAGCCATGACTTAGGCGCCCATTACGCTTCTGCAGATTTGTTTGTCTTTGCCAGCATGAGCGAAACCTTTGGCAATGTAGTGCAGGAGGCCCTGGCCAGTGGCGTACCTGTGGTGGGGTTTGACTATGCAGCCGCTCGGGAGTTGATCCACCACGATGTCAATGGTGTTCTGGTTCCTTTTGGCGACCAACAGGCCTTTATTCAGGCCACCGTGCAGGCGGCAAGCCAACCGGCACACCTTCGCCAAATGGCGCGTCAAGCCGCCGAAACTGGGCGTAGCTGGAAAAGTGTGCTGCAAGACCTTATTGCCAACTACCACGATGCAATTGACCTAGCCTCCATCGTGGATCATCGAACGCAAGGAAGCCCCCATGCACACTCCACTCAAAACGTTCCATGAAACTCCCCCTCACATAGGTGAGCCCCCTCAGCTAGAGCCCGCTTTGCCCTGGACCGCGGCAGGCACGGCAAACAGCTTTTCCCGCAAGGAGTTGCTGTTGTGCGCAGCCGCACAACGCAAACTCAAACACCCCTATTTCCTGCGGCTGATGCGGCTTGTCAGTCGCCTTGGCAATGGCATAGCCTGGTACTTTTTAATCGCCTGCATCGCCATCAGTGGCAGCCCTCAGGCCATGCAGGCCAGCACACTGATGAGCATCGCTGGCATGGCAGGGCTGGTGCTCTATAAATGGTTGAAAAAAACCACCAGTCGCCCACGCCCTTATGCACGTGATGGGCACATCATTGCCTTGACTGCTGCCCTCGATGAATTCAGCTTTCCTTCCGGGCATACCTTGCATGCTGTCGCATTCACCACGGTTGCTGTAGCGTTCTTCCCTTTGCTTGCCTGGATTCTGGTGCCGTTTACTGCGTTGATTGCACTGTCACGCGTCGTGCTGGGCTTGCATTACCCCAGTGACGTATTAGCAGGCGCCTCAATTGGCGCCACCTTGGCCGCGACCATTTTGCTTTGGGCGGCATGAAGCCATTGAGAACCATCCATCAAAAGGAGTCGCCATGCGCATAGTTGTGATTGGAACTGGATATGTTGGCTTGGTCAGTGCCAGCTGCTTTGCCGAAATGGGACACCATGTAATTTGCGTCGATACCAACGCAGAACGCATTGCGCAATTGCGCCAAGGGCACATTCCCATTCATGAACCGGGACTGGACGCCATGGTGCGCAATAACCATCAGCAAAGCAGGTTGCATTTCACCACTGAACTGAGACCCGCGCTTGCCAACGTCGACGTATGCTTCATCGCCGTCGGCACCCCATCCTCTGCCGATGGTGCGGCAGATACACGACAAGTATTTATGGTTGCAGAAGACCTGGGCCGTTATCTGCCTGCGGCCTGCGTAGTGGTGAATAAATCGACGGTCCCTGTAGGAACAGCTGAACGTGTTGAACGGGCCATTGGCGAACAACTGCAGCAAAGACAGGTCAGTTTTACGGTGTCCGTTGCCAGCAACCCTGAATTTTTACGCGAAGGCTGTGCCATTGAAGACTTTATGCGTCCGGATCGGATCATCATCGGCACCGCCGACACCCGCAGCACACAAGTACTGCAAACACTGTACGCACCTTTTTTACGCAAAAATCCACGTCTGCTGGTCATGGGCCGCCGCGAAGCAGAAATGAGCAAATATGCCGCCAATGCCATGCTGGCCACGCGCATTTCATTCATGAACGAGATGGCTTGCCTGAGCGAGAGTCTTGGTGTTGATATCGAATCCGTTCGATTAGGCATTGGTTCTGACAGCCGCATCGGCTATGACTTTCTTTACGCTGGCTGTGGCTACGGCGGCTCCTGCTTTCCGAAAGACGTTCGTGCTCTAATCCACACAGCACAGCGTCATGGCTTGCCCAGCCATATTCTGCAGGCCGTAGAGGAACGCAACACCATTCAAAAAGCGGGCTTATTCGTCAAACTCAAGCAACACCTGGGCACGTTGGAGGGGCGGCGTATTGCACTATGGGGCTTAGCCTTCAAGCCGGGCACCGACGACATTCGCGAAGCACCTGCGCTGCAATTGCTCGAATCACTCATACAAGCTGGAGCACAGGTGCACGCCTATGACCCAGTGGCCTGCGACAACGTGGCGCACACTGTACCAACGCAATGGATCGACAGTGCACAACTGACCCTGTATGCGAGCGATCCATACCAAGCTCTTGAGGGCGCGCAAGCCTTGGTGGTGGCTACAGAATGGAAGCCCTTTCGCCAACCCGACTGGAAGCGCATTGCCACACTGCTGCAAACACCTCTGGTTATTGATGGACGCAACATCTACGACCCACAAACCATGCGCGAAAATGGTTTTACCCATGTGGGCATTGGTCGCGGTATGCAGAGCACAGGCTATGCAGCACTCTCACGCGCAGCCTGAAAAATGAAAGAGGCCTCAAAGGCCTCTTTCGTAGCATTGCCAGGTGCACGTTACCGCTACCAAGCCAGTGCTTGTTCCGCAGTAAACCCGCGCGGTGCTTTTTTCTCATCGTCAAAGCTGACGATCTCCCACGCATCCTCTTGTGCCAGCAAAGCGCGTAGCAACTGGTTATTCATGGCGTGGCCAGAACGATACGCAGAATATGCCGCCAACAGGGGTTTCCCCAAAGCATACAAATCGCCAATCGCATCGAGAATTTTGTGCCGCACGAACTCGTCGTCGTAGCGCAAGCCTTCTTGGTTCAGCACCTTGTAGTCGTCCATCACTATGGCGTTGTCGTAACCGCCACCCAATGCCAACCCATTCGAGCGCAGCACCTCCACATCGCGGGTGAAGCCGAAGGTGCGCGCGCGCAATGTCCTTGACATAATGGCCTTGCCCCATGTCAAACTCCACTACCTGACCGGTCGAGTCAACAGCCGGATGGCTAAAGTCAATTTGGAAACTCAGCTTGAAACCATCAAAAGGCTCAAAACGTGCCCACTTCACATCACCGACACCTTCTGTGCGTACTTCGACAGGTTTGATCACGCGCACAAACTGCTTGGGCGCTGCTTGCAACGCAATACCCGCTTCGCGCAGCAAATACACAAAAGCAGCAGAGGAACCATCCAGAATAGGCACCTCCTCGGCTGTTAAATCGATGTACAGGTTATCTATACCCAGCCCTGCACATGCAGACATGATGTGCTCAATGGTGCTGATGCGCGCGCCCTCTCGACCAATCGTAGTGGCCATGCGCGTATCAAAGACAGCCTCTGCGTTGACCTGAACGGGCTCTGGCTGTGGCAAATCCACACGTGTAAACACAATACCCGTGTTCACTGGCGCTGGGCGCAGGGTCAGCTCCACGCGCCTGCCACTGTGCACGCCGACCCCTACTGCGCGCGTGCGTTGTTTGATGGTTCTTTGAACTAACATGTTGTCATTTTATCGGGCCTGCGTCCTATCGGTGCAAAGCCTGCGTAAACCTCCAATCAAGCTGGGCAATAACCTGCCACGAAACCCCTTCAGCGCCAGTGATCTAGCCCAGCAGTGGACTACATCTTCAACGCACCGCTAGGATATGGGTTGACCCTTCAACCTTCTTCAAATTCTCATGCATCCCAGAAGCCTAGGTTGAGCAGGCATGAAAAAAGGGCCCTCAGGCCCTTTTGCTTTGCCAATAGCCAAGGTTTAGTCGGCTTGCTTGCGCAGGAAAGCTGGGATTTCCACATCGTCCATTCCACCAGAAGACATGGCATCCACACGGGCAGCAGCGCTGCTGTCACGAGGGGTACGCCAAACTGGAGGAACAGCCAAGCTGTCATAGCTTGGACTGCTGCGGCCCAACAAAGCACTGCTGCCACTATTGAGGCCGGAGACACGATTGGCAGCGCCTTGCAGTGGCAAGTTGTCAGTGCCTGTACGCAATGTGCTTTGCACCATGGTCAGGTTCTGGCGACGCTGTTGGTGGTTCACCAAGCCGGTGGCTACAACGGTCACACGCAGTTCATCTCCCAAGCTGTCATCGTAGGCTGCGCCGTAGATTACATGCGCTTCTTCTGAAGCGTAGGCGTTGATTGTGCTCATGGCCAAACGCGACTCGGAGAGTTTGAGGCTGCCACGCGCAGCAGTCACCAACACCAAGATGCCTTTTGCACCAGAAAGGTCAATGCCTTCGAGCAATGGGCATGCGATGGCTTGCTCTGCAGCAATGCGTGCACGGTCAGGGCCAGAAGCGCTGGCAGTCCCCATCATGGCCTTACCAGGCTCGCTCATCACGGTCTTCACGTCTGCAAAGTCGACGTTCACATGGCCATGTTCGTTGATGATTTCAGCGATTCCGCCCACAGCGTTACGCAACACATCATTGGCGTAACCAAATGCTTCATCTTGGGTGATATCGTCGCCATACACGGTCAACAGCTTTTCGTTGAGTACAACGATCAGTGAGTCCACATTGCGTTCGAGCTCGTCAAGGCCAACATCGGCATTTTTCATGCGGCGAGGACCTTCCCAGTCAAAAGGCTTAGTCACTACACCAACCGTCAAAATCCCCATTTCTTTGGCCACGCGAGCAATTACTGGAGCAGCCCCAGTGCCTGTACCGCCCCCCATACCCGCTGTGATGAAGAGCATGTTGGCCCCCTCAATGGCTTTGCGAATTTCATTCTCCGCCAACACCGCAGCTTCACGCCCTTGCTCTGGCTTGCTGCCAGCCCCCAGACCGTTCGCACCAAGTTGAATGATGCGCTCGGCTGAGTTGCGTGACAGCGCTTGAGCATCGGTGTTGGCGCAAATGAATTCCACGCCTTGCACATTCTTCTCGATCATGTGCTGCACAGCGTTGTTACCGCCACCGCCCACGCCCAATACTTTGATGCTTGTGCCCTGGGAAAAAGATTCATTGTCGATCATTTCGATGCTCATACGATTGCTCCTTGCGGTTGGGGGGATTGGGTTAAAACTAAAAAAACTCTTGAAATACGTTTGGGTTGACTTCGATGCTGAAAAACTGGGGCAAAAAATCCTAGAGGAGGCTCAAGGGCTTGCACCAAGCGCCAACATCGGCGAACCCTGGTGTGGAAATACCAGGAAATGCTTTTGATACGGATTCGACGATTCATGCTTAGAAGTTCCCCACGATGAAGTCACGAATCCGCGAAAAAATATTTTTCACGGGGCCATTTTTGGTAGCGACTTTGTAGCCTCGGGCGCGCTCATTACGGGCGTCTTCAAGCAAGCCCATGACCGTTGCGGCATGGGGTTGTGCAATCATGTCTGCGAGTTGGCCGGTGTAGTGCGGCACGCCGCGGCGCACCGGCTTGAGGAAGATATCTTCACCCAATTCCACCATGCCAGGCATCACACAAGAGCCGCCGGTAAGCACAACACCAGAAGAGAGAATTTCTTCATAGCCAGACTCGCGAATGACTTGTTGCACCAGCGAGAAAATTTCCTCAACGCGCGGCTCAATCACACCCGCCAAGGCTTGTTTGTTAATCAAGCGTGGGCCACGGTCACCCAGACCCGGCACTTCAACTTGTGCATCAGGATCAGCCAGCATGGCTTTGGCACAACCGTTCTCAACCTTGATGTCTTCAGCATCTTTAGTAGGGGTACGCAATGCCATCGCGATATCGCTAGTAATCAAGTCACCAGCAATCGGAATGACGGCCGTGTGGCGAATGGCGCCACCGGAGAAGATGGAAATATCGGTGGTGCCTGCGCCTATATCGACCAGTACCACGCCTAACTCACGCTCATCGTCGGTCAGTACAGATTGACTCGACGCAAGCGGATTGAGCAGCAACTGCTCCACTTCCAGACCACAGCGACGCACGCACTTGATGATGTTCTCGGCCGCACTTTGCGCACCGGTGACGATATGCACCTTTGCTTCCAGCCGAATGCCACTCATGCCAATGGGCTCTTTAACTTCTTGCCCATCGATGACGAACTCTTGCGAGGCCACTAACAGCAAGCGTTGGTCCGAGGGAATGTTGATGGCTTTGGCAGTGTCCAGCACCCGGCTGACATCGGTTTGCGTGACTTCCTTGTCCTTAATGGCAACCATACCACTGGAGTTGAAACCACGAATATGGCTACCAGTGATGCCGGTATAAACCCGAGAAATTTTGCAATCGGCCATCAATTCAGCTTCACGCAGTGCCTGCTCAATGCTTTGCACTGTCGCCTCGATATTGACGACAACCCCGCGTTTCAAGCCATTGCTTGGGGCCACGCCAAAGCCTGCCAGCTTGAGCTGACCATCGGCCTGAACCTCTGCCACCACAGCCATCACTTTGGCGGTGCCAATGTCCAAACCCACAATGACGTCTCTGAATTCTTTAGCCATTTGCGTCTCTATTCATCCAGTTGCAACCTTGCGTTCATACCCATTGAACCGCTTCAACGTCTGCCGGCGGGTGCTGCATTGGCAGCCTGCGTCACCACACCCCGCAAACGAATGGCGTATCCATCCCGATGCCTCAAATCGGCGAACTCCAAAGCCTGCGGCCTTACACCCAAAGGGGCCAAAGCCTGCGGCAATGTCGTAAAAAAATCTGCCAAGCGCTGTCCGACTTGGTCTTGTTCTCCAGCCCCTAACTCCATGTGCGCGCCATTCGAGAGAAACAGCTGCCAATTACCACGCGGCGTAAGGTACAACGCCACCGGCTGCATGGCATTGCCCTGTAATTGCTCCAGTAAATAACGGTACATCGCCAAAACCGATGCCGACTGCCCATCTGGACCTGCCAGCCGAGGCAAAATCTCGTGCTCCACTTCACCACGGTTGGCCTCAAACACCTCCCCAAACGTGTTGATCATGGTCGAAGCCTCATCACCATCCCACATCGCCACAGGCACGTGCTCTTGCAATCGCACATCCAATGTGTTGGGAAACGCCCTGCGCAGTTCTGCTTTGCGCACCCAAGGCATTTGCTCAAACACCTTTTGCGTGGCATTCAAGTCCAACGTAAACAAGTTGCCTTTGAGTTGCGGCAAAACATTGGCCTGCAAACCCACTGCACTGCTGTGCTGCGGATCCCCGTGCACCACCACCTGGGTAATGGCAAAAGCAGGATTACGCAAAGCCCACAACACCGCAGCCGCACACACCAGCACGAACACGCCTGAGAATGCCAGCGACGCGGTGGCATTCATCAAGCGAACATCGACTGGCTGTGCGGTTTGACTCATACGCCACCTGCCTTCAGGCCTGCCCCATGGGGCACGGCAGAACCATCACAACGCGCAGCCGCCAAAATGTGCAAACACAGATCCTCATACGACATGCCAGCAGCACGTGCGGCCATGGGTACCAAAGAGTGTCCGGTCATGCCCGGCGAAGTATTGATTTCCAATAAGAACGGCTTGCCATCGCTATGGCGAATCATCACGTCAGCGCGTGCCCAACCTCGGCAGTGCAATGAGCGGTAAGCGTCCAGGCACATCTGTTGAATAGTGCTCTCCAATGCTGCTGGTAAGCCGCTCGGGCAGAAATACTGGGTAGCATCCCCGTAATACTTGTTCTCAAAATCGTAGTTGCCGCCTGGCGCCACAATACGAATCACAGGCAGTGCACGGGCACTACCTTGTACGTCCAACAACGCGCAGGTGGTTTCCTGCCCATCAATGAACTGCTCGCACAAGACTTCATCGTCGTACTGGGCAGCCAACGTATAGGCGTGCTCACATTGCTCAGGTGAGGTTACTTTGGTCAAGCCAATGGTAGAGCCCTCGCGCGCAGGCTTGACGATCATGGGTTCGCCCAACTTGGTCAGCGCCGCCGCCACGGCTGCTGGTGAATTGACCAATTCCCATGCAGGGGTAGCCAAGCCATCTGCGTGCCATAAACGTTTGGTAAGCACCTTATCCATCGCCATGGCCGAAGCCATCACGCCCGGGCCGGTATAAGGAATTTGCAGCAATTCCAAGAAGCCTTGAATGGTGCCGTCTTCACCACCGCGGCCATGCAGTGCGATAAAGCAACGCTCAAAGCCTTCCGTTTTCAAGTCCCACAGAGGGCGGTTGCCCGTATCAAAGGCATGGGCATCAACCCCGCGTGAGCGCAATGCCTGCAAAACGCCCTGTCCCGACATCAAAGAAACTTCACGCTCGGCGGACAACCCGCCCAGCAATACAGCCACTTTGCCCAAGGCCTTCACATCAATGGCGACTGCGCCGTGTTGTTGCAGTGCGGTATTCATACTGCCTGCTCCTCTTTAGACAAACGTTGTGCCAGCAGCGCCGCTTGCGCACCAATACTCCCTGCACCCATCAAGATCACCACATCCCCATCTTCAACATAACTCTCAAGCATGGCGCCCAACTGCGCAACGTCTTCCACAAACACAGGCTCAACCTTGCCGGCCACACGAATGGCACGTGCCAACGAGCGTCCATCAGCAGCCACAATGGGCGCCTCACCTGCGGCATAAACCTCAGTGAGCAATACCCCATCGGCCGTACCGAGCACCTGCACAAAATCTTCAAAGCAATCTCGTGTGCGCGAATAGCGGTGCGGCTGAAAAGCCACGACCAAGCGGCGACCTTCAAAAGCACCACGCGCAGCAGCCAAGGTCACGGCCATTTCCACCGGATGGTGACCATAGTCCTCAATCAAAGTGAAACCATTGCCGTTGCCAGCAACCAATTCACCGTGGCGCTGAAAGCGCCGCCCCACACCTTTGAATTGCTCCAGGGCACGCACAACAGCAGCATCTTCGATGCCCAATTCGACTGCAATCGCAATTGCGGCCAAAGCGTTCAACACGTTATGGTTACCCGGCAAATTCAGCGTCACATGCATATCAGGCAGCGTGATACCGTTGCTGCGCTTGACTGTAAAGTGCATGCGCCCTTTGTCTGCACGCACATCCACCGCCCGCACCTGCGCGCCTTCGGCAAAACCGTAGGTAGTGACTGGGCAATTGACGCGCGAGAGAACCTCACGCACGCCTTCGTTCTCAATGCACATCACTGCAGCACCATAAAAAGGCATGCGGTGCAGAAAATCCACAAATGCCTGGCGCAAACGCTCAATGTCGTGCCCATAAGTTTCCATGTGATCGGCATCGATGTTGGTGACAATCGCCATCACCGGCATCAGGTTCAAGAACGATGCATCTGATTCATCCGCTTCCACCACGATGTACTCGCCAGAGCCAAGCTTGGCATTCGCACCAGCACTGTTGAGTCGTCCGCCAATCACAAAAGTGGGATCCAGGCCTGCTTCAGCAAGTACGCTAGTGACCAAGCTGGTGGTGGTGGTTTTACCGTGTGTTCCAGCCACGGCAATACCTTTGCGGTCACGCATCAACTCCGCCAGCATGGTCGCCCTTGGCACCACAGGAATTTTGCGCGCACGTGCTGCCTGTACTTCTGGGTTGTCCGCTTGCACAGCCGTGGACGTGACCACGGCATCCGCGCTAGCAACATGCTCCGCATGGTGGCCCACAAAGGTGTGGATACCCAAGCTGGCCAAGCGGCGCAACACGGCACTGTCTTGCAAGTCAGAGCCCGAAATGGTGTAGCCTTGGTTATGCAGCACCTCTGCAATGCCGCTCATGCCCGCACCGCCAATACCTACAAAATGAATGTGGTGGATTGCATGCTTCATGCCAGCACCTCCTCACATGCAGCGACCATTTGGTCCACGGCGTCGGTTTTGGCTAAATGCTGCGCCTTCTGTGCACGCGCCAGCAAAGTTGGCCGATCCAACTGGCTTAAAAAAGCGGCCAACGCTTCTGCTGTCAACTGTGTTTGTGGCATCAACCACGCCGCTTGCGGGGCAACCAAATAATCGGCATTCATGGTCTGGTGGTCGTCTACCGCATATGGAAAAGGCACAAAGCAAGCGGCTGCGCCTACCGCAGCAATTTCTGTCACGGTGCTGGCACCTGCGCGGCACAGCACAATATCGGCCTCAGCGTATGCTTGGGCAGTGTTATCAATAAAAGGAGTCAATTGAGCTTCTACCTGGGCGTTTGCATAATGGTTTTGCAACGCCTCCATTTGTTTCTCCCCGCTTTGATGCAGAACCAATGGTCTACGCTCGGCAGGAATTAAAGCCAACGCTTGCGGCACCACGGTATTGAGTGCTTGCGCCCCCAAACTGCCACCAATAACCAACAAGCGCAGCGGCCCTTGACGCCCTGCAAACCGATCGGCAGGCAAGGCTTGTTCTAAAAACGCTTGGCGCAACGGGTTGCCAACCCATTGGCCACGACGCAGCGCGCCCGGAAAGGCTGTAAAAACGCGACGCGAAACATAAGAAAGCAACTTATTGGCCATGCCAGGCAGCGCATTTTGCTCATGCAAGAACAAGGGCACTCCGCAGCTGGCTGCCGCCAAGCCACCTGGTGCACTGATGTAACCACCAAAGCCCAAAACCACCTGTGGGCGTTCCTGTTTGACAATACGCCGCGCCTGCCACCATGCACTCGCCAAGCGCCAAGGCAACAAAGCCAAGGTTTTCAGCCCCTTGCCACGCACACCAGAAAAAGCCACTGTCCGCATGTTCAAGCCATGTGCCGGAACCAGCTTGCGCTCCATTCCCGCCTCCCCTCCAAGCCAGACGACGCGCCAACCAGCACGCTCAAGACCTTGCGCAACGGCAATGCCTGGAAAAATATGACCACCCGTTCCGCCGGCCATGATCAGGGCTGTTTTTTGCAATGTTGGGCTCATACTTGACGCCCTCTCATCAAAATGCGGTTCTCGTAATCGATACGCAGCACAACCGCCATAGCAACTAGGTTGAGCAAAACGCCTGAACCACCAAAACTCATCAAAGGCAGCGTCAAGCCCTTGGTAGGCAAGGCGCCCAAATTCACACCAATATTGATCACTGCCTGAAAGCCAATCCACAAAGCAATACCTTGTGCTACCAGGCCCGAAAAAATACGGTCTAGTGCCACGGCTTGGCGGCCAATCACCATGATGCGACGGGTGAGCCAGAAGAACACTGCAATCAGCAGCAAGACGCCAACCAGGCCAAACTCTTCACCAATCACCGCCAAAATGAAATCGGTATGCGCTTCTGGCAGCCAATGGAGTTTTTCCACACTGCCGCCCAAGCCCACACCTGAAACTTCCCCGCGCCCAATGGCGATAAGCGAATGGGTGAGCTGGTAGCCTCGTCCCAAGCGGTGCTCTTCAGACCACGGATCGAGATACGCAAAAATACGATCACGGCGCCATGGTGATGTCCAGATAATGAACATGAAGGACACGCCAAGCACCACCAACATCAGCATAAAGCCGCGAATATTGACCCCGCCCAAGAACAAAATACCAACGGCAATGACTGCGATGACCACAAAGGCACCCATATCCGGCTCGGCCAACAATAAAAAGCCAATCAAGCCAACTGCCAAACCAATGGGAACCACCGCACGGAAGAATTTCTCACGCACATCCATACGCCGCACCATGTAGTCGGCGGCATAAATCACCACCGTCAACTTTGCCAATTCAGAGGGCTGAAAGCTCATGACCCCCAAAGGCAACCAACGCCGCGCACCATTCACGGACGTTCCAATCCCGGGAATCAAAACGGCTACCAACAAACCAATGGTGATCAACAGCAACCAAATCGCATTCTCACGCCAGACATCCATCGGAATCTGCGACACTGCAACAGCAGCAACAAAGGCAACCCCAATCGAAATCACGTGACGGATCAGGAAAAACTCATTGCTGATGCCACCAAAGCGCGGGTTATCGCCCATCGCAATGGAGGCCGAATACACCATCACCACACTCCAGGCCAATAGTGCGATCAATACGCCCAATAAGGTCTGGTCAATGTCCTGTACAGCAGGCGGCGCTGAAGAGGTTTTGTAGCGGTATTCCAAACCTGCCGAGCGCACAGGCAGATCCAACACCTCTTCCTTGCGGCGCAAGAAACGGCTCAACAAACCAGCCTTTCTGTTAGGTGTTGCCATGCTCATGCCCACACCTCCAGCTCATGGCCTGCATCCAACGCCAAAGCACGTACGCGTTCGGTAAACACTTCTGCGCGATGGGCATAGTTTTTGAACATGTCCAAACTGGCGCAGGCTGGCGACAGCAGTACCGCATCCCCTTCATGGGCCAGAGCTGAGGCCTGCTCGACTGCCGCTTCCAAGGATTCGGCGCAGACCATCGGCACCTCTGTTGCAGCCAAGGCTTGCGCAATGCGTTGTGCATCGCGACCTATCAGCACCACAGCGCGTGCAGCCTGTTGCACAGGTTGTGCCAGCGGACTGAAATCCTGCCCTTTGCCATCACCACCGAGAATCACCACCAGCTTGCGCGTTCCAGCCAAACCACGTAAAGCGGCTTCCGTCGCGCCCACATTCGTGCCTTTGCTGTCATCAATGTATTCAACGCCAGCGACCACACCAATGGTCTGAACGCGGTGCGGTTCACCCCGGTATTCACGCAAACCATGCAGCATGGCGGCCAAACCAGCACCCGTCGTGCTGGACAAAGCCAATGCGGCCAATGCGTTGCTGACATTGTGGCGCCCGCGAATACGCATCGCATCAGCAGGCATCAACCGTTGCATAAACAGCTCCTGCACCTGCGCTTTACGGCCACGGGTAGTTTTCTGCACCGATAGGCTTTCATCGCCCACAACGCGAGCCAACCACAGCATGCCGTTGATGGTTTCCACGCCCCAATCGCCATAGAGTTCAGGCAAGTCCAACCCAAAGCGAATGACCGAACGCTCCACGGCAACAGACTTGCTTGTGCGTCCAGTTTTAAGCACTTGGGTCTTGGCCAATACTTGCGGCATAAATGCGACTGTGGCCACATCATCGCGGTTCAAAACGATCGTGGCCCGATTGCCATAAATTTTGGCTTTGGCCTGCAAGTACGCTTGGGCACTGCCGTGCCAATCCAAGTGGTCTTGACTGATATTCAGAATCACCGCCGCTGTCGGCTCAAAACCCGTGGAGTATTCCAATTGGAAGCTTGAAAGCTCCAACACCCACGCTTGGGGCATCGCATCTACAAATGCGTTGCGCACCTCAGGCTCGGCTAGCGTTTGCGCGACCTCTTCTACGCCATCATCCATTGGATCTAACCGCTCAGGTTCTCCCATGTCCGTTGCCTGATCTGGATTCAGTGATACAGGCACGGACTCAGAAGCCGCTTCTGATGTTTGCGCATCTTGCTGCGCTTTTGCTGCGTTGGCTACGCCCATGGCCTGCGCCAGCGTATCCAGCAACGAAGGGCCAATATTGCCAGCAACAGCCACCCGCATGCCCACACGGCTAAGCAGTTGTCCCGTCAAGGATGTGACGGTTGTTTTGCCATTGGTGCCCGTGATGGCTAACACATGCGGTGTATAGCCATGCTGTTGCTGTAGCTGATGCAAGGCTTGCGAGAACAAGTCCAATTCACCGCCGAAGAAAACCCCCGCGTTAGCTGCCGCCTCACGAACAGGCGCAACCTGCTCCAAAGGCAATCCGGGTGAACAATACACCGCAGAGGCTTCGACATGGCCCACTGCACTGCACAACAACTGGGCAGACAACGGTTGTCCCACAACACACTCCACGCCTGATACTTCGTTTTGCAGGGTATGTGCATGCGGTGGCTCGGTACGCGTATCAGCCACGCGCACGCGCATCCCTTGGCTTGCGCACCAACGCGCCATCGCCAGACCGGATATGCCCAGTCCGAGGATGAGAACCAATGGAGATGAAACAGGGGCACTCATGCGTTTACCTCAGCTTCAACGTCGACAGACCGATCAAACACAAGAACATTGTGATGATCCAAAAGCGCACAACAACTTGGGTTTCGCGCCAGCCCTTTTTCTCAAAATGGTGGTGCAAAGGGGCCATCAAAAACAGTCTGCGCCCTTCGCCATAACGGCGGCGCGTGTACTTGAACCAGGTCACCTGCAGCATGACGGAAATAGCTTCTGCCACGAAAATACCGCCCATGATGGCCAACACCAACTCCTGGCGAACGATTACGGCAATGGTGCCGAGTGCGCCCCCCAAAGCCAAGGCGCCCACATCGCCCATGAAGACTTGCGCAGGATAGGCGTTGAACCACAAAAATGCCAAACCCGCACCAGCCATGGCCGCGCAAAACACCAGTAGCTCTCCTGTGCCGGGAATATGCTGGAACAACAAATAACGCGAATACACCACGTTGCCAGTCACGTAGGCAAAGATGCCGAGGGCCGAGCCGACCATCACAACTGGCATGATGGCCAAGCCGTCCAAACCATCGGTGAAGTTCACGGCATTGGAAGAGCCCACAATGACCAAAAACGTCAAAATCACAAAGCCCAACACCCCCAGTGGGTAAGCCACATTTTTGAAAAATGGCACTGTCAGCTGTGTATTGAGTTGGAAGTGGGGAGAAAAGCCTGAGCGCACCCAATCGGCAAACAAGGCCAACACTCTCCAGTTGTCCACTTCTGAAATACTGAACGCCAAATACAAAGCTGCGACCAAGCCAATGATCGTTTGCAACAAAAATTTTTGGCGCGAAGGCATACCTTCTGGGTCTTTATTGACGACTTTTCGCCAATCATCTGCCCAACCAATGGCCCCAAATCCCAAGGTCACCATCAGCACGATCCAAACAAAACGATTGCCTAAGTCTGCCCACAACAGGGTTGCTACCGCGATGGCGATCAGGATCAATACACCCCCCATCGTGGGGGTCCCACTCTTAGCCAAATGGGTTTGCACGCCGTATTCACGCACTGGCTGCCCAATCTTCAAGGACACCAAATAACGAATCACTTTGGGGCCCGCAACCCAGCCGATCACCAATGCGGTCATGGCCCCCATCACCGCCCGCAACGTCAAATACTGGAACGCGCGCAAGAATCCGAACAGTTCAGGGTCCAGCGAAATCAACCATTGGAACAACCAGAGCATCATGTGATGACCCTCCCCGAGACTGAGCCATCTAAATCCAACAGGTGCTGCACTGCACGCTCCATCGCCATAAAACGAGATCCCTTGATCAACAAGCTCGCGGTATAGGGAGCTTGCTTTTGCACTGCCTCACACAACGCATCCATCGTGCCAAAGTGTTGTGCTGCCGCGCCGAATGCGGCACTTGCATGCTGCGCTTGCTCCCCCAAAGTCCACAAGACATCAATCCCTTTAGCCTTGGCATATTCACCAACTTCCACATGGAACTGCGGGCCTTGGTCGCCCACTTCACCCATATCGCCCAAAATCAGGCAGCGTGGTGCAGTCAACTCGGCCAATACATCAATCGCAGCACGCACCGAATCTGGGTTAGCGTTATAGGTGTCATCAATCAACAATTGGCGTGTACCATCGTCATGCAGAATGCTGTGCACCACACCACGGCCTTTGACAGGACGAAATGCGCCTAAACCTTCTGCAATCGCGGTGTGTGAAATGCCTGCTGCATAAGCTGCAGCCGCTGCGGCCATGGCGTTGCGCAAGTTGTGCCGACCTAGCATATGAATCTGCAATGGCACAACGGCACCACCAACAGAAAATTCAGCATTCCAGGCCGCAGCATCGCCAGACCATTGCGCACGCAGCAAATGGACGGCTGCATCGCGTTGCCCCGAAAAATGCACCACTCGCGTAGCTCCCGCTTGGGATTGCCATACCGGCGCAAACGCATCATCACTAGGAAAAACAGCCACCCCATCAGCAGGCAACGCTTGCAAAGCTGCACCATTTTCTCGTGCTACCGCTTCGACGGTGTGCATGAATTCTTGGTGTTCACGCTGGGCATTGTTGACCAGTGCAACAGTGGGCTGTGCCACTTGAGCCAAACGCGCAATCTCGCCAGGATGGTTCATTCCCATCTCAAACACCGCAGCACGATGGCTCGCACGTAAGCGCAATACCATCAACGGCACCCCAATTTCGTTATTCAAATTGCCTTGCGTAGCCAGGCTGTTTTGTCCAAAGGCTGCCTGCAAAATCGCAGCCACCATTTGGGTAACCGTTGTTTTGCCGTTACTCCCCGTCACGCCAATGACAGGGATAGCAAAACTTTGCCGCCATTGACTAGCCAGTGCAGTCAATGCAGCATAGCTGTCAGGTACCTCAATGCAGGTCAACCCTGGCAATGCACGCCCCATCTCTACCAACGCAGCGCAGCCGCCCTGCGCGTACACCTGCGGTAAAAAGTCATGGGCATCAAAGCGTTCTCCACGCAGCGCAATGAACAAATCACCGGCAGTAAGGCTGCGGCTATCGGTATGCACGCGCTGGATTGACATCGTTGCATCACCATTCAAACGGCTCTGCGCAATCCCTGCATCCTGCAACATTTGCCATGCTTGTTGGACGGACATCATCATGCAGATACCCCTTTCTGAGGTGAAACTGCTTGAATCGCATGCCAACCCGCTAACGCATCTTGGGCCTGCTGCAAGTCAGAGAACGGATGCTTCACGCCCTTGATTTCCTGGTAGGCCTCATGCCCTTTACCGGCAATCAAAATCACATCCTGTGCCGATGCATCACGCACTGCGTCCTGAATAGCCTGCGCGCGATCGACAGTAATATGGGCGCGAGCCCGTTGTGCAGGCGTTAAACCAACGCTGACTTGCTCAATGATATTCAAGGGATTCTCACTACGCGGATTGTCACTGGTAATCCACAACGTGTCGGCATGCCGAGCCGCAGCCATAGCCATTAAAGGACGTTTGCTGCTATCACGGTCACCACCGCAGCCAAACACTACCGTGAGCTGCCCTCCGCGCTGCTGTGCCACGGGTCGCAGCGCTGTCAATGCAGACTGCAAGGCATCTGCGGTATGCGCGTAATCGACCACCACCAAAGGCTTGCCTTGCTCTTGCACCATTTGCATACGGCCATCCACTGCTGGCACCTGTGCAAGCAAAGCTGCAGCATCAACCAGTGGGTAGCCAAGCGCACGCAACGCAGCCAAGACAGCCAACGCATTCTGAACGTTGTACAACCCAACGATAGGCGCTTGCACCTCAACTTGATCAAGCCGCTGACGACCCGCTGGGTCGTTTTCCGTCACCACGAAGTGTGCCAATCCCGGCGCGAAGAGCACGCTACTAGCCTGCAACCGAGCAGGTGTCTCGCTCAGGCCTTCGGCGTGAACAGCCACACTCCACAGATCGAGTGCGCCTTCGTCAGACAGCTCTTGTGCCAGCACTTGGCCAAACGCGTCTTGCACATTGATCACCGCAGCACGAAGACCGGGCCAAGCAAATAGCAAGCGCTTGGCTTGCCCATACGCTTGCATGGAGTGATGGTAATCCAGATGGTCTTGGGTGAAATTGGTCAGCACTGCCACATTGATCGACAGGCCGTTTAAACGGCCTTGATCAAGACCGATGGACGAGGCCTCCACAGCACATGCTTGCACGCCGTTTTCATGCATCTCAAACAAAGCATGCTGCAGTTGCAAGGCCTCCGGTGAGGTTAAGCCAGACAATTGCACATCATCGCCAACCCCGATTCCCAGCGTACCAACATAGCCGCACAGTTTGCAGGCTTCAGACAATGCATGCGAGAGCCACCAAGCGCAGGTCGTTTTTCCATTCGTGCCGGTAATGGCGACCACATCCATCAACTGGCTGGGCATGCCATACCACGCTGAAGCAATAGCGCCGCTAGCACGGTAAAGGCCGTTAAACGAAGCCAGCGGCACAGCTCCGTCAACGTAAAAATCAGCGGATTCGCTTGGCAAGGCATCCACCACTACTGCCGCAGCCCCCGCTTGCAACGCAGCAGGAATATGCATGCGCCCGTCATGCGCATGGCCAGCCCAAGCTAAAAACACATCTCCAGGCTGGACTTTGCGGCTATCACTTTGCAACACAGCGCCTGCGCGCGCATGCTGCTGCAGCCATGCCTGAACGGCGCGGACACTGCTCAAGTGTTCAATGGCTGTCATTGCAACACCTCCTCATCCACCACCGAAGCGATGATCTGTGGCTTCACATCCATATCTGGCTGAACCCCCAACAAACGCAATGTTTGCTGCACCACCAGGCTGAATACAGGCGCAGCCACTGCGCCACCGTAATATGCCCCCGCACTAGGTTCATCAATCATCACGGCGACGATGATGCGCGGATTCTCAATGGGAGCGATTCCAACAAACCATGAACGGTACTTGTTGGCCACATAATTGCGCCCAATTTGTTTGCGCGCAGTACCAGACTTGCCCCCGACTGAATAGCCGACCGTTTGCGCACGCTGGCCAGACCCGCCCGGCGCTGCTGCCATTTGCAACATGTGCTGCACGGCACGCGCTGTCTTGGGCGTGAATACCTGCACGCCTGTTGGAGGCGTGTCTTGCTTAAGCAATGTCGCAGGCAAGAGAACACCGTCATTGGCGAAAACGGTGTAAGAACGCGCCATTTGCAGCAAACTGGCCGACAAGCCATAGCCATAGGACATCGTCGCCTTTTCAACCGGACGCCAGTTCTTCCAAGGCCGCAAACTGCCGCTGGCCACCCCCGGAAAGCCGATTTGCGGACGCTCGCCAAAACCAATGGCCGAGTACACATCCCACATATAGCTGGACTCCATGCGCTCAGCGAGCTTGGTCGAGCCAACGTTGCTGGACTTTTGAATGATGCCTTCGACCGTCAAAGTCCCGTAGTTCTTCACATCAGACAGGCGAGACCCCGTCACCATGATGTAGCCAGGACCCGTATTGATTTGCGTCTTCGGCGTGACCAAGCCAGCATCCAAAGCCATTGCCACAGTAAAAGGCTTCATCACCGAACCAGGCTCAAATACATCTGTCAACGCACGATTGCGCAACTGCTCCCCTGTGAGGCGGCTGCGCTCTGCGGGATCATAGGTAGGGTAATTGGCCAATGCCAAAATCTCCCCCGTCTTGGCATCCAACACCACCACACTGCCCGCCTTGGCTTTTTGCAATGCCACTTGCTCCTCAAGCTTTTGGCTTGCAAAAAATTGGACCTTGCTATCAATAGACAATTGAACATCCGCCCCATCAACTGGCGGAACCATATCGCCGACGCTTTCAACAATCTGTCCCAACCGGTTACGGATGACCCGGTGAGCCCCAGCTACGCCGCCAAGCTTTTCGTTGTAAGCCAGCTCAATACCTTCTTGTCCTAGATCTTCCACATTCGTAAAGCCCACAATGTGGGCCGCTGCAGAACCTTCAGGATACTGGCGTTTGTATTCCTTGCGCTGATGAACACCCGCAATCTTCAATGCAGCAATTTGCTGCCCCACATCCCAATCCATCTGGCGTTTGAGCCAGACAAAGGTCTTGTCCTCATCGGCCAACCTAGCCACTACATCCTGCAATGGCATACCCAATAAGAGCGCCAACTGCTCAAGCTTCTTACGCACATCAGGATCATCCTGATCCACATCTTCTGGTATCGCCCAAATACTGGCAGCAGGCACACTAGAGGCCAAAATCAAGCCATTTCGGTCTACGATTTTTCCACGATTGGCAGGCAACTCCAGCGTGCGCGCATAACGCACCTCACCTTGGCGTTGAAAGAAATCATTCGCAAAGACCTGCACGTAGGCTGCTCGCGTAAGCATCCCCAAAAACACAACCGCCAAAACAAGCACTACAAAACGGCTGCGCCCAACCGGCGCTTTGCTGGCAAGCAAAGGGCTGGTTGTGTAGGCGACGGGCCGACTCGTAGGCTGCTGCGGAGTCGTCATGACGCATCCCCTTGCACTTGCCCAGCTTGAGCCTCTGGCTGAGGCTCTGCCGCAAGCCGCTCACTGCGGCCAGCAGGCTCATGCACATAGCGGGTTGTTGCCGGAGTTGCCGGTCCCATGTGCAATTCAGTGCGCGCAAACTGCTCTACGCGTGAAGCTGCTGCCTGTGCACGCACCGCCACTTTCAACGTATCTGACTCGGTTTCCAATTGACGTGCCATACGCACTTGCTGATCCAGCTCCGAGTAAAGCAAGCGTGAGTCATAGCGCACATGCACCAACACCAATGCTGACGCCACCACAGCCAACAACAACACTACATTCAAACGGACAACCATGGCGCCTCCGTTCTTTCGGCTACCCGCATAATGGCGCTACGCGCACGCGGATTGTTGGCAACCTCTTGCGCACTCGGTTTAATACGCCCTTGCGCACGCAAATGCAATGGTTTATCAGCTGCCATCGGCATCTTGCGGTCATACACCTGTTTTGAGTGGCGCTCAATAAAACGTTTAACGATTCGGTCTTCCAAGGAGTGGAAGCTGATGATCGCCAAACGCCCGCCTGGTCTAAGCACCTTTAAACTGGCCTCTAACGCTTGCTCGAGTTCATCAAGTTCTGCGTTGATGAAAATCCGTAAAGCCTGAAATGTCCGCGTCGCAGGGTTCTGCCCCGGTTCACGACTTTTGACCGCACTAGCCACGAGTGCGGCAAGGTCTGCGGTCCCAACGATAGGCCCCCGCTCCTGTCGGCGAGCAACAATCGCCTTTGCAATACCGCCAGCAAACCGTTCTTCCCCGTATTCACGAATCACCTCCGCAATCTCGCCTAGCTCGGCGAATTCCAACCACTGCGCCACAGTCTGCCCTCTGGTACTGTCCATACGCATATCCAATGGACCGTCCATCCGGAAGCTAAAGCCCCGGCTTGCATCATCAATTTGCGGCGAACTTACCCCCAGATCCAGCAACAAGCCATCCACACTGGCCTCGTCCAATTCACCCAAATGGGCAAAACCTTGGTGCCGAATAGCCACGCGCGCATCCCCCAAGGCCTGCGCAACAGCAATCGCCTCTGGATCTTTATCGAACACCACCAAAGTATCGTCAGGCGCCATGCGCGAGAGAATGAGGCGGCTATGCCCACCCCGCCCAAAAGTGCCATCCACCCAGCACTTAGATGCCAAAACAGATGTGCCCTCCATGAGGGCATCTACAGCCTCATGCAGCAAAACAGTGGTGTGTTGGAATATTGTGTGATCCATACGCGGCGACCTCAGAATGTGAAATCCTTGAGGGCATCGGGCATGCCTTGCGCAAGCGCTGCTGCCTCCTTCTCGTCGTACGTCACTTTGTCCCACAACTCAAAGTGATTACCCATGCCAATCAGCTTGGCCTCCTTGGTCAGGGCCGCAGCTTCGCGCAACTCAGGCGCAATCAAGACACGCCCAGTGCCGTCCATTTCCACATCCATGGCATTTCCCACCAGAATCCGTTTCCACCATTTAGCTGACTCGGGCAATGCGAGCACTTTTTCACGGTACTTCTCCCACTCTGCCCGTGGGAAGACCATCAAACACCCTTCAGGATTACGCGTTACGGTCATTCGCCCTTCAAACTGCCCCGTCAGGACGTCACGATGCCGGGTCGGCACAGAAAGCCGCCCCTTCGCATCCAAACTCAATGACGAAACCCCTTGAAAAAGCATGACTGAGAGCACCTACAAGACGTTAATCCCGAAATCATCCTAAAAATTGCACGTTCTACCACTTTATGGCACTAAATTGCACTTTATCAGGATTCTTTTCCACTCACCAGCACGAACACAATTATTTTCAATGGAATCAATAAGTTAGCCGCCAAGCCCATTACTGAACTTGGCGGCTAAATTTATTTAAAATTAACAACTTAGAGAATAAACACCAAGTCGTTTATAAAGATTTTCAGGCTATAAACACGCTTAAGGAGACTCTGCAAAAGCCTAAAAATCAACACAGCA
>NZ_STFG01000003.1 GCF_004833285.1 Lampropedia puyangensis
GCAGGAGCGAGCCACTGCATCTCTTTGTCCAGCCATACCGTCAGGCTGCCTCTGGCTTTCAATGAGGAGTTGTATTCTTTCCAGTTTGTGGTGCGGTAGGCTTTCTTGCCCCAGGTTGATTCACTCATGCTGCAATCCTACCGCTCAACTTCCGGCATTTGTGCAACAAAGCTTTTTAGGGGTGTTTTTCAAAAGCAGAAAAGGGCTTTTTGCATGGTGCGGAATCATCTTTTGTCAGTGGCTTAGCTGGAGGTGCTGCAGTCACTTCCTAGATTACGACATTCTGAATGTCTGGGTTGCAAAAGCAATCAATTGATCTTTAGCAACCCCAGCTCCACTGCGGTGAATGCAAAAAAGCATTAAAATATCAATCGTCTGCTTCCCCCCTGGGCTTTATATTTCCTTGAACCAATGCTCATTGAGCTCGGGTTTGGAACATCATCTGATGAGCGTGATCGTCTCGCGTCAGATGAACCCAACGTCAGATTGACCAAACCCACCTGACCCTCCGGTTCAGGCTGACGGCTCAGGGCCGCGAAGCAGACACCCCCCCTCTTCTGTCGCCGCACAGCACCTCTTTCGCACGCATTTTCTGAGAACGTATTTACGTTCTCCTGATGTGCAAAGTAAAAAAGGCCAAGTGAACGAACCGCAAGCTGGGTTCCGCCAATGCTCGCAGTTCTTCCACAAGCTTCTGTTCTTTTCTAATCGAGCAAAGTTACGCTCCACCACCCAGCGCCGGGGCAACACCTTGAAGGTGTGCGGTTCATCAAGCTTGGCTATGTGCACCGCAAGGTCTACTCCCGAGATATTTTGATACCTTGGGGAAATGGAGCTCATCTATAACCCACGTCGGCCAGCACGGCCTCAGCACTACTAAACGATTGTTTGCAGCGCTCAAAGGCATGCAACTCACCTTTGCAGCCAGTTACATTGATCGTTGTGATGACCACTGCATGAGGCAAGCCTTGCGTATCTACTGCAATATGTCGCCTGATACCTAAGATTTTCTCTCGCGTTATAGTCTTTGAAACCTGCTGTGTCAGCGCTCTTTACACTCGGAGCATAAACGATCAAGAACGTGCTGAATTCGCTGCACGCCAGTTTGAGTCGGGCAGCGCTTACCTAATTTTTAAATGCTCGCTCAAGCACGCCAACCCCGTCCCCGTCGGACTCACTCCAGCGACTCCAATATGCATAGACGCTTTGCCATTTGGGAAAATCTCTGGGCAAAAAACGTCACTAGCACCCCGTACGCAGGAAAAACGAAACAGCACACAATACGTTGTACAGGTCTAAGCGCGTCGGTTTGGTTATGCGCCGCACCCCGCGCAAATCTGCCTCAATCTGTGATCACTAGCGTACTTTTGTCTTTTCACTCCCTGAATTATCAGGAAGTGAAAAGATCGTGAACATATTCTTAAAAGCTATCAAGCGTCGGCGACATACCTTGTATACAAGCGTGTTACGCTGACACCTTCGGCTCGTTAGTCTGCGTCTCCTGTTGATTGTGTGACTTGAGCAATGGTTTTACCAACCCATGACAAGGAAGGCTATGGCAAACACAAATCCGCTTTTCAGTACATGTGATTTCGGCGATGAATTCAAGGCGGAGCCTCTGCAACAAGCGCGCTTTCGCGTCTTGCCTCCCGTATTTCAACATTACGGAGCCAATCGCTCATTCTTTGGGCCAGTAAAAACCGTCAAATGTTTTGAGGACAACACCCCTGTCAAAGCTGCATTGGAGGCGCCTGGACATGGCGCCGTTTTGGTGGTTGATGGCGGCAGCTCATTACGACGCGCATTGGTTGGGGGCAATATTGCCGATTCGGCCGCAAAAAACGGCTGGGCAGGTATTGTGGTTGATGGTGCGGTAAGAGACTTTGCAGAACTACAACTGGCGCAGGTGGGAATTTGCGCGTTGGCACTCACCCCACTACCGACTGATCGCCAAACACCCGGCAACAAAGATCTGCCGGTCATCATTCAAGGCGTTCCAATAAAGCCGGGAGATTGGTTGTATGCCGATGCCGATGGCATCGTAGTCAGCGATCAACCTCTGCACACCAACTTGAACACTTAATACTACGGCTCGGCTTTGTTGCGCAAATCAAATTTAGTGTGCCCCCCCTGACCCCAGACGCAGCTATCCCACAGCCACCGTGTTAGGGCGGCCAAGCTCGGTGAACCGATTAAGAATAGATGCACGCACATTCAATTCAGTGACTTGCTTCTCAAACGTGCGTGCCATCACCTTCTCTCCAAGCCTCTTGAAGCAATACATCTTCGTCTCCATCAGGGACCGGCGGTGGTAGCCGCTCCAGTCCTTCCATATCGCTCGTCCCAATCGTCTGCATGCCATGACTGCTTGGTTGCGAGGGTAAAGACTGTACCTTGACGCAATCGTGCTCTCTTGCGCGGTGGAATGATGGGTGTGATCTGTCTCTGTTGGCAGGCGGTACTGAAATCAGACGCTGGCCAGTTTAAGCCTACCAGTTGCAATAGCGATTCAACCAACCCCAAGGGAAGTTCTGCAAAAGCCTCAAAATCAACACAGCAATGATCAATGCCACTTGTTGTGAAGCCCATTTGCGCAAATCTGCCCCTCCAAATGCCGCATTTGCGGCATTTGGCCCTACTGGGTCGCATCGCAGACGCACTCATGCCTGAAGCTGCGGCAAAGCTCGCCGCACCATCCATAAGTTGGCCAGCGCAAACATCGTCTGCAGCTTGTTGTCATTCTTGGATATGCCCCGGTATCTCACCTTGGTAAAGCCAAACTGCTGCTTGATGATGCGGAACGCGTGCTCGACTTTGGCACGAACACTGGCGAGTATCTTTTGGTAGCCCTCAATCATCTGACCCAACTGCGTTTGGGTGTCGATGGCTTTTCGTTTGCCCTTGCGCATGGCCACATGCCAGGTGACTTTGCTGGCCTTGCACTCATCGCGCTTGTCCACGCCTTGGTAGCCACTGTCACCAATGCCGTGCACCTCTTTGCCATGCAAGAGTTGGTAGGCTTGGGAGATGTCTGAGACATTGCCTGCGGTTGCGATCACGCTGTGCACTAGGCCAGATTCAGCATCAACGCCGATGTGGCACTTCATTCCAAAGTACCACTGATTGCCCTTTTTGCTTTGATGCATCTCCGGGTCTCGTTGACCTTCTTTGTTCTTGGTGGAGCTGGGCGCGGCTATCAGTGTGGCGTCAACCACCGTGCCGCGCTGCAGCAGTAGATTTTTCTCTTTGAGAATGGCGTTGACTGTTGCCAAAATCCGCAGCCCAAGATTGTTGGCTTCGAGCTGGTGGCGAAAGCGCACGATGGTGCTCTCATCGGGCAAGCGGCTCATGCCCGCATCGAGCTGTGCAAAGTCGGTGAAAAGGGGCGTGTCATACAGCGCCTCCTCCATGGCTGGATCGGAAAGGTTGAACCATTGCTGCAGAAAGTGGATGCGCAGCATGGTTTCGATGGCAAAGCTGGGCCTGCCATGACCCTTGGGGCTTTGATGGGCTTGGACCAGTGCCACCAGCTCAGCCCAGGGAACCACTCGCTCCATTTCTTCAAGAAACTCACGCTTGCGGGTTCTCTTGCTGCTCAGCTCAAATCCACTTCCAAGGCTTGTTTGTTTCATAGATCGAAATATCGCACAGACACAGCGGCTGCAGGTGACCTTTTGCAGAGTTTCCCAAGGGATGTGAAACACAAATTACGCAAAAAAGCCCGAGATATGGGCTTTTTTTAAGAGTGTTTCAAAAACTTCTATCTTATTATCATAAAATATTAATTTTCGATTATTGAGTTTTAATAACCAACCCAGGAATCAAATTAATTATTTTAGAAATGCTAGTGTAAACTACTATCGTCTGCGAACCACCTCCAACAGACGGGCCACAGTTAGAGACATAGCTTCCATTTGAAACAGCACCAGAAAAAATGCCTTCTGCATTATTATTAGCATTAACAACAGGCCCGCCAGAATCACCCACAGCACCACAAAATCTAGCCGTATTCATTGTGTACCATGTATTGTTTGTAAGGATCTGTCTATCAACACCTGTAATATTTCCACATCTCCAGCCAGTAACCCTTCCAAAGGAGCAAACAGAAGTACCAAGCGATGATTTCACAGGAGCTTTTACGTTCGCTAAGGTAACGTAACTAGTATAAATCTTTGGAAATTGTACATGCAAAAAATTCGCATTACCAAACAATACAGCATCAATTCCATTCGATGTTTTATTTTCAAAATAACCACCAATTAAATCACCTTTAAATGACCCAGATGCATTTCCTTCAATATCAAAAAAAAAAACTTCATCCAATCCAGGCACATTAGCACAATGACCAGCCGTCAAAACGACTGGATATATATCAATGGAAGCATTAAAACCAGCCGTACACCTATAAACAGTAAGATTGCCCTTTTTTGATGAGACTATCTTTGTTCCACCATAAATTTCACCATATAAATGGTAATCACCATCTTGAATCGTAAAGTAAACATAGTCCAAATCTATGCCGGAATTTCGCAAATAATTCTCAACTTCACTCAAAGCATCTCGACTTACTTCAATCGAAATTTTGTTTTCAATAAAATCCACCCCAAACGATTTAATTTCACCTTTATAGAAAAAATCATTCGCCTCAACAATATTTGAAATATCTTGCTGTAAATTTCTTAAATAAGAAGCACTTTTTTCCACTAAAATATATTTTACATTATAATTTACACTGATATTTTTTGGCAAGACCATGCCCGCGATGGCAATAACTTGATAGGCATTATTATTTTCATCATACTCAATCCAATCTCCCGCATAAGCATCTCCAAGTTGCTCTAATAAATAATTAGAATTCGATTGCATTTCATCAATAGCCTTCAAATTATCTTTACTTACCTTTTCCTCTAATCCTGCAATTTTTATCGCTTTTTCCATTGAATCTACAAACTCAACCTCCTGAGCCATTAACGGCGATGAAAATAAAATAAAAACCAATAAAACTCTCCACATAAAAACTCCATTTCTTATTAAAAAAGTAAAGCTGCGTTCCACAGAGTCTAGCAAAATTAAATTACAAGACACAAGAATCTTTTCGATCGAGAATAGCTTTATTGGGCGTTTTCCACAAATGTTCACAGCTGAGCGATAGGATTGCAGAATGAGTGAATCGACTTGGGGCAAAGAACCTACAGCACCACGAACTGGAAAGAATACAACGCCTCATTGAAAACCAGAGGCGCCCTGGGTCTGGCTGGATAAGAACATGCAGTTGCAGCCCTGTCGCGCGGCTTTGTTGCACAAATAAATCTTAACTTATTGATATCAATAAATTTTTCACAATGAAAAATAAAATCAACCCAACAAAATCAATGACTTACGGATTTATGCAACAAAGCCCTACGGCTCCACAAATAGTCCGTGCGGAAGCGCCATCCATTGACACGATCTGAAGACCCAGTCACCCTCCCCGCTATGCACGTCTCACCCAGTTCATTAAATATGCGCCACATGATCAAGCACACTTTGCCATTGGTTTTGATTGGCTGTTGCATGATTTTCGGTATCGCAGGCTGTGCATCCCCTTACGCAGGTGTAAGCGTGCCAGTTGGCCCCGTATCAATCGGAGTAGGAGCCAGCAATGCGGGGGTCTCCCTTGGGGTTGGCGCTGGTGCTGGCCCTGTTGGCGTGGGTGTTGGCGTGAATCAAAAAGGGCAAGTCAGTGGCTCTGCAGGCGTTGGCGCCAGCACCCGCATTGGAGGCAGCAATGCCCGCGTAGGTGCTGGCATAGGCTCGAGCACGGTTTTATACGACCCCACGCAATCCACGATTACGCCTTCTGCACCACCATCGCAGCACAACACCCCTACGATGGAACCGATGCTGAAACAAAATGCAGAGAACGACAAACAGTGGCGCGATGCAACAGGGCGCGTTGTTCCTGCCTGCAAAGTACAAGGGCAATGCTGAAGGATTGATTGCTGGCACCCACACCTTGTCTACCCTGCACCTGCCCTACCCTTAGGGTGACCTCAAAAAACGCATTGCTGTGTTAAAAAGCCTCGTCGGCTCGATAGCCCAACTGCATTTTTTGTCATGCATCGCATTCTTTTGAGCTCCAACTCGATCTGCGTCGAGATCGTAAAAAAACGCTAAGACGTTTACGCAGAAACGAGATTAAAAACTCATGCCCATTTTTTAAGCAAGGCACCCTACGTCATAGGGCGATCCCAAGGCAGGCTACAACTTATCCACACCTTTTTCCACCGTTGGTGTGCACAGTGTTCATATGAAGCGGGATGGTCACAGGGCCATCATTGATAAGTGACACCTGCATATCAGCAGCAAAAATGCCAGTGGCAACCTCTGCATGCTTGGATTTGGCCTGCGCAACAACATAGTCGTACAACGCACGCGCCAGATCAGGGTCAGCAGCGGCTGAAAAACTGGGACGATTGCCGCTTTTGAGTTCTGCAGCCAACGTAAATTGACTCACCAGCAATAAGCCTCCCTGAACATCTTGCACACTCCAATTCATACGGCCTGAGTCGTCACTGAATATCCTGAGCTTCAGAATTTTATCGAGTAGCTTGTCCGCTACTGCGTGAGTGTCGCCTTGCTCAGCGCACAGCAACACCACTAACCCCTGGCCAATTGCGCCAACCATTTGATCTGCAACCTGCACACGTGCCTCACGCACACGCTGAATCAAAGCCTGCATTCGTTCGTACTCTTTCTTTTTAATATCTTGATCACTTGGTAACCAGCCGCATACCGCTTTTCAGCCCGAAACGCAACTATTCATCTGGCTCCAATGCGCAGACGGAATCGTGATCACCGCATCTTGATAGGGGTGAGCATGCAGCACTGCACGCACGATGGCCAAAGCTACAGCCTCACTTGCCATCGCAGCCAACAGCAGCATAGAAGGGGCATCCGACTGCTGCCTTGTAGATAAAGCAAACAAGGTATCGCCGTCACTCATCGTGTGCACTGGAGTAATCGTGCGGGCCAAACCGTCATGCCCAGCCAAAGCCAAGCGCTGCAAACGCGGCTTATCCAGATCGATGTTCGTCGCAATCACACCGATGGTCGTATTGGTTCCAGCCAACACGGATTGGGGCTGCGCGCCATCCAGCAACGCAGCGTGCGCATCAAGCATCTCTTGGACCCCTTCCGCAACGCGCGCTCCTGCCAGCACTTGGCCGCTATAAGGGTGCCTCACATCACCAACCGCATTGCAGGCCACCAATGCCCCTACGGTCGCACCGCCCACCGTCACGGATGCAGAACCAATACCGCCACGCATCGCCCGCTCAAGGCCAAAAATCTTTCCCACCACCGCGCCGCTGCCTGCCCCGACATTCCCTTGCTGCACAGGCCCTGCAACGGTGTTTTGCATCGCCGCCTCGCAAGCGGCATAGCCACACTGCGCATCGGGCCGAATGCGTGCGTCGCCAAGCAACAAATCGAACAAAACAGCAGCCGGAACAATAGGCACCAAGGAAGGTCCGGTCTGCAAACCAAAGCCACGCTCTTCTAACCAATGCACCACGCCTGAAGCAGCATCCAAACCAAACGCACTACCGCCGCACAACGCAATCGCATGCACATGCTCAACCAGATTACCCGGGGTCAGCAGGTCGGTCTCACGCGTTCCGGGAGCCGCACCACGCACATCAACAGCGGCACATGCCCCATCAGGAACAAGCACCACTGAACACCCCGTAGCCCTAGCTTGCATATTGGCATGGCCAATCCGTAAACCGGCCACATCGCTCAAACAACTCATTTCGTGAAGCCGTCGATCAAAGGCGTGAATGCGCTTAGACATGCAATTTTAAAAAAGAAAATGACTACAGAAAAAAGGCTGCGCAGATGGGCGCAGCCTTTAAGAACGTGTTTAAGATTTCACGCAGACCACGTTGAAGTCTAAAAAGATGCGATGCACGGCAAAAACCGCAGTTAAGGCTTATTCAACCTCTTCAAACACCAAAGCTGGCGGCTCAGTGACGCGTACCACGTTGCCCAAGTCATGCTGAATGCCATTGGCGAAATAGCTGTTCTGTGTGTCTGGTTCCAGCGCTGCAGCAGCCAGATTAGCTAAAGGTTGGCCCATTGGAACGTAAAAACTGCCTGATGGCACATCCACCCGCTGCGGTGTCAGCTGCACCTTCACCCGCGTAACAGGCTTCTCGCCACCAATGGCACCACGCACATCCTGCCTTGTGCCCTCTTCACGCGAAGTTTCAGTGTATTGATCGACCTGCAAAGAACCGGCTTCAGCCACGCGCAACACGGACACCCCCATCATTTGCAAACGCGATACGGCGTCGCTCTCACTCCCTGCAAGCAAATACCCGCAAGGGCGTTTTCTTTCCAGCGTTGGTCTAATTTGCAAGGACGATTTCCATGGCAAATTACGAACCACATCAGCACCGGTATTGGGGTCCAACATGGTGATATCGCGTTGCTGCTGCGTTTGTGCTGCATCAATCACCAATGTGCCCTGACATGCTTGTGAGGCTGCATCGCGCGCGACAAACGCCTGCACCTGCTTGAGATGACTGGCTCGCGCTGCCGCTTGTTCCAACACCTTGCCAATCGCCACCACATGGGTGTGTACGCGGCGCTGAATGTGCGTGCGGCCAATGCCAATGCCGCGTGTTTCAATGAGCAAGCTCACCGCATTCTTGAGCCCATTCACGTTGCGCCCGGTATCCGGACGAATCCCTCCCATCGCCAGAGTGAGGTCTTGTGGATCGGTGGACGTGGTGTAGTACCACTGTGCAGTTAGCTTGTCGGCTTTTAATGCAGCAAAAACAGGCTCTGTAAACCACTCATTGGACGCCTTGACCACAAACTCACCGATATTCGGTGTATTGGCAAACTGCAGCATTGCGTCGTATGCCTGAACGCCCTGGAACTTGCTTTGAAAGCGTCCGGCAACGGTGTACTCGTGGTTGTCAACAATCACTGAAGGTCTGTAATCGCGCACCAAACGTGCCAAGGCACGGGCCTCGGGGGTGCGCAACAACAGGTGGTCGCGGTTGAGGTCTATCTGATTGGCCAATGTGCGGGTGTCGGCAGCCGCGCCATCGGGGTTTGCACGTGGCAAGACAATCACATTGATCGCATTCAACGTATCACTCAAAGGGCCGCCAAGGAGTTGGCGAGCTGCAACAAGCAATGCCTCACTGCCAGCCGGCTCATCACCATGCTGCTGGCCTACAAACAGCACCGTCGGTTTGCCTGAATTGGCAAAATCTGAAGGGCTGGCCCCTGGCCCTTTTGCGATAAAAAGCGCATGGATATCGGCGCCCTGCTGGCTTTGTCCAATGGACTGCAGCTGTGCGGTTACGCCAGTTGGCGCAGATGCGGCTGCATCACGCAGATACGCACGAATTTCTTCGTTAGAGCTGTAGGTGCTTCGCCCCTCTTGCAGCCCTGGCGTGGCATAACGTACTTCAGGATCAGGAAAACGTGCAGCAACAGCACTGCTGTAATCGGACTGGCCAACCACCCCAAGCTCAACAGTGCTTGCCCCTGGCGGTAAGCGTTTGGTTGGCGTTGCGCTGGCTTTATCGCCTCCAGGCCAAGGTGGCAATGGTGTCGTCGAGCATGCAGCCAGCAGCATCGCTGCCAATGCCACAGCACCAAATCTCAACCCTTTGGCGGTATTTTTTTCATGCGTCATCATGGACATGTTCCGACTCTCTCCGTACTGGCATTGTTCATTATTCACCCTCATGGGTGCTGGGCATGGATTCCAGCCAATGGGCTTGCCCAGAGCGAAACAGACCATACCATATCTTGCTGCGGTTTCCACTGCCAAAAACGACTTCCATGAGTGTGTGAACGCGCATGCCAAATGCAGCAGGCCGCAATCGTCTGGGCAAATAATTCAAGATGTATAAGCAAGTCAGCCTTTGCATCAAAACACGCAGGCTTGACCATAGAATGCCGCTCAACATTGATGCACATGGCAGCCACAACCAATGAACAAGAAAGAGGGTCCGATGCAAGCAAAACCAAAGACAACTGGCGTCTTCAATCGTTTTCGCCACCACACAGCAAGCGTGTGGCGCTGCCATTTGGCAATCGCTGCGTCGGTTAGTGTACTAATGGGCTGCGCCGCCAATGCGCCAGAGCACCCACTTGCGTTTGCACCCGAGCAGAGTTTATATGTTGCCGCCAACCTTGCGCCACCTTCTGAGCAAGCACAGGTCTTCTCACAAACAGCCACACAACCCCTAAAAGCGATCTGGACACAGTGGTACCCCATTCTTCGCAAAAGCTGGCTACAAGAAGAACCAGAGAATTCCTCCGTAGTATTTCTGGATTACGTGAATGACACTTTGAGTACACAAGGCATGGCTGGCTTGGGTTTTAACTCGCCAACCTACTACGCCCTGTATGAAGTTGATTTGCACCCTGTGCTGCGCATCAGCTTGAAGGAACCGGAAAAGCTGCGCACATTCATCGCCAAATGGGAAAAAAGCACCAATCAAGTGTTCACTCCGCAAACGCTTGACGGCACAACGTACTGGCGTGTTCCGCTGTCGAGCCTACAACCGGACAACCTCGCAGAAAAGGTAGAGGCATTGAAACAACGCAGTGAGGAGTTAGAGCAGTGGCCAAACCTAGACGCGATTCCCGACTTGGACAACATCCCCAACTTGCCTGTGCCTGCGGCACCCAACACTGAAAAAGCGCTGGATGTAGTTTTCGCCATCAACGACCATTACGCCATCATCACCTTGCAGTCCGTAAATGACGACACCCCTTTGCCATTGCTGCTCGGACAACAAAAGCCCAAACGATCCATTTGGGACGCCCAAACCTTGCAACAGGTCAATACCCGGCATTCATTGTCTCCTTATGGCACATTTTGGCTAGACACGTCTCGCCTGCTGCCCTTACTCGGCATTCCTGCGGCACCGCAATCGCCCCAGCCAGAATCGCCGCATGACCGATCCTTGCTGAAAACGCCGCTTTCTGCGGCATGCCAGCGCGAGATAACACTGCTTGCATCGCATATGCCTGAAGTGGTTGCAGGCACAACACAAGTGGATGCGAAGCAACTCCATGCCAAACTAGCGCTCGCGTTGACCCCAGAAATTCGCCAAGATTTGCAACGTTTGCAAGCTCCCCTGCCGGGCTGGGATGCCGCGCCCAATCTCATGGAGGTAGGAGTGAGTCTGCGGCTCGATCAGTTGGCCAATATCGTGCAAAAATACATTCAACGTATTCAGGCCCAACCGTGGGAGTGCGAGTGGTTTGAACCGTTGAATCAATTGGTTCAAAGCCCGAAATCGATTCAGGTACTGGCCCCGCTGTACGCCGCGGGCAACACGGCAACGGGAATGTACATGCGGGCTACCGGCCTGACCATGCAAGACGACACACCGATCCCTGAAGGTGTATTGCTCGCCGCAAGCCCCAACCCCAGAGCCCTGTTTGCCTATTTATCAATGGCCATACCTGAACTGGGAAAACTGAATGTACAGCCAGGCATGGCCCCACAGCAGATCACATTGCCTGAAGGCCAATGGAATACAGCAAACTTACCCGTTTGGGTTGGCATGTCCGAACAAGCAGTCGGCGTGGCATTGGGTGTTTCTGCCAAATCCGAATTGGAACATCTGCTTCAGCAGCACACCAGCGGCAATAGCCCTTTAACATTTTCACGCTACAGCGGCACCTTGTTTGCCGATGTGTTGCAGCCCATCATGCAGCATGCGTATGAAGAATACGAGCGTAAATTGCAGGCTTCACGCAACGAGGAAGCCAACAACACGGCCAATCCTGCGGCACAAACTGCACCTGCGCAAACGTTGCAGGCTCAGGAAAGTCAGACGCAAGAGCAACAAGCAGCGCAGGCATCCATGCAGTTGTTCTGGGACTGGGTTCGCCTGTTCAAAACCGTTGGGGATTCCTTGCTTATCAGTGACCAGGGGCTGGAATACCAATACCACATCCACCTACAGTGAGGCTCGGCCTAAAACCTCCCTGAAATGACCTGCCCACACACGTCTGAACCCTTAACGCCTGCCAATCAGACCATCAGTTGCGCCTTGAGGAAATCAGCAATAGCTTGGTGTGCTTGGGCAGCTTCAGGCAATGCCCTGCCCATTTTGAGGAACTCATGCGCCACACCCCGATAGAGCTCTAACGCAACTGGGACGCGCTCCATACGCAAACGGTCCGCATAGGCCACGCCTTCGTCGACCAAAGGGTCGCATTCAGCCAGCACGAGCAATGCAGGGGCGGCCCCTTCCAGCGTTGGCGCCAGCAGCGGGGCAAAGCGCCAATCTTCCCGATCTTTGCGATCGATGTACTGCGCAAAAAACCACGTAATCAAGGGCTCAGTCAACACAGGCCCTCTGGCAAAGCGTGCATGCGAAGGGGTGTCCTGATGCGCACAGGTGCCAGGGTAAATCAAACATTGGGCCCGTAAATGCAGTCCTGCATCGCGTGCCATCAACGCCACCACAGCCGCCAATGTGCCACCGGCGCTGTCGCCAGCCACTGCCAAGCGGCTCCTATCCACGCCCCAACCAACACCTTGGTTGGCTAGCCACAGCAAAGCGTCCCAACTGTCATGTACTGCAGTCGGAAACCGGTATTCCGGCGCCAAACGGTAATCCAATGAAACCACCATTGCCCCCGTATTGGCCGCCATACGCCCGCACAACACATCATGCGTGCCGATCCCTCCTATAGTGAAACCGCCACCATGCAGATACAACAGCGTTGGGCGCTGCTGCACCTCATCAGGCTGGTTTCCTGTCCAGTACAGGCGCATGGGCAAAAATGCTCCGTCGCGGGCAGTAATCACGTCCTCTCGATGTGCCACGTTTGCGGGCATATCCACTTCCAGCACTTGGGCGCCTAGCTGGTACCCCAGCCGTGCTTGCTGCGGAGTCAAGGTATGAAAAGGAGCGTGTCCTGCCCGCTGCATGCCGTTGATAATGGCACGCATTGGGGCTGTTAAAGTAGGCCACCAAGCCTCTTGGGTTAGGTCTGTCATCACAGGCAATTTATAGGATGCAATTGAAATCAACTGGCGCGTGCACCACCGCTTTTAGCAGTACCGAATTCGATACGCTAGCGGTCTGCGCCGCATACTGTAGCGCTCAATGCACTGGCCTGCAGCCACAGCCAGCAAAACGGTTTCGCATCATGCCGAGCAAATGGCCATGACAGCGGACTCAACCAAGGCGACAGCCAATAACGGCATAGCACGCGAAGATACACACCAACAGACCAAGCCATGACTGCACTTCACCCTACGATGCAAGCAACTTCCGCCCCGCCACCATCGCAGGCGCCTCAGCAAACCAGCAATACGACGTGGTTGTACGATGCCATTGGGCGCATTGAAGCCGATTACCAACGCAGTGCAGATACGCATTTGATTGCACTGCCAGCCCCCCGACTGGCGCAAGCCAGAATTGACCTGTACCTGAAAGACGAGTCCACCCACCCCACAGGGAGCTTGAAGCACCGCTTGGCACGCTCGCTTTTCTTGTATGCCTTGTGCAATGGCTGGATTGACCGCACATCGACCATTGTTGAAGCCTCCAGCGGCTCAACCGCCGTCAGCGAAGCTTACTTCGCGCGCTTGCTGGGCTTGCCTTTTGTCGCAGTCATGCCGCGCAGCACGTCCTCAGAAAAAATTCAACTCATTGAGTTTTATGGTGGGCGTTGCCACTTTGTAGATAACGCCGCCCAAGTGTATGACGCAGCACGCCGCATTGCAGCTGAAACAAGTGGGCATTACATGGACCAATTCACTTACGCCGAACGCGCCACTGATTGGCGTGGCAACAACAACATTGCCCAAAGCATGTTTGCGCAAATGCAGCGCGAGCGTGCACCTATTCCAGCCTGGATTGTGGTGGGAGCTGGCACAGGCGGTACCAGTGCAACGATTGGCCGCTACGTGCGCTACCAGCAATACGCCACCCGTTTGTGCGTGGCCGATCCACAGGGCTCTGTATTTAGCGTCTACCACCAAACAGGCGACACGACCCTGACCGCGCCTGGCTCACGTATAGAAGGCATTGGCAGACCCCGCGTTGAGGCAAGCTTCATTCCAAGTTTGGTTGATGCGATGGAGCAAGTCTGTGACGTGGAGTCCATTGCCGCCATGCAGGCACTCAGCGCCCTACTTGGGCGCCGTGTGGGTCCATCCACAGGCACCAATTTTGTCGCAATGCTGCGCTTGGCCCAGCAAATGCAAGTGCAGCAACAAACAGGCTCGATTCTGTCGCTCTTGTGCGACTCGGGTGAACGCTACCTCAACACGTACTACGACAGCGACTGGCTCAGCCAACAACTGGGGCTGAACTTGGTGCAATGCACGGAGCGTAAAGAACAGTTTCTCTCAATGCTGCGTGATTACTAAAACTCCATAGCCCAAATGCGTACACCAGCACAACAAAACAAATACACACAACAAGGAGACAAACATGGCTTTCATCAATTACGTCACGCAAATTCAGTTTGACTTTGGCGCCATCGCGCAATTGGCTACCGAATGCGACCGCATTGGCATCGCTCGCCCCCTGATCGTGACCGATGCTGGCGTGGTAGCCGCAGGCATCGTGCGCCAAGTTCAGCAGCAACTCAAGGACATGCCGGTTACCGTTTTTGACCAAACACCATCCAACCCCACAGAAGCAGCCGTCCGCGCCGCCACTGCGATGTACCGTACACACCACTGTGACGGACTGATCGCCGTTGGAGGCGGCTCCTCCATCGACTGCGCCAAAGGTGTGGCTATTGCTGTCAGCCACGAAGGCCCGCTCAAAACCTACGCCACGATTGAGGGTGGATCGGCCAAAATCACAGCCAACGTCGCCCCCATCATTGCTGTCCCCACCACCAGTGGCACGGGCAGTGAAGTTGCGCGCGGTGCCATCCTGATCGTCGACGATGGTCGCAAACTTGGCTTTCATTCCTGGCATTTGGTGCCCAAATCGGCCATTTGTGATCCCGATCTCACGTTGGGCCTTCCTGCCGGTTTGACCGCAGCCACAGGCATGGACGCCATTGCCCATTGCATGGAAACATTCATGGCAGCAGCCTTCAATCCCCCAGCCGATGGCATTGCGCTTGATGGCCTTACCCGGGGCTGGAGCCATATCGCAGAAGCGACCCACCACGGCGACAACCGCCAAGCCCGCTTGAACCTGATGGCTGCCAGCATGCAGGGCGCCATGGCCTTTCAAAAAGGGCTGGGGTGCGTACATTCCCTCAGCCACAGTTTGGGCGGCATCAATCCTCAACTGCACCACGGCACTTTGAATGCCGTTTTTTTGCCTGCAGTACTGCGTTTTAACGCCCAAGCGCCCAATATCCGCGATGAACAACGGATGCAGCGCATGGCCCATGCCATGGGCGTCACGCTTGCGCCTGCATCTACGGCAGAAACAGCTGCAGCCCAATTGGCCAATGCCGTGCAAATGCGCAACCATGAACTGGGCATGCCCAAAGGACTGGCCCAAATGGGCATCGTAGAAACAGATTTTGCGCTGATCATTGAGCGCGCATTACGTGACCATTGCCACGCAACCAACCCTATCATCGCCAGCCCTGCCGATTACCATCGCATGCTGGAAGAGTCGATGTAGTTGATGGCTTGAGCAAAAAAAGTCCTAAGCAGGCTTTTTGCTGCACCAGCCATGCAAGCTCCTACAATCACCGTCTTACTCACATTGATTGCCCACGACACATGAAAGACGGTGAACGTTTAGCGGCCGTGGACCTCGGGTCCAACAGCTTTCGCCTTGAAATCAGCATCATGCACAACGGCCACCTGCAGCGGGTGGAGTATCTGAAAGAAACCGTGCGCCAAGGTGGTGGACTTGATGCCGATAGCCACCTTTCCGAAGAGGCGATGGAGCGGGGATGGCAATGCTTGGCCCGCTTTGGCGAACGCTTGCGCGACTTTCGTCCGGCGCAGGTCAGTGCGCTGGCCACACAAACACTGCGTGAAGCCAGAAACCGCCAAACCTTCATTGACAAGGGGCAGCAGTTGCTGGGGCACCCTATTGAGGTGATCTCCGGCCAAGAAGAAGCCCGACTCATTTACCAAGGCGTTACCTACTTGTTGCCCTTGAACGTCCAAGAGCAACGGCTGGTCATTGACATTGGTGGCCGCTCTACAGAGATCATTGCTGGCACAGGGCAAATGTCGCTTGAAGCTGTATCGCTGCCGTTTGGCAGTGTGTCTTGGTCGCAGCGTTTTTTTGGTGAAGGCAAACTGACAGCCAAAACATTTACTAAAGCAGAAGTGGCTGCCAACGCCATTATTGAAGAGCATTTAGGCCGCTTTGACCCCTACCCGCGCAACCACGTCTATGGAGCCTCAGGCACCATGGGCGCCGTAGCGCAAGTGCTCAGCCAGCTCGGCGGTGAAAAGCAAGTCATCACCCGCGAAGGCGTTGAGCGCCTCAAGGCCATGCTGATTGAGGCGCAGCACGTCGACAACCTGAACTTTGAAGGATTGCGCGAGGACCGCAAACCAGTCATTGGTGGCGGCATCACCATCTTGCTGTCACTGATGCACATGTTCCAAATTGAACGCATGCACATCTCAGAAGGAGCGCTGCGCCAAGGTGCGCTACTGGACCTCATTCAACGCGATGACCACGATGCCAAACGCCGCGACATCCGACAGAATTCTGTCGCCAGCCTGATTCAACGCTTTGGCTATGACCGCGAGCAAGGCGACCGCATTGCTAACGTCGCCAAAGCGATATGGGATGCCTTAAACCCGCAACACCAATGGTCTGAAGACGATTTACAAGTGCTTCGTTGGGCAGGTCAATTGCACGAGATTGGCGTGAGCATTGCGTACGAGCGCTTTCACCACCATGGCGCTTATATCCTTCACTACGGCGATTGCCCTGGCTTTCTGCCCTCTGAACGCGAGCGCCTGGCCCATCTGATCATGGGGCATCGCGGCAAACTCAAAAAAGTGGCTAATGCACTGCATGCAGACCCCGTCTATGCCCGCCAATTGCTGTGCTTGCGCCTAGCGGTCTTATTGTGCAATGCCCGCAAAGATCCGCAGCTAGAGGCGCTGGGTTGGAAATTTCAGAAAGATGGAACAGTCACCAGCTCAGTCGAAGAACAATGGGTGAGCCAACACCCACAGTCTTTCTATCTTTTGCAAGAAGAAGCCCTTGCATGGGAAAAAATGTCGATTCCACTCCGGCTAACAATTAAAAAATTCTTAAAAAGAGAAACAATAAGTTAACAAAAACCATAGCACAGAACAATAATTTACATTTTTTATTTTACGCTAAATAGAACTTTTCTTACTTCAGCGCGGCGAATTAGCTTTTTATATAAGACAAAGCCATGCTAAAGACCGAAGCTGCAATATGGCGCAGTGAAACATTAAGATTGAATTGCATTCGCACCTTACATACAAAAAAAAGTAAACACACCAAACAAATCAATTGTTTATCACAGTATTTCAATTAAAAAAAATCAAAAAGTAACAATTAATTAATAATCACAAACCACGTATCTTCCATCAACGTATGCATTGCAGATTGATTACCAATGTCAAGCCCAGAGCCCGACGTTAAGGTAGCGATTTACAAACTCCATCACATCGCAACACATACAAATTTGCAACAATACGAAAGTTTGCTCGGTTGCGATCTAGGCACACATTGAGATCGCAATAGGGCACATTTTTATTTTTTCTGTATTGTTCTTACTGTTGAGTTATATGCGACTGATTTCTTCTCCAGCTAGGGGCGCGGTCAAATCATGGGCTCTTGCACTGATTGGTACGGCTATGATGGCCAGCGCCAGTAGTGCGATAGCACAAACCGCTCCAAAACCCGTTTTCGACATAGAAACTCAGCCAGGAAGCCAGCTTCTTGGTGAGTCCTTTTGTTACAACACCACGATTAACAATCAGGGTGGCGCGGACACAGGGTATGGCCCTTATGTATTGGTAGAAGTGCCCAAGGGGCTGACGCTGGACAGCGCCAGCATTTTTGAGCAGGCAGCAGCTCCTGTGAATTTACAGAGCATCAGCCCAAACAATACGCCCGTAGGCCATGTCGTCGATCCTTGGTCTGGTCAAGACTTTGATGTCGCAAACGGCTCGACGGTATACCGCATTGTCTACCCCGTTGGCTCAGTCGTGGCGGGTGGACCCGATTTGGAAATGCAGGTCTGCGGCACGATCGCAAGCGATGCACTGTTAGGCGTCCCACTCACAATCGAACACACGCCAATCTACCGCTATGGGGATGAGGCCACTGGCAACACACCAATCACAGGTGATGTGGCGACGGCGCAAGTCGTGCCTTCAGTCATGGTGCTCACCAAGAGCCATTCCGCACCAGAAAATGAACGCACCCCAGGCCCAAGCTGGGACTTCGACTATATTCTGACCGCCAACATTGCCAACGGTGCGGCCGTCAGTGGCATCACATTCAGCGATGTATTGCCCAGCTCATTCCAATACGTCGAGCATGCCATCACCGGTGGCGGCAATTGCAGCATTACGGCAACCCCGAGCTCATCAACACCAGGAGGAACACTGACTGTCTCCTGCCCAGGCCAGGTCACAGGCACCAGTGCCACCGATGATATACAAGTGCGCATTACCGGCCACCTCATCCAGCCTGAAGCGATTGCCCAGTGCACAACAACCTCTGTTGAAAATCGCGCAACTTTGGATGGAGCCTTCCGCAGCCAGTCCCTGCCACAACAAAATGCCGATGCCCGTTTGCTGACCGGCAAACATGTAGCGCTGCAGAAATCAGCAAGTACCACACAGGTAAATCCTGGCCAAGAGTTGACTTACACCATCAACGGCCAAGTCACAGACTACAGCGATGCAACAGGTCTGATCATCACCGACATCCTGGACGATGGGTTGGAATACATTGAAACACTCCAAAACGATGCCGAAGCTGAAGTCAGTTACAACCCAAGCACCCGTACCATTTCGTTTGACCTGAGCAGTAAAACTCTGCCCAAAGGCCAAGCCTTCACTTTGACCTATAGAGCCAAAGTAGCCCAGTATTACAGCAATGGTCAACCCGTGCTGGCCAATGACACTCTGGAAAACCGCCTGAGTTCAACCTACGCGCTAACCAATCCTGGATCAGCTGTTTCTTGCAATGAAGACAGTGCCGCTTCCGTGATGGTGACGCCTGTGACCATCAGCAAAACAGTCACAAACCCAAAACCCAGTGGTTTTTTGCCGGGAGACACCGTCACATACCGATTGAAAATGGACATTGCAGCCGGTTCGACTAAAGATGTCGTCATGACCGACTACTTGCCCTTGCCCGTATTCCGTGTCGCTGATATTTCTATTGCCAACGACGTCAAAGTCATCTCTCAACCCGCTGGCAGCCCTGCCCCAACCATCACACCGGATGCAGCCACGAATTCACTGCGTTTGACCTGGCCTCAAATCACATCGCAAACAGCCTCGACCATCGTAGTCGAGATTGACGCAAAAGTTACCAGTTCCCCTTTTGCCGATGAACTGCACTTAACCAATTTGTTCCAGGCCAGTACCGAGAACACAAAAGATCTGAGCGAACTGGAACTCAAACCAGACCAAGTGGGTGTAACCGCACGCGCACCGTTGCTGACGTTGGATAAAACCATTACCAATGCCCCCGGCAATACAGGCTGGGAAGCTGGCAATACCGTGAACTACAAAATCACCATGGCCAATACGGGTGGCAGCACCGCATACCAGATTCGCCTCACGGACGACTGGGCTCAGGTTGCCGGTTTAACTAATTGTGGTGGGCCAACACCATCTGTACCAACCAGCCTGGCAGCTAACGCTTCCGTTGATTTACTTTACACCTGTACCATTGCAGACAGCGTCAGCCCTGATGCAGTCGTTACCAACAACGCCTCTGTTCTGTACAAATCGGTCGATAGCACCACCGCACCAGACTACCCTAACGTAAAAGATTCGGCCAGTCTGAGGATTGCCAACCTTGTTTTGACAAAATCCATCAAAGCAACATCAGAGGCCCATACGGGCGGAACCGATGTCGCCATCGGTGAAGTGGTGCGTTACCGTTTAGAGGTCCATGTCCCCCGTAGTACCATGAATACCTTGGTGCTGGCAGATGCCTTGCATGGAGGCCTGAAATTCCAACCCGGCACAGCGCAATGGGGCTTTAACAGCGCAACGGGCCAATCAATCGCCCCGACCGTAAGTGGGCAAACGCTGACATTCACGTTTGGCGGTACTGGTATGGCAATGCCAGACACCACACAAGATGCAACCGACCAAACTTTGTGGGTCGAATTTGATGCCTTGGTACTCAACAAAAATACGAATAATGCATCGGCAAATAGCAATGGCAATGAACGCCAAAATCTGTTTTCCGCCAGCATCAATGGTGGTACAGCGCGCGATTCAAATAATGCCCCAATCACCATACGAGAGCCTGGAGTTACTGCAGAGAAAACAATCGCACCGAATAGCAGCCGCCAAGCCGGTGATGAGGTGACCTATACGATTAAAGTCACCAATTCCGCAGGGCGAGCAACGGCATTTGATGTGGTGCTAAGCGACAAAGTCCCTCCTGAGCTTGAATTGGTCCCCGGAACAATCAAGTTGCATTTACCAAGCGGGCCTGTGCAAGACATTGCAGACCCGATAACACCTGGGGCGTCTTTTGAAGGTTTAGTTCCTGTACTGCAAGCAAGCCAAACTGCGCAATTGACCTTCAAAGCCAAATTGCCGCAAAACATTGCGCCCGGCACTACTGTGCGCAACACAGCCCAAACCCATTGGACCAGCCTTCCTGGCCCGAAAGGCAGTGGCCCTGCCAATGGGGTTTCAGCTACGCCAGGCGCCACCGACGCACCAGACGGCGAGCGTTTATACACGCAAACCCCCTTCGCCGACCTGAAGGTTACCCCTGTAGACCTGACAAAAACCGTCTCTAGCTCTTCAGAAGAGCACACCACGGGAAGCAACATGGCCATTGGTGAAACAGCGACTTACACCATCGTGGCGCAGGTTCCCTACGGAACAACCCCGTCAATGAAGCTCAAGGATGTCTTTTCCGATGTTGGCTCGATGCAGATTCTCTCTGCCAGCGTGAAGTCCATAGGCGCCAACTTGACTGTTGGCACGCCAAATCCACAAGAGGTCATCTCTCCCTCAAAACACGAAGTTGAATTGGATTTTGGTTCAGTGGTCAGTCGCCTCCCAGCAGAAACAGGCAACACTGACCCTATGGCTAATGCGATCACGGTAGAAGTACAGGCGCGCTTGCAGGACATTCCTACCAACACAAATGGCAGAGAAATTACCAATACAGTCTCCGCGACATATGGTGGCACCCAACCAGCAACGCGACACGCCACAATCACTGTAGTGGAACCCCAACTGCGCATCAGCAAAGAAGCTGACAAACAGGTTGGTGTGGCTGGTGATTTGTTCACATACACCGTTACCGTTGCCCATACGTCCGCATCAACGGCCGATGCCACCATGTTGGTTTTTAAGGACGAACTGCCAAGCCAATTGGTTTTCGAACCCAATAGCCTGAAGGTGCTCTCAGGCCCTGCACCAACCGCATTAACATCCACCAGCAATACGATGGAGGTCACGTTTGCCGCCCTGCCCTTGAGTTCTAGGCCAAATGCCCCCATCACAATTAGCTACCAGGCCCGTTTAATCGACACGATTGAAACGGGGCGTAAGGTAACCAATACGGCCCATATTGACTGGAACTCTCTGACCGATCCTACCGCTCCTGAAAACGGCGGTCAGAACCGCAAATACAACGAAAGCAATAGCCAGACGATCACGGTTAGCTCGCCAGGTGTGACCAAACAGGTCTTATCAACCAGCGAAGCTTCGACGGTCGAAACCCCCAATGTCTTGCTCACGACCGGGGAACAGGTAACCTACCGCATGGTGGCTTCCCTGCCTGCAGGGACTACCCCGTCGGCCTCGTTCAAGGACGTCTTGCCCGCCACCGTTGACTTAGGTGTTATATCAAGCCGGATTGTGAGTATTGGAAGCAATTTGACTGGGGCCAACCTGCCTGCGGTGGGTACAGAAGGCGTCGTGAATGGCAACACCATCAGTTGGGATCTGGGCACTATTGAAAACCCGCCTGGCCCCAATCTGGAAACAGCCGCCTCTCAAATCGAGTTTGAAGTCGTTGCCGTAGTCAAAAACAGCTCTACAAACCTAGGCGCTACGCCAGGCAACAACCAAACCAACCAGGCCGTATTGACATTCAGCAATGTCAATGACCCCAATGCGGCACCAATTGAAATCAGCGCTAGCGCCCATGTGCGCGTTGTGCATCCTGAATTGGAAGTCAGCAAAACCATCGTCGCCCCATCAGCCGCAGCCAATACCCTGCCGCTTCTTGAGGCAGGCGAGGAAGTGCACTACCAGATCACCATCAGTCATAGAGCAAACTCATCAGCGAGCGCACAGTCTATTGCCGTGAAGGACACGCTGCCTGACGCACTGGAGTGGATCGGCTTGGATGCTACATCCACATCGTGCGGTACCCACACCATCACGGGCACGCCAGACGCCAGCGACAACCGATTGATTGACTTTGATTTGAGCACGTTGGCATTGGGCGAAAGCTGCACCATTGTTTACCGCACACGTGTCGTCAACAGTGCGCTCGCAGGGCATGCCTATACCAATACCGCATCCATCGGTTGGAACAGCCTGGCCGACCCAAGCACGGACCCAACCAACAACTACAGCCAATCAGATGATGCGTCAAGCCGCTTCCTGATCAACGGCCCGGCAGCCTTGATCAAAGAAGTGGTCGAAACCAGCCTGCCTGACACACGCCGCAGCAGCCACCAACCAGGCATGGAAGATCTGGCCATTGGTGAAACGGCCACCTATTACCTGACAGTTCTGCCACCAAAAGGAACTACTTTAAGTGCGGTACTCAAAGACGAAATGCCACGCAACGCCAATGGCGACTTAGCGATGCAGATCATCAGTGCACGTGTATTGAGTCAGGGCAAGGCCATCCGTTTGACGCCTGCCCCGGCCATCACCAAGGCCAACGATGGAAGCAACGTGGAAATTCAACTGGGCACGATTGAGAATGATTACAGCGAACCCGACTCTGAAGGCCTGATCGTCATCGAAGTCATCGGTGTAGTGCTTGACACCCCGGAGAATAAAGATGGCACCATTTTGAAAAACAATGCCACATTGCATTTTGATGATGGAACCCCTGATGGCCAATCACTCACGGCTGAAGCCGAAGTGGCTTTGGTAGAGCCTACCCTTGGCTTGAACAAAACCATGGTCTATAGCACCACAGCAAGCGCCAGCGGTGTAGTGACTGTGACCATGAAGGCCGACAACACAGGCACAGGCCCTGCATACGCCTTTACAGTTGAAGACACCCTGTCTGCACAGGACTGGTTGCTCGACACCATTGAACTGCGTGATAAACCTGATGGATATGCGATCTCCATCGTTGAAGGACCACAGGCAAATGAGAAAACCGTAGTCTTGCGACGCGCAGCAGGCTCTGAAGCCAAGGCGTTGTTGCCAGGCGAGTCCATCACAGCCACTTTCGATGTACAAATGAAGATGCCTGCGGTGAACAACCCAGTCATGAACCACATTGACCTCAAGGCGCCCACCTCTGTGCCTGGTACGCCTAGCGACCCCAAGCACCAACGTACCTATGGTGACGAAGAGGCTGTTGCCAGCTTGCCCGTACCCGTCTTGAGCATGAGCAAAGTGGCCACAATACCCGGAGGCAAAACCAATGCTGAAGCTGGTGATACCCTCGAGTACACACTGACCGTGAGCAACAAAGGCCAAGGCGCCGCCACCAATGTGCTCGTCACCGATTCATTGGCTGATGCCAATCTGACTTTGGTTGCAGGCTCTGTCTCGGCATCACAAGGCACCGTGACTACTGGCAATGCAACGGATGCCAGCACTATTGAGGTCCAGTTAGGCAGCATTGCTGCCAACGCTAGCGCAACCATCACATTCAACGCCAAAGTGCCACGCCCACTGGGGGCCACAGTGACTGCGGTGCAAAACCAAGCGGTTGTGCGCTCCACTGAGCAACCCAACACCTTGAGTGATGACCCCAGCACGACTGCTACACCAAACGATCCGACCATCGTTGCGATTGCAGCCCAGCCTAATTTGCAAGTACGCAAATCAGGTCCGCAGCAAATCGAAACGGGGGCCTCGCTGGTTTATACCTTGGAGTACGCCAACGTAGGTGACCGCGACGCAGTGGACGTAATCCTCACGGAAACAGTACCTGCCCATACAAGGTTTAATTCAGCCGCCTCCGATCCGAACTGGGCTTGTACGAATGCAGACGAAGCTGGTGCCACTTGTACGCTGACACTTGGTGCTGTAGCGGGTGGTTTTGCAACGCCATATGGGCAAGGTCAAGTCACGTTCGCAGTCAATGTGGACAGCACCGTACCAGCAGGCACTACGCTGATTGCCAATACTGCAACGATTAGCACGACCAGCACAGATCCTCTGCAGGTCGATAGCGACTCCACCGACAACTCAGATAATTGGGATGTTCCATTGGGTAGCGGAACAGGCCCAGACCTGTACATTCACAAAAGCACCAGCGCCACCACGCTGACACCAGGCGCTGTAGCCGTATACCGAATTGATTACGGCAATCAGGGCAACCGTGGGGCCACTGGCGTAGTACTTACTGAAACGGTGCCTGAAAACACCAGTTTTGAACCGAGCCAATCGGACAGTAACTGGGTGTGTGCCAACGGTGGTGGCGCAGGTCAAGTCTGTACATTGGCGTTACAAAGCTCCATTGAAGTGCAGAAACCAGACAGCGTGGAATTTGCTGTGCGCCTTGACAATCCATTGCCGCTTGATGTGACTGACATAGCCAATACCGTGACCATCGACGATGACCATAACAATGGCCCAGATCTTGATCCGTCTAATAACTCCAGCACGGAAACAACACCTGTAGTGATTGACACGGCGTTGCGTATCACCAAAGTGCAAACCAGCGGTGTGAACCCTGTGCGTACGCCCAACGTTGAGCTGGGCTACACCATCACAGTCGAAAACACCGGCAACATCAGCCACACGAATGTAGTGGTAACAGACACCTTGCCTGATAGTAGTGACGGAACACCGCAGCTGGTCGGCCCGCAAGAATCCATCAACGCCAACGGCATCTTGGATATTGGTGAAACTTGGACATACACCATCGGCTACACCGTCACAGCTGATGACTTCAACCTTGGTGAACCCTTGGTGAACGTAGCCAGCGTCGTGACCACACAAAGTCCTGTACCGCAAGAGAGTTCGGCCACCACACCGATCGTCAAGTACGCAGAACCTGTGCCCACCAATGCTCCTTGGGCATTGCTAGCCATGGTCCTGATGGTATTGGCAGCAGGCTGCTATTGCAGCCCCATTGGCAGAAGCAGCATTCGCCGATAAATAACGGACCGCACTAGCGGAGCACCATGCAATCAGCCCCGACAGGCTCTTCTGTCGGGGCTGTTTTTTTTACAGCTCCATACACCGTACAACCAATACACATCGCAAAAATCCAGCACCGCGCTAAGGCACAATGCACGCTGGTGCTTACTAAAAAATGCTGATTTCCTGTACTCTCGGCACGCCTTAATGGGCCACACCAATAGCGCCAACCAACGCGCCATTTCAGATTCACAGTACAAATGCCCTCAAGAAATGTCAGCGCAACAGAGCTTTACAGCGTTGTCGCTATGCCCTCCACAATCAAAGATTGACAGAACGCATAACACCCCTGTTTGCTCTCACCAGCTAGAAAAACGTGCTGATGTCAATCTTTCTGTATGAAAAAACGCCTATGAGCGAAACCCCAACAACACCCAAAAACGGTGGTCTGCACCGTTCCCTCAAAGCACGCCACATGTCAATGATTGCCATTGGCGGCTCCATTGGCACTGGGCTGTTTGTGGCCTCAGGCGCCACCATCTCACAAGCGGGCCCGGGCGGTGCCTTGCTGGCCTACGTCATCGTGGGCCTGATGGTCTATTTCTTGATGACCAGCTTAGGGGAGATGGCATCACACCTACCCGTATCAGGCTCCTTTGCCACCTACGGCGCCAAATACGTTGACGAAGGTTTCGGCTTCGCCTTGGGATGGAACTATTGGTACAACTGGGCCGTGACCATTGCGGTGGACTTGGTCGCCGCCCAGTTGGTCATGGCCTACTGGTTTCCCGAAATCAACGGATTGCTCTGGAGCGCACTGTTTCTGGCTTTGATGTTTGGCCTCAATGCCTTAAGCGCCAAAGGGTTTGGTGAATCGGAATTTTGGTTTGCCGCCATCAAAGTCACTACCGTACTGGTATTCATTGGCATTGGCTTACTCATGGTGTTTGGCATCATCACCGGAGGGGCACCAGAGGGACTCTGGGGCAACCTCGCCCACTTCACCACTGGCGATGCGCCTTTTGCTGGCGGTTTCGCTGCGCTGATTGGCGTGGCCATGATCGTGGGCTTCTCGTTCCAAGGCACAGAACTGATCGGCATTGCCGCTGGCGAATCAGAAGATCCAGCCAGGAATGTGCCGCGCGCCGTGCGCAAAGTGTTTTGGCGCATCCTGCTGTTTTATGTCTTTGCCATTTTGATCATCGGGCTGCTGGTGCCTTACACAGACCCGAAATTGCTGCGCAACGACCTGGGTGACATCAGTGTCAGCCCGTTCACTCTTGTTTTTGAGCGTGCAGGCCTGTTAGGCGCTGCCGCTGTGATGAATGCAGTGGTACTGACCTCTGTGCTCTCTGCCGGCAACTCAGGCATGTATGCCTCTACCCGCATGCTGTATGCATTGGCCCAGCAAGGTATGGCCCCAAAACTATTTGCCCGCGTGAATGCGCGGGGCGTGCCGGTTATGGCCCTGATCGCCACGACGGTGGTGGCTGCTCTGTGCTTTTTTACCAATGTATTCAGTCCCGAATCCGTCTATATATGGCTGCTTAACCTTTCAGGCATGTGCGGCTTTATCGCCTGGCTAGGCATTGCCATTAGCCACTACCGCTTTCGTCGCGCGTGCGTAGTGCAAGGGTTTGACACCCATCGATTGCCCTATCGCGCAGCGGCCTTCCCGATTGGCCCAGTCTTTGCATTCACGCTATGTTTGGTCATCACTCTAGGACAAAACTACGAAGCTTTTCTGGCTGACACCATTGACTGGAGCGGCGTGATCGCCACCTACATTGGTATTCCTTTGTTTCTCGCTATTTGGTGGGGCTACAAATTGATCAAAGGCTCACGCATGGTGTCGCTCGCACAAATGGATATCAGTGGGGCGCGGTAGTTGCAACCTCAGCCCGCAGCGCCTGTCATGCATGCATGACAAATTGGACATGAAGCACAGCAAGTCCGCATAGCCTATGCGCCTAAACAGGCCCTGCACTGACAACTCCAAAGGCTTACAACCACCCCTCTTGTTCCAACTTACGTCCTGACGCACGCATAGCTTGGCCTAATGTTTTTAGAACATCAGGAACTTGCACATTATTTTCAAGCCGCTCAATCACTGCGAGATCATACGCATTGAGTGGCCAATGCTGTTTAGCAGTTTGCAGCATCACTGCATCCATATGCTTGCACTGCCAATTGAGCCCGCGCTCAATCCACAATGGGGAGATGTGGTGTGCCATCTCTAGCCCCGCTGGATCAAGGTCAACGCTGATCCTCAAGGGCAAAGGAGCCAGCTTTAGCAAATGGCGCATAGTCGCCTGCCAATCAGTTGAAACACGCCCAGGCATAAACACCAAAAGCGGCATGCCGTCTGCAAAGTACTCACCCGCAAATGGATCGGCCTGTGCCCGCAGCATGCATTGCCGCTCAAAACTGGCCCGGTTCTCAATCAACCACCAATAACTGGCGCTGGTTTGCAGTTGCATTGCACGTCGAATATCGGCCGTAGGCAAACTGGCGAATGCCAACATTCCGAGCGACAGGCTTTGTGCATTGCTAGTCATCTCAGACGGCCAATGCAAGCACGCTTGACCGCCCATCCACCACAGCGGCATAAAAGAATTGACTCCCAACGCCTGCAATGGAAAAACATGCTCTAGCCATAACCAATCTGCCGTGCTGATCGCCTTGGTGGTATTGATGGTTTGGGCTTGCGTTGCGAACAAGGAAAAATCACGGCGCGAACCCTGCGCTCCTTGTCTATGCCATCGCAACACAGCAACCAGCAAATTCAACCTGCGCTCCAACACATCAAAAGCAATAGCGGTTGCGCCAACGGTTTCCAATGCCTGCTCTGCCATTTTCAACAGCTCTGCACTCACCTGATCTTTGAAAGCCAGCACTTGGGCACGGTGCACTGCTAGCACTTGTGAGCGTGCATTCTGGCGCTGCTCTTTGCTGCTCAAACCAAGCAATTGCTTCAAGGTTGGCAAATCACGCCAAACAATGGCATCCCATTGCCAAACCCCACCAATCAGACTTTCTTTTCGCTCCACCCACCCTTCACGAAGCAAACGCTCGCACAGCGCCTCCGCATGTTCAATGCCCGTTGCGCCAGCCAATGCCAGCAGCGATTGCCGCTTGCGCGTGAGGGCATCGTCCTTGCACCATGCCACCAGCAGTTGCAGATCTTCTTGCAAGATCAGCCAAAGCCGTTGAGGGGCAGGCGCATCCAGCCAACGTTTGCGCTTGTTGCGTTTCGTGCTTTCAATTTGCAGAGTTGAAGGAGGATTCATGGTGCTTCGATCCATTCGGGTCGTATTCAAACTGCCCAACCCGAGGGGATTGGCCAAATCGAAGCCGACACCAGCGTCACAAAAATATTTGCCCAAAACGATTTAGGAGGATGAGGTGGCCTCCAAAGCAATAGAAACCGTTTTGGCAACGCCGTCCTCTATCACCTCCATCGTCGACGCGTACGCCTGCCCAGTTTTCAGAGCATGCAGCATAGCCGGTATGTCAATGCCGTTATTTTTCAACTCCCGGATCGCCGATTCGGGCAGCACGACCACCGCCATTTTCACCAACGTTGCTGGTACATACAAGCATTGCCCCAACGTCCCGGACACATATTTTTGAATGGTAATTTTCGACATCGAATGCTCCTTAAAAATCTTGCTAGAAGAATAAAAAACCAATTTTTCTCTTTGAAAAAATCCATAGCACCTTGGTGCTTACCGCACTAAAACCATACGCGATGAGCTATTCGTTTGCAGCACCCTTAGTCAAACTAGCCCATGGCTGCGGCAAAGACGTTCATGCGCGGCACTCGGCAAACCAGTCCAACCGGCTGTCGTACACATGGGTAGTTACCTCAAACAATCCCAGCATAGAGTGGTACAAGTTGTCGTGGCTGTAAGCTTTGTCTTCCGCATGGCTTTTCAAGCACCCCGAATTGAGGCGCGCATTGCTGAGCAAAGTCGGAGAAAGCCACATCAGCATAGGAACTTGCGTTTGCTCTTTAGGTGCAATCAGGTACGGTGTGCCATGCAAATACATGCCGCGCTCGCCAAGAGACTCTCCGTGATCGGATAGGTAAATCATGCCTACATCACGATCGGCCGAATAGCGCTGCAAAAATTCAATGGTTTTGCTGAGCATTTGATCCGTGTAGATCAACGAATTGTCGTACGTGTTGATCAGTGCCTCTTGGCTGCACTTATGAATTTGGTTGCTATTGCAGGTTGGAGAAAAAGTTTTAGCTTCTTTCGGATATCGCTCAAAGTAAGTGGGCCCGTGACTGCCTATTTGGTGGAGAACAATCAATGCATCTCCCTCGATGGATTCGACGCGTTCGCTCAGCCGGTGCAGCAATACATCGTCGTAGCAAGTGCCGTCTGGATTCACGCACAAAGTGGGCACTTGAAGCTTGGGCATATCCTCGAAGGCGACACGATCGCATTGTTTTTTACAACCGCCGTTATTGTTGTTGCGCCACAGAATGTGTACGCCTGTGCGCTGCAAAATATCCAGAAGGTTTTCTTCCGTCGCTGCGCGAACCTCGTCGTATTGAGCGCGGGTCATGCGAGAGAACATGCACGGCACCGAAATGGCGGTTGCAGTGCCGCAAGAGGCGACGTTGTGAAAATTGACGATATCCGTGCGCAACGTCAATGTGGGATTGGTGGGGCGGGAATAGCCGTTGAGTTGAAAATTTTGTGCTCGCGCGGTTTCTCCAATGACCAAGATCACCAGTTTAGGGCGCGTGTGAGTCGATGCTTCAGGCCGTACCGCATCTTCTGCCACCCGTCGCAGTGGTTGGATTTTGGCGCTGGCTTTTCGCTTCAAGTAGCCATTCGTGTTACGCACGAAATTGAATGGCAGCATTTGGTCTTTCACTATCAGATTATTTCTTATCAGCGAAGCATAATCCTTGTAAAAAGTCACCGTCACACCCGTCAAAAGAATGCACGTAACCAGAATATGAGCAGCCCAACGCCACACGGTTTTTCCAAACCGCTCCGTTCTTGGTCTCTGCGGTAAAAGCATGAGTGTCGCAGGCACCACCCCCAAAGCGAAGATGCTCAATAACAACGGCATTGAAAAATACGATGCCATCTCCGCTTGATTGGTTTCAAAAAAATTCTGCACCATGCTGCGATCAATCAACACGTTGTAGCTAAGCATGAAATAGCTGCAGCCAGCACTAATGAGCACCAGCATGGCGAGCAACGGCTTGCGCACATAGGGAACCAACATGAACGGTGTGAGCAGCAAATTGATAAGGCAGAACAGGAAAACAGGCAAGCTCATCAGAAACAACAAGCTGCGAAGACTGTCTACCTCCACATGCGAGCACAGCGTTTGCCATAGGGGGATATTGCCAATAGTGGCGAAATAGGCGGCGGCAATCCAGGTCAAGTGCACGGGATGCAGGCGCACGGAAGCAATACGTTGAAACACGCGAAAATTTCCTAAACGAATACTGCGCGCGTCGAACCGCAAACCAATCCCAGTGAATCGTTTACGGTATCGGTTTGACGCGCGGCCATCTCACAAAGCCCCGCCACTGGCAGCGGGAGAGCTGTTAGCTGTTACTGGCGCAGTGAGATAACGCTCAGTTGCGGATCGGCCAAGATATCGGCTTCAGCAAATGGAACCCGGTGCCATAGCTTTGCGGCGTAAGCTCGGGTGTAATCGCTCGCATGTGGCGAGGCGGGATCGTCCGACTGTGAAAAACTCAGCATCGTGAAGGCTTGCACGTTGGCCTCATTGAAGTCGACAATCTGCATGTAGCTATTGCCATGCGCGTCCTCATCCACGCTTTGGCTGCCACTCTCCAGAGGGGTTTGTGAACACAGAATCGTGAAATACCCTTCGTTGTCGCAACCTCCATACAAAGCTGTGCGCTCCCCCCCACGCTCGCTAAAAAGCAATTCGCCTTTGGCGGCATTTAATGGAATGCCGGCATGGTTCAGTACCTCGACGGCTTGGCGCAAAGCAGCGCGGATGGTATCCACCGCATCGGCATTCAAACCGCTTGGTGTATCAATGGGGCGAGCTGGGTCAAACGGCTCGGCGAAGAGCTCGAAATCGGCATCCTCTAAGTCTAAATGTGCCCACATCGCCTGCCACAAAATCGCGCCGCGTGAGTCCGCTTCGCCTCGTCCATCCCAAGCGCCAAGCACTTCGCAGGCAAACACCAAATCGCTGGGTGAATCGCACACTTGCGCCAATACGTCGGGGAGCAATAATTCCGCCGAAAAATTGCGGTTGTTCAATACCAACTGCTGCAAGACGGCAGAGGTGACCAAACGTCCGCCGTAGCCATCCGCCCCTTCAAGACGCTCTCGCACCATGGTATGGCCAAGACGGGTGCGCAAACTTTGCTCCTCTTGTTCAAATCCCACGATGGCCGGATAACCTTCTAGTGGACGCTCGGGGTTGGTCAACCAGAAACTATCATTCATGTTGGCGACGTATCGACCCTCTCGCATTGCCGGCAATCGAGAGGCGCCTATAGAACCCGCTTGCACCGAGTCCGGGTCGGTTTGCCATTGGCATTCGCTTTGCGACCCGTTGAGCACCGGCACAGCCGGAAGTGCCTCTGCCAACGCCTCGCCAATCGGTGTTCGGCACAAGCTCAGGGTCTCCTCGCTGACGTTGGGTATGTTCCCCATGTCGGCGTACCACACTTGGGCATCACCACGAGCGGCCGCAATGGTGTTCACCCAGGGCATCGCCGTGTGTTGCACTTGGGCAGCGATAAAAGCCTTCAGCGAGTCGGCGCGTGCCCAATCCAACCAATTCTGGTAACTGCGGTAGTTGTCCTCATTGACGTCACGGATCGCAAACGCCATTTGTTGGCTCCATCCCAGCGAAGCATCCATCTCTCCCAGATCAATCATGGGTCCCTGCGCTGAGCGATATAGCGTTCGCGTCACAGGTACACGCTCGCCCGTGCCTTGAAGCACCTCAACGGCGATGGGCGTTGCTTCCAGTGGGATGGATTTCCCGTCAATCAAAACGGCAGCAGGGTTTTGCGGGTCTGGCGTGTATTGGTACAAACCAAATCGACGCGCTGTTGATACGGTATGGCTCCAGGCCACTTGGTTGTTAAAACCAATCAGCATGACGGGTTGCCCGAGAACGGCAACCCCACTGACATCGATTTGCCCATCCAGCGTCATCTGTTGCTGGTAGAAACGATCAGGGCCACGCCAGTACCAGTGCGGGTTTCCAAACAGCAAGCCAGAAGAGGTGCCTGTCGCCTCGCCGCCAAATGCATACGCGTTGCTGCCAATGCCGGCATGGCCACCGAAGTGCAACGGTTTACTATCTACAGCGGTTTGTTTGGCTTGCCGCTGTGGGAGGGATTCGTTCGCGACGGGTGCAGTGGCAATACGCTGGCTTTCTGCCTCAGGCGGCTGAGCACGAGCAATCGCAGATACCAAATACGCATACCCACCAGCGAGGGTAAAGGCATGCATTCGTCGCCAGACATCATCTTCGTCCAGAGCCCGCACCCAGGGCTCAGATGCACAAGCCTCATGCCCTTTGGCATTGCCGGCCTTGATATCGACCACATATCGGTTGAAACCGATCGTGTAACCGCGCACCAGTGCACGCAACTCCTGCGACTGCGCGCTTTTCAAGGCATCGATTCGGGCATCGCCAAGCACATGGCGATGGTAAAAATCCGACTCTAAATTGCTCGGATCGCCAATCGTGCTATCGGCAGGTGGCAACGCTTGCGCTCCAAAAAAGCGCGAACGTTCGCCGCGATAGGTCAACATCCCATTGGCAATGGTGCAGAGGTTGTCGGCTGCTTGCGCGTACCCAACGCCATAGCCTAGGCCTTGCCAGTTCTGCGCTTTGACGTGCGGAATACCAAAACTCGTACGTCGAACCTGTGCTTCAAGCACCTCAGATTCTTCGCCGGGTGTATCCGATCCTACGTTGCCACTGCCACACGCGACTAAGGCCAAAGTGCCAACCACTAACCCCATCCAGCCGACAGAGGAATTTCTACGAAAGCACGCAGATTTGTTAGCGTGTGACTTAGCCGAAGCTGCACTTGGGCTGTGTGCCTCGTGGTCGTGCGCTCCTTGGCAGGAGGGATGTGAAGAAAAAATGTGCATCGGCGATAACCTCTTAGGCTTGAAATAGAAGGGAGCCTCGCCGCCCGACAAGAGCCATTGCATGCGGTTTACGAGGGCATCTCCGTCTCTCCCCGAGGGTTGAGAGGGCGACGCCTTCCTCCGCATCCTTTGACACAAGCGCAAGGCGATTGGCAAGTCGCCCGAAGTATCGAAAAAGGCATGTCAAGAAGTTGTTAAGATGCCCGCACCTATGACACGTCTGCTCATCATTGAAGACAATCCCGAGTTGGTCGCCAACCTGTACGGTTTTTTCGAGCCGCTGGGCTACGTGCTCGACGATGCACGCGATGGGGAGACCGGCTTGCGCATGGCCGTGCAAAACGACTACGACGCAATCTTGCTGGACCTGATGCTGCCGCGGCTGGATGGCATGAGCCTGTGCCAGCAGCTGCGCGAATCGTTTCAAAACCCTGTCCCCGTTTTGATGCTGACCGCACGCGATCCTGTAGAGGATCGCATACAAGGGCTCTCACTTGGCGCAGATGACTATTTGATCAAACCGTTCTCCCTCAAAGAACTTCATGCGCGTATCCAAGCTCTGGTGCGTCGCGCCCAAGGGCGACAGGTCCAAGGCACCTTGCAATGGGTAGATTTGAAAGTGAACACGCGCACTCCACAGGCATGGCGACAGGGGCACACCATCAACCTAACTCCGACCACTCATCATTTGCTACTCCTGTTGATGCGCGCTGCGCCATCAACCGTTAAGAAGCAGGAAATGGAATACGCGATTTGGGGAGATGAACCGCCAGAAAGCGGCGCACTGCGCACCCACATCCATGATCTGCGCCAACAAGTGGACAAAAATTTCATGCCCGCGCTAATAGAAACGGTTCATGGCATTGGCTGGCGGCTGATCACACCCGAAAACGGTGCGGTGCCAGCCGGCGGCAGTATCTCTAACAACCAGCCGTGAGTTCCACTCCATGGTCATGAAATCGACCTTGCAACAGATGTCGCTAAAAACGCGCATCACACTGACATTTGTGTTGCTGATGGCAACTGTCATGGGATTTTTGGTCATCGCTGAACAGTTGGATTACGACGAGCTCAGGGCATACGTGGCCTCTAAAAACTTGCGCAGCGAAGCAGCTCAGGTGGAGGCTGCCCTCATCAAAGGCGTTCCCCCTCCCCTATCGTCAGGCAGCCAGCTCTATGATGCGGTAACCGTCCCCGATGCCCTGCGTCACTTCCTGCCTGGTTACCACCGCATCACGCAGCCCAACGGGCAATACCTGCAAGTATTTGATGTACAAGACCAACGCTACTACTTGCTGCATGCAAGCGAGGGCTATGTTTACCTTGAGTTTCTGATCGATGGGTTCGCGCCTTTTGTGATTTTGCTGTGCTTGCTATGCGCCTTTTGGATTGGCAGGCACACTTCCGCTCGGGTGACTACGCCCATCAAACGATTGGCCGAAGCCGTCGCCCAAAAACAAAAGCCTTTTCCGTTTTTAAACGAACAAGATGAAATCGGTGTATTGGCACGCGCGTTCGCACAGCACAGTGAGGAGTTGGAGCATTTTTTGCATCGTGAGCGGTGTTTTGTGGGTGACGCGAGCCACGAACTCAGAACCCCACTCGCCATCATTGGAGGTGCCGCAGAGACAATTGCCGTTCAACTTCCACCAAATAGCCCGCTTATTCCCAGTGCCGAGCGGATTGTTCGCACCACACAGGAAATGCAGCGCCAATTGACATGCCTGCTGCTGCTCTCACGCGACCCTGCCACCCTCTCAGTGGCGGACATGGCATGGCGCCCGGTTATTGAAGAATGCATGCATCGCTGCCAGCCTTGGCTGGAGAATAAACCGGTGACCCTCCATGTAGACGTTCCGCACAACGCCATCGTTCAAACCAACGCAGAACTCGCCCGCAGCGTGATTTGGAACCTGCTGCGCAATGCCTGTCAATACACCAGCGAAGGCGAAGTGCGTGTCACCGTGCGAGACGAAACTCTCGTGATTTCAGACACCGGACCAGGCTTGCCTGCCAGCATCAATCCTCACCAATTTGAACGCTTTTCCCATAGCCGAGCGTTGCATGGCGAAGGGCTGGGGCTGTCCATCGTGCAACGCATCGTCGAGCATCTCGGATGGGAAATGTCGGTCGACAGCTCCGAGAACGGCTGCTGCTTCACATTGCAAACCCGAGGCAATGCCTCTGCGGCGCGATGATGCGCCTTAGCCAGCGGGCTCCTGCATACCAATTTCCGCTGCGGCAAGTGAGCCGCACTCTTAACAAATTCTTCACAAGGTCTTGCGCATACTGGTAGCTTCCTATTGCATTCGCTCGACTCTTATGCCAACCACTCCAACAAGCACCTCTGGTAAGTACCAGCACAGTAAAACAGGTTTATCGCGGCTCTTCCACACCTTAATCTATTCCCGCGACGGTTTTTTAACCGCGATGCGAAACGAAGCCGCGTTTCGACAGCTTTTGGTATTGCATGGCTTATTAATGCCCTTGGCCATCCTGCTTCCCCTCTCTCCTATTGAAAAAGCGCTGATGCTGACAGTCTGCTTCATTAGCTTGATCGTCGAGCTCATCAACTCTGCTATCGAAGCAGCAATAGACCGCATTTCACTGGAGCTGCACCCACTATCAAAGAATGCTAAAGATATGGGCAGCACAGCCCAAACAATCGCCTTGCTGATGGTGGCAACCGTCTGGTCCCTTATATTGCTTGGGTAAAAGCGCTTTCAACTTTCACTTAGTAGCGTTTGCCAGATTTTCCCTAGCAATGAGTTTTAGTCTTTACGCTTAACCAAGCCGGACACCACCGTCGCCAAAATGATCAAGGCCGCGCCGCACAGCATGCGAACCGTGGGCTGCTCGGCAAACCACCACCATGCGAAGGCAATGGCGTACACCGGCTCCAGCGCGATGATCATGCCCACGCTGCGGGCGCTCATGCCTTGCAAACTCTTGACGAAGAGAAACTGCGAAAGACCCGTGCAAAACACGCCCAAGAGCCCGAGGAATAACCATTCGTGTGCGCTGAGTTGCAGAGTGCCAGTGGACAAGGCGGCAAAGGGCAGCATCAGCGCAAAGACGACCAAGTTTTGCCAAAACGCCGCTTGCATGGGGCCTGCGCCAGTGTGGGTGCGACGGTTGATCATGGCCAGCACCGCAAACGACAAACCTGAAGCCAATCCCCACAGCAGGCCCAGAGTGCCATGGTCCTTCATGTCAAAAGAAGGCGTCACCAAGATCAATCCCAGCGTGACCAAACCCAGCAGCAGAGACTCTCGCAAGCCCAGTCTTTCTTTGAAAATCAAGCGATCAAAAATGGCGATGAACGCCGGAAAGCTGGCAAAGCCCAAAGTGGCAACGGCTACTCCACCGACTTTCACGGCATAAAAAAAACGTCACCCAATGCGCCGCCAGCAACGCACCAGTGAATGCCAAGATCACCAAGCCACGCGCATGCAAACTGCCCCACAGCGATTGCCGCAGCACCAGCGAAAACGCGGCTAAGGCGAGCACGGCAAAGCCCGAGCGCCCAGCGGTAATCACCCAAGGGGTGGCGGAGATCATCGCCGCCAAAATACCGACCAAGCCAAACAGCACAGCCGCAATGTGCGCGCTCCAGAGGGCGGAGCGTGAAGAGTTCATTTCAATACGACTTTAAGGAGAGTGAAGAACGGAGCCTTAACAGGAATCGTTTGTTTAACCTGCTGCTAAGGTTCGTTGAATGTGGGGCGCCAACATTTGCAAATTCACAAAGCTGATTCCATACATCGCCGTCATGCTTTTGGCCTGAGCTTCATCTAATTGCGGCGAGCAAATCACAAAAAATCGGCCATCCAGTCCAAGCCTTTTTTGCAAACGGCTCAACCGATTGATTTCACTGCGAAACTCCCCGCTTTTGCATTCAATGACAAACAACTGTTTTTCAAACAACGCCACCACATCCAGCTCAAACAAATCCTCGTTTGGGAACTGTACTTTCGCTCCTCTTGCGACCGAAATCGGCGTTTTTTGAAAGGTGTCTTGTAGTTTCAAAACGGTACTCAGAGCAAACCACTCCAGCCAGCCACCAGTGAAAAACAGTCTCGCGGGCGTTGCGGTTTGCAAACCTAAGCGCAAGACCTTCTCGTTCTTTTGATAAAAATACTTGGAGAGGAGTGCACCGTCATACCAGGAACGACAAATTTTAGTGATGGCGCCCACATCTTTTTGCGCCATTTTGTTCAAGTCGATATTGATGCCTGAATGGTTTTTTCGGTAACTCCATCCAATTTTTCCAATCACATCTGCCAGCAAATGCTCATGCTCGACGATCTGATTTGCAGCCTCATCAAAGTAGCCACTTAAGTCCACGTTGTCGTATTGAAAGCGCACATCAAATTGGCGTGACTTAAACCAAAGATGAAGAGGAAAGTGCTGCTCTTCTGTGGGCAGGAATGTGTGATCCAGAGCAGCAGCCTCGGGCGAATTGTCTTTCGTCGCTGTTGATCTAGGCTCACCATCTGAACCACTCTGCTGATCAAAATTGGCCAGCGTATCTTTAAGTTTTTTCACCTCTCGCAAAGACTCTGCATACCGCTGCAAGATTCTTTCGATAAAAAAAACCGTCCCGTAAACAGTCACGGGCTTAGCACAGCGGCCACAGTGTGTTGCGCTCCCATCGATAGGCACCACTTCTGCAATGAACCCACAACTGTTACAGCGATAAATAGACATAAGTGATCCGCGTCACAAAAAAGATACAAATTTTAAGGCGTCAATAACCGGAAGTTTCAAGCCTGCGCTGCAGCACGCCAATCGGCGGTGCCCAGCGCTGGTCTTTTTGCTTTTTCGCGGTGACCAAGGTGATGTCGGCCGGCTCAAACACTTCCACATTGTGCGTAATCGGCGTGGTGAGCACGTATTGCGCGCGGGTGGATTTGAGAAAGTGGCCAACCAGCTGGATGTTGCGCACGTCCAAGTGGGCGAAGGGTTCGTCAATGAAGACAAAGCCGCCGGACGATTCTTCATCCTTAAGCAAACCCACCAGCAGGATCAGCGATTTGATGACCTGCTGCCCGCCGGAGGCTTCGCCATCGTTCAAGCCAATTTGGCCTTTGCCGTCGAAGTTGAAGCTGACCTTCAGTTCGGCTTGGCGCAGCGCGACGTCGTCATTCTCCAGATGCGGGGTGTCGGCGTTGACGACCACACCGGCCAGCTCGCCCAATTCCACAATGTTTTTGCGGTAGCGCCGCACGGTGGAGCGCAGCACGTCGATGTAGCGCTCGCGCGCGTTATCCACCGCGATGCTGGCCGATTCGTTGCTGGCCTCGCGCTGCGCCAATTGGCCTTTCTGGCTGCCCACTTGGGCGACCATCAAGGTGTGGCGCTCTTCAACGATGGCATCCGTCTCCCATTCGCCATGCTCCAGTTCTTGCTCAATGGCATCGCTGCGCAAGCGCGCTTGCGTGGCGTTGGTAAATTGCTGGCGCAGCTGGGCGATGGTGTCGCTGGCAATCCAACGGACGGGGAACTGACGGCGCTTTTTCTGCGACTGGGCGCAGCGGGTGCTTGCCTCATCGCGCTTGCTTTGCCACTCGCGGGCGAAGCGGCTAGCGGCCGACTCACTGTCTTGCAGGCGCAGTTGCGTATCGCGGTAACGGGCTTGGGCGCTGCGCTGCTGATCGCTGCATTGCTTGTAGCGTTCGTCCAGTTCGCTCCAGCGTTGGGCTGCAGTGATGCGTGCTTCTTTGAGTTGCACCAGTTGCTGGCGCGCTTGCTCAAACTCGTCAGCACGCTTGGCCAATTCTTCGGCGGCGCGGTGGCCTTGCGTGGCGTCTTTGGCTGCTTTGAGTTGGCGTTCCGTTTCGCGCTGCTGCAAAGCAATCTGCTGCAATTGCGCATCCAGCTCTGCCAAGCGCGCTTCGATGGATTCGCGCCGCGCCGCCAATGCGGCGGCGCCAAACTGGTGCTGCTCGGGGCTGACCCACACGCTGCGCCCGCCACGGCCATCGCGCCAATAGGCCTCTGGGGTGATCCACTCGCCACCTTTGGCAAACCCTTCTTGCGTGTTCTCCACACGGCGCACTTGCGCCAAAGTTTTGCGCAGCCAAGCGGGCAAGGTAGCGCTGCATTTGAGCACGGCCAGTAAGCTGTCTTTCGGGGCACTTTGCGGATCGGCATCAACTGCATCGCTGACCAAGTAGTGGCGATAGCGTTCTTTCTCGGCCAGCTCACTGGCTTTGGCTTCATCGGCGGCATCTTCCAGCACCGCCACCCAGCGCGCACCGCGCAGCACGCCTTCGGCAGCGGCGCGCCAGTGGTTGTCCGTAATCTCAATCGCATCGGCCACAAAGTGGTGGGCGATGTTGTGGCGGCGCAGCACTTGACTGAATCGCGCCGCATCGTCGGCACGCGGGGCGCCGCGCTCGTTTTTCATTTTGTCCAACGCAGCCTGTGCTGCCGCACGGGCTTCTTTGCGCGAATGCCATTCGCCATCGTGCTTTTGCTTGTCGACTTCCAGCGCGTCAATGCGTTGCATCAGTTGCTCGGCATCGCTTTCCACTTTGGCCAGCTCACGCAATTCATCGGCTTGTTTGACCAATGCTTCCACCGGCGTTTCATGGCCGCGTGCTTCAGTCAAGGCATCTTGCGCCTGCTTGCGCTGCAGCTCCACCTGTGCTAATTGCACGCCTGCTTGATCGACCTCCTGCGCCAGTTGCAACAGCAGTTGCCGGTCTTCGCGCTGGCGTTGCAGGCTGTGGGCGTGCTCCACCCGCTGGCGGTGCAGCTCTTTCATCTGGCCGGTCAGCGCATCGCGTGCGTCGCACCATTCCAGCACGGGGATGACTTCGGTGTGCAGTTTTTCCCGCTCGCGCAGCTTGGCTTGGTATTGGCGGTACAGGTTCAGGCGCGCTTCCACATGCGCCAGCTGCGCCTCACCATGCACGAGTTCTCTTTTTGCGGTTTCGACTTCTTGCGCTACCTCTTGCTGGTGGCGGCGCGCTTCTTCGTAGCGGTCCAGCACCTCTTGGTCACCAAACACGTCAAACACCAAACGCAGCAATTCTTTGGGCGAGTATTCGCACAGGCGGTCGGTCTGCCCCTGCTCCAGCGCCAGCACGCGGGCAATCGCGCGCGACAAGCCCGCGGTTTCCAAACGCTTGCGCCAGTGCTCAATGCCCAGCCAATCTTTCTCGGGCAGTTGCAACAAGGCCTCAATCGGCACATCGCCATCGACCATGCAGTAGCGGCGCTGCCAATCGCCGCCATTGCGTTGAATGCGGCACACCAGCGTGACCTGATCGGCATACAGCAAGCTGCGCGCAAATGGCCGGTTGGAGCTTTGGCGCGTGCGCGGGCGGTTGTCCACCACGGCGCGCAGCCAAGACGAATCGGCATTGGCGTGGCGCGCGTAGGTTTTGAAGCTGCGGTTGCCCGAGCACTCCAACCCTAGTAAGGTGCGCATGGCATCGAGCAAGGTGGTCTTGCCCGAGCCATTGGGACCCGCAATGGTGATGATGGAGCCGTCCAGCGGCAGCGTCAGGCGCTGGCAATAATCCCAGTGCAGCAGTTCAATGGATTGAAGGTGGAACATGGTTTAGCCTTCCTCTCCGGTCGTCGGTTGCGGGGATGCGTTGTCGGCTTGCGCATCGTTCACATCTTCTTGCACCTTGTCTTGTACTTTTGCTTGTGCATCACCGTGTTCTTCGGTTGGCGTTTCGTGCGCCGCTTCCAGCTCTGCCGCTTTCGCGCGATGGAGCACATCGCCCAGCGTGCCTTCCAGAATGCGCGGTGCCATCACGTCGTAGTCCAGCAGCAAATCCAACAGCGGGCCTTCGGCAATGTCATCGCCACGGCGCACGATGAAGCCGTGGTTCTCCAAGCGTTTGAGGTTGGTGTCCAAACGGGTTTTCTTGCCCAGTTGCGCCCCAAAATCCGCCAGTAAAGATTTGTAGGAAATCACCGGGCTGACGTTGGCCGCTTTGGGCATGGGGCGGTCAGCAGCGAACATCTCGTTTTGCTCGTTGTTGGCGGCTTCGCTGTCGCGGGCGGCTTGGCGCTCGCGCTTTGGCAGCACGATCAACGCCCACAGCACAACCAGCAACGATACGCCATCGCGGGGCAAGTCGAAATTGTTGTGGCTGCTCAAACCTGTTTCGCCAAACACGGCCGATTCGGCGCTGCGCACCAGCGCGACGCTGACGTGATCGGCGTGGATGTTATCCACCAAGCGCAGGCCGACACCGGCCAAACGCTGCTCCAGCGCCAGCCATAAATCGGCATCGATCAAGGCGCGCTTAATGCCCGGGTGCTGGCGCGGCAACCAGCGTTTGGCCAGCAATTGCGCCGCCAACAAGGCGGCTTCGTCGGTTGTGTTCATTCGGTTGCTCCTGCAGGCGGCTCGTTGGGCACGGCCTGCTCGGGTGTTGGCATAGGAGTGGTTGCCGGTGTCGATGCGGATTCAGGTGCGGGCGCGGATTCAGGCACGGCCGCAGCCACAGTTGCAGCCGCTTTGCGTTGGCGTTTTTTGCGCGGTGCATCGCCTTCTAATGGCAAAGCCTCTAAATGGATTTCGCCATCGCTAAAGCCGTATGGCGCTTCGTCTGGGTGTGCCTCTTCGTAGGCGTCGGAAATCAAACGCCCCTCGCTCATTGCCATCACCGTGCGGTGATCGACCGGCACCACGCGTGGTGCCATTTGCGCGCGCCAGCCCGAGCGCGCCAACTCACCGGTTTGCCCTTTGAGGGTTTGCGCCTGCGGGTCGCCCAGCAGCGGCAGCAACTGCATGCGGTAGGCCGCTTGGGCAAAGCGTCCCTCTAGCACGGCATCTTGCACGGCGCGCGCGGGGCTTTGGCCATCGCGTTCATCGTAGCGGTGCCATTTCGCCAGCATGCCTATGAGGCCGTGCAATTCCTCGGGCATGCTGGGCACTTCCAACTCGCCATCGCTGGCGGCATGCGGTGGCGGCAATTCGGTGGAGCGCGCCGGGTCCGGGCGGTCGCGCTCAAACTCGGCTTCGGCCACGTCCAATAAATCGTGCTGGCTAACGAACCACGGCTGCACTGCGGCAGACAATGCGCCATCCAGCAGCGTATGCATGCCTTCATGGTCGCGCAGCCATTCGCGCACGTCGGAGCTGGTCACGCCCGTGCTGCCCAAGGTCACGCGCTGGCGATCGGCTTGCTGCATGGCGCGGTTGAACTGGCTGGCCATCGAGAGCAGGTTCGCTTGTGCATGGCCCAATGCACGTGCTTCGCGCTCTAAGCGCACATCGTCGGTATCGGTGCGGATCAGTGCGGTCAGGGCTTGGCCTGCACGGTCGACCAAGGCCAAAGCGCGTTCAAAACGCGGCTGCGCTTGGCGCAAACGTGCTTCAGAACCACTAGCAATCGCATCGGCAAAATCATCGTGCAAACGCGCCAATTGCGCGTGCAAGTGCTGCAGTTGTGAGGCATCGACCAAGCCCAGCGCTTGTGCGCCGGTGACCTGCATCAGCAAGCCAGAGAGTTCGTCGTCTTGCGTTGCGGTCTGGGTCAGCGGCGCCAACAAACTGTGCACCTGCCGCGCCAAATCAGACAGCGCGTAGTCTTGCTGCGTGGCATCCCACACCAGCAAATTGGCATCGCGCAGGCGCTTGAGCACGTTGTCCAGCGCTTGCGGCAGCAAAGTGTGGAACAAATGGCTCAGATCCTCACGATCCAAGCGCCCTTTTGGGGTACTGGCCAATTCCAAAAAACACCACAAGCGCAACTGCACCACATGGCGCGGGCCCGAGAACAAGCTGCGCAGCGCATCCAGCACTTCCAGCCGCTGGCCGAGTGCCCAAGCCAAAGGGGCTTCTGCCGCCAATTCAGGCGCACGAAAATACGCCTCAAAGCTGCCACCCTCGTCTTCGAATTTTTCTAAATTGAGCGGTTCCATCGCGCCGCATTATGCACAGGCGCAAGGCGATGGAACAACTCACTCACCCCACACAATGAAATCGGCGCTGCCCCTGCTTTACGCCATCCAACGAAAAATAAGCATAAACAATCACTTAAAACACAAATGGGAATTACTCACAATAAAAGCCAGCACATGGCCATAATGCCTTGCATCATTTCTTAACCATTGGAGACAACACACCATGCAAGCACCAAGCTTTCGCGTCAAAACCCTCTCAGCCCTGTTCCTGGCTGCCGCTGCGGGGATCAGCTCAACCGCCGCTTTTGCTGCGGGGGAATTGAACCTCTACACGACCCGCGAACCGGCATTGATTGAGCCCATCCTGCAGGCTTTTGAGAAGGACAGCGGTATCAAGGTGAATACCGTGTTCGTCAAAGATGGTTTGCTGGAACGCGTGAAAGCCGAAGGCAGCAACTCCCCTGCCGATGTGTTCATGGTGGTGGACATTGGCAACCTGCTGGATTTAGTGGATGCGGGCGTGACCCAGCCCATCCAGTCAGAAACACTGACCACCGTTTTGCCTGCCAACCTGCGCAGCGCCAATAACGATTGGTTCAGCCTATCGCTGCGCGACCGTGTGCTGTACGCCGACAGAGACCTGAACCTGCCCACCTTCACTTACGAAGACGTGGCCGACCCAAAATGGAAAGGCAAAGTCTGCATTCGCGCTGGCCAGCATCCATACAACACGGCGTTAATCGCCTCCATGATTGCGCATGATGGCGCAGAAGCCACTGAAAAATGGCTGCAAGGCGTGAAAGCCAACTTGGCCCGCAAAGCCACCGGCGGCGACCGCGATGTGGCGCGCGATATTCTGGGTGGCATTTGCGACATTGGCATTGCCAACAACTACTACGTGGGCCGGATGAAAACGGCGGAACCGGGCACCGACAACCGCAAATGGGGTGACGCGATTCAAGTCGTACGCCCTACTTTTGCTAAAAGTGGCGGCACACACGTAAACATCACAGGAGCATCGGTCGCCAAAAGCGCGCCGAATAAAGACAACGCCGTGAAGCTGCTGGAGTATCTGGTTTCTGTGCCCGCGCAAGATCTGTATGCCAACGCCAACTACGAATATCCGATTCGCGAAGGCGTGAAGCTGCACCCGGTGACCGAGTCCTTTGGTGTGTTGAAGGTGGACCCGCTGCCGCTGACCGAGATTGCCAAATACCGCAAGCAAGCCAGCGAGTTGGTCGATAAAGTCGGCTTTGATAACTAAGCACCAGCGGTACGACGTTGATCATCACCACGCGATAAGTGGGGCGCTGTGCAAACAGTTGCCCCATGTGTTTTTTTATCGCTTGATCAAACTTTTTTCAGAGTCACCGCTTAACTCCGTTCTCCCTGAGCTTGTCGAAGGGCAGGCATTCAAAGCCAAAGGCTTCGACCAGGTTCTCCTGAGCGAAGTCAAAGGGTTCAGCCAGAACGGTGATATTTTCTGCATGCTTCACCTTTATAAGCCAGCATCAGCAACAGGCGCAGGGCACTGGCTTCATTAACTATAACAACCACCATTCGCCAGCTTTTTAGCGGCATTTCCCCACATCACCACCATGACGGCTCCCGCCGCCCCAAACACTCCACACCCGTTTCTCTCGCGCATCGCATCATGGCCTGCGTGGCTGGGTTGCGCGTTGATTGCGCTGATCGTCATCGCGCCCATCATCAGCTTAGCGTGGCATGCACTCGGTGCCGATATCTCGCACTGGGCACATCTGATCCGCCATGTGCTGCCCGTTACCGCCCAAAACACCTTGTGGTTGCTGCTGGGTGTTGGTGTGGTCGTCACACTCATTGGCACCGCCAGCGCTTGGCTGGTCACTGCTTACGCGTTTACCGGGCGCGGTATTTTGGTGTGGGCCTTGTTGCTGCCTTTGGCCATCCCCAGTTATGTGATGGCGTTCGCCTATCTGGATTTGATGCACCCTATCGGCCCCGTGCAAAACCTGATTCGTGAACTATTGGGTTACAGCAGCCCGCGTGAATTTCGCTTGCCCGATATCCGCTCGCTGCCCGGTGCGGTGCTGTTGCTGGGCTTGGTGCTGTACCCGTATGTGTATTTGAGCACGCGCTTCATGTTCATGAGCCAAGCGGCCAGTTTGCTGGAAGCCGCACGCACCTTGGGCTGCAGCGCCGCAGGTGCGTTCTGGCGCGTTGCCTTGCCCATGGCGCGCCCCGGCATTGCCATTGGTTTGGCATTGGCGCTGCTGGAGACTTTGAACGACATTGGCGCGTCTGAATTTTTAGGCGTGCGCACCATGACGGTGGCCGTCTACAACACATGGGTGACGCGCTCTGATCTGGGCGCTGCGGCGCAGTTGGCTTTGTTCATGCTGTTGATCGTCATCGGCTTGGTCTGGTTAGAGCGGCGCGCCCGCCAGCGCCAACGCTTTGCCATCACGCAGCGCATGCGCCCCATGCAACCCAAACGTTTGCGTGGTTGGCGTGCAGGTGTGGCTTTTGCCCTAGGTAGCTTGCCGGTGCTGCTGGGCTTTGTGGCGCCTGCGGCCTACCTCGTCTCAGCCTCCATCAAGCGGGTGGAGCAAGCAGGCCATATCTCTGCTGCGATGTGGACGAGCCTATGGCAGACGGTGCTGCTTGCCAGTTGTGCCACGCTGGTCGCTTTGCTGTTGGGTTTGTTGCTGGCATGGCAATCGCGCCTGAATATCCATGGTCAACGCAGCCGCCTAGCATTGGCCTGCACACGTTTGGGCAGTCTGGGTTATGCCATCCCCGGCACTATCTTGGCGATTGGTTTGCTCACCCCAATGGCCTTGTTTGACCAAAGTCTCTCTTGGATATTGCAACAACCATCGCTGTGGGTGATGGGCAGCATGGCCGCGCTCATTTTGGCCTATACGCTGCGTTTTCTGGCCATCAGCATCGGTGGAATTGAAGCGGGACTGACGCGCATTCCTCCCTCGTTAGAGCAAGCCTCGCGCCTCTTAGGCCAAACTTCCAGCGGTACACTGCGCCGCGTGCATCTACCCTTGCTCAAACCGGCATTGGCAGCCAGCGCATTACTGGTATTTGTTGACGCAATGAAAGAGTTGCCAGCCACCTTGCTGCTGCGCCCCATGAATGTAGAAACCCTCGCCACACGCTTGTATGCGGAAGCCGCACGTGGCACGTATGAAGAAGGTGCCATTGCGGCGCTGGCCATCGTACTAGCCGGTTTACTGCCGGTGATATTGCTGGCACGCACACGCTTGGATATTGGCTTGGATGTTGATTCGAATCGCCATCGCAACAGCGCGCCAGCCACACGCGCGGCAACCGTCACCACAACCGCCACTACAGCACCTCCCTCACCAAAACCCGCGCAGCCATCATGACCAACCCTGCTTTTCTTGAACTGGAACACGTCAGCCTTGGGTATGAGACGCCACAGGGCTTGCGCATGGTCGTCAACGACTTTTCCCTGCAACTGCCGCAGGGGCATATTGCCTGCTTGCTGGGCGCATCGGGATGTGGCAAATCCACGTTGCTGCGTGCCATTGCGGGGTTCGAGCCTTTGCGTGCCGGCCTTATTCGTTTGAATGGGCAAGCATTGTCCAGCCCTCAATACAGCCTACCGCCAGAACGTCGCCAAGTAGGCATGATGTTCCAAGACTACGCCCTATTTCCGCACCTGAGCGTGGCCAACAACATCGCGTTTGGCCTCAGCCACCTAGTCAAACCGGCGCGCCAAGCGCGTGTCGCACACATGCTGGAATTGGTGGGTCTGCCAGATTCGGCCAACGCATGGCCACATGAACTCTCTGGCGGGCAGCAGCAACGCGTGGCACTGGCACGGGCTTTAGCGCCCTCGCCCGCTTTGCTGCTATTGGACGAGCCCTTCTCCAACCTCGACACGGATCTGCGCGAACACCTTGCCCAAGAGGTCAAAGACATCCTGCGCCAAGCCGGTCAAACCGCGATGTTGGTGACCCACAACCAACGCGAGGCGCACATCATGGCACAGCACATTGGCTTTATGCAGCCAGGGCAAGCCACCGTCTGGCAGCGCAATCAACCCATTCTTGACATAGGCTAACGCTCTAGGCATTTGCCTGTGGCCGCTATGCATCTTGCGGCACAATCGCGCCTTGATTTGTTAGCGCGCGATTGAGCGCACCACTCCCATGACCTTGAACGAACTCGCCACCCAGTATTTGCAAGCAGCATTAGAAGCCCACCAACTCAGCTTCAATCCCGCAGGCGCATGGTTAGAGGTGGACCAGCGTGCCGCTCACATGCAAGTGCAGGTCTACGAAAAGCCCGATATTGGCCAAGCCCGCATGGTGGTGCTGGAGCTGCAAGTGCATGCCACCGTATTGGGCGAAGCGCCCATTGTGGAAACCTACGCGGGCTTTGGCACCACGCATGAGGATGCCGTGCGCTACGCCTTTTCTCGCCTCTTGCAAGGCAGCTTTCACCCCATCATTGAAGCCTTGACCAGCCACCAGTGTGAAGAAGGCCAAGCTGAAACAGAAGTGTGGACAGGCCCTGCAGAGAACGGTAGCGCACAGTGGCAAGTGTTTTTAGGCGCCTTACAACCGCAAGGCGAAGGCGAGCCGCTGCTCGATACGTATCTGGATATCTTCGACGAGCTCAAAGCCCTGCTCACCCAAACAGCCCCTAACGCCCACTGGTTGCGCATTTACCTGTGCACCAGCGCCAACGAAGTACAGGCCATTGAAGTCCTGCTGGACAACCAACCTTGGGAAGAAGGCGCAGCACTGCTGCAAACAGTGGAGTGGCCCAAACAAGCACCCTTTGCAGCGCTGCGCCACTTCATGCTGGCCATACCACGCGGGGCCAACTAAGCACATTGCGCGAACAGCACGACCTGCAGCAAAGCTGCCTTACACGGTGTTATTTTGGCCACCAACCATCGCTTAGTGCCTGTGAAAAGATATTGAGCTCGCTCGTGCAGAATACGACCACGTCACCTATGCACTAAGAATCGCTCGCGGTTCAAATAACAATCTGTGACAGTGTGATACAAAGGTGCCATGCAAGACATTGGCGCCTCAGACCTCAAAACCATCCTGCATTCCAAGCGGGCCAACATCTACTACTTGGAGCACTGCCGCGTACTCGTCAACGGCGGGCGCGTGGAGTATGTGACGGACGCGGGCAAACGCCAACTGTATTGGAACATTCCCATTGCCAACACCACCAGCAATTAGCCAAAGCCAGTGTGCTGATGAATAATCAGATCGCCTACAATTTCTTAACACCCCACTCTACATGCAAGCCCCTGCCCAAGTTATCGTAGGAGGTCTCTCCTTCCTCACAGAAACTTGTCGCCCAAGCTCGAGGAGCTTGCCTTGTTCGCGTGAAGGAAATGCTTGCAACAGGGTTGCAAAATCGTGTTCGGCACTGTCAACGGATGGGCATAGCCACGTGGCTACCTCAAAGTTCGGTCGCGTCTCATGTGCAGAGCCGTCCTTGGCGATCCAAGCAGAGCCAGAGCGTGTAGGCTCGTACTGTTCGAGTCTAAGTTTTCCATTCACTAAGGACGCAACCCTCCAAAGTGTTTGGGCGTCTGGTTCGCGCAACTGAAACGCTTTGTAGAACCAATCGCATGCCCAATGACTGCTGTCATCCAACAGGAATGGTCGAGCATCACTTAGCAGATGCGCAATGGCACGGTCATCTTCTTGCGCGAAATGACAACGGCGACTTGGATCGAATACTAGCCCAGCGTCAATGGCAAAACCCTCATTCAGAACTGGCCCGTTGATAGGCGCAAGCAGATGGCGTGCGCTGCTGTTGGTGTGGGTCAGAGGAACATCGTCAGCCGCATTTTTATCTTGGAGTTGCAATCCGGGTTTGGTAAAGCACATGCGCTTGTCTCGGAGGGCTTTAATGTTTTTTTCGAGCACAAAAACGTTGGGCTGTTCAACAGCAACCAAACGGTGCCGGTTTACACGCCCAGCCAGTTGAATCAAGGCGTGTGAGCTAGAGAGCTCGGCGATGGCCCAATCAAAATCATGGTCGCGCCCAATCTCCTCCACAGGAGAGGCTAGGACGATCAGCACCAAGTCTTTAATCTCTTCGGACAGCTCCTTGAGCTGGACTTGGATCGCAGCATCATCAGCCAGATCGCGATCGCCATGCCGTTTGAGCAGTGCATCCAGTGTTTGCTCCTTCAGGGCACGGCGCATGGCAATTTCTCTGGCGTGATATGCGCACACCTTGATTTGCAAGCTCGGCGGTGCTTTTGCCGAAGCTTCTGCAAGGGCGTTTGCCAAATGCATCAATGGATCGACGTTGGCCATGCGCACCAATCCAATGGAGACGCGCACGGTCTTGCTATAGCTAGGGTGTTTGGCTAACCAGTGATGCGATTTATGCGCACGTTGAGCTCCACCTAGAACTGTTTTGGTTAGCAATTTAAATTGCTCAATTGGAAGAATCTTTGCAAGTCGATGAATCGGTTGAGGTCGTAAGTACGCTTGCGCCATCTGCTGCCGGTACCAATCCATAAACGATTGACTTCGGTCTGACCACTCAGCTTGGCTGCCACGCTCCGCGCCATGGTTGGACACCAAAACGGTATGCCCCATTGCGCCACTGGGCTCATGGCTGTGCAGCATTTGGCGCCCGCTTTGCCATGCCATTTCAATCGCCTCTGCCAGCACCGGCGACAAAGTGGCAGAGGCCACTAACACGTTGCGGCCGAACGCCGCTGCGAGTTGCACCAGACGCAGCACCGCCACAAGTGCATGCGGATCGTAAGAATCGGCTTCATCAATCAGCAAGTCGCTGTGCGCAATGCGCAGCAACGCATGGGCGTGATGGGCTTGGCGGTTAGGCTCTCCTGCGGCTACCAGGTAGTCCATGGTTGCTACCAGAATGGGGGCAGCAATCAAGGTCGCCATACTTTGATCGTGCGAACGCGTTTGCCATTGCTGCAGCCAATCGGGCAATGCGGCGAGAAACTCGGCACTGTCGCAACCGCTGGCCATGAACTGCTCGGGCGTTGCCGTCGTATCGTCATTGATCTGCTCGTACGCATGCAGCGCGCGGGCCAGAGGATCACCGATCACGCAGGCGCATTCATCGGCACCCAAGCCCAACTCATGGCGATAGGTGCTGGCGGTTTGCAGCGTTAGGCTTTTCAGGTTGAAGCCTGCCGTCACTCGCACAGGCTTATCTACGGGTTGGCAGGCTTCCAAAACGCGCATGCTGGCGCGGGTCTTACCCGAACCTGTTCCCGCCACGTTAAAGATCAGAAATGCGTGCCGACCGGGAGTGCTATCCCGAATCTGCGCGACAAACTCACAGGCTGCACCTTGCCAAGCAAATCGCGTAGGCGAGCGCAAATCGCCTGCGTTCAGCCGCTCACGCGAAGCACCGCTAAGGGCAGGTAAATCAGTTGTTTCGAAGGCGCGTGCGTAGGCCATGGCACGCACGCCCACTTGCTCCAAATGCCAGCTCAGGGGCTGGTTGCGCCGGCTACCACCTCCTGACTGCGTGGTGTTGGCATAGATCTGCTCGGTGGTATAGCTGGCTGAAGCTTCAACATCGGCAAACACCTCTGAAGAAACATGATGATCCGCCAAGATCAACGCGGCTCGTGCCATCAACGCCGCTTTGTGCCAGAAAGCTTGATCGTGTGACGCACCCGCCCCGCTCAAGCATTGGACCTGCGCCAATCGCAAGACATGCTCCCAGCGCTGGCAGTTGACGGCGTCCGACTTCCAGTCGGTACATTCCCAGCGCTGGTTTCGCGAGGTGTCTGCATCGACGTGGTTTTGAGGTGGCGATGACACTGCTAGTTCAGGGCGCGTGGGTTTCGCTTTCTTGCACGTACCCTTTTTGGTCTCTGGCCGGGAATCTCGAGAAAACAAGCGGTGGTGCGTGGCGATCACCATCAGCAACGCCGAATCAAAGTCCGCAATCTGTTCAAAGGGGCACCACGCCAAGTCATTTCTAAGGATCGCTTCCACGCCGTCTTCTGCACGCTCCCAGTCGTTCCATGCCTGCTCGAATGACGCAATGTCGAAACGCTGAGCGCGCAACATGCGCTGGCATATCCATGCCGAAATCCATTCATGGCTGATGCCATCGCGTTCAATCTTTACTTCCTTGAGCTTATGTTGGAACTGCAGGGACAGTTTGCCTACGTCGTGCAGGAAGCCTGCGGCCCCCGTCAAAGCGCGCACGGCAAGCTCTATGGGCGTTACGGCGCGTTTATCGGATTGCATACGGCTGAATATCCTCGAAGATGGGGGAGACATAGTCCGCAAGCGGATCGGCGTGAGTAGCAAAAATCTGCTTGGTGCAATGATCACGCCGAAACTCCACGGCATTGCGCTCAGGCATACGAATCACGTGGGCATCGTTTCTTCGCTCCAGCGCGAATTCCCGGACGATAGCTTCGAGTTGGTCTGTCGTGAGTTGCCGATTGGGCCATACCTGGTAGGTACGCTCCTGTCGGTCTATACACAATGCCCGCGCATCCACCCGCTGCCCTGTGCTGGTTTTCAAGGTTTTGCCATGCAGCGCCATGTGCGCTTGTGCATTGCCTATGCGAGCCAGCACAAATGCCTTTTGCTCACTGCCCAGCACACGTTGCTTTGCATCGACATCGCAGGCAATGAGCCGCCACTGCTGACCCAGCAACTCCAGCCCGAGTGGCAACACCGTGCGGACTCGGCGTTCTTCACCCCGGCGCATCCCCACGTAGTCAATGTCCATGACCTGCCTTGTCAAACAAGCCCTGATGAGATGCATGGCCATGGGCCGATCCACGGCCCCTTGGTACACATAGCGCGGAGTCGCGTAGGCGATGACGGGCTCATATTGGGTCAGTCCCATGGCGTGCGCCGGCGCGCCCTGTTGCATCAAATCCATCAGTACTGAGCTACTGGTCTCCAAAGGCGGCGCGGCAAACGGTATGGGTGTCACCCCATGTGATGGAGTAAAGACCAGATAGCTCGGCCAATGGGCGGCAGCGGCCTCCATGTCCAGCTTAGCAGTCGTGCCCGATACATCGAACGTTGCCGTTACATCGGCCCGCTTTACTCGCCCAACCAAGCATGCGCGGCGCAAGATGAACAAAGATCGAGTATTCAAACCATAAATTTGATCATTCAATTTTGGTTTTTCTTTATTTATTAAAAAAGGAATGGAAATTTCGTAAAAAATTGATTGAAATTGTATCAATCACATTTCAAAATGACAACCAAGCTTTCAGAGAGACAGGAGCATAGATGTTACAGAACCCATTGCAGCCAGCTGACAGCAGCTTGGAATTGATCCAAGCATGGTTGCCGCTATTGCCCGCAGACCAAATCGAAGTGCTACTGAACAACTACGAGTCCGATCGTGTGAACTTTGCGGCGCTTCCCGACGAGGACAAAGAACAGGCAAACCCCGACAAGGCACTGGTATTGGGTGCTGCTAAAGCGGCGCTGGAGCGCATCATGGATGCGTGGGAGGTTATCAAAGCCACGCGAAAAAAACTGCTAATGACGCTAGTGCAAACAAAACTCGAGGGAACAGAACCCGAGGCTTGGCAGGCGTCGTTGCAACTCGCCGTCAGAAATGCATTTGCCAATATTGTGTGGGATGCCGCCGCGACGAAGCCCATCGTGCGTTCGCTGTCCAAAGACAAAAATGACTTTATCCAGACTGCTCAATCGCTGAAGGCGGACCCGCTTGACAACAAAGCCATCGTGCTAGAGCTAAGCGGTTGGGCAAGTACGGCTGAGGGACAGCAAGGCCAAAGAACCACCATTGAAGCGGCACTGCGCACACTGGGGCATTTCACATCCAAGCCAACCCATACCCAAGCCCAATCGGTGGGCATCGTACTCAGCCCAACCGAACGCAGTCTCGGCCCCTACCTCACCGCCGGCATGCTCTTGGAGCACGGAGAACTCCTCTGGCTGGACCAAACGGTCAACGACAACACCGGTCGAACCGGTTTTTGCATGGACACGCTGAATGCGCCCTTAAGTGCGGATGAAGAGCCTACGGCCAAACTGGTGCGTGAAGTTGCGGCCGATATGTATGCCACCGGGCACGAGACGGGCACTGCGTTTATTGACTCGCGCCTGCCTCAAACACTACTTCCGCTGGCGCAGGACGGCTACATCTCGATCACGCCATTGCATTCGATGGGCTTGTCTGCCTACCTGCACAGCCACTGGCAGCCGTGGCTAACGGTGTTAGAAGGCAATGATGCCGTCCGTGTCCGTCAATCGTTTGGTGAAGACGTCCGCTATGGCTTCTCCACCACTGCCATTAACAACTTCACAGCTTTACGCAAAGTCGACAAAGCGTACGAGCAAGACCCAAAGTACAGCGAACTCGGAAACCTACCCAACAGAGCCATCTTGTTCAACGCCCCCACGCTGGACGTGGCACACAGCACCTTGGCTCGCATCCTCCACAAGGGGTTTGCTGTTCGATTACCCAAGGGGTGGGGAACTCGCTTGATGGCGTGCTACGTCAGCGCAGCACAAGACGACGCGAGTGTTCGCGTACTGGGCAATACCGCACTCAAGGCCATAGAACGGGAGCGCAGCTTCTATCTAGAGTTACTGCCGCTGCTGGCTGAAACACTCGAACAAACGCGCGGGCAATGCGCCGAAGCGCTGGCGGATTCAACGCCAGATCGTCTCAAAGTGGTACTGCAAGACATCGACAAGCAGCCCACGTTGACGCACTACCTCCTTGCCGGTGCGAGCGGCGACATCGCGATCACCGCACCACCCTTGCGCCGGGTGGCATCGATCTTGGCCCTGCAGCTTTACGCGGCCGTGGAACGGATCAAAGTCAGAGGCAAGGATAAAGAAGACATGCGCATCGGCCTATCCATCGCCGACAAGCGCCGCTTCATGCGCTGGGCGCCCGCAGCCATCGCGCGTGCGATTGTCCATCGCGGCATCAGTCAGGAGGTTTGACCGTGTTTGCTTTGCTCTCTCACTTTCATGTCGCGCATTTCAACGCGCTGCAGTCCAAAGACATCATCACCCCCGTGCCGATTCATGCGGCAGTCATGTTGGGGCACGCCATTGGCGCGCGCTTAGCTAAGCCCGTGCGCGGCACAGCGCTCATCGTGCATCACGCTCAAGTGGAAACAGAAAACCTGCCGGCGGGGAAAACGGCATCTGGAAAACAAAAGCATCAGCGACTGCTCAGCAACAAACGAGGTGCCACAGCCTTTTACGTGGATCGATCCAGCAATGGCGGCGGGTACGCCAGCACATCACGCACGCCCTCTGCCATGGCATATCAGATGCACGCCACGGCCAATGGCTGCTTTTCCCTCGCCTTGGATTTTGGTGAAGCCGATGTGACAGAGAAAGACATCGCCGACCAACTCAGCATCATGCGGTTTGCCGGTGGCACCTTTCAAAGCCTGCCTAAGGTCACGCTGGCAGACACCTATACCGAGTTGCTGGGCGCCATCGGTTCAGGCTATGTGGTGGCAGATGCGGCGTGGCGGGCGCAAGAAGCGCTAGACCGTGGCGAAGAGCCTGCGCATGTATTCCTGCACCGCCACAGCAGTGGCTACGTGATGCCTGCCACGGTGGGTTATCACCTAATCACTGCGGTTGCCGAAAGACGCGGCATGCGCAAGCCACCACACGTTGCTGTGCAAGGGCACGCCTTTGCTGAGTCCGTCATGGGCCTGATCGAGCTGGTACACATCAACCGTTTGAAGTTTGCCGACGCATCGGTTGAGCAAGCGGATGCAGACGACCTTGAGGATGCGCAAGAAGATTTCGACTGGAGCGAATGGGATGACGGAGATGCGATCAGCGATACGCCAACCGAAGCGCTCGAAGGCGATCTAAACACCACCCAAGAGGCCATCAGCGCAAACGAGCAAGCCGACTCGGCTTCAAACTCTTCAGAACTTCCAGCGCGTAACACCCTGCTTTTTTGGCAGCACGGCTGGAGTGCCGACCAGACCACCTTTTTGATTCAGCAACGCTAAGGAGCATCAGCATGGCCACATCTAAAAAATCCAAAGACCCATCTTCAGACGTCAAAGTCCTGTCGGTGATGCGCGGCATCAATGTTTCCGATGCCCCTTTCACCAGCATCGGCCAAGATGGCGTATTAACGCCAATCCCGGTCATGCGTCATGGCATTCGCGGCACACAAAACGTTGCCAAAGGCAAAGCTGATGTCAGCAACATCCAAACCACCGAAAGCGCCAAGACAGCAGTCAACGCGCAAGGCGTGGCCGTCGATTTCTCCTTGCAACCCACACCGATTCGGCGTCTGGTCACGGCATGCGACAACGACGAAGTCAGGCGCCAGATTGACGCCTTCCTCCTCCGCGCGGAAACCAGCGAAGAACTGCTCGAGCTGTGCCGCCGCTATGCGCGCCGTATCTTGACCGGCTCGTTCCTGTGGCGCAATCTGGAGCTGGCACACAAACTGGAAATCAGCGCACAAAGCAACGGGAAAACCGTTGCCATTTCGGGTGACAAAGCCTTCCAACTCGCTGCAAGCGGCTTTGGTGACTACTGCGATGAAGAGCGCACCCTTGCCAGCTGGCTGCAGCAAGGCTTTGTGTCAGAACCCAGCGCAGGCACTGGTATTCGCATTACAGCCAAAGTGTTGTTTGCAACCGCTGGCGCTTTTGAAATCTATCCATCGCAGGTGTACGTCAGTGGCAAACCCAAAGGTTTCGCGCGTCCGCTCTACAAGCTCAATGCGCTTTCAGCGACTGAAATGGCACGCTTGGCCGACAACCAGGATCCCCGCACCTTCAGCGACAGCTTTCCCACAGGCATTGCCGCCATCCGCGATCAAAAGATCGGCAATGCCATTCGCACGATTGATACTTGGTACGCCGAAGGCGCTACGCAGCCCATCGCGATCGAACCCAACGGGGCGAGCCTATCGGCCAATCGGTTCTTCCGCGAGGTCAACCAAGGAAAAAGCTTTTTCGACCTTCGACCTCAAATCCCGGCACTGACCGAGCAACTCCATGCCTACCCCAGCCAAGAGCCGTTGACGGCCGATGCCATGTTTGTCTTGGCAGTCTTCATTCGCGGTGGTGTATTCAGCGATGGCAAGAAGGAAAGCGGCGATGATTGACCACTACCTTGACATCCAAGTTCATCCAAGCAGCGAGCTGCAGACCAATACGTTGATGGCCCAGCTTTTCAGCAAAGTGCACGTCTGGCTCGCTGCACATGGGCAAGGCCGTATGGGAGTAAGCTTCCCTAACATGCAACTCACGCCTGGCGACGTGCTCCGCATGCATGGCAGTGCAGCCGACCTGACGCGTTTTGTGGGGGCTGATTGGCGTCAGAACCTGGCTCTATGGACCAGCATCGGTGCCATTGCAGCGGTTCCTGATGGAGCCCGGCACGTCCGCGTGATGCGCGTACAGCGCAAATCTGCGCACAACATGCGCCAGCGTGCGATGCGCAGGCATGGCCTTTCATTGGAGGAAGCTACTGCACGCATACCAGACCAGCCTAGGTTCTACAGCAAACTGCCGTATCTCATCATTAAAAGCAGCAGCACTGGGCAAAGGCTAAGCCTCTATTTGCAGCAGGAAGCTATCGCCACAGCCACTCCAGGCGGTTTCTCTGCTTATGGGCTGAGCCAACAAGGCGCAACCGTTCCTTGGTTTCCTTGTGCTGCAAGTTCCGCTGCGCAACTTTGATACTGGCAGCGCAACAGCCGACCGCGATGCCTTAGCCGCACTCATCGCCAAAGGCTTGGCCGGTGAAGAACATGTGCTGCTGCAAATCACCGCTTATGTGCGCGTGGGCAATGGGCAAGAAGTGTTCCCATCGCAAGAGTTGATTTTGGAGCGTGGCCGCGGCGACAAGAGCAAAACCTTGTACGAAGTGGCAGGCGTAGCAGCCATTCACTCGCAAAAGCTGGGCAACGCCATCCGCACCGTGGACGATTGGTACGAAGGTGCGGGCGAGTTGGGGCCGATTGCGGTGGAGCCCTACGGCTCCGTCACCACGCAAGGCAAGGCGTACCGCCAGCCTAAGCAAAAACATGACTTCTACAACCTGCTGGACGATTGGATTCTGAAAGATAAAGTGCCTGCGCTGGAGCAACAGCACTTCGTCATCGCCGTGCTGATTCGCGGTGGCGTGTTTGGCGATGCAGGCAATTGATGCCATGAAAGTGGAACCATGACCACCCATTACATCGACATTCAACTGCTGCCGGACCCGGAGTTCAGCCCCGCGCACTTGCTCAGCGCGCTGGTGGCCAAGCTGCACCGCGCCTTGGTGGCGCAAGGCAGCAACGACATTGCCATTGCCTTTCCGCATTACCAGTTGCAGCCGCGCGGTTTGGGGCAGGTGCTGCGCTTGCTGGGGCCGCAAGCCTCGTTGCAAACTTTGCTCAACACCGACTGGCTGCGTGGCATGCGCGACCACACGCAACTGAGCGCAGTGGCTGCGGTGCCAGCGACGGCTGAACACCGGCACTTCACGCGCCGGCAGTTCAAAACCAACGTGGAGCGCCTGCGCCGCCGCCGCATCAAGTGCAAAGGCGAAACGGCGGAGCAAGCAGAACAGGCCATCCCCAGCAGCGTGGAGCGCCAGCCTGATCTGCCCTATGTGCACCTGCGCAGCAGCAGCACAAGCCAGCCGTTTCAACTGTTTTTGGCATTGAGCGAGCCCGTATCAGCATCTGTGCTGGGTCAGTTCAACGCCTACGGCTTGAGCACTACCGCCACCATTCCGTGGTTCTGACCCTTTTTTCTGGCGCCATCTAAGCACCTAGAAAAATCAATCACTTAGCGAACACTCAAAAATTTGGGTGTTTTGCTTTGTGTTTGGACTTGTTCTTTAAAAATCAATGGATTGGACGATTTAGAATCTAGTGACCTGCCGCACAGGCAGCTCAGAAAAAATCGCAAGCCAATTAGATTAATCGGCGCTGGTGACCTGCCGCACAGGCAGCTCAGAAATCTTCCGCCCCCTTTCAAAAATGCTGGGCTAGGTGACCTGCCGCACAGGCAGCTCAGAAAAGCTCCAGCAATTCGCGGTTGGTCATGCCGCCGTGACCTGCCGCACAGGCAGCTCAGAAATTGCTGCGTGTAGCACTGGCACCGCGTGCCCAGTGACCTGCCGCACAGGCAGCTCAGAAAATCACGGCAACGGCCTTCATCGTCTGGATTCTGTGACCTGCCGCACAGGCAGCTCAGAAACCGGTAATCCCGATGATGAGGTGAAGACCTGTGTGACCTGCCGCACAGGCAGCTCAGAAATTGCCCAGATTGAATGAGAACTTTGCCTTGATGTGACCTGCCGCACAGGCAGCTCAGAAAGGATCAAGAGCCGACGAGGTGGAGTCCAAAGGGTGACCTGCCGCACAGGCAGCTCAGAAAGCGTGCAAAACATCGCAGGCATGGCGTTGTCGTGACCTGTCGCACAAGCCGAATAAAGAATTCTCCCTTTCTTCTGTGGATCACCTCCTCCTCTACAATGCATCGCTATGGCAAAAACTGATTTTGATGTTTGCATTCGTGGTGCTGGTATTGTGGGGCGGGCGCTGGCGCTTACACTGGGGCAAGCGAAGCTGCGTGTAGCATTGGTTGATTCTGTGCGCCCTACTCCGCGCATTGTCGAACGGGATATTCGCGCATATGCGCTCAACCATGCGTCAAAGCGCTTACTCGAGAGCTTGCGTTGCTGGCCTGAAGGCTCTGCCATTACGGCTGTACGCCGCATGCAGGTGCATGGCGATACGAACGGTTCAGTGCTATTTGAAGCGCCGGCCTCCGCAGCAACACTTAATAACAACCAGCAGACTGAGCCAAATCATGCGCAAGACCATAGCGATCCTTTGGCATGGATCGTGGATGTTCCAGCCCTAGAGGACATTCTTGCTGCCGCATTACGTTTTCAAAGTTCGGTGGAAATTGTGCGAGCTCCAGTTGCAGCGCCACTCACGGCAATCTGCGAAGGCAAGCACTCCAGTAGTCGTGATGGTCTTGGTATTGGTCACCATTACTACGACTACCCACAACATGCTATTGCCACGCGAATCAAAGCCCCCTTCCCGCACAATGGCCAAGCACAACAATGGTTCAAGGGTCCACACATCGTTGCATTACTGCCGCTTGATGGCGATTCTGGCAACACGTTTGCCGTAATATGGTCCACAAGTTTTGAGAATGCAGATCGTCTCTTGACCCTTAGCGACGAAGACTTTACGCACGAGTTAGAGCAGATCACGAACCATGGCAAAGGGGTTAAAGGCGTAGTGTCTCCCCTCTTTCAGGCAGAGCCCTCCCCCCCATTGCAAGTCATCGGGCCACGTGCACGCTGGCCGCTCAAACTCAGCCAGGCCCAGCAGTGGTGTGGCGCCATGCCTGTGCCAAGCAGCCTAGCAGGAATACCGATGAACAGTTCTGCGGCCTGGGTTCTGGTGGGTGATGCCGCACATACAGTGCATCCCCTTGCGGGATCTGGCCTGAATTTAGGTCTGGCTGATGTTGAGGCGTTAAGCTCAGCTTTGCTGCAACGGCCAGCATGGCGTGCAGTCAACGATTTGCGCCTGCTGCGCCAATACGAACGCGAGCGTAAAACCGCATTACAAACTTACGCCACAGCAACTGATGGCTTGCAATGGTTATTTTGGCAAGAACAACCTTGGTTGCAAACGCTTCGCAATTGGGGGATGCGAAGCTTCTCGGCCAGTGGCCCATTCAAGCACTGGGTCATGCGCCAAGCAATGAACCTTTAACATCGACTAAGGTCAATGCCTACTGGTTACTTTGCAGCATGCCGCACAGGCGTCATTGCCAATGCAGCACATGGCCTTTCTTTTTTAGCGCAAGGATTCACCCACGCGCATCACTACCGATAGAGTTTTATATCCATGATTCACACAATAACGGCGATTAAAAAACATGTGCTGTATGGCCTGGCCGCAAGCTTGGCCCTTTGCTTGTGGACAGCCTCACCCGCTCAAGCGCAAAATGCGCCGAAAGCGAATGTGCCTCAAGAGGCTGCCATTCGCACGACTTTGGGAGAACGTATTCCACAGATGAAGAGCATCGAGGAAGTGAGCGCAACCCCCATGGATGGTTTGTATGAAGTGCGTATTGGCACCGATGTGTTCTATACCAATGCGACTGGCGACTTTCTGATTCAAGGTGAGTTGTACGATACAAAAGCTATGCGCAATCTCACTGAAGACCGAATGAAAGTCCTCACTGCAGTGGACTTCTCAGCGCTGCCTTTTGAAGATGCGTTCACGATTGTTCGTGGTGATGGCAGTCGCCAACTGGCTATATTCGAAGATCCCAACTGCGGTTATTGCAAGCGTTTTGAGAAAGATATGCTCAACGTCGACAACGTCACAGTGCATGTGTTTCTCTATCCTATTTTGAGTCCAGATTCTTTTGAAAAGTCACGTGATATCTGGTGCGCAAAGAAACCAGAAGAGACATGGAATGCCTGGATGCTGGAAGGGAAAACACCTCCTGCGCAAGCTACATGTGACAAGCTCGAGCCGCTGCAACGCAATTTGGCTTTTGGTCGCCAATACAAAATTACAGGCACACCAACCATTGTGTTTGAAGACAATTCACGCATTCCCGGCGCGATCCCTGCGCAACAGGTTGAGCAAAAGCTCAAAGAGATTGCTGCAGCAAAAAAATCTTCGTGAATCAATATGCGCTGACAAAATACCTTGATCTACATACCAATGCCAGCTTATGCTGGCATTTTTCATCTTTGAATATGAAAAATAAAAAAGCCTGTTGAATTACTTCAACAGGCTTCTCAATTATTGGTCGGAGCGGCGGGATTCGAACTCGCGACCCTCTGCTCCCAAAGCAGATGCGCTACCAGGCTGCGCTACGCTCCGACTAAAAACAAAATTGTACTATGTTTTAAACCACAAAAATTCAAACAACTAAACTTTGGCTTTTTTATTTCAATCCAACACAAAGGTTGGACGCAACATACAGGCCGTATGCCAGCCACGCCGCACTATCTGAATGAAAAATGGCTTATGCAATACATAAGCCATTTTGAAATTTTGGTCGGAGCGGCGGGATTCGAACTCGCGACCCTCTGCTCCCAAAGCAGATGCGCTACCAGGCTGCGCTACGCTCCGACTAAAGATGGAATTCTACTACGCTTTTAAAAGCGTATTGAGCAAAATCGCACAAAATTTCTTCTCCAAGACAAAGTCAATGAAAAATGTACATCAACCGCGCAATGCAAAAGTGTCGGCTACACGCTTTCACAACAAAACGTTGGGTGCACTGAGTGATTCCCTCAAGAAATAACAATTAACTAACACACAAACGTATACTCAAAGACAACAAGCACGCACCATCCGATTGGAGACGAACGAGGTGCCAGCCAGTGAACAACTATTATTCAACTCTCGTAATACAAGGAGCAGCTATGTACAAGCACATTTTGATTCCCACTGATGGTGGCGAACTGTCTCAAAAAGCGATTACCCATGGCTTGGATCTGGCCAAATTGGCCGGCGCCCGCGTGACCATCCTGACCGTCACTCCAAGCTATCCTGTCACCTATATGGAAGGCAGTGCTGCAACCAACCGCGAGTTTGCTGAAAACAGCGAGCGCCAATGGCGTGAAGAAGCTCAAAAAGCGATGGAAAAAGTGCAGCAAGAGGGACAGAGCCGCGGTGTTGCAACCGACGTCAAAGTCTTGAGTGGCGACAGTGTTTCTGACCTGATTTTGCAAGCTGCGGCAGCAGATGACATTGACCTGATTGTGATGGCTTCCCATGGCCGCAAAGGCTTTGCCCGTTTGTTGCTCGGCAGTGAAACCCAGCATGTGCTCACCGGTGCAAAAGCGCCAGTGTTGGTTCTGCGCTAAGTCAGCCAGCAGGGTTGCTATTGCTTTGATGCCGCTGGCTTAGAAGTGATCGCTTTGGGGTTCATCCGATTGTGGAGCAAGCCCCATCCATTGAAAAGCACACGCATCACTTGCATCGAATCCATGCGCACTGATCTGGCCTGTGTTCAGATCGCCGATATGATCGCCCATCTCTGATGGGCTTTTTTTCGCCCTGTTATTGACCTTTGCTATTGATTATGAACACCTCTGCATCGCCCGTCTCCCCCGCCAAGCCATTGGCTGGCATTCGTGTTATTGAGTTCACCCACATGGTGATGGGGCCTGCATGCGGAATGATTTTGGCCGACTTAGGTGCAGAGGTAATCAAGGTTGAGCCCATTGCTGGTGACAGTACACGTACCTTGTTGGGCGCAGGGGCCGGTTTTTTTCCGATGTTCAATCGGAATAAGCAAAGTATCGGCATCAACCTCAAAGACGATGAAGGTTTGAATGTTGCACTCAAGTTGTGCGCCACCGCTGATGTGGTATTGCACAACTTCAAGCCTGGCGTTTTAGGTAAATTTGGCTTGGATTACACGAATTTGCAACGGCTCAATCCTCGCTTGATTTACGTCAACCTCACTGGTTTTCTACCCGGCCCATACGAACACCGCACAGCACTGGATGAAGTGGTGCAAATGATGGGCGGGCTAGCCTATATGACAGGCCGCCCTGGTGACCCGCTGCGCGCTGGCTCGAGCGTGAACGACATCATGGGAGGCATGTTTGGCGCTATTGCTGCTTTGGCCGCTTTAATGCAACGCAATCAAACCCAATGCGGACAAGAAATTGATGCTGCCTTATTCGAAAACAATGTTTTTTTGGTTGGCCAGCATATGCTGCAATACCAGATCACAGGGCAAGCAGCTAACCCCATGCCTGAGCGCATTTCACCTTGGGCGATTTACGACATTTTCACCGTTGCAGAGGGGGAGCAAATTTTCCTCGCAGCCGTCAGCGATGCACACTGGAAAACACTGTGCACGGTATTCCAGTGGACGGACTTGGCAGCCAAAGCTGAATTGCAAAGCAATAACGAGCGCGTGCGCCAACGCCCAAGTTTGCTGCCTGAGTTGCGCGCACGTTTACAAGCGTACACGGCTGACTCGATTGCAACACTATTTGAAGCCAATGGCCTGCCATACGCGCGCATCATGCGGCCAGAGCAATTGTTTGAAGACCCTCATTTATTAGCCACACAAGGGCTAGAGCCTATTACCTTGGTTGATGGTGCACAAGCCGGGCAAACAGTAGATGCCGCATTGCTGCCTATTCGCATGGACGGCCAGCGCCTGCGCACTTACCGCAACCCACCTAAACTGGGTGAGCAAACCGAAGCAATCTTGCAACAGTTGGGCTTTGAAACGGACCAAATCACTGCCTTGCGCAAAGGGCAAAGCATTTGCTGACACTAGCTGGGCGTAAGGTGCAAAGCCCCCCTGGCCACGCTTGATGCCAACAGACATACCGATACGATGAAAAAAACCGACATTCCTTTGTTTTTCGCCGAACTTCAGGCGGCCAACCCTCACCCAGTGACTGAACTGGAATATGGCAGCCATTTTCAATTACTCGCTGCCGTACTGCTTTCCGCCCAAGCCACTGATGTGGGGGTAAACAAAGCCACAAGAAAGCTCTTTCCCATCGCAGGCACCCCACAAGCTATTTTGGATTTAGGTCTTGAAGGCTTGGAAGAGCACATCAAGACGATTGGTCTGTATCGCAGCAAAGCGAAAAACCTGATGGCGACCTGCCAAATGCTTGTAGAGCAGTACGGTGGAGACATTCCCCGCACACGCGAGGCGTTGGAACAACTGCCGGGCGTTGGGCGCAAAACAGCCAACGTAGTGCTCAATGTTGCCTTTGGCGAACCCACTATGGCCGTGGACACGCATATCTTCCGCGTCAGTAACCGTACCGGCTTGGCACCAGGCAAAAACCCGCTTGAAGTAGAGCTCAAACTACTCAAACGCGTGCCACAAACATATGCAGTGCATGCGCACCACTGGTTGATTTTGTTGGGCCGCTATGTATGTCAGGCCCGCAAACCACGCTGCCGGGAATGCCGCGTCAGCCCTTGGTGCGATTTCAAACCCAAGACACAAAAGCCATGACAGTGATGCCTCAAAGCGATTTACCAGTTCTGTACACCTTCCGCCGCTGCCCGTACGCCATGCGTGCCCGTTTAGCGCTAGCTGCAGCACAACAGGCATACCAACCGATTGAAGTCGTTTTGCGCGACAAGCCCGCAGCGCTGCTACGCGCATCACCCAAAGGTACAGTGCCAGTCTTAATACTGCCCAGCGGCGAGGTAATTGATGAAAGCCTGAATATCATGCTCTGGGCGCTTCACCAGCATGACCCGCAGCAATGGTTGATGCCGAGTATTGGCAGTCTCTCTCACATGCTAGAGGCCATTGGTGATTTAGATAAGAACTTCAAGCCTTTGTTGGACCGCTGCAAATACCCGGATCGCTATCCTGATGTCAGCCTAGATGACTCGCGTGCGAGAGCCTTGCAATGGCTCGTCCAATGGGAGAAACGCTTGCAAAACCATGCATTTTTGTTTGGCACACAAAGCAGCTTGGCCGATGTAGCAATGTTTCCTTTTGTACGCCAATTCGCTGCCATTGATACCGCATGGTGGGATGCCCAAGCCCTCCCCCATTTACAACAATGGCGCACGCATTGGCTGAATTTGCCGCTATTTGCCTGCGTCATGCAAAAGCCTCAAAGCCCGTCTGGAAAGCCGTTTTGACGCCATGCCTCAAATACCGTAACAGCCACAGAGTTGGACAGATTCAGACTGCGCTGGCCTTCACGCATGGGCAAACGCAGGCGCTGCGGTAATGGAAACTGTTCTCGCACCGCCTCTGGCAACCCCTGTGTTTCTGCACCAAACACCAACCAATCACCCGGTTTGAATGCGACCTCAAACAAGTTGTGGCTGCCCTTGGTGGTCATGGCAAACAGGCGTTTCGGGTCGGGCTGCTGCGTCTCCAAAAACACTTGCCAACTGCTGTAGCGCAGCGTTCTGGCGTATTCGTGGTAATCCAAACCAGCGCGGCGCATATAACGGTCTTCCATCGAGAAGCCCAACGGTTCAATCAAATGCAATTGGCAACCCGTGTTGGCCGCCAAGCGAATGATGTTGCCGGTATTGGGAGGAATTTCAGGGTGGACCAGAACAATATGAAACATGGCAAATTCCCTAGCCAGGCAAGATGCAGGCGCCATCTTGCTGCAATCAAAAACAAAGCGCCCACCGGTTTGGCAGGCGCTTTCAGCGTCTATCAAAGAAAGCGCTACCTACATCAAGCATGTAGGCAAACGCTGTGTATGGCTTATTCGCCTTTGCCGCCCAACAGTGGTACAGCACCGTCCTTACTGGTAAGCAGTAAACCGCTGTCAGCATAAATACCCAGTTTTGCACGGGTATCCACGATGTCCAGATTGCGCATCGTCAATTGGCCAATGCGGTCAGCAGGGCTGAAAGGCGCATCCTCTACTTTTTCCATCGACAGGCGCTCTGGCGCGTAGGTCAAGTTCGGCGAATCGGTATTGAGAATGGAGTAATCATTGCCACGGCGCAGCTCCAATGTCACCTCACCAGTCACCGCACGCGCCACCCAACGCTCGGCAGTTTCACGCAGCATGATGGCTTGTGGGTCAAACCAGCGGCCTTGGTACAACAAACGGCCAAGCTTGATACCGTTGATGCGGTATTGCTCAATCGTGTCTTCGTTATGAATACCAGTTACCAACCGCTCATACGCTGCATGCAGCAGTGCCATACCTGGGGCCTCGTAAATACCACGGCTCTTGGCTTCAATGATACGGTTTTCGATCTGATCGCTCATGCCCAAACCGTGGCGGCCACCGATGCGATTGGCTTCCAAAAACAGCTCCACGCTGTTGGCAAAGGTCTTGCCATTGAGCGCAACAGGAACCCCCTCTTCAAAGCGGATGGTGATTTCTTCGGCCTTGACTTCCACTTCAGGCTTCCAGAACGCCACGCCCATAATTGGTTGCACAATGCGGATGCCTGAGTTCAAAAACTCCAGATCCTTGGCTTCATGCGTTGCCCCCAGCAAATTGGAATCTGTGCTGTAGGCTTTTTCTGTCGACATCTTGTAGTCAAAGCCATTGGCAATCAGGAACTCGCTCATTTCCTTGCGGCCACCCAACTCATCAATAAAGGTTTGGTCGAGCCAAGGCTTGTAAATCTTCAAGGCTGGGTTGGTCAACAAACCATAGCGGTAAAAACGTTCGATGTCATTACCTTTGAAGGTGGAACCGTCACCCCAGATATTAACGTCATCTTCCTTCATGGCTGCCACCAGCATCGTGCCAGTCACGGCGCGCCCCAGAGGAGTGGTGTTGAAATAGGTGATGCCGCCCGTGCTGATATGGAACGCCCCAGTTTGAATGGCGGCAATGCCTTCATGCACCAATTGTTTACGGCAATCAATTAAACGAGCCACTTCTGCGCCATAGGCTTTGGCTTTCTGAGGAATCGCGTCGTAATCGGTTTCATCAGGCTGGCCAAGGTTGGCCGTGTACGCGTAGGGGAAAGCGCCTTTTTGCTTCATCCACAACAAAGCCGCGCTGGTATCGAGACCACCAGAGAAAGCGATACCGACCTTTTGGCCAGCTGGAATGGATTGCAAAATGGTATTGGACATGACAGCCTAACTGGGTAGATTCTGAAAGAAGATCAACAAACAAACGCCGCACACAAGCGCCAAAAATGCTTGGTACACCAACTGCGCGCGTAAAACCTGATGATTTTACGGCAATGTGCGGCACGTTGGGCTTTCAATGCAGGCTGTACATGCCTTAAGCACCAGACTGGCTGCTTTGGCTTGACTGTTACTGCTGACCCCGTATAGTACCTAGAGTGGCATACGGGCAGGCGCGGTGCAAAACTCCACACCGCACACGATTGTCTTGCGTCAGACAGATTTCAATACGCCACCGAATAGCCAACAGCAAATGTTCGGCCAGGTGCGCGCAAATTAGACAGCTTGCCATACGTAGCTGCAGCTTGCTGTCCATACACCGTGTGGTAGTTGCGATTGGCCAAGTTGTATACACCAAATGTCAGCTTGCCACCCCCAAGAGGCGCTTGACCAACCAAATCAAAAATGGTGTAACTGTCGATACGCGCAGCCGGATTGGCGCGAATGCTCGGACTGACTGAAGCAGTTTGCGCATCACGCCAAGCTCTGTCTGTGCTCCCGACTGCCAAAGCCTGCAACTTCAATGCGATCCCCTCTGCAGACTGCCAGCCTACATAGGCCGTGGCTTTGAGTGGCGACACTCTGAAGGCGTTGAGTTCCTTCCAATTCCCTGCTGCGTCCTGGTACTGGCCACGGGTGAGTGCCAGAGTCCCCCCAGTCGACCAGCCATTCTTCATGGCGTAGTTCAGATTGCCCTCCAGCCCCCAGATACGTTCGTCGGTATCGGCCATCGTGACACTGTAGTCGCGATTGAATTGCACCACTTTGTCCGACGTGTTGTAAAAGCCCGTGACGCCAGCATCCACGCCCCCCATACCCTGTGTGCGCCAGCCCAGCTCATAGCTATTGACTTGCAACGGATCCACATTGGTGCTGTTAACAACAAAGTTGGCCGGCACATCGCGCAGCATGCGTTGTGTATCTGGAAGGCTGAACCCTTGCGAGAAGTTAAAAAACAGTTGCTGCGCATCGCTGAGGTCATAGACCAAACCGGCATTGAACACCGTGCGAGAATGGCTCACACTACCGCCCTCCAATACTTTCGGTTGGTAACCCGCGACCTGGCTAGCTGCAATGGCTTCTGTATACGGTGTGGAATCTGCGACACGATTGCGGATCCGTTGGTGCCGCACCCCTGCCTGCACGCTGAGACGCTCCGTCAGTGGATAGTCCCCTTGCACAAACAAGCCCAGGTTCATCACACGAACATCAGGCCCCATGGCATATGTTTGTGCTGGCTGGTAGTTCAACCCGTTGCTGGCAATGAAGGCGTTGATGTTGTAGCTTTGCCCGCTTTGGCCGTCGCGCTCTTGTTCGTAGTCGACGCCATAGGTCAATGCCAGTGCGCGGCCAGCTACGTCTAAGTCTTTATGCAAAGCGCTGCGCAGCCCCCACAGGTCGATGTCCGTATTCGACTGCATGGCAACATACGAAAAGCCATTGGGTAAGGCTGCATGCGGTACTGCCGAAACAGAAGGAAACCAGCGCCCCACTTCACCACGGTAATAGCTCTCCAGGGTCAGCTCTTGTCCATCCAGGAAATTTTGATTGCGGTATTGCAGATTCACGCCCGTATGTCGGGTGCGCGGCTGTGCATCGAGCTGCAAACCGGGCAAAGCCTCACGGCTAGGTTCATAGCTGGGGTTAAACAACACTGCCAAATTAGGGCCATAGTCAGGCCCATAGTCACTGTCTTGTCGGTCGTTGTAGTAATGCAGACCTGCCGTGAGCTGTTGGTCTGCATCCAAGTCCCAAGTCAGGCGGGCATTGATGCCCAGAGTGCGCGTGTCTTGCCGATCCGTCTGAGCAATTTCGGGGCCAATGCGGCGCCCATTAGAGTCTTGCGACTCGCCTTGCTGCGCCATACTCAGGCCCAATGAGCCGCTCAAGCCTTCGCGTTTGAATGAAGCACGCTGGGCAACTTGCCAACGCAGCGCATCGCTGTTCAGGCGCTTACCACTCCCCACCCCCACCTCGCTCTCAAAAGCCAGCGGTTTCTGGTTTGCACCACGGGTGATGATATTGATAATGCCGCCAGTGGCACCCGCACCATACAAGCTGGTGGCGCCGGAAATGACCTCAATCCGCTCAATCATCGATGGGTTGATGCTGTTGAGTTGCCTAGAGCCATCGCGAGATCCTGTCAATGGCACACCATCAATCATGAACTGTACCGTGCGGCCGCGCATACTCATACCGTAATTGCTGCTGGTGCCCGTAGCAGGCGCCAGCGATGGCACCAATTGGCCAAGCACATCTGCCGTGCTGCGCCCTGGCCCGGCTTGCTCGGCGATTTTTTCGCGGTCAATCGTGTAGACCGCGCCAGCCATCTGCGCAATGGTTTTGGCTGTGCGGGTTGCCATCACGGTCACTTCAGGCAGTTGTTGCTCGTCAACCTGCGAGGCTGGTACACCTTGCGAGAAGGCGTGTGAAGCCAGGGTTGATACAGTCAGCGCAAACAGCAAGTGGCGCTTGAACGGGGGAAATTGCATAAGAGACTCCAAGTTGGGCGAATTGAACACGTTCATCAATCCGTGGGGTGTTCTTCTTGTTGTTCATTCAGGTGGATAAGCCAGTGACGGCACAGCACCAGTCCTAACGCAGACACAGCAGCTAACATGGCGTAATAGCCCGCAAAGCCCAATGCCTTGGCCAGAAAACCAGAAGCAGCACCGCCCACGAAAAAAAGCAGTAACTCAAAGCACACCAGCACGGTGAAATCAGTACCGGCTTGGGCTTTGGAGCACACACGCATGAATAAGGTATAGAGCGCCGTCATGGCGAAATAACGCACAGCCAACACGGCGATGACCCAGAGACCTAGCGACCACTTGATGGCATCACCCGATAGCGTGGCCAACAGTGCTGCCAGCAAGAGATGTAGCAAGGTGCGTAGCCATCCAGCGCGCCAAAGCGCCTTCTCTGCATCCTGATTTTTGAGTGAGCGAGCCGCAGCCATTGCGGCCAACATGCCCGCTGACGCCCCCAGCACCGAAATGAGTAAACCAATCTGTGGCAAAGACCAGCCATAGTCAACCAACAAAGGATTGAGCATGGCCATGCCAGGCGCTTCCACCAACCGATACAGAACAATGATCAGCAAGACCCGGCGAATCAAAGGGCGCTTCAATGTGCGCAGCCAACTGGGCGCAGGCTGGCTACGCGTTGCAGGGGCAGACTCATGAATACCAGTGACAGCCAACATCGTCAAAGCACAAAGCGCAGCCAGTGACCATAAAGCAGGTGCCCAGCCATAGCGATCGACCATCCACAGCACGCCAGCACCCGCGAGCAGGCTTCCCAATGCGATTCCCATGCTTTGGGCCATACTGCCCAAGCGGTGTTGGCTGGGCTCCAAAGCTTCGACGGTGTAGCCATCAATGGCGATATCTTGCGTTGCTGCGAAAGTGGAAATGGCCAGTCCTATCAGAATAAAAGCCATCAACCCCCAGTCAAAACCACTGACGGCCAACGTAGCAATGCCAAGCACAATCGCAACTTGGCTGATCAGCAACCAGGTTCGTCTGCGCCCCAAGCCAGGGATCTGCCAACGGTCTACGTACGGTGCCCACAAAAACTTCAATGCCCAGGGTATGTATAGCAGTGACAGCATGCCAATCCAGCGCAGATCAACACCCTGAGTGCGCAAGATCGCAGGCAGCGCCACACTGTAGAAATACAAAGGCAAAGCATGCGCTAAATACAACGCAACAATCACAACCAAACGGCTAACAGGCACAACAGGCGCTGCACCTGCATAAGCATCAAGTTTGATCATGCAAACACTCCATACGTTGGACCAGCCATTCGTAAGCGCCAGCCCGGTCTGTCACCACGGCATACGGAACGCCCCAAGCGGCATGCAATGCAGGTGTATCCAGCCTCGCTTGCTCTTGTGCTGAGTGGGCAATGCGCACCAGACCACGGCAATGCTGGTGAAATGCGGCCTTGTGCTGTCTATACCATTGCGCTTGCACTGCACGGTAGTCTTTTGAAAAAGTCGCCCCCTCTGCCGTGCTGGCCATGAACAAAAAGTCCTGCCGACGTAAAAGCAACGTCTCGACATGGCTGAGCCAGTCGCGAATTTCTGCAGTCGCAACCTCGCCATGGAAGACCGCGTCCACCAATGCGACTTCGAACATCTTTAAACCCATCGTTGCACCCTGCTGCCTCGCCATTCAAAATAGCGCCCCATGGACGTGAGGCGGTTATGGTCATTTCGACACATTAAGTAATGGAAATGAGAATAATGTCTAATTTCTTTTTTTATTAGGCAAAAACAAATCCTTTTGTTGGAAAAAAAAGTTTTGTTGTGGAATCAGGTATGCCCATTTACACGTGTGGACAACTCACCGCTGAAGCGAAATCCCTTGGCGGGCAAGTTGTGTTTGACCATGACTGCCAACCTGATATGCCGGTACTCAGCGGCACTCAACGTGTGCAGGTCTTAGACAATGGCTTGGTGCTTTACCTCAGCCAGAGTCAGGATCTGGTCAGTGGCAACAGCAGCAACATCCTCCAATCGGGCATCATGGCAGCGGTCTTGCTGCAAGGCCAAGCTGAAGTCAGCCTGGGACAAGACCGCATGCACTTTCAAGCCAAACAACAGCAGCAACGCGCCTTTGTCGTCAACCTCACCGAGGCTGACCAGTTTTTGCGGCATTGGCATGCGGGGCGGCGTGAAACTAAGCTGTGTTTGAGCTTTACCTCCTCCTGGATGGAACGGTTCGTCCATGACGACCAGCAATGCAATCACCGCTTAAGGTCATTTACCAAACAGCACTGGCAGCGAAAACTCTGGCAGCCCTCACCCAATTTATTGCGGCGCGCCCATCTGCTTGAACAAGGTATTGCCCATACACCAACCCTTGTCGATCGGTTGCACTATGAAGGCTTTGCGCTGGACATGGCTGCTGAGATACTCCAAGACGTCGACCACTCTCAGCCTGCGAATCGTGTGAGCGAGCGCTGCGCACGCCATGCCAACCGTTTGAAGGATTGGCTCGACAGCGGAACTGCAGAACACCTACGAATCTGCGACATGGCTCGCGAGCTGGGCACCAATGCGGTGGATTTGCAAAATGGTTTCCGCACACGCTTTGGCATGACAATTGCCGCTTATGTGCGCCATACTCGGCTAGAACGTGCCTACCAGGCGCTTGAGCAGCAAGCCGTTTCCATTGAAAGTGCAGCAGAACTGGCCGGATACGCACACCTGAGCAGTTTCTGCGCCGCATTTAAGCAGCGCTATGGCTTTAGCCCTATGCAGGCCAAAGCACGCGCATGATTACAAAGCCTTAAAAGGCTACACAAAACATCGTCAACTTGAGCATGCGATGTTTGCTATCCCAAGAAACGCAGAAAGCTGATTGCAATTTTGTGCGCTTATTTAACTGCTTGCTGGTAAACAGCCAAACAACGCGCACGGGCTTGCGCATGGTCAACCATTGGCGCGGGGTAACTGGCTGAGCCGTATTCAGGCACCCACTTGCGGATGTAGCGGCTTTCAGGGTCAAACTTCTGAGCCTGCAATGATGGATTGAAAACCCGAAAATACGGTGCAGCATCAGCCCCGCAGCCAGCAGCCCATTGCCAATTGCCCACATTCGCTGCCAACTCGTAGTCAAGCAAATGCTCGGCAAAGTAGCGCTCTCCCCAACGCCAGTCGATCAAAAGGTGTTTGCATAAGAAGCTGGCCACCACCATGCGTACGCGGTTGTGCATGAAGCCTGTGGCTTGCAACTCACGCATGCCCGCATCGACCAGCGGATAACCCGTTTGGCCTTGCTTCCAGCGTTCAAAATCGGCAGCATTGTTGCGCCACACAATAGCGTCGTATGCGGGTTTGAAAGCATGCTCGACTGTTTTGGGGAAATGCCAAATCAGCATTTGGAAAAAATCGCGCCAAATCAGCTCATTTAAAAATACGTCACTCAAGCCTGCCGCTTGTTGCGCTAGAGCCCGGATGCTGCCTGTGCCAAACCGTAAGTGCACACCGAGTCGCGAAGTAGCGTCAGCCGCAGGAAAATCACGTTGCGCTCCATAATCAGACAAGCATGTGCGAGAGACGCTGGGCGGCGTAAAAACCATATCCGTGGGCTTAAACCCCAACACAGCCACATCAGGCTTGACGGTTGTTAATTGCAGCTTGTCCCTACCCGCTAAGCATTGCGCATACTGCACAGTGGGGTATGGTTTGAGAAAAAAGGCATTGCAGTGCGCTTTCCATTTACGGCTATAAGGCGTAAAAACCGTATAGGGCGTGCCGTCGTCTTTGACGACTTCGCTCTTCTCAAAAATAACCTGGTCCTTGAAACGCTGCAGCGATATGCCCTGCTGCACCAACTGACGCTCGATATGCGCATCGCGTGCCAAGGCTTCAGGTTCATAGTCAGTATTGGCAAACACTGCCGCAGCACCATAGCGCGAAGCCAAGGCAGGCAGAATCGACACAGGACTCCCAACCTCAATGTGCAGGGCACTGCCCAACTCACGCAATTGCGTATCCAGATGGCTTACGGCTTGGGCAATGAAATCGACTCGCCGGTCGTAGCGTGGCAATTTCTCCAAAATATCCGTATCAAAAACGAATACAGGCACTACGGCATCGAACTGTTTTAGCGCCTCATAAAGCCCAGCGTTGTCATGCAAGCGCAGATCACGCCGAAACCAAAAAATAGCCGTACGATGTGCTGGCATACAAACGTCCTTTACGCACCATCGCCGCGTATGGGTGGTGCCACTGAGCCGATGCGATGGCAAGGACCACCACAACGACCGCTAACCAAGCTTAACCGTAGTGGCAAATGTAGTGAAACGCTTCAGCCACGCGGATATTGAACTTGGAATTGCCTGCCACCTTGAACGATTGCCCGGCAGTGCATGTCTGCCATGCGCCGCCCTCTTCCAATTGGTACTCGCAAGCGCCACCAACACACTCCATGATTTCAGGAGCCGCTGTGCCAAATGTCAACTCTGAGGCGAGCACGACGCCAACGGACTTCTTCTCGCCCTCTGCCGTTTCAAAGCTATGGCTAACACATTTACCGTCAAAGTACACATTGGCCTTGGTTGTGATCGAACGCGCATTCAGGGTTTCAGTAGTCATGGCTGCCCAACAAAAGAGTAAAGAGAAATAGAAAAGAGTCTCAATTCTATGGTCTTGCGGCAAGCGTCAAAGCCATCCCAAACAAAATCACCAGAACAACCGCAGAAAAAAAATCTGCCTACAGACTCGACCCTTTATCCATGCCACAGTCAAGGCCACAACAATTGGCATAAGGCTTGCCATGCCTGCTGCTTGCACACATCCATTCCACGTCCAGCTTGCAGCGGATCAAGTCTTTCAAGCAACTGCCGCAGCACAGTTTCGCTTGGCAGGATTTCCCCCCAAAACAAGAGCTGCTCACCGCAACCAATCGCCACGGTTGGAAAGGTTTCAATATCCACATCCCCCAACGCATCGGAAATGGCTGGATCTTCCACATCAACCCATTGTGCTTGCAGCGCCAACGCGCTGCTGGCTTGCTGCGCAAGCACACGCTCAAACGCAGGATGGAATTCTCGACACACGCCACACCATGCCGCACACAAACCAATGAGACGCAAAGGACGCGCTTCAAAGGGCATAGCACACCTGTCTCGCCATGGTGCCAGTAGAGGCAATCAGTAGAGTAATCAAACGCGGTCACTCCCCACGCGTTGGCACCAAGATATCGCGCTGGCCATTACTGGTCAAAGGGCTTACCAAACCGGCTTTTTCCATGTCTTCCAACAACCGTGCGGAACGGTTATAGCCAATACGAAGCTTGCGTTGCACGTATGAAATACTGGTCTTGCGATCTTTGAGAACAACCTCCACCGCCTGGTCGTACATGGGGTCTTTTTCGCCCCCACCACCGCCTGCAGGGGTGCCTTCAAAATCTACGGCCCAGTCGCTCTCGTTTTCGCTGCTCACGCCTTCGAGCACACCATCAATGTATTCGGCCTCGCCCATGCTTTGCTTGATGAACTCCACCACACGATGCACTTCATCATCACTCACAAACGCGCCATGCACACGCACAGACAATCCTGTCCCGCCCTTCATGTACAGCATATCGCCCATGCCAAGCAACGCTTCAGCGCCCATTTGGTCAAGAATGGTTCGGCTGTCAATTTTGCTGGACACCTGAAATGCAATGCGTGTGGGCACGTTGGCCTTGATCAGCCCCGTAATCACATCCACGCTGGGGCGCTGCGTAGCCAAAATCAAGTGAATGCCTGCGGCACGCGCCTTTTGTGCCAAACGGGCAATCAACTCTTCAATTTTTTTGCCCACGACCATCATCAAGTCAGCCAACTCATCGATGACGATGACGATATGCGGCAAGGGCTCCAGTGGTTCGGGCTCTTCCGGCGTGAGGCTAAAGGGGTTACCAATGATCTCGCCAGCTTCTTGCGCAGCTTGAATTTTGGCATTGAACCCGGCTAGATTGCGCACGCCCATCTTGCTCATGAGCTTGTAGCGCCGTTCCATCTCGGCAACACACCAGTTCAAGCCGTGCGCGGCCTGCTTCATGTCAGTGACGACTGGGCACAGCAAATGCGGAATGCCTTCGTAGACAGACATTTCCAGCATTTTCGGGTCAATCATCAGCATGCGCACTTCACTGGGTTCAGCCTTAAACAGCAATGAAAGGATCATTGCATTGATCCCCACCGACTTACCAGAACCGGTCGTGCCTGCCACCAAGCAATGCGGCATTTTGGCCAGATCCGCAACCACAGGATTGCCAATGATGTCTTTACCCAAACCTAAAGCCAGCTTGGATTTCTCATCCTGGTACACGTCAGCGGCCAAAATTTCTTTGAGCTGAATGGACTGCCGGCGCGCATTTGGCAGTTCGAGCGCCATGTAGTTTTTGCCAGGAATTGTCTCAATCACCCGCACCGACATGAGCGACAGCGAGCGCGCCAAATCCTTAGACAAATTGACGATTTGAGACCCTTTCACACCAGTGGCAGGCTCAATTTCATAACGGGTAACCACCGGACCGGGCTGCGCTTCTACCACGCGCACTTCGACCCCAAAGTCCTTGAGTTTTTTCTCGATCAAGCGGCTGGTCATCTCCAGCGTCTCGGGGGTCACGGTTTCTTGGCGCGGCGCGACAGGATCAAGCAAGTTGACTGAGGGCAATGCACCGCTCTTTGCATCTTCAAAGAGGTGCTTCTGCCGCTTAACCGGCGTTGTAATCAATGCCGTTTCATTAGGTGCCGTAGGGTTTGGGTCATCCCACATGGGCTCCAATCGCTCCTCAGCCGTTGTTGTCGCGTAGGTTTTCCCCGGTGCAGGTTCCTCATCCCAAGGCAAAGCACCGTTGTCTTTATAGACCGCAGGCTCAGGCTGCTCATCGAATGGTTCGACATCGCCTAATGTAGGGTCTTGGCTGCTACTGAACACGTCCACAGAAGCGCGAACTTTTTTTGCACTCATGCTAGGCTCAGGAGGCAGCTCCTGCATAGGCGGTAAACGGCTCTCGGGCAAATCTAGCTCAGCATCAGGTTCATCGAGAAAGGCATCACGGGTCAGAACGACTTCTTTTGCCACATGCTCTTCACGCTCACGCTGTGCTCTTTTGCCTGTACGCGCATCACGAATGCGCTCGCAAGTCAAGCGAACACGGTCAATCCACTTTTCAATCCAAGCGCCCGTGCGCTCTGCCACGCGTCCCCAGGAAAAGCCCAATACCCACGAAAAAGCCAACAGCGCCAAAACAATCGCAGCAACGGTTGAGCCGGTATAGCCAAACCAACGGACAGCCAATGGGGCAACCCAATAGCCCAAGATGCCGCCAGAATGGTCAGGCAGTTGCACTTCAAAACGGTAGAGCCGCGTCCATTCCAGCACAGCGCAGGCACACAGCAATACAAGCACGCTGGCCATCCACCAAAAACGCTGTCCCCAGACTTTGAGCATCATCAGGCGGCCATCTGTACGGGCTTTGGTTTTGCCACGCATCCACGCGCGAAAAGCCCACCACCAGCACAAAGCGAGCGCGGCAACCAAGACCCAAACAGAGTAGCCAAACAAAAAATAACTGATATCAGCCCAGTACGCGCCAATATGGCCCAGCCAATTTTGCGGCTGCCCCTGAAACGGCGCTTGGCCTGACGACGACCACGCAGGATCTCCTGGGGCATAGCTCCACAATGAAACCACCCAAGCTGCGCCCAGAATCAATGCTGCAAACAACAGAACGTCTTGGCCAAAACGGCTCAAAAACCCCTGCCCAGCATGATTAGAAGAAGAGTTGAAAGTATTAGCTGAAGATCGCATTACCAAACAGACCGCGCCTCAAAACCCCTGGCTCTGTAGCGCAAATTAATGTGAAAGAGGCCGTTTATCTGTGCCCTTCCTTGTTGCGGTGTTGTATTGCACGGCTTCGCCCTCAGTTGAAACGAACTCCCTACAATGCTGTTATGCAGCATATCTCACCGCAGTGAGCTTTAGATTATCGCAAAGAGCTGCCTTCGCTGCGTTTCATTTGCAAAATTTGGTCGAAAACATGAGCACTTCCAACACATTACACGCCAAAGTTCTTATTCTGGGTTCAGGCCCTGCTGGCTACACCGCTGCGGTATATGCTGCGCGCGCCAATTTGGACCCTGTATTGATCACCGGCATGGCGCAAGGCGGCCAACTCACCACCACCACCGAAGTGGATAACTGGCCTGCAGACCCTTTGGGTGTGCAGGGGCCTGAATTGATGGAGCGTTTTCTCAAACACGCAGAGCGCTTTCAAACCCGCATCATTTTCGACCATATCAGCCGCGTCGACTTTTCCAAACGCCCTTTCACGCTCTACGGCGATACAGGCACATTCACCGCAGACAGTGTCATCATTGCCACTGGCGCGTCTGCACGCTATTTAGGACTGCCTTCTGAGCAAACGTATATGGGCCGCGGCGTTTCCGCCTGTGCCACGTGCGATGGTTTCTTCTACCGCGACAAACCCGTAGCCGTGATTGGTGGCGGCAATACGGCAGTCGAGGAAGCGCTGTACCTGTCCAATATCGCCAGCAAAGTCACCCTGATTCACCGTCGCGACAAATTTCGCGCCGAGCCGATCATGATCGACAAACTGATGGACAAAGTACAGGCCGGCAAAATTGAATTGAAGCTGCACAGCGTGTTGGATGAAGTCCTTGGAGATGCCAGTGGCGTCACTGGTGTTCGTATTCGCAATACGGAGACTGACCAAACCGAAGACCTGTTGCTGCACGGCACATTCATTGCTATTGGCCACAGTCCCAATACCGAAATTTTTCAAGACCAAATCCAGCTCAAGGATGGCTACATCGTGACCCAAAGTGGGCTCAACGGATTTGCCACCCAAACCAGTGTGCCTGGCGTATTTGCTGCAGGCGACGTGCAAGACCACGTCTACCGTCAAGCGATCACCAGCGCGGGCACAGGTTGCATGGCTGCGCTTGATGCACAGCGCTTCCTGGAGCAAAACGAAGCCTAAATTACGCGCTCTCCTTCTCCATACAAAAGCGGCAACGCTTCTACTTCTGGCCTTCTACAAGCCCAATACCATCCATGTCTTACCCAACCGTTGTCATTGGAGCCGGTGTTGTCGGCTTGGCTGTCGCGCGCGCACTGGCCCTGCGCGGCCACGAAGTGATTGTGCTAGAGGCAGAAACTGCGATCGGTACACAAACCAGTTCCCGTAACAGTGAAGTGATTCATGCCGGCATTTATTACACGCAAGGATCACTAAAAGCTCAGCTGTGCGTTCAAGGCAAGGCACTGCTGTACGCCTATTGTGAAGAACGCGGTATTGCCTACCAACGTCTGGGCAAATTGATTGTCGCAACCGAGCCTGCGCAAGAAGCGCAGCTCAACACCATTGCTGAACGGGCCCGCAATAACGGCGTCCATGATTTAAAGCGCCTGAGCCAACAGGAAGCACTGGCCCTAGAGCCACATATACGGTGCCATGGCGCCCTGCTCTCGCCCAGCACAGGTATTGTCGATAGCCATGCCCTGATGCTCCACTTGCAGGGCGATATAGAAAATGCAGGCGGTGTCGTGGCACTGGTTTGTGCGGTTGCATCCATTGACGCCAGCACCCGCTTACGCGATGCCCAAGCGCCGCTGTTGATTCGTACCCTTGATGGCAACGAACTTGAGGCCGGACTCGTGGTGAATGCTGCCGGGCATGGCGCCATTCCTTTGGCACACCGCACGCAAGGAATGAACGCGCAGCACATTCCACAGGCCTATTTCGTCAAGGGCCAATACTTCACTCTAACGGGTAAGACGCCATTTCAGCGCTTGATTTACCCAGTGCCGCAAATTGGTGGCTTGGGCGTGCATTTAACGCTCGACTTGGGTGGACAAGGCAAGTTTGGCCCTGACGTGCATTGGTGCGATCGTGCTGACGATCTGGAAGTGCGGGAAGAAGATGCGGCAGCTTTCGCACAAGCAATACAAGCCTATTGGCCTGACGTCTCCATCGACCGCTTGCAACCGGGCTATGCCGGCATGCGCCCCAACATTGGCGGCCCAAAAATGGCATCTCCTGATTTTGCCATTCAGGGCCCCCAAACCCATGGCATAGCAGGCTTGGTGCATTTGTTTGGCATTGAATCGCCCGGGTTAACCAGTTGCATGGCCATTGGCAACCGGACAGTACAAGCACTTGGCTTGGAATAACACGTGTTCCTTGCTTTTTTACTTTTGCATACCCCAGCGTTTGACGGTAAGAGACTCGAGTGTATTGAACACCAAAGTCTCAACGAACAACCCCAACACAATCACGACTGCCAGACCTGCAAACACCCGATCGGTATAGAGTTCATTGCGGTTCTGAAAGATGTACCAGCCCAAACCGCCCTCGCCCGAGCTACTGCCAAACACCAGCTCTGCAGCAATCAGGGTGCGCCATGCAAAGGCCCAGCCCAAGCGCAAACCAGACAAAATCGCAGGTAACGCAGCGGGCACCAAAATTTGAAAGATATACCGCAACCCTCGCAGCCCATAGTTTTGCCCCACCATGCGCAACGTGTTGGGCACAGAAAGAAAGCCTGTGTAAGCACTCAAAGCCAAAGGCCACAGAACCGAGTGCACCAGCACAAAAATCAAACTTTTGCTGCCTAAACCGAACCACAACAAAGCCAAAGGCAGCAAAGCAATTGCAGGTAGAGGGTTCAACATGGATGTGAGCGTTGCCAACAAGTCACGCCCGAACTGGCTTGACACCGCAAGTGAAGTCAATGCCAATGCCAATGCAACGCCCAAGGCATACCCTTGCACCAATACCTGTAGCGAGACCCCCACACGGACAAAGAGTTCTCCGCTGCGCAAGCCTTGCCCCAGCGCCTGTGCAGTCTGCACAAAAGTAGGCAGTAACAGTTCATTATTGGCAACTCGGCCAGCAATCTCCCACACTGCAGCCAGCACCAGCAAAATCGCACTTTTGCGTATCCAGCCCAAGGCCCATAAAGTTTGATGCCAAGCTCGCCTGCGGACAACGGGAGCCACCGTAAATGGCTCTAGTGCCCGTTCAAATTCAGGCCGCACCGGTGGTTGCAGCTTCTCAACAGCCATCGTGATGCTCTCCTTAAACCGCAAAAAACATGCATAAAACCGCACACGCCTTGCACACGACGGAACGGTCATACTGAGATATTGAAATAGCCTTTGGCATTGGGGCGCAGCCAATAGACGTTGTCGTGCTCGTCTGGCACAGCGTCCGCCGAATCTGGGGCATCCTCCTCAAAGAGTAAGCGATGTATGCGTCTGGCTGTGCGTTGGAATGGCGCACTTCCCGCATCATGCAAACCAAAGGCATGGGTATTGACTTGCGCTCGCACACGCCCCGGGTGCGGAGAAAGCAGCACAATGCGGTTGCCCACAACCATCGCCTCCTCAATCGAGTGCGTAATGAACACCAGAGTGAAGCGCACTTCATCCCATAGCTGCAGCAGCTCTTCCTGCATCTTGCGGCGGGTCAACGCATCAAGTGCTGCAAATGGCTCATCCATCAGCAAAATGCGCGGCTGCATGGCCAGTGCCCTTGCAATCGCCACCCTTTGCTTCATGCCGCCAGAAAGCGTATGTGGATACGCGTGCACAAAACCAGAGAGCCCTACCTTATTCAAGTAGTACAACGCTCGCTCCTGCGCTTGGGCTTTGTGAAGTTTCTTTGATGCCAGCAATGCGAACGTGACGTTTTGCAAAACGGTTTTCCACGGCGCGAGCTGGTCAAACTCTTGAAACACCACCACTCGGTCGGGGCCGGGCTGCGTCACGCACTGGCCATCCAACCGGATCTGTCCGGCAGTAGGCGGAATAAATCCTGCAATAGCTTTCATCAATGTAGATTTGCCACAGCCCGATGGCCCTAAAACAACCAAGCGGTCAGCCGCATACACATCAAAAGCCACTTCATGCGTAGCCCGCACCACGTGGGTTGGCGTGTCGTACTCTAAAGTCACATCGGCTACTTGCAATAGTGGCACGGCAGCAGTCTGTGCAGGAGGGGCAGCCCCGCCACCTCCAATAGGGCTGTCCCGCACGTTTAACTCCCCCCAGCCAAATGGGCATCATCAAAGAAATAATCCTTCAACGTTTCAGGCTTGTTCTTGATAGCACCAACACGATGCAAGAACTCCCCTAACTGCAAGGTATTGTGCGGTGTAGTGGTGAATTGCACTTGGGGGTTGTTGACCACTTGCAAGATCAAGTTGCGATCTGTTTTCGCGTTCGTGACGCGGATGAAGGTATCAACCGCACCCTCAGGATTGGCCTGGATGTACTGCGCCGCTTCGTTCAGGGCAGCCAGAAAAGCTTGGTACGTTTTAGGACTTTCTTGTCTGAAACGCTCCGTCGCGTACAACACCGTTGCGGATGCCGGGCCACCTAGCGCATCGTAGGAATTGAGCACGATATGCGCATTGGGGTTGGTTTCCAATATTTGTTCAGAAAAAGGGGGGTTACCAAAATGCGCATTCACTTCCGTGCCCTCACTGATCAGCGCTGCTGTTGCTTCTGGATGTGGCAGTTGCACCTGCAGCTTGTCTAGCCGGTTGAATTGCGCATCGCCCCACAACTTGGCGGAGGCCAGTTGCAAAATGCGCGATTGCACAGACACCGTCACAGCAGGCAAAGCAATACGGTCTTTGTCGGTAAAGTCGGCAATCGTTTTAACGGCCGGGTTTGTACTTACTAAGTAGTAGGGGAAATTTCCCAGCGAAGCAACACCTTTGACATTGTGCTTGCCATGGGTACGGTCCCAAATCGTGAATAGAGGCCCAACGCCTGCGCCAGCCACATCAATGGCGCCCGATAGCAAGGCATCGTTTACGGCAGCGCCGCCCGACAAACGCACAAAATCCACATCAATATCCACACCAAGCGCCTTGCCGTGCTTTTCAATCAGCTTCTGATCCTGTGCCACATTAAGCAACAAATACACAATACCGAACTGCTGCGCAATACGAATTTGGCCCTCTTTGGCGTGCGCACCAATGGGTGCGATCAATGCTGCCAAAGCCACCCAGGCGGCCGTTCTGGCTGCAAGAGATTTGCGCTTGCCCCATGCACGGGCCATTTTCTCGCGCAAGCTGCCATGAATCACCCTATACGCGACCGAATCCACACCACGACTGGACGTACCACCTACAGTACGCTGTGCTCCCTCATGAAACATAACCATCTCCTTCTGCCTTACAGGCCATAGTCACAAGTCTCCATTCACACAAAATTTGGTTGGTGCCTGAATGTGCTCCAGACACCAAATCCAAGTTTTTGCTCACTGGCTTGCACTGTAGGGAAATATCGTTATTTCAAAAAATACTTATTTATTATTTTTTTATTTCCTTTCATTGTTTAAAAGCATTGCACAGCAACATGCAAGGCCAGTTGCATGGACTACACCCTGACCTTGCCAATCCCTCTTCAAACGCGAAAGATTTTCACGGGCTTGCCACGCTCGACCGCCCAGTGCTGTTGCGTGCGCTGCTTGCGTGCATCCTCTTCACCACAGGCCTGCTTCTGCGCCAACTTCATCGCGATCAAGCTGCGCGCCAAACGCTTATTGGCATGTTGACTGCGCTCGGTCATGACCTTGACAGAAATACCAGATCGCACATGGGTGGCATGCACTGCTGAGTCCGTCGTATTCACATGCTGCCCGCCTTTACCAGATGCACGGCAAGTGGCGAACACAATCTCACCATCACAGGGAAGCTGCGCCACCTGTGGGCATAACTGCAGCGCAACAAACCAGTTCTTGCGGGGATGGTGCGGGCGCATCGGACTGGTAAAAATCCACTGGATCGTGCCCAACCATGCTTGAAACCAAGCCTGAGCCTGCGGGTGTTCAGACTGCAACAGCACGGACTGAAAGCCATGTGCAGAAGCATTGCATTCCAGCACGAGCAATGGCAATCCATCCCGTGCACAAGCGCGCTGCAGCTCTTGCAAGGTCAACCGTACAGCGTACTCACACTCTGCCGGGCCGTGGGCTGCAGTCAATTGCATCAACAGCATGCCATTGCCCCTTTCTTGTATGTGAGCACAGGTTTGAGCCGTGCAACCAAGTGCAGCAAACCGCAATCGAGCAGGGTTTGCACCACACCATCGACTTCCTTATACGCCTGTGGCGCCTCTTCATAGATCAGATCTTTATCTGCACACACCACAGTGCTACCAAAGCGGGTTTGCTGCAATGCTGCCAGCGTAAAACGCGGTTTAAGCCGGCCTTTGCAATCGCTTCTAGCCCATTTGCGCCCTGCACCATGCGCCAATGAATCGAGTGCATCGTGCCTGCTCGCAACAGGGCGCACCACATAGCTGAAGTCACCACGCGATCCTGGAATGACCACCAGCCCTTGGTCTGACGGCGTTGCCCCTTTGCGGTGGAGATAGCCTTGCTGCCCCTGCCATTGGTGCACGCCCACATGGTTGTGCGTCACATCCAGCATGCAGCGCCCTGTTGCCCGTACTGCACGCAGCATACGACTGGCAATGTGCTGTCTGTTGAGCTGCGCAAAGCCAATGGCAGCATCATGCTGGTCAAGGTAGTCCTTGGCAGCAGTGCTGTCTGCCACTAAACCTGCATGTCCAAACCGTTCTACATGCTGCCGCAAAATAGCCCCTCCCAATCCCCGTGAGCCGCTGTGCACCAGCAAATACAGCTGTTTTTTATTCAGTACCCCCTCCTCGTAGATGGCATCCACAGCCTGCCATTCTGCAAAATGATTGCCTCCGCCAATCGTGCCCAGCATGCTGAGCAGATAGCGCAAATCGGTGTCCCCTGCCTGCTGCGCCAACTGCTCCAATTGCCCATAAGTTGCGGGCGTAATGGAATGTTCGGGCAAGGGGGAATCGATATTGCCCAATGCTTTCTCTATTTTGCTTGGCGATGTTTTGTGGCTCGCTAAGTCGGTTTCCAACAATTGCATCCCACAGCCAATATCGCCGCCTACCAAGGCGGGGTAAAAGTGGTTAATTGAAAAAAATGCAGCGCCTACTGGATAGCCCCGCCCCGGGTGCAGGTCAGGCAAGCCGACTGCTGCACGAATCGCGCTCAGGTTGCGCGCAGTAGTTTGAAGTTGTTCGACAGCGGAGTCTTCCATCCAGACGCTGTCATTGGCGAACACCCGTACATAGGTGCCCGAATTGGTATTGCCCATAGTTGGCCTTTGATTCGATCAAAACGTAAAACGGAGTAAAGCAGCCGTCAAACGCAGATATCAAGACTCAAAGACTCCAGATGGAGGGCATTCAACAGACAGCCGAAAACACAGCCTTTGTTCACAAACAAAAGGCCAAGCAATGATTCCGGCAGTGTGCTGAAAAGCTGCGACGCGTGCTGCGTCGAGTCAAAAAATCAGATGCGCACGACTGCAAAGGAATAAGTCGTATCGGTCATGATTCGCTCCTTTGCGGTTAGGTGGATAAAGAGTTTTGCGCTGCACAGCAACGCATGAGGGCGCCATTCTAGGAATCTCGCAGAGGCACAGGCAAGCATTTCAGGACACATCTGTTGCTCACGGCCAACACCTAGGTGCACGCAGGCGTGCAGACACAAAATGCCTTTCAAAGATGGCCACCCAATCCATTTCTTACTCTTCAAAACAAAGGCAAATCACCACGATTCACGATGAAAATGAACAATTGAAAAAATAATACTCAGTTTGAGCATTAAAATATTCACAGACCACTTAGGCGCAACCTTCATTAGCCCTGCTTGCCGCACATTCATTCTCAACACGCCCATGTCAATCCGATCTTTTCTGCAATCGCGCAATATTGAGTTTTCACTTCGCCGCTATGGCATTGATGCGCTGAACTACATGACCTTGGGGTTATTTGGCTCGCTAGTGATTGGTTTGATTCTTAAAACCGTTGGCGGCTGGACAGGGCAACCTTGGCTCATTGAAGCAGGCACGATGGCTCAGCAAAGCATGGGCGCTGCAATTGGCGTCGCAGTCGCGTACGGACTGCAAGCGCCACCTATTGTGATTTTTGCCAGCGCTGCAATTGGGGCACTCGGCGCGAAATTAGGAGGGCCCGTGGGGTGTTTTGTGGCCGTCGCAGTCGCCAGTGAAATGAGCAAACTGGTCAGCAAAACCACCCCTTTAGATATCATCGTGACCCCCGCTACCGCGCTAGTGAGCGGCTTCTTAGTGGCCCAATGGATTTCACCATTCATCGGCAATGTGTTGCACATCACCGGCAATACCATTCAGTGGGCCATGACGCTGCAACCATTTTTGATGAGCGTCATTTTGGCTGTCGTGATGGGCATGATTTTGACGGGCCCCACTTCTAGTGCCGCATTGGCCATATCGCTGAACCTGGGTGGCCTGGCTGGCGGTGCCGCCACGGTAGGGTGCGCAGCACAAATGATTGGTTTTGCTGCCATGAGCTTTCGTGACAATGGTTTTTCAGGCCTGCTCAGTCAAGGACTGGGCACGAGCATGCTGCAATTGCCCAACATCGTGCGCAACCCACGTATTTGGATCCCTCCAATTGTGACCGCAGCCATTCTGGGGCCTATCGCCACACTGGTATTTGGCATGCAAAATGTGCCAACAGGCTCAGGCATGGGCACCAGTGGCTTCGTCGGTCAAGTGGGTACATTGGCGGCCATGGGCAATGGCAGCGAGGTCTGGTTGGCCATTGGCCTATTGCATTTTTTATTGCCTGCGGTGCTGGCCATCAGTATCGCAAGCGTATTGCGCCGCATCGGGTGGATTGCCCCAGGCGATATGAAAATTGATGCCAAAATTTAAACCACTGGCAGACACCCATTTCATTCAGCCGCACGAACAGCGGTACAGATTACCAAGCCAACTAGCGCATCGCCAGCGCAGCTTCAATGGCTGAGGTCAGTTTTTCCGGTCTTGTCATGGGAGCAAAACGCGCCACGACTTGGCCGGAGCGAGACACCAAAAATTTCGTGAAATTCCAATGAACCCTCGGCAGGCCAAGCCAACTTCTTTTCTGCAGGCACAACCAACGAAACAGGGGGTCAGCATGGGCGCCATTGACATCAATTTTTGCCATCAACGGAAAACTCACCCCATAGTGCAACGCGCAAAATGCTGCAATTGCACCATCGTTCAAGGGCTCTTGCGCGCGGAATTGGTTACAAGGGAACCCCAACACCACCAAGCCATCGTCAGCGTAAGTGCTCGCTAATTGTTCCAATGCCTTCAGTTGTGGGGTAAAACCGCATTGGGTTGCTGTATTCACAATCAACAACACCTGCCCTGCATGGTCACGCAACGGGTACGGCGAGCCATCAGCACCGCTTACGGTGAAATCAAATGCCGTAGCCACTGCTGCGGTCATGGTGCAACGCCTGCCTCAGCAACGGATGCTTGACTCTCTTGCTGCGCGCGCAGGCGTTCAAATTTTTGCCAAAGTGTTTCTTTTGATTCGATGTACTCAGGATTGACCGGAATGCAAGCTACCGGGCAAATTTCAACGCACTGCGGCGTATCGAAGTGCCCTACACACTCTGTACATTGATGCGGCGCAATCACGTAGTAGTCCTCCCCCATGGAAATGGCATCGTTGGGGCATTCAGGCTCGCAAACATCGCAATTAATGCACTCGTCGGTAATCATCAGCGCCATGCTTGATCTCCACGTCTTTGTCGCGCCATCATGCTGCCCCCTGTTCAGGCGAAACGATGGCAGCAGACGAGGCCAACTCCAACGTTTGAGGACTCAACACAAAACCGTACCGCTGCGCCAAAGACGCACTCGCCACAGGTTGCGGCGCCCATTGAGGATGCAGGTCCAACTGATCGCTGAAGGCCAGCATATCCAAGCTGTGCAGCAGACCTAGCCCTTGAGCGGTTTCGATAAAGACCCTGCCGCATTCGTCTTCCAAACTGCGCACACATTGCACATGAAGTCCGGTATGGGTGCGCCATGTGCCATCCGAATCGATACGCACAATCCAAGGGGCAACCTCCAGCTCTACAAAAACACGCTGCGGCCCATTTTGAAAATACCAGCGTCCTTGCGCGTCATTGGTGTAGTTGCGGCCAATAAACTGCGCTAAACCTTCGTGTTCCAGTGCTGACCCTTTGGAATGCGGAAAAGGCCCGGCCTCTTGCGCAGCCGCATCACGCATAAACCAGCGGCCACGCGCATCCAACCCCAGCCAACCGGCACAAGCTGGCACATTGGGCCACTTGAGCATGGCTTGTTTGACAATTTCATCCATGCCCGCCATTGTGCCCACAGTACAAAGGCTTTGCAAAGCGTCTGTTCTTTAAGCAAGCAGGTTGCCAAAAGCCGTTGAGAGCCGCCACTTCAGGCCGCACTACAATCATTGGCGCAGCACTTCTAGGCACTCCAACATGACACCACCGGCACAAGACAACAGCGCGCGCCATACGATTTGGACTGAGCGCAAGCGTAAAACCGATGAGGACTACACCAGCCCGCGCTTTCAAGCAGGCTCGACACAAGGTGTAAGTGATGCGCCATACCAGCGTGATCGAGCGCGCATCATCCATTGCGCTGCTTTTCGCAGACTCCAGTCCAAAACACAAGTGCTCCATCTAGGTGAAAGCGACTTCTACCGCACCCGCCTGACGCACTCACTTGAAGTAGCGCAACTAGGCTCAGGCATTTGCGCGCAGTTACTGCTCACCCAACCACAATGGGCAGCATGGATCCCCTCAGCCATGCTGATAGAGGCGATAGGCTTAGCCCATGATTTAGGGCATCCACCCTTCGGCCATGGCGGCGAAGCGGCACTGAACACCACCATGAAAGAGCATGGTGGCTTTGAAGGCAATGGCCAAACCCTGCGAATTGCCATGCGTTTGGGAGAGTATTCACAATCGCACGGACTAGACCTGACACGCCGTTGCTTATTGGGCGTGCTGAAATACCCCGCCTTGCACCACGCCATTGCACGTTATCCGACATCTACAACAAACAGACCGACAACACGCACACCCTTGTTCAAGCCCCCAAAATGCATTCATGATGACGAAGCGGATGTTTTGGATTGGATCTTGGCACCTCTTTCGTCTTCAGATCGCAAAACCTTCACACATATTGATTTTTCAAATGGCCCGCAACGGCATGGCAAAACACGGCATAAAGCCTTTGACACCTCGATCATGGAGCTAGCCGACGATATTGCTTATGGCGTGCACGATCTGGAAGACGCCATTGCTTTGCGTCTGGTCACGCAAGCGCAATGGCAAGCAGAAATCATGGACAAGGCAGACACTTTGCAATGGTCTGACGCACAGCACAAGAGCGATTGCGCCGCACTACTGGCCTTCGCCAACAACCACTTATTTGTTGGTGGCGACAAGCCTCGCAAACATGCAATCAGCCGCCTCGTCAGCTTCTTGATTGAGCGCATTCACATTGAAGAAAGACATCTATTCGAAGAGCCTTTGCTGAATTTGCAAGCAGTAATGGCTCCTGGCGCAGAACAGTTGCTCAAGCTATTGAAAGACTTTGTGATGCAGTACGTGATTTTGCGCCCACAAATGCAAGAACTGGAATTCAAAGGCCAGCAAATCGTCATGCAACTCCTGGATGTGCTGATGGACAACCCCAACAGACTGCTCCCCATGGAACAACAAGAGCGAATTGCACAAGGCGCACCTCTAGCACGCACCGTGTGTGATTTTGTCGCCAGTATGACCGACCTTGACGCCTCTAGGCATTACGGCCGCTTGTTTGCGCCCAATGTCGGCTCCTTCCTTGCCCCTTGAAGCGGGCGGCATCTCTACTACTTCACTTTTCAACCATTGCGAATGGCCGTGGCAATATCACCACGGCGGTTATCGTAGCCGCCCAGTGCGCCATACCCCGCCTTAATCCGTCAAGGAAGCCTCATCGCCAGAAACAGCGGCAACCGCCTTTTGAGCACGTGGCGTTGCTGTTGCTGCGTTGCTGGCCGCCAAACGGGCCACTGCTTCGCTGAAATTAGCCGCACTGCGCATGCGCGACATAGGCGGTAAATTCGCCAGCAGTTGCTTGCCATAGCCTTTTTGCACCACACGGGGATCACACAAGACCAAAATACCCTTGTCCGTTTCTGTACGAATCAAACGACCAGCGCCTTGTTTCAAGGCAATCGCAGCCTCTGGCACGAACAAACGCGCAAAGGAACTTTGCCCCGCTTCTTCGTACTTGCGCGCGCGCGCCTGAATCAAGGGATCATGCGGCGGCGGAAAGGGCAGCTTATCGATCACAACCAATTGCAGTGCGTCGCCGGGCACATCAAACCCCTCCCAGAACGTAGCTGAGGCCACCAATACATAACCTTTCCCCGGCGTTTCGGGCGCACGAAACTTCTCCATCAGTCGTTGTTTAGATTGCTCGCCCTGAATCAAGACCTCCACGCTGTCAATCGCCAGCAAGGCCTCACGCAAAGCATCGCCAATCAGCCGCAAAGCCTTGAGCGTGGTGGTCAACACCAGCGTTCGTCCCCCCAACGCGCGCGCGCCTTCAGCGGCAAGCAGGGCCACCGCCTGTCCGTGGCGCGCAACCTCTTTCGGATCTGGCATGTCGGCAGGCACATACAACACAGACTGCTTGGTGTAATTGAACGGGCTGGGCACCTGCAACACCTGCGCGCCATCCAAACCACAAGCCTGCGTGAAATGGCTCAGTTGCGGGTCTGCCCCCAAGGTGGCGGAGGTGAAAATCCATGCATGGCTTGCTCCATCATCGGTCGTGCGCTTGGACTGGGCCGGGTGCGCTGCAGCAGGGCTTGCCTCAGCTTGCCCCTCCAGCGTTGATGCTAACCCCCAATGCGCCCGCATGTCAGCGGCTATGTCCAGTGGGCTTTCTACCATGCGAATAGTGACGCTGCCCAACTCTACCCAGCGCACACGCCCTGCTTTGGGCTTGGTTTGAAACAACTGGGCTTTTTGCCCATGGATATGGCAACGCTCTTCCAGCCTTGCCAGCTCTGGAGAAGAAGCGGCCACCTTGTGCAAGGCTTGCTCTAACTCTTCTAACGCCTGCGCTTGTTCTTGCAATGACTCTTGCCATTCTTTGTCATCTGCGCCTTCTGGGGCTGCATCTCCCCAATTGATGCGCGTATGGGTGCCATCGCCAAGGCAGCGCATCCAGCGCTTACAGGCCTCATCGACCTTGAACACCAACTGCGCCCAATCCCCCAACCCTCGCGCCAATTTATTGCCGGTGCGCAGCACCTCTCTGGCAAAGTCGAGCACTTGAGAATTACTCCATTGCTCTCCCAAAAAATTCACGCCGGTTTCGTTGAATTGGTGCGCCTCATCCACCACCACCGCCCGCACACTGGGCAGCAACTCAGCCATCCCACTTTCTCGCACCTGCAAATCCGCAAAAAAGAGATGGTGGTTAATGACCACCAAGTCTGCCGCCAAGGCTTCTTTTCGGGCTTTGTTAACATAGCACTGCGTAAAACTAGGGCACTGCGCACCAAGACAGTTCTCTCGGGTGGATGTGACCAAGGGCAAATGGGGTGAGCGCTCGACAAAGCCTGGCATTTCGCTCATATCGCCGGTCACTGTCGTAGCAGACCATTTACGCACTTGCCCTACCCAGCGCACCTCTGCCGTGCTGGCGCCATCGAGTTCAGACTCCGCCAGCTCCAGTCGATAAGGACACAGATAGCTGCTACGCCCTTTGAGTAAGGCCGCATCCAGCGAAATGCCCAGCGCTTTGCGCAAAAAAGGCAAGTCACGAAAGTAAATCTGGTCTTGTAGCGCCTTTGTGGCGGTAGAGACCAATACGCGCTCACCACTGAGCAAAGCCGGAATCAAGTAAGCAAACGTTTTCCCAACCCCGGTGCCAGCCTCAACCACCAAGGCGCCCCCCTCTTCAAGGGTTTGCGCTACAGCAGTTGCCATTTGAATCTGGCCTGCGCGAGGGCGATAGTGGGGGTTTGACGCAGCCAATGCACCATGCTCAGAAAAGGTCGAGGCGGTCAAATCACGCAGCTGCATACGGAAAAAAGGTCATCACGGTAAAAAATCAATTCAGGCAGGGAGCATCAGCAATGCCACGCCAACAATTGCAAAAGAATTAAGAAAATAAGTACCTTCAACGGCATCCGCATCACCCCATGCAATGCAAGGCCATGCTTTTACAATTGTTTAATTTTGTTCGATAGCGCTATCAAAGCAAAGAATCAGCGGTGTCTTAAAGTTCAAGCGGTAGTAGCCAACACAGCGATAATCGCCCATCATACCGTTTCGCTGTCCATTATCTTTCTCATAGATTGCTGCCCATGAGCTCTAGTTACCGCCTCACTGCCGCCACAGGACTTCACAAGGGCGACCGACAATACCAACAAGATCAAGTCGCTATTTTCCAGCATCCCAGAAACAAAGAGTGCGTGCTGGCCGTGGTGGCCGATGGCATGGGCGGGCGAAGTGGCGGACGTAAAGCTGCAGATCAGGTGCTGCTTTCAGCCAAACAGTTGTTGGAGCGTTTTGACCCGCAAACAGACGATCCTAAACAGTTTCTTCAAGGGATCATCAAAGAGTCACACTTGGTCATTCGACTCACAGCCATTTCCGCAGAGCAAGAACCACACAGCACCATCGCAGCGTTTTTAATTACCCCCCAAGGCCAGTGCCACTGGGTGCATGCAGGCGATTCGCGCATCTACCACTACCAGTGGGGGCGATTGGTCTTTCGCACCAAGGACCACTCCTATGTCCAGTCGTTGATTGACAACGGAGAAATTTCTGAGGAAGAAGCCATTGGGCACCCCAACTCCAATATGCTGATGGGCTGCCTTGGCAGCGAAGTCGATCCTCCGGCCTCCATCCACTCCATCATGAAGATTGAAGCAGGTGATGCCTTTATCGCCTGCAGCGATGGGCTCTGGGCGTACTTCACACCAGCCGAATTGGGCCAAACCATTCAAATGCTCAATGCCAAAGAAGCCTCTATGTTTTTAGTCAATAAAGCACGAGAGAGGGCCAACGGCACAGGCGACAATTTGTCTATCGTGATTTTCAAATTGGAACCGTTGATGCAGCAAGAGCCAGCAGCCCCCCATAACACAGCAGCCAATCCTGGCCTCACCGTTTAGTCTTTTCAAGCAGCGCATCGTACTTGCGATAACGTCTTGAGATGCTCGGAACGAGATGAAACTTTCATCTTGCTATTGTTGCGTATTAAAATCTAAAAACTCTTTTCCATCCTTTGATTAATTTAATAAAAATCAATAGGTTGAAAAACACACATCAAGTGTTCCTCACCTCACCCCCAGGTTTTGTTGGCTCACTCACTAAATTGAGCACACAAGCATCATCCCAATTAGTGGTGAGAGGATGGATACTTCCTTCATGGCATCAGCAGGATCGCAGCAGCAGTGATACTTTACGAATATCCTTTCAATGAGCGCATCCGGACCTATTTGCGTCTGGAACACTTGCTCTTGCGTCTGCAGGAGCTGCTCAGCCGCTCCGACGTCACCGACCACCAATACGCCCTACAGACGATCTTTGAAGCGGTTGAAGTAGCCAGCAGGACCGACCTCAAAACGGACATGCTCAAAGATCTGGAGCGCCAGCGTGCGGCCATGCAAATTTACAAGGACTACCCAGACATCGACCACGGCGTTCTTGATCGTATCTTCAGCCGCATTGATTACTGCGTGAAAAACCTCAATACCATGGCGGGCAAACCAGGTCAGTTGATTGCTGAAAACGAATGGCTCAACACCATTCGGAGCCGAATGGGCATTCCTGGCGGAATCTGCAACTTTGACCTGCCCTTGTTCCACCATTGGAAGCATCGTCCTTCTGCGACAAGGTTGCGCGATCTGGAAACTTGGGCCAATAGCCTCACGCCTGTTGCCGATACCGTCTTCTTGCTACTCAAACTCATCCGAGACACTGGCACTGCCCATCGGGTCGCCGTCTCACGCGGGCAGTTCCAACAAAACCTACCTGCTACCCGCGGCTTTCAATTGCTGCGTTTATGGGTCGATCCGCGGGATGACGTCACGCCAGAAATCAGTGCCAACCGGTTGCTTGTCTCCGTTCGCATGATGGAGCCGAACTTAGAAGGCAAACCCTCCCCCACGCAGAAAGACCTGTCCTTAGAAGTCGCCATCTGTGGTTTGTAACCATAGCGCTCTAATACAATATTTATAGACAGCATCAAGCTCCGGTTTCATGGTTGAACCTTCCAGCCCCCCAACAGTGGCCTGCCCCCAATGCGGCACCCCCTGCCTGTTCGCTCCATCGAACCGTTGGCGCCCGTTTTGCAGCGAGCGCTGCAAAATGATTGATATGGGAGCATGGGCCAGCGAAGAGTTCCGCATTCAAGCAGCACCCCCAATCCCTGACGATGGCAGTGAGCTTGTGTAGCCATCGCAAAACGGAGCTCTGGTGTATACCAAACTGGCGCAAAAGCCTGACACAAACGAAATTGACTACAATCGTTGACCGGCTTTTGCCTTTCATTCCGATTTCGCAGCAGTCATTCCTGCCGCACAACTCCATAGATTGACGCATGTCCTGGCTTGACAAAATCATCCCATCCCGACTGATTCGCAGTGCCGAATCTACTGCGCGCCACCAGATTCCTGAAGGATTGTGGTCAAAATGCCCAGTATGTGAGACCGTGCTCTACCGCGCTGACCTTGAGAAAAACCAAAACGTATGCCCACATTGCGGCGCACACCAACGCATTGGTTCACGCATGCGTCTCAATGCATTTCTTGATCCTGAAGGCCGTTACGAGATCGGCCAAGAGGTCACGCCTGTTGACGCACTGAAATTCAAAGACAGCCGTAAATACCCTGAGCGCCTAAAAGAAGCGGGGAAATCCACCAACGAAACCGATGCGTTGATTGCCATGGGCGGCCAATTGCATGGATTGCCCGTAGTGGTTGCATGTTTTGAATTCGACTTCATGGGCGGTAGTATGGGCAGTGTGGTGGGCGAGCGTTTTGTACGCGCAGTCCAAGCCGCTCTGCACAAAAAAGTCCCCTTCATATGTTTTACAGCCACCGGTGGCGCGCGCATGCAAGAAGGCTTGCTCTCACTCATGCAAATGGCCAAAACCAATGCCGTACTGACTCAATTCGCAGCGCAGCGCTTGCCTTTTATCAGTGTATTGACGGACCCCACCATGGGTGGGGTAAGTGCCAGTTTTGCATTCATGGGGGATTTGGTCATTGCTGAGCCGAAAGCATTGATCGGGTTTGCTGGGCCTCGCGTGATTGAATCCACAGTGCGCGTGAAATTGCCAGAAGGCTTCCAGAGGGCCGAATTCCTGTTAGAGAAAGGTGCGATTGACATGATTGTTGATCGTCGCAACCTTCGCAGCACAATTGCACAGAACTTGGCCATTTTGACGCACCAAAAGGCACTGGCTCACACAGAGAGCATAGCCACCTTGACTCCTCGCTCACAAACTACAGATGCAGAGAAAAAAGAGCGCGCCAACAGCAAAACCACCTCGAAAGCCTCTGCAGAGAGTGCCGAACCCGCGTCACGCAACGCAACAGAGTAATACTTTAGCGTGCGTATAAGCGCGCACGCACTAGTACTGATCAACACTGATCGCCCACAAAAAAACGCGCCTTGTGAAGGCGCGTTTTTTTGTGGATTACAACATCAGTACTCTACCAAGTCAAACCAGTGTGCCGTCAGCATCAGCATCTTCTTTTGAAACGGGATTTCTCCCCTCATTGAGTTGGCTGATCGAATCTGCCGTCACATCACCTGTGACGTAAACACCATCAAAACAGGATGCGTCAAATCCTTTCAGCGCAGGGTTCAGCGATCCGACGGCATGTTTCATCGCATCAACGTCCTGGTAAATCAATGCATCGCATCCAATCAATTGGCGGATTTGCTCCACATCCCGGTCATGCGCCACCAACTCTTCTTTAGTTGGCATATCAATGCCATACACATTGGGGTAACGCACAGGAGGCGCCGCGCTGGCTAAATACACCTTGTTCGCGCCCACTTCTCGCGCCATTTGAACAATCTCTTTGGAGGTTGTGCCACGCACGATGGAATCATCCACCAACAATACATTTCGCCCCTTGAACTCACTGGCAATGGCATTGAGCTTTTGGCGCACGGATTTCTTGCGTACCCCTTGACCAGGCATGATGAACGTGCGGCCCACATAGCGGTTTTTAACGAAACCTTCACGGTAGGGTTTTCCAATCAATTGCGCCAGTTGCATGGCGCTTGGGCGGCTGGATTCAGGAATCGGAATCACCACATCAATGTCATTGGGAGGCACCACTGAAAGCACCCGTTTAGCCAGCGTCTCTCCCAAATTCAAGCGTGCGGTATAGACCGAGATACCATCCAAAACTGAGTCTGGACGGGCCAGATAGATGAATTCAAAGATACATGGACTATGCTTGGCTTGGCCTTCTGGTACACACATCGCACTAGCGACCTGCCCATCCAGATTGATGAAGACGGCCTCACCAGGTTTGATGTCGCGGTCAAGCGTGAATCCAGTTCCTTCCAACGCAACAGATTCACTAGCCAGCATGTAGGAACCATCATCCGAGTTTTTACTTAAACAAAGCGGACGAATACCGTACGGATCACGAAATGCCAGCATGCCATAGCCAGCAATCATGGCGATCACTGCATAGGAGCCACTGACACGTTTGTGTACAGCGGCTACGGCAGCAAACACCGTCTCTGGGGTCAGTTGGCTTCCCACGGTCACACGGTCAAGCTCATGGGCCAAGACGTTGAGCAACACTTCCGAATCGCTGGTTGTGTTGGTGTGGCGATGGTCTGTGCCAAACAACTCTTTACGCAGTGCCTTGGCATTGGTGATGTTGCCGTTATGCACCATCACAATGCCGAATGGGGCATTGACGTAGAACGGCTGCGCCTCCTCCTCGCTATTGGCATCCCCTGCTGTCGGGTAGCGCACCTGGCCCAGTCCAGTATTGCCTGGCAGGCTGCGCATATTGCGCGTGCGAAACACATCGCGCACCATGCCCTTGGCTTTGTGCATAAAGAACTTACGATCCAACTGGGTCACAATGCCCGTGGCATCTTGGCCGCGATGCTGCAACAACAACAACGCGTCATAAATCAATTGATTGACCGGACTGCGACTAACGACTCCGACAATTCCACACATAGCGTGTTTCTCCTGGGGACAAAAAATAGAGCGAACGCCTCAGCAGCCGTCAAAGGCCACGCAACGTTCAATGTAAGTATTTAAGAATTCAAAACAAGGACGGCTCCAGCATCCATTCAGCCCACTCATAGCAAGAAAGACCAACGGACACACAACGTCCATCCCCATCACGACTGGGAGCGAGGCAATGACTCCAAAACAGGGGCAAGCGGAATACTGATCGGTTCAGGCTCTTGCAGAATCTTCCAAGTGGGGAGCATTGTGGCCAATTCAAGCCGAGCACGATCAAGTACAGGCCCAACGGCAGAACCTTGCCACCATGGCTCTGCGACCCATTGCAGGGCATGCACGACCACGGCCACCACCACACCTGCTAAGCCAATACGAACCACGCCAAACAGTGCGCCAATCAAACGGTCTGCCGCACGAATGCCGAGTTTTTTTGCAGATTGGCGCCCCAGCGAAGCGAGCATCGATGAGACAAAAACCGCCACAATCAAAACAGCCAGCATCCCCAACACACGCCGAACACCATCAGCCAAGGATGACATTGGAATCCATTGCCCCACTGCAGGCCCAAAAGCCATAGCAGCAGCGATCCCTAATACCCACCCTAGAACGCTGATGCTTTCAAAAATAAAGCCACGCCATGCACCAACAGCTACCGAAAGAAAGGCCAGCATGAGAAAAGCCAAGTCGAACCCGTTCAATGTCATCGGGACTCATCTTTCATGCACACCTCTGTGCAAGAGGCAAAAAACAGGGGGAAAACTGGCATCACGACAGGCTTATTACATGGACATGATTGCAGCAGGCAGGCTTACTGCCTTGACCCGTTCGGCTGCGCGGTCAGCCTCTGCCCGGTTGGCAAATGGTCCAACACGTACACGCGTAGCACGCCCTGAGCCAGTTTGAATGACCTGCGTATAGGTTTTCAGCCCAGCACCTTCAAGCTTTTGCCGAATTTCGCGTACTTTCGCTTCATCAGAGAATGCGCCAATCTGCACAATAAAGCGCCCCTCATCACTGCGATTGGCTGCCGTTGTCGCCTCAACAGGTCGCCCCTCAAGCAATGCCTTTGCGCGAGCAGCCTCATCACTACTGGCTGAGCGAGCAGGTACAGGTTTGGCTGGCGGAGGCGGAGGCACCACAGCAGCTGGTGTGGTCGCGGCAGCCACTGTCGAAGTGGTTGCTACAGGCTTGGTCTCAACTGGTTTGGTTTCCGCAGTTTTTACAGCCGGCTTCACCTGTGCCGTAGCAGTGTTGTTGGTGGTGGCTGCATTGGTCGTCGTCGAATTGGCTGGTTTAGCGGTCGGCTTAGCCTCCTCAGTCTGCGCACGCTGCGCTTGTGTGCGTGCCTCCTGCGCGCGCTGAGAAGCCAAGCTGGCAACCTCTTGTGTTGGTCGCGCTGCAGCAGAGGGCTCTCTGTTGGCAGTCGCAGTGGCAGCAGGCACGGCAGTAGTCCTGCTCTGGGTTGCCGCAGGCGTTGTTTGTGGCGTCGTCACCGCAGGGGTATCAACCACTTCTTCACCATCTGACAACCCATGGCTGTTCATCGCTACTTGTGCTGGAGCATTCAATGGCGGGGACGTATCTCTGCCTGCCACACTGACTTGGGCATTGACCGGCAACGGCCTCGGCTCAGTATCAAAGAGCATAGGAAATACCACAATAGCGGCAAGCACCAAAAGACAGGCGCCAATCAAGCGGTGCCGCGCTCTGCGACGCATATCATCAACAGAATCAACAGCACGGCGAGTAGGACGCGCGCGCTTACCGCCGTCCTGTTCAGCTTTCTCCGCCTTGCGAGGTTCAAACAATGCCATATCAGTTCGAAATGCTTTCTAACAAGTCAAGTACGTGGCCCAGAGGCTAGGGCCTTGTGCCATGAAGCCTTAGGGCATTCATTCACTGCTTTGGTTCCGCCAATGGGGAGAGTCCAACCGAGGAACCCCTTCGCTCAACACACCACCGACCGTATAAAACGAGCCAAAGACCACAATTCTATCAGCAGGGTCTGCCGCCTTAACTGCCGCCTTCAATGCTTGACTGGGCGTAGCAAAAGCCTGAGCCGGTACCTCCCGTGGGCGCTGCCCAACCATTTGCAAGGCTTGCCAACGTTTAACCAAGTCTGATGCTTTTTCAGCTCGTGGCAATGGCAAATCAGTAAAGTACCATCGATCCACCAAAGGACCAATGCGCTGCATCACAGCGGCCAGATCCTTGTCATGCATGGCGCCAAAGACAGCATGCGTTACAGGGAAAAAACCCATGGCGTCCAAATTAACAGCCAGCGCAGCCACCGAATGCGGATTGTGTGCTACATCCAGCACCAGACTGGGTTGCCCCGGCACAATTTGAAAGCGCCCGGGAACATCCACCAAAGAAAAACCCTGTCGGATGGCTTGGGCCGTAACAGGCAGTACTTGCCGCAATGCTTGGAATGCAGCTAGAACCCCTGCCGCATTGATCAGTTGGTTAGCACCTCGCAATGCAGGATAGGCCAAGCCATGAAAACGTTTGCCGCGCCCTGCCCAGTTCCACTGCTGGCGATCACCTGAATAGTTGAAGTCGCGACCAGCCTGCCACAAATCAGCCCCAATTTGCTCTGCATGCAGCACCACCGATTGAGGTGGCATCGGATCAGAAACCACGACGGGCTTACCTGAACGCATGATGCCCGCTTTTTCGCGCCCAATGGTTTCACGGTCTGGCCCCAGAAATTCGGTGTGGTCAATATCGATGCTGGTAATGATCGCGCAATCAGCATCAAAAATATTGGTCGCATCCAACCGTCCGCCCAAGCCCACCTCCAAAATCGCCACATCAAGCTTGCTTTGGCTCATGATGCGCGCAATGGCCAAGGTAGTGAATTCAAAATAGCTTAATGAAACTGGTTTGCCTTGAGTCCCCGCTGAAAAGCGGGCCTGTTCGACTGCTTCAAAGTGCGGCACCAGATCTTGCGCAAACACGATTTCGCCGCCAATGCGGCAGCGCTCTTCAAAGCTAACCAGATGCGGCGAGGTATACACACCTGTTCTGTAGCCGCTTTGCAGTGCAATCGCCTCCAGCATGGCGCATGTAGAGCCTTTTCCGTTGGTTCCTGCCACAGTGATGACGGGACAATCGAAGCGCAATTGCAAAGCCTGCGCCACCAAAGCAACTCGCTCCAAGCCTAACTCTATCGTTTTAGGGTGAATTTGCTCGCAGTAAGCAAGCCATTCATTCAAGGGGGCTCCATGTGCTGGGGCTTGGCAAAGAGTTTCAGACATATCAAGCTGTAGATCAGAGAACAGGCGCTATTGTCTCCCAAGCAGCAAAGCCCCGCAGCGGCCCGTTTGAGCGCGTATGCATTGGTGCGCAAAAGAATGAACCGAATCCTACACAAATAGAAATAAAGCCCAAGAACGCAAAAATCCCAAAAGAAACCGACAACGACCACTGCTTGCCCTGCGCTTGTCTAAAAGCGTTGAAAAAGTCAGATCAAATTTTTCTGTACGGAATGGAGCGAGCCATCCCGTACAGCCGCATGTTGTTGCCGAACCTTTCCCGCCAACAACTTACGCAAGAAGTTGACGCAGGACATACGGCAAGATGCCGCCAGCTCGGTAGTAATCCACCTCAATGGGCGTATCAATACGCAGGGTGACGGTGCACTGCAGTGTCTGCCCATTTTTTCTTGTAATGGTCAGCACCGCGTCGCTTTGCGGCTTGAGTTCTGGATGCACAACAATATCCACCTGTTCAGAACCATCGAGCAACAATGTCTGCCACGACTCATCGCCTTTGAATTGCAACGGCAACACGCCCATACCCACCAAGTTGGAGCGGTGAATGCGTTCAAAACTGCGTGCAACGACTGCTTTAATGCCCAAAAGCTGGGTACCTTTGGCCGCCCAGTCGCGGCTTGATCCGGTACCGTATTCCTCACCGGCAAAAATCACGGTCGATTTACCTGCTGCGATGTATTGCATGGCTGCGTCATAAATCGGCAGTTTGGCACCTTGTTGGGCCCCTTCGCCTTGGTACAGGGTCACCCCACCCTCTTCCCGCGAGCCATCAGCCGCGGCAGGAATCATCAAGTTCTTGATGCGTACATTGGCAAAAGTGCCTCGCATCATCACTTCATGGTTGCCACGACGTGAGCCATAGCTGTTGAAATCTTGTTTCATCACGCCATGGGCTTTGAGCCAAATCCCTGCGGGTGAACTCTCTTTGATAGAGCCTGCAGGCGAAATGTGGTCGGTGGTGATCGAGTCGCCAAACAGCGCCATGATGTGCGCTTTCTGTACGACAGGCCCCAACTCGCTAGTGGCGCTGCTGGCCTCAGGCTCCAGCGTGAATTGCTCGAAAAATGGCGGCTCAGCGATATAAGTGCTCTCTGGCCATGAGTAAGTTTCCCCCTTGCTGCCTTTGATTTTTTCCCACAACTTGCCCGGATCCTTTCGGATCTTGCTGTAATTGGCCCGAAAAACCTTGGCATTCATGGCGTACTTGAGCAGTTGGTAGACCTCTTCGCTGCTGGGCCAGATATCCCCCAAATACACGGGACGGCCCTTTTTATCCGTCCCTACAGGCTCGGTCATCAAGTCTTTCAGCACCGTTCCAGCAATTGCATAGGCCACCACCAAAGGGGGGCTGGCCAAAAAATTGGCTTTGATGTTAGGGTGAATACGCGCCTCAAAATTGCGGTTACCCGACAGCACAGCAGCACACACCAGGTTGTCTTTGACAATTGTGTCATTGAACTCTTGCCGCAAATCACCCGCGTTGCCAATGCAAGTTGTGCAGCCGTAACCTGCCAGATTAAAGCCTAATTTGGCCAAGTACGGTAGCAAACCTGTTTTCTCTAGGTATTCAGTCACAATACGAGAGCCTGGCGCCAGCGATGTCTTGATATGCGGCTGCACGGTCAACCCTTTTTTCACTGCCTTTTTGGCCAACAGGCCTGCAGCCAGCAACACGCTTGGGTTGGAGGTATTCGTGCAACTGGTGATGGCCGCAATCAGCACATCGCCATTACCCAGTGTGACATCGCCTTCACGCGCGGGCTGGCTAGGCAGACTGCTTTGCTGCGCAGCCATTTCAAATGCTGGCTTATTAGCCACCATTTCCGCCTTTTCTCTGGATGCGCCAAGGGTTGCCGGCTTCTCTTGTGTACCAATACTTGGCTTGCCCTGCACATCCACGCCATCACTGGAGTAGTAACGCGCGCGCAGCATCTGTGCATCTTGGTTAAAGCCGTTTTCAGCCACCGGTTTGCTGAACAGGTCAATGAACGTGCTTTTGACGTTACCCAGTTCAATGCGGTCTTGGGGTCGTTTGGGGCCAGCAAGACTAGGTGTAACGCGACCCAAATCCAGCGACACAACTTGCGAATAATCTATCGCTCCAGACTTGGGAATACCAAAGAGCTTTTGTGCCTTGAAGTACGCAGCAAAAGCGTCAATCTCTTCTTGGCTGCGGCCTGTGCCTTCAAAGTATTCCAGCGTCTTGTCATCAACCGGAAAGAAGCCCATAGTGGCACCGTACTCAGGGGCCATATTGCCGATCGTGGCGCGGTCAGGTACAGCCAAACTTTCTGTTCCCTCGCCAAAAAACTCCACGAATTTGCCCACGACTTTATGTTGTCGCAAAATTTCTGTCACCGTCAACACCAAGTCAGTAGCTGTTACACCTTCTCGCAAGCGACCGGTCAATTCAAAGCCAACCACATCGGGGGTCAGAAAATACAGGGGTTGCCCCAACATAGCCGCTTCGGCCTCAATACCACCAACGCCCCAACCAACCACACCAATCCCATTGATCATCGTCGTGTGGCTATCGGTTCCCACCAAGGTATCGGGGTAGTACACACCATCCTTGGTTTGGTGAACGCCTCTGGCGAAATACTCCAGATTCACTTGGTGAACGATGCCAAACCCCGGAGGCACCACCCCAAAGGTATTGAACGCCTGCATTCCCCACTTCATAAAGGCGTAGCGTTCTTGGTTGCGCTGGAATTCGAGCTTCATATTCAAATCCAACGCTTTTTCTGTGCCGTAATAGTCCACCATGATGGAGTGGTCTACTACCAGATCGACAGGCACCAAGGGCTCAATTTTTTCAGGGGATTTTCCCAACTTTGCCGCAGCAGTGCGCATGGCCGCCAAATCAGCCAGCAATGGCACACCGGTGAAATCCTGCAACACGACACGCGCCAACACGAAAGGGATTTCTTCTGTGCGTTTCGCTTTGGGCTTCCAATTGGCCAATTGCTTGATATGTGCATCAGTAATGCGGCGGCCATCGTAGTTGCGCAGCACGGATTCAAGAACGATGCGAATCGATACCGGCAAACGCTCGATATTCGGATAGGTCTTGGCCAACTCTGGCAAAGAATAGTAAGTGCCAGATACGCCTGAAGCTGTTCGGAACCGTTTTTTGGTACTGGCAGGCAGTGCTGGGGCCGATTTGATTGTTTTGGCTGCTTTGCGTGGAGTTTTAGTGGCAGCGCTGGCCAAAGCACTTTTGCGTGGAGACTGGCGAGTGGATGTGGTCATCTCTGCGTCCTTTGCTTCTAGTTCAGTCAGTGGGGTCTGCATCCATGCGTCCATCCCATCTTCTACAAGCGATCTCAACGCATCAAAGCAGATGCATCTATCTTACTGCCGCCCACAAAAACCAGCACGCACAAAGGAAAACAACCAAAACTACGCATGCCACCCTCGGTGAGCGCATGCGGCATCAACACACCAACCTGTCAACGCCGGCGCACCAAAGCCTGAAATGCAGCTTGTTTGCTCAACAGCAATGCCATGCGTATCAACAGCGCAGCCAACGCAGCGCCAGAGACAATGACCAGCAAACTCATGCCAAAAGATAAAGATCCCCAAAAAGGGCTAATAAATACCCATTGCGGTAAAAAATAACCGATCAGCATTGCACCAAAAGGAAAGACCACCGACAAAACAGCCACCAAGCCAGCAGTAGCAGCCAGCACCACAATCCCAAGAGCACACAGCATCGAACGCCATGAAGAAGAACCGGCAAAAGAGATTTTTTTAGGCATTGTGTTTTCTATCTTGTGTTGTGTGCATTGGCCTCTGCCCCACAAAAAATTCACCTTGGGTTATCCGCCCCTATCGCCAAAGAAGGCCAAGGCATTGCATGGCTCGGCAGTGTAAGACGCAACATCCAACCCTAAGCATCTTAGGAGGTGTTCTTTTAAATTGCTTTCTTAACAGGATTGACACCACGCCAGCACGTGCATGCACGGCATGTAGGCACTCAATAGTATTTAATAAGCAAACAATTCATCAACTACATATGTATTTATCTCTCAATAAAGCATTCTTATCATTCTGAGCATGCACAGAAACGCAATCACCTGATGGATTTCCAGCATGTGACAAAAGTGTTTTGCATAGACGTTTTGCCAGCTTATTTCTTTGCTTTAAATCCTTCAGGAGAATTCATATGATGACTCGCCGACATTTTGTACAAACCGCCGTTGCAGCCAGCGCCGCCACTACTTTGGCAGGCTGCAGCGCTGTTCCAGCCACAGCAACCACCGCACTGCAATGGACACATTTTCCAGCGGGAGAAAAGGGCTTCTTTCGCGCCCCTGTTTTGCTCTCTGGCAGTCAAGAGGCCATTTTGATTGACGGAGGCTTCTCTCTCTCCGATGGACTTGCCGTAGCTAATGCAATCAAAGCGTCAGGAAAAACACTCACAACCATCTACATCAGCCAAAGCGACCCAGATTACTACTTCAGCCTGGGCCCAATCCATGCTGCATTCCCACAAGCCAAGGTGATTGCAGCCTCTGACACGATCAAGGCCATCCGAGCCAACGTACAGAAAAAAATTGATACATGGGCACCACAGCTCAAAGACAATGGCCCACAGCAACTGCAAGACATTGTTTTCCCAGAAACATTTGATGGCCCAGCGCTGCAATTGGAAGGCCATGCCATCGAGATCGTACAAGCGCAAGGCTTGGCCAACCGCCGTTATCTGTGGGTTCCCTCACTCAACGCCGTGTTTGGTGGTGTACTCATTTTCTCGGGCTTGCATGTCTGGACTGCCGATACACCAACGCCTGCGTCACGCGCGGGCTGGATTAAAAATCTGGAAGCAATTGCAGCGCGCAATCCCTCGGTGGTCGTACCAGGCCACACTCAATTGGACGGCTCACTAGACATCTCTGCCATTCGATACACCCGCGACTATCTCCTGGCCTTTGAAGAAGAGCTGCAAAAAGCGCCGAACGCAGATGCCCTGATCGCAGCCATGAACAAGCGTTACCCCAACGCAGGCTTGGCGCCGGCATTACAAATTGGAGCCAAAGTGGCAAAAGGCGAAATGCAATGGGGTTGACCCTCAAGGAGAGCGACATGACAAACACCCCCAGCAACCTTGCCATCATTCAAGCCACTTATGAAGGAACCTCTGAAGAAAACGGCAAAAACTTGCTTGCCGTTTTAGCGCCTGAGGCGCGTTGGACCGAGGCAGCAGGCTTCCCTTATGCCGGCACATATGTTGGACCAGAACAGATAGTGGCAGGCGTATTTCAGCGCCTTGGCACTGAATGGGATGGTTACAACGCCAAAGTCCACACCTATTTGGCCGACGGTGATCGTGTCGCTGCTTTTGGCGTTTATTCAGGCACTTACCGCAAGACAGGTAAACACATGTCTGCTACTTTTGCCCATCTCTACCATCTCAAAGATGGGAAAATCCTCAGCATGGAGCAATACGTTGACAGCCATATGGTGCAACAAGCCCTGACAGCCCAGTAAACTGTCTCATCGAGCAGCCCGTATGAATTCCTGTCATACGCGCTGCTACGCATGTGCTCCGCCGCCTTCGGCCAAGGCCTATAGCTGATTGCCAACGGCAAGTCTTATTTGGTATCCAATCGCCTGACACTCGATGCCAGTGAGGCCAATACAAAAGGAGTGCGATTTCTGCGTACCAATTGCAGCAACGCGACCACCGCCACAGGGACCAAAGCTGCAAGCAAAAATGCTTCAAGCAAAGTGGTCATTGGCGCTCCAGGCATTGGGAACATCCACAATCCTGCGGCCAAACCAGACACCACGGCCAAGGCCGCGTCAAAACCATCGTGGCGAGTGCTGTACAGGCCAAAGAAAACAGGAAACGCCGCTGCTGCGCAGAGCAAATCGGCCAGCAAAAACAGGTAAAGCACGCTGTAGCCTTGCGCTGCCACCACCATGACTGGAATCGCCAGCAGCACAATCAGCCAGCGCGCAAGCCGCATTAGAGTTGCCGTAGGTACTTGAGGGTACAAGCGGCCTACGTCAACTGCCACAATGCTTGAAACAGCGCTGATGACCGTGTCAGCACTGCTCATCACCAACGCCAATCCCAAAGGAATTAACGCAATCACCAGCCATACCGGCAGGCTCGGCATGATGAGATTAAACAGGGCCACAGAGCTATCGCCCTCAGGGGTGTATGCCATAAAAGCCAAGCCAAACAACCCCATGGCAAGAATGAATGGCCCCACCAATACCCCTCCAAGTAAAAAACCACGCCGCATATCACGGGTGTTGCGGGCAGCGTAAACCCGTTGCCAATTGCCTTGGTGGAAAATTTCCGTCAGCAAAATAGCCACAAAAAATGTCAGCCCGGCCTTGACGCCCGTCACACTACTCCAATCGAGCAATTGCGGCGCCGTGTGCTGCAGACGCTCCACTACGGGGGCAACACCACCAGTTACCCACCATCCCACGGCCATCAGAGTCAACAGCAAAGGCACAATCAACACGATCTGAACCTTATCGGTAAAAATCGATGCCCGCAGACCGCCATAGGCCGTGTACATCAAGGTAAACCCCATCACAATGGCAGCCGTCACCCAAAGCGGAACTGGTGCAACCAAAGTGATCAGCAAGGCCATGGCAGTGATCTCTGCGGTCATCGCAATGAACATGTAAAAAAGCATGATCAGCAGCGTGAGTCCATAGGTGAGCTTGCCGTACCGGGCCATCACAAATTCCGTCAACGAGTGACCGCGCGGAATCAGTTCGCGCATGCGCTGCCCCAAAGGAATCATGGCCAAACGCGGCGACATCGATCCCAAGGCATAGCCAACAACAGCCGCAATACCACCCCAGGTCGCCGCTTGCGGTGGTGAAAACAAAATCCACGCCCCTAATGCAGAAGCCATCAACGTAGCAGTGGTGGCAATGGAGCCTTGGCTGCCACGCGCCACAATGAAGGTTTCCAAATCATCACGCTGGCGCCGCGCATAGAACACGCCAGCCAGTGCAAAAGCAGCAGCAAACAGCACCAGCCAGATAAGGCCGGATTGCAAACTAAGGGGGGGATGAATCTGCATCGCACACGTCTCCAAATAAACAACATGGAAAGGTGCATGCAGATGAACTGCGCACATGGCGTGCATACGCATGGGCGCAATTCGCGCTTACAGATTCCTTCCCTTCGCCGGCATGACCCGGATCAGGTTCGAAGGGTTACCGCTTAATGCACCAACAATGCACTAAGCGTCATCTCAGCCCACGGACGACAACGTCACAGGACACCCCTAGGAACGGCTGCGATTATAGGGGTACCGAGGTGAGTCGGTCAGTTCGCGCCTTGGGTGACCACAATTTTTCCGGTTGGACGAGGACTATGGCAATCGTTGTAGAAGTATTCACCAGCCTGTGTAAATGTGTATTGTGCAGATTCCCCCGGGGCCAGCTTGAAATTGAACACACCTTCAAAGAACTGGCTTGCGCAATGAATATTCGCATTGCCCTCTGGGTTGGTAAAGGTGACCGTGGTATTTACCGGCACTTGCATCCAAGTTGGCGTCATCGCATTGACGGCGGTGGATTCCTCTGCCCCCGGTGTGTTGTCACGGTTTTGCACACGCCCCAAAAAGACCGTATTGGGTGTTGGCAATGCAGCCCCATCAACCGCACTGCCTGAAACCGGGCGCCGCACAACTGGTGGTTTAGGTGTTGCAGCTGGCGGCAATTGACCGCCGACTTTAAACGCCCACAAGTAATCACCACGCGGCGCACTGTCCCCATAAGGAATGGAAGTACCGCCCGCATATGCGGCGAAGTATTGCTCACCATCAATCTCATACGTGATGGGGCTTGCGCTGATGGCAGCTCCCGTCTGGAAGCGCCAGAGTTCGTTGCCGTCTCGCGCATCCATGATCAGTAAATTGCCATCTGGCTGGCCAATGAGCAGTAAATTGGATGCCGTCGTCAAAATTCCATTGCCATGGGCCACTGAATATGGCAGCGGTTTATTCCACTTGACGATGTTGGTTTTGACATCTACCGCCACGACTCCCCCGGTCATATAGGTTCCCGGTGGGCGCAAGCCATTGCTGGCCTCGCTCAATGAATGGGCCGCACCAACATTTCCGTAGCCGGTATAAACCAGGCTGGTGTCTGGACTGAACGACATGTGAGCCCAATTCGCACCACCGCCATGGCCCGGGAAGGAGAGCACCGGTTCATCCCAATGCGGGTCGAACAGGCAGCCCAACTTGTAATTCGGGATGGCCCTGTTGGGCGCGCCGGGAATTGCTCCGCCCAGAGGGCTATCGACCACACAGGTTTCCGTCCAGGCACCTTGGCGTGGCATGGGTTGCGTTGGCCAGGTCGCCTGGCGTGCATCTTGTTTAACAGGCACTTCATCGATGCCCAAAGGGGCGCTGCCATCTTTGCGATCAAGGATGTAGAACATGCCAGTTTTGCTGCCATAAATGACCACTTTGCGGTCTACACCCGCAATTTTCACGTCTGCCAACACGGGGGACATCACATTGTCCATGTCCCAAATGTCGTGGTGAACCGATTGGAAATGCCATTTGTATTCGCCCGTTTTCAAGTCCAACGCCACGATGGAGTTGGCAAACAAGTTCATGCCAGGGCGAGAGGAGCCATCTTGCGAGGAACCTCCACGCACGTTGCCAAACGTCCAATACACCATGCCAAGCTCAGGATCAACCGCTGGATGAATCCAGGGCGTTGCGCCCGTGCGCTTTTCCATAGGTGCATCACCCCAAGTATCAGCGCCACGCTCACCTATATCCGGCACGCCCCAAAACGTTGTCAACACTTCTCCGGTTTCGGCATCGGCTGAAAACGCCGCGCCGCGCGAGCCATCATTGGTTCCGATATACAAGCGTTTGTCGTGGTACACCAGAGCCACCTTCTGAACACCACCAACAAAGCCTGCCTCATCACGCCCAGGGTATTGCTTGGTCCACTTGACCGCCCCGCTGGCCATATCCAGCGCCACCAAGCGGTTGCCTCCCGCCAAGGTGTACACCAAGCCCAGGTCTTTGGCTACCGCAACCCCACGGCGTGTGATCACGCCATGGGGGGTCTCCCAACGCCACTTGGTCACCCCTGTCTTGCCATCCACTGCAATCAGATTACCAAGTGCTGACTCAATAAAAATCACCCCATCCACCACCACTGGCGTGCTTTGGTTGGTTCCAGTCGTGATACCGCCCTCAATGCGATTCAACCACGTGGCCCCCAATTGCGACACATTGGCACTGGTCACCGCAGCAAGCGTGGAGTAATTTTGGTTGCCCAGGTTGCCCCCCACTTTAGGGAAATTCGCATCGCCTGGTGTGCAGCATTCAGCCAAGTCCACCGCACCAGTGCTTGGTTTTTCTGTTCCGTGCTCAGCATCACTGCCGCATGCAGTCAGAGCGAATGCGCTGCATATGCTGGCAGCAAGCAATAAGGGTTTGAAGTGAACAGGGTATTTCATAAGGTTTGTCTCCATAGTTTGGGAATTCGCAAAGAGTCCACACGTGACAGCACGACCGACAAACGCCAAGCGAGTCAGGAAGAGGACATAAGGGATAAGCCAGCGTACTTTTGCTGCACGCCATCACTAAAGCCGCAGGGCTAGGCGCGCATTCAGTTTGCTAGGCCTATGCGGTAGAGATACAGGGCCAAACGACCCCGTATCTACCAGTGCACAGGGGCGTGATTGGCCCTGCGCGGCCCAGCGTTGGTGCCGCCTTAAGGCGTGCAGAAGTCGGTCAAGCCCATTGCAGACTTAACCCCTTGAATCACCAGTTTCTGGAACTGCGCTGCACCAACGCCTTCCGAATTGGCATCAAAGGAATGGGAGTTATGCCCCAATGTGGTCAGCCATGCACGTCCGCCGTCGTAGTACTGGCACCAAGCCACCGGATGAAAGCCTGGGTGACCTGGGTGTGGAGAAGCCGTCAAAGGATTGAGTGTGTCCGTATCAACGGTCGCCAAAAACTTCACGTTAGTTGGAAATGGCGCCAGGTTGTACCACTCATCCTGAAAGGCAAACCGCACGTCAATTCCTTCAGTCGATGGATCTTGCGCAATGATTTGCACATCACCGTTGCGGTTAGGGCCATGGTTGTAGAAGTTGGCATTGCCCAGCAAGCCTTCGTAATAGGGCCAGTTGTACTCCGCACCAAAGGCGTTGTGCAAGCCCACGAAACCGCCACCACGGCGCATGTAGTTGCGCAATGCGGTGCGGGACGCATCGTTACTGGAATTGACGCTGGCATCCCACAGCGTGTCTCGATTGCTGCTGGCAAAAATCACGGCTTTATAGCGGTTGATACGGCTCGAGAGTACGGACACATCTTCAGTCCAATCGGCCTTGATGCCTGCTTCTTCGAGCATTCTCACCAACCCTGCCTGCATGCGGTTGTCTGCATTCATCTCCGGATTCAGCCCTGGTCCCATCGGGCTACCCAAGTTAGCGTGGCGCGGGCCCGCTGTGCGCGAATACACCAGCACCGTATCAGCCACCGAATCAAATGCGCCCCAATTGTTGTAGCAGCGCGCATCAACACCGCGGCATACGTTGTAGTAAGGGTCAATAGTGAGCTCAGCCTCTTGACCGGGCTCCTCACCTGGCGTGGTGGGATCAACGCCATTGCTGTCGCTGCCTCCACACCCATACAGCGCCATTCCCATGAGGACTGCGGGCAGCCAAGGCTTTAACTTGCGAAATGCTTTCATAACTGGTGTCTCCTGATTCAAGTTGGAACGGTGTGGACCGTGCAGGGCGCAACGGCAACAGTCGGCATCGTAGCAAAACAAATGATTAAATGGAAAATGTTTCCATAATGGATTTCCCTTCCATAATAATTTGTAACAGGCCTTTTCCCTTATGAAAATTCCAATACAAGCAGTGCACCATCCCACCCAAGCACCAGTCCAAGCCATAAAAAAGCCCTCTGTAACGAGGGCTTGAGCAGTGGCATAACGCAGGTGCATTCACCTGCCTGACCTTACTGTTTCCATGCAAAATCAATCAACGCGCCATAGTGTTTTTTCAGAATCGCCTGCACTTCAGGTGTGTTCTGGTAAATCTGAATGAACTGCCCAATACGCGCATCTTTCGCCCGCTCCGGCAGCGTCACAAAGCGAATCGCGTAGCGGCGGATGTTTTCAGGGTCGGTATTGTCAAACAGCAATCCATCGGTTTCAGCAATACCGGCTTGTTTGGCAAAAGCGGCGTACGTCACTGAAGCAGTCACATCATCAAATGAGCGTGCGGAATGGGCGCCATCTATTTGGATGATGTCAATGTGCTTGGGGTTTTGCACAATATCGTCCAGCGTGGCTTCTGAGGTTACCCCGGGTTTGAGGGCAATCAAGCCTGCTGTTTGCAGCAGCAGCAAAGCTCGCGCAGTGTTCACGGGGTCAGAGGGGATCGCTATTTTGGCGCGCTCAGGGATAGCATCTCCTTGCTTGAGCTTCTTGGAATAAATGCCCATCGTCGTTGAATAACCATAATCAATTGCGACCAGCTTGGCCCCTTGATTGCGATTGAACTGGTTCATAAACGGCTCATGCTGGAAAAAATTGAAATCCACCGCGCCATCCACCACCGCGGTATTGGGCACGACCCAATCACTGAACTCCACCAGCTCAACCTCAAGCCCCTGCTCCTTGGCCTTTTGAATAGCCAATTCGGTTGCAGCGTTGGCTGCTACGGGAATCACCCCCAATTTCAATGCTGCTGGCTTTTCTTTCTCAGCGGCATTTTGGGCCTGCGCACTTAAAACCAACATACTGCTGCCCAATGCCAAAATGCCCCAACGCACAAGGGTTGTCAAACGCATACTTTTCTCACTTTCCAATCGAAGTCTCTGGTAGTCATGTGCTGCTGGCTGCGTCCGAACAGATGCGGTGGCTGCGGCGACACGGCGCACGGCAAAGCACACAGCCTTGCCGCGCGCCATTGTAAAGAGGGCGCATGCAAAACCACGCAAGCACTGCAACAGCCATGAAAGCGTTACGCGTATGCATTCATCCCCAGCGGAAGTGGAAAAATCTGTGGATAAGTTGTCAGCTTCACTGGGATGGCCCTATGAAGGCAGGTGCCTTGCTTAAATTTAAGGCAACCATGTCTTCCATGCCAAAACACAAGCAGCGTTTAGAGTGGCTAACACAACCCAGCAAACCAAAGGTTTGCGGTTGAGACTAGACGCAAAACCGCAGGCAGTACGAGTAGTACGACAAGGTTTTGCTTTCGACGTATCAAGGGTTGTTTTAGTCGCTCTTAGCACCTCAGCCAAACCACCCGATGTAGTATCGCCCCCGCGGCGTATGCCGATAACAGAATGAAAGTCACCTCATGGCAATTGAAATTGAGCGCAAATTTTTAGTCACAGGCGATGGTTTTCGAAACGCGCCTGGCGTGCGCTTCTCGCAAGGCTACCTCAGCCACACCCCAGAACGCACCGTGCGGGTACGCATTGCCGCAGAGCAAGCATTCCTGACCATCAAAGGCGCAACGCACGGGGCCACACGGCTGGAATTTGAATACCCTATTCCACTAGCCGATGCGCAGGCCTTGCTGGCCTTGTGCGGTGCCGGCGTCATCGACAAAGTGCGCCATACGCTGGTATACCAAGGCAAAACATGGGAAGTGGATGTATTCGCAGGGGCGAACCAAGGCCTGGTTGTCGCTGAGATTGAACTGCAAAGTGAAGACGAGTCTTTTGCCAAACCAGAATGGTTGGGCGAAGAAGTCACCCACGATCCACGCTACTACAACGCCAACCTTTCCACATCGCCTTACGCGCACTGGTGAAGTCCATGGTGCACGGGTTTCATTCCAAGCACCGCAATTCCTGTGTCATGTTGCTCGACAGAATAAGAGCACGGCCTTAATCCGTTCAACGCTGCGTCAAATGCGCCATCAACAAGTCAGTTGCACTGCTGCGTGCCGGCGCATCTCGCAAACACAGCATCAACTGCCGCTTGGCCCACGCTTCATCAAGCGCCAGCGTGCGCAGTCCTAATGCATTCACATACACCCGCGCTGCGCCATTAGGCAAAATGCCCACCCCAAGGCCTGCCGACACCATCATGCACATCGCATCAAAGCTGGTGACATGGATACGCATGCGCAGTGGCATATTGATGCTCATGGCCGCTAAATGGATTTGGTTATTGATGGCACTGCCCACGTGCGCGCCCACAAAATCGTATTGCAAGGCCTGTACCATGCGCACCCGCTCTTGCGCACACAAAGGGTGGTCTTGCGGCGCCACCAGCACCAATTCATCGCGCCGATAAGGCAAAAAAGTCAGTCCCTCACCATACTGGCCCGCATTGAGAATGCCGATATCTGCCTGATTCGACATGACCGATTGCGCCACTTGCGAGCTGATTTTTTCATCCAACTCCACCTGCACACCTGGATGCAAAGTCAAAAAACTTTTCAGATCAGCGGGCAAAAACTGGGTGATGGCCGAAATATTGGCGGCAATACGCACCTGGCCAAGGGAGCCACTGCGGTAAGACTGCATTTGCATGCCGATGCTGTCGAGGTCATTGAGCACGGTGCGTGCCGAGCTCAGTAGCGCATAGGCAGCAGGCGTTGGTGTCATGCCCTTGTTGCTGCGGGCAAACAAGCTGACCTGCAGATGTTGCTCCAATTCAGCCAAACGCCGACTGGCCGCAGAAGCGGCAATGAACTGCCGCTGCGCTGCACCTGCAATGGTTTTTTCTTCCATGGCAGCCACAAACAAACGCAAAGAAATAGGATCAATCTTCATCGCAAAACGCGTTGATTAAACAATAATCCCGCTATTTTATGAGTAATAACCCTTAAGAGTGCATCCACCATGCTAAAACGCGATGGCATATTGATGCAACAGCGCTTTGGCATCCAACACATTCCCGCGATGATGACGCCCATACATAGCGCACACCACCAGCCTGATCGCTTAGGCAGCCGTGTGCCGTGACAAATACCGTCAGGAGCAAGCAATATGGTCAATGAAGGAGCCCGCAGCAGTGTGTTGCAAGGGTTGCGGGTAGTGGAAATGGGGCAGTTGATTGCAGGCCCTTTTTGCGGTAAGACCTTAGGCGATTTTGGTGCCGACATCATCAAAATCGAACCACCTGAGACAGGCGACCCACTGCGCAACTGGCGCATGATGAAAGACGGCACCTCTGTATGGTGGCAAGTACAGTCACGCAATAAACGCTCCATCGCACTGGATTTACGCGCCGAAGAGGGCCAAGCCCTTGCCCGCCAATTGATTGCCGAAGCGGACGTGCTGATCGAGAACTTCCGCCCCGGCACGCTCGAAGGCTGGGGCATGGCCCCCGAACAGTTGCTGGCCATTAACCCCAAGCTGGTGATGCTGCGCATCTCCGGCTATGGGCAAACGGGCCCTTACCGTGACCTGCCCGGATTTGGGGTGATTGGTGAATCCATGGGGGGCTTGCGCCAGCTTACCGGTGAGCCCGGCCGCGTGCCCGTGCGTTGTGGCATCTCCATTGGCGATACGCTCGCCGCACTGCACGGCACGATTGGTGTACTGCTTGCCCTTTACCACCACAAAGTCAATGGTGGCCCAGGCCAAGTGATTGATGTAGCACTGAACGAAGCCGTTTTCAACTGCATGGAAAGCCTGGTGCCCGAGTACAGCGCTTTTGGAGCCGTTCGCGAAGCCGCAGGCAGTGCATTGCCTGGCATCGCCCCTTCAAACGCGTACCCTTGCACCGATGGCTGGGTGCTGGTAGCGGGCAATGGCGACAGCATTTTCAAACGGTTGATGAAGGCCATTGCCCGCGAAGACCTTGGCGAAGACCCCGACCTTGCCCACAACAGTGGCCGCGTTGCACGGGTCCAGGATATCGATAGTGCCATCGGCCAATGGACTAGCTCACGCACCGTTACCGAGGTGCTTCAAGTGCTTACGGCTGCGCGTGTGCCTGCAGGGAAGGTGTATACCGCCAAAGACATCGTCGAAGACCCGCATTACCAAGCACGCGACATGCTGCTGCAGCAAACCACACGCGAGGGCTACACCCTCACGGTGCCAGGCATCGTGCCCAAACTTTCGGCCACGCCGGGAGCCATCCGCACCAGCGCCCCTAAGCTGGGAGACGACACGCAAAGCATCCTGCGCGACATTGGCGTCACTGCCGAGCAGCTCGCAGCGCTCAAAGCCAAAGGAGTGGTGCAATGACCTCATCGCTTTGGCACGGCGCTGACCGCGCAGTGCATATCCAGGAAGTGGGCCCGCGCGATGGCCTGCAAATTGAGCCTGTGTTTGTACCTACGCAGGAGAAAGTGGCCATCATCAATGCCCTCTCTGCAGCAGGCTTGAAGAAGATCGAAGTCTCTGCCTTTGTTTCACCCAAGGCCATTCCGTCTTTAGCCGATGCCAGTGACGTGTTTGCCGGCATTACCAAGAACGCTGACTGCGTTTACAGCGCCCTGGTCCCCAATCTCAAAGGGGCTGAGCGTGCATTGGAGGCTGGTGCCGACGAGTTGAATTTAGTGATGTCCGTGACGCAAACGCACAATCTGGCGAACTTGCGGATGTTGCAAGAACAATCGTTTGCCACCCTGCAGCACATCATTGCGCAAGTGGGCAGTTGCACCCCCATCAATGTGTCGCTGTCATGCAGCTTTGGCTGCCCCATGGAAGGAGACGTCCCCATGGAGCAGACTCTGCATTGGGCCGAACGTTTTATCGCACTGGGCGTGCAAGGCATCAGCCTGTGCGACACCACCGGCATGGCGCACCCCGGCTTGGTCTACGCCATGGCCAACACCTTCCGAGCTCGCTGGCCTGAAACTGAATGCACCCTGCACTTTCACAACACCCGCGGCATGGGCTTGGCCAATATTCTGGCGGGGCTCGATGCAGGGGTGCGCCATTTCGATGCGGCCTTGGGCGGCTTGGGGGGCTGCCCCTACGCACCGGGCGCCAGCGGCAACATCAGCACCGAAGAGGTCGTACATGCCTTGCAACTGATGGGCTACGCCACAGGCATTGACCTGTCTGCTTTACTGACCACTGCCCAACGCCTGCCCGCACTGATTGGCCACGAACTGCCAAGCCAACTGGTCAAGGCGGGCCCAAGCTGGACGGTGCACCCCGCCCCAAAAAACCTAGAAGACATTCGCCAACGCGCGCTTGAAAAGTAAGCCCCCCTCTCGTTAAAAACTCAAGGAGACATTGCATGATCCGTTCCCGCAACCTGTTGCTCTCGGCAGCCCTCACCACCTTCGCCGTGATGGCCAGCACCACCTACGCCCAAACCGATTACCCCAACAAAGCCATCACCATGGTCGTTCCCGCCTCTGCTGGCGGCACGACCGACCTTGCCGGGCGCATGCTGTCCCAACCGCTGGGAACAGCCTTGGGTCAAACAGTCGTGGTCGACAACAAAGCCGGTGGCAATGGAGCCATTGCGGCCAACGTCGTCAAACGTGCCACCGCCGATGGCTACACCTTGCTGATGCAATATTCGGGCTTTCATGTCATCTCGCCCCATGTCGTGAGTACGCAGCAATGGCAGCAAGACGATTTTGTGCCTGTGGCCAATGTGCTGTCGGCCCCACAAATCATCGTGGTGCGTGGTGATTTACCCGTGAATACTCTGGCAGAGCTGATTGCCTATGCCAAAGAAAATCCCGGCAAACTCAACTACGCCTCCTCAGGCAACGGCTCACTGCAACACGTCACTGGCGTGCAACTGGAGCAGCAGGCCCATATTCAGATGGCCCACGTGCCCTACCGCGGCACAGGCCCTGCCCTGCAAGACTTGTTGGGCAGCCAAGTGGATCTGACCTTTGGCACTGCGCCACCTTTTGTTCCCCACATCCAAGCCAAGCGCCTGAAAGTTTTGGCGGTGACTGGCGCCACCCGGCTGGCCGCCTTGCCCGATGTGCCCACCACCGCTGAGGCAGGCTACCCCGGCGTGAATGCGACCTCCTGGTTTGGCGTATTCGCTCCCAAAGGCACGCCACAGCCCGTGGTAGATAAGTTGGTGACTGAAATCGAAAAAGTCACCGCCGATCCGGCCTTTGCCAAAAGCGCCAGCGAGCAAGGCGCTGCAGCCGACTTCCAAGGGCCTGCCGCCTTTGGCCAACGCGTAGCCACCGACTATGCCGCCTGGGGCGACATGGTCAAAATCACCGGCATCCGCAGCGAGTAAATGCAGTAGCAACACGAAAAACCATCAAACCTGCCTTGCACCGAGGCAGGTTTTTTTTATACCGTTATCCACCGCATAAATCCCATCGGCACACTAAGAGCGGCTAACACACCCCAGCAAACCAAAGGTTTGCGGTTGAGACTAGGCACAAAACTGCAGGCAGTACGAGTAGTACGACACGGTTTTGCTTTCGACGTATCAAGGGTGGTGTTAGTCGCTCTAAAACGCATTCACCCGCGATCTAGCCCAACGGGTCAAACCATTGGCAGCCACCAGCAACATGCACGTCATGGCGATGGTGATCAAGCTCATAGCCATGCCTTGACCAATGGAGCCCTGGTCAAACTGGCGCCAAATGAACAACGACACGGTTTGTGTGCCCGTTGGCGCCAGCAAGAGGGAAGCGACCAATTCCCGCGAAGCAATGGCAAACACCAGCAGCATGGCCGCCCCCACTGCGGGCGCAACCAAAGGCAAAACGATGTGCCAAAGCGTGCGAGAGAAACCAACCCCATGCACAAAAGCGCTGGCCTCCAGATTGCTGCCAATTTGGCGCAAGGCCGCATGGGCATAGCGCAAAGGGTATGGCAGCAACAAACACATATAAGCCATCAACAAAATGACCCAACTGTTGTAAGGCGTTAAAGGCAACCACGGCTGGTTCCAAGCCAAAATCATCCCCACAGCCACCACAATGCCAGGCATGGCATTGGGCAGCATCGTCGCCCCATCCAGCCATGCCACCGCTCGGCCTGGAGTGCGCAAAACGGTATAGGCCAGCAAGGTGCCTAACACGCCTGTCAGGATGGCCGCAGCAGCAGCCAAGCTGAAACTGAATGACATCGCTGACAGCGCTTGCGAGCCTTGTTCAAATAAGCCTGCAAAATGCCGCAGCGACAGGTTTTCCCAACGCAGCCCGCCCGAGAGCGTCCCCGTCAATGCCGTTGCCGCTACCGCAAACAAAGGCGCCATAGTGGCCAGCAAGGTCACCGCAGCAAACACAATACACACTGGCAGGCGCCACACGCCAAGCGTTCGTGGCGATGTCGCATTGGGCTTACCTGTGTTGGTTGCGTAATCCCGCCCAGCGGTGACCCAACGCTGGGCAAACCATGCGCTCAAGGCCAATACCATCAAGACAATGGACAGCATGGCTGCCCCTGGCAAGTCAATAGGCCAATCGGAAAAACGCTGTTCAATTCCTGTAACCAGCACAAAAAAACCTGCATTCGAGGCCAACACTGCAGGCGTTCCGTACTCTTCAATGCTGGACGCAAACACCAACAGCAAGCTGGCCGCCAAAGCGGGTAAAACCAACGGTAAAACCACCCGCCAGAATGCTTGCCAATGGCTGGCACCAAAAATATTGGCCACTTCTGCCAAGCGAGAACCATTGCTTTGCACCGCACGCGAAACCGCAAAATACACAGCAGAAAACAGGTTCAGCGCCATCACCAGTACTACGCCAGCAAAGGAAAACAGCAGCCCCGCCATATGTATGCCTGTGAGTTGCTGCAAGTAGCCTCCCGGCTGCAGCAGCAAAATCCACCCCATAGCAGCAATATACGGCGGCACCATGAAGGGCACCAACAGCACCACGTCCCAAAACCGCGCAAAAGGAACATCAAACAAACCGCGCAGCACGCCCAATGGCACGCCAATTAAGGCGCATACCACCACCACTGCGAGACCCAACGCCACGGTATTTGCCGTGAGTTTGAGCAACACTGCATCGCCCAAGGTTGCCTGCAGGTGCGACAAAGGCGCCGCCAGCGAGCCCTGGGCCAAATGCGGAAAAATGGCCTGCAACACGATGAACAGCAGTGGAATGCCCACCAATAAAGCCAGTACGGCGCCACACAATGGGACTAAAAAACGAGAAGACTGCATCAATCAAAACCGTGAGCACACCACATTCAAACTGCACCAAGACCTGCCACGCGCCAGCAGCGCAGCAGGTCTTGTCTCAGAACGACTCCAACGCGCTTATTCGCTTATTAGCAACAAGCGCAAGGATATCAACGCCCAAACAACTCCGAGAAGCGCTTGAGCAAGGCTTCGCGGCCAGCACGTTCAGCCTCAGTGGCATCAGGCAATGCTTTGATTTCTGCCAGTTTGGGGCGCTTGGCCTGCACATCGCTGCGTGCTGGGATCAGATACGTTTGAGCGACCGCTTGTTGCCCTTCATCGGAGAGCACGTAGTCGATGAATTTCTTGGCGTCATCGGGATTCTTGCTGCTCTTGAGCACCATCATCGGGCGGGCCGCCACCACCGTGCCACTGCTAGGGAAAATGATGTCCACTTTTTCACCCTTGGCTTGCGCGCCATAAGTGATGTAGTCCACTGCACCAAACACAGCCGCTTTAGCGCCCTGTAATACCGGATTCAAAGCCTGCGCATTGGCGCCCGCCAAGTTCATGCCATTGGCTTTCAGTGCGTCAAACAACGTCCATGCCGCTGGGCCGTTGGCTGCCTCCAGACCGGAGAGCAACTCCAGCGCGGTGCCAGATTGGGCGGGATCGGGCATATTCACCAGATTGCTGAAGGGCGCCTTGGCCAAGTCTGACCAATCAGTTGGTCGTGGTGTATTGCTGGATGGATTCCATGCAATAGCCAACGCAGATAAGCCCTGTGCCACATAAGTGGCCGACTTGTATTGCGCAGGCACTTGCGCCGCATTGGGACTCTCGTACGCGAGCAACCAGCCACGCTTGTCCAAATCCATGGCACTGTCCCATGACGCAGAAATCAGCACATCTGCCTGCGGGTTGGCGGCCTCTGCCTCCAAGCGCGCCATCACTTTACCGGTGGTGCCTTGGAAGTAGTCGACTTTCACGCCGGTTTGTGCCTCATACCCTGCTGCCAGTTTTTTCATCAATCCTTCTGGACCTGCGGTATAGACAGTCAAAGCGAAGCTGCTGCCTGCTACTGCGCACAAACCAGCGGCTAACATGCCGCGCGCCAGAACAGTCAACGTGGAGACGGTGATTTGCATAAACATTCCTGATGGCCTATAGACCTGTTGGTTGGAAAAAAATAAACCGTGCAGCGCCCCTATGGCGTTCACACGCATGCATAGCACTCGCCTGCGGCGTGGCTTGCAAAAAGAAAGGGCTTACAAAAGAAAATTCATGTGGTCTGACTGGCAAACCAACGCAGTTGCGCCATATCCAGCTGCAGCGCAACGTGGCCCTCGCGCACGGGCAATCGCTCACGCGTCCAGGCATGCACGTCATGCGCCTGATCTGCACCGCACAACTGCAGGCGGGTTTTGTAACGGCCGCTGGTGTAGTGCTGCTCAACGACTTGCGCGCTCAACACCCCTGCCCGCACTTCTTCTGCTGTTGGTGCAGGTTTGAGGGTGACGGCATCATCAGGCACCAACAAATGCCCCATCATCCGCTGCACACCGGCCTGAACCGTACCAGTGTGGTTGATATGCTGAGCAGGCAACGACGCCAATACCTGCACATCGTGCTGCTGGGCCAGACCTATCGTGTGGCCATCGCTCCACGCGGGCAACAAGGCGCCCAATTTCAGAAAACGGGCGACCTGCACTGTCGCTGGCGCACCCCATAACTGTTGAGGGCTGCAGCGTTGCGCAATTTCCCCCTGAAACATCACAGCCACCTCGTCGGCAATCAGGCAAGCCTCTTCATGGTCGTGCGTCACATACACCGCTGTAGTCCCCATGTCGCGCAGCAACTGGCGCATTTCGCCACACAGTGACTCACGCAAATCACGATCGAGATTGGAAAGCGGCTCATCAAACAACAGCACCGAAGGCTGCGCCACAATCGCCCGAGCCAGGGCCACACGCTGTTGCTGCCCACCGGACAATGCGCTCGGCGAGCGACTGGCCATATCCGCAAGCCCGACTTGTTGCAGCACACGGTCTACCCGTTCCTGCAGCGCATGCCCGCGCACTCCTTGCATGCGCAGCGCAAACCCCACATTACCCCCAACGCTCATGTGCGGCCACAGCGCATAGTCTTGAAACACCATCCCCAGTTTGCGCTGCTGGGGTGCCACAAAAGTAGCCGCATCTGCCACGACTCGGCCAGCAAAAGCGATAGAACCACTGCTGGGCCGATCGAGCCCGGCCAACAATTTAAGCAGCGTCGACTTACCGCAGCCCGAGGGGCCTAACAACGCCAGTACACGCCCTGCAGGCAATGTGAAATCAATCTGGCGCAACGCTTGGAAGCTGCCAAATTGCCGCTGCAAAGCGTGCACCTCAATGGATGCGCCTTGCACTGGTGCAGTGTGGTCTTGAGAAGAAGAAAACGCCGAAGTGGCGCTGGGAGTGAACACGGGCGGGTTTTGCATGGTGGCTGCATGCTACGTCGACCATATTGCAATTTCGTGACACCCGATCCGTCAAGCCAATAGTTCTGGCCCATACAAAAACAAAAAAGCCTGCACGCCATAGGCTGTGCAGGCTTGGAAAACCACAACAAAAACGATACTGGAGCTTACACAGCACGCTCCAACCGACTGGCCGCTTGTGCCAGTGCCGTAATAGCCGCCCAGTCTTGCTTGGCCAAGGCCTCTGCCGGTACTAACCACGAGCCGCCAACGCAAGCCACGTTGGGCAATGCCAGAAATTGCCCTGCGTTGTCTGGTGACACTCCACCTGTAGGGCAGAACTTCACATCACCAAAAGGCCCAAACCAAGCTTTGAGCATAGGAACACCGCCACTTTGCAACGCGGGGAAAAACTTGAGCACGCTATAACCATCCGCTGTGGCCTGCATGATTTCACTGGCAGTGGCCACGCCAGGCAACAGTGGCACTTGCAAGGTTTGGCAGGCTTGGCCGAGTTCGCTGGTATAGCCTGGGCTAACCAAGAAACGGGCACCAGCCGCAACGGCGGCTTGCGCATCAGCAGCGGAACGCACAGTGCCGGCACCCACCACGGCTTCAGGCACTTCGGCAGCAATGGCACGGATGCAATCCAACGCCACTGGGCTGCGCAGCGTAACCTCCAGCATGCGGATGCCCCCTGCTGCCAGTGCTTTAGCCAAGGCAACGGCGTGCGTCGTGTCATTCAAAACAATAACGGGAATGACGGGTGCATCTTGCACAACGTCCAACGCAGTGAGTGTCGTAGTAGTCATCAGAAAATCTCAACAGTAAAAATCAACCATGGCGCCAATGTGGCCCATGCACACGGCCAATGAATGCGCATCAGCGCGCGGCCAGCCCCAACTGCGCACGGGTAGGCAGGCCATCGGAGTCGCCCGGAAACTGCACCACACGAGCACCAATCGCATTGCCACGAGCAGCGGCCTCAGGCAAGGACAATCCTTCGACCAAAGCGCTGATTACGCCAGTGGCAAACCCATCGCCTGCGCCCACGGTATCCACTACACGCTCTACGGATACGCCAGCGGCAACGCCTGACTGATCTGCATCTTTATAGAACGCCCCTTCAGGGCCAAGCTTGACCACGACTTGCTTGGCGCCAGCTTGCAAATAGAAATCAGCGATGCGCTCAGGCTCTGACGAGCCCACCAAAATCTGCCCTTCTGCCACACCGGGCAACACCACATCGGCCAAGCTAGCAATGTGGTTCAACGTCTCAACCATGGCCACTTGCGAAGGCCATAAACGTGGGCGCAAATTCGGATCAAACGAAATGCGTGCGCCAGCGGTTCTGGCTTGCTGTATCAAGGCCAAGACCAAGGCTTTAGACGATGCGGAAAGTGCAGGCGTAATGCCCGTAACATGCAAATGGCGAGCGGGGAATGTGGAGGGCAAATCCTCCACGCTTAAATAACTTGCGGCAGAACCGGCGCGGAAGTATTCGATTTGCGGATCACTGCCATCGTCGCTGCGCGTTTTCAGCATAAAACCCGTACGGTGCTGGTCATCAACACGGACATAGTCAGTGGCAATGCCTTCTTTAGCAAACTCCGCTTGCAAGAATTCGCCAAATGAATCTTGCCCCACGCGGGTGATGTAGCCCGCACTCACCTCCAAACGGCATAAGCCGATGGCAACATTCAACTCAGCCCCTGCTGCAACACGAGCAAATTGCCCGACCGCATGCAAAGGGCCGGTTTCAGTAGCCATGAAAAGTGCCATAGGCTCGCCCACGGTCAAGACATCCAAAGTGATTTGAGGGTGTGTCATACAGTCAGTTTTCGCGCAACAAAAGCATGTTCAAACGTTCAGGCACGGCAAGGCTTTCACATCACTGCGCCGAGCTGCCAAGGCAAAAATTCGTTGTCGCCCAAACCATTTTCTTCGCTCTTGCTGGCCTTGCCAGAGGCGGTATCAATCATCAATTGCAACAGCACTTGTGCCGCTTCATCAATGGTTTGGGTGCCATCCACGATCGTGCCGCAATTGAAGTCCATATCGAGCTCCATGCGTTTGAACATGGGCGTATTGGTGGCCAATTTCAACGAAGGCGTGGGCTTACAGCCATAGGTGGAGCCGCGCCCTGTAGTAAAGCAAATCAGCGTAGCGCCGCCTGCAACTTGCCCTGTGGCTGACACCGGGTCATAACCAGGCGTATCCATGAATACCAAACCATGTGCTTGCACAGGCTCAGCATATTCATACACTGCCATCAAGCCTGATGAACCTGCTTTAGCGACTGCGCCCAGAGATTTTTCCAAAATGGTGGTAATGCCACCCGCTTTGTTCCCTGGAGATGGGTTATTGTCCAAATCCCCTCCGTGCATAGCAGCGTAGTTTTCCCACCATTGCAGGCGTTTCATCAGCTTATTGGCCACGTCTTGCGATACGGCACGGTGCGTCAGCAAATGCTCTGCTCCGTAAATTTCCGGTGTTTCAGACAAAATCGCGGTGCCCCCCTGGCGCACCAGCAAGTCCACGGCAGCGCCCAGAACGGGATTGGCACTGATGCCAGAATAACCATCAGAGCCACCGCATTGCAGGCCAACCATCAAATGGTCCAGCGCAACAGGCTGGCGACGCTGTGTATTGGCTTTCTCCAGCATTGTGGTGACCAATGCTTTGCCTGCTGCAATCGTCTCACGGGTGCCCCCTTCATCCTGGATGGTCAAGGTAGCGAACATGCCACTTTCTCGCGCCGCCAAGGTTTCGACCAAAGGGGCAATTTGATTGACCTCACAGCCCAAACCAATGATGACAATGCCGGCAAAGTTGGGGTGCTCTGCATAGCCGCGCAACGTGCGCTGCAGCAGCTCCAAACCTTCACCATTGCCCCCCATGCCACAGCCAGAGCCGTGGGTAATGGCCACCACGCCGTCGACGTTCTCGTACTGGGCGATCTGGCTATTGAACCCATCTGCAATATGGCGGCACACTGTGGCCGAACAGTTCACGCTGGAGATGACACCGATGTAGTTGCGTGTCCCCACGCGGCCATTGGTCCGCACATAACCGTCAAACGTGCGTTGCTCGGAATCCTTGTGCGTAGGAACATAAGCTTGGCCGACTTGGTGCTGCTGGTGCGAAGCGACCATGCCGAGGTTGTGCACATGCACGTGCTCGCCGGGAGCAATCGCTTGCGTGGCCACGCCAATGGATTGGCCATATTTCAAGATGGTTTCCTGCCCTGCAATGGGCAGCAACGCAAATTTGTGCCCTGCAGGAATGTCACTGCTCAAGGTGACGCTGATGCCATTGATCACCAGCGTGCGCCCTGCTGAGAGCGGCTCACGGGCAACGGCCACGTTGTCTGTCTGTGCAAGACGGATGGCACGAATGGAGGATGGAGGTTGAATGATGGAGGTGGTTGTCATCGCGTGGGGGACCGCTTGTAAAGACTGATCAAGAAGCAAGTGCAGCGCGCAGGCGCAACTGTGGCAGATTCAGTTGCAGCTCTTGGGCTTTGGCAACTACAGGGGCCAACCTGCGTAATTTCTTTTGTTCGTGGTTTTGGGCAATATCAGCAATGCGGTGGTTCAAGAACGGGTTTTCAAAACGTTCACGCACATCGGCCACATACTGAACGGCCTGTGCGTAGCCAGCACTTGCCTGGCTGCCAAATACCGGCACGATTTCTTCAGCCCACAGCGCTTCAATCTCTGCGCGCAGGGCTGCATCTTGCATGGCTTCGCGCACGGTTTCATCCGCACGGCGTTGGCCTTTCAACCAGCACTCGGCCAAATAAGTGTGGGCCGCATTCAACAAAAACAACTTCAGCTGTTCGTAATGGTCTAAATCATCCGTCACCACAATGCTGGGATGTGTGCAAGGCAGCTGCAAACGGTCTTTGGCTTCAATAGCCCACAACGCATAGGGCTCTGCCACAGCGCCTACGGGTTCAATCGCTTCAGACACGATGCGGTCCACCAAGGAATTGGCCCACACACAATGGGTCTGAATCCACTCGATAAACGCCGACTCCAATTGCCATGCCTGGGCCAATTCACAAACCACTTGGCACAGCACGTCACCATTGCGTTCTATCAATTCGCAGGGCAAGAAGGTCAACGGTGCTGTTGGACTCTCACTCCAGCGGCCATGCAGCAACACCAGTAATTTCGCGGGGTAGCTATTCGGTGCTAAAGCGTGTGTCTGCAATGCCTGGGCATTGTCTTGCACATCAAGCTGATACCCCTTGTCAGCGGTATTGGAGAGAATCAGCTGCACTGCGCCACTGGCCACATCCGCACGTAAACGCTGCCAGTCATCAAGTTGGGTAGCCTGCATAGCTTCGCGCACGGCTGTGCATTGCACCGTGCGGTCAACAGGCTGGCCACGCTCTAAACCACGAATTACAACCGGATACCCACCTCCGGCAGTCAAGGCCGCCCTACGCGCAGTGCTGGCAGAACTGCTGGTGGTCTGCACAATGGTGATACCGCCAAGCGCATTGCCAGCACCAGAATGGTGGTGCAACGCATCAGAAACAAACAAATCGGCATGCGCGAGCAAAAAGCGACTAGTACCAAACTGAACAATAGGCTGGGTCATAAACAAAACAATTCAATCGGTCAGAACATCAACGCAAACACGCCCAGCCTGACCGACGGGCAGACTGGGCGAAAAAGCCATCAAACGCTTATGTCAATGCCAAAGAAAGAGCAGGAATAAACGTCACCAACAGCAAGGCCACCAACAAGGCCAATAACAAGGGAAAGCCTTCTCGCAAGAAGTCGTTCATCTTGACGTTGGTGATGTTGCACACCAACAGCATCACTGTTCCCACAGGCGGTGTGAGCGTGCCGATGGAAAGGTTCAAAATCATCACCAAGCCAAAGTGCACTGGGTCAATCCCCATTTGCATGGCCACAGGCTTGAGCAAGGGCACCAACACGATAATGAGTGCCGTTCCCTCGATGAACATGCCGACCGTGAGCAGCAAAATATTCACCAACATCAGGAATACGTACTTGTTGGTTGTCAGGCCAGTGATCCACTCAGCCATCGCAATGCCGGCATGTTCTAGTGAAAAAATCCAAGCCAAAGCAGAGCTGGCCATGATGACCAGCATGACCGCCGCCGTAGAGCGCGCCGTTTCAGCCAAAGCCGATGTCACGTGCGAAATTTTCATTTCGCGATAGACGAAGAACCCGATAAACAGCACCAAAATGACAGCCGCTGCGCCCGCTTCTGTCGGGGTAAAAATGTTGGCACGGATACCGCCGACCACACCTACCAGCACAAAAACAGCAGGCCATGCATGCACCAGCGCAGTGCCATACTCTTTAGGTTTTGGCCATGTTTTCAATGCTGGTTTATAGCCGCGCTTTACAGAGATCAACCAAATGGTGAACATCAATAAAGCGGAGCAAAGCAGGCCCGGCAAGATGCCTGCCATGAACATTTTGCCAATGGAAACGTCCGCCACCATACCGTAAATAATCAAGGCAATGCCCGGTGGAATAATAGGCGTGACCAAAGAGCCGCAACCGGTAACAGCCGCAGCGAAAGCACGGTTGTAGCCCGCACGTTCCATCTCCGGCACCATCATGCGCGAGAGCATCGCGGCATCCGCCAAGTTGGAGGCGCTAACACCGCCCATCAAAGTGCTCATCATCACGTTGGCCATGGCCAAACCGCCGCGCAATTTGCCAACCAACAAGCCTGCCAAGCGCAAGATACGCTCAGCCACACCAGTGTGTGAGAGCAATGTGCCCAGCAGAATAAAAAACGGAATAGCCAGCAACGAATTGTTTTGCGTTGGCGCCACCAAACGTTGCACAGCAATGCCCATAGGCACATTGCTGAAGAATATGAAGTAAATAATGATGGCCGCAAACATGGCCAAGTAAATGCGCATGTTCAGCAACATCAGTGCGAACATGATCGGCAGAATCAGCATCCAGCTCATGGTGCACTCCCTTCTTTACCCAGCAAGGTGCACACGTGGCGCTTGATCTGAGGCAATGTGAACAAAACGGTTAAGCCTGCGCCAAGCGGCACAGCAAGATAGACCCAATACCAGGACACTTTGAGAATTTGCGTCAAACGGAACTGCGAAGTACCTGCCAGCTTGTAGCCCAGCCAGGCCATGTACGCGAGCAAGACAACGGAGAGTACGCACATGATCAAATTAACCAGTGCGGACAACTTGGGCTTGAGCGAATCGGTGATGAAGGAAATCGTCAAATTGGTTTCCTGGCGTTCGGCAACAGCCATGCCCAAAAAGACGATCCAAACCATCAGCAGCCCAGACATCTCTTCTGTCCAGTGCCATGGGCTGTTGAAAAAGTAGCGCATGACCACGCCACCAATCGTGATCGCGACCAGCACAAACAGCGTGAAGCCAGCCAGAAAGGTGGCGAGTTTTTCGAGATACTTCATATGCAGTTCCATCTGCGCATGCTGCGCGCCCTGCGACGCGAATGCACGCGCTGCGCCACCTCTCGACGGTCTGCGCGTGCTCAGCAATGCGGTGTTTTTTACTTCAACTGTTGCTGAATGGTTTCATAGAGGTTTGGAGACCACTCAGGGAACTGCTTGTACACGGCCAAGGCTTTTTCACGGAATGGCGCAACATCGGGGTAAACCACTTCAACGCCAGCTGCTTTCATTTGCTCAATCAGCTTGGCATCTTCTTCTGTGGCCACTTTCTGGCTGTACAAGCCTGCTTCATAGCCTGTTTCGTGAATGATCTTGACCAAAGCTGGATCCAGTGTGCTGAAGAAGGCTTCGCCGCCAACCCACACAGAGGTATTGGTGATGTAGCTGATCATGGAGAGGTACTTGGCCTGCTCATGCAATTTTTGACCATACAGCACGGGCAACGGGTTCTCCACGCCATCAATCATGCCTTGTGTCAGGGCCGGGTATACATCGCCCAACGGCATCGGTGTAGGGGTGGCGCCCATGGCTTCAAAGGTCTTGATCTGCATCACGTTGTTGGGCACACGCACCTTCATGCCTTTGAGGTCATCAGGCGTCATAACTGGCTTCTTCGCCAACAATTGGCGCACGCCATAGAGGTAATTGGTCATGACCAAGTGAACGCCTTTTTTCTTCAAGGCTTCATCCTTGGCCTTGAACCAGTCACTCTCGTAAATCTTGAACAACTTCGCAGGATCATCGGTCAGGTAAGGACCAAACAGCACACCCAGATCAGGCTCGTAGTCCGCCAGGAAAGCCACATCGCTCAACGTGATCACATTCATGCCCATCATGGCCTGGTCCATCACGTCGTTCTTGGCGCCTAACTGCGAGCTGGGGTAGAGCTCAAACACCACTTTGCCTTCGCTGCGGTCTTTCACCAAGTCTGCCCAATGGCGCATGACTTTATCGAGCGGCTCGCCAGGGTGGTTTTCATAGGCCACCTTGATTGCCACGGGCTTTTGCGCCACAGCTGCGGTTGAAAAGCCCAATGCCAGGCAGCCAGCTGCCAGCACTGTTTTGAAGAGTGTTGTCAATTTCATCGTTCGTCTCCAAACATTCCAGTGAAAGGCCGACTTGTATCGACCGGGTTATTCGCACAGACCAATGGCTAAGCTGCCCTGCCCGCACTCAAGAAAACAGCCCACATGATTTACACATGCAGGCCGCAAACACACGCGTGCTTAGCACTCAATCAGCACCTTTAAGGTGCTAGCGCGCTCGGCATCCCAATAGGGCAGCGCTTGGTCAGCCTGACTCAGCGGGAACACTTTGCTGATGAATTTGTCGGCGTCTTGGCGGCGCTCCAGAAACTCAATCACAGCCTCAAAATCTTTCATCGTCGCGTTACGCGAACCATGAATATCCAACTCCTTGAGGTTGAAAAACTGGGTTTGGTAAGACACCGGTTGCTTGGCGTAGCCGACATACACCACACGGCCAGCAAAGCAGGCCAAATCGATTGCTTGGGTGAATGTTGCGGGCAAACCAACCGCCTCAATCACCACATCTGCGCCATGGCCGCCAGTGAGCGCCAAAATTTGCTCTTGCACATCAGCCGCCCCAGCATTCACGGCATGGCTCGCACCGAACTCCAGTGCCAAATTGATTTTTTCATCGCTCATGTCCAAAGCGATGACTTCCGCGCCAAAGTGCGCCGCACCAGCCACAGCCCCCATGCCGATCATGCCGCAACCGATCACCACGACCTTGTCCCCTTGGCCCACCTTGCCACGCGCAGCAGCATGAAAGCCCACGGACAAAGGCTCCACCAACGCCAAATGGTGTGGTGCCAATGTGTCGTTGATGATTAACTTGCCATAAGGCAATGCGATGAATTCTGACAAGCCGCCTTCTTGCTGCACACCCAGCGTGCGGTTGAACTTACAAGCATTCAAACGGCCTTTGAGGCAAGAAGAACACTGCCCGCAGTTGGTGTAAGGCATAACGATCACGCGCTTGCCCAATGCATATTCAGCAGGCACATTAGCGCCAACTTCCACCACTTCACCACCAATTTCGTGCCCTGGCACACGGGGCAACTGCACCAAAGGATTCAAGCCCTTGAAGGTATTAAGATCACTCCCACACAAGCCCACGTGGCGCACGCGCACCAGCACTTCGCCGTCTTTAGGAGTGGGTTTTGGCATGTCATGCAGAACACTGACGCCTTCAGATTCGATTTGCAAAGCTTTCATCATTTCACCAATGGGGCAACAAGCCCGTTTCGTTGTTGAGTGCACATCAGTGCACTGAAAAATCATTTTTGAAGCGTAGCGCTTTCCGACTCGCGCACGCATTCGCTGTGCATAAAATGCGCGCGCAATGCGCTTTGCGCCTCAGCGACCGAACGGTCGCGCAAAGCCTGCACAATGGCGCGGTGTTGCGTGCTGGCAATCGCGTTGTGGGCCGAGTTTGCTTTGCCAATCTCAAGGTAGTAAATCAAGGTTTGCGACATGACCTTGTAGAGCTGGCTGAACACTTCATTGCGCGCCGAATGCAGCAATGCTGCATGAAAATCGTGGTCTGCTTGTGCGGCTTCACGCACTGTCAAAGCCGCATCCATACGGTCATTGGCAGCATCCATGGCGGCAAAGTCATCTTCAGTGGCATGTGCAACGATGGCCGACAAACACCCAAATTCGACTATGCGGCGGAAGTTGAGCACATCCTGCGTTGTTTTGGTCGACGCTCCAAACGAGTCATCAAAAATGTGAAACATCGGCTCGAAACTGGGCTCACGCACACGCGCGCCGCGCTGCGTTTTCTCGACCAGTTGGTACGCCTCCAGGAAGATCACCGCCTCCCTTACCGTATTGCGGCCCACGCCAAAGCGTTCCGCCAACTCTCGCTCGTTGGGCAAGATGTCGCCAGGCTTGTAGGCCGTCTGGATTTCCTTTTTCAGAATATCAAGAACGTGCTGAACAGCAGAGGTACGCATAGAGTCAAAATTCTTTGGTCCAACAATAGGACAATTAAAACGTGACGAACTATATGCGATCTCACGCACCATTAAATTAGTGTTAACCCCTATAAAAATAACATTTCAGTGAAACTCCTAGTGCATCCAATCTACTGAGACTCCTTTTTAAAAGACGAGAAAAAGGATGCAATAGTCAAAAAAAGAGAGCATTTAATGCATAAATAACTTGCAATCAACCATGTCGGAGTGAATTCAGCAACCATCGATCTTCCCATCAGGTACTGCACGTTGCGATCACGTAATAGCCGCCCCAGACAGCAATGGGCCATCAAAGGCCCATCACGCGAGCAGGAAGTAACGCTGAATCAAGAAATCCTGCGATGAGGACTAAGACTCTCGGCTATTTAAGCCGTTGAACACACTGCACAATGCGGCGCGCAGCCAAGTCGAGGCGAGGCCCTGCACGCATCAAAATGTCATACGTCTCAGCAGGCAATACACAAACATGCTGCTTCTGCACCGCAGGGATATGGTCCCAACCCGGACGCTGCTGCACTGCACGCACCAAGGGGTTATCTGCCACGATGAGCAAGTCCGGGCTGATACGGACAACGAACTCAGGTGCCACTTTGGGGTAGAGCCCTAGACTAGATTGCACGACATTGCTTAAACCAAGCTGGGTCAATATCTCGCCAATGAAAGACTGCTCACCTGCTGCAGCATTACCACTATGCAATTCCAAATACACACGCTTGTTCCGCCAGTTAAAAGGAACCTGCTGACGCAAAGCTTTCACGCGGGCATCGACTTGCAGCCAAAGGACTTCACCTTGACCTGTTTGACCGAGCGCCTGGGCTACCAGTTCCATATGCCGTCGCACATCGGCATGGCTTTGAGCATCCAAAGCCAGCACTGGCAGCCCCAACTCCTGCAGGCGTGATGCAGCGCGGTTACGCGCACGAATAACCACCAAATCGGGCCTGAGGGCCACAATGGCTTCAATATTGGCATCTGCCAGCCCACCAATTTTGGGGAGATGCTCAACCGCTTCAGGCCAATTGGAATACCGATCCACCCCCACCAAACGATCACATGCCTCTAAAGCGCAAATGGTTTCAGTCACTGACGGGAGCAAAGACACAATGCGCTTTGCTGGCAGGGGCAGAATGATTCGCTGCGATCTGTCATCGAGCAGCTCAATCTCGCCGGTATACGCCACCATCGGAGGAAAAAACCACGCCATAAACAGCAATGCACCTTGAGCAAGCACACTCAACCGCGGCAGCATTCGTTTTAACCGTTGATCCACTACAGCTCCAGACATCGCAAAACCAACAAAATCAAGGCTGTTGGCACAGTGGAACAATCAATCGCGCAGCAATTCATAACCGCACATTGTCACGGATACTGGCCATCCACTGCATCCGCAGCCATTCAAGATGGCGAAGAAAAAAATTGCCCCTGCACGAAACCAACACCAGATATCGCTATCACACAGAACACGTCGCATCACCAGACGGCACCATTCCCGACAACACTGCACAAGGTACAAAGACATGACCCAATCCGAAGTTCGCGCCATTTTGACCATCGCCTTGCTTGCTGCTTATGCTGACAGTGAGAAACATGCACGCGAACGTGAAGAAATCCGTCGTATTGCCGAAGGGCTCGCCGCAAGTGACGACATCAACCTGCCCTCACTCTACCAAGACGTCTTGCTCAAACGCACTGATGTAACTGCAGCTGCGGGAGCACTTCAATCAGAAGAAAGCCGACAGTTGGCATACGAAATGGCCGTATGCGTGTGCGATGCGGATGGTTCGACTAGTCCGAAAGAGGCTGCATTTCTACAGAATCTGCGCCAATCACTGGCGCTCGATAGTGTATTTACACAAGCCACCGACATGCAGACTGAAACATTAGCGAGTGCCCCATTAGCAATGCAATGGCCTAACCCGCATGAAACAGAAGCACATGAGCACGCCACCCCACACCCAGATTTCACGCTACCGGTAAACAGCTCTGCTGCACGCAACAGCACATTGGATACGGCCGCCATAGATAAAAAAATTCTTCGCGCATCAATAGTCAACGGTGCTATTGAATTGCTTCCTGAATCGCTTTCGACCATGGCCATCATTCCACTGCAAATGCGTTTGGTTTACCAGATAGGTCAGAGCTATGGCTATGACTTGGACCGCGGCCACATCCGCGATTTTCTCGCTACCATTGGCGTAGGCATGACGTCCCAATATTTGGAGCAAGCCGGTCGCAAACTCTTAGGGGGATTGCTCGGCAAGGCGGGTAAAGGAATTTTGGGCGGTTTAGGCAAACAAGCGGTCAGTTCAGGAATGAGCTTTGCATCGACCTACGCACTCGGCCATGTGGCCAATCAGTATTACGCTGGGGGTCGCACCATTTCCACGCAAATACTCAAAAATGCCTATAACCACGTTCTTCAAGATGGGCGGCAACTGCATCAACAATACTTACCGCAAATGCGAGAGCAAGCCCAACAACTCAATGCAAGCAGCATCATGTCAATGGTGCGCGGTCAAACAAGTGCATTTTGAATCAATACCTCAGACAAAACAAAAGCGCCCTATGGCGCTTTTGTTTTGTCTTGGAGTTATTCCAGTACGGCTATTAGATGCTCCATTTTTTTTCGAGATCTTCCGGACGCGTACTGTCGTAGTTCTCAAAAGGCTGATGAATCCATGGATTGGTAGGAAGCTCTTCCACCGAATACTCGGCTTTGAAGGTGGAAATACCCTTAGTCCAAATGACTGCTGTGCGCAACTCGGTAATGGGAGGATAGCTCTCGCGCAGCATTTTCACCACTGCTGCCAAAGTATGACCCGTATCGGCCAAGTCATCGACCAACAGAACACGACCAGAGACTTCACCTTTTGGCGTGGTGATGTATTTAGCCAAATCAAGATGCCCCTGGATCGTGCCGGCTTCTGCGCGGTAAGAACTGGTGGACATGATCGCCAATGGCTTATTAAAGATGCGACTCAAAATATCACCAGGCCGCATCCCACCACGTGCAAGGCAGAGGATGGTGTCAAACTCCCAACCTGAACGGTGAATTTGCAACGCTAGTTTCTCAATCAGGCTGTTGTATTCGTGATAGCTGACATACAGGTGTTTGCCGTCTTCAGTCAACATAGTGGTGCTCTCTCGGTAGTTTTTAGATGGGAAAGACTGGAGGTCGTGGATCAGTCAGGCAAAAAGGCCTGCTTATCACAATCAAAGCAGGCCAGCAGTAGTGCCGTGCTTAAGCGCACGTCACAGGGTATTCAAACGGCTTATGGCGCAAAATTGTGTGGTCACGATCAGGACTTGTAGAAATAACCGCAATGGGCACCCCACAAACCTGCTCGATGCGCTCCAAATACTTGCGCGCATTGGCAGGCAATTTGTCGTACTCGGTCACACCAACAGTCGAATCACTCCAGCCCTCGACGGTTTCATAAATCGGCTTGCACTCAGCAATGTCATCGGCCCCCAAAGGCAAGATATCAATGCGGCGACCATCCAACTCGTAGCCAACACAAATTTCAAGCTTATCCAGCCCGTCCAGCACGTCCAATTTAGTGATACACAAGCCAGTCAAACCGTTGACCTGAGCGCTACGCTTGAGCAAAGCTGCATCAAACCAGCCACAACGGCGTGAACGGCCTGTAGTCACACCCTTCTCTGCACCGACTGTGCTCATATGGTAGCCAGGCGTTCCTGGTGTTTCCCAATCCAACTCAGTAGGGAATGGGCCACTGCCCACACGGGTGCAATAGGCTTTGGTAATACCGAGCACGTAATGCAATAGAGATGGGCCTACGCCAGAACCTGCAGCCGCATTGCCTGCGACACAGTTCGACGAAGTGACAAAAGGATAGGTACCATGGTCAATATCCAGCAAAGTGCCTTGAGCGCCTTCAAACAACAGGTTCTCGCCACGGTGGTGCGCAGTATTCAATTCCACTGACACGTCAGCAATCATGGGCTTGAGCCATTCTGCTTGGCGCATAGCTTCAGCCAAAATCGGCTCAAACTGCAACAAACCGTCTTGCACAAACGGCTTCAGAGTTTCTGGAGTTTCCAACTCGTTGGAGTGCAAATACTCCACCAGAATATGGTTGTACAAGCCGAGTTGGTCTTTCAACTTGGCAGCAAAACGCTCTGGATGCAACAGGTCTTGCACACGCAAGGCACGACGAGCGACTTTATCTTCGTATGCGGGGCCAATACCACGGCCTGTGGTGCCAATTTTCTCGCTTCCACTGCGCTCACGGAACGCCTCACGCACAATGTCCAAATATGCATGCTGAGGCAAGATCAATGGGCACGCTTCACTCACACGCAAACGCTCACGCACGACCACGCCAGCAGCTTCGAGCCCGGCGACTTCTTCCATCAGCTTGGCCACAGACACAACTACACCGTTACCGATATAGCAAGTCACACCGGCACGCATAATGCCGCTTGGCACCAAGTGCAAAGCGGTTTTGATGCCGTTGATCACCAGCGTATGGCCAGCATTGTGCCCACCATGGAAGCGCACCACGCCTTGCGCGCTCTCGGTGAGCCAATCGACCAATTTGCCTTTGCCTTCGTCACCCCATTGGGTGCCGACCACCACCACATTGCGACCATGGCGTGCGGTGCCTTGTGTTGCGATAGCGGGGTTTGCAGTTGTGTTCATGCTGTTTCCTGTTAACACGGTACAAATAAAACTTGCTCAAAAGGGCCATGTTTAGCGGAGAACGCCATGGCGCATTCCACTAAACCTCAACCAGATCAGTATCTCAAAAGGGCTGTCAACCCGTATTAAGCAATAGCCTGCAGCTGCCATTGGCCTTGCACTAAAACAAGGCGTTGACTGCAACGAAACTCATCGGCCTCAGAGGCGCTGCCAGGCAAGGTTTGAATAATCACTTGGCCACTGGCGCGTAATTGACGAATCACATCACGTAACGCTGAATCGTCTGACCATGGCGCAAGAATCGCTGTTTGCAATGCACGCTGTGCGGCAACAGTCACCAACTGCTTGATATCCAGGCTAAAACCTGCAGCAGGACGGTTGCGCCCATATGCGGCCCCCACCTCATCGTAACGGCCACCGCGCACCAACGCATCATTGCATCGGTCGGCATAGACGGAAAAGCGCATGCCGCTGTAATATGCATATCCACGCAAATCAGCCAAGTCATAAGCCACTTGCGCACGCCCCTGCACTTGTTGACCTAACCACTGCAGTTCATCAAGAACTTTCAAAGCAGCTGGAAACGCAGCCAAACGCTCGCGAGCAGCATCAAGCACGGAGGCATCACCATACAACTCCAGCAGCGCCATCAGGCCATCGCGTGAAGATGTAGGAAAATCCTTAGTGAGCTCTGCCAATGTACTTGCGTCTTTCGCAGCCAAAGCCATATGCACAGCACGCAAAGCATCCATGCCGGTCATCACACCGCCCATCAAGCTACGGGCAATGCGCACATCGCCCATCACAACGACAGGACCTGTTACTGAGGCCTTGTGTACGCAGTCGAGCGCTAACTCAACCGCTTCAAGATCTGCCTCAAGTCCTGCATGGCCGTATATCTCTGCACCGAACTGTAGAGGCTCACGCGAAGCATAGGGTCGTTCAGGTTTGGTGTGCAATGCTGCGCCGCAATAGCACAAACGCGTTACACCAGCACGGTTGAGCAGATGCGCATCAATACGAGCCACTTGCTGCGTGCTATCAGCACGAATACCTACTGTGCGACCAGAAATTTGATCTACCGTTTTGAATGTTTGCAGATCAAGCGCCTCACCCGTGCCGGTCAGCAGGGATTCAAGGTACTCCATCAACGGCGGGATGACCAATTCGTAGCCATAAGTGGACGCCACGTCCAGCAGACTACGCCGCAGCTCTTCTATGTGGCGCGCTTCAGAAGGAAGAACATCGGCAATATGGTCGGGCAAAACCCAGGCAGACATGGCAATTGGCGCAGCTGTTAAAAACCGTATTCTACCGACTCAGGCCAGTCTTCTATCAAAACTGTATGACACAGGCGTACGAATTGGTATTTCACGCCCTCCGCACAGTCTTGCCACCCCTGCAAAAAATGAACATAAAAAAACGCTTGCATTCAGCAAGCGTTTTCAAAAGTAATGCAACTCAAAGTAAGTCGCTTATCGCAAACCAAGTGCGAACACCACACTTAGCCACCACGACGCATCATGTCAAAGAACTCATGGTTATTTTTGGTGGTGCGCATATTCTTGAGCATCAACTCCATCGACTCGATTTCGTCCATATTGAAGAGGAACTGGCGCAAGATACGTGTTTTTTGCAGCACTTCTGGTGCCAGCAACAACTCTTCACGGCGCGTACCACTCTTGGACAACTCAATCGCGGGAAACACACGTTTCTCGTAAAGACGACGGCTGAGATGGATTTCACTGTTGCCAGTGCCTTTGAACTCTTCAAAGATCACCTCATCCATGCGGCTACCCGTATCGACCAAAGCCGTTGCAATAATGGTCAGAGAGCCTCCCTCTTCCACATTGCGTGCAGCACCAAAGAATCGCTTAGGACGGTGCAAAGCATTGGCGTCCACACCGCCTGAAAGCACCTTACCGGAAGACGGCACAACGTTGTTGTATGCACGTGCCAGACGGGTAATGGAGTCAAGCAAAATCACCACGTCTTTTTTGAGCTCAACCAACCGCTTGGCACGCTCAATCACCATTTCAGCCACATGGACATGACGCGCAGCTGGCTCATCAAAGGTCGACGCAATGATTTCCCCCTTAACCGTGCGCTGCATTTCCGTCACTTCTTCAGGACGCTCATCAACTAGCAACACCATCATGTGCACATCAGGATTATTGGCCGTGATGGCATGCGCAATATGCTGCATCATCATGGTCTTACCACTCTTAGGCGGCGCAACAATCAAGGCACGCTGACCTTTGCCAAGCGGCGCAATAATATCGATGATACGACCTGTGATGTTCTCTTCGCTCTTGATATCGCGCTCAAGCCGCATTTGCTCCTTAGGAAACAGCGGCGTAAGGTTCTCAAACATCACCTTATGCTTGTTCTGTTCTGGAGGGCCGCCATTGACTTTATCAAGCTTGGTCAATGCAAAATAGCGCTCACCATCCTTGGGCGTGCGCACCTCGCCTTCAATCATGTCTCCCGTATGCAGGTTGAAGCGGCGCACCTGACTTGGGGAAATGTAGATGTCATCCGTGCTAGCTGTAAAACTAGTGTCAGGACTGCGCAGGAAGCCAAAACCATCTGGCAGGATTTCCAATACGCCATCAGCAAAGACCTGCTCGCCTTCCTTGGCGCGTTTTTTGATAATGGCAAACATCAGCTCTTGCTTGCGCATACGGCCAGTGTTTTCAATACCCAAGGCCTCAGCCTGCTTTAATACTTCAGACACGTGCAGTGCCTTGAGTTCATTCAAGTGCATGAATTATTTCTCCGAAAAAGGAGATTAAAAAAGATGGAGGAAACGAGAAAGATTAGTTATTTGCCCAGATTAGGCAAAAGGGATGCGATGGTGATTGCGTCCGATTGTGTTCGTTAGCACTGGCGATGCGATGTTTGCGTTAAACATACACATCGAACACGAGGTCACCCATTGGGGAAATGGATGGAATATGCTGATTATGACAGCAGATTGGAATCAGGTTCACCGTTCCAACAAAAAAAATGCATTTACATGCCCAACCGTTGCAGAACTTGCACATCTATGCATGCATCACAGCCGAATTGGGCGACAGCCGCTTCGGCTACCCTGAAGAAGAAAATCGTAAGCTCATCGGGTTAACGAATGAGCGTGTCCGATATCAGAGTGCGCCATCAATGAACGCTTGGATTTGCGCTTTGCTACCAGCCCCCACATTCGTTGCAGCAACCTGTCCGTCTTTGAACAAAATCAGCGTAGGAATGCCGCGAATACCATATTTAGCGGGTACTTCGCGGTTTTCATCTACGTTAACTTTCTTGATGGAGAGCTTGCCTTGGTAAGCAGCGGCCAACTCATCCAGAACAGGGGCAATTTGCTTGCAAGGGCCACACCACTCTGCCCAGAAGTCCAACAAAACGGGCGTTGATGATTGCAGCACCTCGGCTTCAAAGGTGTCATCGGTGATATGGGAAATCAAAGCATTGGACATGGAACGTCTCTCTCAATCCAGACAAAATCAAAGAACGGCAGAACTGCCAGCGTTTGACATAGATGCACACCACTTCTTGAATAACAAGAGGCAACATACAGTTAGCTAGGCTGAATTTTGACAGAACTTTCAATACAACGCTGTCACGCAAGGCATTTTCTCCATTTGCGCATTACCCAAAATTCTAAATATTCTCTGCTAGCATTCAACGCGTGACACGGGGTGCGCTTTCGACTACGCAATGGAGCAATCCACTGAATGTACTCATCAGCGCTGAGATTACACCCGTTGAACCTGATCTATTTCGTACTAGCGGAGGGATTGTCACGCATGACATCTGCCACACCACCATCCAACAACACCAGTCTCACGTCATCGCAAGCACAGCAACCTTTATCGGAGTCGGCCTTGCGCGCACTCGCAGCCACGGCCATCGAACAAATAGGCAAGAAACAGCCTTTGGTTCAAGTCATTACCAATAGCGTCGTCACCAACTTCACTGCAAACGCTCTTCTGGCCATTGGCGCCGCGCCTGCCATGGTGGATATTCCGCAAGAAGCAGGACCTTTCGCCACGCTCGCGTCAGGTTTGCTCATCAACCTCGGCACCCCCACGCCTACTCAAGCCCAAGCGGCACTGGAAGCGGCTCAGGCTGCCCATCACGCTCAAACACCTTGGGTGCTTGATCCTGTTGCAGTAGGGATCTTGCCGGTAAGAACTGCTCTTGCGCAACAACTATTGGATTTCAAGCCGAATGTCGTGCGTGGCAATGCATCTGAGATTTTGGCCGTCAGCGGTCAAAGTGCCGGAGGCCGTGGCGTCGACACGACCAATACAGTAGAACAAGCCCAGCAAGCTGCAGTTGCCCTCGCATTGCGCATACAAGGCATAGTGGCCATCTCTGGCCCAGAAGACTTTGTTACCGACGGTCACCGCCATATTCGACTGGGCAATGGATCAGCCTTGCTAACTAAAGTTACCGGTGGCGGCTGCGCCCTTGGTAGTGTGATGGCGGCTTATCTCGGCTCAAGCCCTAGTCCATCCACGTATTTTGAATACACGTGCGCAGCCATCCTCGCCTATACGATTGCCGCCGAGCAAGCCGCTGCACAGGCCCAAGGCCCGGGCAGTTTTGCCTTGCACTTCATCGATCGACTTGCACAAGTGTCTGCTCACGACATTCACATACACGCAAAAATCAGCATCTAATTCGTCGTTTACAGACTCCCAGTTCAACGAATCGTTCTTTAGAGCGACACAGCCTTCGCAATGACATATGCACTTTGACCCAGCAACCCTTTCAATCTACCTTGTAACCGACACACAGCAATGCGTCGCCAGTGGGAGAACTGTCACCGACACTGTCCAACAAGCGGCTCACCAAGGCGTCACCCTTGTGCAAATTCGTGACAAAGAAGCCAGTGCCAGAGATTTTCTGGCCATGACTTTAGAGATTGCCAAGGTCATGCCAAAACACATTCCTCTACTCATCAATGATCGCGTAGATATATTTCTCGCAGCCCAATTGGCAAAAGCCAACGTAGCGGGCATGCATATCGGCCAAACAGAATTACCCGCAACGACCGTGCGACAGCTGATTGGCCCACACGCTATTTTGGGTGTCAGCGCAGCCTCTGAAGAAACACTTCTTGAGGCACAAAACTCACAGGTCGTCGACTACGTTGGAATCGGTCCATTGCACGACACCCAAACGAAAAAAAATGCGCCCGCCGGTCGCGGCTTTGAAGCCATGGCGCAGCTGCGCAGCTACACCCACTTACCTGCTGTGGCAATTGGTGGCATTACGGCCAGTGATTTACCGCCACTGCGCGCAGCAGGCTTTAATGGGGCTGCTGTGGTCAGCGCCATATGCAAAGCACCTGACCCAGGCGCTGCAGCACATGCATTGGCGCAGCAATGGCGAACTACAGCAGGCTAAGCATACGCAGCCTCACTCAGAAGTTTTGCCCAAACACGCAAAATCATCCTCCCTCCAACCACCATCACAGCCGCCCACCATGCCTTTAACTTCATCCACTCCTTCAGCATCACCCACGCATACTACCTCCGTACCTCGTGTATTGAGCATTGCGGGCACTGACCCAACGGGTGGCGCAGGTATTCATGCCGATTTAAAAAGCATTTCGGCTAATGGAGGGTACGGAATGGCCGTAGTTACTGCTTTGGTTGCGCAAAACACCAAAGGTGTGCGATCGATTCACACCCCACCCGTTTCATTCTTGCGAGAACAGCTGGATTCCGTCAGTGACGATGTGCAAATAGACGCCATCAAAATTGGCATGCTGGGCACAAGCGAAATCATTGAAACAATCTCTGAATGGCTTGACATCAATCGCGCGCCAGTTGTCGTACTAGACCCTGTTATGGTGGCCACCAGCGGCGACCGACTTCTGAACGCTCAAGCAGAAGCGGCGCTGCGTCAATTGCTGCATAAAGCAGACTTGATCACCCCGAACATGCCGGAATTGGCGGTACTGGCGCAAACAAGCGAGGCTCAGAATTGGCAAGAAGTCTTAGAACAAGCTCGCGCTGTAGCCGCCCAATACCAAGCTCACGTTTTAGCCAAGGGCGGCCATTTAAGTGGGCACCTTGCGCCTGATGCTTTGATCAACATTGATGGCACCGTGCAAGAGTTTCCTGGCGATCGCATCGCCACCAAAAACACCCACGGTACCGGCTGCTCTTATTCAGCAGCATTGGCCACGCTGCGCCCACAGGTCAACAACTGGGCAGAAGCCATTGCACTGGCTAAATCGTGGCTTACTGAAAGCATCCGCCATGCTGACAGCCTGCACGTTGGCCGTGGACATGGCCCTATTCACCATTTTGCAAGTTTGTGGCAACGCGCTGGCCAATCACATTGACACATATATCCCCAGCACAAAAGCAGGGCTTAACTACGCCCCCTTTGCCAGTGAAGGGTTCACCTTTTTTTCTTGCCTTCACGCTTTGCGCTACAAGCGTCACACACACCGTAAAGCGTGAGGTCGTGCGAGCTTAGTGTGAAGCCTTTTGGCAGCAAAGCCGAAAACGTATCGTCGCACCCGTCAATATCAAATACACGTTCGCAGGTTTCACACCTGAAATGGTGGTGATGGTGCTCCGCCTTATGGGCCAACTCGTAATACAACCTGTTGCCTGGCAACTGAACTGGTGAAAGCTCCCCTACCTCCACCATGGCCTTGAGATTGCGGTACACAGTAGCAATCCCCAACTTCGGGACAAGGAGCTTGGCTGCATCCAAAATTTCTGGAGGAGACATAGGGCGCGCCTCTTGCGCCATCACCTCTCGAATGGCCCCACGCTGGCGCGTTGAGCGTTCACCGTGCAACGGCCCATCCAAGGGCTCTGCGTGCCCACAAAAATGCTCAGCATGCCCGGTATGCGGGTGTGAATGTTTACCATCGTGTTTCGCTCGATTCATGTGCCTGATTGTGCCATCAGCTGAATGCCATGCCTTCAATTGACAGCACACATAAGCCCGACGGGCACATAAAAAAAGAGCGGCCAAGGCCGCCCTCCATGAAAATCAATCAACGTCGTCTGCTTATTGACCTGACAAGCTATCTTGCAGCGCTTGACTTGGATCATCAGAGCCATAGCCACTACTGCTAGGCGCGGCAAAAGGATCTGAAACAGCACCCTCAGCACTTTCTCCATAACCTTGTTCAAAGGGGTTCCCCTCCCCGTAACCACCTTGACCACTGAGGGAGTCAAGCATTTGGGCACCAACAGCATCCATATCCACATCGACAGCAACATCCAAATTACCTGTGACCAAATTAGGAAACGCAATCAATGAGCCAACCATAACCAACTGAATGCACAAGAAAGGAATTGCCCCCTTATAGATTTGCATCGTTGTAACGGGCTCAATCACTTTGTGCGTCACTTTGTCGACATACTGCTTGTCAGGCGCTACAGAACGCAGAAAGAAGAGTGCGAAACCAAAAGGTGGGTGCATGAATGACGTTTGCATATTCATCGCCAAAATCACACCGAACCAGATCAAATCAATGCCCAGCGAATGCGCAACAGGCCCCAAAAGCGGCACCACGATGAATGACAGTTCAAAATAATCAAGGAAGAACGCCAAGAAAAACACCAATACGTTCACCAATATCAAGAAACCAATTTGCCCACCAGGCAACGATGTCAGCAGATGTTCAACCCAAATAGGACCATCTGCTGCCTGAAACACCATGCTGAAGGTGGTTGCTCCAATCAGAATAAACATCACAAAACTTGTCAGGCGTGTAGACGAAGCCAAAGCCTGCTTAAACAACGTCATATCCAAACGTTTGCGCAAAAATCCCATGACGATGGCAGCCATAGCGCCCATCGCTCCACCTTCCGTTGGTGTTGCGATACCCAAGAAAATCGTGCCGAGTACCAGGAAAATAAGAAGCAAAGGCGGAATCAGCACAAACGTCACACGCTCAGCCAAACGCGAAAGCAACGTCAACCCAAACAACCTGTTCAAGCTGGCGATCAAAAAAGCAACAAATGCACCACCGCACATGGCTGTGACGACTTTCTCATCCATGGCAACACTGGTGACTTCGCGCCCTTCGATCCATGTATGAATATCTGCCATGTGCGATGCCAAAAATACGGATACCACTGCAGACAAAGTCATCAGCACCACGAGGGAGGTGTAACCCGCACTACCATTGTCTTCGCGATATATGCGCGCTTCTGGTGGCAAAGCTGGCACTGCGTTAGGGCGAAAAATCGCGAGCAAGACAATCCAAACCACATAGCAGCCAATCAGCATCATCGCAGGAATCATGGCACCTTTGTACATCTCACCTACGCTGCGCCCCAATTGGTCAGCCATCAAAATCAGAACTAACGAAGGCGGCACAATTTGCGCCAAAGTGCCTGAGGCGGCAATAACGCCACTGGCCAACTTACGGTCGTATCCGTAGCGCAGCATGATGGGCAAGGAAATCAAACCCATTGAAATAACCGATGCAGCCACAACGCCAGTAGTAGCAGCAAGCATCGCCCCCACAAACACCACGGCCAAAGCCAATCCACCACGAATGGAGCCAAATACTTGCCCCACGGTTTCAATCAGGTCCTCGGCCATACCGCTGCGCTCCATCACCAGTCCCATCAAGGTGAAAAATGGAACCGCCAACAGCGTGTCATTCGCCAAAATCCCAATCAATCGCTGAGGAAGCCATGCAATGATAGAAGCTGGAAAAACCCCCATTTCAATGCCAAGAAAGGCAAACAATAAGCCGCAAGCGCCCAAACTAAAGGCCACAGGAAAACCCAGCAGCAAAAACACAATCAGCCCAGCAAACATGATGGGCGCGAAATTTGAAGCAATCAATTCCATGGTGTATGACTCCGTAATGCCCATCAAACTTGGGGGACAGTTTTCTCTGACGCTGCTTGCGCTTGCAACATCTTGGCATCACGTTCTTGAGCCTCTTTGCGCAACACTTCAGCCAACTCTTGCTCTGCACTGACATCCACCAACTTACCCATAGGGTCTGGACCATGCCCAGTCAAAAAGGCTATGCGCTTGATCAGCTCAGACCAGCCTTGCAGCATCAGCAAAGCCACACCAATTGGAATAGAAAGCCATACCGGCCATCGAATCAATCCCCCCGGATTCCCAGACATTTCCTTAGATGCATACATCTGCATCAAAACCGGCCATGTGTAGTAAATGATGACAAGACACAGTGGTGTCAAAAATAATCCAAAGCCAACGATGTCTATCCACACCTGCGTTTTCTTAGACAACCTGCTGTTGATCACATCAATACGCACATGCTCGCGGTGCAGCAAGGTATACCCAGCCGCCAGCAAAAAACTCCAGGCAAACAAATACCACTGGATTTCCAAAAAACCATTGGAGCTGACACCGAAAACTTTACGCACGAGAGCATTGACCGCACTGATCAATGTCGACGCGAGAATCAACCATATTGCGTACTTACCTATGAATGCGTTGAGCTTATCGATAGCCCTTGATAGGGCAATTAGAGCCTGCATGGTGTCTCCAAATAGTGGCTATTAGGAATTCACAAACCACTGGTATGCGATATGTGTCTTCAAGAAGAGGCCAGATTGTACGAAGACGCCATCCTTAATGACATAGTGAGAATGCTAGGTCGCGTTATTTTTTCGTCGTAGGACTGGCATGCAACCAGAATGCCTGCAATCCGCACAATTGCGGCACTATCTATGCCGCAGGAGTGCCTGCCCTTCTCGGGCTGGCTTAAAATATGTGGTTGTCTACGTTGCTGTTGGTTATTGCACATCCGCTAAATCAAACAGAACAACATAATCATTCATTTCACTTGCCGAGTGCGGCATGCCCAATACCCACCAGTGGTGAAAGCATGCTTAAAAGCGCAGGCGTGTCCAAAGGAAACTACCATGAGCTTGCAATGCGGCATCGTGGGTTTGCCAAACGTCGGCAAATCCACCCTTTTCAACGCGTTGACCAACGCAGGAATCGCAGCAGAAAACTACCCTTTCTGCACGATTGAACCAAATGAAGGCGTAGTCGAAGTCCCTGACCCACGTTTGCAACAGCTCGCAGAAATCGTCAAGCCTGAGCGCATCCTTCCTGCTGTGGTCGAGTTTGTCGACATTGCGGGTCTGGTCGCCGGTGCCAGCAAAGGCGAAGGCTTGGGCAACCAGTTTTTGGCCCACATTCGTGAGACCAATGCGATCATCAACGTGGTCCGCTGCTTTGAAGACCCGAACGTCATCCATGTTGCAGGCAAGGTTGACCCTATTGCCGATATCGAAGTCATTCAAACCGAGCTCTGCTTGGCTGACATGGGCACCGTGGAGAAATCCATCGTGCGCTATAGCAAATTGGCCAAATCTGGCCAAGATAAAGAAGCTGCAAAAATACTAGCCGTTTTGCAAAAAGTACAGCCTGCACTGGATGATGCAAAACCCATCCGCACGCTGGGTCTCTCAGAAGACGAGCTCCTGCTTCTCAAGCCGTTGAGTCTCATCACAGCCAAGCCGGCCATGTTTGTTGGCAACGTGAGTGAAGATGGCTTTGAAAACAACCCATTCTTAGACCGTTTGGCGCAATACGCTTCAAGTCAAGGTGCCCCTGTTGTGGCAATTTCTGCCAAAATTGAGTCAGAGCTAGCCGGAATGGAGCCTGAAGATCGCGCCTTGTTTCTGGAAGAAATTGGTCAGTCCGAACCTGGTTTGAACCGCCTGATTCGCGCCGCGTATGACTTGCTTGGCTTGCAAACATACTTTACTGCGGGCGTAAAAGAAGTCCGGGCCTGGACTGTAAAAAAAGGCGCAACGGCTCCGCAGGCAGCAGGCGTCATCCACGGCGACTTCGAGCGTGGTTTCATCCGCGCCCAAACCATTGCATTTGATGATTTCATCCAATTCAAAGGTGAGCAAGGTGCCAAAGAAGCCGGAAAGATGCGCGCTGAAGGCAAAGAGTACATCGTCAAAGATGGCGATGTGCTGAATTTCTTGTTCAACGTCTGACATTCAGAATGGCTGCTCCAAGGCTATTGATGGCTAAAAATCTGAAAATGCTCGACCATCAATCACGTCTTGTGATGTTCACTGCAAACAAGGCCTTTTCGGCGTGAAAAAAATGACCCAAATGGCACACACATCAAATCATCCGAAAACATCTGCAGCAGACCACGTCGGTATTGTGTTGTGTAATTTGGGCACACCTTCTGAACCGACCCCCAGTGCCGTTCGGCAGTATTTGGCTGAGTTTCTCAGTGACCCCCGCGTTGTTGAGATTCCTGGCCTGCTATGGAAACCGATTCTTCACGGTTTGATATTGCCTCGCAGGCCAAAAGCGTCAGCACAAAAGTACCAGAAAATCTGGCTTAAGGATGGAGGATCCCCCCTGCTGCACTACACGCAAAAACAGGCAACCTTATTGCGTGGATGGCTAGAGGAAGCAGGTGTGCAAGGCGTTGAGGTCGCCACTGGAATGCGCTATGGTGCCCCGTCTCTTCTACAGCAGTTGCAGGCTTGGTATCAACAAGGCATGCGACGCATGCTCATTGTGCCGATGTACCCCCAGTACTCCGGCACCACGACAGCCAGCGTATACGATTTGGCCTACCAATGGGCGCAAAGCAAACGCGACATACCAGACCTCCGAATAGTGAAAGAGTATGCGCAAGCTGAAGGCTATATCGCTGCGCTAGCGCGCCGCGTAGTAGAGCATTGGCAAACACATGGGCGTCCCGATCAACTCATCATGAGTTACCACGGAATTCCTGCACGTAATGTTGAGTTGGGTGATCCATACCAAGCGCAGTGCATTCAAACCTCAGAACTGTTGGCGCAGCGCTTGGGCTTACCAAAAAACCAGTATCTGGTCACATTTCAGTCGCGCTTTGGCAAGGCCAAGTGGCTTGAACCCTATACCCAACCAACACTAGAACGGTTAGCCCAGCAAGGCACACGTGTGGTGGATGTCATTTGCCCCGGCTTCTCTGCTGATTGCCTCGAAACATTGGAGGAGATCAATATGGAAGTGCGTGATGCCTTTATTGAGAACGGTGGGCAAGAATTCCGCTACATCCCATGCTTGAATGAACATCCTGAGTGGATCAGTGCTTTGCGAGATTTGGTCGTGACCAATTTAAATGGATGGCTGCGCTAAAAAATAGCACATCAACGGCGTAAACAAAGCAACTGCAAACTGGCCAGGGTAACGCACAAACAGGCATATCCAACAACCGTTCCATCCTCTGCAAAAACAAGTAGTGCCACCAATTGCACCAACATGGCAGCGAAGCCACTGATCAGCCAATTAAGGCTAAAAGTCCAACGCCACTTTGCACCCCAGAAAATGAAACGGCTTAGAGTCACAAAAAGCAATCCAATGACCCATGGCGCAATTGTGAAAGCGGCGTAGTGCAGTAAGAAATCAAAAACCGTCATTCACTCGATTCCCTTTCGCACAAAATGCAAAATGCTTGTTGACACAGCAGCCCTCTCACAAGCTTCGCAAACCCCGCATCAATCGCTGCGTTTGCAGTTCACCCCCTAAATAATGGGCAAATGCTGCGCGCAACTGTGGTTTTAAATCTACCGCATTCATGCCAAGAGCACGCATGCACTCTGGCAGCGGTTGCTCACTTTGCAGTGCATGCTGAATATCCATCCATTGTTGCCCTAGCAAACTGCGGCGACCATCTCGTACGTGGTGCAGTCCAATTTCAGGAATCAGGGCATACCGCTGATCTGGCGCTACATTGTCGTGCCCCAATGTTTGGCGTGATAAATCTGGCAACATGCCCAATTGACGCAGCAAGATTAACTCGAAAGAGCGAAGCACGGCCTCTAACGCGGCTCCTGGTGCATGTGAAAGGACATGCAGTGTCGTATGGTAGGAATCAAAAATGGCGGCATGCGGCTCACCTCGTACCAGCATCCGCATCAACAATTCATTGAGGTACATGCCTGCCAACAACGCCTCATCCTTTGGTGTAGCGGGCCCACCTGCACGTTCAGCACCACGGATGGAGCCAATTTCCCCAAGCTCACTTTCCGTGTAGGTGTATTCCAAACGCAAAAGCTGTAGGGGCAACAACAACGATCTAAAGTTAGAGGTCGGCTTTTTCGCCCCTTTGGCAATAGCAACAATCCGCCCCTTTTCCCTAGTCAGAAGCTCTAAAATGAGGCTTGACTCACTGTAAGGATATTGGTGCAACACATAGGCTTGGTGCTGTGAGGCCCTTTTCGTTTTTCGAGCAGATTGGCCCTGTATTGCGGTCTGCTTGTGCATATTAGAGGTCACGCGTTGAGGCCCAGACCACATATTGCACAGGGAAGAACAGCAACACCATAAAACGATTATTCGTAGCCGTATGCGCGCAAACGCGTAGCATCATCCGCCCAACCTGAGCGCACTTTGACCCAAAGCTCCAGAAAAACTTTCGCATCCATCAGTTTTTCAAGTTCCACCCGCGCTTCGGTGCCAATACGTTTGAGTCGCTCGCCCTTTTCACCAATTACCATGGCTTTGTGGCCTTCACGCTCGACCACAATGCTGGCGGCAATACGAATCATCCGGCTGGCCGTCTTACCCGGCTCTTCACTGAATTTATCAATCACAACGGTGGAGGTATACGGAAGTTCATCACCAGTGAGCCGAAAAAGCTTCTCCCGCACCATCTCTGCAGCCAAAAACCGCTCGCTCTTGTCGGTGAGCTCATCCTCGTCATACCACCATTCTTGCTCTGGCAAATAGCCTTCGCACACACCAAGTAAACGCGCGACATCTTTAGGGTTTTTAGCCGTCATCGGCACAAATTCCACAAAATGATGCCGCTCATGCATGCTCTTCAACCAAGGAGCCAACTCAGAGCGGCGGTGCACCATATCGAGCTTATTGGCAACCAAAATCGCAGGAATACGCCCTTCAAACAGCGATAAAACTTGGGCATCCTTAAGCGAAAAATTACCCGCCTCCACCACAAATAAAATCAGATCAACATCGGTGATCGAGCCCGTAACGGCCTTGTTAAGGGACTTGTTTAAGGCGGACTGATGCTTGGTTTGAAAACCAGGCGTATCCACAAATACGAACTGGGTTTGACCTTCGGTTCGAATGCCTGTAATCCGATGGCGCGTAGTTTGCGCCTTGCGTGAAGTAATACTGACTTTTTGCCCAACAAGTGCATTCATCAAGGTGGATTTCCCCACATTGGGGCGCCCCACAATGGCAATCAAACCGCAGCGCTGGGCAGGCTCATTACCTGCGTCTTTCTCAACTGAGCTAGACAATTCATCCATCACGCTTTCTTTCCTTTTTTCATTAATAAATCCAATACTGCAGCAGCAGCCATGCGCTCCGCAGTTTTGCGCGAAGTGCCTATACCTTGGGCTTGCAACTGCAGTGCAGGAATACTGCAAGAAACGATAAATTCTTGCTGATGCTCAACGCCCCGCACTTCATCGAGATGGTAGAGTGGAAGAGCCATTTTCTTGCCTTGTAACCATTCTTGCAAACTGGTTTTGGGATCCTTGGCTTTGGCCTTAGCCGTCGCAGACAAATCAACTGTGCCAAACAAACGCAGCACCAAACGTTGTACCGCTTCAAAGCCTTGCTCTAAATACACGACGCCAATCAACGCCTCCACTGCATCTGCAAGAATTGAGGCACGCTGTGCACCGCCAGTTTTGCGCTCCCCTTCACCGAGAAGAAGTAACGAAGGCAAAGCCAGTTCAAGCGCAATACGATGCAAAGAAGCCTCACAGACTAAATTGGCCCGCGTGCGTGAAAGCTCCCCCTCAGAGGCATCAGGCAAACGCTGCATCAGCCATCCAGATATGCACAGATTGAGAACCGAATCCCCTAAGAACTCTAAACGTTCATTGTGGGTAGCAGAAAAACTTCTGTGGGTTAGTGCTTGCCGCAGTTTTCCAGCCTGCTCTAATGGAAAATTCAGGCGCGAACTGAGCACCTGAAGATCAGAATCAGAAATAAACAATTCGAGACTTTGCTATTAAACAAGTATCACCATAAGCGTCTGCCTATTCGTCCAACCAAATGAAGCAGCTACGCAAGCAAATACCAACACCTCAACTATTGAGAACTGGCACTGAGCTTATAGGTTAAAAACGCAGGGCCAAACAAAGCGACCTCGCGCACATAATCGACATCTACCACAACGACATCATTGACTTTTCGAATGGTCAAATCTTGTGCCTTCACAGGATTGTCATATTGCTCTAAATAATCAATATTGGCCTGCCGATCAAAAGCCTGACGAACCTCTTCCACGGTAGTACCACTTGAGGCCTGTTTCAACGCACGCTTGATTGCAAAATATTCAGTAGCTACAGGCACAGACTTGAAAACAACGTACCCTGCGAACACCACAACAATCGCTAAAAAGCATACGCCAATGAATGAAATGCCGCGCTGTGAATTCGCTGATGCAATGCGCGAACGCGATGAAACAGATAAAGCCATGAAACCCTCTTAATGTGAAATACAGAAGAACAATTCGATTACTTTATCTTACCAATTCGGCCAAAATCAGACAAATTCATCCAAACGACTTCTGCTTTGCCAACAATATTGTCCTCAGGCACAAATCCCCAGGCTCGTGAGTCCATCGAGTTATCGCGGTTGTCCCCCATCACAAAATAATGGCCGTCAGGAACCTTGCAGGTCACGCCTTCAATGGTGTACTGACAATTTTCACGAAACGGGAATGCATCACCGCCCATGATCATGGCTGGCATTTGTGCAATATTGAGAACGTTATAAGAGCGTCCAGATATCGTCTCTTCAAATTGCTTTGCCTCTCGCATCGAGTCTTTATCAAAGTAGTCAGGCTGAGCTACTGAATTGATCGCCTGACCATTGATGCTCAGTTTTTTGTTCTGATAACTCACTATATCGCCCGGCAAACCGATTACGCGTTTGATGTAATCCATTTTGGGGTTTGGCGGGTAACGGAACACCATCACATCACCACGGGCAGGCTTCTGACCTTGGCTCAAGCGCGTATTGAATACAGGCATTCGGAGCCCATAGGTGTATTTATTCACCAAGATCAAATCACCAACCAGCAATGTAGGAATCATTGACCCGCTTGGGATGCGAAATGGTTCATATGCAAAAGAGCGCAACACAAACACCACGACGATGACCGGGAAAAGACCCGCAGTCCAATCCAACCACCAAGGCTGCCGTAGCGTCTGTCTGACCACCGTATCCACGTCTACCTCATCACTTTGCAGCCCTTGCGCCTCAAGCGAATGTTGGCGTGAACGCAACTGTCCAGCCAGTTGGCTTGCTGCTTGTTTGCGCTTAGGCAAAAAATACAGTTTTTCAGCCAACCAATAAATACCAGTGACCATCGTGGCGACTAGGAGCAACAAAGGGAAATCCCCTTCTACCTGACCACTCAACCATAGCGCCAAATATGCAACAACTGCGGCGAGCAAAGCGCCAGTAACAACAGCAATAGCTTTCACGACGATCAATCCTCTACTTGCAAGATAGCCAAGAACGCCTCTTGGGGCACTTCAACCGAACCAATTTGTTTCATCCGCTTCTTGCCTGCTTTTTGCTTTTCAAGCAGTTTACGTTTACGCGTAATATCACCGCCATAACACTTTGCCAGCACGTTCTTGCGCATAGCTTTCACCGTCTCACGTGCAATGATGTGCCCACCAATCGCAGCTTGAATGGCCACATCAAACATCTGGCGATCTATAACTTCTCGCATTTTTGCTACCACCGCCCGACCACGATACTGTGACTGACTGCGGTGAACAATGATGGAAAGCGCGTCAACCCGCTCACCATTTAGCAAAATATCCACTTTAACTACATCTGAAGGGCGATACTCCTTGAATTCGTAATCCATAGAGGCATAGCCACGACTGACCGATTTGAGCTTATCAAAAAAATCCAACACGATTTCGGCCAATGGCATATCGTAAGTCAGCATCACCTGGCGACCGTGATAAGCCATATTGAGCTGCACGCCACGCTTTTGATTGCATAGCGTCATCACTGCACCTACATAATCCTGCGGCATATAAATGTGCACGGTCACGATTGGCTCACGAATTTCCTGCACTTTGCCAACATCAGGCATTTTGGAAGGGTTTTCAACCTGAACCACTTCACCACCAGCCTTTACCACCTCGTAAACAACGCTCGGTGCTGTAGTGATCAAATCCTGGTCAAACTCACGCTCTAAGCGCTCCTGCACAATCTCCATGTGCAACAACCCCAAGAATCCGCAACGAAAACCAAAGCCCAGCGCTTGGGACACTTCAGGTTCAAACTGCAGCGCCGCATCATTGAGTTGGAGCTTTTCCATTGCATCGCGCAAGGCATCATATTGATTGGCCTCTGTCGGATACAGTCCAGCAAAAACTTGTGGTTGAATTTCCTTAAAACCTGGTAAGGCTTTCTCAGCCGGGCCAGCGTTATTAGGCAATTTCTTTTCAAGCGTAATGGTATCGCCAACCTTGGCAGCCTTCAGCTCCTTGATACCAGCAATGATGAAACCAACCTCTCCGGCACGCAGCGCATCGCGTGAAGAAGATGCGGGAGTAAACACCCCTAAATTGCCTGCTTCATAGATGGCGCCTGTGGCCATCATACGAATGCGTTCGCCCTTTTTCAGCTGCCCATCCACGACACGCACCAACATCACGACGCCCACATAAGAGTCGAACCAGCTGTCGATGATCATGGCACGCAAAGGCCCATCAGGATTGCCTGTCGGCGCAGGAACCTTCTGAACGATCAGCTCGAGCACGTCCTCGATCCCCATACCGGTCTTGGCCGACACCGCAATGGCATCTGCAGCATCAATGCCGATCACATCTTCAATTTCGGCTTTAGCTTGGTCAGGATCTGCCTGAGGAAGGTCCATCTTGTTGAGCACAGGCAAAACCTCAACACCCAAATCTAGTGCGGTATAGCAGTTAGCAACAGTTTGCGCCTCAACCCCTTGCGACGCATCGACCACCAACAAAGCCCCTTCACAGGCTGATAAGGAGCGCGAAACCTCATAAGAAAAGTCCACATGACCGGGAGTATCAATCAGGTTGAGGTTATAGACCTTGCCATCTTTGGCCTTGTACTGCAGCGCAGCCGTTTGGGCCTTAATCGTAATCCCGCGCTCTTTCTCAATGTCCATAGAGTCAAGCACTTGCGCAGACATTTCACGCTTACTCAAGCCGCCGCTGTACTCAATTAGACGATCAGCCAAAGTGGACTTGCCATGGTCAATATGGGCAATGATGGAAAAATTACGAATATGGTTCATGGAAAGAGTACATGGGACGGGCTATACAAACAGACAACACATCTATACCACCGATGCGTAAAAATCTGATTGCAGCCAGCCTTGCCAAGGTATACGAGCTCAGTACCTTGACTGAATAAAGAAGTGACCTTGCATCTGCGCGAGATGCTGGTACAGATGCGAGATTCTAGCGTTTTGCGCTCCGCCTGCAGCGCTCGCTACAGGGAATTAGAAGAGATAGTCTTACGAAGTCATTCTGCCAAATAGCGCTCCACACGCTGAACAGCTCTGACGCGACGCAGACTCTTCAAAAGTTGCTCGAGATGCTCTGCATCCTTGAGGGCAACAGTAATGCGAATCTCAATGGCCTCCAATCGCCCCTCTTCGAGCATATCGATGCGCAAAATATTGACCTCTGACTGCGCAATTACAGCAGACGCCTCAGCCAATGCGCCTTTGGAGTTGCGCAAATTCAAAAGAATGGCCGCCTCGAAATCACCCACTGGCTCATCCGACCACTCCACAGGCATAGCCGTCGAGGTATCTTTCTTCAAGCGACGCGCAGCAACCGAACACTCTTTGCGATGGACCTCAAGCCCTTTACCACTGATCAACAGGCCCACAATCACATCACCAGGCAGGGGCCTGCAGCACGCAGCGTAGCGCACCGGAGCACCATCCGCGCCCCCGACAGCCAGCACAACGGGCGCACCGCCCGAAGTCATCAACCGCTCTTTGGACAGCACCAGCGCATCTGGCTTGAGCCCCATACCTTGCAGCAACTGCCCAATCTGGGTCACGAGTTCGCTGGCGATCATTCGACCAAGACCAATTTCTTGAAGCATCTGCTCACGTGACTTCCCCTGATGCAACACGGCCAACTGCTGCCACACGGCTTGAGAAAATTCGGAAGTCTCAGGCAAATCAGCATAGCCCGCAACTCGCATAGCTTGGCTCAACAGCTTATGCCCCAAGCCCAAGGTTTCTTGCTGGTCTGCATTCTTGAGTTGGTTGCGAATTCTTGACCGTGCTCGCCCCGTTTTAACAAACTCAAGCCATCCCGGGTGCGGTCGCGCATCATCTGAAGTCAATATCTCGATCGTGTCGCCATTCTTGAGAATAGTACGCAAAGAAACCACACTGCCATTGACTTGTGCTGCAGCGATGTGATCCCCCACGTTGCTATGGATCGCATAAGCGAAATCCACCACCGTTGCGCCAATCGGCAAAGTCACAATCTGGTTTTTAGGCGTAAAGACATAAACAGACTCCGGATGGAGATCCACCTTCACATCACTCAAAAAGTCAGAGGCATCGTTAGAAGAGTGCTCAATTTCAAGCATCGACTCCAACCACCGGCCGTTCAAACTATCTGCCAGCATGCGGTCGAGCCCCTTAGACTGGTAGAGCCAATGGGCCGCGATTCCAGTTTCAGCCACTACGTGCATCATTTCGGTACGTAATTCAACCTCAACTTCAACGGAAGAAGGACCTAAAAGCGATGTGTGCAGGGATTGATAGCCATTGGGCTTAGGACTCGCAATATAGTCTTTGAAATAACCAGGCACCGGTCTGTATGTTTGATGCACGACCCCCAAACCTGTGTAGCAGTCCGTCACACTATCGCACAGCACCTGCACACCAAAAATATCACTGACCTTAGCAAAACTCAGTCCTTTGCTCGTCATTTGCAAATAGACTTTATAAAGTGTTTGCTCGCGCTCCAAAAGGCGTACTTTGAGCTGCCGCTGCGCAAAAGCCTTTTCCAACTCGGCTTGAATGCGATCAGCCATGCCTCGCCTGCGTGACTTGACCTTTTCAACTGCTTTTGAAAGCGTTTGGTAACGCCAAGGATGCAGATGCTGAAATGACAACTCCTGCAGCTCTCGATAGGTCGCATTCAACCCCAAACGGTTGGAGATAGGAGCATAAATCTCAAGCGTTTCGCGCGAGATACGCCCCCACTTATTACGCGGAGCAACCGACAAAGTGCGCATGTTATGCGTTCTGTCGGCCAACTTAATAAGGATGACCCGAACATCCTTGGCCATTGCCAACAGCATTTTTCGAAAAGACTGCGCCTGGTTCTCCTCTCGCGAATGGAACTCCAACTTTTCCAGCTTAGTTAAGCCATCCACCAGCTCCGCCACATCATCGCCAAACAGCCCCTCAATATCTTGTCTGGTGACCCCACAATCCTCCATAGCGTCATGCATGAGCGCCGCCATCAAAGCTGGGGCATCGAGATGCCACTGAGAACACAAAGCAGCAACAGCAATCGGGTGGGTAATATACGGCTCACCACTATTGCGGTATTGGCCACTGTGTGCACGCTCTGCAAAAGCGAACGCCGTGTGCACTCTTTGTTGGTCATGCTCAGGCAAATATTCAATCATGCGCGAGAAGTCCGCATACGCTTGATTGACTAAAAGGCGATGCTCAGGCGTGAGCGCATCCGACTCGCCTTGTACTAAAAATACAGGGGTCTGCTGTGTGGGGTATGGGCTTGTTAAACCTGCCGATTTCATTATGACAATGTATCAAATGCAGCGAATGTGCGCATAACCTGTTGGAAAAAAACAAAACACCCAAAATGGGTGCTTCATTCAACTGGCGAACTCGCCACTGTGTACTGATGTCGCACTCATCTGAGTACTAACACCATCCAATCACATCATTCAGGTCGGAACCTTGCGCAGCATTTCCACGCCCGTTTTGCCCTCGGCAATTTCGCGCAAAGCAGTCACAGCTGCTTTATTGCCTGTCTCAATTTTTGGCGTATGACCTTGATTGATCATGCGCGCACGATAAGTTGCCGCCAATACCAATTGAAACCGGTTGGGAATATTCTGAAGGCTATCTTCAGCAGTAATACGAGCCATGAACTACTTTCTCAATTGCTTGCACCAAGCCTCACTTCAAGCATCGATGCCAAGCGCGTTAAATACATCAGCACGAGCACGTTGTTGTGCCCGATAGCGCAGCCGCTGTGAATGCACCACACTCTTGAGGTCAAACACAGCGCGCTCAAAAACCTCGTTGATTATAACGTAGTCAAACTTCTCTGCCTGCGCCATCTCAACGCAAGCATTGCGCATGCGCAGTTCAATCACATCAGGCTTGTCTTCACCACGCCGCTCAAGACGAGAACGCAACTCTTCTAGGCTAGGGGGCAAAATAAAAATCAAAACGGCATTTGCAAACACCTCTTTGATTTGCATGGCGCCTTGAAAATCAATTTCAAGAACCACATCCGCACCCTGCAGAATACGGTCTTCAACGGCTTTTTGTGCAGTACCGTAGCGGTTACCATGCACATTCGCCCATTCAATAAAAGCGCGATTCCCAACCATGGCATCGAACTCTGCATTCGAGATAAAAAAGTATTCACGCCCATGCTTTTCCTGCCCTCGAGGAGTCCGCGTAGTGTGCGAGACCGTAGGATGCACTCGCGTATCAAGCTCCAGCAACGCTTTAACCAGGCTAGATTTTCCTGCCCCACTGGGAGCTGCAACCACAAAAAGGCTTCCCGGGTAGTCCGCCTGGGTTGCAACATTTTCACTACGCTGGGCAACTTGCGATTGCGTCATATTGCTTTCGTTTTCCATTGAAACTTACGCTTTCTCTCATTACTCGATATTCTGAACTTGCTCACGCATCTGCTCAATAAGCACCTTCATATCCATACTGATACGACTAAGCTCAAGCGAGGCTGATTTACTGCCCAATGTATTGGCTTCGCGATGCAGCTCTTGCATCAGAAAATCAAGGCGCTTGCCGATCACTCCGCCTTTATCAAGCAAACTCTGCACTTCATCCAAATGCGCATTGAGTCGCGCCAACTCCTCAGCCACATCCAACCGAATGGCATACGCCGTAACCTCTGCAATAGCGCGCTGCTCCAGCATGTGCTGATCAATTGCGCCACCCTCAACCGGAACCTGCAGCACCTCATGCCAACGCTCCATGAATTTGGCTTTCTGCTGCTCAACCAAAGCAGGAACCAAAGGCGTCGCCTTACTAATGGCTACACGCAAAGCCCCAATACACTCTTCCAAAACAGCCTTCAGTCGCCCACCTTCAGTCTGGCGTGCTTCTTTGAGTTCAGCAATGCATTGCTGCAATTGCGCTGCCACCGCATCACCCCACTCCAAGGCACTGTCTTCAGATTCAGCCGAACGCCCGCCCCCCTGCAATGCAATGACCTCAGCGACAGATAAAGGCCGAGCTTGAGGCATCCACGCCTGAATCAACTCTTGCTGCCCAAGCAAGTGCTGCAGCGCGCTGACATCCACAGCCGATTGGCTCGCCACTTTGGATGTGCGCAAAAAAGCACGCACCTCTACCTTCCCGCGGCTAAGTTGCTCCGTCAATGCCTGCCGAAAATGAGGTTCCAGCCCTTTAAGAGAGTCTGACAACTTGAATGTCAAATCCAAAAAGCGGCTATTGACGGCTCGGATTTCCAATCCAAGCACGGATTCGATTTCGCCATCAATCAATTCGCCCTGCCCTGAGGCATAGCCTGTCATGCTGTAAACTGCCATACGTAACAAAATCCTTAAAGGCGCCGAGGTAAACACCATTGACCTTGGCCCAAACGTCGCTATTATCGCCCGTCCGGACCGCACCGACCTTCTACAGAGACATTTCCCAATGTCCCAACAACCACCAGCAAACACGCCATCCGCACCAGCCAAAGCAAAGCCAACTCCGCTCCCCCCCAACACCAAGGTTGGTGAGTATCGGCTAATGCACCGCATTTCGTCTGGTGGTTTTGGCGTGGTTTATTTTGCGGTAGGCCCCAACGGTCAACCTGTTGCCATCAAAGAATACTTACCAGGATCACTCGTAACACGAGACCCAGGGGAGCTCATCCCGCAAGTGGCACCAGAGAAAATGTCTCTATACCGGCTTGGACTTAAAAGTTTCTTTGAAGAGGGCCGCTCGCTCGCGCAAATCTCGCATGACTCTGTAGTGAGTGTGTTAAATTTTTTTCGCGAGAATGAAACCGTTTACATGGTCATGAACCACCTGGAGGGCGCCACCTTGCAGGAATTTATTGTGACCGCGCGCAATCCAGATAGTCGAAAAGTGTTTCGTGAATCCACTATTCGATCTTTGTTCGATGAAATTCTTCGCGGCTTACGCATCGTGCATCAGCACAAAATGTTGCATTTGGATATCAAACCAGCCAACATTTTTGTCACCGATGACGACAAGGCCGTACTGATTGATTTTGGAGCTGCACGAGAAGTCCTCTCCAAAGAAGGTAATTTCGTGCGCCCCATGTACACGCCTGGTTTTGCCGCGCCTGAAATGTATAAACGTGACGGCGCTCTTGGCCCATGGACAGACATTTACGCTATTGGGGCTTGCATTTATGCATGTATGCTGGGCGTTCCGCCCAACGACGTTCCCCAACGCAACGAAAAAGATCGTCTATCGCTGTCACTGAGTCGTGTGCGTAATGTGTACTCTGACAACCTGATTCAAGTGGTGGAATGGTGCATGGCCCTTGATCCTTTGGCGCGCCCTCAATCAGTTTTTGCCCTACAAAAAGAGTTGTCCCGCGAGTCCGAGCTGCGCTATTCGAAAATGAGCATGGCTGAGAAAATGCGCATGCAAATCAACTCATTGGTAAGCGGCAATAAAAAAGACTCAAAATAAAATCGCCCATTCGCTATTTGCGCTCTACTTACCCAAAAAGCCATGAAGTTTTCCGTATTCCAAACCAGTCACCAAGGCGGTCGTGCCAGAAATGAAGACCGCATGGGTTACTGCCACACACAAGAATCTGCCCTGTTTGTTCTTGCAGATGGCATGGGAGGGCACCCTGAAGGGGAGACCGCAGCACAAATTGCCTTGCAAACCATGGCCGCTCTCTTTAAAAAGCAGGCACAGCCAACACTAGATGACATCCCCCACTTTCTAGAATCAAGCCTACTGACTGCACATAGGCAAATATTGCGTTACGCCATCGACAAAGGAATGCCGGACTCCCCCCGCACCACGTTGGTTGCGGCTGTCATTCAAGATGGACAAATTCAATGGATTCACTGCGGCGATTCCCGTCTGTATCTGACACGTCAGTCCGCACTATTGACGCGCACACGCGACCACTCTTACTCAGAATTACGCGAATCCATTTTGACAAAAATGGGCGAAATGAACCGCAACGTACTATTTACTTGCCTAGGCTCACCCACACGCCCCATATACGACCTCAGCCCCTGCGAGCCACTGAGCAAAGGCGATCGCATTTTGCTGTGCTCCGATGGCCTATGGGGTCCTCTCAGTGACGATGACATCGTTGCTCGCTTTGCTCGTGGGCCTGTAAACCATGCTGGCCCACAGCTGGTTGGTCACGCATTCCAAACTGCTGGAAAAAACAGCGATAACATCACCATCATTGCTATTGAATGGGAAGAAGAGGCGCGGCGAACTGCTGAAGTGGAAGACGACTTTGCGTATGAAGACGACTTCACATCCACCATTTCTGGCGATTTGCTAGATGACTCTGATATTGAGCGCAGCCTCAATGACATCAACAAGGCTTTGCGAAAAAAAGCACCTTAACGCAAGCGGAAAAACCAATAGAGCAGCACTGCATGTAGCAAGGCGTCACGTATCTTGGAGATTGCAGCCCAACAAAGCCGCATGCCCTCTCATTTATTGCAGACATGAACAATATGACCACACCATTCATCCGCTCCGAGGAGCGCTCCACACAAGCACTGCGACCCGTTGAAATCATTCACAACTACACCATCCATGCAGAAGGCTCGGTGCTGATTGCATTCGGCAATACGCGGGTTTTGTGCACCGCATCTGTTGAGGAGCGCGTGCCGCCTCATAAAAAAGGTTCAGGTGAAGGCTGGGTCACGGCCGAATACGGCATGCTGCCACGCGCAACCCATACACGCGGCGCACGCGAAGCGGCCAAAGGTAAACAAACGGGACGCACACAAGAAATCCAACGATTGATTGGCCGTTCTTTACGCTCCGTATTTGATCTCAAAAAACTTGGCGAACGCACCATCCACCTCGATTGCGACGTACTGCAAGCCGATGGAGGTACCCGTACTGCCGCCATCACAGGGGCTTATGTTGCCGCACACGATGCAGTAACTTGGCTGCTGAACAACCAAAGCATCACTGAAACGCCGATCCGTGAAGCAGTTGCCGCCATTTCAGTTGGTGTTGTACAGGGCCATGCCTTGCTTGATCTGGAATACACCGAAGACTCCGCCTGCGATACTGACATGAATGTGGTAATGACTGCCAGCGGCCATTTTGTAGAAGTTCAAGGCACTGCCGAAGGCGCTCCATTTAGCCGCACACAGATGAATGCACTGCTCGACTTGGCAAGCGATGGCATTGCACAATTGATCGCACTACAAACCCAGGCACTGAAGCACCGTTAAGCAAACTGAGAGCGCAAGCTATCCCCATGAAAATAGTTCTCGCATCCAACAATCAAGGCAAGCTCGCTGAACTCAAAGTGCTGTTTGCACCGCTGGGTTTTGATCTCGTGCCACAAGGCAGCTTATTTCAAGGTGAAGCCGAAGAGCCCTACAACACCTTCGTTGAAAATGCGCTTGCCAAAGCACGTTTTGCCGCAGAAAAAACAGGCTTACCCGCCATCGCCGACGATGCAGGGCTATGTGTTCAGGCTTTTGGAGGGCTTCCAGGTGTACAAACTGCATACTACAGCACGCAGTTTGGTTACCCTAAAAGTGACGCGCACAATGTCCAGGCCCTGCTGGAACAGATGGAGCATTTGGACAATCGCAATGCCTATATGGTAAGCACCTTGGTAGGCGTGCGCGCTCCTCAAGATCCTGAACCGCTTATCGCTGTCGGCAAAGTGCACGTACACATTGCAAAGCAACCGCAAGGCAGTCATGGCTTTGGATTTGACCCCGTATTAATCGTCCCTGAGCTGGGCCAGACTTTTGCGCAACTGCCTGAAGAGACGAAAAACCAATACAGCCATCGCGGCCGCTCTTCTCGCGAAATGGCTCGACTGCTCCAGCAATACTGGTAAATAGCAAACCAATGAGAAGTCGCTTGGTGTAGCCCCAGAGAGTAACGTACAGCAGCAGTAGCTGTACGCTAAATTTGGTTGCTTAAGGCTTTACTTGATGAGTGCCAGCATCTCTTTGAAACGCGCATCTTCCGCACTCTCACACCATTCAAAAGCCACCATCTCCGTAGTCACCAGTTCTGCGCCCGCGCCTGCTAAGCGGTCGAAGGCTGCATCACGGTTACGTTCGGTACGAGAACTGCAGGCATCTGTCACCACCCACACTTCAAACTCTTGCTCCAATAACCCCAAGGCTGTTTGCAGCAAACAAACATGCGCCTCACATCCGGCCAACACAATCTGCTCGCGCTCTGGCGCATTGTTTTGCTTGGCCTTTTGCAAATGCTTGGGCAGGCTACGTGCATTGCCACTCAATGGCTTGGCAGGTGGACGCAGGGCGTCAACCAAATCTGGTTCTGCACAAGCGCCGAAATGCATTTTCGCAAAAGTGTTGCGGCACAGCGCTTTGAGCGCTGCGTCGTTGGGCCCCAATCCTGAAGGATTCTGCTCCGTGCCCCAACATGGCACGTCAAAGAGCTTCGCCAAACGGGCCAAAACCATGGCATTGGCCAACACTTTCTCGCCCTCAAAAATCGCAGGCATGAGCTTGCTTTGGTAATCCACCAACACCAATTGCGCTTGGTCTGCCGTTATCAACATGGAATAGTCCTCTTCGTGCGTACGCGTAATGCAAAAAGAAAGCAGCATAACCAACGATGCTGCCGTCACTTCTCGCCGTTCATTTCAATAGGCCGATCTTATACCCAAGTGAACCCTGCGCCACCATCTTCAGCAGCAACATAAGGCCCATTTTCATCACACGAAGAAGTAAATCAATACGGTATCCAGATGCAGCCTGTCACAGCAGCGAAGGCGCTTGCTCAAGCACGTAATCGCAGGCTTTTTCCTTCAAATTGCTCTGTACCTTATTCAAGTCAAACGTTTCGCCCTCGCCCCCAAACAGCAGGCCTGCCAGACCATTGGCATAGTTGGTGTTGCTGCTCTGCGGTGCCGGATTGTCTTGCAAGCCAGCCACTTTCAACAGACCATCTTTGACGCTATTGACATTGGCTTTTGCCTTGTTCAAATAGTTGTTTTGTACACAGTACTGCAAAACGCCAGCCACATTGCCTGCAGAACCTCCAAACAAACTGGGCAGTTTCAAGGCTGATAAGGCTTCAGCACCTACGCCTCCTGCCCCCAATGCCCCGGCCGCTGCGCCTAAAACACCACCAGCCTGACCTCCTAGCGAACTACCAGTGCCAACAGCAGCAGCGCCACTTCCAGCATCTGCTGGGGTAAAAGCTTGCGCCGCTGCCTTGGTGGCACTTGTTGCGCTTTGTATGCTCTGTGATGTAGAAGAGCCGGTTGCCGCAGGTACTGCAATTTGCCCCGATTTATCCGACGTTTTTTGTTCAATCAATGCACCAAGCGGATCCTCCTGTGCGATAGCAGATCCCGCCAACACTCCAAGTGCCGCAGCTACTGCAATGGGAGAGGCGATTGAACGAAACAGTGTGAAGCGCATACTTTGATTCTCCTAATAGTGGCTCTGTCGCCTTGCACTGCAGCAGGTTGCTCACAAGCACACCACCGCACAAGTAACAATGAAAGGGAGAGTTTATACGTTACGCAGCACACCAAAGAACAACGATACAGCGCAAAAATACACAGATCCCCGCAATGTCCGACCACGATACGAACACGATGCATACCTTGCCAAGAAAGCAGCAACCTTAGTTAACAGATCATGTTTTGCTTGGCCATCGATTTACAGATCCGCGGCACCACAGTGCTGTGCTTGCGCGGTAAGACACGAAGGTCTTTGCAAACTGATTGGCTTTGTTGCCAGCGAGCGCTTTTCCTTTACCATTGGGTGCTTTTATTCTTTCGCCTTGGTCATTGCCCCTGCAACATGCAAGGGCACAAAGTCATTAGCCTTATCGGTCCCCTTCTCACCCGTGCGCCTCAACTCCATCAAACTCGCTGGCTTTAAATCATTTGCTGAGCCAACCAACTTCATGCTGCCAGGACAAATGGTTGGTGTGGTCGGCCCCAATGGCTGCGGTAAATCGAACATCATGGATGCCGTGCGCTGGGTCTTGGGTGAATCCAAGGCCAGCGAATTGCGTGGTGAATCCATGCAAGATGTGATCTTTAGCGGCACCAATAACCGCAAACCCGCTAGCCGATCTAGTGTGGAATTGGTTTTCGACAATGCCAGCCATCGCGCTGGCGGGCAATGGAACCAGTATGGGGAAATTGCCGTCAAGCGCATCTTGACACGTGAAGGCGCCAGCAGCTACTACATCAACAACCAACAGGTGCGCCGCAAAGATGTGCAGGATGTCTTTCTGGGCACAGGTTTGGGGCCGCGCGCTTACGCCATTATTGGGCAAGGCACCATCAGCCGCATCATTGAGTCCAAGCCTGAGGAGTTGCGTCTCTTTCTGGAAGAAGCTGCAGGTGTCTCCAAATACAAAGAGCGCCGCAAAGAAACCGAATCACGCCTGAAAGACACCCGCGAGAACCTCACGCGTATTGACGATATCCTACGTGAACTCACCAATAACCTCAGCAAGCTCGAAGCACAGGCCGAAGTCGCCTCAAAATACACCCAGCTCCAATCGCAAGTAAGCCTCTCACAGCAACAGCTGTGGCTGCTACGGCAAGACAAAGCAGAAAAAGAGTTGGCTCATGCGCAAGCCGCAGGCCAACAAGCCATGGAGGATCTGCAAAAGCATTCTGGCGATATGGAGACGGCCAATGCACAAATGGAAGATATTCGCGAGCAACACTATGCAGCAGGGGAAAAAGTCAATGCCGCCCAAGGAGCCCTGTATGAAGCGTCCGCAGAAGTAGGCAAACTGGAGGCTGAAATTCGCTTCGTGCTTGAGGGTAAGCAGCGCGCTGAACAACGTTTGCAAGCGTTGACACAACAAATTGCCCAATGGGAAGGCAGTAGCAGCCAATCCAATGAAGGTTTAGCTGCACTGGACAATGACGACGCCAGCGCTCTCGAACGCACAGAAATCCTCGCGGCGCAACTGCAAGAGCAACAACAGCAAATACCGCAATTCGAACAAGCTTGGCGACAAGCCCGCGAAGAAGCTGAACAAGTGCGCCAACAAGCGCAGCACATTCAGCAGCAATTGCAAGTATTGGCAGCAGAGCAGCGTGGCGTTGGTGAGCGTAAACAGCAAGCGCAAGCGCGCATGGATCGCATTGAACAAGAGCGCAAAGGCCTACAACAGGTCGATGAAGCCCAGCTTGCCCAGCAACAGCAAGCCCTTGCAAGCGCCAGAGAAGAAGCCGAGATAGCGCATGCCGCTCTGGCTGAATTGGAAGACAGCATCCCTCTACTGGATGACAAGCGCCGCCAAGCCCAAGATGCCGTACAAACCTCTGCAGGCAAGCTTGCCAGTTTGGAAGCACGCCTACAGGCCTTGCGTGCACTGCAAGAAAAAGTCCAGGCTGATGGCAAATTGGCCCCTTGGTTGAATGCGCAAGGGCTGGCTGATTTTGACCAACTGTGGAAACGCCTGCATGTAGATAACGGCTGGGAACAAGCCGTTGAAGCCGCACTACGCGAACGCATGGCTGCCCTGCCCGTTTCCCGGCTCGACAGCATTCGTGGCTTTGCCCAAGCAGATCGCCGCCCCCCAACCAAACTCGTCTTTTATGCTGAAGGCGATAGCCGTGCTCAAGCCAATGCGCCACATGGCAGCAACCCTGCATTAAGTCTGCCTGCGCTGGCAAAAAAAATCCGATCAGACGATCCACGCTTGTCCACCGTCATTGCAGACTGGTTGCATGGTTGCTACTGCGCCGGGCACTTGGATGATGCACTGGCAGCACGCCAGCAGCTTTTAGCAGGCGAACAGATTTTTCTGGCCCAAGGCCATTGCATTACCCAACACAGTTTGGGCTTTTATGCAGAAGACAGCGAACAAGCAGGCCTGCTGGCCCGCGCACAAGAAATTGAAAGCCTGCACACAGAAAGCGCAGCACAATCAGACATCGTCGAACAAGCCCGCCGAACATTGGCACATGCTGAAGCGACCTACCAAAGTGCAGCCACTGCACTGCAACAACAGCGCAATGCGGCCGACCTCACCCAAAAGCAGGCGCACAGCCTGCAAATGGAGGTCATGCGCCTCACGCAAGAAGCTGAGAAAATCCGCGCTGCCAATAGTCGGCTGGACGATGACTGGAATGAATTGCAGCAGTCACTCGAAGAGCTAGAAGAGCGCAATATGGAAGCAGAAGCGCGCTTTGAAGAGTTGGATATGCAATTGGGAGAAAGCCAATCCCAACAAGTAGAACAAGAAGACGCCGCAGAACAAGCCGAGCGCCAATTGAACGACGCACGTGAGCAGCTGCGGCAATTGGAGCGGCAGCTGCAAGAGTCTCAATTTGGCCAGCAAAGCATCCAGAGCCGCAGGCAAGAGTTGCAACGCAACCTCACCACGGCGGGACAGCAATTGCAGGCATTGACCACCGAGTTAGAAAATGCCCAACTGGAATTGGAACGTTTCACAGAAGTCACCGCCATTGATGGACTAGAAGAAGCCCAAGCCATCAAAATCGAACGGGAAGACGCGCTGCACCAAGCGCGCCAGCACTACGACGAAATGGGCCGCCAGTTACGTGCTGCCGATGAAGCGCGCATGCAGCGCGAGCGTGGGCAAGAACCGCTGCGGCAGCGCATTACTGAATTGCGCCTCAAAGAACAGGCCGCTCAATTAACTTGGCAGCAGTTTGAAGAACTACTCACCGACGCAGATGCCGACAAAGCAGCCATTGCGAAAAGTATTGAAGAGGGAAAAGTCAAGCTGGAAGGGCTGCAAAGTGAGATTGACCGCATGCAGCGACAAATGGAAGCACTGGGTCCTGTCAACCTCGCTGCCTTGCAGGAGCTTGGTGAAGCGTCTGAGCGAAAAATCTACCTTGATGCACAAGCCACTGATCTGCAAGAGGCCATGGCGACTTTAGAAGAGGCGATCCGCACCATTGATGCGGAAACGCGCGAATTGCTACAAAACACCTTTGATACCGTCAACAGCCATTTCGGTGAAATGTTCCCAGAACTGTTTGGTGGCGGCCAAGCCAAACTCGTCATGACTGGCGATGAGATTCTCGACTCCGGCGTACAGGTGATTGCACAGCCTCCTGGTAAACGCAACCAAACCATTCATTTGCTATCAGGTGGGGAAAAAGCCCTCACCGCGATTGCTCTGGTGTTTGCGATTTTTCTGCTCAATCCAGCGCCATTTTGCTTGCTGGACGAAGTCGATGCGCCACTGGATGACGCCAACACCGAACGCTATGCCAAATTGGTCAAGCGGATGAGCGCCTATACGCAGTTTCTCTACATCAGCCACAACAAAATCGCCATGGAAATGGCAGAACAATTGATCGGGGTGACCATGCAGGAACGGGGTGTCTCACGCATTGTGGCAGTGGACATGGAAGCGGCACTGCACATGGCAGATCAAGTCTAGGTTAGGACACAAAGCAAGGCCAATCACCGCGCCTTGCTTTGTTTGCATAATCAGCCCTCACTTGGCTGATAGTCCCTAATGCGCTTATTGCGCATCTCGAATGACATCTGCACCTGCAGGCGGGGTGAAGTGAAAGCGTGATGCATCCAGTGCTTTATTGGCTTCAAAGTTCTGAAATTCCAACTGCGACAACTGTGCAAAATTGTCTTCAATGTGCAGCGCCTGCAATACCCCATTCTTAAATCCCATGCGCACACTGCGTAGCTGCCCATCAGTGGCTTTGGGTGTGGCACTAACCCATTCCAGCCCATCGGCTGGCGGTGCGGCCTGAAGCACAAAGTCTTTTTCCAGAACTGCCCGTGAAGTAGCCGAAGAGATGATTGCTGCGGGAGTGCTGTTCAGTGCATGCTGTTGGTCACGTGAGGTCGCCTGGTTCAAGTCTTCGTCATACACCCACAAGGTTTTGCCATCACCCACTATCTCTTGCGGGAAAGGCTTGCTGTAATCAAAACGGAATTTTCCTGGGCGCTCAAAAGAAAATGTGCCACTGGACTTGGTCACCCGACCTGGCTCACCATTTTTTTCCGGAGCGGTCACCGTTTGCGTAAAGTTTGCTTGACCGGACTTCACGTTCAACAAAAACTGATCCAGCGCCTGTAGACCATCAGCCATGCTCCAAGTTGAAACCAAGGAAAGTGCCAATGTCAATGCGAGTCTTTTCATTTGTACCTCTGTTTGAAATGCTGTGCCCATTGTGCCCCACCACATTACGCGAAATAATTTGTGGCTCCTTAGAACGTGTTCGCTCTCTACACAGTCGCGCAAGACTCAAAAAAAGCAGTGCAAGGCGTCTGTTGCCGTGCATCGCATCCTTTTGCGACTCCAACGCGGTCTGCATGGAGAGCCGGAATACATTCTTACCCAACGCTAGGAACCACGTGGCGTTGACAAGTTCACCGCTTTACGCCCCTATAACCAATGCAATGCCTTTACTGCATGGCACGTGCATGTAGGGCCATAATCGTCAGTCACACCCCTGTCATTAATTTGCCATAAAACCACGGAAAAACTCAGACAACGCGGGCGGAACACAACCGCACAAGCCATACGGCGCCCCCCCCATTTTTCACTGATTGCGTTTTGATGAACCAGCACTTACAGACCACACAACACCACAGTGCACAAAGTGCACTAGACGCCATTGAAAAGCTGTACGTAGAACAAACACGAGCGTTACAAGAAGGGTTGGCACAGTTTTTACAAGGAAAAGATACAGGTCGCGTGCGCGCGTATTACCCGTTTGTGCGCATCACCCCGACAGACACAGCAGAGAGTGCCCTTGCTTCCTTCAATACGCGCATGGCTTATGGCTTTGTCGCAGGCCCTGGCCGATACGAAGCCACGCTGACTCGCCCCGACTTATTTGCCGCCTACTATCTAGAGCAGTTCGAACTGCTGATCCGGCACCACCAAGTGCCGCTGGAAGTTGGCCTCAGTCAGGAACCTATTCCTGTGCACTTTGCAGCATTAGAGCAAGGCTTGGCCGATGCTGATTTAAGCTCTCAGCGCAAGCAACTGCTGCACATGTATTTCGATGCGCCAGATTTAGCACGCATTGACGACACGATCGCCAACGGCACCAGTGCGGCGGCATCTGATGCTGCGCAGCCGCTATCGCTCTTCAATGCCCAACGGGTTGACCTGTCTCTTCAGCGGCTGCGCCATTACAGCGGCACATCTGCAGAATTTTTTCAAAGCTACGTCCTCTTTACCAATTACCAGTTTTATGTCGAAGAGTTTGTGCGTACAGCCCAACTGGAAATGGCCAACACCAATAGCCCTTACATCGCCTTGGTTGAACCTGGCAATCGCATCACATGGCGTACCGGGTACAGCCCCCAGCACCGCGACCTGCCCTACCTCAAAGGCTTGCAGCATACAAGCAGCCATGCTGGGGCAAATACAGGGCGCCTGCCGCAAATGCCTGGCTACCACTTGGTCAAAGAGGACCAGCAAGGCATTTCATTGGTCAACATTGGCGTAGGGCCCGCCAACGCCAAAAATATCACCGACCATATTGCGGTTATGCGCCCACATGTCTGGATGATGGTGGGCCACTGCGCAGGCTTGCAAAATAGCCAGCAGTTGGGCGACTACGTACTTGCGCATGGCTATATCAGAGACGACCATGTGCTTGACGATGATCTGCCAACCTGGGTTCCCATTCCTGCGTTGGCTGAAGTACAACTGGCGCTGGAAAAAGCGGTAGCCGAAGTCGCCGGGGTCAGCGGCTTAGAAGTGAAAAGCATCATGCGAACAGGCACCGTGGCCAGCACCGATAACCGCAATTGGGAATTGCTGGAGCATACGCATGTATTGCACCGTTTTCGCCAGGGTCGTGCCATTGCACTCGATATGGAAAGCGCCACCATCGCGGCCAACGGGTTTCGCTTTCGTGTCCCGTATGGAACTTTGCTGTGCGTGAGCGACAAACCCTTGCATGGTGAGTTGAAACTCCCCGGTATGGCCAACCACTTCTACCGCGGCCGTGTGTTGCAACACCTGCAAGTTGGCATCAAAGCCATTGGTCTACTACAAGAGCAGGAATCGCGGCGCCTACACAGTCGAAAATTGCGCAGCTATGGGGATGTGGCGTTCCGTTAATTGCCGATCTTTGCGCTTTCCAGGATGGCTTGCGCGGCTTTTTCCGCAATCATCAAGGTAGGGCTGTTGGTGTTACCACTGGTAATGGTGGGCATGATGCTGGCATCGACCACCCGCAGCCCTTGCACCCGAGCCCCTTGGCCATCAAACACTCGCATTTGAGAGTCCACTACCGCAAGCGCATCGTCCGAACGCCCCATCTTGCAGGTGCCTACCGGGTGGAAAATCGTCGTGGCAATGTCTCCTGCCAATCGCGTTAACTCTTCATCACTCTGGTATTGCACGCCAGGTTTGTACTCCTGCGGCCCAAATGCAGACAATGCAGGTTGCGCCACAATACGCCGGGTGGTACGCAAACTGTCTGCCGCAACCTGACGATCTTCAGGCGTACTTAAATAGTTTGGCGCAATCGCAGGCGCATCGGTAAACACGGGCGACTGCAGTTGCACATGCCCACGCGATGTGGGGTTGAGGTTGCACACACTCGCGGTAAACGCGTCAAAGCGATGCAACGGCTGGCCAAATGCATCCAAGCTCAAAGGCTGCACGTGGTACTGGATATTGGCTGCGCTATAGCTGGGCGATGAACGCGTAAAAACACCCAACTGTGACGGCGCCATGCTCATCGGCCCAGTGCGCTTGAAGGCATACTCCAGCCCAATCATGGCTTTGCCCCAGAGTGAATTTGCACGCGTATTCAGCGTCGGTGTACCGTGAATGGTGTAGACCGAACGGATTTGCAAATGGTCTTGCAGGTTGCCCCCCACACCAGGTAACTCGATCAGCGGCTCCACCCCTTTATCGTGCAATAAAGCGCCTGCACCAATCCCTGAAAGCTGCAAAATATGGGGCGAACCAATGCTACCGGCACTGAGCACCACCTCGCGGTGCGCGTGAACCGTGAGGCTTTGCCCTTGCTGATTAACCTGTGCCCCCATGCAACGCCATGTACCATTGGATTGCTTTTGCATGATTAAGCGCTGCACTTGGCTTTGGGTCCAGATCGTGAGATTTTTACGATTTTGGATGGGGCGCAAAAAAGCTTTGGCCGTATTCCAGCGCCAACCGCTACGCTGATTGACTTCAAAGTAGCTCACGCCTTCGTTGTTGCCACTATTGAAATCCTCTGTTGCAGGAATCCCAGCCTCTACGCAGGCTTGGGCAAAGGCATTGAGAATCGGCCATTGCAAGCGCTGCTTTTCCACTCGCCATTCACGCCCTTGCTGCGCATCGCTATGTGTGCCGCCCCCATGCAGTGCTGCAAATGCTTGGAATTGTTCTGCCGTTTCAAAACCAGCAGCGCCCGCATCCAAGCGGTAATGCGATTCGTGCGCACGAAACTGCTGCAATACCTGTGTCCACCGCCATGAATCATCCCCAGTCAAATGCGCCCATTGGGCGTAGTCTCTGGCTTGCCCACGCATGTAAATCATGCCGTTGATACTGGAGCCCCCCCCCAGCGTCTTGCCGCGCGGGTAGCGTAAGGTCCGACCATTCAAACCCGGATCAGGTTGCGTATTGAATAGCCAGTCCGTGCGCGGATTACCAATGCAATACAAATAGCCAACCGGAATATGAATCCAGTGGTAATCATCGCGGCGCCCCGCCTCAATCAGTAACACCCGGTTGGCCGCGTTGCGGCTTAGGCGGTTGGCCAATAAGGCACCAGCCGTGCCCGCACCAATAATGATGTAGTCAAACTGCAGGCTCGCACCTGCGGACGGAATCGCTGCCATGGATTGATGTCTCCTACCCATTCAAGTGGGCTTGTATTGCCGCCCGCTTGCGTTGCAAGAAGGCTTTATTGTTTTGCTGCGCTCACATTATCACCAGGCAGCATGCCCAAACAAGCGGAGCATGCTGCACACTAGTCTGCGCTTGCCGAGCGGCACTATTTTCTGCGAAAGCAAGATTTATTTGCTCGTGGGCATTGCAAACTCAGCCCCTTTGGCTGTGGCTTCAGGCCAGCGTTGCATGATGCTTTTCTGACGGGTATAGAAGCGAATGCCCTCCTCTCCGTATGCATGCATGTCACCAAACAAGCTTTTCTTCCAACCACCAAAACCATGCCAAGCCATAGGCACAGGGATTGGGACATTGATCCCCACCATGCCCACTTCAATGCGGCGACCAAACTCTCGGGCAATATGCCCATCGCGGGTGTAGCAACTCACCCCATTGCCAAATTCGTGGGCATTGATTATGTCCACCGCCTCAGCAAAATCGTTGACGCGCACGCAAGCCAGTACAGGGCCAAAAATTTCTTCTTTGTAAATACGCATGTCTGTCGTGACATGGTCAAACAAAGTTCCACCTAACCAAAATCCGCCATCACAACCAGTGCCAGCTTTTGCACCATCAAAATCACGTCCATCAACAAGCAGTTTTGCATGTTCGGCCAACCCCAATTCGATATAGTCAGTGATGCGTTTTTTCGCAACCGCAGTCACAATGGGCCCCATTTCGGCATCCAGATCTTCGCCATTGCGAATCTTCAACGCCTTGGTTCGCTCTATCAATTGCGGCAGCACTTTCTCTGCTGTACCTTCACCCACAAAAACGGCAACACTGATGGCCATGCAACGCTCGCCAGCAGAGCCATAAGCGGCACCAATCAAGGCATCGACAACCTGATCCATATCGGCATCGGGCATCACGACCAAATGGTTTTTAGCCCCCCCTAATGCCTGTACACGTTTGCCATGGCGCGCGCCCGTTTCGTAGACATAATTGGCAATAGGGGTTGATCCCACAAACGACACCGCCTTGACATCAGGGTGCTCCAACAAGCGGTCAACCGCCAGCTTATCGCCTTGCACCACATTAAAGACCCCATCGGGCAAGCCTGCTTGCTTGAGCAACTCCGCGATGAACAAACTTGGGCTTGGATCAATTGGGCTTGGCTTGAGCACAAACGTATTGCCTGCAGCCAAGGCCATGGGGAACATCCACATCGGCACCATTACAGGGAAGTTAAATGGTGTGACACCGGCCACCACACCGAGTGGTTGACGCAAGGTCCAGTTGTCAATGTTCGTCGAGACCTGATCAGTAAAGTTGGACTTGAGCAAGTGTGGTGCGCCGCAGGCAAACTCGACAATCTCAATGCCTCGCGTGACCTCCCCTTGCGCATCGGTAAATACCTTGCCATGTTCAGCCGTAATCATGCGGGCCAGCGTGTCTTTGTGCGTGTTGAGCAGCGCCAAAAATTGATTGAGAATGCGTGCACGCCGCAACGCTGGCAATTGCGCCCATGCAGGCCACGCCTTTTGGGCTGACGCCACTGCGGCATCCACGTCCGAGAGGCTGGCCAGTTGCACCTGCCCAGTCACCGCACCGGTTGCCGGGTTAAATACGTTTTGCTGGTGGCCGCTCGTTGCGGGGGTGTTGCGGCCATCAATCCAGTTGGCAATGGTGTTGGACATCAATATCTCCTGAAAAATCTTGAACAAAGAAAACCGGCTGCGCCAAGTCCTCTTGCATAGTGGAGCAGTCTAGAGCGGAGCAGTGCGTTTGAGAAGACAAAAAAATCAACTACATTGTTCAAAAAATCAAACAATCAAATTCACCATGGCATCCGACTCTTCCCAACCATCCCTGCGCGCATCAGCCATCTTGCCTGACCTGCATCTTTTGATGGTGCTTGGAGAAACACACAGCTATACGCAAGCAGCACAACGCTTAGGGCTATCGAAAGCCACAGTTAGCCAGCGCATTGCCGCACTGGAGCGAACAATGGGCATCCCTCTTGTGCAGCGCTCAACGCGCGCCGTTGCATTGACTGCGGCAGGCCAGCAGTTGGTCGACGAGACCCGCCCAGCCTTCTCGCAAATTGAACACAGCCTAGCCGCTGTACGAGACTTGGCCGCCTCTCCACGCGGACTGGTGCGGCTTACCGCCCCCGTGGCGTTAGGTCGCCAGCACCTCATGCCCGCATTAAGCAGCTTTGCACTGGCCTATCCTGATATTCGTATTGAGCTTGATTTGAACGACCGTTTAACGAACTTGGTGCAAGAAGGTTTTGACTTGGCAATCCGCCACACCCAAGCAGCACCAGACAACACCGTTGCATGGCCTTTGTGCACAAGCCAAGCGATTCTGGTGGCCAGCCCACAGTATCTACAGCGCTACGGCTCACCGAAACACCCACACGACTTAGAAAAACACGATTGCTTGGTCTATTTACGCGGGCGCACAGAAGTGCAAAGCTGGACGCTCACCCGCCACAGTAAACGCCAACGTATCGATGAGCATTGCCACATCCCCATCAAAAAAGCCGTCTTCAAAGCCAATAACAGTGAAGTCCTGCGCGAAGCCGCGCTGGCCGGTTTGGGGATTGCCTTGCTGCCTGACTTCAGCGCGCAAGCTCACCATCAAGAGGGGCGGCATCTCCACCGAGTGCTGCCGCAATGGCAATCGCAAGGCTTTTTTGGCAACCAGATTTTCGCTATCAGACCTTGGGCTCCCCAAGTGCCACTGGCCGTAAAACACCTGGTGGCCCATTTGCAGCATGCATTCAAGCCTGGCTTTGCCACACTGTGAAGCCGCTTTGGCAAAACATCTCCCAGTGGATATACCAAACGCAGCACGTCAATCCGCCGCAGGAGGTTCGCCGCTCTTATCCGTAGGTAAATGCGCACGCGGATGCGCAGCGTCATACACCTTGGCCAAGTGCTGAAAATCCAGCCGCGTGTAGACCTGCGTCGTGGCGATATTGGCATGGCCAAGCAACTCTTGTACAGCGCGTAAATCGCTGCTTGACTGCAGCACGTGGCTGGCAAAAGAATGGCGCAACATGTGCGGATGCACAGGTGCTTGCAAACCCGCTTGCTGGCTTCGCTGGCGCAAGCGCACCCATGCACTTTGCGGGCTCATTCTTTGCCCACGGCTGCTGATAAACAATGCGGCCTGATCTGGCCAACGTGCAGCTACATCGCGCACTTGCAACCAAGCTTGCAAAGCAGCCATAGCTGGGCCTCCGACCGGAACCGAACGGCGCTTTTGTCCTTTCCCAATCACATGGGCTTCAGCAGCCTGCCAATCCACCCAACCACGCCCCTGCTGCTCTGCAGCAGCACTGGCGCGTACATCCAACCCCAGTAACTCACCAACGCGCAAGCCACTGCTGTATAACAACTCCGTCATGGCAGCATCGCGCAGTTCCAACCAAGCAGGCTCAACCCCATTAGTCGTATTAGGCATTTGATCAGGGAGAAGCCTGAACGCGGCCAACTGAACGGCATCGTCGGTGCTCAGTGCCTTAGGCAAAGGCCGCGCCGCTTTAGGTGCTTTGATGTCCAGTACAGGATTGTTCTGCACCAGCCCTTGTACAACGGCCCAATGGAAGAAGCCACGCCAACCACTCAAAATCAAGGCAATGCCACGTGCGCTGCGACCGTTGCTGTGCATGACCGCCACCTGCCTGCGTATATGAAACGGCTGCAATTGCAGCACATCCACTTTGGCATCTTCTGCTGCAGCTTGGAGCTTACGCAAATCTTCGGTGTAAAGCGCCACAGTGCGTGCAGCCAAACGTTTCTCTACGCGCACATGCCCAAGATAATCTGTAATCGGTACAGGCAAGCCTTCAGGATGGAGCTCTTTAGCAGCTAACGAAGGCGCGCGCTCAGGCATAGGCTTGTGTTCCAAATTCAATCGAGAGGCAATTCTGCCTGGCCATCTTGCTGACGTGACAAACGCTCCTGCTCTTTGAGCCAAACGATCGTTTCACTGGGCAACAATCGTTGCATGGAGGCACTCGCCAGCGTAGCCAGACGCACCAGTAGATCCGTACCCATTTCATGTTTGAAGCGATGGCTGTCTGGAGACGTCAACAGCAAATAGCCAAAGGTAATGCGGTTCTCGTCAATCGCCCCGGCACGCAGCGGCAAGATCGCAATGGATTGCACATCCGCCAAATTTGCCCCATCCCCGGCCAAACTTTTCAAGCCCTCAACACTGCCGCGCGGGCCGCAATAGGGAGCCGCTAATGCGGCAATATGGCCTTTGCTTTCTGCGCTCACCATTTGCACTTCGGGCAACTGGGTAAAAACAGCATCCAAGTCCCAAAGTCTCAAATACACGTTGGGCACATCAAAAAGCACTTGCAGTTGCGCCGTTAACACGGTGGGCAATTGCTGCGGATCACGCTCCTTGAGCATAGCTTGCGTCCAAGCATGGGCTTTCTCGATGATTTGCATGTTCTCAGAGCCATAGCCCATCATCTCCACGATGGTGGCTTCCAGGCCTTTGATTTTCTCGCGCAGCATGCTCGTTTGCCGCTCATGCAGGCTCACGGTTTTACCGCCGTGCGGACTGGCCAATTGCACCGTCCCCAACACTTCAGCAAAGCGTTCAAAAAACTCAGGGTTACTAATCAGATAACTGGCGATGTCTTCCTCAGTGGTCAGACCCGCCTGATGGGCTGGCAAATTGGTCATAGCGTTTCGGGGATTTCAATGAAGCCTTCAAAGACAGTTTGCGCTGGCCCCGTCATCATCACAGGCGCCTGAGCACCTGCCCATTCTATGGTCAGCACTCCGCCCCGGGTATGCACATTGACGCGAGAATCCAACAGTCCCATGGCAATTCCACTAACAACAGCCGCGCAAGCACCTGTGCCACAAGCCAAGGTTTCCCCTGCCCCGCGCTCGTACACACGCAAAGCGATGGACGTGCGGCTTTGCACCTCCATAAAACCAGCATTGACGCGCTGCGGGAAGCTTGCATGGTGTTCAATCCAAGGCCCCATTTGCCCTACTGGCGCTTGCGCGGCCGAATCCACCACCTGCACCGCATGCGGATTGCCCATCGACACGGCCACCACCCAAGCCCCGTCCGATCCAGCCTCTGCCGGCAAGGGTAGCCACCAACGCTGCACTTGCCCAAGCACGTCGTGTTTCAATCCTTCAGGCGTAAACGGCACCTGCTCGTGTGCCCAGCGCGGCTGCCCCATGTTCACCGTCACCCGCCCATCAGACTGCAACTGCGGCGCAATAATCCCCGCCCGTGTGCTGACCCGAATAGCGTGTTTATTGGTGAGTTGCTTGTCAAAAACATAACGAGCAAAACAACGTGCGCCATTGCCGCACTGCTCAACCTCACCGCCATCGGCGTTGTGAATGACGTATTCGAAATCCACCGAATCAGCCAACGCTGCAGGCGCCGGACGCACTGTCAATATCTGATCCGCACCCACACCAAAGTGGCGATCAGCCAGCCAACGGTATTGCGCAGCGCTCAAGTTCCAATGGTTTCGTGTTTCATCAAGGACGACAAAATCATTGCCAGCACCTTGCATCTTGGTAAATGGAATTTTCATAACGGTATTGTTCCATGGATACGTTCTGTAAGCAGGGCGATTGGGGAGTTCACGCTAGCGCAGCAACGCGACTTTGCACGGCGCTTCACTGTCGAATCCTCAAAAACCGCATCACCTGCGCAGCATTCACTGCGCCACAAAGTGTTACTACCAAGGTGGCACAAGCGTTATACGGTATAGTTTCCCGTTTTTCTAGGCACTACTCTTTCTATTTAAAGCAGGCAAGCATGTTTGATTTCATTCGCAAGCACCTCAAGGTGGTCATGATTGCGTTCTTTCCACTGGTGATCTTTGCTTTCGTCTTTGTCGGGATGGATCCATCCATGTTGACGCAGCGTAGCCCGGTAGTCGCAAAAGTCGGCAGTAAAGAAATTACGCAAAATGATTGGGATGCACGGCATCGTAGTTATGCAGATGATGCACGTATCGCCAACCCGCAATTGACCTCAGCTATGTTGGACTCGCCTCAGCAGCGCTATGTTGTACTGGAAGGGTTGGTGCGTGACGCCGTATTCAACTCTGTCATCCGTGATCGCCATTACCTTATTAGTAACAACCAACTGGCGCGCGATCTGGTCAAACAACCTGAAATTGCTGCGTTGCGTGGTGCTGATGGTCGCTTAGACATGGAAGGCTACCGTGATTTGCTGCGCCAAAATGGTCTGACTTCTGAGGGTTATGAAGCCAATGTGCGTTACCAGTTGGCCATGCAACAAGTATTGGGTATACCACAATCCACTGCTGTAACGACACCAGAACAAGCAAGCGCGGCAGTCAACGCCTTGTTCCAAAGCCGCGATTTGCAGGTGAAACGCTTCACGCCAGATGCCTACGCTGCGAAGGTTACTGTTACCGACGATGCGCTTCAAGCGTTCTACAGCGCCAACCAATCCCGCTTTCAACGCCCAGAACAGCTGGATGTGGAATATGTTGTGCTGGATCTTCAACATCTAATGGACAAGATCAAGCTCAACGAAGAGGAGTTACGTAGCTACTATGACAACAACAAAGGCAGCTATGCAACAACGCAAGAGCAGCGCCATGCCCGTCACATTTTGTTTGCCACCGACGCATCCATGTCCAACGAGCAGCGCAATGCTGTGCGCGCCAAGGCCGATGCGGCTCTGGCCCAATTGCGTGAGGATTCCAGTCGTTTCGAATCTATTGCCAAAGCAGAATCAGATGATCCAGGCAGCAAAGACAGCGGCGGTGATTTGGGCTTCTTTAGCCGTGGCGCCATGGTGGCTGATTTTGACAACGCGGTATTCAATCTGAAAAAAGACCAAATCAGTGATGTAGTTCCCACTGAATACGGCTACCACATCATTCAATTACTGGATACCAAACCTGCAACTATTCCCTCATATGAGGAATTGCATGAGCGTTTGGCCAAAGATGTGAAAACCAATATGGCCCGCAGCCAGTTTGTTGAGCAGGCAGACCTTTTGCGTAATCTATCGCATGAACAGCGTGACTCGCTCCAACCGGTCGCTGATGAGCTCGGCTTGTCCATTCAGACAGCCAAAGGCATTTCCCGTGAGTCAAGCGCAGATACGCCTGAAGCACTGAAAAATCCTGCTGTCCTTGAAGCCTTGTTCAATAATCGGGCAACACAGGACAAAGAAAACATTGAAGCAGTTGACATCGGTAACAACCAAATCGTCACCGCACGCGTAGTGCAGCAGCACCCTGCACAAGTGCTGCCACTTGAACAAGTTCGCGAGGAAGTGAAAACACTGTACGTGGCACAAGAGTCTGCCAAGTTAGCGCAACAAGCTGGTGAAGAGGCTCTCAAAGCCTGGCAAGCCGATCTTCAGAATACCAGCGACAGTGAAGCACTTGTCGTTTCGCGCCAGCAACCTCAAGGCCTGACAGCTGGTGACATCGATGCCATCCTGACATTGCCTGCTGATAAATTGCCGCAAGCGTTGGGTTTCGAGCAAGCTGATGGCACCTATCTTGTAGCCAATATCCGCAGCATTGCCCCCTTGTTTGCAGAAGATGTGGATGAGCAGCAGCGCACACTTTTGAGTAATGCATACACAGCCCAAGTAAGCCAAATGTTGGCCGCAGCCGAAGCTGAAACTTACTATGAAGTACTGAAGCAAGAATTAAAAGTACAAATTCGTGCGCCGAGGCCATAAAGCGTCAAAAAATGCCCTATAATTTCGTTTTTCTTCGGTGGCTGTAGCTCAGTTGGTAGAGTCCCAGGTTGTGATCCTGGTTGTCGTGGGTTCGAGTCCCATCAGCCACCCCAAAGAATTTCCATAAGAACTAAGGCCCTTCGGGGCCTTTTCTTTTGTCAGTAGAAAGCTTGGATGCATATTCGCCCCCTGACACGAGCACTACTTGGTAGCGCAACTCCATGAAGGCTTTTTTGCGAGGCCTCTGCGCAAGCCTACCCATTGCTGCGGGTTATTTTCCTGTTGCCTTATCGTTTGGCATTTCAGCCATTGAAGCAGGTCTACCAGCCATCGTCGCCTTCGCTATATCACTGCTAGTCTATGCAGGGGCAAGCCAGTTTTTACTCATCAGCCTACTAACCTCCGGCGCAGGTATGGCAGCCAGCATCCCCACGGTATGGTTGATGAATGCACGCCACTTGTTTTATGGCCCCTCGTTGGCGCGGAGCTGGCCTGACTCACCCGCCCATGCAAAAAGTGACATCCCGACTGCCGCATTAGCATTTGGCTTGACCGATGAGGTCTTTGCCACAGCACAAAGCAAAATCAGTGCAATCGCTGCAGGAGATCGGACACAATGGTATTTTGGACTAGCCTGCGGTGCATATTTGGCATGGCTTGCTGGAACTGCAACCGGCATTTTTCTAGTAGGCGACTTGCATTCATGGCCACTGTGGCTGCGCGAGTCATTGCGTTTTGTACTGCCAGCCTTGTTTTTCACACTCTTGCTTGAAAGCCAGCCAAAACAGTGGCATGCCGCTATTGGAGTGGCCGCCATCTGTGCACTTGTCCTTCTGATGTGGCTGCCGAGCTACCACGCGCTACTCATTGCGATGGTGGCCGGCGCCGCTGCCCATGCACTTTGGTTGCAACAACGCCAAACCAAGTGCAACGCCTGCGAGGATCTACTATGACAACACATACGCTCTGGTGGATCATCGTACTCAGTGGTATTGGCACCTTTGCTGTTCGCTGGCTCCCCCTTCGCCATGCGCTGCGCACCAAACGCACACAGCAACGCACCGAACAGCTCCGGGCTTGGCAGCAATGGTTCCAATGGCTTCTTGCAGGCATCGGCCCTGCTGCTGTGACGGCTTTATTAACAGTTTCGCTTTGGGGTCTTGCCGTGCAAAACCACGCTATTCAGTGGCCAGTTGCCATTGCAACGGCCGCAGGGCTCCTTACCACAGCCATGCTGCATCGCTTTTTGAAAGGCATCGCCATTCCGACTTTGGCAGGCGCGGTGGTTTATGGCTTACTGATTGAATGGATGGCGACAGGGGCGCCTGCCTAACAGCTGAGGCAAAGCCGCAGATAATCGCGTCCACCGATCATGACAACGGATCATGAGCAGGCGCCCAAACGGCACATCATCCCCTTTATTTTCCATGAACCCTATTTCGTCTTTGCATATTGGCATCCTTACGGGCGGCGGCGATTGCCCTGGTCTGAACGCTGTCGTTCGCGCCGTCACACTCAACCTTTTGAAGCACACAAGAGCGCGGATCACAGGAATTGAAAAAGGCTTTTATGGATTGATCGCCCGCAAGGTCCGCCCACTCACAGAGGCATCAGTAACACAGATTCTGCATGAGGGTGGAAGCATTCTGGGTGCACACAACAGTGCCAATCCTTTCCGCTGGAGTGGCGCACAAGGTGCAGATGTTTCAGGCGAAGTGATTGCATTTGCCCGCGAACTTGGACTGGATGCACTGGTTGTCATTGGTGGTGACGGCACGATGGCCATTGCCAATCGCATTCATCAAATGGGCCTGCCTGTGGTTGGGGTGCCCAAGACGATTGATAACGACTTGATGCACACCGAGCGTACGTTTGGCTTTGACAGCGCCGTGGCGGTAGTGGCTGACAGCTTGCAACGCCTGGAAACCACTGCGCGAAGCCATGATCGCGTCATGATTTTGGAAACCATGGGCCGCTATGCGGGCTGGATTGCGCTTGAAGGCGGCATTGCGGGCGGCGCGCACGCCATTGTGTTGCCTGAACTGCCTTACGATCCAGAAACACTGGCAAACCTATGCCGCCAGCGGCAACACGATGAAGGCTACACACTCATCTGCATCGCCGAAGGAGCCAAACCCAAAGGGGGCGATATGGTGATCAAAGAACATCTCGCGCACAGCCCCGACCCCATCCGGCTTGGCGGTGTTGGCGATGCGCTTCGACTGCAATTGCAACAACGCTTGGATTGTGAAGTGCGAAGCATGCAACTAGGGCATTTGCAACGCGGCGGTTCACCTACGGCATTTGACTGCGTTCTGTCTACACAATTTGGCTGGTGGGCAGCAGAAATGGTCAAGCAACAAGCCTTTGGCCGCATGGTAGTTTTGCAGAATAACCAATGCAGCAGCGTGCCGCTGAACGAGGTGGCTGGAAAAATTCGCCATGTTCCGCTAGACCACCCATTAGTGCGCACGGCGCGCAGTATTGGTGTTTCTTTTGGGGCCGAGCTGTAACCCACCCCATCCTTTTCATTGGCCTCATGCCAACGTCTACCAATGACCCCCGCCATTCTTCTGCTTAAGCGCACTCGAACAGCCCACGCAATTCACAGTTACGAACACGACAGTAAGGCGCCTTCCTACGGACTCGAAGCAGCAGAGAAGCTGCAGCTCGATCCTGAGCGCGTATTCAAAACGCTATTGGCACAAACTGAAACGGGTGAATTGCTGGTCGGCATCGTCCCAGTCAGCGGATCACTCGACCTCAAAGCACTTGCGCATGCCGCACATTGCAAGAAATGCGACATGGCAGACCCGCAGGCTGCGCAACGCAGTACCGGCTATTTATTGGGCGGCATCAGCCCGCTTGGACAGAAAAAACCACTGCGTACTTTTCTCGATGAGTCGGCGAAAGCGTACACGAGCATCCATGTCAGCGCTGGTCGGCGCGGACTTGAGATCGAACTCACCGCCCATGATTTGATAACGCTTTGCGATGGAACCTTCGCCCCCATCAGCAAGTCTTGAGCAAGGTGCCTGCCGCCCTTTAAAGTATGTAGAGACAAAGCTCTTGAATCCCCCACCTGATAAGGTGCGACAATCGCTCCATATGTACCAAAAGGCTGCAACCCGAAATAGCTTCGGTCACCAGTAAGGCCAATGCGGCCTTCGCGTTTGATACGCCTTTTCCACATTGCGCATATGCAAGGTTTGAACAGGAGCCTAACGATGCAAAGCATTTCCCATTATGTGACTATGGCACGCCAAGCCGCATTGGCGCTATTGAGTGCGTGTTTGTGCGCCGCCTATGCACAAAGCCCCAGCGCTAATGACCCCTGCCTAGATGGCTTACAAGACAGAGTAGCCTGTGAAAGGGAGCGCGAGGCCACGCAACGCCAAGCGCCAACAGACCCCAGCCAACAATTTGGCCAAAATGCTTTGCGCCGCTGCGAGGTTCATATCAATAATCCAGAAGCGCGGCAGGCTTGTGAGGATCGTGTACGTGGCCAAAACACCCGCACTGAGGGCAGTGTTTTAGGTGGCGGCATTTTCCAGGAGCAAAGGACCACCGTAATTGAGCCTGCCCGCACCCTACAATAAACGCTTACGGGCACCTTGCGCGTGCCCATCCGCTTTCTCTACCTGCAGCTGGCCCACTACCAAGCGCCGCCATGCTTGCACTCACTCAGTTACGTTTATGGATACCAAACTACTTGAGATTCTGGTCTGCCCCGTTACCAAAGGGCCTTTGACATACGACCGTGAACGCCAGGAGCTACTCTCACACTCAGCACGCTTGGCCTACCCCATCCACGACGGTATCCCAATCTTGCTGGAAAACGAAGCACGGCCTCTGACGGAACAAGAGCTCCTAGCATGAGCCAGCAAACGCCGTTCACTGTGCTCATTCCAGCACGTATGAGTTCTAGCCGCTTACCCAATAAGCCATTGGCAGATATTGGCGGTTTGCCCATGGTGGTACGCGTGGCCAAGCAAGCCCAGCAAAGCCAAGCCAGCGCTGTCATCGTGGCTACAGACGATGCGCGCATTCATGCTGCTTGTGACCGGCACCATATTGCTTGTGCCCGCACTCGCGCAGACCACCCCAGTGGCAGTGACCGTCTTGCAGAAGCCGCAGAGCAATTGGCGCTGGCCGATGACGCCATCGTCGTGAACGTGCAAGGCGACGAACCCTTCATTCCACCCGATCTTATCAACGCAACCGCCCATGTATTGGCTCAGCACAGCCATGCGGTAATGGGAACTGCAGCGCACCCGATTGAGGATGAAGTCGATTTTCTCAATCCGAATGTGGTCAAGGTCGTACTCAATGCCGCAGGCACAGCACAGTACTTCAGCCGCGCGCCCGTACCTTATTTTCGCGATGCAATACCTCAACCGTTAAGCCAGTCAAACCTGTTCGCTGGCAGCAATCGCCTGCACCGACCGCTTCGCCACATCGGCATTTACAGCTATCGAGCAGGCTTTCTCAAGCAGTTTCCTAAGCTATCTGTAGCGCCTACTGAAAGCAATGAATCGCTTGAACAACTCCGCGTGTTGTGGCACGGCTACGCGATCGCCGTGCATTTGGCACACCAAGCGCCACCCGCAGGCGTGGACACGCCAGAAGACCTAGCCCGCGTGCAAGCATACGCGGCGCAATGCTGAACATGTTCCAAAGAACAAAACACGAACTGTATGTGTATGCGCGACCTACCGCATACAGCTCACACACGACATAAAAAAACAGTGCGTTTTACAAGCACCGCTTTAGAACAGCTCAAAAAAATACCTCCCTCAAGTCAATTCTTCTAATAAGTGTCAGGTGTCTGAGGGACACAGTCACTCCCCGTATTTAAAGAACGGTTAGGGCAATTGCTCCAGTGCTTGTAAGTATGCAGGATGCTGCATCAAGTCATCCCAGGCCATAGGGGGTGTCTGAGGGAGCATTGCCAAACGACGGCGTTCGCTGTGTGCATTTTGTTGCCACTGGCCTATCTTCAACGCATCGGCCATGCCGTCGATCCATTGATCCAATGCAGCACCCCCATGTAAACTCTGGTTGCACAAAAGCAGCAAATCACAGCCTGCGTTCAGTGCAGCAACGCCTGCCTGTGTCGTGCTGACAGGCTTGCCTTCTAATACTCGCCCGCCTTCCATGCTCAAATCATCACTGAAAACGGCGCCATCAAATCCCACTTGGTTACGCAAAACATCCTGCAGCCAACGCGCAGAATATCCTGCAGGCCTGCGATCTACTTTCGAATAGACCACGTGGGCCACCATGACAGCGGTAAGGCTGGCGCGCAACCATTGGTACGGTGCCGCATCGTCGCGCAAAATTGCAGTCAAACTACGTGCATCAATGGGAATATCCACATGTGAATCAGCCACCACGAAACCATGTCCTGGGAAATGCTTGGCGCAATGCGCCATGCCTGCCTGCAACAACCCTTGCGTGAGGGATTTAGCCAAAACACTCACAACACGTGCATCACTGTGCAAAGCCCGATCACCAATGACCGTACTGCCCCCCCAATCCAAATCCACCACGGGAGCAAAAGTCAAGTCCACGCCGCACGCGCGCAACTCACTGGCCAACACATAGCCAGTGACAGTCGCTGCATTCATTGCTACCATAGCACCACTGCCCGGTAAATGACGGTGCAATCCCTTCGTATCATCGTGCTGCCACATCTGCCCTAATGCACGCATAGGCGGGAGATTCGTAAAACCGTCAGTACGAAAACGCTGAACACGCCCACCCTCTTGGTCTACGGCAATCAGTAAATCAGGTCGTACAGCCTTGATATCAGCACAAAGCTGCACCAGTTGCCTGCGGTTTTCCCAATTGCGGGCAAACAAAGTCAATCCACCAACCAATGGATGCACCAAACGCTCTCGATCAACAGATTGCAGTTGCGGCCCCTCAATATCAATCAGCAAAGGAGCATGCAACGAGGCCGTGTTACGCATATGTTGCAGGGTTTTCTTGCGAGATTTTTTACTCATATCCACAATCCTATTCATCAACCGTAATCCACGCAGAAGCGATCAATCCACACATTCATTACCGCATAAGAGGCAACGAAGCGTGCGAGGCAGCACCGCCTTGTACTTCAGCGATACAGAATGCCACGGCATACTCTTTTTCATCAGATAAGGTGACGTGAAAATGCAGCTTGCGCTCCTCACACCAAGGAGTCAGGGGGCCATGTGTGATGATACGTGGTTGCCCGCTGGGCCAGTGCCCCACTTCACAATGGCGCCACGTCATAGGCATATGCATGCCTAAACCAATGGCTTTGCTGAACGCTTCTTTAACCGCAAAACGCGTCGCCACAAAACTAACGCCGCGCGCAGGCCAGCGCTCAGAGCGCCGCAGCCAAGTGGCCAGCTCAGCATCCGTCAGAACCTTTTGGGCAAAACGCTCACCGTGCCGCTCAAGCGACTGTGCTATCCGACGTATGTCGCAAATATCCGTACCAATACCGTAAATCATGGTTCAGCATTATGATAGAGGCCTGTGCATTTTTCATGATGCCTAGGTCTTGAGCCATCATTGATTGCGACAAGGCCCCACGATGAATAAATCTTGAGAACATCACTCAAGAACAGCAAACAAATAGTCACAAATCTATAATCACAGGCCATGGCAGTCTGGACTCTCGGTATCAACCATCACACAGCCCCGCTGGATTTGCGGGGCCGTTTTGCGTATGCGGTAGATCAAATCGCGCCCGCATTACAAGGGTTGCGGGAGTCGCTATCTGCATCCAACTCCAACGGGCCGGTAGAAACAGCCATTCTTTCAACTTGCAACCGCACAGAAATTTATTGTGCCGCACCTGCGCCACTGCAATCGGCTTCGTTAGAGTGGTTGGCACGTAATGGCGGAATGTCTGCGCGAGACCTCTCTCAGTACGCCTACACGCTGGACGAAGACAAGGCCGCTCGCCATGCCTTTCGCGTCGCAAGCGGTCTCGATTCAATGGTGCTTGGTGAAGCGCAAATTCTGGGCCAGATGAAGAACGCTGTGCGTGTCGCAGAAGAAGCCGGTGCCTTAGGCACGACTTTGCACCAGTTGTTTCAGCGCACTTTTGCCGTTGCCAAAGAAGTTCGCTCAAGCACCGCTATTGGCGAGCATTCCATCAGCATGGCTGCAGCCGCAGTTCGACTTGCGAGCCAGTTGTTTGAAGACTTCACCAAACTCAAGGTTTTGTTCGTTGGTGCGGGCGAAATGATTGAGTTGGTCAGTACCCACTTTGCCGCCCAACAGCCGCATAGCATGGCTGTGGCCAACCGTACGCTCGATCGTGGCGAAAAACTGGCCAGCAAGCTGGGCGCACAAACATTGCGTATTGGCGATTTGCCCGATCTCTTGCATGAATTTGACATTGTTGTTTCATGCACAGCCAGCAGCGTCCCCATCATTGGACTGGGCGCTGTTGAGCGCGCCCTCAAACGCCGGCGCAATAAACCTATATTCATGGTTGACTTGGCTGTACCGCGTGACATCGAACCAGAAGTCAAAGCTCAGGAAAACGTTTATCTTTACACCGTTGATGATTTGGCCAATGTCGTGCAAAGTGGCAAAGCCCAACGCGCAGCTGCTGTAGCCCAGGCCGAAGCCATCATTGACACCGGAGTAACCCACTTCATCCGCTGGATGGAGATGCGCAACAGCCAGAGCGCGACCGTCCCGCTGATTCAGCAACTGCATCAGCAAGCCCAAGTCTGGAACCAAATGGAAGTGGCGCGTGCACGCAAAATGCTGGCACGGGGCGACGACCCTGAGCAAGTACTGCAGGCTCTAGCCAACAATCTGTCTAAAAAACTGCTGCACGGGGCCGTCACGCAATTGCGCAACGGCGATGCCAATGAGCGCCAGCAAACTGCGCAAATGGTCTCTCGCATGTTCCTGCGCGGCGAGTCCCCCGTCTCCTCCAAGCACCATTAGCGTCGCTGCCTCTGCGCGCCCTTCGGGCAAACCTAGGTGGCGCAAACGCTGCTGCGTCCTCCCTCCTCTTTCTGAACTGTTTGATTGCGCGCACATGTTGTGCGCTGCGCCAACATCCGTTCACCCCTCCTATTGAGTTTATGCAAACCTATATGCGACATCAGCTCGAGCGCTATGCCGAGCGCCTCAATGAGCTGAACTTCCTGCTCTCGCGCGAGGACATCATGTCAGACATGAAACAATACCGCGCCATAGCCAGTGAGCATGCAGAAGTCACCCAAATTGCCGGACGTTATGTGCGTTACCAAACCCTCGCAGGGGATTTACAAACCGCACAAGACATGTTGGCTGACCCTGCAAGCGATGCCGAAATCAAAGAAATGGCCCAAGAGGAACATGACTTGGCGCTGTCTCAAATGCAGGACCTTGAAACAGAGCTACAACGACTGCTGCTGCCCCGAGATCCTGATGATGCTCGCAATGCATTTCTGGAAATTCGCGCCGGCACCGGAGGTGATGAGTCTGCCCTCTTTGCCGGCGATTTACTGCGCATGTATACCCGTTACGCTGATTCCGTGGGCTGGCGTGTGGAAATCATCAGTGCTAATGAAAGCGAACTGGGCGGCTATAAAGAAGTTGTGATTCGCATCGAGGGTGAGCATGTTTACGGCAAACTGCGTTTTGAATCTGGAGGGCACCGCGTGCAGCGCGTTCCTGCAACCGAAACGCAAGGGCGAATTCACACTAGTGCTTGCACCATTGCCATTCTGCCTGAGCCCGACGAAGCGACTGCGGCCGTTGAACTTAACCCTGCCGAATTGCGCATTGACACTTTCCGCGCCAGCGGTGCTGGCGGACAGCACATCAATAAAACCGATTCGGCAGTGCGTATTACCCACCTTCCGACAGGAATGGTTGCTGAATGCCAAGACGACCGCAGCCAGCATCGCAACAAAGCCAAGGCCATGCAAGTATTAGCGGCCAGATTACAAGAAAAAGAACGCAGTGAGCAGGCGGCTAAAGATGCTGCCATGCGCAAAGGCCTGATTGGTAGTGGCGATCGCTCAGATCGCATCCGCACCTACAATTTTCCACAAGGTCGCCTGACAGATCACCGCATCAACCTCACCTTGTACAAACTGCTTTCCATCATGGAAGGCGATATGCAAGAAGTGCTGGATGCATTGCAAAGCGCACGGGAGGCTGAGCTGATTGCACAATTGCAGCCGCAATAATTACCCCAACCATATCATCATGCGGTTCACCAATAGCGAAAAACACACGCGCTCTGTCTGACATGTCTTTCACCTCTCCTCCCAGCATCAGCATCGCCCACGCCTTACAACAAGCCCACCAAGCAGGGCTTGCACGCATTGATGCACAACTGCTGCTGCTGCATGCTATAGGCCGATTGGATCAGGGACGAGCCTGGCTGATCAGCCATGATGATGCATTGCTGTCGCCAGAGCAGCAATTGCGCTGGCAAACCCTCATCGCACAACGTGCTGATGGAATGCCTGTGGCCTACCTCACAGGGAGTAAAGAATTCTTCGGACTGCCACTGCACATCAACTCAGCAACACTGGACCCGCGCCCAGACACAGAAATTCTGGTTGAATGGGCATTGGAGAAGATCCACTCCATCACCGCTCCACGCGTATTAGATTTAGGGACAGGCAGTGGCGCGATTGCGCTAGCCATTCAAAAACAGCGCCCCGATGCGCTCGTTTGGGCTATTGACCAAAGCAGCAAAGCTTTGGCTGTAGCGCAAGCCAATGGGCAACGTCTAGGCCTTCCTGTTCAATGGTTGCAAGGCGACTGGTTCGCTCCAGTGCGGCACGCAAACCTTCCCCCATTTGACATGATTGTGTCAAACCCCCCGTATATTGAGACAAGCGACCCTCATCTTGCCGCTCTCCAACATGAACCGCAGGAGGCACTGGTCAGTGGAGAAGATGGCCTAGACGACATTCGCCGCATTTCCCAAGCAGCAGTCGCACATCTCAAAACTCAAGGGTATCTTTTACTAGAACACGGCTGGAACCAAGCTCCTTCAGTAGCAAAAATTCTGCGCCAAGCAGGCTTTATTGCCATCGATACACGTCATGATCTTGGAGGTCATATTCGCTGCAGTGCAGGCTTGTATAACGGCTGATAGCAAGTCTGTATTCAGGTAGCTCTGCGCTTGCTCCTATGTGCCTACACTGCACTCAACAAGCCATTTGGTCTAACCTTGATGCTGCATATAATTGAAATTTCAGCTGAAGTTTTATAACTGCAAATTGTGCATATGCAGGCCTGCAAGGCCCAAAATTCCGATCGCGCAACCATAGCACTGCTTTACGACGCAACGCCTTGATTCACACACACACTTCAGACGCACGCTTACCACAGACTGTTATCGGACAGCCTGAAGGATTTGCATCTCCTCTGAAAAAGCAAGTGGGCTTCTGGCTATTCGCTGCGATTGTGTTGGCTTGCCTAGGAACTGGGCTATTGATGCTCAACCAAGGTAACAATGCCAGAGAGCAGTTACTCCAACAGGCTCAGCAGGAAATGAAGGCCATGCAATTCGCATATGCATTGCAATCCAGTGCGCAAGCGTACGGACGCTTTCTGTTCAATGTGCAAAACAGTCTGACAGGAGACCCTGAGCACGATGGCCGCTCCTTAGTGGATCAGTGGAATACAGCCATCGCAAACCCTGAGTTTGCCAGCACCCATATCTTGCGCATGATTGCTGTTGAGCAAGATGCAGGTCTTGGCGGAAAAATCAAAAAGGCACTCCTCAATCACCACGGCGGCATCGAGGTTCGTGCCTTCACGCAATCGCAAGGCATCACCTTGGTGGCACTACCAGCTGCCGATATCGAATCAAGAAACGACAGCACGTTTGGCCTTGTCATTGCTGTCGATTTACGTTTTTCCGACTGGTTGCGCGAAGTGCAAAGACTGGCCGAAACCAAAGGGGTCGAAGTCCATGCCTTTGTGGGCGATACCGCCAGTCCCAGCTCGGACATGCAGCCATCATTGCGCTGGAACAACGACCAACTGCATATAGCCATGCAAATTCTTGGGCAACGCATCGAGCTCATTTTTTCCCCGACAGGACCGATAGTCGCTGTCAATCCGATTTCGCAAGCCCTACCGTGGGGGCTGATTGTTACTGGTTTGGTTGTTCTGCTTGCTTGGATTTTCTTGCAACGCTTACGCGAAAATGAGTTGGTCTTTCAAGGTCTACGCTACCGAGACTACGCCTACAAAGGATGGATGCGCTACTTCGCCTTTGTAAAACATCCATTGGTTCCCACTGCTGAAATTGACAGAAATGATGGCTACTTTCACAGCCTTTCACCACGCTTTAGTCAATTGCTTGGCTATAGCCAAGAAGCGATGCAGCGCCTGACTATCGCCTCTATTACCCACCCCGATGATCTAGAAAAACTCAGTCAACCAGAAATTCTTCGATCGCAAGACCAAGACTACTCATATGAACGCATCTCTGACCTGCGACTTCAGCACAGTTTGGGGCATCCTGTGTGGGTTGACTTGCTTATCATGCGCTACAAGCCCGCCAATGGAAAAGTGGCACAGCACTCCTTGACAGCGCGTGACCTCGTCATCTTGCTTGATCAAAGCCAGCCTAAAACGCTACAAAACCAACTGCATCGCCGCATTCAGAAGAATGAACAAATTTTTGAACAATTACCTGTAGGCTTATGCATCACCGATGCACAAATGCAGATAGTGTTCATGAATGCTCGATTCAAGGAGTACTCGAATTGGTACGGCCCATCGCCTGAAACACTGGATCAGTGGTGGGCACACTCTTTACCAGATGCAGAACAACGGGCTAGCGTGCAAGATAATTGGGGTCAACAAGTCAGTGCTGCCATTGCACGAAACGGCATGCTTGAAGCCTTAGAGCTGAATCTCGAAAGTGACCAGAGCATGCCATGCCGCATTGTTGAATTGTCTGGCATTATTTTGGACGACCAAATGGTATTGACCTTGGTTGATCTGACAGCACACAAAAAAGCCGAAGAAGACATCAGACAACTGGCGTTTTATGACATTACCACCGGGCTGCCAAACAGACGTCTGTTGCTTGATCGCTTAGAGCAAGCAACCATCACGAGCTCTCACCATGAGTGGTATGGCGCTCTGCTGCTGCTCAACCTCGATCATTTGCGCACGATCCGCGACGACAAAGGCCCTATCTTGGCCGATGCTGTATTGAAAGAAACAGCATTGCGGTTGCGAAAAATCACATCCGAAGATCAAACCGTTGCACGCACCGACACAGGTGAGTTTGCGATCTTACTCAGTGCGCTCGCCTACACGGAAGATGATGCAATCCGCCGCTGTGAAGAAATCGGCCACAAAATCATCCAAGCGATTGAAACACCATTCATTTTTGATGGCCGCAGCATCTACCCTGGTATCTACCTCGGCACCACATTATTTAATGGCGTCGAATTGTCGGCAGAAGAATTACTCAGTCGCACCAATATCGCGCTGTACCAATCCAAACAAAAAGGCCTGGACACGCCGCATTTCTTTGATCCCCAAATGCAAGCATCGGTGCGTGCCCGTGTCGCACTTGAAGAAGACATTCGAGCCGGTATCACAATGAGCGAATTCGTTCTTTACTTCCAGCCTCAGTTCAATGGCCAGCAGCTCATTGGAGCTGAAGTATTACTACGCTGGCGACACGGCAGCGGCTTCGTCTCTCCAGACAAATTCATCACCACAGCAGAACAAAGCAATTTGATATTGCCACTTGGCAATTGGGTTTTGAGTCAAGCATGCAAACAACTTGCAGAGTGGGCCAAACGCCCAGAAACAGCCCATCTAACACTATCAGTAAACGTCAGTCCCAAGCAGTTCAAGCACGACCAGTTTGTGGACATCGTTTTGCAGGCAATCACCAGCAGCGGAGCGCCAGCAAACCGATTGGTTATTGAATTAACTGAAGGCGTGCTATTGGAAAACATTGAAAATGCGATTGAACGCATGACCCAATTACGCGCTTATGGTGTCAGCTTCTCGCTTGACGATTTTGGTACGGGCTATTCCTCCCTCAGCTACCTACAGCGCTTACCTTTAACAGAGGTAAAAATTGATCGCAGCTTCTTGCACGATATTGACAGCAATGCAAGCGGGGCCAGCATCGTACGCACCATTGTCAGCCTTGGCCACAGCATGGGACTGAAAGTAGTGGCCGAAGGCATTGAAAGTCAAACACAAATTGACTATCTCAAAACCTGCGACTGCTTCCTCTGGCAAGGTTATTTCATTGGTGAACCGCAGCCTATCGAAAGTTTAGAAAAACTATTGGTCCAAACGAACTGAGCACACAGAATGGGGCATGAGTTCGTAGAAGCAATCTTGCGACGCACAAAGACTTCGAGTCATGGACCTCTATTTACATTCGAGCGATACATGTTGCATGGCCCAATGTATCTCCGAACAGAACGCATTAAGCTAAAAAAACTGGCGTAGCTGAAAGAGGATGTCACCCAAAGCCAGCCCCAACAACGTTTGAGGTGCAACAGTAAGTGGATTTGGGGTGCCTTCGCAGTCAATGCGCCGACGGCACCTGCGTTACAGCTTACGCGGCGTGAAGCCACTATGATCACAATGTGATGCTTGCCCCTTCAAATACATGCATCACATTGGCCTACTTCATTGACTTGGAATTCACCTCAGGAGACAACAATGTTCAGCCACATCATGGTCGGCACTAACGACATCGAGCGTTCAAAAACTTTTTACGACGCCCTGCTTGGTTTACTAGGCGCAGGCCAAGCATTTCGCAATGAAGCACCCAGCGGGCATCAGCGCTTGTTTTACCGCCACGGCGGCGGCACCTTCTGCATTAGTCAGCCTATCAACAACGAACCGGCAACCTATGCTAATGGTGCGACCATTGGCTTTCAATGCCAGTCGCCAGAGCAGGTTCAAGCATTTCACGACACTGCTGTAGCACATGGCGGCACATCCATAGAAGGCCCACCGGGTCTGCGGGAAGGCAGCACTGGCTCCATGTACTTGTCCTATGTCCGAGATCCGGACGGCAACAAACTCTGCGCCGTGTACCGCCCGAAATAACAGCAGCAAGCAAAGTCGCACAACCAAAGACAACAAAAGGCTTGGTACATTGCTCATGCTTAGAGCATGTTTGCTGTCTTAGTGGGTTAGGGTCGACCATTGCCACCAGCTATTGAAGACGAACTGCCTGATTACGATTTTCAGCGCATATCGAATAGTCCGGCGCACTGCATGCGCCCTTCTGCCGTCAAGCGAGTTTGCCAACGCAAACCTTCATTACGCACTTCCAGCCAGCCCATGCCTGGCTGGCCATGAACCCGTGCCACACTCAACGGTGCAAGCGTACGCAACAGAGCACTTGCACTGCTGCGCAGGTGCTTGACCAGACGAGGCAGTGAAACCCAAGCCTGTTCAGGTGCTAACCATAACGCATACAGCACACCGAGCATCAAGGAATCAATACCGTGCGCCTGCGCCAACTGCTCTAACGCAGTGGCATCCAGAGCAGGCGGCTTGACCACATGTGAAGCGTCTATCCCCATGTCTAAACGCATGCGACTTAAACCGTCAATGTTGGACTGCCTTGCACCGGTGCCTGCGCGGCTAACGCTTGTCGCGCCAGCAGCGCATCACCAATTTCTTCGGTACTTTCGTCTGCCTCTTGTCGCGCGCTCAAGGCCAAAATCACTGGGATGGCTTTAGAGGTAGGGATGCCCGATGTCTTTTCCGTGGCGGACAGCGGAACCAAGGGGTTGGTTTCTGGATAATAGGCCGCCAAGCTGCCACGGGGGGTGTTGTAAGCCACCAGTTTGAAACGATCTGCACGGCGCTGCTGGCCATCGTCCCAAACGGTATGGATATCGACCCATTGCCCATCCTTAAACCCCAGCGCCTTGAGGTCTTCTCGGTTGATGAAAACCACCCTGCGCTGGCCCCACACTCCGCGATAGCGGTCGTCCATACCATAAATAGTGGTGTTGTACTGATCGTGCGAACGCGTTGAACTGAGCACAAACACGATCTGATCGTGGTGCTTGGCACGGGCACGGTGCACAGGCGTATCCACAGGCACAGGGTGTGCAATAAATTGCGCCTTTTTTGACACAGTGGCCCAAACTCGCTCACGGGCCGTATTGCGCAGGTGAAAACCACCTGGCACTGAAACACGCTGATTAAAGTCCTTGAAGTCCACGAACACAGCTTCAATTTTGTCACGAATGCGGCTGTAATCTTCAATCAGCCACAACCAATCGGTCGTGCTGCGATTGCGGCCACGTTGACCAATGGTGGCATGGGCCAAACGCGCCACGATGGCAGGCTCCGACAACAAGTGCTCAGACGCAGGTGGGTTCATTCCGGTGGAAATATGCACCATGCTCATGGAGTCTTCCACCGTCACACCTTGCGGCCCTGTGGCCTGCATATCGATTTCAGTACGCCCCAAACACGGCAACATCAAGGCCTCTTTGCCATGCACCACATGGCTGCGGTTCATCTTGGTGGTGATGTGAACGGTTAGATCGCAGTTTTGCAGCGCCTTCCAAGTTTCATAACTGTCAGGCGTGGCTGCAGCAAAGTTCCCACCCAGCGCAATAAATACTTTACCCTTGCCTTCAAGCATGGCTCGGATTGCTGATACCACGTCATACCCATGCTCACGGGGAGGCTCAAAGCCAAATACGTCACGCAACTTGTCAAGTAGCGCCGCAGGTGGTTTTTCCCATATACCCATTGTGCGATCACCCTGCACATTGCTGTGGCCGCGCACAGGGCAAGGGCCTGCGCCGTCACGACCAATATTGCCACGCAACATCAGCATGTTCAGCATCATCTGAATGGTCGCTACAGAGTGTGGCTGCTGGGTGATCCCCATCCCCCAGCAGACAATAGCACTCTTGGCTTCCTTGTACTGCTTGGCTATATCCAAAATATCGGTCTTGGCCAGGCCAGATTCCGTCACTATCAAATCCCACGACTCTGCGCGCACATCATCCAGCAAAACATCAATGCCTACTGTGTGTTCTTGGATGAAAGCGTGGTCAAGCACCGCCTCGCCTGCATCCTCGCGCTCCACCAGATATTTCATGATGCCTTTAACAACAGCCAAATCGCCACCGGGCTTGAGTTGGTAGTAGCCACTGCTGATCGGCGTGCCACGCCCTGTAGCCATAGCCACCTTGTCCTGAGGATCAAGGAACTTCTCCAACCCGCGCTCACGCAGTGGGTTGAAGCTAATGATTTTGCAGCCTCGCTTAGCCGCTTCACGCAGCTCACCCAGCATACGAGGATGGTTAGTGCCCGGATTTTGTCCGAAGATCATGATGAGCTCGGTCAGCTCAAAATCATGCAAAGTCACTGTGCCTTTGCCCACCCCAACCTGCGGACGCATGGCCGAACCGCTGGGTTCATGGCACATGTTCGAGCAGTCTGGAAAATTATTCGTACCGTACTCACGCACAAACAACTGGTAAAGGAATGCGGCCTCGTTGCTGGCACGACCTGACGTATAAAAAATCGCTTCATTCGGGTCGGGCAAAGCATTCAAATGTCGGGCCATCAAATCAAAAGCATCATCCCAACTGATGGGCACATACTTATCACTGTCTTGGTCATACACCATCGGATGCGTGATACGCCCTTGATCCTCCAACCAAAAATCACTTTTTTGTGCCAGCTCCGTAACGGTATATTGCGCTAAAAACTCTGGTGTCAAACGCCTTGCAGTCGCTTCTGAGGCAACGGCCTTGGCACCATTCTCACAAAACTCAAAAGTAGACGCGTGATTGCGATCTGGCCATGCACAGCCGGGGCAATCAAACCCATCAGGCTGGTTCGCCGACAAAAGTGTTTTTGCCCCTTTGAGCGGAATATCTTGCCGCATCAGTGCTTGTGAAACGCTCTTTAAAGCGCCCCAACCGCCAGCCGGGCTTTTATAGAAATGGATTTTTTGCTGCTGTGCCATGGCTTGCCTCCTGCTTGTGTATGGCTCGGACTGCGTTGTTCGACTTCACGCTGCAAGGCCTGGCATCAACACACCCGACCTTGCAATTGCTCACTACACTGTGCTGAACACCATCAATGGAAGAATTTCGCCGCACTGAGCAGCGTGCGATACGTTCCCCACAGCAGAGGAATACCAACCAGCAACCAAGCGGCCACCACCACACCCGTAGGTGTAGCGCCACCACTGCCGCTACCTGTCACTTCTGCTGCAGCAACACGCTCATTGGCAATTTTTTTCTCTGCAGCCAACTCATCATCAGTCATAAAGTGTTTATCGGCCACCGGGCGAACCAGTAAATTGGCAATCAAACCAATCACCAACATGCCCACCAAGATATACATGGTTTGGTTGTACACCTGCGCACGTGGCAACCCCATGCCAAGCTGGTATTCGCGCATGTAGTTCACGACCACCGGCCCCAGAATGCCTGCTGTAGCCCAAGCAGTCAGCAAACGACCATGGATAGCCCCCACGAATTGGGTTCCGAATAAGTCAGCCAAGTACGCAGGAATCGTGGCAAAACCGCCTCCATACATGGACAAGATGATGCAAATGGCCCCCACAAACAATAAAGTGCTGCCAGCCGACGCACTGGAAGGAATACTCCAGTACAACAAGCCACCCAAAATAAAGAAGATCGAATAGGTCAACCTGCGGCCCAATTTATCGGACATGCTGGCCCAGAAGAAACGACCACCAATATTGAAAAGACTCAGCAACGCAGTAAAGCCACCGGCCACGATCGCAATAGAGGTCAGCTCTTGTGCGCTCAGCTCACCAAAGGTTTTCTCGATACCGATCAAGCTGCCAGCAAACACCTCCTGCAACATTGGCGAAGCCATACCAATCACGCCAATACCAGCAGACACGTTCATGCACAGCACCACCCACAGCAACCAGAACTGCGGAATGCCCCATACTTTTTTCACGTGCACATGACGCTGCGTGATCATGGCCTTGCCGCTGTTGGCTGCAGGTGGAGTCCAGCCCTCAGGCTTCCATCCCGTTGGAGGTACACGGTAGCCCAAAGCGCCACCAGTCATGAATACGAGATAAATCAGAGCCATAACCACAAAGGTTTGCCATACGCCTGTCTCCGTAGGTGTGCTGAAAATCTTCAGCAACTCGACGGCCAATGGGGACCCGATCATGGCTCCACCACCAAACCCCATGATGGCCATCCCTGTCGCCATACCGCGACGATCAGGGAACCACTTGATCAAAGTCGACACAGGCGAGATATAGCCTAAGCCCAAACCAATCCCCCCGATGACGCCTGACCCCAGAATCATCATCCAGAACTGATGCGTATATACGCCAAGGGCTGAAAACAGCATACCGCCACACCAGCACAGCGTGGCAATGATGCCCACGCGGCGCGGCCCAACGCGTTCAAGCCAGCCCCCCCAAATAGCAGCAGACAACCCCAAGAACACAAAGAACAGGGTATACATCCAGCCGAGGGTCGATACCTTCCAATCACAACTTGTGGTGAAAAGCTCCTGAAAGAAGCTCACTTCTGGCCCGCACGCAGCGCCAGCCCCAGCTTTTTGCAGCATTTGCGATAAAGGCAGCCAGAAAACAGAAAAACCGTATGCCATACCAATACATAGATGGATGGCCAAGGCACAAGGCGGGACAAGCCAGCGGTTAAAACCGGGACCGGCAATGATTCGTTCTTTTGACAAAAAGCCGGGACGTCCGGCGCTGTCCATAGGCAGCGTTGCTGTGTTCATGTGCTCCTCTGTGGTGGATTGACTTGATAGCTGAAACAACTATCATTTACATATGCTGTGAATCGCATATTTTGTAAATCGTGAGTGCGGCGAATGTAAACACAATCTATATTTACTCAAATATGATTTGTTACAACCAGTATTACTGTTAAGCAAAACACATTTAATATGCTTTTAAAAGCATATTAAATTCAGCCGACCTTACAACGTTCTTAACCCAACCAGCCCAAAACAACAGGACCCCGAGATTGCACAAGGTATCAATCAAGCCTCAATGGACTATTGAGCAACCGGATGGGCGCGCTCTTTCCTCACGCGTTATTGAGCTGCTCACGCAAGTGCATCGCCATGGAAGCCTGGCCACCGCCTGCCAGCAATTGGGTGCGTCCTATCGGCACGCTTGGCAATTGGTTCGCGAGGGCGAATCGCTTTTCGGCGCACCGCTACTGTTAATGGAACGCGGCAAGGGTTCCAAATTAACCGCTTTAGGAGAAAAACTGGTTTGGGCCGACCACCGTATCCAAGCCCGCTTAGCGCCTACGCTCGACTCGCTGGCCTCCGAACTTGCCGCAGAAATCGAACGCATCACCAGCAATGCAGCACTGTTGCGTATTCATGCCAGCTATGGATTGGCGATCAACCAGCTGCTGGCATTAATGCGCCAAGAAGACGAGCGAGTGCAACACAAATACGTGACCAGCGTACAAGCTGTCTCGTCGTTGCATGATTTATTGTGTGATGTGGCAGGTTTTCCTGTGCCAATGGGAATTTTCGAACAACAGGTTCTTGAGCATTACACGCCATGGCTAGATTCGCAAGCACACTTTCTCATTAATGTCTGCACGCGCAGGCAAGGATTCATGGTGGCAGCAGGGAATCCATTAAAAATTTATGAGATACAGGACCTCGCCCGCCCCCAAGTGCGTTTTATCAACCGGCAACGTGAGTCGAGCACCCGCTTGCTGCTTGACTGTATGCTGCAAGAAGCACAAATTGATCCGCACCATATCCACGGTTATGAGCAAGGGGAATACACGCACGCAGCCGTTGCCGCCTATGTGGCCAGTGGCATGGCCGATGTCGGGTTTGGTCTGGAAGCAGCGGCAAGGCAATTCCAGCTAGACTTCATTCCTGTGGCTACCGAACGCTACTTCTTACTGTGTCATGAGGCATCACGCACACTACCTGGCTACCAAACCTTGCTCAATGCCTTGCACAACCCGCTATTTAGTGCAGAAGTCAACCGCTTTCATGGCTACGCGCCGTGGCGGCTGGGTGAGGCTATCAGCCTGCAGCAAGCGTTCCCCGGCTTCACGTTCAAAAACAATGCGATACAAGGTTTAAAAGTGGGCAAAAACTGAATGCAAAGCACGGGGTTTGACGCTATTCATAATCAAAATCTGCTTTGTAATCATCAGGATTGATACCTTCGGCACGTAAAGGTGCAATCAACCTAAATCGTGTGGCCTTGGCCGATGATGTGATGTAGCCTCTAATCACGATCTCCCGCGTAACGGGACTTTTCTCTTCAGCCGCAATCATCTCAATCACACGAGTGCTTTTGCGCCTAGCCAACATGCGAAACAAAGCTGGCACATGCAAAAGCAAGCGTTTAAGCAATGCCTCAGCCTCAGGTTGCCAAAGACCTTGCTCTTTCGGCAATTCAGGGACAAAACCCCATTCATCTTCGGTCAAGGTACGCCACAAAACAATGGAATGGCCATCTGCATCACTCACACAGGCGATTTCCTCGAGTTCAGGCGTTTTCATCGGTGCATAGCGTGACTGTGCACCTGCAGCCAGCAATGCTTGGTAAGTTTGTGCCACATCGCCTACGCTCAATCGCAATGAGACGTTCGCCTCCACCTCAGGCACTGCCAACAACCTCAATAACATATTGCCTGAATCGATGTCCACATAGCCTTCCCCACGCTTGGCTTCGGTAAATCCGGCCACATCGCGCCACAAGCCGACAGCTCGCTCAAGCTGCGTTACGGGAATAACAATATGGCTGACTCCGAAAAACATGCTGAGTACCCCTGATCAAAAACGCGATTGACCATCATAGCGGCAACATGAGCACACTCACACAACGGCGCCCCTTCAGCTCAAAAGGGGCGCACTGCAGACATGTGGTTGCGTGAATCAGGTCGCTTTGCTGATCGTAATAGAGGGAAACTTATGGCTGTAATCTTTGCTGCGCTTGGCCACCTTTGCGGCCACTTGCAACGCAATACCACGGTACAGGCGAGCCACTTTGCCATCAGGATCGGCCACTACAGTAGGTGCACCGCCATCGGCCTGAAGCCGAATTTGCATATCTAAAGGCAAGGCACCGAGGTAATCAATACCAATTTCAGTGGCCAAACGCTTGCCACCGTCCTCACCAAAAATATGTTCGGTGTGGCCACATTGGCTGCAAATGTGCGCAGCCATGTTTTCCACCATTCCCAAAATCGGCACACCCACCTTCTCGAACATGCGAATGCCTTTACGCGCATCTAATAGCGCAATGTCTTGCGGGGTGCTCACAATCACCGCTCCAGTCAAAGGCACGCGCTGGCTCAAAGTCAGCTGAATATCACCAGTGCCAGGCGGCATGTCGATGATCAAATAGTCCAGGTCATGCCAATTGGTCTGCCTCAGCATTTGCTCCAGCGCCTGCACCGCCATTGGGCCACGCCATACCATCGCCTCATCCTGCTTGACCAAGAAGCCAATCGACATAGCTTGGATGCCATGATTTTCCACGGGCTGCATCGTTTTGCCATCGTCGCTTTCTGGACGCTGCTGAACACCTAACATCATCGGCTGGCTGGGACCATAAATATCCGCATCCAAAATCCCCACGCGAGCGCCTTCTTGCACCAAGGCCAATGCCAGATTAACTGCGGTAGTGCTTTTTCCTACCCCCCCTTTGCCTGAGGCAACCGCAATGATGTTGCGCACCTGAGGCAATAGCTGCACTCCTTGCTGCACCGCATGGGCGATGACTTTCAATTCAAACGAAATGTCAACATTTGTTGCGCCAACTTGCTTTGCCGCTGCTTCAATCGCAGCACGAAGCCCTGCTTCCAGCGATTTTGCCGGATACGGCATTACCACCTTCAAGGTGACGTGGTCACCATCAATTTGAAGGCCTTGGACGCGTTTGCTTACGACAATATCTTCGCCGGTATAAATATCTTTTACACTCGCCAGCGCTGCGAGCAGGGCCTGTTCCTGCACTGCCATTTTGAGATAGTACTTTCCTGAATAAAGGGAGATCGAACGCAGAAGGAGCGCGTCATTACAATGCATGAGTTTGCGTGCCTATGTCTATTCATAGACAGATCAGCAAACCTAATATTGCCGAATGCCAAGACACTTCTTATGCAGTGATGACGCACAACACCAAAAAAGCATTACGCGGTTGCGATCTACACATTCAAATCAACAGAAAATGCTGTTTGACTGCAACTAAAAATGCAGCACGCATTCCCATTTCTTGAAACGCATATTGCTGTGAAATTCTCGATTCCACGCCATTCCATTTTTGGTATTTTGCTACGTTCACCGTGGTGGGTCAGCATTATGCTGGCCATAGCCTTGTCTGCATTGCTCGCGGCTTTTATCCCGCGTGAATATGTGTTTTTCGCCATCGTCAGTACCTTTCCGCTTTTACTCGTGGGCTTGGTTGCTGGTTGGCGCCAACTGCATATGCCAAGCCAAGAACGCCGAGCTGCCGTGTTGACCCAGGCCAATCAAATGAATTGGGACACTTTTTCCAAAAACTCATTGGAGTCATGGCGCATTCTCGGCATTCATGCCACAGCATCTGAACATGCCGGCGCAGACTGGCGCATCGCGCAAGAAGGCAAGTACACCCTAGTCTATGCGCGCCGCTGGAAAGCGGCAGTACATGGTTTAGAGCCATTGCGACAATTGGCAGAAGCGATGGAAGCCACTGGCATCCACCATGGTTTATATTTTGCCGTCGAGGGCGAACTCAGCCCCCCAGCCCAACGCTATGCGCGAGAACACAACATCCAAGTCTGGTCTGGTGATTCCCTATCGCTTTTCTTATTAGGCAAGCTCCCTCCAAACGCCGAATAACAAAAAAAGCGTAACGTCCCTTGGCGATCTGGCCCGTCCTTCCCACGGTATTGCCACCACCCACGTATGGAGACTTGCTATGCCGTCACGACGCCAATACCAACAGCATGCCGCCCAAACGGCGTTGGTATTTTCCGGAGGAGGCGCACGTGCAGCCTATCAAGTGGGGGTTCTCAAAGGCATAGCACTGTTGCATGCGCAGCAAACAGCCGTTTTCAAGCCCTCTCCTTTTGGCATATTGGTGGGAACATCGGCAGGCGCAATCAATTTGGCCGCTTTGGCCAGTGGAGCCGATGACTTTGAAGCCGCAGTCGCAAGACTGGAAAAAACATGGGCATCGCTAACGGTTGATCAGGTTTACCGCGCAGACTCTTGGAGCCTCATCCGCACTGGCGCACGTTGGCTGAGTCTGCTATCCCTTGGGTGGGCATTGGCCCGTTGGGGACGATCCCAACCGCAAGCCTTACTGGATAACGCACCGCTAGCATCCCTGCTCCAGCAACATATTGACCTTGACCGCATACCAGCGCTGATTGCATCTGGCCACTTGCATTCTGTCGCGGTATCGGCCTTTAGCTATACCAGTGGACGCCATATCACTTTCTACGATTCAGCGGCAAGACCGCAACCGTGGCAGCGCACACAACGCCTGGCAGCCCATACACAACTGCACTACAACCACCTGCTGGCATCTGCAGCCATTCCTTTTGTATTTCCAGCGCAAGCAGTGGCTATGCCAGAAGGAGATGCATTTTTTGGTGACGGATCAATGCGCCATGCGGCCCCAATGGCACCCGCCATTCACCTAGGTGCTAGGCGTATTTTGGTGATTGGAGCCAGTCGCGCCAGTCCAGTATCTGCCGCTCCGACTCCCGATTATGTGGCAGCACCGTCACTCGCACAGATTGCAGGCCACGCGCTTTCCAGCATTTTTCATGATGGCCTGGCCACTGACATTGAACGCTTAACGCGCATCAACCACACGTTAAGCCTGATGTCACCAGAACAAATTGCACAAAGCGGCCTACATTCGATAGAGTCACTGGTGATCACTCCATCGCAAAACATTGACCACCTCGCTGCGCAGCACATGCACCACTTGCCCGCAAGCATCCGCGCTTTATTAGGCGCCCTAGGCACCAACCAAGATGCCAAACAACTGGGGCAATCAGCCTTGTTAAGTTATTTACTGTTCGAAGCCCCCTTTACCCAAGCATTGATGGCACTAGGCATGCAAGACACTTTGCAACGCTCCCAAGAAATATGCGCGTTTCTGGGATGGCAATGGCCTGAAGCTATACCGGCCGCCCAGGACTCAACCCCTGCTTGATAGTGGGATAGCGCCACTGCATGCGTAATTCACGTTTGATGCGGAGATTGGACAAGCGCCGGGACTCGGACAAGAAACTCATCTGCAATGCACTAAAGCAGTGCTCTGCCTCATTGCGACTAATGCGTGGCGGCGCAGGTAAACCTAAAACCTGGGCTGAATAGTCAAAATAATCGCCCATCAACATCGCGGTATCGTCATTGGCGTTAAATACCCGCCCAGTCTTGCCTCTCCACAATGCCAGCCAGCACGCCCGCGCCAAGTCATCCGCATGGATATGGTTGGTAAATACATCGTCTTCTGGCCGTAGCACAGGCACTTGCTTCATCAACCGCGTGGCAGGTGAACCATTAGGACGGTTGAGTGCGTAAATCCCCGGTGCGCGCAGCACCGTTGCACGCACGCCATCAGATGCCAGATAGCGTATTTGACGCTCGGCGTCTACACGCCGCACTGCTCGTGCATTCGCTGGCGCCACAGGCCGGGTCTCTGTCACCCACTCCCCTTGGCAATCCCCATACACGCCAGAGGTCGACACATAGGCCACACTTTGAATGCGTTGTTGAGTCTGCTGCACGGCTCGCAACAAAGCCCGCATACGCTCATCGCTAACACCTTGTTGGCTAGGTGGTGCACAATACACAATGTGTGTGCCCAAGCCTGCCAAACGCCGTAATGTGTCGGGTTGATCCAGATTCCCTCGCAATGGAGTCATTCCACTGCTGCGCAAATCCGCTAAACGATCAGGGCTGGAGGTCAATGCACGCCAAATCCTTCTTGGTGCCTTTTGCCCCAACTGCACCACGCGCAAAGCCACATCGCCACACCCCACCACTAAAATCCGCGCACGTCTAAAACGCATAGGCAACGCCCCAACAGTACCGCGTACTAGTTTGTATACGCCCCTTGCATAAGGCATGACACTGGAGCGCCGCACAGGGTGTTGCTGGGCGAACGAAGTAATCGACGGCACAATAATGGGTTTCCTATTCATGGAGCATGTATGTATGAGGCATGCATGAGCGACAGCGGTGACACACCTCCTATTGCTCCACGCATCCCAAAGGCGCAATCCTAGCGTGCACAGCACGCTGCATCCCTGAACGCGCTATTGCAACATGATTGGAATGCCTTTGTTTTTTTGCGAGTGATCAAGACTGCTTGCTTGGCAAGCACCTTTCACCCCCATTCACAATGACCAGCCCCACCTCTCGCCTTAACGTCACAGTCCTCCCTAGTTCGCGCTCTTTTGACATTGCCCCTGACGAACTGATTCTCTCTGCTGCCATCAGACAAGGCGTGGGCCTGCCCTATGGGTGTAAAGATGGCGCATGCGGTTCTTGCAAATGCAAGAAACTGCAGGGTGAAACCCACATGTTGTCTTACGCCAGCAAAGCATTATCGGCAGAGGAGCTGCAAGAGGGTTATATCCTGACCTGTCGAGCCAAAGCGTTAACGCCCGTCACGATTGAATCGCGTCAAGTCACATTAGCTGATGCGTTTCCCATACGAAAAATGCCCACCCGCGTGACCAGTCTGACCCGCGTAAGTCATGACGTGATGCAGGTGCAATTGCAATTGCCTGCAATGGAAGCATTCCAATACCACGCAGGTCAATACGTTGAGTTCCTACTCAAGGATGGCTCACGCAGGGCTTACTCTGTGGCAATCGCGCCCCACGAACAGGCCATCAGCCCAAGGCTGGAGCTGCACATTCGCCACTTTCCCGGAGGACTGTTCACCGATCATGTCTTTGGCAGCATGAAAGAAAAGGAGATTTTGCGTATTGAGGGGCCCTTTGGTAGCTTCTACCTGAGAGAAGACACCGACAAACCCATCATCTTATTGGCCTCAGGAACAGGTTTTGCGCCTATCAAAGCCATTCTTGAGCATGCAGCACACCGGCAAATCACACGTCCTATCCATTTTTACTGGGGAGGCCGCAGACCAAATGACTTGTACCTTGACACGTGGCTACAAGAAAAAGCGCACGATTTGCCCCAGCTGCGCTACATTCCAGTCATCTCCGATGCACAACCAGAGGATGCTTGGCAAGGGCGAACAGGCTTTGTTCACCAAGCTGTTCTTGAAGATTTTGACTCACTTGCTGGCTACCAAGTGTATGCCTGCGGCGCCCCTATCGTGATCGATCGTGCCCATCGTGCATACACGAGCTTGCGCGGATTACCTCCCGAGCAATTTTTCGCCGACGCATTCACCACTGCGGCAGACTTGGCGGCATAACAGGCGCCCCACCGAAGCAGATGCAGACCTTACACACGCAAACACCCAATAGCGAAATAACCGCGAAATCATACATATCAAGATGAAGGGATGCCCAGTATGAAAAAAACCATTCAAACCCTTGCAACAGCCGCCTTGTGCATAGCCAGCCTCTGCACCATCACAACCACAGCTTATGCAGACACAGTCACCACCATCGTCGTGCCCTATGGCCCAGGTGGCCCACTCGATACCACGGCCAGAATTCTGGCTGAGTCAGTGAAAGATACATTAGGCACCGTGATTGTGGAAAACCGACCTGGCGCAGGCGGAAATATTGGGATAGGACAAGTGGCCCGTGCCAAACCCGATGGCAAGACACTGGGTATTGCCGCAGTAGCCACCATGGCCATCAACCCTTGGCTCTATTCGAGCACCCCTTATAACCCCAATACCGATTTCGCTGCCGTAACGCCTGTTGCACGGGTCCCGAATGTGCTGGTTATGAACAGCGAGCGCGCAAAAGAGCTGAACATCCACACGCTGCAAGACCTGATCGCATACGGGCGCGAACACGAAGGCCAGTTGAACTATGGAAGTGGCGGAAATGGCAGCGCTGGCCACCTTGCTGGTGAACTTTTCAAGCAAATGGCCAACGTGCAAGCCGTACATATCCCCTACAACGGCGCCAACCCTGCGCAGCTTGCATTGCTATCCAAAGAAGTTGACTTCAACTTCGACAACTTAGCGGCAGCTGCGGCGAACATTCGAGCAGGTAAATTGATCGCCTTAGCCGTCACCACAGAGCAACCCAGCGACTTCCTGCCCGGAGTCCCTAGCATGGCACAAACATTGCCCGGCTTCACTATTGATACATGGTGGGGCCTAGTTGCTCCCGCCAGCACCCCCAAAAGCACCATTGAGCAACTCAATGCGGCCTTCTCTGCTGCGCTAGAATCAGAAACGATCAGAAAAAGCTTTAAAGCATTACTCGCAGAGCCTGTCATCAGCAAAGCCCCTGCCTTTGATCAATTCATGGCGCAAGAACGTGCACGCTATGAACCCATAGTCAAAGCCACAGGCGCCAAAGTCGATTGAATAGAATGGCGTTCACATGCCGTCCTTAGTGACCGTATTTGGCATTGTTATTGATTGATTAGAAATATTATTAATAGACCATGCCAACTCCATGATTTGTCTCTTAATCCTGATATTCGTTGCCATCAGGCAACAGGCCGCAAGGTGTTTGTATTCGTAACAGCAAATCAACTTCAATAGCCTTGTCAGGCTATTTCATTGCTGATATCGTCGCCCGATATATCTGGGCATGTTCAAGACTAGGAAAATCGGTAACCTCACGACGGTTACACTAGCTCACTCAGTCGATAACACCAACATTTCTTACATTTAATAAAAGAAGCAAATGGCAAATACGTACCGCTGGAAACACTCTGCCCTCACCGCAGCCATTCTTGTAGCGGCAGGTCTGCAATGGTCTGATGCATCGGCTTTGACACTAGGACAAATCCGCGTGCAATCCAATCTGGGAGAGCCATTGCGCGCAGTCATCCCAGTGACAAACCTCAGTGCAGATGAAGCACAATCGCTGCGCGCTAATCCAGCATCACCAGATGTTTTTAATGCCCATGGTGCCAACTACTCGTCCATCATGACGCAGTTGCAAGTGACTCTGCAGCGTCGCTCCGATGGGAGTGCAATACTGCAGTTAAGCACGCATGCGCCAGTCAACGAGCCATTTGTTGATTTGGTGCTCAACACATCATGGAATGGAGGCAACACTGTCCGCAGTTATGCCTTATTGCTTGATCCGCCCTCATCGAAAATTACGCAAGCCCAAGTCAGCCCATCCCAAGCATCAGCCACAGCGCCTGAAGCGCCAATTACAAGCGCCGCAGCGGCTCCAATTGCACCTCCATCTGTGCCCGCAGTAGTTTCGCCCGCCGCAGGCCAAAGCAGCATGGACTCCGATGTGTACCAACGCGCAACAGCATGGATGCGCAGCCAAGGCCAGTCCGTCTCCGGCACGGTAAGGCCAGCGACAAAAAATACAGACAAAACTACACCTGCGACAGCGACTAAAGCATCATCCCCCGCAGCATCTCGTCCAGCAAGCACAGAAGTCTCTCGCGCAACAGCGTCAGCGAGTGTCGGTAGCATCACAACACGCAGAGGTGACACAGCCGGTTCAATTGCCAGACGCCATCTACCATCCAACGTCTCGCTTGACCAAATGTTGCTAGCCTTGCAGCGATCAAATCCTCAAGCATTCATTAATGGCAATGTGAACCTGCTGCGTTCTGGGGTCGTATTGAATATTCCAGAAGTTGATCAGGTTCAATCCGTCTCAGCACAGGAAGCACGCCGCCTAATTGCAGCGCAAACGCGCGATTTCAACCAGTACCGCGGCCAAGTTGCACGCAATGTTCCAACGGCACCGGTAGCTGTGCAAGCGGCAGACACTTCCGCTGGTAAGGTGACAACACCCCCTACAGCACCAACAGCTGCCAATGAAAGTGACAAGTTGGAGCTGACTTCGCAAAAAGCCAACGAAGCAAGAAAAGCGGAAGAAGCGCGCATCGCTGCACAACTGCAAGCCCAAGAAGATGCTGCACGTAAAAAGGAAGCTGAGGACAATACCCGCCGCATGGAAGAGCTGCTCAAGGAAGCAAACAAAACGGCACAAACAGCTCAGACAAAACCCGACAGCAGCATAGCTGCTGAGCAGCCACCTTCCACAGGCACCGTCGATACTTCACCTCAAGCACCTGTTGCAACGCCACCTAACAGCACTGCAGACACGGAACCGCCCTCCCCTGGAATAACTGTTGAAACCGCAGCGCCTGTCACGCTGCCGTCTCCTCAACTCACCACGGAAAGCACTGCAACAGTAGCGTCTGAGCCTCCTGCTCCTGCTCCTGCTCCTGCTCCTGCTCCTGCTCCTGCTCCTGCTCCTGCTCCTGCTCCTGCTCCTGCTCCTGCTCCTGCTCCTGCTCCTGCTCCTGCTCCTGCTCCTGCTCCTGCTCCTGCTCCCGTCGAAAACAGTTTCCTGGACGAATACCCCATGCTCCCTGCTGCAGGTGGTGGCCTGTTGGCACTGCTCCTTGGCTGGGGCTATTACCGCTACCGCAAAGGTCGTAAAGGGGGCGATGTTGTCTATGAAAACAGCGGCAATATCCCTGATTCATTTTTCAACAGCAACAATGCCAAGGTAGATCAAGGCAAAGAACAATCCGAAGAAGACGTTTCAACAAAATCCAACACGACAGGTATGTCCACCGGTGTATCGTCGATGTCCTACTCGCCAAGCCAAATCGATGCTACAGGTGAAGGCGATCCGGTACTGGAAGCTGACGTACTGCTGGCTTATGGTCGCGACCAGCAAGCAGAAGAGGTTCTGAAAGAAGCCGAAGTCACAAACCCCACCCGCACCGCAATCAAAGTGCGTTTGGCTGAAATATATGCATCCCGACAAGACCGCCTTTCATTCGAGTCGAAAGCGCAAGAAATTGCGCGTCTGACTCAGCAAAGTGGAATTGAATGGAGCAAGATTGCAGAACTCGGACGCAACCTCGACCCAAGCAATGCTCTGTACAAAGAGTCTGCAGAAAATATCCCATTGAATGAGGCAAAGGTAGGGGGTGATTCCAGTATCCTCTCTGGTTTTGGTCCATTATCTGGCCTGGATTTCGACTTCCAGCAATCATCTATTTCCCCTTCTAGCAAGCACTCAGATAGCAAACTAGATAGCCGCCTTGGAACCGTATCCGCTGCGGCCAGCTTGGCAGATTTGGACTTGGATTTACAGCTGGACACCCCCGCTCCTAAAAGTGAAGTTGAAGAGTTGCATACCAGCCCGGCAGGGCTGCCTGCGAACAGCGACAACTCATTAGAGTTCGAAAACTTCTTGGCTGAACCTACACAAAGCGGTACGTTGCACGACACATCGGCGGACGACAAATCCCGCACAGCAGCGCAGGCTACGTTAACAGACGAGGACACCCATGCAGCAGCGCCGCTTGAAGCACTCGACGACTTTTCGGACATTGCCAATTCGCTGGATATTCCATCTGCCTTGCCAACCGATATCTCTACCGCTTTACCAAGCAGCAGCGATGACTTGACGAAAACGCTTGAGCTTGATCTTTCCAGTCTGGATTTCGAGTCCTTTGATGACAAGCCAACAACAAGCAGCACGACACAGTTATCTGGAGACAGCACACTCGCTAGCTTGGATTTGCAGGACTACTCATCAGACAACCCACTGGCCACCAAACTCGCTTTAGCCAAGGAGTTCTTGGCATTAGGCGACAGTGAAGGCGCAAAAGCCTTGGCTGAGGAAGTCGTGAAACTCGCAGGCGACACAGAACTTCAGGGTCAAGCAAAGAAATTACTGGCGGACTTAAGCTAGAATTTTCAACTCATCAAAGCCCATCCACGTTAGTTGGTAGGCATGGGTAGGCATCTTTTTGACCGCGGCCATGCTGGATTGCTTTTCTTATTAACGCCGAAGCCCTCTGCTTCGGCGTTGGTTTTTCAGGGTGCAGCACTTGCACCTTTTCTCGCTTGCACAGGCCTTTTTATGCGTATTGCACTTGGCATTAGCTACAACGGGCAACGCTATCACGGTTGGCAAAGTCAACCTGATGGCCATACAGTCCAAGACCGACTGGAAGCGGCACTTACGCAATTTGCGGGCCACCCAGTCTCCACTTTGTGCGCAGGACGTACAGACACTGGCGTACATGGATTGGGGCAAGTGGTACATTTTGATGCCCCAGTTGAGCGAGAAGAAATTTCCTGGGTTAGAGGAACCAACCGCTACCTCCCCACCGACATTGCTGTGCAGTGGGCACGCCAAGTGACAGATGATTTCCATGCACGCAATCAGGCCCGTAGCCGTCGCTATGCCTATGTTCTTTTGCAGTCTGCCGTTCGGCCCAGTATTGATGCGACACGGGTTGGCTGGGTGTTTTCGGAATTGAACCTTCACGCCATGCAAGAAGCGGCAAACACACTTCTTGGCGAACATGATTTCACGTCGTTTCGCGCAGCAGCCTGCCAAGCGCTCACACCGGTCAAAACCATTTCAGCCATTCACATCAACGCTACCCCCATGCGCATGGGACACGCACCGGCATCTTCAAGCGAACGTTCAATACCCACGTGCTATTGGCGATTCGAATTTGAAGCCAATGCTTTTCTACACCACATGATCCGCAACATCATGGGCTGTTTAATTATGGTCGGGCAAGGCGCTCAGCCGCCTGAATGGATGCGCCATGTATTACAAGCGCGTTCTCGAGATGCAGCTGCGCCAACTTTTTCGCCAGACGGCTTGTATTTTCTTGGTCCGCGTTACGACGCACACTGGCAGCTACCTCAAAGCTCAGCGCTGTTTGACTACATCCCTGGGGCCAGTAGTTTTACGGCCTGCTGACATTACCAATAAAAGCTATGACTGATCGCCCTAACACCACAAGAACTCGCGTTAAATTTTGCGGTTTGACACGCCAAGAAGATGTCAATGCTGCGGTCAATGCAGGTGCCGATGCAATTGGCTTTGTGCTGTACGAGGCAAGCCCCCGCTATGTCAGTGCAGAACAAGCAAAACGTTTAGCACAATCCATCCCCCCCTATATCACGCCGGTTTTACTCTTTGTCAACCCAAGTGCAACACAAGTCGACAGTGCCCTCACCCTGCTGCCTCAGGCGCTTTTACAGTTTCACGGGGACGAAACACCAGAGCAATGCTGGGCACTGAGCCATCAAGGTCAACAACCGTATGTCCGTGCAGCACGTATTCCACTTGAGCCGCAAGCTGGGCAAGCACCCTTTGATCTCGTAGAATACGCCCATCAATTCTCGCAAGCGCAAGCCATTTTGCTTGATGCCCATGTATCAGGGTATGGCGGCGGCGGACAGGCATTCAATTGGTCACTTCTTCCAACAAACGTCACATCTCACCTCGTCTTAAGTGGTGGGCTCACACCATCAAATGTGATCGATGGCATTCGTGCGCTGCGTAGTCGCGGCCTCTCGCTGGCCGTGGATGTGAGCTCTGGCATCGAAACCTCTGGCCCTGATGGCAAGCCACTCAGAGGCATTAAAGATGCCGAAAAAATGCACCGTTTCATGGCTGCCGTTGCGCAAGCTGATGCACAAGCACGTGTGCCAGCCTCCGCGCCAGCCAATAAGGAAGAGAAATGACACAACAGTACCAACAACCAGACCAACACGGCCATTTTGGCCCTTATGGCGGAAGCTTCGTGAGTGAAACGCTCACCCATGCTATAGAACAATTGCGCACGGCTTACGCCCAATACCAAAACGACCCAGCCTTCTTGGCCGAGTTTGCTTATGAGCTCAAACACTATGTGGGTCGCCCCTCCCCCATTTACCATGCTGCACGCATGAGCCGCGAAATAGGTGGAGCACAAATTTTTCTCAAGCGAGAAGACCTCAACCATACGGGCGCGCACAAAATCAACAATGTGATCGGCCAGGCGATGCTGGCCAAGCGCATGGGAAAACCGCGCATCATTGCAGAGACTGGCGCGGGTCAGCACGGTGTTGCTACGGCAACCATTTGCGCTCGCTACGGCTTGGAGTGTGTGGTCTACATGGGCGCAGAGGATGTCAAACGCCAAAGTCCCAATGTCTACCGCATGAAACTGCTGGGCGCCACAGTGATTCCTGTAGAGTCAGGCAGCAAGACGCTCAAAGATGCACTCAACGAAGCCATGCGCGATTGGGTGGCCAACGTAGACAACACGTTCTACATCATTGGCACCGTAGCAGGTCCACACCCCTATCCTATGATGGTGCGAGACTTCCAAAGCGTCATCGGCAAAGAGTGCCTGGATCAATTTCCAGCAATGAGTCAACAACTCAAACTGGCTGAAACACAGCCTGATGCGGTTGTTGCCTGTGTTGGCGGTGGCAGTAATGCCATTGGCATCTTCCACCCTTACATTGACCATGCGAGCACACGCCTGATTGGCGTTGAAGCCGCAGGTTTGGGCTTGGACACCGGCAAGCACGCCGCATCGCTACAACGTGGCAGCGCTGGTGTTTTGCATGGCAACCGCACCTACATCATGCAAGACGACAATGGCCAAATCATTGAAACGCACAGCGTCAGCGCCGGACTCGATTACCCAGGTGTAGGTCCTGAGCACGCATGGCTCAAAGACATTGGTCGAGCTCAGTACGTAGGCATTACAGATACAGAGGCCCTGGAAGCTTTCCACCACCTCTGCCGCACAGAAGGCATTATCCCGGCACTGGAATCTAGCCACGCAGTCGCATACGCCATGAAACTGGCCAAAACCATGCGTGCGGACCAATCCATATTGGTCAATCTTTCAGGCCGTGGCGACAAGGATATTGGTACGGTAGCTGGTCTCGATGATGGCAGCCTGTTTGCCAAAATGGGCAACAACGCATAAGGACTTTGGCCATGACACACACCACTACCAATCGCATTGCCAACTGTTTTACTCAATTACAAGCCCAAGGCCGCAAAGCCCTGATTCCATTTGTCACAGCAGGCTATCCCACTAAAGACACTACGCCCGCATTGATGCATGCCATGCATGCTGCTGGCGCAGACATCATTGAGCTGGGTGTACCTTTCTCTGATCCATCAGCCGATGGCACGACCATACAGAAAGCCAGTGACATCGCTCTCTCGAATGGTATTGGCCTCGTGCAGGTGCTGGAACATGTTCGCTTGTTTCGTGAAAGCAACCAAACCACTCCCGTTGTATTGATGGGCTACGCCAACCCTATCGAGCGTTACGACCAATTGCGCGGCGAAGAAGCCTTTGTGCGAGATGCGGCAATAGCCGGGGTAGATGGTTTGCTGGTGGTCGACTATCCCCCAGAAGAAGCGCAAGCCCTTCACCAGCAACTACGTGCCCACCAGATGGATCTGATTTTTCTGCTCGCTCCAACCTCGACTGAGGCGCGAATGGAACAAATCAATGCTATTGCCAGTGGCTACGTGTACTACGTATCACTCAAAGGCGTCACAGGCTCCAAAGCACTCGATACGCAGCAAGTAGCACAGGCTCTTCCCCGTATACGCTCGCACGTCAAGTTGCCTGTAGGAGTTGGTTTTGGGATTCGCGATGCCACAACGGCAAAAGCCATTGCCCATGATGCCAACGCAGATGCCGTCGTGATTGGTTCCCGCTTGATTGAATTGCTGCGCGACAACCCTGGTCAAAGTGGAATAGAGGCCGTTGCTCAGCTACTTCAGCAAATGCGGCAAGCCATGGACGAAAAGCAGTAAACGCCATCAACCTCTTACACCATCATTTAAAGCGCCTATCAGGGCGCTTTTTGTGGTTGACGCATCTCGCAATTAAGATCAGGAGTCGCGCCTAATAACCGTGTTGCTCTCGAAAAGCCTTAGCCGCGCTGAAATGACCACAACCAATAAATGGGCGCGGAGGTCGCAACGCAGACAATGGCGACGGATGGTTAGCCTGCAAGATCACATGGCCACGATCTGTAGGAATAAGCTTTTGTTTCGACTGGGCATGGGCACCCCACAGCATGAAAACAATGGGCTTCTCGCTTTGTGCCACTTGGCTGATCAGCGCATCAGTCAGGACTTCCCAACCTTTGCCAGCATGGCTTGCTGCTTGTCCCTCCTCAACCGTCAGGCAGGTGTTGAGTAGCAAAACACCATTTTTCGCCCAATGCACCAAACTGCCGCCCGGTTGTGGAAAAGGTGGGGGTGCAGTACCTAAATCCCGCTGCATCTCTTTGAAGATATTCCTTAGCGATGGCGGCAAAGCCACTCCTGGTGCAACCGAAAAAGCCAAGCCTTCAGCCTGCCCTCTGCCATGGTAAGGGTCTTGCCCCAAAATCACAACGCGCACAGATTCTGGTGGCGTTAACTCCAAGGCGCGTAAAGGCTCGGGAGGAAAAATAACGGCTCCCGCATCCAAACGTTGCTGAAGAAAGTGAAGTAAATCACGGCCTACAGCAGAACCAAAAAAGGCATCAATTGTGGGCATCCAACCAGATGCAACACCCCAATCGACAGGGTCTGCACTTTGCAGTTGCTGCACTAATACGGATGACTGGCATTCAAAAGACATAGGCCTTGTATTCTTAGAATGTTGTTTAGGATCTCCACGCAGACCGCGTTAGAGTCCAGAAGAATGCGATGCGCGGCAATAGGGGCCTTGCAGTGCCTCTTTTTTTGAGTCTTGCGGACTGTGTTGAGATCGTAAACAGGTTCTTAATCTCAAATTAGGGGGCGAGAACTCAAACAGCGCCGATCAGCAGGGGTCAACCGAATGAGTTTAGCGTGCTAAGGCGACTGCAAATATAAAAAAACCGCAGCTTTTTTTGCTGCGGTTTTGACAAAACGATTCAAGCGGCTATTTAGCAGCAGCAGTAGCTGTCGCACTGGGATTAGCCGTAAACCGGTAGCCTACCCCTCGCACGGTCTCGACCATGCTGCCTGCATCAGTTAAGGCCTCACGTAATCGCTTGATATGAACATCGACAGTGCGCTCTTCGATGAACACATGGTCGCCCCATACCTTGTCCAGCAATGAGGAACGACTGTGCACGCGCTCAGGATGCTGCATCAGGAAATTCAGCAACTTAAATTCCGTAGGGCCCATTTTCAAAGGATTGCCCCCAAGTAAAACACGGTGCGCAGACGTGTCCAAATGCAGGCTACCGATTTGCACAGCTTCACCAGCTTGTTCTGGGGCACGGCGGCGCAAAACGGCACGTATACGCGCTAGTAACTCTTGAATAGAAAACGGCTTGGTCAAATAGTCGTCCGCGCCAGCATCCAAGCCTGCCACTTTATCGGGCTCATCACCACGCGCCGTCAACATCAGGATAGGAATGGTTTTAGTGCGCGACTGGCTACGCCATTTACGCGCTAAGGCCAAGCCACTTTGGCCAGGCAGCATCCAGTCCAGCAAAATCACATCAGGAAGGATGTGATCGAGCTCGCGCTGGGCAGCCTCACCATCTTCTACGCACACAGGGTCGTAGCCGTAGTGGCGCAAGTTGATAGAGATCAATTCACTGATCCCCTCTTCGTCTTCCACCACCAATACGCGCGGTCCACTCATGGCTACCTGCTCTCCTTACTTACTTCAACGCAGACTCAACGTTTTCCACAGAAGTGTGGCGCACGTCTTTGCCTTTGACCATAAACACAATCAGTTCTGCCAAGTTTTTGGAATGATCGCCAATGCGCTCAATCGACTTGGCCAAAAACAGCAAGTCCATGCTGATGGAAATCTTACGAGGGTCTTCCATCATGTAAGTCACCAGTTTGCGGGTGTACCCATCAAACTCGCTGTCGATCAAGTCATCTTGCTTGAGGATGTCCACCACATTACTCACATCTCGGCGCGCAAAGGCATCCAAGGCACGGCGCAGTTGGTTCGCAGCCAACTCACCTGAATACTTCAAATCCAGAATAGGCAAATTGCGCGGTGCACTGCTTTCAATAATCGTTTTGATGATGCGCCCCATTTTGTTGGCTTCATCTCCAATACGTTCCAAATTGGCGGTTGCTTTGGAGATCGCCAACAGCATACGCAGGTCTTTGGCTGTGGGTTGCCGCGTAGCAATGATGGTGGAGATTTCCGCATCCAACTCCACATCCAATGCATTAACGCGTTCTTCCAGTCGAGAGATCAAGCCAACAGCATGCAAATCCAGATGGCTCAGCGCATCAATAGCGTATTTGATTTGAGACTCTACCAATCCCCCCATTTCCATGATATGGGAGGATATGGCATTGAGTTCAGCTTCAAACTGAGACGATGAATGTTGATCAGTCATGAGATTCCTCTTAAAAATCAACCAAAACGGCCTGTGATGTAGTCTTCAGTTTCTTTGCGCTGGGGTTTAACGAACAACTCTTTCGTTGGTCCAAACTCCATCAAATCACCTAGGTACATATAAGCGGTGTAATCACTGCAACGCGCGGCCTGCTGCATGTTGTGCGTCACGATCACAACGGTGTACTCGTCCTTGAGCTCTTCAATCAGCTCTTCGATTTTGCTGGTCGACAGCGGATCCAGCGCGGAGCATGGCTCATCCAAGAGCAAAACTTCAGGCATCAACGCAATGCCACGCGCAATACACAAGCGCTGCTGCTGACCGCCAGAGAGGCCTGATCCGCTTTGCTGCAGCTTGTCTTTGACTTCATTCCACAGTGCTGCCTTGCGCAACGCGCTTTCCACACGGTCGTCCATTTCAGATTTGGACAGTGTTTCAAACAAACGCACACCAAAAGCAACGTTGTCGTACACCGACATTGGAAATGGTGTCGGCTTTTGAAAGACCATACCAACGCGGGCACGCACCAAAGCCACATCAAGATTTTTCGACAGCAAGTTGTTACCATCAAGCATGATTTGCCCTTCCGCACGCTGCTCGGGATACAGCTCAAACATGCGATTGAAGGTACGCAGCAGCGTGGACTTACCGCAACCAGATGGACCAATAAATGCGGTGACTTTCTTCTCGGGAATTTCCATGGAAATGTTTTTCAGCGCATGGAACTTGCCGTAATAGAAATTCAAATCCTTGACTGCAATCTTGGCAGCCTCTTGCGGTTTGATCATTGCCGTAGTCATAAATGCAATTCCTTTTGAGTGGGTCGGCTGCGCGTCCATGCAAGCCGACCAAACACTGGTTATTTTTGACGTGTAAAGAAACGAGCCAAGATATTCAAAGCCAATACAGCCATGGTGATAATGAACACCCCTGCCCATGCCAGCTCTTGCCAGTTTTCATATGGGCTCATGGCATATTGGAAAATCACAACCGGCAAGCTGGCCATCGGCTGCGACAAGTCTGTACTCCAGAACTGGTTATTCAGCGACGTGAACAGTAATGGCGCCGTCTCACCCGAAATACGCGCCACAGCCAGCAAGATGCCAGTAATCACACCAGACTTGGCAGCACGCAATGTCACCATCGAGATCACTTTCCACTTAGGTGTACCCAATGCGTAGGCGGCTTCACGCAAACCGTTGGGCACCAACATCAGCATGTTTTCCGTTGTACGCAGCACCACAGGCACCACGATCAAGGCCAAGGCGACCACACCGGCATAGCCTGAAAAGCTCTTAAACTGCGTCACCACAATCGCGTAGACGAACAGACCAATCACAATACTGGGTGCGGACAACAATATGTCGTTCACAAAGCGTGTGACCGAGGCCAACCATCCTTTAGGGTTGAACTCTGCCAGGCTGATCCCTGCAAGAATGCCAATTGGCGTTGCAACAAAAGTTGCCAACAGCACCATGATGAAAGAGCCGTACAAGGCGTTGGCCAAACCTCCTGCATCGTTGGGCGCAGGCGTCGACTGTGTGAAGATCGTGGCGCTCAAGCCACCAATCCCCAACCGAATGGTTTCCCACAGAATCCACAGCAGCCAAAACACACCAAAAGCCATTGCCAGCAGCGACAAGGTAATTGCCACAGCATTGATACGTTTGCGACTTTGAAACAGTTTGAGCCGATCTGCCTCAGTCCCTTTGGGAACGAAGGGTTTGATATAAGCCTGCTGACTCATGATTTTTTCCCTTCATTCTTCTGCAAACGCAGCAACATCAATTTCGAGAGCGTCAACACAACGAAAGTAATGAAGAACAGCAACATCCCCAGGTAAAACAGCGACGACTGGTGCAAACCTTCGCCAGCTTCAGCAAACTCGTTGGCTAGCGTTGCGGTAATACTGGTGGCAGGGTCAAACAGCGAAGTAGACAACTGTGCCACGTTCCCAATCACGAAAGTCACGGCCATCGTTTCGCCTAAAGCGCGCCCAAGCCCAAGCATGACGCCACCAACCACACCGGCTTTGGTGTACGGCAGCACCACTTTCCACATCACTTCCCATGTTGTCGAGCCCAGGCCATAAGCAGACTCTTTGAGCATAGGTGGCGTCACCTCGAACACATCACGCATCACAGAAGCGATGTACGGGATGATCATAATGGCCAGAATGATGCCTGCAGGAAGCACACCAATCCCCATCGGGACACCGCTAACCAAAGCGCCAATCACTGGCACCTTGCCAAAAATCGCCTGCAAAGGCTGCTGAAAGTACGTCACCAAGATAGGGCCAAAGACCATCAAGCCCCACATGCCGTACACAATCGAAGGCACTGCGGCCAAGAGTTCAATCGCCGTGCCCAAAGGGCGCTTGAGCCAAGGAGGAGCCAGCTCAGTCAAAAAGAGGGCAATACCAAAACTCACGGGTACTGCAATTAGCAGCGCAATCACCGAAGTGGCCAAGGTGCCATAAATCATCGACAACCCGCCAAAATCTTCCATTACCGGATCCCACTCCGGATTGAAGACAAATCCAATTCCAAACTCTTTGATCGCTGGCCAAGCTGAAAGCAGCAAGGAAATCATGATGCCAACCAGCACCACCAACGTCAAAACTGCCGCACCTTGGGCCAAAAAGCCAAAAACAAGATCAGGCAGCTTATTGATTTTTCGTTCTGGGGGCTCTTGTCGCCCTCCATTTGTTCCAACCATGGGGGTCGCCTGTTTGGGCGTTTTCATACTGGATTGCACAGTCATGGCATCAGACACAACAATTCCTTTGAATAATCACAAAACACCGGCATACGCTGCCGAGTATTCACGTTGACACTGTAAAGCGCCATGAAGCCAACGGGTGGCCGCACACCTCTATTGTGATGAATGCGGCCAGCTCCTCACTCTGAAAATTTGCTTATTTCTACCTTGCCAAGACGCGCCCTAAGAATTCAACAGGCCAAACACTGAATCAGTGCTGGTATTGGCGCGCCTGGGCAAACATCACCTCGCGTGATCTCAATTCCACTTAATGGCGTTACCCGAAGCATCTTTGATGTCTTCGTTCCACTCTTTGCGGATCATTTCTTTCACGCTATCGGGCAACGACACATAGTCCAGATCTGCGGCTGTCTTGTCACCGTTTTTGTATGCCCAGTCAAAGAATTTCAGCGTAGCAGCGGCTTTGTCTGCATTGTCTTGTTTGGCGTGCACCAAGATGTAGGTGGTGGTGGTGATAGGCCAAGACTCAGCACCAGGCTTGTTGTTCAAGATTTGGTAGAAAGTGTTCTGCCAATCAGCACCAGCAGCGGCGGACTTAAACGCAGCTTCGCTAGGGTGCACGAACTGGCCTTCCTTGTTCTGCATTTGCGCATAGGAAATTTTGTTTTGCTTGGCATAAGCGTACTCCACATAACCGATGGAGCTAGGCAAACGGCTAACAAATGCGGCCACGCCTTCGTTGCCTTTGCCACCGGCACCTGTAGGCCATTTCACAGCAGTACCTTCACCGACTTCTTTTTTCCACTCTTCGCTCACTTGGCTCAAATAATTGGTGAAGCCAAATGTGGTGCCAGAGCCATCAGCGCGGCGAACCACTGCGATCAAGTCGCTTGGCAATTGCACGCCTGGGTTGATGGCTTTAATCGCCGCGTCATCCCAGTTGGTGATTTTGCCCAAGTAGATTTTGGCCAACACTTCACCACTCAAACGCAATTGACCAGGCTCAATGCCTTTGATGTTCACCACTGGAACAATACCGCCTACCACGGTTGGGAACTGGATCAAGCCCTTTTCTTTCAGCGCTTCATCTTTCAGCGGGGCATCAGAAGCACCGAAATCAACGGTTTTCGCTTCAATTTGACGCAAACCCGCGCCAGAGCCCACGGATTGGTAGTTGATACGGACATTGGCGGCTTTTTGGTAATCAGCAGCCCACTTGGAATACAAAGGAGCTGGGAAGCTGGCACCGGCACCGTTGACGTCTTGCGCCATCACGGATGACGCTGCAGTCAGAGCCAAAACAGATGCTGCCACTGCGCGGAAAACAAACTTGTTCATCGAGATCCTCTTTCAGGTTGGTCAAGTAAGACAGTCGTGAATGTAAGAATGTTTTGTGACATCAATATGACAGGCTATATGACATTTTTAAATCACACCTGGATGGCATTTCGCGAGCAACACAGCGAGCACCTTTAGCGCCGCTTCAAAGCCCTTTCGCAGTTGCGAAAAAACTTCACATAGGCTCTTACAACCTATCTACCGTCAAGAAGCTGACAGACTGCGCAAGCTCTCAGATACAGGGCGCCTTAACACTTCGCGCAAGCCCCACCAGCCAGCCAGTAACGCCAGCAAAGCACCTGCAATGGCACTGAGCAATGGCGCTAACCATGGAAAATCCCAAGCAAAATCAAACACAAAACGCGCCAATGCCCATCCAATCGCTATGGCAGCAAATGCGGCCAGTAAGCCTGCCAAGGCACCTACGCCAGCCAACTCAGCACGTTGCACACGCGCCAACAAACCACTTGCTGCGCCCATGGCACGCATCAAGGTGTACTCCCGCGCACGCTCCTCACGGGTTGCCGTCACTGCAGCAAACAACACCACCAAACCTGCAGCCAAAGCAAAAACAAACAGCAACTCAACCGCCCGACTGACCTGTCCCAATACCTGTTGAATTTGCTGCAGCGTGGCCGACAGATCCACATTGGTGATATTGGGAAATTGACGCACCAGCGCATTGTCAAACCCTGGTGTTTCAGGAGCTCGATACGCGCTAAGGTAGGTCACAGGTAAATCTGGCATCGCCGCGACTGGGAAAAGCACAAAAAAGTTGGCGTTCATGCTGCTCCAATCTAGCTTGCGAATTGAGGTGACCGTGGCAGTATGTTGAAGACCACCAATATCAAACTCCAAACGGTCATCCAATGCAATACCCAAACGCTGGGCAATGCCCTCCTCGATGCTCAAACCATCAGACTGGCCAGCTACCCATTGCCCTTTCACAATCGCATTGCCTTGGGGCAAGGTTTCATCAAAGCTGAGATTGAACTCCCGATCCACTTGCCGTTTGGCATCTTCGTCCTCGTAATCGGTCACACTTACCACATGGTCATTGATTCGGATTAATCGCCCACGAATCATGGGATACCACTGGTATTCATGCACCCCCGATTGCCGCAACGCATCTTGGAATGCATCAGCCTGGTCTGGCTGAATATTGATGACGAAGCGGTTATTGGCATCTGCTGGGGTCGCCTGCTGCCAACTGTCGATCAAATCAGTGCGCAGCAACACCAGCAATACCAAAGCCAGTAGCCCAACAGCCAAACTGCTGATTTGAATGACAGCAAAAACTGGCCGTGCAGCTACTTGTCTAGTGGCCAGCAACAACCAGCGTGGCGCTGTCGCTTCGTTCACCGCCCTGCGCAACACACGGATGGCAATCGCCGCCAGTCCCGCAAACAGCAGTACAGCAACCGCAAATCCCCCAACGGCAATAGCTCCCAGTTGGGCATTACCGCTCACCGCAAAAAGCAACACAGCAAAACCGGCCAAGCCGGCCAGAACGACAGTGCGTGATGCCGGTCGCAGTTGCCCAACATCGCGTCGCATCACCCGCAGCGGTGGCACCTGCGCTAATTGCAGCACTGGCGCAAGGCCAAAAGCCAACAATAAGGTCAAGCCCATTCCCAAGCCCAAAGCCACGGGCCATAGCCCTGCCGCGGGCATCTGCACTTGCAATAAACCCGCCAGCATTGATACAAAGACGGCGTGCACACCGTAGCCAATCAGTACCCCAAACAAACTGGCCACAACGCCTGCGGTTAAAAACTCAACCAAATAAGCACCGATGATGGCGCGCTGGCTCAAGCCGAGCACTCGCCACAGGGCTGCACCATCCAAATGGCGCGCAGCAAAAGAACGTGCAGCCAAGGCAACGCCAACAGCACAGAGCAATGCGGCCAACAATGCCACCAAGCGCAAAAACGACTCCGCGCGCTCCAAAGTCCTCTGCATCTGAGGGCTTCCACTTTCTAGCGTCATCAAACGCAGGCCACGTTCAGCGCCTTGGTCAATCAACGATTGCACCTGCTGGGCGAATGTGTTCAATACAGCAGCATCTTCGCCTGCCACCAGTAAACGCCAATTCAGACGGCTCGCTGGTTGTACCAATTGAGTATCTGCCAGCGCACCATACGCAATCATCACTCTGGGAGAAAAACTCAAAAAACCTGCGCCACGATCCGCCTCACTAGTGATAACGCGGCTGACCTTGAATGCTTTTTCACCAAGGTGCAGCGTATCACCAAGCTGTATTTCCAAACCGGCCAGTAAAGCAGGGTCAACCCATGCCTCGCCAGCAACCGGCCCACCAAACGTTGCTTCGCCGTGCTGCGACAGTTGTGCCACCGTCCAGTGGTTGTCCCAAACACCACTGGTTTGAACTCTACCCCGCAAAGGGTAAGCAGATTCAACCGCTTTGAGCGAAACCAAACGGCTATTGCCTCCCTGTGCATCATCTGCACGTGCCATCGTAGGGAATACCACCGTCACCGCTGTATTCAGCCCCAATGTTGTCGCTTGCTCTCGCAGGGAGGAAGAAATGCCATGGTCACTGGCAACAACCACATCGCCACCAAGCAACTGCCTGGCATCGCGCTGCAAGCCAGACTGCAGGCGGTCAGCAAAAAATGCAACAGCCGTCAAAGCTGCAACAGCCAATGTCACAGCCAGCAACAACACCGTCAGCTCACCAGCCCTCAAATCACGGCGCAGTGTTTTCCATCCCAACAAAAACATGTGCATCTTAAAAATAATGATGGCTTAGTGCGCCAAGGTTGAACATGGCATGCATTGTGGCATTGCCACTATGGCGCCCTGGATGAAGGGATTTTCAGGCCCGAGTCACGTCAATAAAGTCGTTTGCACCTATGGCTGCATTCCCTTCCAATAAAGAACAAAAAAATGCCGCATGTTTAAAACATGCGGCACCGTTATCAGGCTCTTTATTTCAGGCCTGCGCAAAACCAGGCAGATGCCTGGCTGTCGACTCAGGCAATGGCGTCAATCGCAGCATTGAATGTGCTGCTTGGGCGCATCACTTGATCCAGCTTAGCGATTTCAGGCTGGAAATAGCCGCCAATATCCACGGCTTTACCTTGCACAGCTTTGAGCTCGCTCACAATAGTGGCTTCATTTTCTGAAAGCTGCTTGGCAACTGGAGCAAACTTAGCGGCCAGTTCTTTGTCTTCAGACTGAGCGGCCAAGGCTTGGGCCCAGTACAGCGCGATATAGAACTGACTGCCACGGTTGTCTAACTCACCCGTGCGGCGCGATGGCGATTTGTTCTCATCGAGCAGCTTGCCTGTAGCTTCGTCCAAAGTTTTCGCCAGCAGCTTCGCACGCTCGTTGCTGTTTTTGATACCCAGTTCCTCAAACGACACCGCCAAAGCCAGGAACTCACCCAGCGAGTCCCAACGCAAATGGTTTTCTTCTACCAACTGTTGCACGTGTTTAGGGGCTGAGCCGCCTGCACCGGTTTCATACAAACCGCCGCCATTCATCAACGGCACCACAGACAACATTTTGGCTGACGTGCCCAACTCCATGATGGGGAACAAATCTGTCAGGTAATCGCGCAAAATATTGCCGGTCACAGAGATGGTGTCCAGACCACGCGCTACGCGCTCAAGCGTATAACGCATCGCACGCACTTGAGACATGATGTAAATCTCCAAGCCCGTTGTGTCGTAGTCTTTGAGGTATTTCTGAACTTTCTTGATCAGTTCTGCCTCGTGTGGGCGGTAAGGATCCAACCAAAAGACTGCTGGCGTATTGGAGTTGCGTGCACGTGTCACAGCCAGTTTTACCCAATCACGAATTGGTGCATCCTTGACTTGGCACATACGCCAGATATCGCCCTCTTCCACTTCCTGGGTCAACAGCACTTCGCCAGTGGCCAAGTCAACAATATTGGCCGTGCCTGCTTCTGCGATTTCGTATGTCTTATCGTGCGAGCCGTACTCTTCAGCCTTCTGAGCCATCAAACCTACGTTCGGAACGGTCCCCATGGTGCGGGGATCAAAATTGCCGTGCCACTTGCAGAAATTGATCATTTCCTGGTAGATACGGGCAAAAGTCGACTCAGGCATCACAGCCTTGCAGTCATAAGGCTTGCCGTCTGCACCCCACATTTTGCCGCCACCACGAATCATCGCAGGCATGGACGCATCCACAATCACATCGTTTGGTGAATGGAAGTTGGTGATGCCTTTGGCCGAATCGACCATCGCCAGCGCAGGGCGATCTTCTTGGCATTTGTGCAAATCACGTTCAATTTCTTCACGCAACGAGTTGGGCAATGTCGCAATCTTGGCGTACAAATCAGCCATGCCGTTGTTGACGTTCACACCCAATTCATCGAACAGTTTGGCGTGTTTTTCAAAAGCTTCTTTGTAGAAAATTTTCACACAGTGACCAAACACGATGGGGTGCGAAACCTTCATCATCGTGGCCTTCACGTGCAGGGAAAACAGAATGCCTGCCTCCTTGCAATCTTCAATCTCACGCTCATAAAAATCGCACAGGGCTTTCTTGCTCATGAACATGGAATCAATCACTTCACCATCGAGCAAAGCAACCTTGGGCTTGAGTACCACTGTTTTACCGCTCTTGGTCACCAACTCCATCTTCACATCACGCGCTTTGTCCAGCGTCAACGATTTTTCGCCATGGTAGAAGTCGCCTTCATGCATGTGCGAAACATGGGTTTGTGACCATTGCTTCCACTCGCCCATTGAATGGGGGTGCTTCTTGGCATAGTTTTTCACTGCAGCAGGCGCGCGGCGGTCTGAATTGCCTTCGCGCAATACAGGGTTCACAGCAGAGCCCAAGCACTTCGAGTAACGGGCCTTGATTTCTTTTTCCGCATCACTGGCAGGATTTTCTGGAAAATCAGGGATCGCATACCCTTTGTCTTGCAGTTCTTTAATAGCAGCCTTGAGCTGACCAACAGAAGCACTGATGTTCGGCAACTTGATGATGTTGGCTTCTGGCTGAAGCGTCAAAGCGCCCAATTCCGCCAAGTTGTTTGGCACTTGCTGTTGAGCAGTCAAGTGGTCAGGGAACTCGCCCAAGATACGCGCTGCCAGCGAAATATCGCTCTCTTCGACATGGATGCCCGCTGCACTGGCAAAGCCACGCACGATTGGCAGAAACGAGGCTGTCGCCAGGCGAGGCGCTTCGTCAGTCAGGGTATAGATGATGGTAGGTTGAGTGGTCATCTGAGCTTTCTTTAGCAAGTATTCGGATGGAGCTGTCTCAGGCTTCAGCCCTTTTAATGGGAGGCTTTACATCGATATGCAACGCAATGTCATATTGCGGAAACCGGCAGCAGCGATTGTCGCTGTTTTTGAAGTCTTATACAAGACTTGGCCTACCCCGATCGAAGGGAAACGCAAAGAAAATGATCGTGCAGTGCAGCATTTGACGCCACCTTTAAATGCATAACAGGGCCAAAAGGCCCTGTTATGCATGCGTAATGACTCTCGAATACCCCAGATCAAACAAAAGGCCCCAGCAACCATAAAATGGGCCACATCAATGTGCGCCAGAAGCTGCCGCAGCCCCAGATTGCCCTGCACCATTTTGCGGACCATCAGCCAACCATACGAGTGGAATCAAGAGTAAAAACAGGGCTGCCGAAGCATAAAACACATCGTTGGCAGCCAGCATATAGGCTTGCTGGTTCACGAGCCGATCCAACTGCGCCAGCGCTTGCGTTGGGTCAAGACCTGATGCCCCAACGCCTTTCAAGAACAGTTCCGTCGGCAAGCTACCGTCCGTAATGTTCTCAACCAATTGCGCATGGTGCAAACTGGCACGGCGCTCCCACACGGTGGTAGAGACAGACGTCCCCACTGCCCCAGCCGTGATTCGAACAAAATTCGACAAACCTGATGCCGCCGGAATACGTTCAGGACTCAAACCAGACATGGTCAGGGTAATCAGCGGGATGAAGAAGAATGCCATCGACACGCCTTGGATGACTGTTGGAATCATCAAGGTTGCCACATCCACTTGAGTATTAAAACGCGAACGCATCCACAAAACCAATGCGAAAATCAAAAAAGCAAACGTGGCATACCAACGCGGATCAACCCGGCCAATAGTTTTCCCCACAAACGGCGAGAGAACCAACGCCAACAATCCGACAGGAGCCATCACCATGCCCGCGTTGGTGGCTGTATAGCCCATGAATTGCTGCAACCACAACGGCAGCAACACCACATTGCCAAAAAACAACCCATAACCAACAGAAATGGCCAAGGTGCCTGCCCAAAAATTGCGCACTTTAAAGAGCGATAAGTCCACAATGGGATGTTCCTCGCCCTGCTCCCACATCACAAAATAGATCAGGCCCACGACTGCCACCACGGCACAAACCACCACCGTTGGCGACTGGAACCAATCATGCTCTTTGCCAATATCAAGCATGATCTGCATGGCCGCCACCCACACCACTAGCAGCGCCAAACCAATACTGTCTATAGGAAGTTTGCGTGTTTTCGTTTCTCGCTCTCTGAAAATCGCCCATGTGACCAAGACCGATGCAATACCAACAGGCACATTGATATAAAAAATCCAAGGCCAAGTCATGTTATCGGTGATCCAGCCCCCTAATAAGGGGCCCGTGACCGGCGCGATCAACGTCGTCATGGACCACATGGCCATGGCCAACCCCGCCAGTGCCCGTGGGTAACTGGACAGCAACAAGGCTTGCGACAACGGAATCATGGGCCCAGCGACCAGGCCTTGCAGCACCCGAAACGCGATCAGCATCGTCATGTTCGGGGCCATGCCGCACAACCATGAGGAAAGTACAAACAAGGCTACGCTGATGATGAACAAACGCACCTGCCCAAAACGCTGCGACAACCAGCCAGTCAATGGCACCGCAATTGCATTGGCAACCGCGAAACTGGTAATCACCCAAGTGCCCTGGTTCGCGCTCACCCCCAAGTCCCCGGCAATCGCCGGTAGCGACACATTGGCAATCGAGGTATCAAGCACATTCATGAAAACCGCTGCGGACAAGGCCAATGTCCCCCAAATTCTGGCCGCCCCTTCTAAAGGCGGTAACGCCACTGGCGCAGCAGCATCGCTGCGCTCATTTTTAAGAGAATCACCCCCCTGGCGCTCCTCTGATGTCAACGTAGCCATCGCAATCCTTTTCGGCGTTTTTACTCAGCGTCAAACGATGGCGGCACTCAACCAGCCTTGCCCAAGTTACTGGCAATCACTTCAGTGATGACCGCATCAGCACCTGCTTCTTGCTGCAGGTACACAGCAGTTTGTGCTGCAGGGCTGGTACGCGGCACATCGGCCAACAGCTTTCCGTCTTGCTGCGAGACGTTGACACGCGCATCCATTGACAGCCCTACGCGCAAAGGGTGCTCTTTGAGTTGCGCCTCATCCAATGCGATGCGCACGGGCACGCGTTGCACCACCTTGATCCAATTACCAGTTGCGTTCTGAGCCGGCAGCAATGAAAAAGCAGCGCCAGTGCCAACCCCTAAGCCTGCAATCGTTCCTTCAAATTTGACCGCATCGCCATACAAGTCAGCAACCAACTCCACGGGTTGGCCCATGCGTAAACTGCGCAACTGGTTTTCTTTGAAATTAGCATCCACCCACAAGTCATGCAAAGGAACCACGGTGAGCAATGGCAAACCCGGCGCAACACGTTGCCCCACTTGCACGACACGCTTAGCGACATACCCATCAACAGGCGCCAGCAAGGCCGTGCGCTGACGCGCAAGCCACGCCTCACGCAATTTGGCAGCAGCCATTTGCACTTCTGGGTGCTGCTGTACATCCACCCCTTCTGTCAACGACCGGTTGCCTGCGAGTTGCTCCCGTGCGGAGGCCACAGCCGCTTGCGAGGCGGTTAGCGCCGCTTGCGCAGCGTCAACTTGGCTCTTCGCGTGGCTGATTTCTTCCCCAGAAACAGCGCCGTTTCCAGAGAGTGACTGGCGGCGTTGCAAATCGCTTTGCGCTCGGCTCAATTCATTGCGCGCTTGCACCACTTGCGCTTCTCGCAAGCGCACCTGCGCAGCCAATGAGTCGTTGTTGACATACGTGGTGCGCACTTTCCGCACTGCTTGAGCCAAGCTGGCCTTGGCTTGTTCCAGTGCCACATTCGCATCGGCAGGGTCCAGCGCCACTAGCACCTGCCCTGCTTTCACAAAATCCGTTTCATCCGCAAAAATACTTTGAACAGTACCTGCTGTTTGCGGTGATATTTGCACCATATTGCCCTGCACATAGGCGTTATCGGTACTTTCATAGTGCCGAGCAACCGCCCATTCATAGCCGCCCCAAACCAAAGCGCCAATGACCACCAATGCCGTAAAACTCAGCAAACGGCGTCGACGCGCGCCCGCTCTTGACGTGATTTCTGACGCCGCAGTTGCAGAAGAAGTAGCTGCTTGATTCATAAAAGATCATCCGTATTGAACGGGCTCATATTCAGAGAAGAAAAGAAAAACAGCGAACGGACTGGCAGATCATCAACGCACAAGAACAATGTCCATATCGAAAAGAACGCAATCCGTCCCATTGCAGGAGTTCATAGCCTATGAGGCTGAAACCGCAGAAGTGGTTCGCGCAGGCCCATGTGCCCGCACTGGCTCTGCGATTGATTCAGACACCATCCACCATCTCTGCCGCCTGGAACCCTCCGCCCAGAGCGTGCGCCAAAGCAACGCGTGTTTGCAAAGCCCGTGACTGCAACTCCACACGCAAACGCTGCTGCGTCAATACAGCACTTTCTGCAGTCAACACATTGAGGTAATTGCCCAAGCCTGCGGCATATCGGTCACGCGCAATCTGGTAGGCGCTTTCCGTCGCCTCCAAAGCCTGACTTTGCTCACGCTGCTGGCGAGCGATGGCTGTCAACGATGTCAACTGGTCCGTCACCTCTTTAACTGCCGCAATCACTTGCTGGTTGTAACGCTCTACGGCCTCGTCATAGTCGGCCGTTTGGCTCTTCAGATTCGCGCGCAAGCTTCCCCCCTCAAAAATAGGCAAGCTGATCGCCGGCCCAACACCCCAGGTACGACTGCCGGTGTTAATCCATTGCCCCAAATCTAACGATGCCAACCCCAAAAAGGCCGTAAGGCTCACATTGGGGTAAAACGCCGCTTTAGCGACATCCACCGCGCCTGAGGCCGACTCCACACGCCAACGCGCAGCAACCACATCCGCACGCCGCCCCAGCAATTCTGCGGGCAAAGTCTGCGGCACCTCCAACAACTGCAATTGCGACAATGTTGGAGCCCGGTGCTCAGCCAACTTTTGAGCCAATTGCGGCTGGCCGGTCAATGCCGCCAACGCATTGCGTGCCAAATTCAACTGCTCATGCAATTGCTCGATCTGTAGCCGCGCTTCTGGCAAGCCTCCTTCGCTTTGACGTACCTCAAGTGTGGTATCAAGCCCTGCATCAAAACGCTGTTTAACCAATTGCAGCGTCTCTTGCCGTTGTGTCAAGGTGCGCTGCGCAACCAGCAATTGGTCTTGCACGCGGGCCATATCAATGTATGCCTGCACTACCTGCGTGGCTAATAGCAACTTGGCGGCCTGTGCATCGGCCTGCGCTGCACGCGCCGCGCCAATAGCACTTTCTAATGCTGCACGATTGCGGCCAAACACATCCAACTCCCACCGGCCATTGAGCTGTGCTGATGCATTGGTGTATTGCGCACCAGCCACAGGCGCGGGGTACAACCCATGCTCATTGAAATGCTGGCGCACAACTGAAGTTTGGGCAGAAAGCTGCGGCCTGTCCTGTGCCTGCACGCTCTCAATGCCAGCTTGCGCCTTCACCAAACGCGCCCGGGCAATCCCCATGCTTGGATTGCCCTCCAAGGCTTTCTCAACCAACACGTTCAACTCCATGCTGCCCAATGCCTGCCACCAGGCTCCTTGTAAAGGCAACGGCTGCGCTGTGTTTGCATGCTCTTCAGTGGCAGCGCTGGCTGAGGGCAATCCTACCGAGGAAGGACTCCGCAGTTCGCTGCTGGTATGAATCCCAGAAAAATCAGCGCATGCGGCTAACAAGGACACCACAGACATAACCAACAGCTGCGGAACACAGCGAGCTGCCACGGAAAAATTATTTTGAAACATAGTCATGGCGCAGAACGGGGAGAAGGCGATGCGGCAGCAGACACTTGCTTGTCTGCCAAATCGCTCTCAGACGGGTCGTCTTCGCCCTCCAAGGTAAGCAAAGCTCTCTGTAAGAACGATTTGAATTGGCGCGCTTCAACCTCAGAGAAGTCACGAAGCACCTGTGCATTGACCTTGTCTAATACAGACGGAATTGCATCAGCCACACTCCGCCCCTGAGGGGTCAGTTCAATGTAGACGACGCGCCGATCTTCCTTTGAACGTTCGCGCCGCACAAACCCTTTGCTTTCAAGCCTATCGAGCATGCGTGTCATGCCTGCAGGGCCCTGCATGCTGCAACGCGCCAGATCACTGGCAGTGCGCGCTTGCGCGGTGGCCAGGAAGGAAATCGGCATCCACTGGGCATCGGTCAAACCAATTTCGACCATATGCTGATCAATACGAGCACGCATATGGATCAAGATCGCCCGCATCAACGCTCCATGACTCTCTCTACCCCGCAAAGGGCAACCTGGTGATGAGGGGCTCGAAGTTGTGGTTGAAGACATGGTCGCCATAATAATTGACTAGGCAACTATTTGCATGTCACTTAGTTTCAGAGTGTTTTTCCATAACGACCAAGCAGCCAAATCGAAACCATGCTTGCGCGTCTGATGACGTTAGCAATATCACGGTGATAGCCACCAAGCACCTCACACCACACACAAGAAAAAAAGCCACTCGAAAGTGGCTTTTGAAAAAGGTATGCACCAATGGCGCAATACAGAAGAGTGGTGAAGACTAGCGTGCTTACGCTTTCTCAGCCAATTTCTGCCAAGTCGCCACTACGCTGTCTGGGTTCAGCGAAATGGAAGAAATACCTTCTTTGGCTAACCACTCGGCAAAGTCAGGATGGTCGCTGGGCCCTTGGCCACAGATACCGACGTATTTACCTTTGGCTTTACATGCAGCAATCGCACGAGAGAGCATGAATTGCAATGCAGGATCCCGCTCATCAAAGTCAGCAGCCAGCAATTCCAAACCTGAGTCACGATCCAACCCCAAAGTCAACTGGGTCAAATCATTCGAACCAATAGAGAATCCATCGAAGTAATCTAAGAATTGGTCAGCCAAAATCGCATTCGATGGAACCTCACACATCATGATCAGGCGCAAACCATTCTCACCGCGTTTGAGGCCGTTTTTCGCCAACAGTTTTTCAACCGCAGCGGCTTGGCCCAAAGTACGCACAAACGGCACCATGATTTCGACATTGGTCAAACCCATGTCTTCACGCACGCGCTTGAGCGCCGCACATTCCATCTCGAAGGCTTCGCCGAAGTCTTCACTGATGTAACGGGTCGCGCCACGGAAACCCAGCATTGGGTTTTCTTCTTCTGGCTCGTAGCGGCTGCCACCGATGAGTTTGCGGTACTCGTTGGATTTGAAGTCAGACAAACGCACGATCACGGGTTTTGGCCAAAACGCAGCGGCAATCGTTGCCACGCCTTCGGTCACTTTGTCGACGTAGAACGCGCGTGGTGATGCGTGGCCACGGGCCACAGATTCAACAGCTTTCTTCAAATCGGCATCGATGTTCGGGTAGTCCAGAATCGCTTTGGGGTGCACACCAATATTGTTATTGATGATGAACTCCAAACGCGCAAGGCCGACGCCTTGGTTTGGCAATTGCGCAAAATCAAAAGCAAGCTGGGGGTTGCCCACGTTCATCATGATTTTGGTGTCAATCTCAGGCATTGTGCCGCGCTGCACTTCAGTCACTTCGGTTTCCAGCAGACCGTCATAGATCTTGCCGGTATCGCCTTCGGCGCAGCTCACGGTCACCAACGCGCCTTCTTTCAGGCGAGCGGTCGCATCACCGGTACCGACCACAGCAGGAATACCCAATTCACGCGCGATGATCGCAGCGTGGCAGGTACGGCCACCACGGTTGGTCACGATAGCACTGGCGCGCTTCATCACTGGCTCCCAGTTCGGGTCGGTCATGTCGGTCACCAGCACGTCACCGGGCTGGACTTTGTCCATCTCGGCAATGTCGGACACCAGGCGCACTGGGCCTGTGCCAATTTTCTGGCCAATCGCACGGCCTTCGGACAAGACATTGCCCGTGCCCAGCAGCTTGTAGCGCTGCTCGGCCTTGCCTTTTTGCTGACTTTTAACGGTTTCTGGACGCGCTTGCAAAATGTACAGCTTGCCGTCAGTGCCATCACGGCCCCACTCGACGTCCATCGGGCGACCATAGTGTTCTTCAATGATCAGCGCGTAACGGGCCAGTTCTGCCACATCTTCGTCACTCAAGGCATAGCGGTTGCGCAATTCGGTAGGCACATCGACGGTTTGCACGAGCTTGCCGGTGGCTGCTTTTTCTTCTGGCGTGGCAAACACCATTTGAATCAGCTTGGAGCCTAGGTTGCGGCGGATCACCGATTTTTTACCGGCTTTGAGCGCTGGCTTGTGCACGTAGAACTCGTCCGGGTTCACCGCACCTTGCACCACGGTTTCACCCAGGCCATAGCTGGCGGTGATGAAGACCACATCTTCAAAACCCGATTCGGTGTCGATAGTGAACATCACACCGGCTGCGCCAGTGTCAGAGCGCACCATGCGTTGCACGCCCACGGACAGGGCCACGACATCGTGCTCAAAGCCTTTATGCACGCGGTAGCTGATAGCGCGGTCGTTGTAGAGCGAAGCAAACACTTCCTTGGCCTTGGCCAAGACGTCTTCAATACCGACGACGTTCAGGAAGGTTTCTTGCTGACCAGCAAAGGATGCGTCCGGCAAATCCTCAGCCGTGGCAGACGAACGCACGGCAAACGATGCTTGGTCATTGCCTGCGGACAGAGTGACAAAAGCCGCACGGATAGCTTGCTCCAACTCTGGAGGAAAAGGCTGCGATTCCACCATATGGCGAATCTCAGCTCCAGCCTCAGCCAGTGCGCGCACGTCATCCACATTCAAAGCCGCCAAGCGCTGGCTAATTTTCTCTGCCAGGCCGTTGTGCTTCAAAAACTCACGAAAAGCGTGGGCGGTTGTCGCAAAACCAGTCGGTACACGCACGCCTTGTGGCAGTTGCGAAATCATCTCGCCGAGGGAGGCATTCTTGCCACCAACGACCTCGACGTCGCTCATTCTCAGGTTTTCAAACGGTACGACCAGGGCGGTCGCATCAAAACGTTCAGACATGGGAAGACTCCAGAAGTAAAAAACCGGTACATCTGCCACTTGCTGCTATTCATCAAGGACGCGCTTGTCGCATCAACCTGATAAATCACCCTCAAGTGGGCGCGCTTACGCACGCCATACTTAGCCCACGACCGAGCCAGCGGCAGATGTCGCTTTGCTTGTTCTGGTATTGGATCAACAAGCCACATGGCAAGAAGTTCGCGGGTAAGTGGATAAATCTGAAAATTAATAATGCGTTTGGCGATATATATCTAATGGAAATCATTTCCTGCATATAGCCATTTTCCGCCACGCTTACTCTGGCAGAGCCACCAAACGACACGGTATTGTAGGCGCTTTGACCGCTGATTTCACAAGTTGCAATTACAAGCTCCGATGCGCATTCGCCCGTGCATATGCCACTATGATGCAGGCACTTACGTTGCCCCCACTCTTCTCAAAGCACAATTGATATGGCCAACCGCACTGCATATTTTGTCTCCGATGGCACCGGGATCACTGCCGAAGCTTTTGGCAACGCCATACTTGCGCAGTTCGATTTGAACGTCCGCAAAGTACGGCTACCGTTTGTTGACACAGTGGACAAAGCCCACCAAGCCATCCGCCAAATCAACCATAGCTTTGAACTGGAAAACAACAAGCCCATCGTATTCACGACATTAGTTAATCCTGACGTGCAAGCTATTTTTGCCCAGAATTGCAAAGGCATGGTGATGGACATGTTTGGTAGCTTTGTTCGGCCGCTGGAGCTGGAATTGGGGGCAAAATCACACCACCGCATCGGTCGATTCACAGACATCAGCAAAAGCAAAGAATACTCCGATCGTATGGAAGCGATCAATTACACATTGGCACACGACGATGGTCAATCGAACACCGACTTAGCAAGTGCCGACGTTATTCTGGTGGGGGTTAGCCGCAGCGGCAAAACGCCAACCAGTCTATACCTCGCCATGCAATACAGCATGAAGGTAGCCAACTACCCTCTCATCCCTGAAGACTTTGAGCGCCAGCAACTGCCACCAGCACTACTGCCACTCAAGAAGAAATTATTTGGCCTCACCATCGATCCCGAACGCTTATCTGAAATTCGCAACGAGCGCCGCCCAGGCTCTCGCTACGCCAGTTTGCAAAACTGTCGAATGGAAGTCAGCGAAGCTGAAAGTATGATGCGACGCACCGGTGTCAGCTGGTTATCAACCACCACCAAGTCCATCGAAGAAATCTCTACAACCATCCTGCACGAACTAATGCCTGAACGGATGGCTGGCCGCTAAAACCTCTTCAAATGCCGCCTCCTCCTGTCGAACAGGCAGCTCGACTGGTGACATATTGCGCAAAAAAAGCGGACAATGCCCGCTTTTGAATTACTTGCTGTCAACAATTTATGGCTCTCGCTCGCAATTTCAAATTCAAGTTTGACCGCTTCACTCTCATCTTGATCAGCGTCATTTTGCTGGCGAGTTTTTTACCTGCGCAAGGGCAAGCTGAAACCGCATTCAAATGGCTCACTAATGCGGCTATTGCCTTACTGTTTTTCATGCACGGCGCCAAGCTCTCGCGCCAGGAGATAGTTGCAGGCGCTACCCATTGGCGGTTGCACCTTGTCGTTTTTGGCTGCACCTTCGCATTTTTCCCGCTCCTTGGATTGTTACTTAAACCATTGATTGCCCCCCTTGTTGGCAACAGCCTGTACTTGGGAATTCTGTACATGTGCGCCCTACCCGCCACTGTGCAATCTGCCATTGCCTTCACCTCACTGGCACGCGGGAACATTCCTGCTGCCATTTGCAGCGCAGCAGCCTCCAGCTTGATTGGCATTTTTATTACACCGCTATTGGTGTTATGGCTTTTAGGAGCTGACGGCGACCAAAGCGCCCATACGATTGAAGCCATCAAGAAAATTGTTGTTCAACTACTCATCCCATTTATCGCAGGCCAAATCGCCAGACACTGGATTGGAGGCTGGGTATCGCGCAACAAGAGCTGGCTCAAAAACGTCGATCAAACATCGATTGTGCTGGTTGTTTACACCGCATTCAGCCAAGCTGTTAACCAAGGGCTTTGGTCGCAAGTCCCTCTACAGAACTTGTTAGGTCTCGTGCTCGTGTGCTGCGCAATCCTGGCCATTGTCCTCTTCGCGATTTGGTTTGCCGCCAAACTATTGGGCTTTAACTTAGAGGACAGGATTACCATCCTGTTTGCTGGCTCAAAGAAAAGCTTGGCCACGGGAGTTCCTATGGCCCAAGTTCTTTTCACTGGAGGCTCAATCGGCATCATGCTGCTGCCAATCATGATTTTTCACCAAATCCAGCTCATGGTTTGTGCAGTGCTGGCAAAAAGATTTGCAGCACGGCCATCCGATAGTGAATAACCGCTTCACAAAGCAAGTTGACTAGCCACCCACCCAACCTCAATACCTGACATAAATAGTGGGAACTTACACTCTCACAGCCACTCCACTCTCAAGACTCACAAAAAAACTCTCGAAAAATCAAATACTTATTACCCGACAAATTTAATAGGGATAGTGATATAATTCGGGAAAACACTGTGTCGCAGGCATCTCGCATGTACTCATGCCATCGCGACGCAAGGTGAGGTCGGCGCCTTCCCAATCCGGCATAACCGTCCGGAAGGTGTTTCTGTCACATTCACGGAAAAAGGAACCACGCCATGCGATTAACAACTAAAGGCCGTTTTGCGGTCACCGCCATGATTGATCTGGCGCTGCGCGAGGGCAACGGCCCTGTTACGCTTGCTGCGATTAGCCAGCGCCAACAAATCTCTCTGTCTTATTTAGAACAGCTTTTTGGCAAACTGCGCCGCCACCAATTGGTGGAATCAACACGCGGGCCAGGCGGCGGCTACACCTTAGCGCGCAAAGCCGATGACATTACGGTGGCCGACATCATTGTCTCTGTTGATGAACCGATTGATGCCACACACTGCGCAGGCAAAGAAAACTGTCTGGGTGAAGGCGAGCGCTGCATGACGCACGACCTGTGGACCGCATTAAACCAACGTATGGTTGAGTTTTTGGACTCCGTTACGCTTAAAAAATTGGTCGAAGAACAATTGGCCAAAGGCGTTCAAATTGAAGAGCGCAGCCCAGCAAGACGCACGATTTCCTCTGCCCCAGTTGTCAAGCCCATTCGTGTCAATGCGCCCAATTCCGTATTTGCCTTGGGTGGTGCATTGGCCAAATCCTGATTTCGTCCGGCATTTCCTTTATTCGCCTTTACGCGGTGGGCTCCCCACCCATGGCCACAGCTAGTACAAGAACCCCATCATGACTCCACATTTCCCTATTTACCTTGACTATGGCGCAACCACCCCCGTTGATCCGCGCGTTGTTGAGGCCATGATTCCTTGGCTTGGCGAGCACTATGGCAATGCCGCATCTCGCAGCCATGCATGGGGTTGGGAAGCAGAAGCGGCCATTGAAAAAGCCCGCAAAGATGTTGCCGATCTGATTGGCGCAGACCCGCGCGAAATCGTTTGGACCAGTGGCGCAACTGAGTCTGACAATCTGGCAATCAAAGGTGCTGCCCAGTTCTATAAAGGCAAAGGCAAACACCTCATCACCGTTAAAACCGAGCACAAGGCCGTGCTCGATACCATGCGCGAAATGGAGCGCCAAGGCTTCGAAGTCACCTATCTTGATGTCAAAGACGACGGATTATTGGATTTAGCTGTATTGGAAGCAGCGTTTCGTCCAGACACTGCCCTGCTGAGCGTCATGGCGGTCAACAACGAAATTGGTGTTGTTCAAGACTTGGAAACCATCGGAAAAATGTGCCGTGAACGCGGCATCATCTTCCATGTTGATGCCGCCCAAGCTACCGGTAAGATCAACATCGACTTGTCAACTTTGCCTGTCGATTTAATGAGTTTGGCCTCCCACAAATCTTACGGCCCCAAAGGCATTGGTGCCCTGTATGTGCGCCGCAAGCCACGTGTGCGTATCGAAGCACAAATGCACGGTGGAGGCCACGAACGCGGCATGCGTTCAGGCACTTTGGCTACCCACCAAATTGTGGGCATGGGTGAGGCCTACCGCATTGCACGTGAAGAAATGGAGAAAGACCGCGTCCATGCGGCACGTCTGCAAAAGCGTTTGCTTGATGGCCTGACTGATATGGAGCAAGTCTTCATTAATGGAAATATGGAACACCGCGTTCCGCACAACCTCAACATCAGCTTCAACTTCGTTGAAGGCGAATCACTGATCATGGGGATTAAAGGCATTGCCGTTTCATCCGGCTCAGCTTGCACTTCTGCCAGCTTGGAACCCAGCTATGTCTTACGCGCATTAGGCCGCAGTGATGAACTGGCCCACAGTAGTTTACGCATGACGTTTGGCCGTTTCACCACCGATGCAGACGTCGACTACGCCATCCAGACCATTCGTGAAAACGTGATTCGTCTGCGTGAGCTCAGCCCGCTGTGGGAAATGTTCAAAGATGGCGTGGATTTGAGCACCATCCAATGGGCTGCACACTGACAGGCAATGAAGGGCGTTGATGCCACAACATGGACACTCAGCACCTGGTTAAGTTTGATTTTTTTAGCTGCGCCCCCACATGACCTTGGTACGTAACGCAGCAATTCCTCATTGAGAAAAGGAGCTTGCAATGGCTTATTCCGACAAAGTGATTGACCACTACGAAAACCCCCGCAACGTGGGCTCTTTCGATAAAGGCGACAACTCCGTAGGCACCGGCATGGTGGGCGCACCTGCTTGTGGCGATGTGATGAAGCTGCAAATCAAGGTCAACCCTGAAACTGGCGTGATTGAAGATGCTCGCTTTAAAACCTATGGCTGTGGCTCTGCCATTGCATCATCCTCACTCGTAACAGAATGGGTCAAAGGCAAGACGTTGGATGAAGCAGCAGCCTTGAAAAACAGCATCATTGCCGAAGAATTGGCATTGCCACCTGTGAAAGTGCACTGCTCCATTCTGGCTGAAGATGCTATTAAAGCTGCAGTCCAGGATTACCGCGAGAAGCAGACACAAGGCCAACCGGCCTGATAGCGGTTTGCTGGCAATTGGCATTTACGCCACCGCGCCAGCATGGTTGCTTTAACTGCCGCATCGCGCACTAAGAGCACAGATTAGGACAAAGAAAAAGAGAACGCCACCATGGCCATCACACTCACAGAAGCAGCAGCACGCCACGTCACTCGTTACCTCTCCAAACGCGGCAAGGGTTTGGGCGTCCGTTTGGGCGTGAAGACAACCGGCTGCTCTGGCTTGGCTTACAAGCTGGAATATGTGGATGACGCGGGCGATGAGGATATCGTTTTTGAGAATTTTGGTGTCAAACTGTTGATTGACCCAAAAAGCCTTGCCTACTTAGATGGCACCGAGTTGGATTTTGTGCGCGAAGGTTTGAATGAAGGCTTCAAATTCAACAACCCAAACGAGCGTGATCGCTGTGGATGCGGAGAGAGCTTTCGGGTTTGATGTTCTGCACAAAGCGCATCTTAACCAGTACTGCCTCATTACACGTCCCATGCCACGGTCGGCCGCCTGCCCTTGAGGCGGCTTTGTTATTTGCACGATGGTGATTGCCATTCGGTGTTTGCTATGAACCTCCAATCTGACGACTTTGAACTCTTGGGAATTACCCAACAGTTCCAGCAAGTGCCAGCAGATTTAACTGCGCGCTGGAAGACACTTCAAGCACAAGTGCACCCGGATCGTTTTGCCAGTGCATCCGCGGCAGAAAAGCGCCTAGCCATGCAATGGTCCGTTCGGGTCAATGAAGCGTACCAGCGTCTCAAAAACCCACTTACGCGCGCCATTTATTTATGCGAATTGCATGGGCATACCATTGGCGCAGAAGACAACACGACCATGCCAAGGCAATTTTTGATGCAGCAAATGGAGTGGCTTGAAGCACTCGATGATGCTCAGACACAAGCCGATGTGGCAGCCATCGGAGAGCAAGTGGAGTCCGAATTGGAAGCCACCATTCACGCCACCGCACAAGCCATTGACCACAATCGTCAGTTTAGCGCTGCCGTTGAGCATATTCGCAGTTGGATGTTTTTGTCGCGCTTCATGCAGCGCGTCCAAGCAAGACAGCGTCAATTGCCCGCCAGCGCAGCCTGAACTTGAAACAAAAGATACCGGCACGCGTGCCCCAAAAATATTGACAGGAGCCTCGACCCACCATGGCATTGATGCAAATTGCTGAACCCAACCAAAGCCTGGATCCACACCAGTTCAAACTGGCTGTTGGCATTGACCTGGGAACCACGCACTCTTTGGTAGCTGCGGTTCGCAATGGCCAGCCTGAATGTCTGCCAGATGAGCAAGGGCGTGTCCTCCTACCCTCAGCTGCGCATTATCCGGCCGGTGCTCCCCGCACCATTGGCTACCGCGCACTCGAATCAGGCGCACAAGACCCGGCCAACCTGATCGTCTCAGCCAAGCGGTTGATTGGCCGAGGACTTGGAGATATTCAGCACCAAGAGCAACTGCCCTATACCCTTACAGAGCACACAGGCGATGAAGGAGCAATCAGTCTGGCAGTGCAAACTGCAGCAGGCGCTAAAACAGCAGTCGAAGTGAGCGCAGAGATTTTGGCCACCCTGCGCCAACGCGCAGAAGACAGTTTTGACGATGACCTTTATGGCGCAGTCGTGACCGTGCCCGCCTATTTTGACGATGCCCAACGCCAAGCCACCAAAGATGCGATTCGTCTGGCAGGAATTCGTTTACTTCGCCTCATCAACGAGCCAACAGCTGCAGCAATCGCCTATGGGCTTGACCATGGTAGCGAAGGCATTTACCTTGTCTATGACTTAGGTGGAGGCACCTTTGATGCATCCATTCTGCGCATGACTCAAGGCGTGTTTGAAGTCATGGCAACGGGCGGCGATTCTGCATTGGGTGGCGACGATGTCGACGCCCTATTGGTTCAATGGACCAGTGCGCAAGCAGGAGCTTTTCCCCAAAACAGTGCAGAAAAGGCGTTTGCGCGCAATCAGGCTCGACTTGCAAAAGAAGCCCTTGCAACACAAGACAGCACGCCCTTGCAAGTACAGTGGGCTGGAAAGACTTGCACTCTGACTTTGACCAGAGCGCAACTGGCTGCGCTTGCCCAACCACTGATTGCTCGTACCATGCAAGTGATTGAAGCCACGTTGCAAGATGCCAAACTCAGCCCTTCTGAGATTGATGGCATTGTGATGGTTGGTGGCTCCACACGCCTGCTGGCAGTACAAGAAACCGTAGCGGCCTTTTTTGGCAAACAACCGCTGACCAATCTCAACCCAGATGAAGTCGTTGCATTGGGCGCTTCGATTCAAGCCAACCAATTAGCGGGCAACAGCCACAGCCAAGACGATGTGCTGCTGCTGGATGTGGTGCCTCTATCACTTGGTATTGAGATCATGGGCGGCATGACCGAGCGCATCATTGCACGCAATGAAACCATACCAACAGCCAAGGCACAGGATTTCACCACGTACAAGGACGGCCAGACCGCGTTAGCCATCCACGTACTGCAAGGCGAGCGCGACATGGTTGCTGATAACCGCAGCCTGGCACGCTTTGAGCTGCGCGGTATTCCGCCAATGGCAGCAGGGGCAGCACGCATTCGCGTGACATTCACAGTCGATGCCGACGGCCTGCTCAGTGTTTCTGCGCAGGAACTCACCTCGGGCGTAGAAGCCCATGTGCAAGTCAAGCCTACTTACGGGCTAGCCGACTCCGAAATCGAGCGCATGCTGCGCGAGAGTTTTGCTACCGCACAGGAAGACATCCAAGCACGCGCAAAAGCAGAAGCACGCGTAGATGCCGAGCGCCTCATCCTCTCAACCCATTCCGCCCTGAAGGCTGACGGTGACTTGTTAAGCGAGCAAGAGCACGCCCACATCACCACTTTGATTGCCAATATCATCGCCATTCTAGAAACAGGCTGCGCTGGCGACATTGAAGCAGCCACCCAAGCCCTGGCCCATGGCACAGAGGCCTTTGCCGCAGCTCGCATGAACCGCAGCATTCAGCAAGCCCTGGCGGGAAAAAACGTCCAGTCCCTCTGACCAAAATGCGCCAGAGAATCGCCCTATAAGCCCCACCCATTGCAGATCATTTATGCCTAAAGTCATCATCCTTGCCCATGCACAACTGGCCCCTGAGGGGGCTGAATTAGACGTACCAACCGGCACCTCTATTTGTGAAGCACTGCTGGAAAACGGCATCGAAATCGAGCATGCATGTGACATGAGTTGTGCATGCACCACTTGCCACGTCATTGTGCGCAAGGGCTTTAACTCGCTCAATGAGCAGGAAGAAACAGAAGAAGACTTGCTCGACAAGGCATGGGGCTTAGAGCCTCAATCGCGCTTGAGCTGCCAAGCGATTGTGGCGCACGAGGATTTAGTGGTTGAAATTCCCAAATACACCATCAATCACGCCAAAGAAAATCACTGACGTTTCCCTCTCTTGCGGTGCGTTAATTCTCAGACAGAAACGCAAGCGGCAAGTGCGCAATCGCACCCAGCAAATCATCTGCAATTAAGTGTGGCCCTAACGTATTGGCAGCCTCGCCGTGCATCCACACTGCAGCGCAAGCAGCCTCAAATGCTGGCATGCCTTGCGCCAGCAATCCAGCCGTGATGCCAGCCAACACATCGCCACTCCCTCCTGTGGCCAATGTTGCAGGCGCATTGGCATTGATGGCGGTCCGGCCATCGGGCGCGGCTATCACGGTATCGGCCCCCTTGAACACAAGCACCGCGCCTGCCCGCTGCGCTGCACGTTGTGCCCGAAGGCATTTATCTGCATCACCTCCCATGCCAAACAGCCTCGTGAACTCTCCCTCGTGCGGGGTGAGAACTGTTTCTGCATCACGCGCAGCCAAAGCCGTAAATAAAGTCTCTGGTGCATCGGCAAACACTGTCAGCGCATCAGCATCCAACACAAGATGTTTGCCTGCCACTGCAGCATTCAAAACCGCATCGCGCGTTAGGCTCTGAACTCCTGCACCTGGCCCAATCAAGCACACATTGCGCCGCCCTTCCTGCAACATTTGGCGCAGCTCTTGGCCCGTACTAAAGGCTTGCACCATGCAGCCCTGCATGGTCTGCGCATACAGCCCCCACACCAACTCAGGCGCGGCTATCGTGACCAGCCCAGACCCAATACGTTGTGCCGCCTGCGCGGACAAGCGCGCTGCACCTGTCAATAAAGCCCCACCTAAAACAAGTACATGGCCGCGCTTGTACTTATGATCAAGCGCCTGCGCCTGTGGCCATACCGCTTGCCATAATGCCGGCGTATTCAGCCATGTCCTGCACTCAACAACAGGCGCAACATCGCTGGGAATGCCAATATCGGCCAGCACCAGTGCGCCACAATACGCTCTCCCAGGCAAAAGGTAATGTCCGGGCTTTGCACGAAAGAAACTTACCGTCAGTTCAGCACGCAAGGCCCGCCCCATCACCTGCCCGTTCGCACCATCAATGCCACTGGGCATATCTACAGCACAAACAGGCACACCCGCGGCATCGCACTGCGCAATCCACTGCAAAGCCTGCCCATCCACGGTGCGATTGAGTCCAGCGCCAAATATGGCATCCACTACTAAATCCCACTCTGCAGCGTCAAACGAGGCAGCGTCATCAATAGGGCCTTGCCATTGCTGTAAAGCCCATGCAGCATCTGCTCGAAGCTGCTGGGGGGCTTGTAACAAAAAAACGGCAACAGACCAGCCTTTGTCGCGTAACGATTGCGCAATGATGAAACCATCGCCCCCATTGTTACCTGGTCCACACAAGACAGCCACCCTACAGGGCTGCCAGCGTCTCATCATGGCAAGAGCAACCGCCTGCCCTGCACGCTGCATCAGCACCGTGCCCGCCACTCCTGCAGCTATGCAGGCCTGATCGGCTTGTGTCATTTGGCATGGGGTTAGCAGTTCATGCCGAGTAGGCACCGTAGCGGCATGTGACTTACGCATGGTTAATACCTTTCAAAAATTCAAGCGTAGAAAACAGCCAAGTGCCCCTGTAAAACCGTTTTCTATTGCACTGTCTCGCCCACTGACACAGTCATGCTGAGTTAAGATGAAGTCAAGATGCTGTACGAGATTTTCGCCTTTTTACTGGGCACACTGGCGACTTTGCTGGTTTCTGCTCTTTTGTTACGCACATGGCTCCAAGGCATGCGTGTGAGTTTTACAAATCCTTTAGGCCAACTGGTTATCGCCATCACTTCATGGCTGGTCCGGCCAACGCGTAAACTGATTCAGGCGAAGGGCCGTTGGGATTGGGTTTGCGTGTTACTCGCCTATCTAGTGCTGGTGCTGCAATACCTGCTTTTAATCGGCGCTGCAGGCCAATGGCAGCTTGGAAGCATTGCGCCTATCCAAGCGGCATTTGCGCTACTGCAGGCAGCGGTCTGGCTCGTTATCGGGTTACTGTTGATCATGGCCATTTTGTCTTGGATCATGCCCGGACATTGGCTTGCCTCTCTTGCCGAGCGTTTATGCCAACCTCTATTGGCGCCGCTACGCGGTCTACTGCCAAGCAGTAGCGGCATTGACGTCTCCCCGATGGTATTGAGCCTTTTGCTCTACATTGTCTTGATCGTCATTCGACGCTTGGAAATGGTTGCAATCAGCCCCGTGCTAACCATAGTCATGACGCCATAAGCAAGACGCCAGCGTCTACTCACATCAATCAAGGACTTTCCCCCATGCAATTTCTTCACACTATGCTTCGCGTAGGCGACTTGCAACGCTCCATCCATTTCTACACACAGGTCATGGGTATGCAGTTGCTGCGCACCTCTGAAAACCCTGAATACAAATACTCACTGGCATTCTTGGGTTATGGCGGCGGCAACCCCGCACAAGCTGAATTGGAGTTGACGTACAACTGGGGCACAGAAAGCTATGACCTTGGCACCGCCTACGGCCATATTGCGTTAGGCGTACCTGATGCCTATGCCGCGTGCGAAAAAATCAAACAAGCTGGGGGCAAAGTCACCCGCGAAGCGGGCCCCGTTAAAGGCGGCACCACAGTCATCGCTTTCGTAGAAGACCCAGACGGGTACAAGATTGAGTTAATAGAACGTCAAGATGCCCAAGCGTCTGGCGGTGGTTTGCGCTGAAGCAATGCTGCAACCATTGGAAAAATATCCACCCCGCTTTAACCCACACAATCTACGGTATGACAAACATTGATTTGGCCGCCATGCGCGAAAACTACACTCGGGGTAGCCTGTCAGAGCAAGAAGCCCCTCAAGTGCCTGATGCACTGTTTGCACAATGGCTGGAACAAGCCGTTCGAAGCCAGGAACCTGAAGCCAATGCAATGACGCTGGCAACCGTGGGCAACGATTTGCGCCCCAGCACACGCATTGTTCTGCTTAAAGGGCATGATGCGCAAGGTTTAGTCTGGTTCACCAATTATGAAAGTCGCAAGGCCCATGAGTTGGCTGGAAACCCGCAAGCGGCCTTGCAGTTTTACTGGGCTAATTTGCAACGCGTCGTCCGAATTGAAGGTGTCGTACAAAAAACCACCGAGCAAGAAAGCGCCGCGTATTTTGAACAGCGTCCTCTTGCGTCGCGTATCGGCGCATTGACTAGCCCGCAAAGCCGCAAAGTGGCCAATCGCGAAGCTCTCGACCTAGCCTATGCACGCATTGAAGCAGAGGTTGACGCATCAGGGAAAAATCCTGAACGCCCCCTGTTTTGGGGCGGCTACAGGTTGGTGCCGCAGTATTGGGAGTTTTGGCAAGGTCGTGTCGGTAGACTGCATGACCGCCTCATTTACAGCAAAGACAAACAAGGCCAGTGGTCCATTGATCGACTTGCCCCGTAACCAGCGCTCAATCATTCATTTGACTGCGCAGGGCCAACTGCTCGCTCAAAACATCCACAAACGCCCTGACTTTAACGGGTCTAAACCGAGCAGCAGGAAATACAGCATGGATGCCGCCTGTGGCAAGCTCCCATTGTGGCAAAACACGCACCAGACGGCCTTTGGCAATGTCTTGTTGAACCACAAAATCAGGCAGCACTGAAAGTCCCACGCCCAAGCGTACGGCCTCACGCACAGCCAGCGTTTCATTCAAAAAAACGCTGGCCTGCACATGCACTTGCTGACGCTCTAAAGCGTCGCGCGAAAACGACCATTTCAGCGGTTCACGCAAAGCTGTGTTGGCCACAAAAGGCAGGGATGTTAAATCTTTGGGTTCACTAATTGTTTCTGCTTCACGCACCCATTGGGCACCCGCAACCAATACTTGTTCAAACGTGCCCACTTGTCTTGCCTGCAAATGCAACTCTGTCAACCAGCCTGCACGGATGGCCAATTCCACTTGACCATTCATCAAGTTCAGCGCCTGATCGCTGTATATCGCCTCGACCTTACAGGCAGGGTACTTGCGTGTGAAAGTCGCAATCGCAGGCACGACAACAGCAATACCAAAATCCAATGGTGCCGTTAGCCGCAGCACTCCTGTAGGCGCTTCCGCACTCTGCGCCAACTCATTAAATGCGTCACCAGCTTCGCGCAGAACCAGCGTGCAGCGTTGGTAGAACGCCTGACCGACTTCCGTTGCCGCCACTTTGCGTGTGGTTCGCGTCAGTAAACTTGTACGGAACTCTCGCTCCAAACGCGCTACCTGCTGACTCACCACTGCTTTGGTAATACCCAAACGTTCTGCAGCTGCTGTGAATGACCCTGTTTCAACCACCGCAACAAAATACGTCAAACGCTTTAAATTCGCATACATGTTTTGGGTGGATTCACTGATATTGTTTGTTTTTTGCATACTTTTAATATATTCAATTCATCTTTATCAATCAATTCATATTTTTTAGAATTCCTTCCATCGCAACACGCAACCGTGTCGCGCCACCCTATCAAAGTGAAAAGGATTCTCCATGACCAGCACGCGTATTCACTATCTTTTCGACCCCTTGTGTGGCTGGTGTTATGGGGCAAGTTCTGCTGTAACGGAGCTGGCTCAAGCCCCTGGCATTGAATTGCATTTGCAACCAACAGGCCTATTTGCTGGTGCAGGTGCGCGTCCTATGGATGCAGAATTTTCTCATTACGCGTGGACCAACGACCAACGCATTGAACGCCTGACCGGCCAATCCTTCAGCCATCTCTACCGCCAACAAGTTCTCGGCAATCACCAAGCAATGTTTGACAGCGGACCAGCCACCATGGCGTTGACTGCCGTAGCACTAACTGCGCCAAACCAAGAGTGGCAAGTGCTTAAAACGATTCAGCAAGCACGCTACGTTCATGGTCAAGACATCACCGATGTTCACACACTGGAAGCATTGCTCAAGGCTACAGGTCATGCAGCAGCAGCCGACTTACTGCAAGCAAGGCCTCCTGAGCTGCTTGATACATACAAAAGCAGAACAACACATGCACAACACATTTTGCGGACAGTCGGTGCGCGGGGCGTTCCTACATTCGTACTCCAAAGCAACGACCAATACCGCCAAGTCCCCAGTGGCATGGCCTATGAAAATCCGCAAGGCTTTGTGCAACACCTGCTTGCCTTAAACACCGGCGAGCCAACACCTACCCAACCCAATACGTAAAGCACTGTCCATGACTATTCATCATCAAGACCAATTTCCCGCAGAGGGGCATACCTACCATGTCAATTTTGGTAGCGGAAATGAATTCGAGATTGCCTTTGGCCACCAATTCGACATGACCTTCACGAAATTGGCCGAGCCCAACAAAGGCCAAACCGAAACCATTTTCTACAAGCGACAATTTTTACGCGAAGGCCTATACATGGTGCATTGGCAAGAGAAAGACAAAACCACGGTCGTACATGTTGAGGACTTTGCCAACGAACAGATCTACAGCAACATCACGTTCCCTGACGGCACATTTTTCAACGGCGTATCCACTCTCAAAAAGGTGAAATAAATGGCATTCCACTCTCTCTTTCGCATTCCAGCACTGATTAGCGCCGCCGGCTTGGCTTTGAGCGCCAGCATGGTCGCCCCTTCCGCAGGTATCGCCGCCACCGCAGCAGAAAAAGCGCCCCTTCAAATTGAAATTTTCAACCCAGGGCATGATGCTATTTTCGCCGTCTCCTCCGTACTGGTGACCGGTCAATCAGAGGCGATCTTGATTGATGCGCAGTTTTCTGCCGCTGATGCACGCAAACTGGTCAACCAAGTCAAAGCGTCGGGCAAACCATTGAGCACCATTTACATCAGCCACGGCGATCCTGACTTCTACTTCGGTCTGGATACGCTCAAGGCGGCATTTCCTAACGCAAAAATACTGGCAACCCCACAAACCATTGCACACATTGAGCAAACAAAAGACGAGAAACTCAAAGTGTGGGGTCCCCAACTGGGAGAGAACGCCCCAAAAACCCTTATCACGCCTCAAGCGTTACAGGGCGATACGCTCAACCTCGAAGGCCATGAGCTGAAAATTATGGGGTTAACTGGGCCAACACCAGATCGCAGTTATGTTTGGATTCCATCCATCCAAACCGTGGCCGGTGGCATCCCTGTATTGGCTGGTGAACACGTTTGGATGGCTGACACGCAAACTCCACAATCGCATACCGACTGGCTTGCCACTCTCGAAACCATCAAGGCGCTTCACCCCAAAGTAGTGGTCCCAGGTCATTTCGCACCAGGCTCAAAGCTCGACATCAGCGCAGTCACCTTTACCGGTGACTACATCCGCGCTTTTGATGAAGAAACAGCCAAAGCCAATAATTCTCAAGATTTAGTCGAAGCCATGAAAAAACGCTACCCCACTTTAGGTGGCGAGTCTGGGCTGGAGCTCAGTGCCAAAGTAGCCAAAGGCGAAATGCAGTGGAAATAACCCCTCACGGGCTGGTGGTCTAGGCCACCAGCCTTGTTTGAACAAACACATCCACCATGCAGACCCCCTACCACCTTATTGCGTCTTTCTATGATGCATTCAATCGCAACGATGTTGCCACTTTCGAGCAACTGCTGGCCCCACATTGGGTCAACCACCCAGCCGATCCCGGGCAAGCCAATACCCCGGATGGATTTAAGCGTGGCGTAGCGCAAACCCATGCTGCCTTTGAGCAATTCCATATTACGATCGAAGCCGTAGTACAAGAAAATGACTTGATCGTCGCCCGCATCACAATGACTGGCAGACACACCAGTCCTTTTGCTGGTATCGCCCCCAGTGGTCAACAAGTGACTTTTACCGGTATGGATATGCACCGGATCAGCAACAACACCATTGAAGAGACGTGGCATTTTGAGAATTTTGATGGACTCATAAAGCACACCGTCTCTCCTATCGCAGCGCAATCACTTAAGTGACGACTACCGCCAAGCAGCCTGCTTTTAAGACGCAATCAGATCAGGCTAAAGCAGCATAATAGTGCGCTTTATTGGTGCGTATCCTGGCTTGTTCAGATGGGCTGAAAAGCAATAAGCGCCTTTCCCTCTTGGCACGTGCGCACCATGTCTGAACGCAAAACGATTGCTACTCACGCCTCCACCATTTTGGTCGGGCAGCTGGCCACCATGGCCTACAGCATTACCGATGTAATGGTCATTGGGCACTACTCAGTGCAGGCGCAGGCAGCGCTTTCTGTTGCTGGCGCGATTTTCATTACCGTTTTTGTCAGCCTACTTTCCAGTGTGCAGGGCATTTTGCCTGTGTGGGCTGAATTACTGGGTGCGCGAAAACTCCATCTTCTAGGCGCCTCGGTGCGCCAAAGCCTTTACTTGTGCGGAACACTGACTTTATTCGGTGTGATTTTGCTATTAGTGGGGCCTACATTACTGCTGCCACTCATGCAAGTTCCTGCAGAAATGCATGGCCCTGTGCGCAGCTATTTAGGAATTCTGTCTTTGGCCTTACCCCTGGCCATGGGCTATCGTATTTTCGTCACCTTGAGCCAATCCATTGGCATGCCACACCTGGTGACATGGTTGCAAGTAGCAGGTTTAGCCGTCAAAGTTCCCCTGACCATGGCACTTGTCAACGGCTGGGGCATGCTGCCAGATATGGGGATTGCAGGCAGTGCATGGGCCACTGTGGTGGTGCAACTGTGCTTACTGGGTTTAGCCCTATGGTTGGTTCGCCACAACAGCACCTACCAAGCGCTCAAACTATGGATTCGGCTTGAGCCACTGAATTGGTCAAGTCAACGCGATTTCGCACGCTTGGCCATTCCCTCAGGGTTAATGGCTTCGGTAGAAGTGAGTTCTTTTGCCGTTATGGCGCTACTCATCTCGCGCCAAGGCGATACGATCACCGCCGCACACCAAATTGCCAGCAATTTTGCGGCCATTTGCTATATGTTTCCTCTTTCGCTAGCCATTGCTGCCAGTGCACGCGTGAGCTATTGGCGCGGCGCTGGCAATGCCGACATGGCGCAGCGCCTGGCTGTGGCCAGCTTGAAAGTGGGCTTTGCCATCGCATTGGGTCTGGCAACACTGCTCATACTGCTGCGCGAGCCACTTACCAGCTTGTACACACGCGATAGCCTAGTACAACAAACCAGTGCAATGCTACTGTATTGGATTGCGCTTTATATCTTGGCCGATAGCATGCAAGTGATCACGATCTTTCTGCTGCGCAGTTGGCGCATTACATTGGCACCTATGGTGATCTACCCTGTGATGCTCTGGGGCATTGGCGTGACGGGCGGTTATCTATTGGCCTACCACGGGCTGCTAGGCATTGCCGCTCAAAACGGTGCCTGGCCATTCTGGGCCACCAATGTTGTCGCCTTGACCATTACGGCACTAAGCCTCCTGTACTTGCTGCGGCAACGCTTACGTCTCCCCGCAGCCTCAGCGAACAACATGCCAAGCCAGCAATGATAATTGTCAGGTGCTGTGCGATACAGTTCGTCGCACAGTACCACCAAAGTGCAGTGGCACTTGTAGCCTCACTTGGAGCTGACAGTGGTCTGAACCTCAACCAGCCAGCGCAGCCTTCACTGCTGCCGAGACTTCCCCCATATCCGCTTTGCCTGCCAATTCTTTTTTGGCTTGCCCCATTACTTTGCCCATATCGCCAGGGCCTGCAGCGCCCAGCTGCGCAACAATTTTGGCCACAGCATCAGTCACTTCCTGCGCATTCAAACGCGCCGGCAAGTAGGCTTGCAGCACTTCGACTTCAGACTGTTCCTGATCGACCAAATCCTGGCGATTGGCCTGCGTGAATGCTGCAATTGAATCCTTACGCTGCTTCACAAGCTTGTCGACAATTGCCACTACAGCAACATCATCGAGCTCAATACGCTCATCTACCTCGCGTTGCTTGATCGCCGCTTGCAGCATGCGAATAGTGCCTAAACGGTTGCTATCTTTGGCCCGCATGGCGTTTTTCATATCTTCCGTGATTTGTGCTTTCAATGTCATAGATCGACTCCATCAGTACAGCAGCATCATGTACTCTGCAAAACGAGTAGGTTACTGCAAACCCCACAATTTTTCAGTGAGTACGTTCAAAAACAAAAAAACCGCGCGAGGCGTCCCTCTTGCGCGGTTTGATCAAGCCCACTTGTTTATTGAAGCAAACAAGTGTGATTCAAGCCAGTTGGCCTGAAAAAACTCAATACATTTTTTTAGGCAATTGCATGCTGCGTACGCGCTTGTAGTGGCGTTTGACTGCAGCAGCTTTTTTACGCTTGCGTTCTGTTGTTGGCTTTTCGTAGAACTCGCGAGCACGCAGTTCGTTGAGCAGGCCCAGCTTTTCAATCGTGCGCTTGAAGCGACGCAAAGCGATTTCATAGGGCTCGTTTTCTTTGACGCGGATAGTAGTCATTCAAATCAAAAATATGGTGCCAAAGGTGCGTGAAAAGGAAGATCAGGCCTTATCAACTACCTTAGCGGTTTCGCCCCGTTTGTTCAGTAACTAGTATGGCCAACAGGGCAATTGCCAGCAAAGTCAAGCATTATAGCCGACAGAGAGCCTCATGCAACGCAAATCACCATATCTTTCGTATTTGCAGGCAAACACAGCGCCAAAACTCAGACTGAAGTTCTGCGTTTATCTGCCATGGCTTGCGCGCATGCATACGCACTTGCCCATGCCCATTGAAAGTTATAACCGCCAAGCCAACCGGTCACATCAACCACCTCGCCAATGAAATAAAGATCTGGCTGCACGCTCGACTCCATGGTCTTGGAGGACAGCGCTCGCGTATCTACGCCTCCTAAGGTCACCTCTGCTTTGGCATAGCCTTCTGTTCCACTCGGAGTAATTTGCCACGCCTGCAGTTGTTGCGCCAACGCAGTCAATGCTTTATCCGGCACCTGATCAATGGCTCGCAGCCATTGCGGCTGCTGCGCGACCATCACTTCAACCAAACGCGCAGGTAACCACTGAGCAAGTACGTTGGCAAGCAAGCGTTTGCTATCGCGTTTGGCTTCAAGCAAAGCAGTCAACACATCCATCTCTGGCAGTAAGTTGATTGCAATCGGTGTACCCGGCTGCCAATAATTGGATATTTGTAAAATCGCCGGGCCAGACAAGCCGCGATGCGTAAACAGCAAGTCCTCTTTAAATTGCGTCTTGTTCTTGCCTTGACCGGTAGCGATATCAACGGGCATAGCTAAGCCCGCCAAGCCCACATAAGTAGCCCAATCACTCGAAGCAAACGTCAAAGGCACCAGGCCCGGGCGACGCGCAATCAAGGGGATAGCAAATTGCGCTGCAATGCGGTAGCCTAAGTCCGTTGCGCCAATTTTGGGAATCGACAATCCTCCAGTAGCCACCACTACGGCCGCAGACTGAACGGCGCCCAGCGATGTCGTCAGCACAAAACGCTCCTGATGTGCCTCTCCTTCCTGCCTCACCACCGAATGCACCTCGCAAGGGTTCCATATCTTGACGCCTGCCTGGGCACAAAGCCCTTGCAGCATCGTGATGACATCTTGCGCACTATGGTCACAAAACAATTGGCCTTTGTGCTTTTCATGAAAGGCAATGCCATGCGATTGAAGCAAACTGGTGAAATGCTGCGGCGTAAAGCGAGACAAGGCTGAGCGGCAAAAATGTGGGTTGTCGCTAATGAAGTGCTGCTGGGGCTGGCGCACATCCAAGTCACGATTGGTGAAATTGCAGCGTCCACCACCTGAGATTCGAATTTTTTCGGCCAACTTCTTTGCGTGATCCAGCACAAGAACGCGCAAACCCAAAGCGCCCGCCTGCGCGGCACAAAACAAGCCTGCCGCGCCGGCTCCAATCACAATGGCATCAAAGGATTGCGCCTCTATTGATGATGCTGCAAATGAGGGCTTATCCGTGGGCGCGTCGGCTGTCAACGTCGTATGTACTGGCAATATGGGGAAATTGGTAACCATCCCCGTATTGTTGCAGCACCGCACTGGCTTTAAGGACATCTCCAACCAAAATAATGGCAGGGCTAGCAATACCTTGCTCGCGCACCACATCAACCAACTGCGCCAAAGTGGTAACGACACGCCGTTCATGCGGCAACGAGGCAGACTGCACCAACGCCACAGGTGTATCACCAGGCAGGCTCTGGAGCAAACCTGACTGAATACCTGCAACTCCCTTTACGCCCATGTAGATTGCCAACGTCAAGCGCTGGGCATGGGCCAATTGCGCGATTTGCGCCCAATTCAACTCTTGCTGACCTGGGGCGGCATGGCCTGTCAACAGGACAACGCCATGTGCATAGTCCCGATGGGTCAGCGGAGCCATCAAGGCCGTTGCGGCCATCACTCCCGATGAAATGCCATTCACGATAGTGACGGGAACTCCCGCAGAGCGCAAATAGGCCAGTTCCTCACCCAATCGGCCAAAAATAGAGGGGTCCCCCCCTTTAAGTCGCACCACGATTTCGCCGTTTTGAGCTTCCTGCGCCATCAACTTCTCGATGAAGGCTTGCGGCGTGCTTTTGCAGCCACCACGCTTGCCAACGTGCACGATGCGTGCCGTAGGCGAGGCATGTACCAGCACTTCATCATTGACCAAATCATCGACCAACACCACCGTTGCACGCGCAATAGCTTTGACGGCTTTAAGTGTCAATAACTCAGGATCACCTGGCCCAGCCCCAACAAGCAAACACTCCCCCATAGCAGACATCTGCATGCCGCCGGAGGTCGCGCTTGAAGGAGGGCTAGAAGGGAAAGCGGGCTCGGTCATGGGAATATTGTGATGCGAAAGCAAAGGCCATCTATTATTCAATACAAATCAGATTTTTTAGTTATATAAAAAATATCTGGCCCTATTTTCATTACCACCAGTAGGCAACTAGGCAACGTAAATCATGGTTTAACCAATAAGGTTTCTCGCGTTGTCAGCATTTTCTTTACCTCGGGCGAACGTGCCAAGCGCCCCTCCTTAGCAAAGGCGTGGTATTGCTCATCAATAGCATCCAACTGGTAGAGGTAATTGACCATCAAGCCCAAAGACTCACGCATGCCTTTGGGAGACGTATCTCCCATCCAGTTGATTTGCTGCAGACTTGCTCCATTGCCAAAATGGAATCGTGCGACTGGATCCAACGGCTCCTGCCTACGTTTTTCATTCAGCAAGTAATGGGCGCACTCCCCTTGCAGCCATTGCTTGAGTACCAACAAATCATCTTTTGTAACCAAGCCGCTGTCATGCGCACAATCTTGCGCTTGCACAATCGTCTGAAGGCGTTCAAATCGCGTCTCATCCCCCTCGCCTTCAGTCATATAACGCAATTGCAAAGGCAATTGCGCGACGTAATCATCATCGGCCAGCCTCGTATGCAACCACTTGGCAAAACCGGGCACAGGAGACAGCGTGGCAAAGGTCTTCAAATTGGGGAATTCCTGCGACAGTTGAGCCACTACCCGCTTGATCAAAAATTCCCCCATACTCACACCACGCAAACCCGGTTGCGCATTAGAGATGGAATAAAAAATCGCGGTCGTCGCTTGTGCTGTGTCATGGGTAGGTTGCGCCTCATCGAGCAGCATTTGCACATTGCTGGCAAGCTGGCTAACCAAAGCCACTTCCACAAAAATCAACGGTTCATCCGGCATGCGTCCATGAAAGAAAGCATAGCAACGCCGATCAGAATCAAGACGGTTACGCAAATCATCCCAAGATTTGATTTCATGCACGGCTTCGTAGCGAATCAGCTTTTCCAACAACGCAGCCGATGAATTCCAGCTCAAACGTTGTAACTCCAAAAAACCTGCGTCAAACCACAATGTCAGCAACCGCAACAAATCTTGCTCTAATGGTGCGAGCGACTCTTTTTGCGCAGATTGAAGCAATTCAGCACGCATAAAAACCAACGACTCAATGCCGTTAGGCAGCAAATTGAATTGCTTCAGAATTCGCAAACGTGGCGATTCCAGCGCATCAGCCATACGTGCCTGTGCAAGTAATTGATCGCTTGGCTCCTGTGCCTCTTGGTAGGCCACTATCGCATCTTCAAGCGCAGCGCCGTCCACCCCGAAACCACTGGCCAATCGTTGCATGAACAGCACGCGATCATCTCCATTGGCATGCAGATACATATCCAGCAATTGACGCACTCTGGCCCGCATGCGCGTTTCACTGTCGATCGGGCTGGCAGCTTCTTGCAGGAGTTTGTCCACCAGCGCCCACTGTTTGTTATCGAATGCCTGAAGCCCCGCTAACTGAACATCGCTGCCACTACGGCCGCCCACCAGTCTGCGCCAAATCCGCATGAAACCTGCGCCACGCGCCGCATTGGCCAACACGTTGCCTACCATCGTATTGCTATTTCCCATGAGAATCCCTTGAAATACGGCGTGCAGCTCCAGCACCAGTGCGCAGATCCACGCCAACAATCACACCGTGTTGATACATGATAATCTCAGCCTAACGGGACTTTGCCCTGCAGCCAGGCGCAGCAGAGTAAATGATTTCAACCATCCATAGAGGACAGAGGTTATGAACATTCGCTTACAGCTCATCATCTTGCTGGTACTGGCCATTGGTGGTCTTTCATTCTTGAACTGGGAGGCGTTGACTGCAGTCACCACCGTCTCTTTTGGCTTCACTGAAACACAAGCGCCATTGGGTTTGATCTTGTTGTCGTTAATGACGATTCTGGGCGTTTTTTTCTTGGCCTATATTCTCTGGCTCAAAGGCACTGTCATTCTCGACTACCACCGCCATACCAAAGAACTCAAGCACCAACGTGAGCTGGCTGATAAAGCTGAAGCGTCACGTTTTACCGAATTGCGCGAATTTTTAATTCAGCAGCATAAAGAAAGCCAAGAAGTGCTGCTCAATAAAATTGACGATCTCGAAGAGCACCTCTACAGCCGTGTGGATGATTCAGACAACACCACAGCGGCCTTCCTTGGCCAAATTGAAGACCAGTTGCGCCAACCGGTAATCCCTCAACTCGAAGTCAGACCCTCTGCGTCCAAAAATGACACGTGGTGACATCTGGTGTTTTAAAACAGTGTTCAGAATGCGACAAGTGCGTTCACAACACCGCAGCAAACCTTCCACCACTCCCTTTCAGAACGTATTCACGATTTATCGCGCAACTCAGCAAATAGTGCTTGGTACAAGGCATAGCGGCTAGGCGCGATAAGAGGTAAGGCCATACCGCCTGCAGTCTCTTTATTGGCTTCTTCAACCCTGGTGGCTTCGACCTCTTCCCTATCCACCGCATCACGCACAATGCAGCCTGGCTCATGGATATGGGTGCAGTTATAGAACTTGCATCCTGTCGCGTGACGACCAATGTCTGGCATCCATTGCGGCAATTGCTGCCATTCAATATGGTTCAAGCCAAACTCCTGGAAACCCGGCGAATCCAGCACCGCTGTCTGCTCGGCACGATCCACCCAATACCAAGTCGTCGTCGTCGTTGTGTGCCGCCCACTGTTGAGCGCCCGTGAAATCTCTGCCGTTTGCGCATCGGCAGCAGGCACCAATCGGTTGATCAAAGTGCTCTTTCCCACACCAGACGGGCCTAAGACCAATGTTGCTTTGCCCTGTAATCGGTGCAAAAGCGCTGGCCAGTCCTCGCCACCGTGCTCGGCATCGAACTGCACACGAAACACCGGATACAGCGCTCGCCCAGTTGGTAACGCCGCAGCAGAGCCTGCAGATTCAAGATGGGCGGTAGGCCATACTTGGCGATAAGCGGCCAAACGTTGCCACGCCAATGCAAAAGGCTCCGTCAAATCCTGTTTATTCAAACCAATCAAAGCAGGAATACCAGCGGCCTGCGCCGCAACCAGAGCCTTGGCCAACTGCCATTCAGAGAAAACGGGTTCTGCACCCAGCAACACCAATACCTGATCGATGTTGGCGGCAAATGCTTTAGTGCGAATGTCATCTTGGCGATAGAACAAATTGCTGCGAGGCAAAATCGCTTCTATGCTGCCCTCATCGCCCTGCCCCGTTGCAGGAGCGAGCCAATGCACACGGTCGCCCACAACGGCTTGGCTCTTCTTGCCTCGTGGATGGCAAATGCGTCGCTGACCATCCTCTGTTTCAACCACGTAATGGCGACCATGTCCTGTCACCACCAATCCTTCTTGCAATGCAACAGCCATCTTCACGCTCCGCCGTGGTTGGTCTGAGCACTGTCAGGCATGTGCTTGCATCCGCGCCAAACGTTCTGTGGCAGGAGGGTGTGAATAATGGAAACGGGCATACAGTGGATCTGGCGTTAAGGTAGAGGCATTATCCTCGTAGAGTTTGAGCAATGCAGAAGCCAAGTCGTGGCTATTGGTTTGCGCCACTGCATACGCATCAGCCTCAAACTCGTGCTGGCGTGACAACTGAGACCACAAAGGTTGAACCAGTCCCCCAAACACCCCCACCACCATGCTGAACAAAATCAATGCCAACGCACTGTTATTGTTAACCGCAGCATCCAACACGGTACCGCCATCAGACATCGCAGGCATCACGCCCAACCCCCAATAAAACCACGCTTGGTGCAGCAACCACCCCAACAAAGCAAACGCCGCAAAACTCAAAGCAAAAAATGACCATAAGCGCTTGGTAATGTGCTTGTGCTTGAAGTGCCCTAATTCATGCGCGAGCACGGCCTCCACTTCTGGCCCCGAGAGCTTGTTGAGTAACGTATCAAAGAACACAACTCTTTTTGCACTGCCCAAGCCTGTGAAATAGGCATTGGCATGCGCACTGCGTTTACTACCGTCCATCACAAACAGCCCCTGCGATTTAAAACCACTGCGCGCCATCAACGCTTCAATCCGATCTTTGAGCGCAACGTCTTCTAATGGTTTAAAACGATTAAACAACGGCGCAATCACTGTCGGAAACAACCACATCATCAGCACATTGACTGCAACCCACAAAGCCCATGCCCACAGCCACCAAAAGCCGCCCGCCATTTGCATCAGCCATAACACGGCTGCCGCCAATGGCACACCAAACAACGTCCCAACCAATAAAGAACGCATTGCATCGGCCAACCACAGACGCCAGGTCATCTTGTTAAAACCATAACGCTCTTCAATCACAAAGGTCTTGTACAAACCCCAAGGCAAGCTGATCGCCCCTGCAATCACCGCAAAAGCCAACAGAACCAACAATTGCTGCACAAAGCCCGGCCCAGTCCAACTCAAAAGGGCTTGATTCAATGCATCAAGCCCTCCCAATAGTGTCCAGCCGATCAAGACCATGGCAGACACCACGTTTTCAAACATACCCAAGCGGACCGTATCTACGGTGTAATCAGCGGCGCGCTGGTGGGCGCTTAAACCAATACGTTGCGCAAATATCGCAGGTACGACAGCGCGGTGAAGTGCAACATGCCTCACTTGGCGTACACCGAGCCACATTTCGACCACCAATTGCAGCAGCAAGCCAGCCACAAACAAAACCGTAAACCAGAGAGCTGGCGAAAAAGAGGGGTTCGTCATGTGTAAAAAATCAAAAACTTTTCTTCAGTAAGAGTGAAGGGTAAAAATACAATCACCGCATCCAAGGGATATCTGGCACAACATTCGCAGCTTTACACCAGCGCGCAGTTTAAGGCAACGCTCAACAGCAGTAATTAGACAGCTTCTACAAAGTTGCAAGTATCGCAGCGCATCCATTCTTCAGATAAGAATCGCACAGAAATGCTTTAAGCACTACCCTGAATGCGCGACAATTCGAGGATGAACACCGCAATCGTCTCTACAGCAGCATCCGAACAACTTGATGGTGCAGCCGCTCCTTCCGCTTCCGCGAATTCGCAAACCACCTTAATCAAATCCGATGACAACTTGATTTGGTTAGATTGCGAAATGACTGGTTTGCATCCCGACTCGGATCGACTACTGGAAATCGCTGTCGTCATTACAGGCCCACAATTGCAGCCACGTGTGGAAGGCCCCGTGATTGCCATCCATCAAAGCGATGACATCTTGGGCAAAATGGACGCATGGAACAAAGGCACGCATGGACGCAGCGGCCTGATCGACAAAGTGCGAGCATCAACAATTGACGAAGAACAAGCCCAAGCACAAATCCTGCAATTTCTGCGCAAGTACATTGCCAAAGGCAAATCCCCAATGTGCGGCAACACGATTGGCCAAGACCGCCGTTTTCTAGTGAAATACATGCCCAAACTAGAAGCATACTTTCACTACCGCAACATCGATGTCAGCACACTCAAGGAGCTCACACGGCGCTGGAAGCCAGAAATCACAACTGGCTTCAAAAAAGCGCAAAAACACACTGCGTTGGCCGATGTACATGAATCTATTGACGAGTTGGAGTACTACCGTCAACAAGTCATGAAAATCTAATCTTTGTCTGTGAACACATTGGATCTACAGGTTTTCCCTGCCAACCAAAGGATGACACCGTAGCGCCTGTTTTTGCACTATGAGCGTGCTATGCTTATCTGTGTTTCACACGAAAAGAATAACAACCTCTGGATGCTCTTTTGGAGCCTTTTCGCCTTAGCATCCAGAGCCTTTACGGGTGATTATTTCACTTCATTTCAGTGCCGCGTGCATGCACGACTTGCATGTCTTGGCACACCCATGAACAAATTTGGTTCAATACGAAGAAAGTCGAGGACATTCCAATGAGACTGATTTTGCTGGGCGCACCGGGCGCAGGAAAAGGAACACAAGCGGCCTTTATCTGCGAAAAATTCGGTATTCCACAAATTTCCACTGGCGACATGCTGCGCGCCGCAGTCAAGGCAGGCACGCCACTGGGCGTAAAAGCCAAAGCCGTGATGGATGCAGGCCAATTGGTCAGTGATGAGATCATTATTGGCCTGGTCAAAGAGCGCATCGCACAGTCTGATTGCGCCAAAGGCTTTTTATTCGACGGATTTCCTCGCACGATTCCACAAGCAGATGCCATGAAAGAAGCTGGCGTTAAGCTCGACTACGTGCTGGAAATTGATGTACCTTTTGGTGACATTCTCGAGCGTGCCACAGGCCGCCGTCAGCACCCAGGTAGTGGCCGTACTTACCACATCAAATTCAATCCACCCAAAATCACAGGTGTGGACGATGTTACAGGTGAACCACTGATTCAGCGTGATGACGACAAAGAAGAAACCGTCAATAAGCGCTTAGAGGTCTACGACGCCCAAACACGGCCATTGGTGGCTTACTACTCTGAGTGGGCTCAAAAAGAGCCAGCCACTGCACCGCAGTACCGCAAAATCAGTGGCGTAGGCTCTGTAAGCGACATCACTGCTCGGGCGTTCGAGGCCCTCAGTAAATAACGCATTACGGATAAAAGCATCCTAAAATCTAAGCGCCATTTATGGCGCTTTTTGTTTGTCTAGCTGTCGCATCCCGAACGATAATATAGAAATCAATCGACGCCCGCTGTCCAGAGCCAGAGAGGTCCTGCGAGATCTCAAGGAACTGCTGAAGGCACGAGAAAGCGCTCACCGGGAGGGCGCTGCATGAAGATATCTTTGCACAAAAATGCGCGCACCACACCAGCAGTGCGAGCCGAATTTGCAAGCAGCACGGACAGTGTCGCCATACTCGCCAAACGGCATAACGTGACCGAGATGACCGTGCGCAAATGGCGAGGACGCGATACGTTTGAAGATCGCAGTCATACAGCCCACCGGCTGCAGACCACGATGAATACCGCGCAAGAGGCCATTGCGGTGCACCTGCGCAAGAGCTTGTTGCTATCGTTGGACGATCTGCTGGCTGTCATGCGTGAGTTCGTGTGCCCAGATGTCTCGCGCTCTGGCTTGGGTCGATGCCTGCAGCGCCACGGCGTTGGCAACCTGCGCACCATGCAGCCCAAGGCCAAGAAGTTCAAAGCCTATGAGCCTGGCTATGTGCATGTGGACATCAAATACTTACCTCAAATGCAGGATGAGGCCAGCAGAAGCTACCTATTTGTGGCCATTGACCGCGCTACGCGGTGGGTGTTTGTGCAGATCAAAAACAGCAAGACAGCAGCCAATGCCAAAGCCTTTCTCAAGGCATTGGACAAAGCCTGTCCGCTAT